>NZ_JANUEI010000007.1:0-238157 GCF_024809915.1 Serratia sp. BIGb0234
AAAGAATCGGTGGAGCGGTAGTTCAGTTGGTTAGAATACCTGCCTGTCACGCAGGGGGTCGCGGGTTCGAGCCCCGTCCGTTCCGCCACTTATTTAAATTATGCCTGCTATCTTAGCGGGCATAATGTTAAGCGAGATTTAGGGGCGTAGCTCAGTTGGTAGAGCACCGGTCTCCAAAACCGGGTGTCGCGAGTTCGAGTCTCTCCGCCCCTGCCATATTAGAAACCCTTTGCGAAAGCGAAGGGTTTTTTTTTGCGTGAAATTTCCCCATCTCCCCTAATTCCCCTGAAAGATCGCTTAAAACTCCCACCGAAATCGTTCCCAATTTAGACATTTTTAGCTGGATCCATGTACAAAATGGTTGTTCTGCCGTGATGTGATGCCGCGCATTATTCCTGCCCGATTTTCGACTACACCTAATGTGTGTCCAACCCTAAGGACACCCACTTCACCAGAAAAAATGCAGCATACACAACAACGATAATCCCTGCCCGGCGTGGTTCCATGCCAAGGCAACGCGAGGAGAACAACATGGTTAAACGTCTGCTGTTAGCGGCCGCCATTACTGGCGCTTTGGTAGGTACGGGACAGGCGGCACCGTTGGTCGTCGGCTTTTCACAGATTGGTTCCGAATCGGGTTGGCGTTCGGCGGAAACCAAGGTTTCGAAACAGGAAGCGGAAAAGCGGGGTATCACGCTGAAAATCGCCGATGCGCAGCAAAAACAGGAAAACCAAATCAAAGCAGTCAGATCTTTCATTGCTCAGGGTGTTGACGCCATCTTCATTGCACCGGTTGTCGCCACCGGCTGGACGCCTGTGCTGCAGGAAGCCAAAGAAGCCAAGATCCCGGTATTCCTGCTCGACCGAATGATTGAGGTAAACGACCCTTCGCTGTATACCGCGGCGGTGGCTTCTGACAGCGTACACGAAGGTAAAGTCGCAGGAGAATGGTTGGTGAAAGAGGTCGCCGGCAAGCCTTGCAACGTAGTCGAGCTGCAGGGCACCGTGGGCGCCAGCGTTGCCCTCAACCGTAAGAAAGGTTTTGCTGACGGCATAGCCTCCGCCGCCAACGTTAAGATCATCCGCTCGCAATCTGGTGATTTTACGCGCAGCAAAGGTAAAGAAGTGATGGAAAGCTTCATCAAGGCTGAGCAAAACGGCAAAAATATTTGCGCCGTTTATGCACATAACGACGACATGGCAATCGGCGCCATCCAGGCGATCAAAGAGGCGGGTTTAAAGCCGGGCTCACAGATCAAAATCGTTTCTATCGACGGTGTGCCTGACATATTTAAGGCAATGATGAACGGTGAAGCCAATGCCACGGTCGAGCTAACGCCGAATATGGCCGGTCCGGCGTTTGATGCGCTGCTGGCGATGAAAAAAGACGGTACCCCGCCGCCGAAGTTTATCCAGACCGAGTCCAAGCTGCTGCAACCGGATACGGCTAAACAGGAGTTCGAGCTGAAGAAAAGCATGGGCTATTAATCCACTCACCGGCGGAGCAGCAGATGGCTAACTCTCAGACGACGTTATTGACGATTAAGGGATTATCCGTTGAATTTCCTGGCGTAAAAGCGCTGGAGCAGGTTGATGTCACGTTGCAGCGCGGAGAGATCATGGCGCTGCTGGGCGAAAATGGCGCGGGGAAATCCACGCTGATCAAAGCGTTGACCGGGGTTTATCAGCGTTCCGCCGGCGAGGTATTACTGGAAGGCATCGCCATTGCCCCGCAGAGCACCGCGCAGGCGCAGACACTGGGCATTGGTACGGTTTATCAGGAAGTTAACCTGCTGGCGAACATCTCGGTGGCCGCCAACCTGTTCATCGGGCGAGAGCCCACGCGCTTCGGCCTGATCGATCAAAAAAAACTGCTGCGCCAGGCTCAGCAGCTTTTACTGGGGTATGGGCTGCAGTTGGACGTCAGCCAGCCGCTGGGTAATTACTCCATTGCCATCCAGCAGATTATCGCTATCGCGCGGGCCGTCGATCTGTCCGCCAAAGTCTTGATTCTTGATGAGCCAACCGCCAGCCTGGATGCCAAAGAGGTCAGCATGCTGCTGGACATTCTCAGCCAGCTCCGTAGTCAGGGAATGGGAATGATCTTTGTTACCCATTTTCTCGATCAGGTTTACCGCATCAGCGATCGCATCACCGTACTGCGCAACGGCAAGTTAGTGGGAACGAAAGCCACCGCCGACTTACCGCGTATGGAACTGGTACAGATGATGCTCGGCCACGCGTTTGATGAGTCATTACTGAAACGCAGCGAGCATACACCCTCAAAGGCGCCATCGTTGGTTGAATTCAGCGGTTATGGGCGGCGCGGGATGGTTGAGCCCTTTGATCTGCAGATTCGCCCGGGTGAGATTGTAGGGCTGGCCGGGCTGCTGGGATCGGGGCGTACCGAAACGGCCCAGCTCATATTCGGTATCAAACCGCGCGACAACGGCAGTGTAAAAGTCGAAGGGCGTGCGGTGAACATCCGGACGCCGCGTAACGCTGCCAGCCTCGGCTTCGGGTATTGCCCCGAAGATCGTAAGACCGATGGGATCATCGGCGCTGCGACCGTGCGGGAAAATATCATTTTGGCCCTGCAGGCTCAACGCGGCTGGCTAAGGCCGCTCTCGCTGAAAGAGCAAACCCGCATTACTGAAAGCTATATCCAACTGTTGGGCATTCGTACTCCTGGGCCAGAACAGCAAATCCAGTATCTGTCCGGCGGTAATCAGCAGAAGGTGCTGTTGTCACGTTGGCTGGCGACGAAACCCCGTTTTCTGATCCTGGATGAACCGACGCGCGGCATTGACGTTGGTGCGCATGCCGAAATCATTCGCTTGATCGAAAAGCTCTGTGACGAAGGTCTGGCATTGTTGGTGATCTCCTCCGAACTGGAAGAACTGGTGGGTTATGCCGATCGCATCGTTGTGCTTCGAGACCGGAAACACGTAGCGCTGCTTGAACATAACGCCATTACGGTGCCTGCAATCATGCAGGTAATAGCCGCACAACAGGGGGCAGGATGAACCTCAGGAGTTTCTCCATGACCAGTGGGCCGCGTAAAGTCAGGTGGGTCATCCCTGCCGGAGCAACGCAACTGGGGGCGCTGGCGGTGATTTTGCTTATCGACAGTCTGGTCGCCCCGAATTTCTTTTCCCTGCATATTCAAGACGGTCGACTGTTTGGCAGCGTAATCGACATTGTTAATCGCGGCGCACCGGTCGCGTTATTGGCATTGGGCATGACGTTGGTAATCGCCACCGGTGGTATCGACCTTTCGGTGGGAGCGGTGATGGCGATAGCCGGTGCCACGGCGGCAACGCTGACCAGCGCCGGTCATCCGCTGAGCTATGTACTGGCAGCCGCCCTGGCGGTTGGCGCACTGTGTGGCCTGTGGAACGGGTTTTTGGTGGCGGTGCTGCAGATACAGCCGATTGTTGCCACGCTGATGCTGATGGTGGCTGGGCGCGGCATTGCCCAACTGATTACCGAAGGGCAAATCGTCACCTTTGAGCGAGAGGGGTTGGCGTGGCTCGGCAGCGGTACGCTGATGTATTTGCCGATGCCGGCGATCATTGCTGCGGTCATGCTGCTGTTGATCTGGCTGTTAACGCGTAAAACGGCGTTGGGACTGTTTATCGAAGCCGTAGGCATCAATCTGCGTTCCGCGCGTAATGCAGGTGTCAGCACCGGCTGGGTGGTGATGGCGGTGTATGTGATCTGCGGGCTGTGCGCCGCCGTTGCCGGCGTTATCGTCACGGCGGATATCCGTGGCGCTGATGCCAACAATGCCGGGTTGTGGTTGGAGCTGGATGCGATCCTGGCGGTTGTGATTGGCGGCGGTTCACTGTTGGGCGGTCGTTTTAACCTGTTGCTGTCGGTAGTGGGGGCATTAATTATTCAGGGGATGAATACCGGCATTCTGCTGTCCGGCTATCGGCCTGAGTTTAATCTGGTGTTGAAGGCGATTGTAGTGTTGGCGGTGTTGATGGTGCAATCGCCCAGCTTCACGCTGCGCCACCTGCTTGGGAGAAGAAAACCATGATCAAACGTAATCTTCCGCTGCTGATTACCGTCCTGGTGTTCCTTCTGGGCTACGCTTTTTGTCTTACGCAGTTTCCCGGCTTTGCCTCAACGCGGGTGTGGTGCGATTTGCTGACTGACAACGCCTTTCTGGGCATCGTCGCGGTCGGCATGACGTTTGTGATCCTTTCCGGCGGTATCGATCTGTCTGTCGGCTCGGTGATCGCCTTCACCGGGGTGCTGCTGGCCAAGTTGATCGGAACTTACGGCATTGCACCGGGTTATGCGTTCATCATCGCGCTGTTGATGGGGGCGTCGTTCGGCGCGCTGATGGGTTGGATCATTGATGTGCTGAAGCTACCGGCGTTTATTATTACGCTGGCCGGAATGTTCTTCGTACGGGGCATGAGTTTTATTGTTTCAGAGGAGTCGATTCCCATCGATCATCCGCTGTATGTGACGCTGGCGAACTATGCCTGGAAAATGCCGGGCGGTGGGCGCTTTACATTGTTGGCGCTGGTGATGCTATTGGTTGTGGCGGTCGGCATGGTGCTGGCGCACCGTACGCGCTTTGGGCATAACGTCTACGCCATCGGCGGTAATCGGGTCTCTGCCGCGCTGATGGGCGTACCGGTACAGCGTACCACCGTACTGATTTATATGCTCTCAAGCACGCTGGCGGCACTGTCCGGGATCATTTTCTCGCTGTATACCTCGGCAGGTTATGCCCTGGCGGCCAGCGGCGTGGAGTTGGATGCCATTGCTGCCGTCGTGATTGGCGGTACCTTGTTGACCGGCGGCGTGGGCACCGTTTTGGGCACGCTGTTTGGCGTGCTGATCCAGGGATTGATTCAGAGCTACATTACCTTCGACGGCACGCTCAGTTCGTGGTGGACCAAAATCGTTATCGGTATTCTGTTGTTCTGCTTTATCGGCCTTCAGAAGGCGATAAGCGCGTTTTGGCTCAGCAGGCGAACCCAACCCCGACATCCTCGTTTGAAGCCGTTATAGCGCCTCATGCTGAGGTTTTCAAAGGTATTTTCAGCAGTTGCCGGATCAGCGGCTGCTGGTCGCTATTTTGCAGCCAGACGGCGTACAGCGGGCGGATAATGGCCGGGATCTCGGCGATGGCGGTTAACTGCGGGTAATCATTCTCCCACTGACTGGGCAGGAAGGCGCAGCCACCGGTGGTTTCCAGCAGTTGCCGGGTCAGATGCGCAGAGGTAGTGGTGAGCACCGGCAGAGTGTCGCTCTCCAGCATGCGGCTTTCCTGCTGATGGAAATCCGCCCCCCATTCCAGCTTGATATAGGGCATTGGCGCATGTTGATCGCGCAGGGTGGAAGAGAACAGCCGCAACGAGAAATTCCCCAACAGCTGGCTGGCCAGTTCATCCATCTTTGGCGGTTCGGTGGTGATGAGCAAATCGAGCTGTCTTTCATGCAGCTGTTTTACCAAAGAGTGCCGTAGCGCCACCCTGGCCTCCAGCTGCAACGCCTCACGCTGCTGATAGAGCGATTGCAGCCAGGGGGTCAAATAAGCCTCCCACAATGACGCCGTGGCACCGATGGATAACTCGGTATGTTGCAGTGAACGCACTACCTCTTTTTTCGCCAGTTGCCAGGTCATCATCAGGCTCTCTGCATAGGGCAAAAGCCGCTCTCCAGCAGGCGTCAGGCGGATATTGTTGCGGTGACGGGTGAACAGATTCGCGCCCAATTGGTTTTCTAACTGGCGGATGCGGAAACTGACGGCAGACTGCGTTAAGTACAAGGATTCTGCGGCTCGGCCAAAGTGACGCGTTCTACTGACCTCCAAAAAGGTTTTCAGTAATTCGGTATCCACACCCATCTCCAGTAATTTTTATCGTTAAGATTTAAATGTTTTGTTTTACACAATGTCAAGCCTATCTAATACTCCGCGCCATAAACAGCACGGCCATGAGAGAATTAGGAGCGTGTCAGATGGCGGATAGCTTCACCACGACCAGTCGATTTTTTGATAATAAACATTACCCTCGCGGGTTCTCCCGTCACGGCGATTTCACCATTAAAGAAGCGCAATTGCTAGAGCGTTTCGGGTATGCGTTCAACGAGCTGGATACGGGTAAACGCCAGCCGGCCACTGAAGAAGAACAGTTGTTCGTCGCAGTGTGCCACGGTGAGCGCGAGCCGGTTACCGAGCAGGAAAAAGTATGGGCCAAATATCTGGCGCGCACACGTCGCCCGAAAAAATTCCATACTCTGTCCGGCGGTAAGCCGCAGGCTGATGCGGTGGAAGATTACACCGACAGCGAGGATTGATTTTAATGGGGCCTTTGGGCCCCATTATTATTCAAGGCTGCGGTGCAGCTGCAGCAGCAGGCGATCCATACTGCGGTAGCCAAGCGCTTCACTCAAGTGTCGCTTATCAATAGCCTGATCTCCCGCCAAATCCGCCAGCGTGCGAGCCACTTTCAGGATCCGCTGCCAGGCGCGAACCGATAATCCCAACCTGTTTAACGTCGTTTCAAGAAAATCCGCGTCCGCGTCGTTAAGTCGGCAATCCCGTTCGACCTCATGATTGTTCAGCAGGGCATTAATTTTCCCCGCTCGACTGAGCTGCCTTTCACGCGCCAACAGCACTCGTTCCCGTACCTGAGCGCTGTTTTCACCGGCAATGCGCTTTTTGCTAAGCAGGCCTGGTGGCAACAATGGCACTTCAATCGAGAGATCGAAACGATCGAGAAAGGGCCCTGAAAGCCGCCCCAGATAGCGCAGGACCTGCTGTGGCGATGCGCGGTTATGCATGCCCTGGTAATGCCCGGTAGGGCTGGGGTTCATGGCGGCGATCAGCTGTACCCGTGCCGGGAAGCAGACTTTGGCGCTGGCGCGTGAAACCACGATCTCGCCGGACTCCAGCGGTTCGCGCAGCGCATCCAGTACCCGCCTTTCGAATTCGGGCAGTTCATCCAGGAACAGGACGCCATTGTGCGCCATGGAAATTTCACCCGGCCTCGGCAGCGAACCCCCGCCGACCAGAGCGGCCATCGAGGCGCTATGGTGCGGTGCGCGAAACGGCCGCTGTCGCCATGGCAGCGCTTGCGCAGCATGATGCAACAGGCTGGCCACCGCGATGCTTTCCAGTGCTTCCTGATCGGTCAGCGGCGGGAGAAGGCCATTCAAGCGGCTGGCCAACATGGTTTTCCCGGTCCCTGGCGGGCCCACCAGCAGCAGGTTGTGGCCGCCGGCCGCGGCGATTTCCAGCGCGCGCTTTGCCTGTTCCTGACCCAGAATATCCTGCAGATCGGCCGGTTCGGGCGCGTTGTTCATTGCCGGCGGCGCATGGGCTACCGGTAAATCCGCTTTACCCAACACAAAGGCGCACACCTCCAACAGGTGGTCCGCCACCAGGGTTTTGCTCTGCGTAATTAGCCCCACCTCCGGCCCATTGGCGGCCGCCAAAACCAATTGCCGTCCTGACTCCATGGCGGCCAGCGCGGCGGGGATGGCTCCGCTGACGCCCCGTAGAGCGCCAGATAATGCCAGTTCGCCAAGGAATTCATAGTGAGCCAGCTTATCGGCTGGCAGCTGTTCGGAAGCCGCCAGGATAGCCAGCGCAATCGGTAGATCATAGCGACCGCCTTCCTTGGGCAGATCGGCCGGTGCCAGATTGACGGTAATACGCCGTGCGGGAAAGGTGAAACCGTTATTGATCAAGGCGCTGCGCACTCGATCACGCGCCTCTTTAACCGTGGTTTCCGGCAGGCCGACCATCGTCAGGCCGGGGAGCCCATTGCTGATATGCACTTCCACCGTAACCGAAGGGGCCTGAACGCCCAGTGTGGCCCGGGTATAGATCACTGCCAGTGACATATTGCTCTCCTTGCTGAAGGCAATATGATGCGGGATGTGTTGCGACGTCGCGCTTTACCCTTGGAATATTTGCGCGATAAGCCGTAATTAAAATTATTGGTTTCAGATAGATAGCCTTTTTTTGTGCAGGGCTTCGCAAAGGGCGGCAATACCCCTTAACAATTACGCGAACGCTGCAACACATTAGCAGGCTAACCATGTTGCGACCGGAGGGGAAATGGGTGTATTTAACAATTGATTAAAATAAAAATCACCTATTTAACACAATCCGACCGCCGCTGCATTCTGCCGCGGCAGCCGCTAAACCTCATGACTTCGTACTCTACGGTAGGGATAACATTATGTTTGGTTGGACACCGCTGCAACGCAATGCAGCTATCGCCAGCTTTTCAAGCTGGACGCTTGATGCTTTCGATTTCTTCGTGCTGGTCTTTCTGCTCAGCGATATCGCGCAATCTTTCCATGTCGGTATGGAAGAGGTCACGCTGGCGATCCTGCTGACGCTGGCGGTACGCCCGATCGGCGCGCTGATCTTTGGCCGTGCGGCGGAAAAATATGGCCGCAAACCGATTTTGATGCTGAATATCGTGTTCTTCTCGGTGTTTGAACTGCTGTCCGCGGCGGCACCCTCGTTGACGATATTCCTGCTGCTGCGGGTACTGTACGGCGTGGCGATGGGCGGGATCTGGGGTGTGGCCTCATCGCTGGCGATGGAAACCATTCCCGATCGTTCACGTGGCCTGATGTCGGGGATTTTCCAGGCCGGCTACCCCTTTGGTTATCTGTTGGCGGCGGTAGTGTATGGCCTGCTGTTTGAAATTATTGGCTGGCGCGGCATGTTCGTAATCGGCGCGGCACCCATTTTATTGCTGCCGTTTATTTACTACTGCGTGCAGGAATCGCCGGTGTGGCTGGCGGCCCGAGAACGCAAGGAAAGCAGCGCATTGCTGCCGGTGCTGAAGAGCCATTGGAAACTGTGCGGCTACCTGGTGCTGCTGATGGCGGCGTTCAATTTCTTCTCGCACGGTACTCAGGATATGTATCCGGTGTTTTTGAAAGTTCAGCACGGTTTCGACCCTAAAACCGTCAGTATCATTGCCATTAGCTACAATATCGCGTCAATCATTGGTGGCGTTTTCTTTGGGGCACTGTCGGAAAAAATCGGCCGTAAGAAGGCGATCATCATTGCCGCCTTGCTGGCGTTGCCGGTGATCCCGCTGTGGGCGTTTTCCAGCGGTTCGCTGATGCTGGGGATTGGCGCATTCCTGATGCAGTTCATGGTGCAGGGGGCCTGGGGCGTGGTGCCGACTTACCTTACCGAATTGGTGCCGGCCAATACCCGCGCGGTACTGCCGGGGTTTGTTTATCAATTGGGTAATCTGATTGCTTCGGTCAACGCCACGCTGCAGGCGACGATAGCCGAGCATCATGGCCATAATTATGGGCTGGCAATGGCGATGATTGCCGGTACGGTGGCGATCGTGATTGCGTTGTTGGTGTTCTTCGGCAAGGACACGCGCGGTAAAGCGATCTCGGGTGCCGTGAAGTCATCAGGCGTGCAGGCTAACGTTTGAATACCGGACATTTTGCACGAGGTATGACCAGATTGCGCCGAATAATAACGCAAAAAAAGTGTTGTCATGCCGCGCGGGACTATGGTACCTCTGTAGGTATTAGTTCGAAACGAGCACAGTGAACAAACCCATTATGAAAGCCTTTGCCCAAGTGATTAGCCTAGTCGTGATTAGCGTGGTGGTGATTATTATCCCACCGTGCGGGGCTGCACTTGGACGAAGAATGGCTTAGAAAACAAGCCGGAATCGCAAGAGAACCCCCGCACCGAAAGGTCCGGGGGTTTTTTATTGGCAAGAGAAAAGTGAAGCGAGGATAAGAATATGAATAACAGAACAAAATCCTGCAATTTTCGAAGTAAGGCGGGGAAATAACTATGAACGGGGCTCAGTGGGTAGTACAAGCATTGCGTGCACAGGGAGTTGATAAGGTATTCGGCTATCCAGGTGGCGCAATCATGCCGGTCTACGATGCATTGTATGACGGTGGGGTAGAACACCTACTGTGCCGCCACGAACAGGGCGCCGCAATGGCTGCCATTGGTTATGCCCGCGCAACCGGCAAAGTCGGCGTTTGTATCGCCACCTCTGGTCCCGGCGCCACCAATTTGATCACCGGCCTGGCCGATGCGCTGCTGGATTCGGTTCCGGTAGTGGCCATCACCGGCCAGGTGGGTTCCGCGCTGATTGGCACCGATGCCTTTCAGGAGATCGATGTTCTCGGCCTGTCTCTGGCCTGCACCAAACACAGCTTCCTGGTGGAATCACTGGACGCGCTGCCGGGCATCATGGCAGAAGCCTTTGCCATCGCCTGTAGCGGCCGCCCTGGCCCGGTGCTGATCGACATCCCGAAAGACATCCAACTGGCCCACGGCGAGCTGCACCCGCACCTGGTGCCGGTCGTCGAAGAGTTGCATTACCCGGCGGCGGAGGTGGCGCAGGCCGCCGAGTTGCTGGCGCAGGCTCACAAACCGATGCTATACATCGGCGGCGGCGTAGGCATGGCGCAGGCGGTACCGGCACTGCGTGAGTTTATCGCGGTGACTCAAATGCCCAACGTTGTCACGCTGAAAGGGTTGGGCGCGGCGGATGCTGCTCACCCGTATTACCTCGGTATGCTGGGCATGCACGGTACCAAGGGCGCCAACCTGGCGGTGCAGGAGTGCGATCTGCTGATCGCTGTCGGCGCGCGTTTCGACGATCGCGTGACCGGGAAACTGAATGCGTTTGCGCCGCATGCAAAAGTGATCCACATGGATATCGACCCGGCGGAAATGAGCAAATTGCGTCAGGCACACGTTGCGCTGGAGGGCGACTTGAAGGCCTTGCTGCCGGCGTTGCAGCAGCCGCTGAAGATTGCCGCCTGGCAGCAGCGGGTGGTTGAGCTGAAGGAAGCCCACACCTGGCGTTATGATCATCCGGGCCAGCCGATCTACGCGCCGCTGTTGTTGAAACAGCTGTCCGAGCGCAAGCCGGCCAACAGCGTGGTGACTACCGACGTGGGCCAGCACCAGATGTGGAGTGCGCAGCACATGACCTTCGAGCGCCCGGAGAATTTCATCACTTCCAGCGGTCTGGGCACTATGGGGTTCGGCGTGCCGGCCGCGGTTGGCGCCCAGATGGCGCGCCCTGAGGATACGGTGATCTGCGTATCGGGCGACGGTTCCTTCATGATGAACGTACAGGAACTGGGCACCATAAAACGCAAACAGCTGCCGCTGAAAATCGTATTACTGGATAACCAGCGTTTAGGCATGGTTCGCCAGTGGCAGCAGCTGTTTTTTGACGGGCGTTACAGCGAAACCAATCTCTCCGATAACCCCGATTTCCTGATGTTGGCCAACGCCTTTGGCATTCCCGGCCAGCGTATCACCCGTAAAGACCAGGTGGCAGACGCGCTCGACGCCTTATTCAACAGCGAAGGGCCTTACCTGCTGCACGTATCGATCGATGAACTCGAAAACGTCTGGCCGCTGGTGCCGCCGGGTGCCGGTAACGAAACCATGTTGGAGAAAATCTCATGATGCAGCATCAACTCTCAATCCAGGCCCGTTTTCGCCCTGAAATGTTAGAGCGCGTATTGCGCGTCGTGCGTCATCGTGGCTTTCAGGTTTGTGCTATGAATATGGTTTCGGCGTCAAATACCGACAAGATTAATATTGAATTGACCGTTGCCAGCCAGCGCCCGGTGGATCTACTGTCATCTCAGTTGAGCAAACTGATGGACGTCTCCTGCGTTGAGATCCAACAGCAAACATCACAACAAATAAGCGCCTGATGCGTGAGAAGGATAAAGAACAATGACGAAGAAAGCCGATTACATTTGGTTCAATGGTGAGATGGTTCCCTGGGCTGACGCCAAAGTGCACGTGATGTCGCATGCGCTGCACTACGGCACTTCGGTGTTTGAAGGCGTTCGTTGCTATGACTCCCATAAAGGCCCGGTGGTGTTCCGTCACCGCGAGCATATGCAACGCCTGCACGACTCGGCAAAAATCTACCGCATGCCGGTATCACAAAGCGTTGATGAGCTGATGGAAGCCTGTCGCGCTACGCTGCGTAAAAACAACCTGGTCAGCGCTTATATTCGCCCGCTGGTGTTTGTGGGCGACGTCGGCATGGGGGTTAACCCGCCGGCCGGCTACAAGACAGACGTGATTATCGCGGCGTTTCCTTGGGGCGCGTACCTGGGTGAAGAGGCGCTGGAGCAAGGCATCGATGCGATGGTTTCGTCCTGGCACCGCGTGGCGCCAAATACCATCCCCACCGCGGCCAAAGCCGGTGGTAACTACCTTTCCTCCCTGCTGGTGGGCAGCGAAGCGCGCCGCCACGGTTATCAGGAAGGGATTGCGCTCGACGTGCACGGTTATATTTCCGAAGGGGCAGGCGAGAACCTGTTTGAAGTGAAAGACGGCGTGTTGTTCACCCCGCCGTTCACCTCTTCCGCGCTGCCGGGCATTACCCGCGACGCCATCATCAAATTGGCGAAAGACATGGGCTTCGAAGTGCGTGAGCAGGTGCTGTCCCGCGAATCGCTGTACCTGGCCGACGAAGTGTTCATGTCCGGCACCGCGGCGGAAATCACCCCGGTGCGCAGCGTCGACGGCATCCAGGTTGGCATTGGCAAATGCGGCCCGGTGACCAAACAAATTCAACAGGCGTTCTTTGGCCTGTTTACCGGCAAGACCGAAGACAAATACGGCTGGCTGGATCCGGTAAACCCATAAATAACGACGTTACCTGTTAGGGTAAAACGACAGACAGACAAGAATATCCAGGCGGTTCGTTCGCCGCCTGTAATAAATACATTTGGAGTGAAGAGCATGCCTAAGTACCGTTCCGCCACCACCACCCACGGCCGCAACATGGCGGGTGCCCGCGCATTATGGCGCGCGACCGGAATGACCGACGACGATTTTGGCAAACCCATTATTGCGGTGGTCAACTCATTTACCCAGTTCGTTCCGGGCCATGTGCATCTGCGTGATTTGGGCAAGCTGGTTGCAGAACAGATCGAAGCCTCAGGCGGCGTTGCCAAAGAGTTCAACACCATTGCGGTGGATGACGGTATCGCCATGGGCCACGGCGGTATGCTCTATTCCTTGCCGTCACGCGAACTGATCGCCGACTCGGTGGAATACATGGTGAATGCCCACTGTGCGGATGCGATGGTGTGCATTTCCAACTGCGACAAAATCACCCCGGGCATGCTGATGGCGTCATTGCGCCTGAACATTCCGGTGATTTTCGTTTCCGGCGGCCCGATGGAAGCCGGTAAAACCAAGCTCTCCAATCAAATCATCAAGCTGGATCTGGTGGACGCAATGATCCAGGGGGCTAACCCGAACGTCAGCGACGCCGACAGCGAACAAATCGAACGCTCCGCCTGCCCGACCTGTGGTTCCTGTTCCGGCATGTTCACCGCCAACTCAATGAACTGTTTGACCGAAGCGCTGGGCCTGTCGCAACCGGGCAACGGCTCGCTGCTGGCGACCCATGCCGACCGTAAGGATCTGTTCCTCAACGCAGGTAAACGCATCGTTGCCCTGACCAAGCGCTATTACGAACAGGACGATGAAAGCGCACTGCCGCGCAGCATCGCCAACAAGGCGGCGTTTGAAAACGCCATGACGCTGGATATCGCCATGGGCGGCTCGACCAACACCGTGCTGCACCTGTTGGCAGCGGCGCAGGAGGGCGAAATTGATTTCACCATGGAAGATATCGACCGCCTGTCACGCAAGGTGCCACACCTGTGTAAAGTGGCGCCAAGCACCCCGAAATACCATATGGAAGACGTGCACCGTGCCGGTGGCGTGCTGGCGATCCTCGGTGAGCTGGATCGCGCAGGCCTGTTAAACCGCGATGTAAACAACATACTGGGCCTGACCCTGCCACAGACGCTGGAGCGGTATGACATCATGCTGACCAAAGATGAGGCGGTGAAAAAAATGTTCCGCGCCGGCCCGGCGGGCATTCGTACCACCCAGGCGTTCTCTCAGGACTGCCGCTGGGATACGCTGGACGACGATCGCGCAGAGGGCTGTATCCGCTCGCTGGAAAATGCGTTCAGCCAGGATGGCGGCTTGGCCGTGCTGTACGGCAACATGGCGCAGGACGGCAGCATCGTTAAGACCGCCGGCGTCGATAAAGACAACCTGACCTTCCGCGGTCCGGCCAAAGTGTACGAAAGCCAGGACTCGGCGGTGGACGCTATCCTCGGTGGCAAAGTGGTTGCCGGTGACGTGGTGGTGATCCGCTACGAAGGGCCGAAAGGCGGGCCGGGCATGCAGGAAATGCTTTACCCAACCACCTACCTGAAATCCATGGGCCTGGGCAAAGCCTGCGCGCTGATCACCGACGGACGTTTTTCCG
The DNA here is from genome assembly GCF_024809915.1 of Serratia sp. BIGb0234. Lineage (NCBI taxonomy): Bacteria > Pseudomonadati > Pseudomonadota > Gammaproteobacteria > Enterobacterales > Yersiniaceae > Serratia > Serratia sp. BIGb0234. The sequence goes on from NZ_JANUEI010000007.1 coordinate 14,322, forward strand.
GCGGCACCTCGGGCCTGTCAATCGGCCACGTTTCACCGGAAGCGGGCAGCGGCGGCCTGATTGCGCTGATCGAAGATGGCGACATGATCGACATCAATATTCCTCAACGCAGCATGGTGCTGGACGTTTCGGACAGCGAACTGGCGGCACGCCGTGAAGTTGAGCTGGCACGTGGCGATCGCGCCTGGACACCGAAAAACCGTGAGCGTCAGGTTTCCTTGGCGCTGCGTGCCTATGCCATGTTGGCAACCAGCGCTGACAAAGGTGCAGTACGCGACAAGAGCAAGCTGGGAGGCTAAGCATCATGGCGGTATCGCAACCCCTACCCGACGCCCCCTGCGGCGCGGAGTATTTGCGAGCGGTGCTCCGCTCGCCGGTATACGAGGTGGCTCAGGTCACTCCGTTACAGGCCATGAGCAAAATTTCTTCGCGCCTCGGCAACACCATTCTGGTGAAGCGCGAAGATCGTCAGCCGGTGCACAGCTTCAAGCTGCGCGGGGCCTATGCCATGATCGCCAGCCTGAACGAAGAGCAGAAAGCGCGCGGCGTGGTAACGGCTTCGGCCGGCAACCATGCGCAGGGCGTGGCCTACTCCGGAAAACGTCTGGGGATCAAAACGCTGATCGTCATGCCGGTGTCCACCGCAGACATCAAAGTGGATGCGGTACGCGGTTTCGGCGGCGAAGTACTGTTGCACGGCGCCAACTTTGATGAAGCCAAGGCCAGGGCAATTGAGCTTTCGCACAAGCAGGGCATGACCTTCGTTCCCCCGTTCGATCACCCAACGGTGATCGCCGGGCAGGGCACGTTGGCGATGGAGCTTCTGCAACAGGACGCGCATCTCGACCGGGTGTTTGTTCCGGTTGGCGGTGGTGGTCTGGCGGCGGGTGTTGCGGTGTTAATCAAACAGCTGATGCCGCAGATCAAAGTGATCGGCGTGGAGGCGGAAGACTCCGCCTGCCTGCGCGCGGCGCTGGATGCCGGGCATCCGGTAGATTTGGCGCGAGTCGGACTGTTTGCCGAAGGCGTGGCGGTGAAGCGCATCGGTGATGAAACCTTCCGCCTGTGCCGGGAATATCTGGACGACGTGATCACCGTCGACAGCGACGCTATCTGCGCGGCGGTCAAAGATTTGTTTGAAGACGTGCGTGCCATTGCCGAACCCTCCGGCGCGCTGGCACTGGCCGGGCTGAAGAAATACGTTCAGCAGCACAACATCCAGGGCGAGCGCCTGGCGCACGTGCTGTCCGGTGCCAACCTGAACTTCCACGGCTTGCGTTATGTATCTGAACGCTGCGAATTGGGCGAACAACGCGAAGCCCTGCTGGCAGTGACCATTCCTGAGCAGAAAGGCAGCTTCCTGAAGTTTTGCCAACTGCTGGGCGGCCGGTCGGTGACCGAGTTCAACTACCGTTACGCCGATGCGGACAACGCGTGCATCTTCGTCGGTGTCCGCCTGACGCGTGGCCATGCCGAACGTCTGGAAATCATCGACGAGCTGAACGCCGACGGTTATCAGGTGGTGGATCTGTCCGATGACGAAATGGCCAAACTGCACGTGCGCTACATGGTCGGTGGGCGTCCTTCGAAACCCCTGCGCGAGCGGCTGTACAGCTTTGAGTTCCCGGAGTCGCCGGGCGCGCTGCTGAAGTTCCTGCAAACTCTGGGCACCCATTGGAACATCTCGCTGTTCCATTACCGCAGCCACGGCACCGATTTTGGCCGCGTGCTGGCTGGTTTTGAGCTGTCGCAGACCGAACCTGAGTTTGAGCAGCATTTGCAGGCGCTGGGCTACGACTGCCACGATGAAACCGATAACCCGGCGTTCCGCTTCTTTTTGCAGGGCTAAGGGAACCGACAAGGACGGCGCATGACGGATAAATTTAACGGCTTTAGCCAGCAGGGCCTGAATTTTCTTCAGCAGGTGCGGATCGAGAACGACAAGGAATGGTTTGAAGGCAACCGCGGCGTTTACGATCGTGAGCTGCTGACGCCGTTCCGCTCGCTGGTGGCTGAGCTTGCCCCGACGATGCTGGCGATCGATCCGCAGTTTGAAACCCGCCCGGCGATCGGTAAAACGCTGTCGCGTATACACCGCGACACGCGTTTTTCTCACGATAAATCACGTTATCGCAGCCGCATGTGGTTGACGTTCAAACGGCCGAGCAAAGACTGGAAGGATGCCCCGGTTTATTTCTTCGAACTGGGGCCGGACATGTTGCGCTATGGGCTGGGTTATTACAGTGCCAACAAGCAAACCATGGATCTGTTTCGTCATACGCTGCAGCGTCGTCCGCAGCCTTTTCTCGAGGTCGCGGCCTGTTGTCAGCCGCCGTTCGAGCTGGTGGGAGAAAGCTACAAACGCCCGCTGGTTAAAGAGCAGGCGGCAGACATTGCCACCTGGTACAACCGCAAATCTTTTGCGGTGATGGCTACCGACAGCCAGGTGGAGACGTTATTCAACGCCGGGCTGACGCAGAAGCTGGCGCAAGCTTTTCAGCAGTTGGAGCCGCTTTACCATTGGTTGATGCAGGTAGAGGCGATGAAACAAGTCGATCCGGCAGATCTCTAAATACCCGTCGTCTTTCAAGCTGCAGCGTTGTTGGCTGCACTAGCTGCAGCATGAAATCCCTGGGGTATTTCTATCTCGCGTTTCAAATGATCGTGTTTAAAAGCAATGGTGTCGTGTTAAGGATTTTTGACCGTTAATAACAAGCGCCAGAAAGCGTCGATCAGCGGATCGCTGAGGCGTTTTTTCTGCACGCAGACGCCCAGTTCGAACGGTTCGACCATAGAGATATTTTCTAACTGTGAGATGCGGTTACGTACCGGCTCGGGGCTGTTGTCCACCACCACGCCGGGGATCAGTGCGATGCCGCAGCCCAGCGCCACCATGGAAACAATCGCCTCGTGGCCGCCGACGGTGGCGTAAATCAGCGGATTGGCGATGCGCTGGCGACGGAACCACAGCTCGATACGTTTTCGCGACGGGCCATGCTCCGGCAGGATAAACGGAATATTGGCCCAGTCGGGCTGCTCGGCAAATGCCTGGCTGCGCACGGCGCAGGGCAGCGCCGGGGCAATCAATACCAGCGGGATCTCGCCGATTTTGGTGAAGGCTACGCTGGTGGGCAGGGTTTCAGGCCGGCCGGCAATGCCCAGATCGGCTTCGTTGGACTGAACCTTATCGACGGCGTCGGCAGCGTCACCGGTGGTGAGTTTAATTTCCACCAGCGGATGTTGCGCGCGGAAGCGGTCCAGGATCGGCGGCAGGTGGCTGTAGGCGGCGGTGACCGAGCAGAACAGCCGCAGCTCGCCGCTCAGCGAAGGGCCGTGCTGGCCGAGAGAATGCTTCAGTTGCTGGTATTGCAACAGCGTCTGCTGGGCAAAGTCTTTTAGCTGCTCGCCGGCATCGGTGAGCTGCACGGTGCGGTTATCGCGTAAAAACAGCGGCTGCCCGAGGATCTCTTCCAGCCGTTGGATCTGGCGGGAAAGCGTCGACGGACTGACGTGCATCGCCTTGGCGGTGCGGCCAAAATGGTGGCTTTCGGCCAGATGAAGGAACAGCTTTAAATCACGCAAATCCATATCAGTACGCTCGCAGCAAGAGTGTTGCATAAATTGCAATATCACATTCGTAATATATCAATTTAAGCAACGCGTTTCCTGTTATACATTGAGTTTAACGAATCTCCGCACAGACAGGCGGGGAATGAAAATAACATGCAAGACACAACATCTAACTGGAGTACCACCATGGCTAACTATTTCAACACATTGAACCTGCGTCAGCAGTTGGCGCAATTGGGTAAATGCCGTTTTATGGCACGTGAAGAATTCGCTGATGAAGCCGGCTACCTGAAAGGCAAAAAAGTGGTGATTGTCGGCTGTGGCGCACAGGGCCTGAACCAAGGCTTGAACATGCGTGACTCGGGGCTGGATGTGGCTTATGCCCTGCGTAAAGAAGCTATCGACGAAAAGCGTCCTTCATGGCGTAAAGCGACCGAAAACGGCTTTAAAGTAGGGACTTACGAAGACTTGATCCCACAGGCCGACCTGGTGGTTAACCTGACGCCGGACAAGCAGCACACCTCGGTAGTGCGTGCCGTACAGCCGCTGATGAAAGACGGCGCGGCGCTGGGCTACTCTCACGGCTTCAACATCGTTGAAGTGGGTGAGCAAGTACGTAAAGATATTACCGTGGTGATGGTTGCGCCAAAATGTCCGGGCACCGAAGTGCGTGAAGAATACAAACGTGGTTTCGGCGTACCGACCCTGATTGCGGTTCACCCGGAAAACGACCCTAAAGGTGAAGGCATGGCGATTGCCAAGGCATGGGCTGCCGCGACCGGCGGTCACCGCGCCGGCGTTCTGGAGTCTTCCTTCGTCGCTGAAGTGAAGTCTGACCTGATGGGCGAGCAGACCATTCTGTGCGGCATGCTGCAGGCGGGTTCACTGCTGTGCTTCGATAAACTGGTTGCTGAAGGTACCGACCCGGCTTATGCAGAAAAACTGATCCAGTTCGGTTGGGAAACCATCACCGAAGCACTGAAGCAGGGCGGTATCACCCTGATGATGGACCGTCTGTCCAACCCGGCTAAACTGCGTGCTTATGCGCTGTCCGAGCAACTGAAAGAGATCATGGCGCCGCTGTTCCAGAAGCACATGGACGACATCATCTCCGGTGCCTTCTCCAGCGGCATGATGGCCGACTGGGCAGAAGATGACGTGAAGCTGCTGAACTGGCGTGAAGAGACCGGCAAGTCGGCGTTCGAAAACGCGCCGCAGTTCGAAGGCAAAATCAGCGAGCAGGAATACTTTGACCACGGCGTACTGATGGTGGCAATGGTGAAAGCCGGTGTTGAGCTGGCGTTTGAAACCATGGTTGACGCAGGTATCATCGAAGAATCCGCTTACTACGAATCACTGCACGAACTGCCGCTGATCGCCAACACCATTGCGCGTAAGCGTCTGTACGAAATGAACGTGGTTATCTCTGATACCGCCGAGTACGGCAACTACCTGTTTGCCAATGCGGCAGTGCCATTGCTGAAAGAGTTCATGACTACCCTGCAGGCGGGTGATCTGGGCAAATCCGTGGCCGGGACTTCTGTAGATAACGCGCAACTGCGTGACGTGAACGAAGCGGTGCGCAATCACCCAATCGAATCCGTTGGCCGTAAGCTGCGTGGTTATATGACGGATATGAAACGTATCGCGGTAGCAGGCTAAATACCCGTCGTCTTTCAGGCTGTAGCGTTGTTACCTGCACTATCACACCCCAGTCGCTGACTAAGGTAAGCTCCTGGGGATGAGATAGCTTGGCACCTGGCTACAACCTGAAATCCATAGGGTATTAAGATGGGTTTTCGAGCCCAATAAAAAGGCCAGCATTATTGCTGGCCTCAGATTGCTGACAAAGTCCTATGCAGTTAAAAGTCCTGATCTGAGGACGAATAAAAACAAAGGATTATGTCTTCTGATTTACCCCAAACATCCGAAAACCACGTTTTTCGGGTGTTTGTCATCAGACTAAGGCCAGCATTATTGCTGGCCTTTCGCATTTCTACGGAACAGGATTCATTGCGGCATGGCGGCGAGTGGGATAATGGCGCCACGATGCTGGATCACCGTGCTGGCGGTGAGATGACCGCGCTGCGCCGCCTGCACGGCATCGCCGCCGGTTAAGCGTACCGCCAGGTAACCCGCGCTGAAAGAGTCCCCGGCCGCCGTGGTATCCACTATTTTTTCTTTCGGCAGCCGTACCGCCGGGATTTCAAATTCGGTGCCTTCGGCGCTGAACACCAGGCAGGCCTCTGCCCCGCGTTTGATTACAATCTCCATTACGCCCAACTGCTGCGTGCGCTGCACCACCTGTTCCACCGGCTGTTTGCCCCACAGCAAATCCTCGTCATCCAGCGTCAGGAAGGCGATATCGGTGCAGGCCAGCACCTCGCGATAAGCCTGCTGCGTTTCTTCCCGGTTTTGCCACAGCCGCGGGCGATAGTTGTTATCGAAAATGACTTTGCCACCGTTGGCGCGGCACTGGCGCAGTAATGCCAGCAGCTTGGTGCGGCTGGCCGCGTCGAGGATCGCCACGCTGATGCCGCTAAGGTATAGATAATCGAAGTGGGCCAGTTGTTCGCATAACGTCTCCGCCTGTGGGCTGGCCAGCCAGTAACGGGCGGCGGCGTCATTGCGCCAGTAATAGAAAGTGCGTTCGCCGGCCTCATCGGTTTCGATCACGTACAGGCCCGGCAGCTTGTTTTCCAGCCGTTGAACCAGGCGCGTATTGACCTTCTCCTGTTGCCAGGCGTGCAGCATCTCATCGCTGAAACTGTCGGTGCCGAGCGCGGTAACGTAATGCACCTGCAGCGTGCTTTCTGCCACCTGGCGGGCAACGTAAACGGCGGTGTTTAGCGTATCGCCGCCAAAGCCGCGGCTAAGGTCCGCGCCTTTTTGCGTCAGTTCAATCATGCATTCGCCGATCACGGCAAGATTCTGGGTGGTCATAGTCAACGAGCCCTGGCTGAAAGAAGAAGGTGAATGAATGCGAAACCCATCCAGTCTCAAGGCAAGGGGCGAGGGAGTCAACGAAAATAAAACAACGTTTTAATTTAATTATGACGACGATCGGGAAACTGAAAAATTTCCCGATCCGCAGACAAGAGTCCGCCGTTATTTAGCGGCTGCGCGCAGCTCGGTGACGCATTTGCCGCCGATGCCCCAGTTGTCGGTTTCTACTTCATCGATGACGACCACGGTGGTGGCCGGATTCTTCCCCAGCGTATCCACCAGCAGTTGTGTCACGCCGGCGATCAGCTGTTTCTTTTGCTCCGCTGTCGCACCTTCACGGGTAATTTTGATATTTACGTAGGGCATGTTTTTTTCCTTGGTTTTTTGTTATCGCTATTCACTGTAGAAGGCTTTTGCCGCCGCTTAAAGTTTTATCGCCTGCTGCCGATAAACCCAGGGAAGCAATCACGCAGACTGAGCGTTTTCATGTCCCTTCGATGGCGATAGTCCCAATGACAACCAAGATGATTTCTGGTCTGCTGGCGCCATTCCTTGCCGTATGCACACATATAAAAGCACAGCATTTTTGGCGGCAATGCCGGCGGCAGTATACTTTTCAGCCGATCTACCGCACCTGTGGCACTCTGCTGGCACTCGAACTGCTGACGGCGGTGTCTCATCCTGACGCACCGGACAAACCGCTGTCGCCGGAGCACTATTTTGCCGCCCTTGACGTGCGCAAGCGCCTGCAGATCATTCAGGAACAGCTGACGTTGCTCCAGCACTGGCAGCCGTTGTTGACCCGTCACGCGTTGATGGTATCGGTCAATATCGACGGCATTGCATTGCAGGCGCTTCAGCGGCACGACGTGTTGCAACGACAGATTGCCAGCATGCCTTATCTGCGCTTCGAGCTGGTGGAGCACGCGGGAATGGCGTTGAACGGCCCGTTGCAGCAGATTGCCGGGGCCGAGCGGCTGTGGTTGGATGACTTCGGTAGCGGGCTGGCGAATTTCTCCGCCGTCAGTACCTGGCGCTATCAATACATCAAGGTGGCGCGTGAATTGTTCACCCTGCTTAAGCAGACGGAGGATGGCATTCAACTGCTCTCCACGCTGGTCAGAATAATGAACCAGCACAGCGAAGGAGTGATTGTTGAAGGGGTGGAAACCGAGCAGGAATGGCTGCTGGTGCAGCGCTCTGGTGCCCTGGCGGCGCAGGGGTACTACCTTTCCCGTCCGGCCCATTTCGACACTCTGCAAACCTTGCCCAGATTGTTTTCCGTGCCGGCTGCCTGATCCTCGTCCCCTAAAGCGTGAACTCTGGCCTATCCTCGGCTAGGCTTGATAACAGTTGCTTATCAATTGTTGGCAAGTTTCGCGTTCAGGGAGCCATTATGACAAAAACAGGAAAGGCGTTCACTTGGGTGGGCGGTATTGTGCTGCTGATCATCGTCGCGTTGGTGATCTTTGCGCTGGCCTTCGACTGGAATCGCCTCAAACCGACCATTAACGACAAGGTGTCTGCCGAATTGCACCGTCCGTTCGCTATCCGTGGCGACTTGGGTGTGGCCTGGACGCGCGACAAAGATGAAGGCGGTTGGCGTGCCTGGGTGCCATGGCCGCGTATTCATGCCGAAGATATCGTGCTGGGTAACCCGGAAAATATCCCGGGCGACACTATGGTCCAGTTGCAGCGCGTCGAAGCCAGCATTTCGCCATTGGCGTTGTTGGGCAAAGAGGTGCTGATCCCGCGTATTTGGCTGAAGCAGCCGAACGCGAGCCTGCGGCGTCTGGCCAATGGCGAGAATAACTGGACCTTTAACCTGGCCGGCGATCCCAATCAGCCCCCGTCCGACTGGACGGTGAACGTTCATGACATCGTATTCGATAAGGGTCAGATTGCTTTTAAAGACGCCACGCTGAAGGCCGATTTCCGCGCTGAGATTGACCCGCTCGGCAAACCTTTGCCGTTCAGCGAAGTGACGGGCAAAAAAGACGCCAGCAAAGCCATCACGCCTGACTATGTTTTCGGTTGGAAGGTGAAAGGGACCTATAACGGTGAGCCGCTGGCGGGCAGCGGCAAGATCGGCGGTATGCTGTCGTTACAAAGTGCCGACTCGCCATTCCCGCTGCAGGCAGATGTGCGTTCCGGCTCAACCCGGGTAGTGGTAGCAGGTACGCTGTCCGACCCGATGAACCTCGGCGGGCTGGACTTGCAGCTTAAATTCTCCGGTGACAGCCTGGGGAATCTGTATGGCCTTACCGGCGTGCTGCTGCCGAATACTCCGCCTTACTCCACCGATGGTCATCTGAGTGCTCGCCTGCACGAGAAAGGCGGAGCCGTATTCCAGTACCAAAAATTCGACGGCAAAATCGGCGACAGCGATATTCACGGTGATTTGACCTATGTCGCCAGCAAACCCCGGCCGAAGCTAAGCGGTGAGGTACTGTCGAAGCAGCTGCGCTTCGCCGATCTGGCGCCGTTGATTGGCGCGGACTCCAACACCGAAAAAGCCGGACGCGGCGAAAAAAGCCGTCAGCCGGCCGGCAAGGTGCTGCCGGTAGAAAAGTTTGAAACCCAAAGCTGGAAGGTGATGGATGCGGACGTCAAATTCACCGCCAAGCGCATTGAGCACGGCAGCTCGCTGCCGCTGAGCGACCTCTATACCCATCTGCAGTTGAACAACGGCGCCATCCTGATGGATCCGCTGCGGTTCGGCGTGGCGGGCGGTAACCTCAACGCCACCCTGCGCCTCGACGGCAGCAAGAATCCGATGCAGGGTCGGGTGGATATGCACGCGCGGAAATTCCAGCTCAAGCAGCTGTTGCCGAACGTGGGATCGATGAAACGTAGCCTGGGGCAGTTGAACGGCGATGCCAAACTCACCGGCACGGGCAACTCGGTGGCGGACTTGCTGGCGACCAGCAGCGGCGATCTGCGGATGGTGATTAACAATGGGGTTATCAGCCGTAGCCTGATGGAAATTCTCGGGCTCAACGTCGGTAACTATCTGGTAGCGCAGCTCTTTGGCGACGACGTCGTGGGCATTAACTGTGCGGCGGCGGACATCGGGATCAGCACCGGCGTGGCGGCACCGCGGTTGTTTGTGTTCGATACCGAGAACGCGATTATCAATATCAGCGGCAATACCAATCTGGCCACGGAGCGGCTGGACCTGTCCATCGATCCGGAAAGTAAGGGGATGCGCGTGCTGACGCTGCGTTCGCCGCTGTATGTGAAAGGCACCTTCGCGCATCCGGACGCTGGGGTGAAGGTTGGTCCGCTGATTGCGCGCGGTGCGGCTGCGGTAGCGTTGGGCGTGGTACTGACGCCGGCAGCGGCATTGTTGGCGCTGGTTTCGCCGAGCGAAGGCGGTGAGGAGAACCAGTGCGGACAAATTCTGCAGCAGATGAAGAAGAAAAAATGATCGCTAATGGCCCGCACTGCGGGCCATTTTTATTGCAGAACCCGGCAGTCGTGATCCTGAATTTCTTCCGCCGAGGCCAGGGTAAACGGCAGCAGGCTGCGCTCGGTGGCCAGCAGCAGGAAGTCGCCGCCCGGCAATGCGGTCATTGCCAGGCCAAAACTGCCCATGCGGCCTTCGGATCGTGGTACCCCTTTCGCCAGCAGGCGGAAAGCCCCCTGTTTTTTCAGATCACTAGCGGTGACCTTGCGCACCAGATAGTCATGCCCCAGTAAACCGCCGGGCATGGGTTCCCACTGTTCACTGTATTCTGTCGCATATCGCGCCAACTGCGTTTTTACCGCCGGTAACAGGCAGGAAATATGAATATGCAACTGATTCTGCGTTCGGCCATATTGCGAGTTAATCGCCAGCGAAATATCGGCGTCATCAATCTCTTTGCCGTATTTATCCGCCATAAAATGCCGTGCGGCCCAGGCTTGCTCAAAGAAGTTTGGGGTGGTGGCTTCCAGCACCTGCGGGCTTTCAATGCCGGTGATTTTGGCCGTTGGCATCAGTAAATACTGCAGTGGCCCGTTGCGATCCTTAAACACCACAAAACCGGCCTGTGGGTCGACCTGCGCGCAGGGGGCAGGGTTGTTATGCGTTTGTTGGTTGGGCAGGCACTGTTGGCTGACGATACGCCATAGCGCGTTTGAATTGGAGGGTATTAGCCAGAACCAGCCAGCCAGCGCAATGGCGATCACCACCAATGGCACAACGTACCAAAACAGTCTGCGGCGCAGAGACATTATTGATTTCCATTTCTGTCAAAGAGGAAGCGTTCAGCATAGTCCGATTTTATGACAGGAGACAATACGGGAAGTGCGGCCCGCCTGATGGGGGCCGCGTAAGCGGGGTTACAGCGACTTGTCTCGGGTCTCTTTCATCAACAGCAGGGCGATCAGCGTCAGGCTGGCCATGGCCGCCAGGTACAGACCGACATAGAACAGGCCGTAGTGCGTTGCCAGCCAGGTGGCGATATAAGGCGCTACCGCAGCCCCGAGGATTGACGCGACGTTATAGGAGAAGGATGCGCCGGTATAGCGCACCTCCGTCGGGAACAGCTCCGGCAGCAGCGCGCCCATCGGGCCGAAGGTCAGCCCCATGATGCTCAGGCCGCACAGCAGGAAGCCCATCACCAGCGCCTGGTTTCCGGAACCCAGCATGCTCGGGAACAGGAAGGCGAAGGCGATCATCAGCAGAGTAATGACGATCATGGTCTTGCGACGGCCAAAGGCGTCAGCCAGCAGACCGGCAATCGGTACCATAACGCCAAAGCCGATCACCGCCACCATCAGCATCCACAGGAAGCTGTTGCGCGAATAGCCCAAGCCCAGCGGCTGCGGCGTGGTGCCGTAGGTCATCGAGTAGACCGTCATCAGGTAGAACAGCGTATAGGTTGCCAGCATGATGAAGGTGCCGAGGATCGTCACCTTCAGGTGCTTGCTGAGCAGGGTGCCGAGCGGAATTTTCACCTGCTTGCCGGCTTTTGCCACCTTGGCGAATACCGGTGTTTCATGCAGTGACACTCGTACGTACAGCCCGATCAGCACCAGCGCGGCGGACAGAATAAACGGCACGCGCCAGCCCCATTCCATAAACTGCTGGTCAGTCAGCAACCAGGAGAGCAGCAGGAAGGTCCCGTTGGCGAAGAAGAAGCCGATAGGCGCGCCCAACTGCGGGAAGGAACCGTACAGCGCCCGTTTTCTGGCCGGGGCATTCTCGGTGGCCAGCAAGGCTGCGCCGCCCCATTCCCCGCCCAGGCCCAGACCCTGACCGAAGCGCGCCAGCGCCAGCAGGATTGGCGCGAAGATACCAATGGTTTCGTAGCTTGGCAGCAGGCCGATCAGCACGGTGGAAATCCCCATGGTCAGCAGTGAGGCGACCAGGGTCACCTTACGCCCAACGCGATCGCCGAAGTGGCCGAACAGCGCCGAACCAATAGGGCGCGCAACGAAAGCGACGGCGAAAGTGGCCAGCGACTGCAGCGTGGCGGTGGTGGGATCACCCTGTGGGAAGAAGATATGCGGGAAAACGATCACCGCAGCGGTGGCGTAACTGTAAAAATCGAAAAACTCGATAGCGGTCCCGACCAGCGAGGCGACAATCACTTTTCCGCGTGAGTTAACCGGTGTTGACGCGTCGTCGGCGTCCAGAGTTGGTGCGATGGAGGCTTGCATAATATTTCTTATATTTTGAATTTGTAAAAATCCATCTTAGTCACAGCAAAATGCCTTTTCAATGACGAAACTTTGTACAATGCGGCGATTAACCGGTTAAAAAGCTTAATGTTTCATCACTGCGTTTCCGCATAGATTTTAACGTTGCCAAATGAATGATTCGCAGACTGAACATCTGTAAAAGGCGAAAAGAAAAGTTAGGCTGTAGTTTGTTATGCTGGTTTTGGCAGGCGATCGGGTTTCTTATTGGTTTTATATGCTGGTTTAATTGCTTAAATGCAAAATAAAAAACCGGCCACAGGAAAGTGGCCGGTATGATTGCGTTGATTTACGGCGCGGATTGTTCTGAGGTTGGCAGGGTTTTATCCTCTTTATATTGCGCGGTGGCGATCCAGGCGGCGCAAAACAGCGTCAGACGGGCGAAGAAATAGAAAAACGCCATCAGCCCAATCACCGAACCAAAGGCTGCCCCGGAAGGGGATTTAGCCACCTGTGGCAGCGTCATGGTCATCACAAACTTAATCACTTCGAAACCGATAGCGGCAAGCAGCGTGCCCCGCAGCAACGCCTTTTTCTTCGGCTTATGCCGTGGCAGCATCCAGAAGATCCACAAAAACAGCAGGTAGTTGGCAAAGATGGAGATCGACAGCGCAATCAGCGTCATGGCCGGTCGCAGCCATTCTATGCCTTCCAGACCCAGCGCCTGCACGATCGCCGCCTGCGCCGAACCGGCAATGGAGGTCAACGTCAGGGTGATAATCAGCGCCACCACCAGACCGGTGAGCGAGATAAAATCGCGGGTGTATTTGAAATAGATTTTTTCCTGATCCTGCGGATTGCGCTCCCAGACGTCACGCGACTGTGCACGGATCGCCTCTCGCAGGTTGCCCATCCAACTGACCCCCGAATACAGCGCCAGCGCCAGGCCGGTCAGCCCCACGGTGGTACGTTGCTGAATGGCGGTATTGACGGTGTTTTTCAGCGTGCCGGCCAGGGTCGGATCGCTGATGCTGCCGACGATTTTATTGATCAGCCCGGTGAGCAGGTCCGGATTGGATGCCAACACAAAACCGACGGCGGCAAACGACACCATCAGAATCGGGATCAGCGAAAGAAACGAGAAATAGGTGATGGCGGCGCCGAATTGGCTGCCCAGGCGATCGTTAAAGCGCTCGGTGGCGCGCAGCAGGTGAGCGATGCTTGGCCAGGCCTTGATGCGTTCGACCAGGCGTGAAAATCCGGAAATGCGCCGGTCAAGGGTCTGGTGGCCGGTCTTGATGTCGATCAGCGGTTTTTGCGGCGCTTCACTGTTGGGCTGACGGGGGTCTTTATCTGATCCTGTAGGCATTACGTCACGATATCCTTAACGATAAATAGGCTGTCTCAATGTGATTATAGCCAAAAGGCTTGCCGTTTTGGCCGCCGGGGCCGGTAACCGGCTAATTTGTGAGCTTAGCGCGTTCACTCCCCCGGTGAAATGTTGCAGCCTGCCGATGGGTAAAATTCTTATGTCAGCCGCGTTCCAGCGCGGTTTTTTTCATTCTCCGACCTTCAATTTTTATCTGTTTCATCACCAAGAAAGCGTTTACTCATGATGTGGCGCGGCGGTTTACCAGTCGCCGCGCAACTGCAGCCGTAGGGGCTGGAACGGTTTCAACTGTTAACACGAGAGAAAATGGAAGGTCATATGAAATTACTTAATCACCCCACCTGTCGCCCGTTTACCGAAGCGGGCAATTTGACCCAGATATCCGCCTACTATGAGGAGGAACGGCACATCATGTGGATGCTGCTGCGTGCTGAACCGCGCCCTTGCTTCAATCAGGCGTTAATCGAAGACATCATGACGCTGGCGCAGGCAGCAAAAGAGTCTTCATTGCAGTTTGATTTTTGGGTCACCGGATCGCTGGTGCCCAATATGTTCAACGTCGGTGGCGATCTGCAGTTCTTTGCCGAGGCCATTAAAAACCGCAAGCGCGAGGCGATGATGGCTTACGCACGTGCCTGCATTGACTGCGTGCATGCGGCGGCGCGCGGGTTTGATACCGGTGCGGTCAGCATTGCGATGGTGGAGGGCAGCGCCCTGGGGGGCGGCTTCGAAGCGGCGTTGGCACACCATTTCGTGCTGGCACAGAACAACGCGCGGATGGGTTTTCCGGAAATTGCGTTCAACCTGTTCCCCGGCATGGGGGGATATTCGCTGGTGGCACGCAAGGCAGGTATGCGCCTGGCGGAAGAGCTGATCTGGGGGGGCGAGTCGCACACCGCTGAATGGTTTGAAAGCCGTGGCCTGGTCGATCAGTTGTTCCAGCCCGGCGATGCTTATGTGGCGACCCGCACCTTCATCGATACCATCCGGCCCAAATTGAACGGGATGCGCGCCATGCTACGCGCCCGTCAGCGGGTGCTGCAGCTCACGCGTTCGGAGCTGATGGATATTACCGAGGATTGGGTGCATTCGGCCTTCACCATCGAGGAGAAAGATCGTGCCTATATCGAGCGTCTGGTTATGCTACAAGACCGCCACACGCTAAACCTGCGTCGTGCAGGCTAACATTACCTGGCCCGCATCAGGCTGAGGAGGGATGCGGGCAATAAGATTGCAGCCAATGTTCCAACTGGTCCGGGAGCATTGGCCGCGCAAACAGAAATCCTTGTTTCTCATCCACACCGACTTCATCCAGAAACTGATTTTCGCTTTCGGTCTCTACACCTTCGGCAATCACCCGGAACCTGAGCGCTTCGGCCGCCGCGACGATGGCGCGCACCAGCGACTGCGAAACCGGATTGCAATTCACCCCGCGCACGAAGCTTTTATCCAGCTTGATGGCATCCAGCGGAATGCGGGCCAACTGGGCCAAAGAAGAGTAGCCGGTGCCAAAATCATCGAGATGCACCTGCGCTCCCAGATCGCGTAACCGCGTGATCACTTCGCGGGCACGTTTTTCATCCTCAATCAGGCTGCTTTCCGTGAGTTCGAAGTCGAGCAGGCAGGGGGCCAGGTGATTGCACTGCAATACCTGAGCGAGATCTTCAACGATGGAATCATCAACCAACTGCCGTGCGGAAAGATTCACTGCCACCCGCAGATTCAAGCCCTGTCGCTGCCACTGTGCGGCCTGTCTGGCGGCGGTTTGCAGCACCCAGCGCCCGAGTGGGCCTATCAGACCGGATTCTTCGGCATAAGAGATAAACTGCAACGGTGGGATCAGGCCGCGCTCGGGTGAATCCCAACGCACCAAAGCTTCTACGCTGCACACCTTGCCGCTGAGCGCCTCGATTTTGGGCTGGTAGTACACCACCAGTTGATCTTGTTCCAACCCCTTTCGCAGGTTGGTATCCAGCCACATGTATTCCGCGACGCGTTTGTTCATTTCCGGCGAGAACACGGTATAGGTGCGTTTGCCGTGCTCTTTGGCGACGTACATGGCGGTATCAGCACTGCGGATCAGGCTGTCGAGATCGTTACCATGTTCGGGGCATAGCGCAATGCCAATCGAACAGCCGGTATAGACCTCGATAAGGCCGATACGAAAGGGGGTCTTCAAGCGGTCGATAATGCGCTGGGCCAGCCGTTGCAGCATCTCGCGATCGGCCTGCTGGGCAAGCACCAGAAACTCATCGCCCCCCAGGCGAGCCAGCGTTTGGTCTGGCGCGAGGCAGCCAAGCACCGCCAACGACACCTCCACCAATAAACGGTCGCCGAACATATGGCCGTAAGCGTCATTAACTTTCTTAAAGTTGTCGAGATCGAGATACACCAGACCGACATGATTGCCGTCGCGTGCG
This sequence comes from Serratia sp. BIGb0234, assembly GCF_024809915.1. Lineage (NCBI taxonomy): Bacteria > Pseudomonadati > Pseudomonadota > Gammaproteobacteria > Enterobacterales > Yersiniaceae > Serratia > Serratia sp. BIGb0234. The sequence continues at coordinate 30,276 of NZ_JANUEI010000007.1, forward strand.
GCGATTGCCTGGGTGATTTTGTCCTGAATGGCATTGCGATTGGGCAGGCCGGTAATAATGTCGGTATTGGCCAATACCCGCAGTCGTTCCTGAGCGCGACGCTCTTCGGTGATGTCGGTGCCGGAGCAAATCAGGAACACCTCATTTTTACCGCTGCCGCTGTGGACGAACTTGTTGCGAAACAAGAACAGCCGTTCCCCCTTCACCGTTTTGATCCAACGTTCCACCTCATAGGATGATCCGTTGCGAAAAAAACCGGCGATGTTTCGCCGCGATGCCGCCGCTTCTTCCGGGCTCATAAACAGCTGAAAGACGTTTTTACCAATAACATCATGTTCGTGCAGGCCGGTGTACTCTTCGCTCAGTCGGTTAAAGCGCTGAATACGACCATGTTGGTCAACAATCACAATCACCGAATTGGCTTCTGACACCACCTGTTCGGCAAAAGACAGGCCGTGTACCAGATCGCGGGCGACCGATTGGGTGTCGCTGAAGGCCGAGGCGGTACCCGCCCATTCCTGATTATTGATCCTGCGCCCGACCAGATGCAGATGTATCGGCTCACCCCCCAGCGTGATGGTGATATCAAGGCTGGCGGTAATGCCGGTCAGACGGCGGATTTTGGCTGCCTGCATGGCGCTGAGCGCCACGGCCATATGGGTTTTGCCTTTCACTGCCGACAGCGCCAGGGCATTGCTGTCAAACGCCAACCGCCAATATGGGCTGTTGGTGCCGAAGTGGGCATTAAGAAGCATAGGGCCTTGGTCTGCGAACATGATGATTCCTCAAAATGGCACGACAGCCAGCCTGTGCGATGGGCACAGCAGCAAATTCTGGCTCGGTAGTGGCCGTAGTGCACGTATCTCCATCATATAACACGTTTTTCACGGGCAGAGGATGAAACTATTATATAACCAATAATTAGTTTTGCAGTGTAAACGTCGCGTTGCCGCCGCTGCAGAAGGCTGCGTTGCGCAGCGGATCCTGACGATCTCACTGGGGGTGGATACAATCTTAAGTGTAAGTGAGAACCTGCGCTTTCGAGAGATTCGTACGATTGCTGCTTTCGATTCCGTCGTCATCTTGTTGCAGGACGGTTGCAATGGATAAGCCTAAATTATAATAAAGACGGGCTTTGACAGGAATAACCCCATCGGGGGGAAAGCAAAATCAGGTGATCGTCAGGCCAGGGGAAACCAAAATTTCCAGATAATAAACAACATCTCCATAATTCATTCATTATTGTCGAATAAACCTGTTTCGGGCTTTAATAAATTTACACACCATCGCATTACTATATGTTTATCGGCCTATTATTATCTCCGACGAAAGATGAGCCTGTTCACGTACAGCGCTCCTGATGAAGAATAATTTTAAGGAAATGATCATGCGTAAACTGACCGCTTTATTTGTCGCTTCTACTCTGGCTCTGGGTTCTGCTTCCATGGCTTTCGCTGCAGATACGACAGCGGCACCTGCGACGACAGATGCCACTCCGATGAAAATGATGCACCACAAGGGCGAGGGTAAAGGCGGGCCATTCGCCGGTCTGAACCTGACTGAACAGCAGCGCCAACAAATGCGCGATATCATGAAAGAGTCGCATCAGAAACGCGGTGCGGGCATGAAAGAGGAGCGTCAGGCCTTGCATAGCCTGGTCGCCTCCGACAGCTTCGATGAAGCCAAAGCGAAAGCCCAAATTGACGCCATCAGCAAAACTCAGTCCGAGCATATGCTGGAGCGCGCCAAAGCTGAAAATAAAATGTACAACCTGCTGACCCCAGAGCAGAAAAAACAATACAATGAGAATTATCAGAAACGCGAACAGAAAATGATGGACCACATGAATAACATGAAGTCGAAAATGACGACTGAACAGAAATAATTTCATGCGGTAAGTAAAAAGGGCCAGATTAATTCTCTGGCCCTTTTTTTGGATTAAAGAACCTTTTCCGTTGATAAGGCCCGTGGAAGAAACTCATTCGGCACGCCAGTAACCGAGCGGAATTGTTTGATCACGGTCTGGGCAAAATGCGGATCGTTAATATGATAAGCGGTTTTTACCAACACATCTTTTGCTGTGTGGGCAGCACGTGGATCCCGGCGCATCGATAAAAACGGCCAGCGCCTGTGGATCCCGAAACGGCTGCCACGGCGCGTCCAATGTGGGTCCACCGCCACCCGGGATCATGAAGCGCACTTTGCCTGTGCAGGCATTCATTACTGGCGAAAGTCATTATTCCGCAAGGTGAAGAAGATGCGATGAACAGCAAAAAACCGTTAGCATGATAATCCAATTTTCAATGGTCTGCTCCGTGTAAACCAGCATATTTCACTGAGTGAATATTGATAATTCTTATAATTAAAAGAAATAATAAACGCATTTTATGCTTTTTTTTAATGGTCGACGGAGGCGAGTTTGTCGGCTTTTGTTATTTGATTTATTTCTATTTATCATTTAATTAGCTTTTCATCTCGCCAGGAGGGGCTCATTCTTCTCGCCCGTTTTCGGTCATTCAAAATCCTTATGTCTTTCCTTCCTTTTTTCTAACAATGACGTTCCCCCGTTAAGCGTTTGCCTTATTGACCCATAAGGCGCGCTTGAGATTGTTGTGCTTTATTTATTTGGTGTTACGAAACTGTTACACAAAAAAACCAATAAAACATTTGCAAACAACAATGGACGGTATCTGGGATGGAAAATAAACGTAGAGGAGTCAAGCCTGTTCAGGCGGCCTTCGGCTGGCCTGAAATTGGCGTTAGCCGCGCCCAGTGGAGCGCGATGCTTTTTTGCCTGGCAACCATCGGTGGGGCGCAGGCTGCGCCCTATGTAGAGAGCGGAAAGCAGGGCGATCCCGCCAGTTGGCGCAGTAAGGAATTTAATGCCGAATGGGGGCTGGGGGCCATCCACGCCGATCAGGCCTACGCCGCCGGTTATACCGGAAAAGGCGTTAAGCTCGGTATTTTCGATCAGCCGGTATATGCCAAACACCCGGAGTTCGGCAGTCAGGACAAAGTGATCAACCTGGTCACGACGGGGATCCGCGAATATACCGATCCCTATATCCCGGTGAAGAAAGGCGATGCATTTCGCTATGACGGCACGCCAAGCGTGGATTCCGACGGCACTCTCGGCTCGCACGGGACCCACGTAGGCGGCATCGCCGCCGGTAACCGCGACGGCGGCGAGATGCACGGTGTGGCATTTAACGCGCAAATCATCAGTGCGGAGAACGGGGATCCGGGGCCGGAAGACGGCATCATTCTCGGCAACGATGGCGCGGTATATCAGGCAGGTTGGAATGCGTTGATCGCCAGCGGTGCGCGCATCATCAACAACAGCTGGGGTATCGGCATTACCGAGAAATTTGATCAGGGTGGTAAGGATCCAGCCTATCCGCATTTCACCCTGGCCGACGCGCAGAAACAGTTCGACCAAATCAAACAGATCCTCGGTACTAAAGCCGGTGGTGCTTATCAGGGGGCGATCGATGCGGCGCGCAGCGGCATTGTCACCATCTTTGCCGCCGGTAACGATTACAACCTGAATAACCCGGACGCGATGGCCGGTTTGGCCTATTTCGTGCCGGAGATCGCGCCGAATTGGCTGTCGGTCGCCAGCCTGCAGGATCCGAATAACACCGGTGATTACAGCATCAGCAGCTTCTCCTCCCGCTGTGGCTATACCGCCAGCTTCTGTGTTTCCGCTCCGGGCAGCAAGGTGTACAGCTCGATTATCGAAGGCAACAGCGTAGATAACCTGACCACCGGCTATGCCAAATACAGCGGAACTTCAATGGCCGCACCACACGTGGCAGGCAGCATTGCAGTGCTGATGGAACGCTTTCCCTATATGACCGGCGCACAGGTGGCTTCGGTGCTGAAGACCACCGCGGTTGATATGGGCGCGCCGGGAATCGATGCGCTTTACGGCTGGGGGATGATTGATCTGGGCAAAGCGATCCACGGCCCGGGGATGTTTGTCACCGAACAGGATATCCCGGAGGAGTTCCGCGTGAGCGGTGCCTACGGCCCGGAGCAATTTGTGGTGAATCTGCCAGGCATCGGTGCAGTACTGGACAAAGGCAAACCTACCGAGCGTGTGTGTGACGATATTCATTGCGGGTTGGATGTCTGGAGCAACGATATTTCCGGCCATGGCGGCCTGACCAAATTGGGCATCGGCACACTGGTGCTGACCGGCAATAACAGCTACGCAGGCCCAACCCTGGTCAATCAAGGCCTGCTGGCGGTAAATGGTTCGGTGACTTCGGACGTGACGGTGCAAAGCGCCGGCGTGCTGGGCGGTTCCGGTACGCTGGGTTCGTTAACTGCCCGTAGCGGCGGTACCGTGGCGCCGGGCAATTCGATCGGCACGCTGAACGTGACTCGTGACGTCAGCTTCGAACCAGGCTCCCGTTACGCGGTGGAAGTGGCGGCGAACGGCCAGAGCGATCGGATCCAAAGTAACGGATCGGCGACGATCGGCGGCGGTGAGGTGGCGGTGTTGCAAGAAAAAAACGTCAATCTGCTTTCGCAGGGCAACGCAGGCAGTCTGATCGGCCGGCAGTTCAACATTCTCACCGCCCAGCAGGGTATCAGTGGGCAGTTTACCTCCACATCTACCTTCTCTCCCTTCCTGGGGGCCGGACTGACCTATCAGCCAAATCAGGTAACGCTCAACGTCGGCCGTAATGACACCAGCTTCGCCAGCGTGGCAGCAACGCAGAACGAGCGGGCGGTGGCGGCAGCAGCAGATGCGCTGGCGGCGGGCAATCCGGTGTTTGAAAGCATCCTCAACGCCGGTTCGACGGGGGAAGCGCGGCAGGCGTTCCGCCAGCTGTCGGGGCAGATCCACGCGGATATCGCTTCGGCACAGGTCAACGACAGCCGCTACCTGCGCGACGCGCTGAACGGCCGCCTGCGTCAGGCGGAAGGGTTGGCGACCTCGCCGGACATCAAGGCTGACGACGACGGTGGCGCCTGGGCGCAGCTGTTGGGGGCCTGGGACCACGCGTCGGGCGATGCCAACGCCACGGGCTATCAGGCATCCACCTACGGCGTGCTGGTGGGGCTGGACTCGGCGCTGGCGGACGAATGGCGGTTAGGGGTCGCGACCGGTTATACCCGCACTTCGCTGGACGGCGGTTATGGCTCGAATGCCGACAGCGACAACTACCACCTGGCGGTGTACGGCGGCAAACAGTTCGGTGAACTGGCGCTGCGTGCCGGCGGGGGTTACACCTGGCACCGTTTCGATACCTCACGCTCGGTGAACTACGGCATGCAGTCAGATCGCGAAACCGCAAAGTACAGTGCGCGCACCGAGCAGGTGTTCGCCGAAGCGGGATACAGCATAAAAGCGGCCTGGGTGAATCTGGAGCCGTTCGCCAACCTGGCGTACATCAACTTCCAGAACAACGGCATCGCGGAAGACGGTGGGGCGGCGGCGCTGCACGGTGACAAGCAACACACCGACGCGACGGTCTCGACGCTGGGGCTGCGTGCGGACACCGAGTGGCAGGCGAGCAAAACCACCGCGGTGGCGCTGCGCAGCGAGCTGGGTTGGCAGCATCAGTACGGCGATCTGGATCGCGGTACCGGGCTGAAGTTCAACGGCGGCAGCTCACCGTTCGTGGTGAACAGCGTGTCGGCATCGCGTGACGGTGCGGTGCTGAAAGCCAGTGCGGAAGTGGCCGTGAACAAGAACGCCACGCTGTCGCTGGGCTACGGCGGGTTGCTGTCGCAAAACTACCAGGACAACAGCGTTAACGCCGGTTTTACCTGGCATTTCTGATCTTAAAAAACAAACGGAACAACCGTCCCGCTGGGGCGGTTTTTACCAAAAACAACAAGGGATAAGGGAATGAAGCAATCTGCAGGAAACAACAAACCGGCATTGGCGCCGACATGGAAACTGAACGCCCTGTTATGCGCGTTGTTGGCCGCCGGTGGTGCACAGGCCGCGACCTATACCGAAGGGGGGAAGAGCGGCGATCCGGCCAGTTGGCGCAGCAATGAATTCAATGCTAACTGGGGGTTGGGGGCTATCCATGCCGACGAGGCTTACGCGGCAGGTTATACCGGCAAAGGGCAAAAGGTGGGGATCTTCGATACCCCGGTGAACCAGCATCCGGAATTTGCCGGTGATGGCAAGCTGACTAACGTTGTCACCGAAGGCTATCGCGCCTATACCGATCCGCATCGTGAGGGGATTAAGGCCGGCGATCGTTTTTACTTTGACGGTACTTTCCATTTTTACAGTGGTTCACAGGGGCAGTTAAGTAACCACGGCGTCCACGTTGCCGGTATCAGCGGTGCCAACCGTGACGGGACCGGCATGCACGGCGTCGCCTTTGATTCGCAAATCATCAGCGTCGATAACGACAATGACGGCCCGGCCTACGGTGAGTTCCTCGGGCTGGATGGCAGCGTGACCAACGCGGGCTGGCAGGCGATGATCAACAACGGCGTGCGGGTGATCAACAACAGTTGGGGCGTCAGCATTCCGGATTTTCTTTCGGATAATGGCAAGAAACCCGATGCGCTGCATTTCGAGCTGAAGGACGCGCAGGAACAGTTTGATCAGGTGAAACCCTTGCTGGGCAGCCTGGCGGGGGCGGGTTATCAGGGGGCTATCGATGCGGCACGTAAAAATATTCTGGTGCTGTTCGCCGCCGGTAACGACGGTAACTACAACCAACCGGATGTGATCAGCGGCCTGGCCTATTTTGTGCCGGATATTGCGCCTAACTGGCTGTCGGTTGCCAGCGTCGCGCAGGATGACGCCTCCACCAACAGCGTGCCTTACACCATCAGCAGCTTCTCTTCGCGTTGCGGCTATACCGCCAGCTTCTGCGTCTCCTCGCCGGGGAGTAAAATCTACAGCACCGTAGCCAACGGTTCAGATCCGAACCAGTTGGTCTCCGACTATGGCAATAAAAACGGTACCTCAATGGCGACGCCGCACGTGACTGGCGCAGTCGCCGTATTGCTGCAGCGTTTCCCGTACATGACGTCGGCGCAAATTGCCGATGTGCTTAAAACGACCGCGACCGATATGGGGGCTCCGGGCATCGATGCCTTGTATGGCTGGGGGATGATCAATCTGGGCAAGGCGATTAACGGTCCGGGCATGTTCTATACCGTCGATGATATCCCCGAGGAGTTTCGTATTCCGGACCCGACGGGCGTGGCTTATGGCTCGTCGCAATTTGTCGCCAACATTCCTGGCATGGGGACGATCATCGATGAGGGTACGTTGCATGCCAGAGTCTGCGATGACTACCACTGCTCGCTTGAAGTGTATTCCAATGATATCAACGGCCATGGCGGCCTGACCAAAGAGGGCCAGGGGGCGTTGGTACTGACCGGTAACAACACCTACTCCGGCCCGACGTGGGTCAATACCGGCCTGCTGGCGGTGAATGGCTCGGTGACTTCGGACGTGACGGTACAAAACGCCGGCGTGCTGGGCGGCACCGGTACGCTAGGGTCGTTAACTGCCCGCAGCGGTGGTACCGTGGCACCGGGCAATTCGATCGGCACGCTGAACGTGACTCGTGACGTCCGCTTCGAACCAGGCTCCCGTTACGCGGTGGAAGTGGCGGCGAACGGCCAAAGCGATCGGATCCAAAGTAACGGATCGGCGACGATCGGCGGCGGTGAAGTGACCGTATCGCTGGAAAACAGCAGCAACCTGCTGTCGCAAAACGAGGTTCGCAGCCTGCTGGGTCAGCAGTACAACATTCTGACCGCCCAGCAGGGTATCCGTGGGCAGTTTGATTCCGTGGCGCCGAACTACCTGTTCCTGGGCACCGGGCTGACCTATCAGCCAAATCAGGTAACGCTTAACGTCGGCCGTAATGACACCAGCTTCGCCAGCGTGGCGGCAACGCAGAACGAGCGGGCGGTGGCGGCAGCAGCAGATGCGCTGGCGGCGGGTAATCCGGTGTTTGAAAGCATCCTCAACGCCGGTTCGGCGGGGGAAGCGCGGCAGGCGTTCCGCCAACTGTCGGGGCAGATCCACGCGGATATCGCTTCGGCACAGGTCAACGACAGCCGCTACCTGCGCGACGCGCTGAACGGCCGTTTGCGTCAGGCGGAAGGGCTGGCGACCTCGCCGGACATCAAGGCTGACGACGACGGTGGCGCCTGGGCGCAGCTGTTGGGGGCCTGGGACCACGCGTCGGGCGATGCCAATGCCACGGGCTATCAGGCATCCACCTACGGCGTGCTGGTGGGGCTGGACTCGGCGCTGGCGGACGAATGGCGGTTAGGGGTCGCGACCGGTTATACCCGCACTTCGCTGGACGGCGGTTATGGCTCGAATGCTGATAGCGACAACTACCACCTGGCGGTGTACGGCGGCAAACAGTTCGGTGAACTGGCGCTGCGTGCCGGTGGGGGTTACACCTGGCACCGTTTCGATACCTCACGCTCGGTGAACTACGGCATGCAGTCAGATCGCGAAACCGCAAAGTACAGTGCGCGCACCGAGCAGGTGTTCGCCGAAGCGGGATACAGCATAAAAGCGGCCTGGGTGAATCTGGAGCCGTTCGCCAACCTGGCGTACATCAACTTCCAGAACAACGGCATCGCGGAAGACGGTGGGGCGGCGGCGCTGCACGGTGACAAGCAACACACCGACGCGACGGTCTCGACGCTGGGGCTGCGTGCGGACACCGAGTGGCAAGCGAGCAAAACCACCGCGGTGGCGCTGCGCAGCGAGCTGGGTTGGCAGCATCAGTACGGCGATCTGGATCGCGGTACCGGGCTGAAGTTCAACGGCGGCAGCTCACCGTTCGTGGTGAACAGCGTGTCGGCATCGCGTGACGGTGCGGTGCTGAAAGCCAGTGCGGAAGTGGCGGTGAACAAGAACGCCACGCTGTCGCTGGGCTATGGCGGGCTGCTGTCGCAAAACTACCAGGACAACAGCGTCAACGCCGGTTTTACCTGGAAGTTCTGATCCAACACATTTCACTTTCGGGATTTAAACCCACAGGGCCAGCTTGCTGGCCCTATTTTTTTGCATGGTTTCCCCGCAGGCGGCGGTGTGGAGTGGCAGGGTTAAGATAAAAATAAGGCAAGAAAAAACCGAGACCCTTGCGGATCTCGGTTCAAATGCGGGTAAAACAGATTAGCGCTACGGCTCAAGTTTCGGTGAGGGTCTGTTGCATACATTCTCTCAGTACAGCAACCGAAATGAGCTTTCCCTGGTGTTATTGTGATTATTGGTGATGCGATTTCACTATTGTTATATTTTTATTGTGGTGTTGCTGTGTGTCTCTTCTGATACCATGTTTGACTATATAATGTGGTATGTCAAGCAATGTTTAGATAATACATTGTACCATATACCAGTTTTAGATCGCTTTTTTGCACGGCAAGTATGAAAACGACTGAAAAAACAGCAAAAAAAATCGAAGGAAAAAATGGATAACAATCATCAGAAATTCGATTCACAGTCGATTGCAAACCGGGTCAGGGAACTGTTTGTACATTATGGGATTGGTAAGCGGCAGCATGCCAAGGAGCTCAGCCGTATTCTGGATCTGAGTTTTTCGCATGCGCATCGCAAGCTGAAAGGGCAAAGTCCCTGGACTCTGGAGCAGATTAACGACGTCGCGGCGGCATTAGGGGAAACGCCGGCTGCGATCGTAGATACCGGTGCTGAACATGACGTCTCCGCGCAAACTATTGCACGTGATGCCATCTTTTACGTGGGCGGGGTGGAATTAGCCTGCGTCGGTTATATCGGCCATGAGCTGATTGGCGGGCGGACTGCGGAATATGTCGCACTGCAGCAGGCTGGGCAATGGGGCATTTATCGCGCGGATGATGCACCGCAAGGGCAACGCTATTGTGTGGAACTGATAGAGGTTCGCCCCGCCGCCGTCGAAGACGAGCGTTTGAGCATTGCGGTGCTCGATGATTCGCATCTGGCGGCCGATGAGTTGACCAAATACCTAAACGGGCGCGGTTTCCATGCCGTGGCATTTTACGACGTCAGCAGCTTTTGTCAGGCACTGCAGCAAAGCCTGTTCGATGGTTACGTGGTCGACTGGTTGATCGGTCAGGAAACGGCAGATCGCTGTATTGAAACCATCCGCGCGTCGGATAACCCAGACGCGCCGGTTTTAGTGCTGACCGGTCAGCTGGGTACCGACCAGCGGGAGTCTGAAATCGCCAGGGCGATGCGTGACTATGATGTGCTGGGCCCTTATGAAAAACCCGTGCGGCTTCACGTTATCGAAGCCGCACTGTTGCGGTGCTTCAACCTTTAGTAGCGAGCAGTGAAGCCAGTGCGGAAGACAAGGCGTCCAGCCGAACCGGTTTCATTAAATAGTTGTCGAACAGCGCCCGCTGTTCGACAGACAGTTGCTCAGGGGTGTAGGCGCTGATGCCGATAATCGGGATATGGCGGTTGGGGCCACGTTGGTCACGCAGTTTTTTAGCCAGTGCGGCCCCATCGATTCCCGGCATTTGCAGATCCAGCAGCAACGCGTCGTAAGGACGCCGCAGCAGTTTTTGCAGCGCTCTTTCAGACGAGTTGCACAGCTCATGCTGATAGCCGAGCTTGTCCAGCAGCGCCGAGAAGGCGTCACTCACCGATTTATTGTCATCGACGACCAAAATATGCTGCTGTTTCTGCGGCAAACTTTGCTGGTGGAGCGGTGTTTCACCCAACTTTTCCTCGTTACTGACTTCTACCGGAATGCTGACGATAAAGGTGCTGCCTTTTTTGATCTCGCTGTAGACGGTAATGGTGCCGTTGAGCAGCGTCACCAGCCCGTGCACAATCGCCAACCCCATGCCGACGCCGCCATACTGGCGGGTATGTGATTGATCAAGCTGGGTGAAGGGCCGGAATATCTGATCCAGCATTCCCTTTTCGATACCAATCCCGGTATCGGTGACCTCAATAATCAGCGAACTGCCGGTAGCCTGGCTGCGCAAGCAACTATGCAGCGTGATGGTGCCGCTTTCGGTGTATTTGAACGCATTGGTCAGCAGATTGACGATAATTTGCCGAATACGCAGCGGATCGGAATGTATCTGCAGATGGCCGCATTCCACTTCACACAGCAAAGTGACCTGATCTTTCTGGCGCAGCGTTTTGATTTCATTCGCCGTTTCTTCAACCAGCCGCTGGGCATCGAAGGGAGCGATACGCAGTTCCATCATACCGCTGTCGAGATGGGCGTAATCGGTCAGGTCTTTCATCTGACTTTCAATTTGCTGTGCGGCGGTTTCCAGCCTTTGGAAAGTGTCCGCGTGCTCGGCCGACACCTGGGTATTCACCAGCACATCAATGGCGGACATGATGCTCTGTAGCGAGGTGCGTAGCTCGTGACCGATGGCGCCCAGAAAGGCATTTTTGGTGCGGGTGGCTTTTTCCGCCTCAATCGCCTTGGCCTGCTGGCGGATGGTCAGGCGCTGCTGACGCAGCACAATCAGCGTGATGGCGATCAGCGCGATCACTGAAAACATCACGATCACCAGACCATAGAAAATGATGTGTCGTTTCTCGATATAGTCTTCGTAGGCCGCGGTGCGCTGCTTCACTTCGGCATGATCGGTCAGGTTAGCCATCTCAATCGCATAGGGCTTGATTTGCTTCATCGCCTGCGAAATCAGAGAGAAATCAATTTTCGGGCTGTTCAGCAAATTATCAATCTGATCCATTTTCTCGCGCATGTGCGTGACGACTTCGGGATAACCCGGTTCGGCATACAGCGGCTGGGTGGATTCGGAGACCGTTTCCAGCACGTAAAAACGCGAATAAAGGATTTCAAATTTGAGCCGAAGATCTTCGCTATCCACCTGCGGTGCGTTTTTCAACTGTTCGACCAGCGTGTCGAATTCCGCCAGCTTGATCGAGAATTTGGCGATCGACCAGGAGTAATTTTCCTGCGTGCCGGCGATAGCATACAACCCTTTTTTCGACAGGGTCGCGCTGTAGTAATACAGCGTCACCGTAGAGGCAACCAGAAACAGTGCGGCAAAGATAGCCGGGATCGCCAGCCTGCTGCCGCTTTTAAACCCTGTGAGCTTCATTTGATTACGATCCTGTCCACTTGCCAGATGAAGCGCGAGTTGTAGAGCGGAGAATTTAACTCAGGCCCGGCGGCATCCCTCGGGTAAACCAAAAACAGCGGGCCGAAGTTTCTGATCTTCAGCATGACGCCGTCCATTTTGTAAGCCAAAATCATGTTGTATTTTTCGACATCTGACAGCGGCACGTCGATGTAATAATCGTTCAGCGCATAAAATGTCAGCGTGCTGCCTTTGGCGCCGACGCGCGCCAAAATGTCCGCCACGCCAATCCCTTCGAACTTTCTTTGCGGCGTCCAGGAGGTAGAGGTGGTGATGCTGCGCACCGGCATTGCCAACAGTTGTTTATCGGTAAACAGATAGCTTTTCTTTACCGGATCGGTGGTGTTTTCGATGTTTCCCGCGACTTCCAGGGTGAAACTTAGCGCGCTGGTTTGAAGGATGGCCAGCGCAAAAAATGCCCACAGCGTGTTTTTAAACAGATTGAACAGCATCAATGTTCTCCAGAGTCGCGGATGCTTGCATGAGCCTTGCCCATATATCAGGCAAAATAATGGCAGAAAATGAAGGTTTGTGTCGAAGTAAAGGGTAAAGAGGACCAAAAGAAAAGGCCAGGGGGTTAACCTGGCCTGAGTTTTAGCGGGTGCCCAAGCTTAGCGCATGGTCACAAACTCTTCTGCGGCGGTCGGGTGGATCGCCACGGTGTTGTCGAAGTCTTTCTTGGTCGCGCCCATTTTAATGGCTACGGCAAAGCCCTGCAGGATCTCGTCCATGCCGAAACCGATGCCGTGCAGGCCGACGATTTTCTCTTCTTTACCCACGCAGACCAGCTTCATGCGGCACGGTTGACGGTGCTGCGTCACGGCGCTGTACATGGCGGTGAAGGAAGATTTGTACACTTTCACGTTGTCCGCACCGAATTTCTCAATCGCTTCCGGTTCGGTCAGGCCAATGGTGCCGATCGGCGGGTGGCTGAACACCACGGTGGCGATGTTGCTGTAATCCAGGTGCTCTTCCGGCTTGTTGTTGAACAGGCGTTCGGACAGGCGACGGCCTGCGGCTACGGCAACCGGAGTCAGTTCGACGGCGCCGGTGTTGTCGCCCACGGCGTAAATCCCTTTTACGTTGGTGTTTTGGTATTTATCGACGTCGATATAGCCTTTTTCGTTGGTTTTCACCCCGGTAACGGCCAGGTTCAGGTTATCGGTCGCCGGTTCGCGGCCAATCGCCCACACCAGACTGTCGACGGTGAATTCCTTGCCGTTTTCCAACTGCAACGTCAGGCTGCCGTCGGCGTTTTTGACGATGGCTTTTGGCACGGATTCCGTGTGCAGGCTTGGCCCTTCGGTGTTCATCACTTCCACCAGGGTCTCGACAACCATCGGGTCGAAAGTCCGCAGTGGCGCGTGTTTACGCACGAACAGGTGAGTTTCAGCCCCCAGCGCGTTCAGCACGCCGGCGATTTCTACAGCGATATAACCAGCACCCACCACCGCAACGCGTTTTGGCATGGCGTCCAGATCGAAGAAACCGTCAGAGTCGATGCCGTATTCTGCACCCGGAATGTCAGGGTGGCTTGGACGGCCGCCGGTGGCGATCAGGATATGGTCGGCAGTGATTTTTTCACCGTTCACTTCCACCGTGTGGGCGTCGACAAAGCGCGCGAAGCCTTTGATCACGTCGACTTTGTTTTTACCCAGCACGTTGTCGTAGGAATTATGAATGCGGTCGATATAAGCGGTGCGGTTGGCGACCAGCTTCTTCCAGTCAAACGCGTTGACGGTGGTATCGAAACCGTAATCCGGGCCGTACAGGTGGATGGCCTCGGCGATTTGCGCCGCATGCCACATAACTTTTTTCGGTACACAACCCACGTTTACGCAGGTGCCGCCCAGTTCTTTGGCTTCAATCAGTGCGCATTTCTGGCCGTACATGGCTGCCCGGTTGATCGATGCGATGCCGCCGCTGCCGCCGCCAATTGCTAGATAATCGTAATGTTTGGTCATCTGGGATTTCCATGAATTGTGTGAATCGAAGAGCGTAAGAGTTTAACGCCTGATGCAGGTTTGTCGCAAAGATTGCGTCAATGGCTGTGATAGGTGGGGTAAAGGCGCGGCAGGCCGCGCCCCGGAAGCTTATTCCGGCACTACCCAGTTCACCAAATGGTGGCCATTGCCTGACGGCACCAGGGTTTTGTGCAGCCATGGCAGCACATTTTTCATCTGCTGTTCCAGCTTCCACGGCGGGTTAATCACAATCATGCCTGAGGCGGTCATGCCGCGCTGGTCGCTGTCGGGTCTTACCGCCAGTTCGATCTGCAGAATATTGCGGATGCCGGTGGCTTCCAGGTCTTTCAGCATGCGCTTGATTTGCTGGCGCATCACCACCGGGTACCACAGCGCGTAGGTGCCGGTGGCAAAGCGCTTGTAGCCTTCCTGCAGGCCTTTTACCACGTCCTGGTAATCGGTTTTCATTTCGTACGGCGGGTCCATCAGGATCAGCCCGCGGCGCGACAGCGGCGGCAGTTGGGATTTCAACTGCTGGTAGCCATCGGCGCGTTGCACCTTGGCACGCTCGTCCTTCTGGAACTCACTGCGCAGCAACGGGAAGTCGCTCGGGTGCAGTTCGGTCAGGTGAATTTTATCCTGCGGACGCAGCAGCTGACGGGCAATCAGTGGCGAGCCAGGGTAGTAACGCAGCCTTTCGGTGCGGTTAAAGTTGTGCACTACGCTCATGTAGGCTGCCAGCTCTTGCGGCAGGTCATCACGTTGCCACAGCAGACCGATGCCTTCCAGGTATTCCCCGGTGCGCTCGGCGTGTTCACCGCTCAGCTGATAGCGACCTGCGCCGGAGTGGGTATCCAGGTACAGGAACGGCTTCTCTTTTTCTTTCAGCGATTCGATGATCAGGCTTTGAACGGTGTGCTTAAGCACGTCGGCGTGGTTGCCGGCGTGGAAACTGTGGCGGTAACTTAACATGGCTTGTGGTAATTCCTTGTGCTCCCGACGGAGCCTGCTGAACAGAATAAAGGCTTATATTCTGCACAGTATAAACTGTCTGGGCGGGAAAAAGTGAAATGCGTGACCTCAGCCCTTCAATCAAGGAGAAAGGCGATGACTAAAGCGGCCATTTTGGCTAAATACCCTGGCGCGTCTCGCTGGGCGTTCGGCGACAGCCCCATGCTGGCGGACGAGCTGTTGCAACGGGTGCTCGAGGGGCAAAAAACCGCCACCTGCTGTTCTTATCTTGCATATCGGCAAGAGCAAGAGCCGATGCTCGGGGATTACAACGTCGTGCTTGACGGTCGCGGCGAACCGGCCTGCGTCATCAGGATCCTGTCATTGAAGCTGACTCGCTATTGCGACGTTACGGCCGAGATGGCGGCACAGGAAGGTGAGGGGGATAAGAGCCTGGCGTTCTGGCGGCAGGGGCACCAGGATTTTTTTACGCGTGAAGGCACGTTCTCGCCCCAGATGTGGCTGGTGTTTCAACAGTTTGAGCTGGTTGAAGTTTTACAGTGATATCGACGGGGCCTCCAGGGCGTTGACCACCTGCTCACGCAACCAGCCATGGGCCGGATCCAGGTGCGAGCGTTCATGCCACACCATTACCATGTCATAGCCGGGTATTGCCAAGGGGGCCGGCCAGGTGCGCAGGTCGCCAAGCAGTTCGCCCAGCATGCGTGAAGGCAGCATCGCGACCATATCGGATCTCGCCAGCAGTGCGGGGATGAACAAGAAGTGCGGTAGCGACATCACTACACGCCGCGCTAATCCCTGCTCTTCCAACAGCGTGTCAATCAGGGTGCGAAAACCGCCGCCGTCTTGCGAAACCATCACGAACTCCAACTGACAAAACTGCTCCAGCGAAGGGGGGCTTTGCAACAACGGATGGTCACGGCGGCTTACCAGCAGGTACTCCTCGCGAAACAACTGCCGGTGGCGCAGCTCGGCGGGGGCTTCTTCCCGGGACAAAAAACCGAGGTCGATCACGCCGTCCGCCAGATCGCGACTCATGTGTTTCGGCGATGCTTCGCGGATCGCCAGGCGGGATTGGGGTGCTGCCTGCCGCAGTTTGGGCAGCATCGGCAACAGGATGGCATATTCGGCGGCGTCGGCGGCGGCCAGTTGCCAGATCATTTCAGCCAGCAGCGGATCAAAGGGGTGTTCCGGCGCCAGCAGGCGGCCGAGGTCGGCCAGCGTCTGGCGCAGAGGCGTCAACAGGCTTAGCGCGCGCGCCGTGGGCAACATCCCTCGCGGGCCGGGCAGCAGCAGGGGATCATGGTAAATCTCGCGCAGTTTGGCCAGTTGAATGCTGACCGACGGCTGACTCAGATTGAGGCGTGCCGCCGCCCGCGTCACGTTGCGTTCGCTGAGCAGCGCTTCCAGCGTGACCAGCAAGTTGAGATCGACCCGCTTTAAATTGTTGATAACTATTCCTCGTATTAAATCTATCAATTTCAACTATAGCGCCAATCCTCCTACCCTGGAACGGACGTCGGAAAAGCCGGCGAAACCATAACGGATGAAGGAAGAGACGATGAAACTGAGCGAGTACGTTAGCTACGACGCGCTGGGGTTGGCAGCATTGGTACAGGCGGGTGAAGTCAGTGCACAAGAGCTGCAGCAAACGGCGAGGGCTGCGGTTGAGGCGGTAAACCCGGCGATCAACGCGGTGGTGGAGCATTGGCCACAACCTCTGTGGGAGAGGCGCGGCCCGCTGTCAGGCGTTCCCTTTCTGATCAAGGATATCGCCATCAGCATGGCCGGCAAGCGTCTTGAATTGGGAAGCCGGTTGGCGCAGGGGCAGATTGCCGCGGAAGACAGTTATCTGATGCGCAATATCCATCGCGCGGGGCTGGTGACCTTTGGCCGAACCACCACGCCGGAGATGGCGTTCAGCACCACCACCGAAGCGGTGCTTTACGGTGCTACGCGCAATCCCTGGAACCTTGATTTCAGCGCGGGAGGTTCCAGCGGCGGTGCTGGCGCGGCGGTTGCTGCCGGGGTCGTGCCTATGGCGCATGCCACTGATGCTGCAGGCTCTATTCGCGTGCCTGCTTCGTCCAATGGGTTGTTCGGCCTTAAACCGACGCGCGGCCGGGTATCACATGGCCCGGCGATGGATGAAGTGTTCAACGGCTTTGGCGTTCAATTGGGGCTGAGTCGCACGGTACGCGACAGTGCCGCTTTACTGGATGCGCTACAACATCCCCATCCCGGCGAACCTTATTACACGGCACCGCAGCCAGAAAGCTGGCAGTCACAGGTCACCCGCGAGCCTGGTCGGTTGCGTATTGGCATGATGACTCAGGCGTGGAATGGCGGGAAAACTGCACCACACATCGTTCAGGCCACCAACGACACCGCAGTGCTGCTGAGCGAGCTGGGCCATCAGGTCACTGAGGCGGAGATGCCGATCGGCGTCAGCTGGCAGGAACTGGTATTCGCCAATGCGCAGATCTGGTGCGCCAATCTGGTCGGTTGGGTTGAGGGGTTGAGCCAAACCACCGGACGCGCGATTTCAACCGACATGCTGGAGCCGGAAACGCTGGCCTGTTACCACTACGGGTTGGCCGCCAGGGCGGTGGATATGGTTGCGGCGCTTGAGGTGCGTAACCGGGTGACTCGTGCCGTGGGCACCTATTTCCAGCAGTACGATCTGTTGTTGACCCCGACCATGCCTGACTTGCCCTGGCGCATTGGTCGCTACGGTACCGGAACGGCGGATATGAGTGGCCTGGAGTGGACCGCGCATTTATTTGATCATTCACCGTTCACGCCGGTGTTTAATGTGGCAGGCGTGCCGGCGATGTCGGTGCCGCTGGCGCATGATGCGCAGCATAATCTGCCGATAGGCATGCAATTTGTTGCCGGTTTTGGCCGCGAAGATCAATTGCTGCGGTTGGCAGGGCAGCTGGAACGGGCAGCGCCGTGGCATCAACGGCGTCCGGCCGTTTGGGCGGGAAATGCAGGGGAATAGCAGTCAAAAGGCAAAATATCCGCTATGTTGCTGAAAGGCTTTTTACGGCGGGCTCTTGGCTCGCCATCCCATTCAGGAGGAGACGATGAGCTGCATCTTTTGCGAAATGGTGGCGGGCAGAGTGCCGTGCCATAAAATTTGGGAAGACGAGAGTCATATGGCGTTCCTTTCCATTTATCCGAATACCGAGGGTTTCAGCGTAGTGATCCCCAAGGCGCACTATGAGAGCTATGCCTTTGCGTTGCCGGACGAGGTACTCAGCGAGCTGATGTTGGCGACCAAGCGGGTAGCGCAGTTGCTCGACCGGGCGTTTGACGACGTGGGCCGCTGCGGCATGGTGTTCGAAGGTTTTGGCGTCGACCATGTGCATGCCAAGCTGATCCCGATGCACGGTACCGCTGCGCTGGAACAGTGGCAGCCTATCGAATCGACCTCGGCGAAATTCTTCGACCGCTATGAGGGTTACCTTTCGTCCCACGACGCGGCGCGCGCTGACGACGAGCATCTGGCCGTGCTGGCCGCGAAGATCCGTCAGAGTGCGGTTTAAGGCACTATCTATCAATGCCGGGCCATTGATTTTCCTGCCGCTTGGCACCATGTTAGATATTCATACGCATTTTAAGGCCTGCCCGTCGTGGCGGGCCCCAACGCTAATCAGGACTGCCCTATGACAAATCCGTTGCTGACTCCGTTTTCCCTGCCGCCGTTTTCCGCCATTCGCCCAGAAGATATCGTGCCTGCGGTGCAATCCGCCTTGGACGACTGTCGCGCTGCGGTAGAGCGCGTTGTCGCGCAACCGGGGCCATTTACCTGGGATAACCTGTGTCAGCCGCTGGCGGAGTCTGACGATCGCCTGTCGCGCATCTGGTCGCCGGTCGGCCATCTGAACTCGGTGAAAAACAGCCCGGACCTGCGTGCCGCCTATGAGCAGGCGCTGCCGTTGCTGTCTGAGTACGGCACCTGGGTAGGGCAACACGAAGGGCTATACCAGGCTTACCGTAGCCTGAAAGAAGGCGAAGCCTTCAATCAACTGACAGTGCCGCAGCGCAAGTCGGTAGAAAACGCGCTGCGTGATTTCGAACTGTCGGGCATTGGCCTGTCGCCGGAAAAACAGCGTCGCTATGGCGAGATTGTCGCTCGCCTTTCCGAACTGGGTTCCACTTACAGCAACAACGTGCTCGACGCCACCATGGGCTGGAGCAAGTTGATCACCGATCAAGCCGAACTGAGCGGCCTGCCGGAAAGCGCGCTGGCTCAGGCGATGGCGCAGGCCAAAGAGCAGGAAGGCTGGTTGCTGACGCTGGATATGCCAAGCTATCTGCCGGTGCTGACCTATGGCGATAATCGCGCGCTGCGTGAAGAAATGTATCGTGCTTTCGCTACCCGCGCCTCCGATCAGGGGCCAAATGCCGGCAAATGGGACAACAGTGAAGTGATGGCGGAAACGCTGGCGTTGCGTCACGAATTGGCCCAGTTGCTGGGCTTTGACAGCTACGCCGACAAGTCGCTGGCGACCAAAATGGCGGAAAACCCGGAGCAGGTACTGGGTTTCCTGAGTGATTTGGCCAAACGCGCCCGTCCGCAGGCCGAGCAGGAACTGGCGCAGCTGCGTGCCTTTGCCAAACAGCATTACGGTGTGGATGAGCTGGAAGCCTGGGACATCACCTATTACGGCGAAAAACAAAAACAGCACCTGTTCTCGATCAGCGACGAGCAGCTGCGCCCCTACTTCCCGGAACAACGTGTGGTACAAGGCCTGTTCGAAGTGGTGAAACGCATTTATGGCATCACTGCCAAAGAGCGTAAGGATGTGGATACCTGGCATCCAGAAGTGCGCTTCTTTGATCTGTTCGACGCTAACGGTGAGCTGCGCGGCAGCTTCTACCTCGACCTGTATGCCCGCGAAAACAAGCGCGGCGGGGCCTGGATGGATGACTGTGTCGGTAGCCTGCGCAAGGCCAACGGCGAGCTGCAAAAACCGGTTGCCTATCTGACCTGTAACTTCAACCGTCCGCTGGGCGACAAGCCGGCGCTGTTCACCCATAACGAAGTGACCACGCTGTTCCACGAGTTCGGCCACGGTCTGCACCATATGCTGACCCAAATCGACACCGCCGGTGTTTCCGGTATTAGCGGTGTGCCATGGGATGCGGTCGAACTGCCGAGCCAGTTTATGGAAAACTGGTGCTGGGAGCCGGAAGCGCTGGCGTTTATCTCCGGCCATTATCAAAGCGGTGAGCCGCTGCCGAAGGAGATGCTGGACAAGTTGCTGGCCGCCAAAAACTACCAGGCTGCGCTGTTCATCCTGCGTCAGTTGGAGTTTGGCCTGTTCGACTTCCGCATGCACGCCGAATACAGCCCTGAGAAAGGTGCGCAGATCCTGCCGACGTTGGCAGAAGTGAAAAAAATGGTGGCGGTTGTGCCTTCTCCAAGCTGGGGCCGTTTCCCGCACGCTTTCAGCCACATCTTTGCCGGCGGTTACGCGGCGGGTTACTACAGCTACCTGTGGGCAGAAGTGTTGTCGGCAGATGCCTATTCGCGCTTTGAAGAAGAGGGGATTTTCAACGCCGAAACCGGTAAATCCTTCCTCGACAACATCCTGTCGCGTGGCGGTTCCGAAGAGCCGATGGAACTGTTCAAACGCTTCCGTGGCCGTGAGCCGCAGCTGGATGCTATGCTGCGCCATTACGGCATTAAAGGATAACCCCACCGGTGAGCGTGTGTTTATTGTGTGAAGAAGGCGCCGATCCCGGCGCCTTGTCTATTCTGGCGGAACGCTGGCAGTTGGTTTCGGACGACGACGCGACGATGGCGCTGGTGCTGACGCCGCAACGTCTGGAGTTGCGTAAGCGTGACGAACCCAAGCTGGGGGCGATCTACGTCGATTTCATTTCCGGCACTATGGCGCACCGACGCCGCTTTGGCGGCGGGCGTGGCGAAGCGGTGGCGAAAGCGGTCGGCATCAAGGGCAGCTATCGGCCAAACGTGGTAGACGCTACGGCAGGGCTGGGGCGCGATGCCTTTGTGCTGGCCTCGCTGGGCTGCCGGGTGAGGATGCTGGAGCGTAATCCGGTGGTGGCTGCCTTGCTGGACGATGGACTGCAACGCGGCTATCAGGATGCGGAAATCGGCCCATGGCTGCGCGAGCGCATGACTCTGCTGCATGCCTCCAGTCTGACGGCGTTAGCCGAGCTCGACTCACCACCCGAGGTGGTGTACCTGGATCCTATGTACCCGCACAAGCAGAAAAGCGCGCTGGTGAAGAAAGAGATGCGGGTGTTCCAGTCGCTGGTGGGCAGCGACGACGATGCCGATGGTCTGCTGGAGCCGGCACGCCGTCTGGCGACCAAGCGCGTGGTGGTTAAACGGCCGGATTACGCTCCACCATTGGCTAACGTGCCCGCGCATGCGGCCTCGACCACCAAGAGTCACCGTTTCGATATTTATATGCCCTATCCCCTTCATACTTGAGGCTGTATTTGTGTTGGCTGCATTACTACTCGGCCCGTCCATGGGCCTCGCCCCTTAACGGGGCCAACGCAAACGTTGTTCAAATCTGTTCCCGACAGATTTGTTGTGCGCCCCAGTCACTTACTTGAGTAAGCTCCTGGGGACTTACAAACTTGCCACCTTGATACAACGCCAATTATTTAGGGCATAGAGGGCGAAATAGGGAGGTATTCATTGATCCACCTCCCAATTTTATTTTTTACCTTGCAAAGATACTGGCAAGCTTGTGTTCCAGATCGCATGATTCCTGTTCGTTCCCCTTCCTATAATTAGATGATAATGAAGAAGACACTCCTTACTGTTTTGCTTTGCCTGGGTACCTCTGCAATGGCTTCTGAACCAGTCAATATCACCATCCTCGGCACGTCCGATCTGCACGGTACCTTTGTGCCCTGGGATTATTCGACCGACACCGAAAACCTGGCCGGCAGCCTGAGCCAAATCGCCACTCAGGTGCAACAGGTACGGGCGAAGCAGCCCAACGTGATCCTGGTCGATGCCGGCGACACCATCCAGGGCAACTTTGTCGAGACTTTTAAAAACGACAAAACCAGCCCGATGATCCTCGGGTTTAACGCGCTGGACTATGACGTCTGGGTGATGGGTAACCATGAATTCGATTTCGGCCTCAAACCGCTTTCCACCTCACTGAACCAGTTCAAGGGCACGGCATTGGCCGGCAATATTCTGTGGGAGAGCGGCAAACCCTACCTGCCGGCGTATAAAATCATTGAACGTCAGGGAGTGAAAATCGGCATTATTGGCATGGATACGCCGATGACTGCAGAGTTTGCCAAAGGCACCGACCGGGTGAAAGGGCTGAACTTTACCGATCCGGTGCAGGCGGTGAAGCAGGTCATTCAGCAAATTCAGGGTGAAGTGGACGCTATCGTGCTGGTGGCGCACATGGGCATCGACAACGAGAACCAGCGCCCTGGTACCGGCGTTGGCGATATCGCTCGTGCGAACCCGGAACTGGCGGCGATCGTCGCCGGGCACATGCACGTAAAAGTCGATAAAGAAGTGATTAACGGCGTGATCGTTACCGAACCGGACAAATATGGCCGTGCGCTGTCGCGCATCGATTTGCAGTTTGAGCAGCATAACGGCAAGTACGTGCTGATCAACAAAGACAGCTATACCTACCCAATCAAAGGCATCGCGTCGGATAAAAAGCTGGAAGAGATTTATCAGCCTTATCACAAGATTTTGCGCGCCAACGCCAACCGGCCGATTGCCCAGCTCAGCGGCCAGGATCTGGTGCCACCGGATGCCGTGAAGGGGATCCCGCAGGTACACGTGCAGGATACCGGCATCAGCAAACTGTATCAGGAAGCAAGCCGTTACTATGCGCCGAAGGCGCAGGTGATCGCGCTGCAGATTGATAATGACCGGCCGAAATTAAACGTCGGTACCATTACGGCCAAAGATATCGCCTTCAATTATCAATATGCCGGCGGCGAGATCACCGTGTACCAACTCAGTGGCAAAGAGCTGAAGAAGTACATGGAATGGTCGGCGGGCTACTTCAATCAGCTGCAGGACGGCGATGTCACCTACAGCTTCAACCCGCAGCGCCGCGCGTCCAAGTATTCCACTAATGATTTCTTCGATGGCGTGACCTATAAAATCGACCTGCGCCAACCGGTCGGGCAGCGCATCCGTGATTTGCGCATGGCCGACGGCACGCCGGTGACTGACAGCACGCCGATCCGTCTGGGCATGAACAGCTATCGCATGGGGCACCTGACGCAAAAAGGCGGCGCGCTGGAAGGCATGCAGTTCCCGGTATTGTCGGACAGCAAGGCTGAATATGGCGAAGAGGCCGGAACCATCCGCAACCTGACTATCCGTTATCTGACCGAAGTGAAAAAAGGCCAGTATCAGGGACAGGCGGTGCAGCGCTGGCAGTTGGTTGGGTTGGAAGGCTACGAGCGTGAGCGTAAAATCGTCGAAAAACTGCTGAACGACGGCAAAATCAGCGTACCTACCAGTGAAGATGGGCGCTACGGCAATGTCGCGTCGTTCAACGTGAAGCCACTGCTGATCGGCGAGCCGAAGGCCCGTCAGCAGCAACAGGCGGCATTGAAGGCAGAAATGGCCGCCGCCAGCGATCCGGTGGCGAAAAAACGCCTGAGCGATCGGTTAGTGATTCTCGAGGCGATTAACAAAGCCTGATAGAGATAATGGGCTCGGCGTAGGTATGCTGAGCCCTACCAACAACACCCGTGGATTACTTCCCCTGCAGCAAGCGCTTGCCGACGTCACCGCCTGGGTGTACCGCCAGCAACGTTTCTTTGTCGTAGCCACTGCGTTCCATCAGGCAGGCACAGGCCGCGTCGAAGATTGCCAATACCAGCACGATAGACGTTGTTGCCAGCATATTCAGTGGATCTATCTCATTTTCTACCCCGGTGCGGATCACCAACCGTGCTGCTTTGGCGATCGCCGAATCCGGATTTTCCGTCACGCCGATCAGCGGCACACCCTTGGCCTGCAGCGTTGGCAGCAGGCGGGTCAATTCGTCGGAATTTCCACCGCGCGAAATCAGAATCATCAAATCATCGCTGCGCAACAAGCCCAGATCGCCGTGTGCTGCATCGGTGGCGTTCAGGTAGATGGCTGGCCGTTCCACGCAGGCCAGCATATGGGCTATCTTGCGTGCCGCAATACCGGAAGTCCCGACGCCGGTGACCACGATTTTCCCCCGGCACTCGGCCAATGCCGTCAGCAACCGTTGCCAGCTTTGTGCGTCGATGCGCTGGCTCAGCTGTGCCAGTTCCCGGCTGTAGATTGCCCAGGCTTCAGTGGCCCGCTGCCATTCCTGCTGCATCAGGCTTCCTCCTGCATCAGTTGGCGGTATTTCATGTGGTCGTTATACAGCTCATGGAACACGCGGTATTTACGGTCGTAATAGCGTTTGATTTTGTTGGTCTGTGGCGTCACGGTTTTACCGATGCGACTCATGGCGCTCATGGCTTCCGGCAGCGTGTCGTATACCCCGGCCGCCACCGTGCCCATCATCGCTCCCCCCAACAGCATCGCCTCGCTCTCTTCCGGTAACAGCATGGCGCAGCCGGTGGCATTGGCATGTTCCTGCACGAAAATCGGGTTTTTGGTACCGCCGCCGCTGGCCATGATGGTGTCGATGCTGTAGCCACTTTGGTTCATGGTTTCAATAATATGGCGGGTACCCAGCGCAATCGCCTGGATGGTCGCCAGATAATGCAAGGCCATATCTTCCGGGGTACGCGACAGCTTCAGCCCGGTCAGAGTACCGGTCAGCGTCGGGTTGGCACGTGGTGAACGGTTGCCGTGGAAATACGGCAGCATATGAATATCCTGGGTGAGGAAGGCAATCTCCTCCGGTTCACCTGCCATGCGGCGCAGCAGGGCATTCAGCACTTCATAAATCGTCTGTCCCTGGGTTTTTGCCTGTGCCAGCAGCTCCGGGTAACAAGGATGCGACTGGATCACGTGGTCAATCAGCGCACCGGTGGCGGACTGGCCGCCCTCGTTCAGCCAGTATTCCGGCAGGATCGCCGAGTAATACGGCCCCCATACGCCGCCAATAAAACGTGCGGTACGGGACATCGCCATATGGCCGGTGGAAGTACCGCCAATCAGTGCAACGCGGCGGTTAAAATCTGCCACTTCACCGGAAACCCCGGTAGCGCCAAGCGTGCCGAGCGTCCCGGCGTGGGCGTCAATGATCGAGACGCTGACCGCCGTGCCGGCAATCAGGCCCATTTCACTGGCGGCACGCTGGGTGAGGCCGTGGCCGAGCGGTTCGCCCATCATTTTGACGTCGCTGCCGATCTTGGCGGCATCGTGCTCCAGCACGTCTTCCAATCCAATCTGTTTGAAATAGCTTTTGTCCCAGCGCTGTTCATGGCCGAGATAGGTCCATTTGCACACCGTCGAACACAGTGAACGGGTGGCGTCCTGGGTGGCCCGCCAGGTGAGGAAGTCCGGCAGGTCAAACAGGTAACCGGCATTGGCCCAGGTGGTCGGCATATGCTGTTTCAACCACAGCATTTTGGGGGTCTGCATTTCCGGCGAAATGATGCCGCCGACGAAATCCAGCACCCGGTGTTTGGTGGCGTTGATGCGTTCGGCCTGGGTAATGGCCCGGTGATCCATCCACACGATGATGTTCTGCTCGGTGCGGCCGGACGGGCTGACGGTCAGCGGTTGGCCCTCTTTGTCCAACACCACCAGAGAACAGGTGGCGTCAAAACCCAGTCCTTTAACCTGAATCGGGTTGATGTCGGCCTGGTTGACCGCATCGCGCACCGCGTTGCACACCGCCTGCCAGATATTGTCCGAAGACTGCTCAACGAAGTCCGCTTTCGGACGATACAGGTCGATGGTTCGGCTGGCCTGCCCGACCATGTGACCGTTGAGATCGAATACCCCTGCGCGCGCACTTCCGGTGCCTACATCTACGCCAATAAAATAGCTCGCCATTGTTTTTCTCCAGTCAGGCTTTTCGATTCTGTAATGCGATAAACAGGATCAGCACACCGCCCCACAGGGCCATGGTCAGATAGCTGCTGACGCCCAGCAGGTTGAGGCCGCTTTCCAGCATTTGCAGCACAATCAGCGCCAGCACCAGACCCAGCACCCGGCCAAACCCACCGTCCGGGTTAATGCCGCCCAGCACCGAGGCCAAAATGGTCACCAGCAGATAGGATTCGCCGTAACCGGCCTTGGCCGAGTTGAATTTGGCCATCATCAGCAGCGCCGCACCCCAGCCGAGCAGGGCGGACAAAATATAGACCGCAATCTGTACCCGGGCGGTGTTTACGCCGCTAAAACGGGTGGCTTGCTCGTTGGAGCCAATCAGATACAGGCTGCGTCCGAGCGTGGTGTGCTCCAGCAATAGCCACAGGCCAACGGATACCAGCAGGAACAGCAGCAGCGCTACCGGAATGCCGAGCAGACTACCGTTGCCGAGATACTGAATCGCCGCCGGGAAGCCGGAGATCACCGCGCCGTTGGACAGTAGAATATTCAGGCCGGTGATCAGCGTCATGGTGCCGAGCGAAGCGAGGATGGGCGAAACGCCAATCCAGGCGACCAGCACGCCGTTAAGCGCGCCAATGGCGACGGCGACAAGCAGCCCGGCCAGCAGTGCCAGCGCCAGAAACAGCGGTTGGTCCGGGTGGCTGACGATAATGGCTGCCATCACCAGCGAGCAGGCGTTGGCACCGGCGATAATCGACAGATTGATGCCGCCGGTCAGCATGGTAATGCCCATACCGAGCGCCAGCATGCCGAGGATCGGAAGCTGCGAGGCGATCGACTGGAAATTGCCGAGGCTGAAGAAGCGCGATCCGAGCAGCCCGGCGAACAGCAGCGCCACGGCGATAATGATCGCGCTCTGCAGGCGGATGATCCGATCGTTGGGGATCAGACGGGTTAACTGGATCATGTCATAGCTCCTTGGCCAGCTTGCGTTTTTCATTCCAGGCGGTGCTGCTGATGCTGATCAAAATGATCGCGCCGCTGAACACCTGGTGCCAATAGGCCGACACGCTGAGCAGCGTCAGGCCGTTTTGCAGGAAGGCCAACAGCACCACGCCCAGCAGCGTGCCGGTCAAGGAGCCGCGCCCACCGGTCATGCTGGTGCCGCCCAGCACCACCGCAGCCAGCACCGTCAGCTCAAAACCGAGCAGGGAGTTGGGGGCTACCGACTGGGTTATCTGCGCCTGCACCACCGCGGCGATACCCGCCAGAATGCCCATGTAGCCGTAAACGTAGAAGTGCAGCCGCAGCAGGTTCAGCCCCAGGCGCGACGCCGCATCGCGGTTGCCGCCCATGGCGAAAATTTGGCGGCCGAGGCGGGTAAAGTTCATCAGCACGCCGGTGACGATAATTACCGCCAGCAGGCACAGCAGCGGCAGCGTCAGGCCGTAGTCATAACCGTCGGCCCCCTGGAACGAGAACCAGCTGATGCCATCCATAAACCAGTCTGGGAAACCGTACAGCCAGGTGCCGTTGGTGGCGTAAACCAGTAAGCCGTAGAACAGGTTCAGCGTGGCGATAGTGATGATGATCGCCGGCACCTTCAGCCAGTAGACCAGAAAACCGTTCACCAGCCCGAGCAGCAGGCCGACGCCCATTGCCAGTGCGAACGCCAGCGGGAAGCCGCCACCGTGTTGAATGACCCAACTGGCCATCACGTACTGCGCGATGGCGGTGATCGCCGGGAATGAAATGTCGATGCCGCCGGCTATCAGCACCACGAACAGGCCGCAGGCGAGAATGCCGAGAATGGCGTAGCTGGTGGCGACATCCGTCAGGTTACCCAGCGTCAGAAACTCGCTGGTGCTGACGCTCAGGCCTATTGCCAGCAACAACACCAGCAGGCCCAGGTAAAACTCGTGCCGGCCGGCCAGGCGGGCCAATAATGACTTATCCATTCACCACCTCGGCGATCTGTTGTTCGGTGCTGTGGTGCGGCGAAAACTCGGCGATCAGCTCGCCCTTGCGCATCACCATCACCCGATGGCTGTTGTAATAGGCTTCCGGGATTTCGTCGCAGATCATCAGCACCGCCATGCCGAGCGCGGCCAGATCTTTGGCGATCTGGTAGATCCCCTCTTTGTTGGCGATGTCCACTCCGACGGTAGGCGAATCAAGGATCAGGATCTTCGGCTGCGTTGCTACCCATTTGGCGATGGCGATACGTTGCGCATTGCCGCCCGACAGGGTTTTTACCGGCAGCGCGCTGTCGGAAACCTTGATGTTCAGATCGCGAATCAGCCGGTTAACCAGCTCGGTCGCTTTGGCATGGTCCAGCAGCCCGAGCGAGGTGTGCAGTTGATCGAAGACCGTGACGATGGTGTTGTCGTAGATCGACTGCTCCATGATCAGCCCTTGCGTAAGACGATCCTCCGACACATAGCCGATACCCTGGCGCACCGCTTCACGGTTGTTGTGCAGTTGGACCGGATGGCCGTCGATGCGAATTTCTCCGCTGTCGGGACGGGTCATGCCGAACAGGCTGAGGCACAGCTCGGTACGGCCCGCGCCGAGCAGCCCGACGATCGAGACGATCTCGCCGCCGTGCAGTGAAAGATTGATGTCCTGGTATTTTCCGCGCCGGCTGAGATTGCGAACCTCGAGCAGCGGTGCGCTGTCGGTGGACGCCAGCGCTGGCAGTTGGCTGTAATGGAAGCGTTGGCCGGTCATCAGGAACGCCAGCTCATGGCTGTCCAACTGGCTGGCGGGATAAGTGCCGACCAGCTTGCCGTCGCGCATCACGCTGATGCGGTCGGCGACCTCCATCACTTCATCCAGTCGGTGGCTGACGAACACCACGCAGATGCCCGCCGCTTTCAGTTCGTTGACCACCCGCAGCAGGCCGTCGACCTCTTGCCGCGTCAGCGAAGCGGTTGGCTCATCCATGATCACCAGCCGTGCATCGGCGGCAATGGCGCGGCATATGGCCACCAGTTGGCGATCGGCAATCGACAGTTTTTCGACTTTCTTGTCGGGATCGATATGCACGCCGACGCGCGCCATGGCATCCAGCGCCGTCTGGCGCATCACCTGCTTGCGCACCCAGAAATGGCCGCCGGGCAGGTAGCGGTGAATGGCGATATTTTCCGCCACGGTCAGGTTGGGGAATAACGACAGATCCTGATAAATTACCTGAATACCGTAATAGCCGGACAGCTGCGGCGTCAGAGAATGAAAAAGTTTACCCTCAAGCGAAATATTGGCGCCTTTTTCCGGCTGATAAACGCCGGAAATAATTTTAATGATGGTGCTTTTTCCGCAGCCATTTTGCCCGGCCAGGCAATGCACTTCGCCAATATTTAGCGTCAGGTTGATCTGGTCCAAGGCCAGCACGCCTGGGAATCTCTTACTGATATTTTCCAGGGTGATAAATGCGGTGGATGTGGTCATAGCGTTAACCTGTGCAGGTTTTTATTATGGTAGTGACTGAAACTCGGGGCGCACTATATTGCGCCCTTCGTTGTTTCATGACTTTCCCGGTGTGGCGTAATATTACTGAAAATTAAAATCCTAGCGATTTGGCATTATCTTTGGTGACTTCAAGAATTTTATTAAACCGAATCACTTTTTTATCCATGTCGACGTCGGCTTTACCCAAACCTTCGATCGACAAATCTTTGGTCACTTCTTTGCCCTGCAAGAGTTGATCGGCCACCGTCACCAGGGCATAACCGGCGTCTTTCGGGTCCCACAACAGGGCTTTCTTGATGTCGCCGCGTGCCAGGTAAGGCGCGGCCTGTGCTGGCATGGCAATACCGACTACGGCGATCTTGTCCTTGGCGCGTTTCTTGGCGACTGCCTGGCCGGCACCGATCGGGCCGAGGGAGCCGAAGCCGATAATGCCTTTCATCTGCGGATAGGTTTTCATCAAATCCAGCGTGGTGGCGTAGGACTTATCGATGCTTTCCGCTACCGGCAGGCGTGAAGTGACTTCGAACATGTCCGGGTATTTGGCTTTCTGGTACTTGATGGCGGAATCCGCCCAGGCGTTGTGCAACGGCACGGTCAGCGAGCCGACATAAATGGCATAGCCGCCTTTGCCGCCCATGTCTTTCGCCAGCTCATCGACGTTGGCCTGCGCATACTTCTCGCTGTCGATGGTTTCAATGTCCCACTGGCCAATCTGCTGGTCCGGGGATTCATGCGTCAGCACCACGATGCCTTTCTCGCGCGCCTTCTTCAGCACCGGCTCCAGCACCTTGGCGTCGTTAGGCACCACGATGATGGCGTTGACGTTCTTGGCGATCAGGTCTTCAATCACTTTCACCTGTGCGGCCGGGTCTGGGGTGGACGGCCCGGTCTGGTAGGCATTGACGTCGAGCTTTTTGGCCGCGTCGTTAACGCCGACTTCCATACGGTTGAACCAGGGAATGCCGGTCACTTTGGCAACCACGGCAATCTCGTACTTTTCA
This sequence comes from Serratia sp. BIGb0234, assembly GCF_024809915.1. Taxonomy (NCBI): domain Bacteria; kingdom Pseudomonadati; phylum Pseudomonadota; class Gammaproteobacteria; order Enterobacterales; family Yersiniaceae; genus Serratia; species Serratia sp. BIGb0234. The sequence continues at coordinate 60,767 of NZ_JANUEI010000007.1, forward strand.
GCAGCAAAGGCAGGTGTTGTCGATAACATGCACGCAGAAACCACACATGCATTTAATAATGCGAGGTTAAATTTCATTCGCTGTACCTTTTTTATCTGTAGGGGTGGCTGTTTTTCCACCTGAGCAGATTACAAAGGAATGGAAGAGGGGACGTAACGAGAGTTGGGAAATTGTGATCTGTGCACATTGGAGTAAAAATATGACGGTTTTAATGTTAATTAATTGTTTAATAATTCAGTGGTGGTAATTTTACCACGAAAAATCATCATAAAATTAACAATAAAAACCATAATTATTTACATATATAAAACAAATGAGGCGGGGCAATCGGGTTTTGCAGGGGTAAAAATGCCGGACTGAGCGCCGGCATTGAAGCATTTTAGCAATGTGTGAACAAGATCACCTTATGAACCTGTTACAACACGCCCTGCGCCAGCATGGCGTCGGCTACCTTGACGAATCCGGCGATATTGGCGCCGTGTACGTAGTGGGTTTGCTTACCCTCGCCGCCGTATTCCACGCAGGCATGATGAATATCCGCCATGATATGTTGTAAACGTACATCCACTTTCTCGGCGCGCCAGCCGATGCGCGCGGCGTTCTGCGCCATCTCCAGCCCGGAGGTAGCAACCCCACCGGCGTTGGCCGCCTTGCCCGGCGCAAACAGCACCCCGGCGTCCAGGAATGCATCGGTCGCCTGAATGGTGGTCGGCATATTTGCGCCTTCCGCCACAGCTTTGACCCCGTTGCGGATCAGCGTCTGTGCGGCAGCCAAATCCAGCTCGTTTTGGGTGGCGCACGGCAGGGCGATATCCACCGGCACGTTCCAGGGCTGCTGGCCGGCCAGATAGGTCAGGCCACGTTCGCGGGCATAATCTTCCACGCGACCATAGCGCTGATTCTTGATCTCCACCAAATGGGCCAGTTTTTCGGTGGTAAAGCCGGCTTCATCGACCAGAGTACCGCCAGAGTCTGATACGGTGATCACACGCGCATCCAGCTCCAGTGCCTTCTCAATGGTGTATTGCGCCACGTTACCTGAACCAGAAACCGCAACCCGCATGCCTTCAAAACCCAGCCCGTGACGTTGCAGCATGGCGTCGGTGAAATAGACCAGCCCATAGCCGGTGGCCTCTGGACGGATCAGGCTACCGCCGAATGAAAGCCCCTTGCCGGTGAACACGCAGGCGGTGTTGTTGGACAGCTTTTTCATCATGCCGCTCATAAAGCCGACCTCACGACCGCCAACGCCGATATCGCCGGCGGGCACGTCGGTATCCGGCCCGAGGTGACGGTACAGTTCAGTCATCAGCGCCTGGCAGAAACGCATGATCTCCGCCTGGCTTTTCCCCTTGGGATCAAAGTCCGAACCGCCTTTTCCGCCGCCCATCGGCAGGGTGGTCAGGGCGTTTTTAAACGTCTGTTCGAAGCCGAGGAACTTCAGAATCGACAAATTGACCGAAGGATGAAAGCGCATGCCGCCTTTATAAGGCCCGATGGCGGAGTTGAACTGCACGCGCCAGGCGCGGTTGACCTGCACCTGGCCGCGATCGTCGACCCAACTGACGCGGAACTGGATGGTACGCTCGGGCTCTACCAAACGCTCCAGCAGCGCATATTCGCGATAGCGCGGATTACGCTCGATAAAAGGCCACAGCGAAGTGAAGACTTCCCTGACCGCCTGTAAAAATTCCGGCTGGTGGGGATTATGTTGTTGAAGCGAGGACAAGAAAGACTCTACCGATACGGTATTTTCCATGGATAACTCCTTTATACCCGTTGCCTTTCAAGCTGCCGCGTTGTTGCCCGGCTACAGCCCGAAATTCATAGGGTAATACTATTAATTTCCCCCATTATTTTTATAAATATTGGTATGGATAAAACCTGGGGGAGGATGTTGTGTCTTTAGCGACTATATCACTGGAGGGCGGTTGATTATCAAGCGATTATTGATGTCGGCGGAATGAAAAACGCCCGCAATCGCGGGCGTTGGGCAAGTCTGTTTAGCGGCGCCGACTTAATCTTCGGCTTTTTCGTCTTCGTCACGCAGCGGCACAATCAGCATGTCGATGTGCACGGTGTTGATCAACTGACGTGCGGAGGACATCAGCTTGCTCCAGAAATCCTGATGGTGGCCGCACAGGACCAGGTCCATATCGTATTTCTTGATGGCATCAACCAATACCTGCGCCAAATCGCCGCTGCCGCTCAGGGTTTCGGTGATCGGATAGCCGGCATTCTGCGACAGTTCGGTCAATGCGTGGTGAGTTTCTTCGGAAATGCGTTTTTGCATATCGCCGAGATTAACGTCGATCAGGCCGGTATACAGGTCGGAATAGTTAACATCTACGTGGATCAGGGAAACTTTGGCGTTGTACGGACGCGCCATAGATACGGCTTTCTCCACCAGGATTTTACTTTCCGGGGATAGGTCTACCGCAATCAAAATGTGTTTGTAAGCCATGAGAATACTCCTTCCATATAATGCCGATTAAAAGGTTAGCAGGCATTTAGCGTACCAGCCTGGCGCTTCAGGTTTCATTTTATCATTCAGATAACACAATGATATGTTGAGGCGATCACACTGCACCGCATCAAAAAACTCTCTTTATCTTCCTACCGTCAGTTTTACACCCGCTGGGCAGAAAAGCCTATCGCCCATGATGCGGTTGCTGGGTTGACCGATTGAAATATAAGCATTCTTAAACAGAGTATAGCCCCAAATGCCCTTTAGGGCAGTGGAAAACTCCGGCGGCCTCAGGCAGGGCGGTTATCAGTTATAACCAATAGATGGATGACAAATGGATGGCTTGCGGTAAATTTTATCTACTGCTCAGGCCAGTTTGCGTTTCATTAACCTACAATAATGACTATAGGCCTTATCATTTCTCCTCTGTATCAAACCTGCGCGTGTGCATCTGCATGGCGATGGGGTGTTTCCAGAGGCGGTGGGTTATGCGCGGCCTGTGCTGTGCAAAGGGGATCGGAGCGGTAAGCTCCAGCAGTAATGGGTGATAGAGGTAGGGCAGTTGGACCCGGCGGAGCGCCGTGGATAACAACGCCTTGAGGAGGCAATCATGATCAGTACTGTCGCGCTGTTTTGGGCTCTGTGTGTGGTGTGTGTGTTAAACATGGTGCGGTATTACTCTTCTCTGCGCGCGCTGTTGGTGGTTCTGCGCGGCTGTGACCCGCTGCTGTATCAATATGTCGACGGCGGTGGTTTCTTTACCGCTCATGGCCAGCCGAGCAAGCAGATACGGCTGGTGCGCTATATCTTCTCGCAGCGTTATGTCGAGCACCATGATCCGGAGTTTATTCGCCGCTGTGAGCGTGTGCGCGGGCAGTTTATGCTGACCTCAGCCCTGTGCGGACTGGTGGTGATCAGCCTGGTTGCGCTGATGATTTGGTATTGAATCCGGCCGATTCTTTCTGCAACAGACAAAGAAAAAGGCGGCCACCAGGGCCGCCTTTCTCACCAGGCAAACTGCTTAGATCACCTTAAGCGCCAACCAGTACAGCGAACCGGAAAGCAGAATCGAGATTGGCAGGGTTAACAACCAGGCCAACAGGATGTTCTTCACGGTTTTGCTTTGCACACCGCCGCCGTCCACGATCATCGTCCCGGCTACCGCCGAAGAGAGTACGTGGGTGGTGGAAACCGGCATACCGGTATAGCTGGCAACGCCAATCGACAAGGCAGCGGTCATCTGAGCCGACACGCCCTGAGAGTAGGTCATGCCCTTCTTACCGATTTTCTCGCCGATGGTGGTGGCGACGCGACGCCAGCCGACCATGGTGCCGAGTGACAACGCCAGAGCAACCGAGACGATAATCCAGATCGGTGCATACTCAACGGTTTGCAGCAGATCCTGACGCAGGTTTTTCAGGAAACGTTGGTCCTGGGCCGAGGTTTCCGGCAGCTTGGCGATCTTGTCTGCGGTATCCGTTACGCACATCAGCAGGCGGCGCAGATGACTACGCTGTTCTACCGTCAGTTGATCGTAACTTTGCAGATTGTTCAGCAAGCCCTGGGTCAGCTCAATCGCCGGCATGGCGCGCGCGCTGTCACAGTGGAACTCGATAGGTTTATCCGGCGAGACGTCCTCATCCGGGCTTGGCACCAGTGGGGTCAGAGTGACCACGTGCGCCAAGGCGTCGCTGTGCTGCTGGTAATATTGCTGCAGGTGGGTCACGGCATCACGCGTACGGGTGATGTCATAGCCGGTTGCATTCATATTGACCACGAAGCCGGCCGGCGCAACGCCGATCAGCACCAGCATGATCAAGCCGATGCCTTTCTGACCATCGTTGGCGCCGTGCGAGAAGCTAACGCCGATAGCAGACAGGATCAGTGCGATACGGGTCCAGAACGGCGGCTTGCGTTTGCCGTCGACCTTTTCACGTTCCGCAGGGGTCATGTGCATACGCTGGCGTTTCTTGGTGCCACTCCAATAGCGGCGCAAGGCAAACACCATCAACCCGGCGACCATCATGCCGACCAGCGGCGAGATGAGCAATGACAGGAAAATACCGATCATTTTCGGGACGTTAAGCGCATCCACCACCGAAGTGTGGGTCATCAGTGCGTTGGTTAAACCCACACCGATAATTGCGCCAATCAGCGTATGAGAGCTGGAGGCCGGCAGACCGAAATACCAGGTGCCGAGGTTCCAGATGATAGCCGCCAGCAGCATGGAGAACACCATGGCTAATCCGTGCGCTGAACTGACGTTCAACAACAGATCGGTTGGCAGCAGATGAACAATGGCGTAAGCAACACTCAAACCACCGAGCATAACGCCAAGAAAGTTGAACAAGCCAGCCATCACAACCGCAAGTTGCGAACGCATGGCACGGGTATAAATTACAGTAGCAACCGCATTGGCCGTGTCATGAAAACCGTTAATGGCTTCATAAAACAACACGAACAACAATGCGAGAATTAACATCAGGCCGGTATGGAAATCCAGGCCAGCGAACAAATGCAGCATAAGCGTTACGCCAGTTTGTGGACATGAACGCCGCGCATTATCAGTGACAACCGGGGCCGGGGAAAAGGAAAATATGACGTTTTTTTGATTTCGATATGACGAAATGATGGCGTTAGTATGACAAATACATGAAATATCAGCGCGTTATGCTGAATGTCTCGCTGTAATATTTTCTTACTATGGCGTTGAGGGCGGCATGGCTTTACAATCTGCCGCCGTAAAGTTGTCGGTTACCGGTAGCGATACGGCGTAAAATAGCGGCCTTTTGTCGCGATTGTGGTTTTTATTCAGAGAGGCGCAGGTGGAACAGTTTGATGTCGTGGTAATAGGTGCGGGCGCAGCGGGCATGTTTTGCGCGGCGCAGGCAGGGCAACTCGGCTGCCGGGTGCTGCTGCTCGACAACGGCAAAAAACCGGGGCGCAAAATCCTGATGTCCGGCGGCGGACGCTGTAACTTTACCAACATGTACACGGAGCCTGCCGCTTACCTGTCGAATAACCCGCATTTCTGCAAATCTGCGCTGGCACGCTACACCCAGTGGGACTTTATCGATCTGATCAACCGTCATGGCATCGCCTACCACGAGAAAACCCTGGGTCAACTGTTTTGCGACGACTCGGCGCAGCAGGTGGTCGAACTCCTGGTGAAAGAGTGTGAGCAGGGTCAGGTGACGACACGCCTGCGCAGCGAAGTGTTGGGCGTAGAAAAAACCGCAGAAGGCTTCGAACTGGCGCTGAATGGTGAGAAAGTGAGCGCTCGCTCACTTGTGGTGGCCAGCGGTGGATTGTCGATGCCGGGCCTGGGCGCGACGCCGTTCGGCTATAAGCTGGCGGAGCAGTTTGGCCTGAAGGTATTGCCGACGCGCGCCGCGCTGGTGCCTTTTACGCTGCATAAACCGCTGTTGGAGCATTTGCAGACCCTGTCTGGCGTCTCTGTGCCGGCAGTGATCACCGCAGAAAACGGCGTCAGCTTCCGCGAAAGCATATTGTTTACCCATCGTGGCCTGTCCGGGCCGGCGGTATTGCAACTTTCCAGCTACTGGCAGCCCGGTGAGTTTGTGAGTGTTAACTTACTTCCTACGCTTGATCTGGCGGGCTTCCTCAATGAGCAACGTCAGGCGCACCCTAATCAAAGCCTGAAAAATACCCTGGCGCTGCACCTGCCGAAGCGGTTGGTGGAATGTTTGCAGACCTTGGGCCAACTGCCGGAAGCGACTTTAAAGCAACTGAACCCGACGCAGCAGACAGCGTTGGTGGAAACCTTGCAGAATTGGCGCGTACAACCCAACGGTACCGAAGGCTACCGCACGGCGGAAGTGACGCTCGGCGGCGTCGACACCAAAGAGCTGTCCTCCAAGACCATGGAGGCCGCCAAGGTGCCGGGCCTGTACTTTATTGGCGAAGTGGTGGATGTGACAGGGTGGCTGGGGGGATATAACTTCCAGTGGGCCTGGAGTTCTGCCTGGGCTTGCGCTCAGGCGCTGGCGGCTCAAAAGCAATAATTTCCGCCGGGGAGATGTAAAAGCCGGCATTTGCTGCGTCGGGCGGAACCGACGCAGCAAATAAAATTATGGTGTAAGACCGATAAATAAATCATGCGTACCGCACGAAACAGAGTAATCCGTCGATATTCAATTTATTGTATTTAGTCGTATTTAAATTATTTGTAAATAAAATTTTTTGGTATTATTTTTAGCTTAATTATTTTGTTTAAATTAATTTAATTAATGAGTGATAACCTGATTTTTATTATTTACAGCGAGTGAAAAACCTCATCTATAATTATTTTTCATGTTTTCGAGTGAGAAATTATTATGAGTGGCGTTTTCTTTGTTCGGCAAATACCTATTACCCCAGAACTTCAGGTTACAGAATTAAAAAACCACGCCAATGGTTTCCTGCGCTATAACAATATCAACGATCTGGCACACAGTGGTCCAGAAGCCCTGACCTGGTTCCTGAACCGCGCCAATACGCTGTTTAAAAGCAATTATCCTTCTGCGCTGCCCACTGCCTCATTGCAATTGTCGTATTTGTCGGTTTTTTGCCGTGCGGAACATGAAGCGGATAGCCAGGCATTACCTGTTTACGATTTCCTCAAAATCGATATTCAACCCACAGGAAAAAGCGGCTACGGCGTGATGTTCTCTTCGCAGATGCGCGAGTATTATCGCGATCGGCTTGAAAATGGCATGGATACGTCGGAAATTCCGGTCGATCAGGCGTTCTTCAACTCTATTTTCAAGCAAGACTCGCCCAAGACCGGCGTACTGGAAAGTTATCCGGTGATCATGATCCCCCGTAGCGCAAATGAGCAAGCTCCTTCGCTTACGCATACCTATCTCAGCAGCCTGGGGCTGGATTCCCGGCATGTCCAGCCGCCTGCGTCGGCTTATCCTTTCCGGTTTTACTTCAAACAGGATCTTGCCACGCAGGATCCCGAAGTCATCGCGGCAATCTCAGCCTGCGGGCAGGCGATGTTTGAAATCGTACGCCCGCAACTTTATCCGTTGGATCAGCAGGATATGCCGCGTTTTGACATGGCGCACCTGACGGACATCAAGTGGGAGCAGCACAATACGGCGCGCAGGTGGGTGGCTGAGCATCAGCCCTGCGTCGAGGCGCTGATGGCGCTGCACGGTATCAGGCACTAGGGTTAAGCCGGCGGCGGGAGCCAATCATTCAACTCTGCGGAATATCCTTGCGACGCTACGCCGCTGGGCCTTTCAGCTCCACGCGATTGCCGTCTGGATCGGTGAAATAGAGAGACGGCCCGTCGCCCTCTGCGCCAAATCGGGATTCGGGGGGATCAACGCTGATCCCCTGCGATCGCAAATACGCTAACAGTTCGCCCTCGTTGAAAGGATCGATGCGCAAACAGAAATGATCGACATTCTGCTGGCGAGCGTCGGGATACTGGCCGCCTTTTTTCCCCAGCACGCCCTCGACGTCGACCAGATCAAGCATGGAAACGCCGACGCGCAGATGCACCAGCCCCAGATCGGGACGCCGTCTGGCGATTTCACATCCCAGTATCTGGGTATAAAATTGAAGGCTTTTTTCCAGGTCGGTGACGCGCAGTACCAGGTGATCGATTTTCTTCAGGCTGAATGGGCGCACGCTGATGTCCTCAGATCGACGGATAATTAATCAGTATAATATACCCGTCGCCTTTCACGTTGCAGCGTCGTTACCTGCACTAAGTTACGTGGCCCTACCTGAATTTGTCAGTGCCCGTCATTGCCGGCAAGGGTTGCCACTATGGCTTCCAGCGCGGCATGCGGCGCGGCTGCGAGTGTAGAGCCCGCCTGCGCATTTTCCGCCAGCAGCCGCTGCAGCCCGACCAGCCAGTCGTAGATATAGAAGGCGGCATTTTTCGCCGGCGTGGGCGCCAGTTTGGTCAAGCGTTGCTGATTGCCCCAGTCGACCGCGGGCTGCGGTGGTGGGGTAAAGATTGGCTGGCCGGGATTGATGCGGCTGGCGGGGCGCAAAGCCGCCTCGCGCTGCTGGAAGCCCAGCCAGGCAACGAAATCGCTCAATACCGTCAGCGCCTGGCTGACCTGACGATCCTCCCCCTGTTCCGGCAGGGTACCTGCAGCCAATGCGCGCTCCAGCGTTGCGTCAATCTCCAGACGGCAGGCGGCGCTAATCAGCGCATCGACCAGCAGTTCCAACTGCGGTTTATCGACGCCCAACAGGATCAGCAGTTGGGCATTGTCCGGCAGGCAACGCAGATGGTTAACCCAGTCGGCGAATACCTTTTGGGCAAAGGAAGAACGCCCATGTTCCACCGAGCCGGTCGCGGCGCTATCTTCCTCACCAAACAGGTCGATCTCCATATCGAACGGCGGTGCGGCGACAGTCGGTGCCGGTGAAGCATGCTGTTGCTGCACGAAGAGTTGGCGTAGCCTGTCGCGCTGCGGCACCAGCCATTCCAGCAATTCACCATGCGCTCCAGCCTGCGCCTGCAAGGCTCGCAGCAGTTCTTGGCTACGCTGTTGCACACGCTGCGGATCCGCAGCGGCAAGCCAGTTGCCGAGCAGGCTTTCACTCAGCTCACGCCGCAATTCTTGTTGCAGTTCCTGAATGCGCGCTTGTTTCAATGCCGGGCGCGCCTGCGCCATCAAATAGTCCGTCATGCGGCGGCAGTCGCGTTCATCCATGGCCAACAGGGTGGCCCAACTGTCGCCGGGCTCACCGACGTAGCGCTGAACGGCGTCGTCGGGGCGGGCTTTCCCTTCGCGCGACGCGTCGAACGGCGTGATTGCCCAGATTAAACCGGGCTTACGACGGCTGCGTACCGCAGCACTTTCCCCCTGGGTGCGTTTAACCCAATAGGCCAGCGCATGGCCGGTTCGACTGGCCTCCTGTGGCGTGCCGGCGGCATCGCTGACCAGCAACAGACTGGTCTGTAGATTATCGGCGTAGTGGGTCAGCAGATTGACGCGTTTGGCCTGTTGCATACGCCATGTCAGATCGCCTTCTGAACGACGGAGGCTGGCGGGAATGTCGAGAAGCTCAGTGTCGACGGGCAGCCCAGCGGGCAGAGGTGTTGCCACTTCGGCAGCTAACCACGCGAGATCGGCCTGCGCGACATCCACGACGGCGCCGTTTTCTGTCAGTACAGAAAGTTTCACCTCGGCTGGCGTGGTGACCGCGTGGGCATGCTGAATACCCGTATCGGGATCCAAAGCTTGCAGGGCGGCCTGTACGCGTTCGCAGCAGCCCAGCGTCTGGAGGCTATGCGCCAACTGACGATAGAGCATGGTCAGCGCCGGGTCTTCACCCCACAGCGGTGCGAACAGGCGGGCCCGGTCGTCAATGCTCAGATAGGGGGCCAATGAGACGGCCTGCGGCCAGAAGTGGCGGTCCAGCGCCTGTTGCCATTTGCCGCCGTGGTGACGAAGAGTGTCCCACAGCGCCACGATGGCATTGCTGTCCATGCCGTCAATCGCCATGGGCTGGCGATGGCGTTCCAATGTATTCAGGTGTGCGGCAATAGCTCTTGCGTCTCCATCCGGGCGAAAGCCGTTCATCAACGCTGCACTGGCCGTCATGGCGAGCAACTGCGCGTTATCCAGCAAGGTGATGCTCACCGGATAAGCTGGAGATGCTACGACGGCGGGCGCGCAGTAGCGTACTGCCAGCGGGCAATCCTCTGAAAGCAGCGCGGCGCCGGGGGCCAATGCCGCCAAGAGGTGGGCTTTGGCAGCCGCGTTATGACCATAAAGGCCGATGGCGACGCGGTGAGGTGTGGCGGTGTCCAACTTCCGCGCCTGATTGTAGCTGCGGCGCAAACGGATCGTCAGGTTATCGGCTTCCCGGTCCAGGCGAGCGGACTGTTGCCGTGCGCCGGCGACCCAGTCAATGGCCTGGATAATTCCGTTGCTGAGGCGGTTTATCGGGTCTGAAGTGATAGGTTTCATCGTTGATAAATGCTCCCGCTGTCGATCCAGTAATGGGTTGCACCAGAGGCGCTGGCAGCCAGGGTATTGAGTTTAAGCTGTAGCTGATGTGCGTGAACCGGGCTGCCGTCGGCCAGCATGGCGTGGGCAATTTTAACGCCCTCGGCACCTTGCGCTTCACTGCCGGTAATGGCCAACCGCAGGCTGATGACCGCATCGCCTGCCAGCTTGCGTGCCAACAGGGGATCGGTGATGGTCAGCGTATATAACGGCGATGCTGGCCAGCGCGGGTTGTCTAACTGACGGAACCCAAGGCGCAAAGGACCGCGCAACTGGAAGCAGCCGGCGGGATCCAGCGCAAAATCGGCGCGATCCAGATCGATATCGCGATAGTAGACGTTATCGTCCGCCAGCATGTTATTGCCGTCCAGCATGCCCAGATGGCGAACGGTGGAATAGGGCTGGAAATCCCCAACGTTGAAGTAAAAACTCTCCAGGCGCAGGTCGATGGCCAGCAGGCACAGCATCGCTCCCACGGCGGCGGTGGATTTGGGGTTATCGATACGCCCACGCTTGTTAAACGGATACCAACTGCGGGTGTGATAGCCCTCGAGCGGCAAGATGCGGCTGGCGGGCAGCGGCTGCAGATGGCGCAGCAGGGCCTGGACGCCGGGGAAACGTGCCGGGCGGCCGGTCAGCAGCAACACATCGCAGGCGTACAGCGCCACCACTTCACACAGCAGCCGCAGGCAGCGGCCAATGCCGATCCGGTCAGACAAGAAGGCGCTGTGCAAGTCACCCAGGCGGACGACCAGCGGCGTGTGCAAAATATCGAAAGAAGAAGTGCCGGTTTCGCGCTGGATCTCGCCGTTGATAAACGCCAGCACTTGCGGGGTTGGGGCTTGAGGCAACAGGTCGCCCAGGCTGGCGGCCACTTCGGCCTGGGCATCCAGCGGGTCGTAATCCTCATAAGCTGCCAACAACGCACGCCCGACAGGCATGAAAATCTGTAGCGCGGCCTGTTGGCGCAGGGTGGAAAATCCGTCCATGCGGCCTTCATTGCCGAAAAGCTTATCCATCACGGCCACCGGGGCCGCGACCCCAGCGTCCTCGATAGCCTGTTGCACGGCGGGCAAGATAAACAGCTGGATCACGTCCAGCAAAATATCGTCACCGGCGACTTTAAAGCCTTCGCGGAACAGCAGGCGAGGGTTGATCTTGATGTTATTGCCTACGCCATCGTCCAGCCTGTACTGGGTGATTGCCAGATCGGTGGTGCCGCCGCCGATATCGATGGAGGCGATACGCAGCGTTTTTCCTGCCGGTTCATCGGCTGCCAAAGGGCGATCCGGCCGGGCCATGCTGGCAAAAAAGGCGTCGGTACGGCCGGCGAAGTTCACCTGGGTTTCGTTGTACAGATAAACCATCTGGCCGCAGGTCGCCTCGTCCCATTCCATGTGCACCTGCGGAACGGGGAAGCGGGTTTGCTTGCCGTCGAACGGTGCGTCCAGCGGGTGCCAGCCCATGGCTTTCCACACCAGGCCAATCGCCTCCTGCATGCGGCGGCGGAAAATTTCCCGTTCCGGTTTCGGCATTGCCGAAGGCAATGTCAGGATGAGAGTTCGCAGGCGGCGCGGGGCGGTGGCATTCGGCATTTTTGCCCGTTGGGCGACGCTGTTGATCTGCATCAGCGCCTGCACCAGCAACTCGGTCAGCATCAGCGTCATAACCGCGCTGCGGCTGTAATGGGCGGCGAATACCGGTAGCCGTTCCGCTAACGGCAGCGCAGAAAGCGGAACGCCTTCATCGTTTAACAGGGTGGTCAAGGGAGCGGCGGTGGCCATCGGCTCCTGCTTGCCGTTAAAACGCCAGCCAGGCGCATAGCGTTCTTCGTCCCACAGGTAGCGGCGGGGGCTGGAAATACCGGTGGTGCCTTCACTGCCCTGCCGTTGTTGCGCCAGCTGTGCGGCCTCGCGGCCCACGCGGGTGATGGAAGGCCAGACAAAGGCGTCGTCGCGCCCGCTCTGGAACGAGAGGCCGGGCTTGCCGAACGAGACCTGAGAAAACTCGACCCGGCTTTCGAACAGTTCGTTGTACACGCAGTGCGGCGCGCTGAGCGAGCGTAGCTGCAGTTCATAGGTCTGCTTCAGGCCGTTGCTTTCTTCCGGATGGTCTTCGACCAGCACGCCGCAGGTGTGGGAGTTGCCGACGTCCAGAATCACGTCCACGTTGACCGCGGGCTGCTGCAGCGTGGCCGCGATGATCTTTATCTGCGGCACCGCCAGTTGGTCGCCGAGCATGTTCAACACGTTGAGGTAGTGCGCCTGATATTCGAAAGTTTTCAACCCGGTGTAGATCTGAGCTTCGGCACGTTGTTCCAACGTGGTGGCGCCTTCGGTAAAGACTTCGCGCAGCCAACCGTCCACCCAGGTCAGATCGAGAAACTCGCCCAGATCGTGATTGCGGTGGGCCAGCGCGAAGCTTAGTCCGGTGTCGAGATCGCTTTCGCTCGGGGCTAACGCCTCCAGGCCTGGCGTCGCGATACGGGTATCGAATGCCAGCACCACCCGCAGCGAGTTGCCGTCCTGATCGGGGGTGTCCAACTGAAGGAGCTGCATGCGTGCCCAGTTCTCCGGCCCGGCCAGAAACGCCCCGGAAGGGGTGTAGCGAAAGAACGGCAGTGGCAGCCAGGTCTTATCCAACAGCCGCAAAGATTGCTGCAGGGGATAACTGAATTCAGGGCGCACCACTTCATCGACCTGCCCCGGCTGCGCGGGCAACAGGTATTTGCCGCTGTCGGCATGCCACTGCAGGCGTAAAAGTGGGCCACTCGCCGTCTGGCGGACAAACTTGCCCGGAAAATCGGCATCCAAAACCGGCGTCAGGGCAAAGTCCAGAAATTGGATGCCGCTGTCCTGAATCAGCGTAATGGCGTTTTTAAAGTCCGTAAGGGGGGCCAGCATCATTTACTCTCGCGCTTTAACGTCATGGGATAAACCGTGTCCGCAGCGTAACGGCCGGTGCATTCCGCCGGGCCGGTCTCATTTTGCCTGCAGACGATTTCCGGCAGTGGGTAGCGGCTGCCGTCGCTGCAACGCGCTTTGGTGCGGCTGTTGATCACCAGATTGCCTGACTGCATCAGCCCGGCCTCTATCGGCGCCCGGCAGGTGATGGCGTCGCCGTAGGTGATGCTGGCGGTGCCTTTGCCGTTATTGAGACGGTATTGCAGGCTGGGCCGTTTGCCGGTCAGCGGATCTTTCAACGCCACCGTCGCGCGCCATCTGCCGTTGAGAAAACGGGTGGAGCCGGCCTTGACCGCTTCGGCTGGCAGTACCAGCGAATTTTTGTCCGCCGGCGGCAACACCACCGGGACGGGCGGCGGCGGCATTAGCGTGGCGTGCGCCAATGGCAGATGCAGCGTGGGGATCGGCTTGGCGACACCGACAGGCGAAGGTGGTGGTACCAGCACCGCCGGAGATGTGGCTGGTGGGGGATTCGTTTGGCTCAGCCAACCCGCCAGCAAGGCCATGATCGCTATCACTGGCGCCATCCACACATAGCGGCGCCACGGCCGGCGCACCGGCGTGGGGATAATTTCTGGCGTCAGGGCTTCGGGTTCCGCAGCAGGTTGAGGCTCGGGGGCCGCCGCTACGCGCGGAGTGGCGGCAATTGGCGTCGGTTTTTCTGCCGGCTCTTCGGCTGGGCGCAGGCAGGCCAGCGGATCGTCCTGGCACTGTGCCTGTGGCCTGATAAAGCCCCAAAAGGTCAGCACCGGTTTATCGTCGACCAGATAAACATGGTTGGGATCGGGTATTTGCATCGCCTTGCTTAACAAGGCGCCGAAAAGGCGTTGGCTGGGATGGTCGGTCGTCTGTGTCTCGGCGATCAGGGTGTTGAAGGTTGCCAGGCTACGCTCCAACAGGTGCACGGCCTGAGCGCGTTGAGCCTCGTTCGCCGCCAGCCAGGAGGTGACTTTTCCTGGGAAAGGCGAGTACCAGTCAATGTGAGTGCCCGCCTCGTTAGGTTGCGGGATAGCCAGACAATCAGCGGCCAGCTGCTGTTGGCGAATGCGCAGAGTTTCCCGCAGCTGCAACGCGCAGGCGTAAACCGGCTGTCCATTCTCGCCCAATGCAAGCACATCATCCAAACGGCCACTGCGTAAAAAGGGTTTTCCCACTGCCAAGCACCTTGTCCTGTTACCGATAAACGCATAAACGGTCATGGTAACCCGCGAACTAAAGCGGCAAACGGCCAAGGACAGGCGTAAAAAGGCACCTCTTGCTTTAATGGGCGAGGCAGAAAACGCATAGAGCCGGTTTAGCGTGGCAATACCGCAGCCTGTTTCCTGATGCCGTGAGGCGAAAACCGACTCATAGGCTAAGCTGGCTTGAAGAGAGTTTTTCATTAGGTGACCCGCATGCAGATCATTCTGGCCCCGACCAATCTGGGGCTGCGCCCTCTGTGGCCCGGCCATATCCCCGGTACCTGGCGAGCGCCACAGGCGCTGATGGCACAGGGGTTGGCTCAACGGCTGGCGGCGGAGGCCATCCATGAGTTAGTGTCGCCGACCTATTCGCCGCTGGCCCCCTCGGGCACCCGCATACGGAATGGCCATGCCATTCGCGCTTTCAATTTAGAGCTGGCTGCAGAGGTGGCCGCGGTGCAAGCGCGTGGTGACTTCCCGCTGGTGATTGGCGGTGACTGCTCAATTTTGTTGGGCGCGCTGGCGGGGGCGCGCCGCGCAGGGCCACTTTCGCTGGTGCACATTGATGGGCACAGCGACTTTCGTCATCCCGGCAACTACGACCCTCAGCAGATGTGGGGCGCGGTGGCGGGGATGGATCTGGCATTGGCAACCGGCCGCGGGGAGGCATTGTTGACCGAATGGCCCGGTGTGGCAGGGCCGCTGGTACCGGATCGCCAGGTTTTACAATTGGGTGAGCGAGAGTGCCGGGACGCGGACTTCGCCTGGCCGGATATCAATCAGACTGCCATCACGCGTATCGATGTTTTTGCCGCCAACCTGATGGGCAGGGCGGAAATTATACGGCATATCGACCAGATGCTGGCCGCCGAGCCAGCGTGGCGATTTTGGTTGCACCTTGATGTGGACGTGCTGGATCAGGCCGTGATGCCGGCGGTGGATTCCCCCGGCAGCCCCGGTATCGATCGTCTTTGGCTGGAAAATATCGGGGCTAAGCTGCTGCAAAATCCGCTGTGCTGCGGCATGACGGTATCGGTATTCGACCCGGATCTGGATCCCGACGGCCGCTACGCGGCATTGATCGTGGAAATGCTCGCGGCGATGTTCCATCGGCACAAACCTTAAGTCAGGCCTTGTGTGTCGACAGCAGGATGCTGGTTTCGGTGCTGGAAATGCCGGCAATGCGCCGAATTCGCCCCAGAATTTTGTCGAAGTTCTCCAGGCTGTCGGTGCGGATCTCCACCAAAATATCCCACTTGCCGTTGGTGGTGTGCAGGGTAAACACCGCGGGCTCGCCGCGCAGCTGTTGCAACACGCTTTGCGCCTTGGTGCCTTCGACCGCCACGGACATCCAGGCGCGGATGCGGTTATGTTCCACCCCCGGTTTTACACGGATGGTGTAGCCGGTAATGATCCCTTGCGCCTCCAGCGCCTCAATTCTTTTTTGCACCGTAGCGCGTGAAACCCGGACCTTATTGGCCAGTTCGGTCACCGAGCTACGGGCATTTTCGCGCAGCAGCGCGAGGATTTGGCGGTCGGTATCGTTCATGGTGTCAAAGTGTCGGTTCGAAGTGGCGATTTGTAAAAATATAGAGCAATTTAGCCAGTTATCACACTGTTTGGCGTCAAATTGATTTTCCATAATAGGGCGGCGTCGCTATCCCGAACCCTGTGAGAAACATCATGCAAACCACCCAATCCGTTTTAATGGTGCG
Source organism: Serratia sp. BIGb0234 (assembly GCF_024809915.1). Classification (NCBI taxonomy): domain Bacteria; kingdom Pseudomonadati; phylum Pseudomonadota; class Gammaproteobacteria; order Enterobacterales; family Yersiniaceae; genus Serratia; species Serratia sp. BIGb0234. The sequence goes on from NZ_JANUEI010000007.1 coordinate 77,081, forward strand.
GCCATTCGGCTTCGCCGCCAATCAAGAAACCCGGCACAGCAACTTCTTTCAAAAAATCACGGAACATAATGAAAATCAGGCAACGTTGGCATTAACTGCCTTCAATGATTACGTCGACGCACTGACGCAAGCCGGTATTGACGTTACGGTGATAGAGGATACTGGCGGGCAGGAAACGCCGGATGCGTTATTTCCCAATAACTGGATTGCTCTGCTGGGGGACGGCAGCCTGTTCATCTTTCCGATGGAAGCGAAGAACCGACGACGGGAGCGCCGCCAGGACATTATCGCGCAGCTCGCCAATGACTTTGTGGTTGAACGGCAAATTGATCTTTCCGCCCACGAACTGGCGGGGCGCTTTCTGGAGGGTACCGGATCGCTGATCCTGGATCACCGGCATAAGCTGGCATACGCCTGCCGGTCTTCACGCAGTTCGCCGGAGGTAGGCCGCGAATTTGAACGACACTCCGGCTACCAGATTGTCTGGTTCGAGGCTGCGGACCGCCATAATCGGCCCATCTATCACACCAACGTGATGCTGAGCGTCGGTGCGGAATATGCCATTGTTTGCCTTGAAAGCATCCGCAATGAAACGCAAAAAAGTGCGCTGATCGCCTCGCTCACACGCAGCGGAAAAACCATTATCGATGTCAGTTTTGCCCAGATGGAGGCCTTTGCGTGCAACGTGCTGGAGCTGCGCGCCAAAGACGGCCACCCGGTTTACGCCATGTCCACCCGGGCCTGGGCTCATTTCACCCCGAAGCAGCAAACGCTGATCGGCAGCTATGCGCGCCTGGCGCTTGGACCTATTGATATCATTGAGGATCTGGGCGGCGGCGGGGCGCGGTGCATGCTGGCGGAAATTTTCCTGCAGCGTAAATTCGCACCGGCCTGACTGCGCCGGCCACTCAGTTCAATCCCAATTGATTCAGCAGCATCTTATTCAATTCAATGCTTTTGTGGACGTTCAGCTTGCGCATCGCCGAGCGCTTATGGGCGCTGATGGTCTTCTGGCTGCGCTGCAGCATACCGGCGATGGTACAGGCGGACATGCCGGAGCTCATCAGCTTCAGCACCTTCTTTTCGCAGCTGCTCAGGGCGGCAATACGGCACTGTCGGCATTTCCAGATGCCGCTGGCGTGCAGGGCGACCCAGGGCTGCTGGCAGAAGCGCTCCAGCGCCAGCTGCAGTTTTGCGCGAACGACGGCATCATCATCGCGCCGATTAATGCTAAACAGCGCCGGATGCTTGTGCTCGTAGTGAGCATCTCGGTCGTTGAGGATCAGCACGGTCATTTGCCGATGGCGCGGCGTCTGATAAGGGCTCTGGTAGCAGCGGGCACAGCCGCAGCTGTCTTCCAGCGTGCGGAAGACGATTTCTATCGGCTCCATATTTAGCAAATCGGCCGAGGCGCCGCGGCTGCTTGCATTCAGGTTATGGAGGTAATCCTCTACCAGCAGGCGCAGTCCGAGCTGATAAAAGTTATCGCTGCCCAACAGGGTGAACCGGATATTAAGCATAGTTACTCCTCAAAGCGCGCATCGTGCGGAAACAGTCGCTTGGCCTGGCGTTGCAGATCGGCGGCTCGCTGGGGCTGTTGCAGTAGCCGGCTGACCGCCATCAAATTGATGTAAATATTGGCGTCTGGCCGCACGCGGATTTCGTTTTCAGCCCATTGCTGGTAGCTCAGCAACGTAGCCATATCGCGGGTTTGCGGGTATTGCAGTAGCTGTCGCAACTGCATGTCATAGTCGTAACGGACCTGCCAGGGCGTCGGTGTGATGACCTGGCTCATAGGGCCGAATTGCCGCAGGCCGCTTTTTTCTACAGCGGTAATGATCAGCGCGCTGTGCAGGCCGTTAAGCAGATACGGCACCATCAATGCAGCGATGCCCGCAGTGGTCAGCCGCAGCGGGAGCTGCGAATGGGAGGGCAGCCGCAAACGGCGTCGGAGGTCACTAACGCGCAGAATCACCAGCAGCAGCACCGCGTGGGCGGCGGAGAGATAAAGCGGGTATTCCACCATCATGTGCAGCAGGATCGGCAACGCCGCCAGCCAGGGCGCGGGCCGTAGCGGAACGGGGCGGCTGTGCCGCAGCAAACGGCATAGCCCCCAGACGATCAGGGTGATACCGCTCAGGCTCAGCAGACCGCCTTCGACGCCCCACAGCAATATCTCGTTGTGCGGGTGGCTGATGGCAACGCTTTCCATACCGCTGCTGTGAGTGGTGTAAAAATGATGCAGAAAATCGTGCTGAAAATGGCCGTAACCCCAACCTAACCAGGGACGCTCGGCGATCATGTCTAGCGCCTCTTGCCAGTAGGTAAGTCGGTAAAAAATCGGTTCCGGCAGCATAAGCGCCCGCGTAGCGCCATTTAGCATCACCAGCAACAGCCCGGCGCTTACCCCGGCCATCAACAACAGCAGGGCGATGCCGGCGCGTCGGCGGTTAAGGCGGTACAACATCCACAGTTGGAGCGGAGACAGCAGCAGGGCCGCCAGCAGTCCGACGCGGGAGGCGATAACGATCAACAACAGCGGTGCCAGTAGCAGCATGGCGGCGGCCAGCCATTGCAAACTGCGCGACAAAGGGCGACGGGCGCTCAGCAGATACAGCGCCAACGCCAGGCCGGTAGCCATAAAGCTGGCCATCAGGTTCCACTGCTGGAAGATGCCGTAAGGGCGGTTTTTCAGGGTGTTGTAGCCCATCCAGTTGCCCGGCTGCAGCAAACTGTATTGCACCAGGCCCAGCAAGGCTTCGATAACCGTCGCTGCCAGCAGCAGCATCAATAGCCTGCGCCGCCACCGGCGATCGAGCGGGATTTGCAGCAGCGCAAAGTAGGCCAGAACGCCCAGCACCAATCCCATCAGGCGCGGCAAGGCTTCGCTTAACCAGGGCTGTTGAGCCCACAATAGCGGCAGGAGTAAAATCAGGCTGCCGGACGCCAGCAGGTTAAAGAAGCCGGAGGTGGCCAGCGGCGGACGGCTGAACAGCATCGCACCTATGATCAACAGGGCGATGAAGATCCCGCCGACCAGATTCCACGGCAGATAGAATCCGCTGCCGCCGCGATTGGGCCAGTAAATGTGCATGGCGATCAGGCAATAAAATGCCGCCAGCCCGAATAACCAGGCTGCTTTAGATTTGGACATCATGACGTGTTCCTGCGGCGCCGACTTACTGATAAGCCAGTACGAAATTGGCTACCGAGCTGAACTCACCCTCGGTAATGGTTTTATTCTGTATCGCGCTGGGATGGCCCTGCACATAGGCGGTGAAATTCAGAATATTGGCACCGTCTTGCAACGTCACCGCGCTGGTGGCCTGGTTCAAATCAATGTCCGCGCCCTTGCTGTCAAACAGGGCGATCGCGGCACCGTTGGCGCCGTTATTAATCGCCAGCTTGCCCGGCAGTTCGCTGTCCTCGTTCCCGCTGAAGGTGACATTGACGGTTTTAAACACCGCCGTTTTACAGTCGGTCAACTTGATGTTGAACGGCACCGGGTTGCTATGGCCGTAGCGGTACAGGGTTTTGACGATCACCGTGTCCATTTCCACCACCTGATCGGCCGATTGCGGTTCGATATTGCAGGGGCGACTCACCACGGTGCCGTGGAACTGCAGCGGTGAGCCGACCAGCTCGGTATCCGCCAGCGTCGGCAGTGCCGAAAAGAGTAGCGGCGTGCAACTGAGCATCGCTAAAGCGCGTAAACGCATCGTCTGTTTCTCCCTGAATTACTCGAAGGCCGCCACAATGGTGGCAGAGGCGTTGAATTCCCCTTCCGCGATTTCTTTACCGCCGTTGGCCAATGGTGCGGCAACCAGGTTCCAGCTACCGCCGTTACCGATATTTGGCACCGGGTAAAACTCATTCGGGATCACCAACTGGCCGTTATGTTTGATCTCGATACCGAGGTCGGTTTTATCGGTTTTAAATGCGTTATTGGTGAAGGACGCCGGGGTGCCGGAGACCGCCAGTTTGATGTTCAGCGTACCGTCTTCGAAGCTGCCGCCTTCGCATTGGAAGCGCACCGGGATACTTTGTGGGTAGCTGGCGCCGTTCAGATTGCTGCCGCCGATTTCACCGAACTCGACGTTGATCAGTTGGCCTTCGTTCACCACACATTTATCCGGCACGTAGAGAATGGCGGACTGAATAAACACCTGCGCCATCGGATTGGGGCCGAAACCTGCGTCGGTTGACCCCAAACGGCCATACATCTCGATGATCTGCCGGTCATTGATCTGTACGCCGTTAATAATTTTTTTGCGTACCCGGAAGGTGATTTTGCCTTTGGAGCCACTGCCATAGTTATTGACCTGCAAATAAGGCGGTTTGCAGGAGTGCTGGTTGAGCAGATTGGACTCGTTATAAAACGGTACGGTGATATAGGCGTTTTTATTGCCGGCGATCCAAACTTCGGCTTTCAAGTCCAGGAAGTCATTCAGTTTTAAATAGCCATTGCCGTATTCGGACGCAGGCAATGCCGAATCCGACTTATAAAAGTGTGGGCTAACGGGGATCGGGGTGTCGCAATAGACCTTGCCGGTATAAGTGCCGCCTAACGAATAGGGAAACTCTTTGGTAAAACCGACCTTGTTGGTGATATTGCTTTCATTCAGGTCGATATAAAACTGTTTCGCTCCGCCGTCCGGCGTGACGTAGCCGTTGGCCCACACGGCTGGAGCCGTCAGCGCCAGTGCCAGCGGCAGGCAGGAGTTAAGGTAGGTTTTTTTCATCACGTTTGTGAACCTCACAGGTAAATCACCTGAATGTGCGCCACGCCGGAAAAACCGGCCGCCATCACTGCCCGCTGCGTGGATTCCACGCTGGCGCTGAACCACAGCGTATTGCTGCCGGGCTGCAGAATGTAAGGCCGGCTCTGCTGGTTGAGCGATAGCGCATGGCCCTGCTGATCTTTCAAACGCAGGCCGATGCCCTGTACGCCGCCGTTCAGTTTCAGCAGGTCGGGGTTGTTGATATCGCTTTCGCCGAGAAACACCAGCGTGGCGGCCTGTTCACCCTGCAAATAGAGCTGCCCGGCATCGCCGTTACGTTGCCCTGCCGGGTTATCCGCCAAGGCTTTGGCCCCCAGCAGGCAGTTGCGGAACGAGAGGCGAAAACGTACCGGCGCACTCTGATCGCCGGCGTTTTGAAAATCGCGCGCGTTAACATCACCCAAATCAATCGACTGATCCTGGCTGTCCGGCGTCAGGCTGCACGGGGAGCTGAGCAGGCCGCCATGAAAGCTGACGGTGCCGGTGGTGCCTTGGATCACGCCCAGTGGCGTTGCCGCCGTCGCGCTGCCGCTAACCAGCAGCGCGGCGATCAGCAGGGGCCGCAGGCGGCCGCCGGTGAATTCAGCCATGCGGAATCTCCTTATTTTTTGGTCTCGGGCACGGCGTTGCACACGCTGCCGTTACAGGCGAAGCGCAGCTCCGGGTGACCGCCGTAGTCATTGATATAGGTGATGACAAAGCTGTTGAGGCCGTTGTCGCGCACCTTAATGGTTTCGCTCGATTTCGGTTTCAGCATCACCGGCTGGAAGTCGCCCAGCGCGCCGCCGCCCTGTTTCTGCGTTTGGCGAGTCATGCCGGTCAGGGTGATGTAAAACGGCGTAGGGTTTTCAACGGTGAAACCGCCGGTGCTTTTGCGAAATACCAGCTTCTCCTGCCACACTTCGCCTTTTGGCGCGACGATGGCCTTTGGCCGATAAAACAGTTTGATCTGGGTTTGCAGTGCCAACTGCATCACGTTGGTTTTACTGCTTTTCGGCGGAATTTCACGCAGGTTGAAATAGAACACCGACTCGCGATCTTGCGGCAGACGATCGGCCTCCGGCGTCTTGGTGATGCGCACCACGCTGCGTTCATTGGCTTCAACCCGCTGCAACGGCGGTAACACCACCAGCGGCGAAGTGATTTTCTGGTGCTGCTCGTTTTCCAGCCAGGACTGCGCCAGGAAAGGCAGTTCCTTGTTTTCGTTGACGATATTCAGGCTGATTGATTTCGCGTCGCTGAGGTAAACGGCGCGAGTACGATCCAGCGATATCGCTGCGTTGGCGGCCGGTACTGCTGCGGTCAAAGCCAGGCCCAGCGCGGCCATTTTTGCTAACGGAACGTTGTTCATAATCATCAATTCTCTGCGTTACGGATTACAGTTTGGCGCACGGCAGCAGTAGCTGGTCCAGCGGCTTGGCGGCGCCCGGTATAACAATGCGGCACTGGCGTTGGCCTTCCCAGGCGACGTCCAGCTGCTCTTGCGGCTGCACGCCGGTCAGGTAGACCGAGCCGCCGTCGTTCACGACCGCCACCTCACGGCCTTTTTCGCTCAGCACCGTGGCGCCGAACGGCGGTTCGCTGCCGTCGGCAAGCTTGATGGTGGCCAGCAGCTTGCTGCCTTTCACCACCTCAAAGTGGCGGTAGCCGATGGCGCCCTCGGTCAGCGTGCCTTGCACCACCGCTCGGGTGGCCTCCACGTCGTCCGCCAGGGTATTGACGTCGATGCGGGTGTCGGTGTTGTAGTAGCTGGTGATATCGGAGATCACCGCCAGGCCGAAGCGGTTGCTGTAGGCGCGGCCGTTGTTGATCGGCACCCCGGCGATGCCGTCGGTGTCCAGCATCATCCGGCTGCCACCGTTGCTGGAGTTCTGGTGGGCGGCAATGCCGTGTCGGGTAGCGGTAATGCCGCTGCGGAAGGTCCCGCCGATCGACGAATAGCTGTCCTGCTGGTAAGAGGCGCTGGCGTTGAGCGATCCGAACGAGGCGTTATGGCTGTAGTAGCCGCGAGCCAGCGATTTGCCGGACTGGTTAAAGCCGCCGCTGACCTGCCAGGTGTTGTTCGGGTCGGTATAGTCGTTGTAAGACGCCATCTGCGTTACGTCGCTGTTGCTGGTTTGCAGTGAGTAACCGAGCCGGCGGCGATCGCCGATCGGCACGCTGAAGTTCAGCATCACGCTGTCATCGGTGCGGCCGTGATAGGTGGTACGGTAGGCCGACAGCGATGCGGTCACGTTGCTGACATTGCCGACGTTGAACAGCTTGCTGGCGGATAACCCGTAGCGATCCTGCGCCCTGGCATCCCAATAGGTTTGGTGCGAATAGGTCAGGTAAGCGGTGATCGCCTTGGCGCTGTCTTCCGCCATAAAGGTTTTGCTGGCGGTAATGGTGTACAGCTCTTTTTGGCGGCCGTTGTAGCGTTCGTCATAGTCGTTGTAGCGCTCTTGCAGATACTGCGACATGTTCATGAACTTGCGCTGTGAGAAGCGGTAGCCGGCGAAGGTGATCTGGCTGTTCAGCTCATCGAAGCGCTTGGCGTAGTTGACCTTGAACGACATGCCGCTGGCGGTAGGCACATTGGGCAAGCGGGCGATGGACTGCGTCACGTCCACCGACATGGCGCCGAACACGTTAAGATCGCGACCCAGGCCGAGCGCCCAGGCGTTGTAATCGCCGCCGAGCAGGGCGCCGCCGTACAGCGACCAGGCGCTGGTCAGCCCCCAGGAGAAGTCGCTGGCGGAAAACAGTGGCCCTTGCGTGCGGTGATCGTATGCCGAAGGTTTACCCACCGCGACGTTGTAGCGGACATAGCCGGGGCGCGTCAGGTAAGGGATGGTGGCGGTGTCGACCTGGAAAGTGGAGACGGTGCCGTCTTGTTCTTCCACCTTCACGTCTAACCGGCCACGTACCGAACTGTTGAGATCCTGAATGGCAAACGGCCCGGCGGGCACGGTGGTTTCGTACAGCGTACGACCTTCTTGCGAGACGGTGATCTTGGCGTTGCTCTTGGCAATGCCGCGTACTTCCGGCGCATAACCCTGCAGGTTTGGCGGCAGCATGCGCTCGTCGCTGGCCAGATTCAGACCGGTAAAGCGGTAAGAATCAAAGACCCCCGAGTCGAGAAAGATTTCACCGAGCGTCAGCTTGGCAGCCTGCATCGGCAGCGCGCGGTAGGCGTAGATCTGGTTCCAGTCGAAGTTGTTATCGCGCTCGCCGGCCTGCTGATTGTAATTGGCCTGATAGTCGGCGCGCAGACGCCAGGCGCCCAGGTTAGCCCCCACCGTCCCGTAGCTGCTGAGATTTTCGGCGGTGTTGTTATTGTGGCTCTGCTTGCCGACCTGGCCGCTGATGCTGTAGTCCAGCAGCAGTCCGGGAATGCCGTCGTCCCACTGCTCCGGCGGTGTCCAGTCCGGATCGGAATATTTCATCCAGGCCTGCGGGATGGTGATGGCCAAGACGCCGCCGCCGATGCGGTCGGAGATGGTTGCCCCTTTGATGCCGCTGATATCGGCGCAGCTGTTGTCGTGCCACAGAGTGATTTTTTTGAGGACGTCTTCTTTCAGCGCCATTTTCTCGACCAGATCCGGCGGCAGGCAGACGCGAGAGCGATCCTTTTTATCCGGCGACGGATAATATTGAATGCTGCGCTGCGGCAAGGTTTTCTGGTTGATTTTGATATCCAGCAAATAGGCGCCGGGCATGACGTAATCGGCGTCGGAAAAACGCGATAGATCCACTTTGCTGCGATCGCCAATATCCAATACGTCGGTATTGAATTCCGTGGCGGAAAAAGCCGAATGCACCCAGAGGAAAGATAGAATGACGGTAAGGGGTATTTTTTTCCGTGTCAGTAATGACGTCATAGAATAATCACTCATGGCAAATCCGCGCCCAATAGCAGGTCATCCTGTACGACCTGAATACGTAATACGTGATGTCATTCAGTGCCTGACGGCGGCACCCGCCTAACGAGGCGTTACTTACAGATAAGACAGGGTGAATTTCGCCAGTGAGCTGAATCCGCCGGCCCTGGCCCTGTCGGGATGAATGCGTAACTGAGCGCCAAAGCGCAGCGTGTTGTCGCCGGCGACAATCTGGTAATCCGCGGTGGTACTGCCCAGCGGTATCTGAACGCCGTTGGCGGTCAGTAGCTCAATAGCCACGCCCTGGGCTTCGCCATAAACCCCCAAGAGATCGGGATCTCGGCTGTCGGCGATGCCGTTGAAAGTGACGGTGGCCGCGCGGTAGATAAAGTCGGGTTTCACGATGCTGGCCAATTCGCAGTTCACCAGCTTGATCTCAAAGTTGCGGCGGCTGCCGATCAGTACCGGCTGCGTATCCAATGCCGCATCGGTCATCGAGATCAGGCCGAAATCAACGGTCTGGTCCAGGCTTTCGCTGGCAATCCCGCAGGGGGTTTCGACGATCTCGCCACCTAGGTTGAGTGTGCCGTGGCCCTGATTTTTCGCCGTCGCCTCTGCGCTGCAAAGGCTGAGCGCGATAAGCAGTACGCCCGAAATCCGGTTTGTCATGCTGGCGTCTCCCTGTAGCCGTTGGTCCCGTTACCCAATGTCCGTGCAGGTAAAACGGGGACACCAAAGTGGCGTCCCCGAGGGGGGATTACAGGTAAGCCAGTGTGAAGTTTGCAACGCTGGTGAATTCGCCTGGGACCACGGCGCCAGAAGCGCTGCTGCCTTGCAGATAAGCGGCGAATTTCAGGGAGTTATTACCTTCGGTCAGACCCTGACCATCGGTTGCGGTGCCCAGTTCAACGTCTTTGGAATGCAGGTTGTCATAGATTCTGATGCCAGCGCCGGTTGCGGTGCCGCTCAGTGCCAGCAGTTTGCTGTTATCTGGATCCGGCGTACCGGTGAAGGTCACCTGGACGTTCTTCATGGTCGCAATAGAGCAATCTTTCAGTTCGATGCTGAATGGCTCAGAGCTGGATTTGCCTTCTTTAGCCAGCAGACGGCTGCTGATTTGGCCCATAGGGACAGTTTGATCAACAGATTCCGGTGCTACGCTGCATGGCGCATCAATAATTTCACCGGTAAAAGTGACTTTACCGCTGCCCTGGTTAGATGCGGCGTGAGCAACAGATGCAGAAGCGAAAGCAATCACGGTTGCCAGCATTAATTTATTCAGTTTCATTTCTCAAGTTCCTGTAGAGAGTATTTAAATAAAAAGAACAGCACATCTAAATCCCCCACAACAGCGGCAACGTCATGTCGCCGACGCCGTAGTTGGAGCCAGATCCTTTTGCTCTGGGCAATACGCCACCCTCCGTTATTCATGAGTGAATAACGAAATATTTTGGAAGTCGTACAAGCGAAATCCATAAAAGAAAAATAGGTATATCACCATAGCGTCTTGCTGGGATTATTCTTGCAAATAATAGGTGCGGTTGGAAATAGCTTTTATTAAGTTAAGTCAAATACAGAATATAAAACCAAAAGGAAAAAGAAATATATATAATTGAAAATCAATAGATCGTATACAAATATTATCCAGAATAAATGACTATATAAATAGCAATATGCGAGATATTAGATCGCCAGAATTAGTGTTCGCACTACAATTAGCAATATTGTTTTGATAATATCGCCCTCAGACAGCAGATGATGAATTCTGCGCGTTAATCGCGTGTAAAAAGTTAACTCTTTGTTTTTATTGGTGAACGCGCCGGTAATACTGGCCTGGGATGTGACTTTCATTCATTGTGGCTACGATAATTTCTTTTTGAGTTTTAACAAAAACATAACAATACAGATGTGTATCGGATTATTACCAATGCCCGACTGTTATTGTGCGTTTTTGTTATTTAACTCGTTAGGATTAATCAGAAGCAGTCAGATAAAGCAGGGCTTCGCGACATAATAATGACCTAAGTGATAATTAAGGGATGATAAACGGAATGATTACCATAATTAATGATTCAACTCGCCGTTCCGCCGTCGCTACGGCGCTGATGATAATGTCCTGTTTACTGCTGTCCGGTTGCGTAGGAAAAAATGGCACCGGCACGGTTGCCATGAAAAAAGTTTCACAGAGTAATCCTAAGGAAAACACTGATGAGCAACGGATCGCGCTTTGTCAGCAACGGGTCAACTCACTTAAGAATATTAATCCGCAAAGCTATCAGAAACGGATTGCTTATTTTAACGGGCTGTTGTCCAACGCTTCGGGATATGCCGGCATTCGCAGTAATGTCGATGAAAGCACCCGTAAAGCCATAGATGCGCTTTATAAATATAAAACCGAGAAATTCTGCGCCGACGTTGAGCATGAGCTGATGTCCGATCTGTCGAGCCGGGTGGAGAGCCTGTAATCATGAGAAGGTATGCGGAAGGAGCCGCTGCTTTGCTGCTGTTGTTGGTATGGGGCGCTGCATCGGCGGCAGAGACTGCACCTGGCAAGGATGACGGCATTCCCGCATTGCTGAAATTTGCCGAGCAACAGCAGGCGGTGCCGGTGGTGGAAAGTGCACCTGCAGCGCCTCAGCCGGTGACTGCCAAGCCCAAACCCGCCGCTGTTACGCGCGGAGACAACGCCCGTCTGACTGCGCTGAATCAGGCCCTGCAACGGCAAGCCGAAACCATCCGCCAATTGGAACAGCAACTGGCGGCTCAGGCTCAACCGGCGGCGCCAGCCCTCAAGGCAACACCCAAACCAGACCCGATTGATATCCGGCCGCTGGTGGCCGCGTTAAAAGGGATCCGTAAGGCCATCGCCACGCCGCCAGACTTGATCGCCATGGCGGCGGCTCTGGCACGGCAGCAGCGGATCGTCACGCAGCAAGAGCAGCAGTTGCAGCAGCTCAACCGTCAGCTAGCCGCGCAGCGACAACCGCCGGAGCTGGCCAGCGATGCCGATAAGCAGGCCTACGCCGCCGGGGTTTCGCTGGGGCGTGACATTCTGCATTTACAGGAAGAGAACCGCCGCTTGGGAATTGAAGCCGATCGCCCGCGCTTGCTGGCGGGCATTGCCGATACGCTGGCGGGGCAGCAACGGTTGGATGATGCCGCCATCGACCGCGCGCTAAAGGCCGCAGACGCTGCCTTGCAGCAGGCCCAACAGCAGCGACAGCAGGCGATACGGGGGGAGGGTAAAACCTACCTCGCCGATTTCGCCAAGCAGCCTGGTGTGCAAAAAGATGCGCTCGGTTTTTATTACCGTGTGGACTATGCCGGCAGCGGGCAGATAAACGCCAATGACAACGTCGATATCGTGGTACGCGAGAGCCTGCCCGATGGGCAAGTGATCAAGGATATGGACTTGGCCGGCACCACTATCTCTTTGCCTTTGTCGCAATATCCACCGCTGTTTCGCGCCGCCATCGGCAAATTGAACAAGCATGGGTCCATGACGCTGGTGGTGCCGCCAGTTCTGGCATACGGCGACAAAGGAAGCCCGCCCGCAATCCCCCCGGGCGCCACGATGATTTACACCTTGCGCGTGGCCGACGTGCTGCCGCAGGACAGGAGCAGGCAAAAGTAACCCAAGGAGTACGCGATGGCCAAGGCGCCGATAACATATGAAATCAGGAAGTCACATATGCTAAACGTGTTACGAAAACTCTGTATGGAGCGCGCGTCGGGGGCAGGGGAACATCACCCTCCGGCACCGGAACACTGGCCTAAAACCAGGGAGCTGGCAGACAAATGCGGTGAAAATATTTACACCACGCGCACGCTGTTATTGGCATTGGAAAAAGAGGGTAAAGTTCGTTGTACTCATCGCAGCATCAATAATTCGTTACGCTGGTATATTTGTGCATCACCCAAAAAAATGTAATTCCTTTCCTGTTTCGTCATTTTGACTACCCTTCACAGCGGATCAACACAGGGCTGACGGAGCGAAAAGCGCCTCAGCCCGACTCCTTTGTTACGACTAATGACCAGCCATTGGCAGTGCAATTTTTGAGGCCGTATACTGAGGGCCTGGGTGCAAATATTTTCATGATGGATGCGTGCTTATAATGAAGGAAAGCAAAGAAATACTGTTATTGGATGATATTCATTATCAAATAGACGAGCAGGTTATTTTAGATTCCGTGTCTTTCGGTCTGAATCAGGGCGAATTTAAACTGATTACCGGCCCGTCTGGCTGCGGAAAAAGCACCCTGCTAAAAATCGTATCTTCCTTGATCGACCCGACCCGTGGAAAAATTATTTTTGCCGGTAAGGCCATTACCGATATACCGCCGGAAGAGTATCGTCAACAGGTGTCGTACTGTTTTCAAACCCCTTCGCTGTTTGGCGACAGCGTGTATGACAATATCGCGTTGCCCTACCAGATTCGCAAACAAAAACCGGACAGGAAAAAGATGCAGGCCGACCTGGTGCGCTTTGGGCTAGCGGAAAATATGCTGGATAAAAGCGTTAACGAATTATCGGGCGGCGAGAAGCAGCGAATTTCGTTGATCCGTAACCTGCAGTTTATGCCCAAGGTTCTGTTATTGGATGAGATCACCAGTGCGCTGGATGAAGATAATAAACGCAACGTTAATGAAATTATTCATCAACTGGTCGCGCAGCATGGCGTCGCGGTGTTGTGGGTTACGCATGATAAAGATGAAATCAAACATGCGGATGATGTGATTACTTTGAGTGCGCATGGCGCTCGGGCGCAGGAGACGACCAATGAACCAGCATAACATCAGCAATGAATCTTTGGTTTTGTCGATGGTATTGGTGATTATTGCTATTTTAATCAGCCATAAAGAAAAGCTGGCGCTGGAAAAAGACATTATCTGGAGTATTTGCCGGGCGGTGGTGCAACTGATCATTGTCGGCTACGTGCTGAAATACATTTTTGATGTAAATAACGCCATTCTGACGGTGCTGATGGTGCTGTTTATCTGCTTTAACGCTGCCTACAACGCGCAAAAGCGCAGTAAATATATCGATCACGCATTTATGACGTCGTTTATTGCCATAACCACCGGCGCGGTATTAACGTTGGCGGTGCTGGTACTGACCGGTTCGATTGAGTTTACCCCAATGCAGGTGATCCCGATTTCCGGCATGGTGGCCGGCAATGCGATGGTGGCAGTTGGCCTGTGCTACAACAACCTGGGGCAGCGTTTCAAAAGCGATCAGCAGAAGATTCAGGAGATGCTGAGCCTGGGCGCCTCGCCGAAGTTCGCTTCGGCGGCGCTGATCCGCGACAGTATCCGTGCTTCGTTGATCCCTACGGTGGACTCTGCCAAAACCGTGGGGTTGGTCAGCCTGCCGGGCATGATGTCGGGTCTGATCTTCGCCGGTATCGATCCGGTCAAGGCGATTAAGTACCAGATTATGGTGACTTTCATGCTGTTGTCGACCGCCAGTCTGTCGACCATCATCGCCTGCTACCTGGCCTACCGTAAGTTCTACAACGAGCGCCATCAGTTGGTGGTCAGCACGTTGAAATAATCTGGAGAAAATAAGGGTAGGGGCGCCCGGTTAAATCAGGGGCGAGCATGCTCGCCCCTTTGCGGCCGCTACCCTTGCAGCAGAGCGATGCTCTGACGGATTTCACGTTCTATATCCGCTGCCGTCCAGCTGTCCAGTTGCGACGAAAACGGCTCGAAGGCGTAAATGCCGGTGTAGCCCAGGCGCTCCAGATCCTGCACCTGCTTTTTGCTCTCCAGCCGATCTTTATCGCTCAGCATGATGCGTTCTTCGTCGCTTAATGCGCTTTTAGCACGCCGATCTTCCACCCCGGAAAGGTGCACCAGCCCAATGCCGTCGATCTGAATTTGCGCATCAAATTCAGGCTGCGTTACGTCGCTTAAATAGTGGTGGAAGGTATCCAGCACGATTTTGTACGGCGCGCCAGAATCCCGGATCAGGGACTGCGTCAGCAGCGATGAGCGCAGTGAGCTGATACCGAACCCCAACGGCTCCACATAGCCCTGTACACCGTATTGCCTGAACAGCGGAGCCAGCAGCTTAAGGGCCGCCAGCGTGTCGGTTTTTTTCTGCTCTTCGCTGCGGTTATCGCCCGCGCTGCAATGCGGGCACAGTACCAGCGCCTTGCTGCGGATTGCCTGAGCTTGTGACAACAGCGCCTCGGCGTTTTTCAGCAACGCGGCTTGATCGTCCAGCAGGTTAAACATGCCGAGCGCGTTAATGGTGACGATTTCGATACCGTATTTTTCTGCCAACGCATTTAATTGATCGTTGCTCAGGTTATCGGTCACCTTGCCGCTCGGCATATCGTTGCGCAGCTCTACTTTGTTGAGCCCGCACTTTTTCACCAGGCTGAAAAACTGTTCCAAATCGAGGTTTGGCGCGATCTTGCGGTTGATGCAAAAACGGTCTGGCGCAATGGTCATGATGCATTACTCCTGAATGAGTTGATAAAGCCTGATATTTGCCGAGCTACAGCGGCGTGCGTTGTATTTCGGGTTGAGGTTGGCGATAGCGTTTTGCCATGACCACGTCCTCCATTTTTTCCAGCGATACCCCTCGTGTTTCAGGAATATAGCGGCCGATAAACCAGTAACTGAACAGGCAGCAGACGGCGAACACCCACATCGGGAAGGCACCGTGGAAGCTTGAGAACAGATAAGGGTTATCGTTGATCATCGGGAAGGTCTGAGACACGACAAAGTTGGCCAGCCACATGCAGCCGACGGCGATGCTCATGCCCTGAGAGCGCATGCGATTGGGGAAGATTTCTGACACCAGGACCCAGGCGCCCACGCCCCACGAGAGCGCATAGAACACCATAAAGAACAGCATGCCAAACAGCGCGAAGTAGCCGGTGGCCTCGGTATAGAGCGCATAGGAGGTGATCAGCAGGCCGGCGATGACGCCCAGCGTACCCCAACGCATCAGCGGGATGCGGCCCATGCGATCCATCAACATGGCACCGATGACGGAACCGACCAACTGCATCACGCCTATCCAGATGGTTTGGAACAGCGCTTCCTGCGCGTTTACGGTGACGGTTTTCAGCACCACCGGCGCGTAATACATCATTACGTTAACCCCGGTGACCTGCTGCAGCATGGCGATCATGCAGCCAACGAACAGAATGAAGCGTACCCGTTTATCGGCATAGCTGAGTTTTTTCTGGCTGGCTTGTTGATCCTGTTTTATCGAGTCTTTGATTTCCTGCAGCACTTTTTTCGCATGTTCGGCGTTGGACACTTTGGTCAGCATCGCCAGCGCCTGATCGTCCCGGCCGACCATCACGCTCCAGCGTGGCGACTCTGGAATGATAAATACCAAAATGCAAAACAGGATGCAGGGCAGCACGCCGGAGGCGAACATCCAGCGCCAGCCCATCTCCACCAGCCAGGCTTCACTGGCGATGCTGGCGATTTTGAAGTTAACGTAGAAGATCACGATTTGGCCGAACACGATGGCGAATTGCTGCATGCTGAGCGCACGGCCGCGCATGTCTTTGGGTGAGACTTCCGACATGTACATCGGCGAAACGGTCGCGGCGATACCCACCGCCAAACCGCCGATAATGCGGTAAATCACAAACCAGGTGAAAGTTGGCGCCAGTGAAGAACCCACTGCCGAAATGGTGAACAGCACTGCCGCCAGCATCAGGGCCTTCTTACGACCATATCGCCCGGCCAGTGGCCCGGCGGCAAAGGCACCGACCACGCAGCCTATCACCACGTTGGAAACGGCCCAGCCGGTCTCGGCGGGGCTGAGATTAAAATAGGTTTTCAGGGATTCGATCGCGCCGGAGATCACGGCGGTGTCGTAGCCGAACAAAATGCCGCCAAGTGCCGCAATGCCGCATATTCGCAGTATGTACCCGGTATTATGCTTACGCTGAGATGACATGTGTTGCTCCGATTTTTTTCCTGGCTTCCACCCGCGCTGTTGGTTGTAGGGAAGAGGAGGCGGAAGGGGTTGGACCCTGCCTGTCATTAAGGCGGTGATAGTCGAGTTAACGCTTCGGTAAACAAGAACATTTATTTCATAATTAGTGAATAATGAAATATTGATTTTTAGATCCAGTTCAAAAAAAACCGCAAATGCCCCTCAAGCGTTACCGCGCGATCCTTTAGCGTCTGGCCGGGTCGTCTTTCCCCGTGGGCTGCCTGTTTCTGTATAAAAGTCAGGGCTAAT
Source organism: Serratia sp. BIGb0234 (assembly GCF_024809915.1). Lineage (NCBI taxonomy): Bacteria > Pseudomonadati > Pseudomonadota > Gammaproteobacteria > Enterobacterales > Yersiniaceae > Serratia > Serratia sp. BIGb0234. The sequence continues at coordinate 93,945 of NZ_JANUEI010000007.1, forward strand.
TCCCTGCCGTTGGCGCGTGAACACAGGGACCGCTTTTTTTCCTTCATGTAATGGCCTTGCACGGTGATGTGGCAAAACTGCGACCTTCCGCACTAAAAACAAATTTTCTAAAATAATTTATTTGAAACTTTTTTTTCAATGAAATAGAGTTTGCTTCATCCGGTCAGGATTTAGCCTGCTTGCGGGCAGTCTCCGGCAAGCGGTGTGATGAAAACGCTACGGCCGCAGACGGTCAGGCGACAGCGGACTTAAAAGAGGGTGAGACATGAAAACCGTGGGTAACTTTATTGGCGGGCAGGTGTGCCTGAGCAGCAGCAATCAAACCGTCGACGTGCATAATCCGGCTTCCGGGCAGGTTGAACGCCGCGTGACGCAGAGCACTGCCGCCGAGGTGAAGCAGGCCATTGACGTGGCCCACCAGGCATTTGCCGACTGGTCGCGCACCACACCGCTGCGCCGTGCGCGCATCATGTTCAATTTTAAGGCGCTGCTGGAACAGCATCGCGACGAGCTGGCGGCGCTGATTGTCAGCGAGCATGGCAAGGTGTATTCCGATGCGCTGGGCGAACTGACCCGCGGCATCGAAGTGGTGGAATTTGCCTGCGGCATTCCACATCTGATCAAGGGCGAATATTCTGCGGACGTCGGCAGCGGCGTTGACAGCTTCTCGCTGATGCAGCCATTGGGCGTGGTCGCGGGTATCACCCCCTTCAACTTCCCGGCGATGGTGCCGATGTGGATGTTCCCTATCGCGCTGGCCTGCGGCAATACCTTTGTGCTCAAGCCCCCGGCGCTGGTGCCTTCGGCCTCGGTTCGCATGGCCGAACTGCTGAAAGAAGCCGGGCTGCCGGACGGCGTATTCAACGTGGTGCATTGCGCAAACGAAGAAGCCGCGCAGCTGTGCACCGATCCCCACATTCAGGCGGTGAGCTTTGTCGGCTCCTCTGCGGTGGCTGAACATATCTATACTACCGCCAGTGCCCACGGCAAGCGGGTGCAGGCCTTCGGCGCGGCGAAAAACCAGGCCATCATCATGCCTGACGCCGATCTGGACGCGACGGTCAATGCCCTGATGGGCGGCGCATTCGGCTCGGCCGGCGAGCGTTGCATGGCGTTGCCGGTGGCGGTGGTCGTCGGCGACGACACGGCCGATAAACTGATTGCCAGACTGAAGCCGCTGATCGCTCAGTTGCGCGTTGGTCCAGGGCTTAAACAGGGTGGCGAAGAAAACGAGATGGGGCCGCTGGTATCCTCGGCGCACCAGAAGAAAGTCCTGGGTTATATCGATCTGGGCGTGGAAGAGGGCGCTACCCTGGTGGCCGATGGCCGCAACTATCAGGTGGCGGGTTACCCGGACGGCTACTACGTTGGCGGTACCCTGTTTGACCACGTTACGCCGGAGATGCGTATCTATCGCGAAGAGATCTTCGGGCCGGTGTTGGGCATTGTCCGCGTGCCGGACTACCAGACCGCCATCGATACGGTGAATAGCCATGAATTTGGTAACGGCAGCGCTATCTTTACCAGTAACGGTCACTATGCGCGCCAGTTCGTGCAGGAAGTGCAGGCCGGCATGGTGGGGGTCAACGTCCCGGTGCCTGTCCCGATGGCGTTCCACAGCTTTGGTGGCTGGAAGCGCTCGGTGTTCGGTGCATTAAACGTTCACGGTACCGACGGCGTGCGTTTCTACACCCGGATGAAAACCGCCACCGCCCGCTGGCCAACCGGGCAGCAAACGGTGTCTGAATACAGTATGCCGACGCTGGGTTAAGGCACTATACCCGTCGTCTTTCAAGCCGCATCTGTGTTGGCTGCGTGTATTTGGCCCAGTCACCCTGTAGGGGGCGAATAAATTCGCCCCGATTAATGCGGGCGCGGCATGCAGCACCCCTACGATGATGCAACGCCAATTATTTGGGGTCTATTCATACTTAATTGGGAGAATTACCATGTCTTCATTGCTCGCCAAATGTCAGCAGCCAAATGCCGAGGGGCGCATCCAGCACGTCACCCCGGAGAATGCCGACTGGCGCTTTGTCGGGTTTGACGTCTATCGTCTCGAAGCCGGTCAGTCGCTGCAGTTGGAAAGCGGCGACAAAGAACTGTGCCTGGTGCTGGTCGCCGGTATCGCTTCTGTCGCTACCCTGCGAGCGGAATACCCGAGCATCGGTAAACGGATGAGCCCGTTTGAGCGCACCCCGCCTTATGCGGTGTATGTGCCGCATCACGATCGAATTGAAGTGCGCGCGGAAAGTGCGTTGGAGTTGGCGGTTTGCAGCGCGCCGGGCCACGGGCACCTGCCATCGCGGCTGATCACTCCGGCAGACGTGGGCGTAGAGCGGCGCGGTAAAGGGCGCAATCAGCGTCTGGTACACAATATCTTGCCGGACAGCGCGCCGGCCGACAGCCTGTTGGTGGTGGAAGTGTACACGGATGAGGGCAATACCAGCTCTTACCCTAGCCACAAACACGATCAGGAAGATTCGCCGGATGAAACCTATCTGGAAGAGACTTACTATCACCGGATCCAGCCTGAACAGGGCTTTTGCATGCAACGGGTCTATACCGACGACAGGTCGCTGGACGAGTGCATGGCGGTCTATAACCGCGACGTGGTCAAGGTGCCGCGCGGCTACCACCCGGTGGCAACGCTGGCCGGTTACGACAACTACTATCTCAACGTGATGGCCGGGCCGGTGCGCCTGTGGAAATTCACCTGGGAAAAAGACCACGCCTGGATTAATAGCGACGGATACCCAGCGGCGAAATAATTCGCATCAGGCCCGGCTAGCCGGGCCTTGTTGATCCTGCCCGTATTACTCTTCTTTGGCGTTATTCAGCGCCAGCGATACCGCCAGGGTTTGCGCCAGACACATAGAGGCGACCTGGGAGCGGAAACCGTCCACCTGCGCTTCGCGCACCACAAAGCACACGTCGCTGAAGGCGGCCAGCGGGCTGACCTGGCTGTCGGTAATGGCAATCTGCTGTGCGCCACGCTTGGCGCCCAACTCCACCAGCTCCAACGCTTCCTGCGCATACGGCGAATAGCTGATGGCGATCACAACGTCATTGGGTTTCACCATGCTGAGTTGCTCGGTAAACATGCCGCCCAAACCGTCGATCAGAAAGGCTCGGCGCTCCAGATGACGCAAGGCATAGGTGAGGTACGAGGCGACGCTGAATGAGCGACGCAGACCGATCACGTAGATATTCTCGGCGTTGTTCAGCAACTCAACCGCGCGATCCAACTGCTCGGGGCTGGTTTGCATCGCCAGCTGTTGCAGGGCCTGAGCATTGACCATGGTGAAAACGTTAAGAATTTCCGCCGGCTTTTCCGGCGCAACGTTATCGTCGGTAGAGGTCTGGCGAAACAGGCGAGCGCGTTCGGTGTAGTTGACCGTTTCTTCCATCAGGTGCTGGCGAAAAACCTGTTTCATTTCGTTGAAACCGCTGAAGCCAAACGCGTTGGCAAAGCGGATCAGGGTCGACGGCGGGACGCTGGCCTGTGCGGCGATGGAGGCGACGGTATCGAAAGCAATGCTGTTACTGTTATCCAAAATGTAACGCGCCACCTGTTTCAAACGCTTGCTCAGCGTTTCATAACGGTGGCGGATCTCGTCCTGTAACAGCGAAAGTTGAGTTGGGTTGTTCATCCATTCGGCTCGCAGTGTGGGCTAAGGCGTATTGGCCTGACGCCTGAATTATTGACAGCTCATTCTAACAGATGGAGCGGAAGTTTCATTTCACCAAAAAGCGATTTATTCGATTGCAAGTTGCGTTACTTCACAGAAAACCGGCAAAAAAATCCCCTTAAAGCGGCGAAAATCGTTTAAGGGGAGGGTTTGTCGATTAAGACGAGTGAGAGGTTGGGCGGTATTGGCGCCAGAAGCCAATCAGCGTCAGGTATTTTTGTTTCACCTGCTCGATTAAGCCGGCGTCATCCAGTTCGCCCTGCAACCAGCGGCGTGAAGGCTGGCCGAAGATGGTGCGGCCGACGGCAAAACCTTTTACCCAACGGGCGTCTGCCGCCGCGGCGAAACCGGCCTTCAGCGTTTCTTCCGGTGAGTCCAGCCCCAGTATCAATACGCCACGGCAGAATGGATCGTTCGCCTCTATCAAAGCCCCCACCCGCTGCCAATTTTCTGCGCTCAGCGGCGGCAATTTCCACCAGTCGGGCTTGATGCCCAGCGTGTAAAAATATTGCAACATCTCCAGATAGTAGCTTTCGGCCTTGTCGGCGTTGCTTTCCGGCAGGATCACCTCCAGCAACAGTTCGTGGCCGGACTTGCAGCAACCGCGATACACGTCGCCAATCAGTTCATCCTGCTCGCGACGCAGCTCGGCGGCGTCATGCGGATGGTAAAACACCAGGCACTTCACCACGTGCTCCTGCGGCCAGTCGATCAGCTGCGAGCCAATATTGCCGTGCTCCAGTCGTAGCGGGCGTGAACTGGGCAGCTCGATCGGTCGGCCAATCCACCAGCCCTGGCCGGTGATGCTGTTCAGCGCCGCCTGCCCATAGGTGGTATCGGCCAGAATGCCGCTGTTGCCCTGCAACCCGGCAACCTCGGCGGCCTGTTGCGCCGCGGTCAGCAGCAGGGTTTTCAGTTTGGGAATGCGTTCCTCGCTGACGTTGGCTTCTCGCGCCATATCCGCCAGCTGTTTGCGGTGGTCGAAAGCGAACACGCACAGCTCCGGCCACTGCTGTTTGCGGGTAGTGACCCGGTGCAGATGGTTAAGCCGCGCATCGCGATCCGGACGTTTCACTTCCTGTTCGCGCTGCAGGTAGTCATCCAGTTCCTGCTTGGTTGGCATCGCCGGCGCACAGCCGTGACGCGAAACCACCAGTGCGCCGCAGGCATTGGCATAGCGGCAAGCCTGATCCCAACCTTCATCGTTCAGGTAACCGCGCAGCAGGCCGGACATAAAGGCATCGCCCGCACCCAGTACGTTCAGTACCTCAACCCTTACGCCGGAGTGCAGTTTGACCTGTTGCCAGCTTGTCGGGATCTCCGCTTCAAATACCGAACAGCCCTGGGCGCCGCGTTTGCAAACCAGCGTGGCCCGGGTCGCCTTGCGCACGTTTTTCAACGCGGTCAGGGTATCGGTGCTGCCGCCAGCAATATGAAACTCTTCTTCGGTGCCGACGATCAGATCAAAGTGATGTAGCACTTCTTGCAGTTCGCGGGTCACTTTTTCTGACTCGACGAAACGGGTTTCACCGTCGCCCAGCGATGTCAGGCCCCACAGCACCGGCCGATAATCGATATCCAACGCGGTGCGCAGACCGTGGCGTCGGGCGTATTCCAGCGCCTTTAACACTGCCGCGCGGGTGTTCGGATGCGACAGGTGGGTGCCAGTAATGGCCAATGCCCGTGACGATGCAATGTAGGCCTCGTCGATATCGTCCGGCGTCAACGCCATATCGGCGCAGTTTTCGCGATAGAAAATCAGCGGGAAGGTTTCCTGATCTTTAATGCCGAGGATCACCAGGCCGGTCAGGCGCTGGGGGTCGGTAATCAGGCTTTGGGTGTCGGCCCCGACGCGCTGCAGTTCTTCGCGCAGGAAACGGCCCATATGTTCGTCGCCGACGCGGGCCAGCATGCCGGACTTCAGACCCTGAATGGCCGTGCCGTAAGCCACATTGCCGGAAGAGCCGCCGAGATATTTTGAGAATGTGCTGGCATCTTCCAGGCGTGCGCCGATTTGCTGTGCATAGAAATCGACGGCGATACGCCCGAGACAAATGACATCAAGCTGTTTTTCTTGTGTAGCCATACCCGTTTCCTTCTGTATTAAGCGAAACCCCGACTGCGAAGCATTTTTGGAGTATGAGGAATAAAAATTTCAATTTCAAGATTGAATGAAATTTACACCCCAAAAATGTGATGCATTTAAAACCCCGTTGCTACAACGGTAAAGGGCATCGAAAACCCCGCCCGCCCTGAGGTGAAAACGCCGAGGGGCGGCAAGGGTATCCTTGGTGTCACAGGCTGATGGTGCCAAGGGTTGCTGTGAGTTCAGGCGGTGTTGAGCGGACGCCTCAACGGATGAAAGGGTGGCTAAGTCAGTGAATTCTAAAGGCATGGATGAAACGGGGTTTTCATCATTATGGGATCTTTATCGCAAAATGAAATGTTTCTTCTGTAATGTGATTTTATGAAAAATATATTTGTTTATAATCCCAACACGTTTCAGGTTGTCGGCTTAAGCAGGGTACAGCGCTTGCTGACGGCGAGTATCACACAGCTTATCTGGTTCGGCATGCAGCTGGTGCCGGCGCGGGCGAGACTAATCTAAAAGGGTGAGTAAATGGGCAAGATCCGGTTAACCATGGCACAGGCACTCGTCAGGTTCCTCGACAACCAGTACCTGTTGGTCGACGGCGTGGAAACCAAATTCGTCAAAGGCATCTTTGCGATTTTCGGCCACGGCAACGTCCTCGGTCTGGGGCAGGCGCTGGAGCAGGACAGCGGTGAGCTGGTGGTGCATCAGGGGCGTAACGAGCAGGGTATGGCCCACGCAGCGACCGGCTTCGCCAAGCAGAAGCTGCGTCAGCAGATCTATGCCTGCACCTCTTCCGTCGGGCCCGGCGCCGCCAATATGATCACCGCCGCCGCGACCGCCACCGCCAACCGCATTCCTTTATTGCTGCTGCCGGGCGATGTTTACGCCTCGCGCCAGCCGGACCCGGTGCTGCAGCAGATTGAACAGTCTTACGATCTCAGCATCAGCACCAATGACGCTTTCCGTGCGGTGAGCAAGTACTGGGACCGCATAGTGCGTCCTGAACAGCTGATGAGCGCCTGCATCAATGCGATGCGCGTGCTGACCGATCCGGCGGAAACCGGCGCGGTGACGCTGTGCCTGCCGCAGGACGTGCAGGGCGAAGCCTATGACTACCCGGACTATTTCTTCCAAAAGCGTGTGCATCGGCTCGATCGCCGCCCGGCGACCGCCGGCATGCTGGAGGATGCGTTGGCGCTGCTGACCGCTAAACGTCGCCCGCTGCTGGTGTGCGGTGGCGGGGTGAAATACTCGCAGGCCGGCCAGGCGCTGCGTGACTTCGCCGAGCGTTTCCACATCCCGTTTGCAGAAACTCAGGCGGGCAAAGGCACGGTGCCTAGCAGCCATGAATTCAACCTGGGGGGCATCGGTGAAACCGGCTGTCTGGCGGCGAATACGCTGGCCCGTCAGGCCGATCTGGTGATTGGCGTGGGCACCCGTTATACCGACTTCACCACTTCGTCAAAATGGCTGTTCCAGCATCCGGACGTCGATTTCCTCAATATCAACGTCAGCGCTTTTGACGCCGGCAAGCTCGACGGCGTGCAGGTGTTGGCCGATGCCCGCGAAGCGCTGTCCGCACTGAGCGAACGGCTGGCACAGGCAGATTATCGCGCCGGCTGGGGTAATGCCATTGCCGACGCACGCAGCGCGCAACAGCAGGAAACCGCCCGGGTTTATGCGGTGGAATACACCGGAGAAGGTTTTGTTCCTGAAATTGACGATCACCTCGATCGTGACCGCGTGTTTGCCGAATTTATCGAAAAGACCGACTCCTTGTTAACCCAAAGCCGGGTGCTGGGGGTACTGAACCAGCATCTGCCGCAGGACAGCGTGATCGTCGCCGCTGCGGGCAGCCTGCCGGGTGATTTGCAACGGGTGTGGCACAACCACGGCGAACAGGGTTATCACGTGGAATACGGCTACTCCTGTATGGGCTACGAGGTCAATGCCGCGCTGGGGGTCAAGCTGGCTGAGCCGAACCGCGAGGTGTATGCGATGGTCGGCGACGGCGCCTTTATGATGCTGCATTCCGAACTGGTCACGTCGATTCAGGAAGGCTGCAAAATCAACGTGGTGCTGCTCGACAACATGACCAACGGCTGCATCAACAACCTGCAGATGGAACACGGCATGGACAGCTACACCACCGAGTTCCGCTTTCGCAACCCGCAGGGCGGCAAGCTCGACGGCAATTTGGTGCCGGTCAACTTTGCCATGCTGGCTGCGGCCTACGGTTGCAAGACCTACAGCGTGACCACCGAGCAGCAGCTGATCGAAGCGCTGGCCGATGCCCGTCGGCAAACCGTGTCGACCCTGCTGGACATCAAGGTGCTGCCAAAAACCATGGTGCACAAATATCTCAGCTGGTGGCGCGTGGGCGGTGCCCAGGTTGCCGACAGCGAAAAAATCGTCGCCGTGGCCCGCAAGCTGCAGGAAAACATCGATAAGGCCCGCGACTACTGATCAGGATCCCGTTTGATTACCCAGACCTTGCGTCTGCCGCAACTATTTGAAGAGGATAACGAAAATGACATTGAACATTGGGGTTATTGGCACCGGCGCAATCGGTCGGGATCACATTCGCCGCTGCAGCAAAGTGTTGCAGGGCAGCCGTATCGTGGCGGTCAACGACATCAATCGCGACAGCGCCGCCAAGGTGGTGAGCGACCTGAAGCTGGACGCCAAGGTGTATGACAACGGCCACGATCTGGTCAATGCGGCGGACGTGCAGGCGGTACTGGTCACTTCCTGGGGCCCGAGTCACGAAGAGTTCGTGTTGGCCGCGATTGCCGCCGGTAAGCCGGTATTCTGTGAAAAGCCGCTGGCGGTCACCGCTCAGGGCTGCAAAAACATCGTCGAGGCCGAAGCGAAACACGGTAAACGTCTGGTGCAGGTGGGCTTTATGCGCCCTTACGATCAGGGTTACCGCGCGTTAAAACAGGTGCTGACCAGCGGGCAAATTGGCGAACCGCTGATGCTGCACTGCGCACACCGCAACCCGACCGTCGGCGAAGCTTACACCACGGATATGGCGATCACCGACACCCTGATCCACGAGATTGACGTGCTGCGCTGGCTGCTGGATGACGACTATGTCTCGGTGCAGGTCGTGTTCCCGCGTAAAAGCCCCAAGGCGTTCCCGCACCTGAAAGATCCGCAAATTGTGCTGTTCGAAACCGCCAAAGGCACGCGCATCGACGTCGAAATTTTCGTTAACTGCCAATACGGCTATGACATCCAGTGTGAGGTGGTGGGTGAAACCGGCATTGCCAAGCTGCCAGAGCCGTCTTCGGTGCAGATGCGCAGCGGCGCCCGACTGTCTACCGAAATTCTGACCGACTGGAAAGACCGCTTTATCGATGCTTATGACGTCGAGCTGCAAGGCTTTATCAATGACGTCTTGGCCGGCAAGCTGACCGGGCCTTCCGCCTGGGATGGTTATGCCGCTTCTGTCACTGCCGACGCCTGCGTGGCCGCGCAACTCAGCGGTGAAATTGTGCCGGTGACCTTGCCGCCGCGGCCGGCTTTTTACGGCAACTGATGGGTTGAGCGCCGCACTTACGTTTAAAGAGGAATGACCATGAAGATCGCTTTTGATGTGGATGTCATCAGGGACCTTGGCATCACTAAAATGGTTGAGCAGGTGGCGGACTGGGGCTATCAGTATATTGAGCAGTCGCCACACCCGCAGATCAATCCGTTCTACAAGCATCCGAAAGCCGGGCGCGAAGTGATGGCGGAATACAAAAATGCGCTGAAGGCCACCGGCGTGGAGATTTCCTCGTTTATCGTGGTGTATCGCTGGTCCGGTCCGGGCGAAGATCGCCGCCAGGCGGCGGTCAAAAACTGGCGCCGGATGATTGAAATCGCAGTGGAAATGGGCGTGCAGGTGATCAATACCGAGCTGGCGGGTAACCCCAATGAGCCGGAGATCTGTGAAGAACTGTGGTACCGCTCAATGGAGGAGCTGCTGCCGATTATCGAGCGCGAAGGCATCCGCATGGAAATCCAATCGCACCCGTGGGATTTCTGCGAGCTGAGCAACGAAACCGCCGATATCGTCAAGTCGTTACGCAGCGATCACGTGAAGTATCTCTACAGCGTGCCGCACACCTTCTACTACGACAAAGGTCAGGGCGACGTGGCCGGCATGCTGAAATATGCCGGTGACGATCTCTCGCACGTGTTGATCGCCGACACCATGAACCATACCAAGCACTGCCGCTATATCGTCAACCCGCCGGGTGTAGACGCCGCCGTGCACCAGCATATGGGTATCGGCGAAGGGGAAGTGGATTTCGATGCCCTGTTCCAGACGTTGCGCGATATGGAATTTGCCAATCGTAATTTTAAGGTGGGCGGCGAATCCATTATCTGCACCTCGCTGTTTGGCTATCCGGAACGAATGAAAACTCAGGCGGTAGCGACCCGAGAGCGCATCGAAAAAGAGCTGTTGGGTAAATAAATTTCTCGGCTGCGTGGGTGTGAAATCACCGGCGTGCTGCTCCTATGATTGAGGCTGAAAATGAATAAAGACAACGTAAAACTGGCCATCGCCCCGATTGGCTGGACCAACGACGACATGCCCGACCTGGGCAAAGAGAACACTTTCCAGCAGTGCGTCAGTGAAATGGCGCTGGCCGGGTTTACCGGCAGCGAAGTGGGCAGCAAGTATCCGCGCGATCCGGCGGTGCTCAAGCCGATGCTGGATATCCGCGGCATTCAAATCTGCAACGCCTGGTTCAGCACCTTCTTCGCCGATGGTCTGAAAGAAAAAACCATTGATGAATTTATTAACCATATGAATTTCCTGCATGCGATGGGTGCCAAGGTGATTGGCTGCTCCGAGCAGAGCAAAAGCATTCAGGGCACCACCAAAGGGGTGTTCGAAGAGAAGCCGTATTTCAGCGATGAAGAGTGGCAGCGAGTGGCCGATGGCTACAATGAGCTGGCCAAGATTGCTGCCGGCAAGGGCATGCAGGTTTGTCTGCACCACCATATGGGTACCGGCATTCAAACTACCGCCGAGATCGACCGCTACATGAGCATGGTGAACGACGACGTCTACCTGCTGTTTGATACTGGCCATGCTTACTATTCAGAAGGCAGCCAGCAGGCGATGATGGCGATACTGGAAAAATACCTGCCGCGTATTAACCATGTGCATCTGAAAGATGTGCGTGACGACGTGGTGGCCGAGGTAAAGGCCAACAAACTCAGCTTCCTCGACGGCGTGAAGAAAGGCACCTTTACCGTGCCGGGTGATGGGGTGATCGACTTCCGTCCGGTGTTTAAACTGCTGGATGAGCGCGGTTACAAAGGGTGGATGGTGGTGGAGGCCGAGCAGGATCCGGCGCTGGCCAACCCGTTTGAGTATGCGGTGAAGGCGCGCCGTTATATTAAAGAGACCGCCGGCATTTAATTCGCAGGCGATCGGCAAGGGGCGCTCGAGTCATCGATGCGCCCTTTTTTATTGGCAACGTCAGGCGAGGGTTTTCCAGGTGGTTACCTGTCCGCCGGGCCATGGGGTCGCCGCATAGACACCACGGGCGATGGCACGTGCCAGGGTGTCCGCCGCCAGTGCACCTATCTGCAGCACCGCCAGCTCTCGGCTGCCTTGTACCTCACGCTGCCCGGTGGATAAGGCAAACACCACATCGCCGTCGAACGGGCTGTGTAGCGGGCGGATGGCGCGTGCCATGCCGTCCTGCGCCATCATCGCCACGCGTTTCAGCTCCACCCGGGTCAACGCCAGATCGGTGGCGATGCAAGCCAGGGTGGTGTTCTTCCTGCCGCCCGTCGGTTCTTCTGGCATCCAGTCTTCGCCCTGGCCATGCAACTGCGCCAGCGCTGCGGCACCGCCGTTGCCAAACTCGCCGTCGATTTCGTAAGGCGTCGCCCAGAAGGCACGGGTCCCGGGAGCGACGACCGATCCCAGGCTATTGACCGCCACCAGTGCGCCGACGGTAGCGCCATTGGTCGCCACGATCGACGCCGAACCCAGCCCGCCTTTCAGCTTGCCCATGCCGGTCATGGCACCATAGCCTGCACCCACGGTGCCGAGCGGAAAGTCGTGGCCGGCCTTGCCGGCGGCCTCTATCCCCAATTGGCGATAGGGCGGGTCGAGCTGCCAGTTTTTATCGCCAGCGTTGCTTAGATCATACAGGCAGGCGGTGGGTACGATGGGAGAGACCGGTACGCCCGGTGCCGGACGAAGGGCGTAACCACGCCCCTGTTGCCCCAGCCAGGCTGCGACGCCATCTGCCGCCGCCAGACCGTACACCGAACCGCCGCTCAGCACCAGTGCATCAAGGGTTTGCACCAGATTGTCTTCCCCCAGCGCATCGGTTTCGCGGGTTGCCGGGCCGCCACCGCGCACATCGACGGCGGCGATCGCCGGGCTATCCGGCAGGATCACCGTGGTGCCGGTACGCACCCGGCTGTCCTGAGCGACCCCGACCTTCAGGCCGGGCACGTCGGTAATCAGGTTACGGGTGCCGGTTCGAACGGCGGGAGAACTTGGCATTGCGGCCCCCAGGAAGGTGGTGGGAGAGAGGATGCCGATAGCACCCGTTACGCAGGCCAGCGTTTGCACGAAGGTGCGACGGCTGACGGTGAAGGGGCGGTTTACCGACCCTGGATCACTTTTTATCTCACTCATGAGGCTGATTTTTTCTGCTGTTCACTGCGAAAGCGAGCCATATGGTAAGAATCTACCAGTACGCCGTCGCGCATGGCGTAAGCGCGGCTGGTCCCTTCGATTTCAAAACCGAACTTGCGGTATAGCGCGATGGCTGCCTGATTATCGGTAAATACCGTCAGCTCGATGCGTTCGATGTCTGCCCAATTGTCGCACAGGTCAATCATCGCTTTCATCAGGCTGCTGCCGACGCCTTTGCCGTGGTGGTGGTCATCGACGCCGATGCCAAAGCTCGCCACGTGGCGGCGGCGTACACGCTGATTCAGCATCACGCTCAACTGACCGACAATCTGTCCGTCGATGCAGGCCACCAGGCTATGCGTGCCCGGTTCGAGGTTGGCGAGGCGCTTGTGCCATAGTTCGACCGACGGTAGCGGAAGATGTAGCGTGTCACGGTAAGCCTTCGGCTGAGAATAGAGTTGATGCAGGGCCTGTGCATCTGCCGTTTCCACGTGACGAACTACGATTTCACTCATTACGCTGCTCCTTTGGCTTACCGGTTGAATAACCTCTGAATTTATCGGTTTATTGTGTCGAGTCAATATTATTCCGGATTGGTTAAAAAAACGCTTTACAGGTGCGAATGATAATGATTATTATTGCGATGCGTTCCGGAGAGAGTATCAACCTTTGATACCCTCGCTGCGAAGGCACGACATTGCTCACATTGCTTCCAAGTATTACTTAGCCAGCTCGGGTGCTGGCTTTTTTTTTGCCTGTTTTCAGCTCACCCGCCTTCAACAAATTCCCTGCCAATGGCTTCGCAACTCCATCTAAATTTTTGAACAGAGGGATGAGTTTTTTACGCTTTCATATTCTGCTGCCAGGACTAGACTGTAAAAAACATTGAGGAGAGTTGAATATGATTTATCTACGTAAGGCAGAAGATCGCGGTCATGCCAATCATGGTTGGCTGGATAGCTGGCACACCTTCTCCTTTGCCAACTATTACGATGCCGATTTTATGGGCTTCTCGGCGCTGCGGGTGATCAACGAAGACGTGATCGACGCAGGGCAGGGTTTTGGCACCCACCCGCATAAAGACATGGAAATCCTGACCTACGTGCTGAGCGGCACGGTAGAACATCAGGACAGCATGGGCAATAAAGAGCAGATCCAGGCCGGTGAGTTTCAGATCATGAGTGCCGGCACCGGGGTGCGTCACTCCGAGTACAATGGCAATAACGATCGTCCGTTGCACCTGTACCAGATTTGGATCATTCCCGATCGGGTCGGGCTGGAGCCGCGCTATGAGCAACGCATGTTTGATGCGCCACAGGGCCGCCAACTGGTGTTGTCGCCGGATGCGCGCGACGGTTCACTGAAAGTGTTCCAGGACATGACGCTGTCCCGCTGGGCATTGAAGCAAGACGAACAGGCAGAATGCCCGATTGAAGCCGGTCGTCGCGTGTGGATCCAGGTGGTGCGTGGCAAGGTAGTGGTCAATGGTCAGCAGGCCGGCACCAGCGATGCTTTCGCGGTGTGGGATGAAACTGCGCTGTCGATTCATGCCGATGAAGACAGTGAAATTCTGCTGTTCGATCTGCCGCCGGTCTGATAAAGCGGTAAATACTGAGGGCTCACACAGTGAGCCCTTTTTGCGTTGTGACGTCCGATAACCAACAATATCGGCAGCGGTTTTTTTTTGCTAAAATGAGCGCCCATTCACGGTTAGTCAGTTCATTGATAATGAAGAAAAAACGGCCGGTACTTCAAGATGTCGCAGACAAGGTTGGCGTTACCAAGATGACGGTGAGCCGTTATCTGCGTAATCCCGAGCAGGTTTCTGCCATCTTGCAGCAAAAAATTGCCGTCGCGCTGGATGAGCTGGGCTACATTCCCAACCGTGCGCCGGATATCCTTTCCAACTCCACCAGTCGCGCCATTGGCGTATTGCTGCCGTCGTTGACCAATCAGGTGTTCGCCGAAGTGCTGCGCGGCATCGAGAGCGTCACCGATGCGCACAATTACCAGACCATGCTGGCGCACTACGGCTATTTGCCGGAGCGCGAAGAACAGCGCCTGACCTCGCTGCTGTCTTACAACATTGATGGGCTGATCCTGTCTGAACGCCACCATACGCCGCGCACCATGAAGATGATTGAGGTGGCAGGGATCCCGGTTGTCGAACTGATGGACTGCGTTTCACCGTGCATTGACCTGGCCGTGGGGTTTAACAACTTTGAGGCGGCACGCCAGATGACTCAGCAAATCATCGCGCACGGTCATCGCCACGTGGTGTATTTCGGGGCGCGTCAGGATGAACGTACCATTATCAAACAACAGGGCTATGAACAGGCGATGCGCGAATCCGGTCTCGAGCCGTACAGCGTCATGACTGCGCGTTCGTCGTCCTATTCCGCCGGTGGCGAACTGCTGCGTCAGGCGCAGCGCGATTATCCGCAGATCGACAGTATTTTCTGCACCAACGATGACCTGGCGATTGGTGCGACCTTTGAGTGCCAGCGCCAAGGGCTGTCGATCCCCAAAGATATGGCGATTGCCGGTTTCCACGGCCACGATATCGGTCAGGTGATGGTGCCAAAACTGGCGAGCGTCCTGACGCCGCGTGAACGCATGGGGCAGATCGGGGCTGAACGCCTGTTGGCGCGTTTGCGGGGCGAAACGGTCAGCCCGCGCATGGTGGACGTCGGTTTTACCGTGATCCCCGGCGGCAGCATCTGATCGCTTTTAACTCTTTGTTTCATCAATTTTAATTTGAAAATCGCGCCGCCCGGCGCGTTTTGCTAGTCATCTGTAAGCCCACCGCGCGTTACCCCCATAAGTTTGATCTCTATCCCAGAACGCGAATTTTAGCCCGTTACCCGGTTCCGACACTGCTGTTGTTACCGGTATCATGATACCGGTAACAACGAGGTCAATGACCTTGTAGCGGCGCGATAGGGTCGCTACAGGGAGAAATAGAACCCTTGACTCAGCACCACCTACAGCTCGTCTTCTAACACCGGGAAGAGCCTAAAAATACAACAAACGCGCGCTTTACGGCCTATCGTAAAGAGAGTCTGCGATAAAAAGGTTGGAGAAAAATTATGCCATTAGTGATTGTTGCAGGCGGCGTCGCGCTGCTGTTGCTGCTGATGATCCGCTTTAAGCTGAACGGCTTTATCTCTCTGGTTCTGGTTGCTCTGGCGGTGGGTATCGCTCAGGGTATGCCAGTCGATAAAGTGATCGGCTCCATCAAGGCCGGCGTGGGCGGCACCCTGGGCAGCCTGGCGCTGATCATGGGCTTCGGTGCCATGCTCGGCAAGCTGCTGGCGGACTGCGGCGGCGCCCAGCGCATCGCCACTACGCTTATCGAGAAGTTCGGTCAAAAATACATTCAATGGGCGGTGGTACTGACCGGTTTTACCGTCGGTTTTGCGCTGTTCTATGAAGTTGGCTTCGTGCTGCTGCTGCCGCTGGTCTTCAGTATCGCCGCGTCTGCACGCGTGCCGCTGCTGTATGTCGGCGTGCCGATGGCGGCTGCGCTGTCGGTGACCCACGGTTTCCTGCCGCCGCACCCTGGCCCAACGGCGATCGCCACCATCTTCCATGCCGATATGGGTAAAACCCTACTGTACGGCACGCTGCTGGCCATTCCGACGGTGATCCTGGCCGGTCCTGTCTACGCCCGCTTCCTGAAAGGCATCGACAAGCCGGTTCCTGAAGGCCTGTATAACCCGAAAATCTTCACCGAAGAAGAAATGCCAAGCTTTGGCATCAGCGTTGCCACCTCGTTGGTGCCGGTGATCCTGATGGCGCTGCGTGCGGTAGCGGAAATGGTGCTGCCGAAGGGCCATAGCCTGCTGCGCTTTGCCGAGTTCTTCGGCGATCCGGTGATGGCGACGTTGATTGCGGTACTGATCGCTATCTTCACCTTTGGCTTGAACCGCGGCCGTACTATGGATGAAGTGATGGGTACCATCACCGACTCCATCAAAATCATCGCCATGATGCTGTTGATCATCGGCGGTGGCGGTGCGTTCAAGCAGGTACTGGTCGACAGCGGCGTGGAGAAATACATTGCCGCCCTGATGGAAGGCAGCAACGTCTCACCTATTCTGATGGCCTGGTCGATTGCGGCTGCGCTGCGTCTGGCGCTGGGTTCCGCTACCGTGGCGGCGATCACCGCCGGCGGCATCGTGGCCCCGTTGATCGCCACTACCGGCGTCAGCCCGGAGCTGATGGTGATCGCGGTCGGTTCAGGCAGCGTGATTTTCTCTCACGTCAACGATCCGGGGTTCTGGCTGTTCAAGGAGTATTTCAACCTGAGCATCATGGAAACCATCAAGTCCTGGTCGGTGCTGGAAACCATCATTTCCGTCTGCGGCCTGGTAGGGTGTTTGCTGCTGGCGACGGTGGTCTAATATTCCTGTCGTTTTTCAGGTTGGCGCAGCGTTGACTGCCACTTGAAATGCAAAGGGAATAGCGAGGTTATCCGGCACCCCGTGGGGGTGTCGGACATTCTTTTGAGTTTGGGGCGCATTTGATGGCGCAGGCGGTGTATCCCGTTGCCAGAACGTACATCTGACTCCGTAAGGGCATGACATTATGAGTAATCCACAGCACCACGTATTTATTTTGATGGGCGTTTCAGGCAGCGGAAAGTCTGCCGTCGCCAGCGCCGTTGCCCATGAAGCTCATGCCGCGATGCTGGACGGAGACTACCTGCACCCGCGCGCCAACATTAACAAAATGGCCGCCGGGCATGCGCTGGACGATAACGATCGCGCCCCGTGGCTGGCCGCATTGAATGACGCTATCTTTGCCATGGAACGCACCAATGACGTCTCTCTGCTGGTGTGCTCGGCGCTGAAAAAAAGCTATCGCGACCGCCTGCGTGAAGGCAACCGCAACCTGCATTTCATCTATCTGAAGGGTGACAAGGCGGTGATTGAAGAGCGCCTGAAGCAGCGCAAAGGGCATTTCTTCAAGCCGCAGATGCTGGTTTCCCAATTTGCCACCCTGGAAGAGCCGGGCGCGCAGGAGCCGGATGTGCAGGCGATTGATATCGATCAGCCGCTGGATGGCGTAGTCGCCGATACTCTTGCCTATATTCGGCATGTTGCAGCCCAGTAATCCGGGCTGCCACCCTAAGCCGGCGCCGCACAGGCGCCCGTTTATTCACTACAGCTTCATGTAAGCCCGCACGCCGTCCAGGAACATCTGGGTCGACAGCATCACCAGAATCAGCCCCATCAGCCTTTCCAGCGCGCTCACGCCTTTACTGCCCAGCAGGCGCAGGAACAAGTCCGACATCAGCAAAATAGCGGCAGAAATCCCCCAGGCAATCAGCAGCGCCACAACCAGATGTGAAATCTGGTTCGGATACTGGTGCGAGAGCAGCATTAGCGCCGCCAGAATCGAAGGCCCGGCGACCAGTGGGATGGCGAGCGGGACCAGGAAGGGTTCTTCCCCGGCGGAAAGCCCGCTGCTGTTGCCCTCCTGCGTAGGGAAAATCATTTTGATGGCGATCAGAAACAAAATAATCCCGCCGGAAATGGACACGGTTTCGGTTCGCAGGTTGAGGAACGCCAGAATTTTCTCGCCGGCGAACAGGAATATCAGCATTAACAACAGGGCGATCAGCAATTCGCGGATCACCACCACCCGGCGTCGGCGCGGTTCCAGATGTTTGAGTACCGACATGAAAATCGGCAAGTTGCCTAGCGGATCCATGATTAAAAACAGCAACACCGTGACGGAAATCATCTCTGTCATCATTACCTCTGCATCTGAAAAACGTGTCGGCCATCCCGACCCACGCACTAACCCATCCCCGATGGCTTGAAAGACAACGGGGTATATAAGAAGGATTGCTGAGAATCGTTCAGCTATCGAATAAATTCACTTTGCGCCTGCGCTGACATTTTGTAAGGTGGAGAGATAGTGCACACAACTTATAGCAGTCATCCTCCAAGGCAGGACAGTCATATGAAAAACGTTGGTTTCATCGGTTGGCGCGGAATGGTCGGCTCCGTACTCATGCAACGCATGACGGAAGAGCGCGATTTCGACGCCATTCGCCCGGTCTTTTTCTCCACTTCGCAGCACGGTTCTGCGGCGCCGGCATTCGGCGGCCAGCAGGGCACGCTGCAAGATGCTTACGATGTTGATGCGCTGAGCGCGCTCGACATCATTATTACCTGCCAGGGCGGCGATTATACCAACGAAATTTACCCGAAGCTGCGTGAAACCGGTTGGCAAGGCTACTGGATTGATGCCGCTTCTTCACTGCGCATGCAGGATGACGCGATTATCATTCTGGACCCGGTCAACCGCGACGTGATTCAGCAGGGCCTGGACAAAGGCATCAAGACCTTTGTCGGCGGCAACTGCACCGTCAGCCTGATGCTGATGTCGCTGGGCGGCCTGTTCGCCAACAACCTGGTCGAGTGGGCATCCGTTGCGACCTATCAGGCCGCTTCCGGCGGCGGCGCGCGCCACATGCGTGAGCTGTTGACTCAAATGGGCATGCTGCACGCAGACGTGGCGAAAGAGCTGCAGGATCCGGCATCGGCCATTTTGGATATCGAACGTAAAGTCACTGCGGCCACCCGCAGCGGCAAACTGCCAACCGATAACTTTGGCGTGCCGCTGGCCGGCAGCCTGATCCCGTGGATCGACAAGCAGCTCGATAACGGCCAGAGCCGCGAAGAGTGGAAAGGCCAGGCGGAAACCAACAAAATCCTCAACAGCAGCAGCGTGATCCCGGTTGATGGCCTGTGCGTGCGCGTTGGCGCGTTGCGTTGCCATAGCCAGGCATTCACCCTGAAACTGAAAAAAGACGTTTCGCTGCCGGAAATCGAGCAGATGCTGGCGACCCACAATGATTGGGTGCGGGTGATCCCTAACGACCGTGAACTGACCATGCGTGAACTGACGCCGGCTGCGGTTACCGGGACGCTGAATACGCCAGTCGGCCGTCTGCGTAAGCTGAATATGGGGCCGGAATACCTGTCTGCGTTCACCGTGGGTGACCAGTTGCTGTGGGGTGCGGCTGAACCGCTGCGCCGCATGCTGCGTATCCTGCTGTAACCTGAACTGTACTTCCCGAGGGCTGAGCTCTTTCAGCCCTCAAAAGCCTTATTTTCTTCCTTTTTCTCCGTTTCGGCGCGCTATGGACTAAGTCGCTGCAAAGGGGAGAAAGCACACAAGCCATCGGCACTCCACCATGCGGGCAGCAGCGCAAAGACGCTGTCAGGCTGGCAGTTTTCTTAATGAAGCTTTTTCCTGGTAATGCGGCAATGTTTTTAACTGACATTAGCTATGCTTAAAGGGCTGGCGGATAAATTTTCGCCAGCACCAAAAATAAGCATAAAGAGCGGTATTCGGGTCGGTAGGGTGAAAATTGATCAATAACCGACTGTAATCACGCTTTAGGAACCGAATGAATTGCATGATAACCAAAACGGCTATGGATTAAGCGTTACGCCCTGTGGATCTCAAGGTACAGCCAACGCCGCTGTAACCTGAAAGGCGATGGGCTGCGTGGCCTCTTATAAATCATGCTCTTAATCTTAGGAAGAAGACTATGCCTGTACTTCCCGATCGTGACGTGATTGATCAGCTTTTCTCCGGCAACTCTGCCGATCCTTTTTCCCTGCTTGGCATGCATGCGGTCGACAACGGCCTGCAGGTGCGTGCGCTGTTGCCTGACGCCAGCGAAGTCTGGCTGCGGGATCAGCAAACCGGCCGCCGATTGGTGCAGCTGAACTGTGATGATGAGCGGGGTTTTTTCAGCGCCACGGTGCCGCGCCGTAAAACGCCGTTCCGCTATCAGTTTGATGTGCGCTGGCACGATCACCAACAGATCGTCGACGATCCCTACCGCTTCGGCACCCTGCTGCAGGATATCGACAGTTGGCTGTTGGCTGAAGGGACCCATTTGCGTCCTTATGAACGTTTGGGCGCTCATCTCGCCACGCTCGATGACGTCGAAGGCGTCAGTTTTGCCGTTTGGGCACCCAACGCCCAGCGAGTCTCGGTGGTGGGGGAATTCAACTTTTGGGACGGACGCCGCCATCCGATGCGCCTGCGTCGTGAAAATGGCATTTGGGAGCTGTTTCTGCCGGGCGTGAAGGCCGGGCAGTTGTACAAATATGAAATCATCGACTGCTACGGCAACACCCAGCTCAAGGCCGATCCTTACGCATTTGAAGCGCAGATGCGACCGGACACCGCGTCGTTGGTCACTCCGTTGCCTGAAGTGGTAGAAAACACCCCGCAACGTCAACGGGCCAATGATTTTGACCGCCCGATTTCTATCTACGAAGTGCATCTTGGCTCGTGGCGCCGCCACACCGACGATAATTTCTGGCTCAGCTACGGTGAACTGGCCGTGCAGCTGATTGATTACGTCAAGGACATGGGATTCACCCATATCGAGCTGCTGCCGATTAACGAGCACCCGTTTGACGGCAGTTGGGGTTATCAGCCTTTAGGTCTGTACGCGCCGACCCGACGTTTCGGCACTCCGGCTGACTTTAAGGCGTTTGTGGCTGCGGCGCATCGGGCCGGCATTAACGTGATCCTCGACTGGGTGCCGGGGCATTTTCCCAGCGACGCCTATGGCCTGGCGAACTTCGACGGCACCGCGCTGTATGAATACGCCGATCCGCGCGAAGGCTTTCATCAGGACTGGAATACCCTGATCTATAACTATGGCCGCAACGAGGTGCGTAATTATCTGGCAGGTAATGCCCTTTACTGGCTGGAGCGTTATGGCATAGATGCGCTGCGCGTCGATGCGGTAGCCTCGATGATCTACCGTGATTACAGCCGCGCTGACGGCGAATGGGTGCCGAATTACTACGGCGGTAACGAGAACCTGGAGGCCATCGCCTTCCTGCGTTATACCAACCACACCGTCGGCAAGGAGCGCCCCGGCGCGGTGACGCTGGCGGAAGAATCCACCGATTACCCAGGGGTGACGCTGCCGCCGGAATCCAATGGCCTGGGATTCCATTACAAATGGAACCTGGGGTGGATGCACGACACGCTTAACTACATGAAATGCGACCCGGTGCACCGTAAATATCATCACAATCAGATGACTTTCGGCATGTTGTACGCCTACACCGAGAACTTTGTGCTGCCGATTTCCCATGACGAAGTGGTGCATGGCAAGAAATCGGTGCTCGACCGCATGCCCGGCGATGCCTGGCAGAAGTTTGCCAACCTGCGCGCCTACTACGGCTTTATGTGGGCGCATCCGGGCAAGAAGCTGCTGTTTATGGGCTGCGAATTTGCCCAGGGGCGCGAATGGAACTTCGACAGCAGCCTCGACTGGCACCTGCTGGAAGGGTTGGACGGCTGGCACCACGGCGTGCAACGGCTGGTGCGCGATCTCAACCATTGCTATCAACAGCAGGCGCCGTTGTATGAGCGCGACTATCGCCCTGACGGCTTTGAGTGGCTGGTGGTGGACGACCACGACAACTCGGTGTTCGCCTTTGCCCGTTACGATTCGCAGGGTAATGAGCTGATTGCCGTCAGCAACTTCACTCCGGTACCGCGCCATCATTATCGCATCGGCATTTCGCGTGCCGGCGAATACCGGGAAATCCTCAATACCGACTCGCATCATTATCACGGCAGCAATACCGGCAATCAGGGCCGCGTGGTGTCTGAACCGATAGGCAACCACGGCCGCGAGCATTCGATCAGCGTGACCGTACCGCCATTGGCGACTATCTACCTGCTGCGGGAGGCGCAATGACTGAGCTGACGCCCGGCATCGCCGCGCCTCTCGGGGCGCGCTATGACGGTAACGGCATCAACTTTAGCCTCTATTCCGCCCGAGCCACGGGGGTGGAGCTGTGCCTGTTTGACGAGCAGCAGCAGGAGGTTCGGCTGCCACTGACGGCGCGCAGCGGTGATATCTGGCACGGCTACCTGCCGGGCGGTAAACCGGGGCAGCGTTACGGTTTCCGGGTGCATGGTCCGTTTGATCCTGCGCAGGGGTTGCGTTTTAACCCCAACAAACTGCTGTTGGATCCCGCCGCGCGCGCGGTAGAGGGACCGGTTGCAGATGATCCCTATCTGCATGGCGGCTATGACCGGCCGGATCAGCATGACAGCGCCGAACTGATGCCCAAGTGCGTGGTGATTGACGAAGCTTACGATTGGCAGGATGACCGCCCGCCGGCCACGCCCTGGGGCAAAACGGTGATCTACGAAGCGCATGTGCGCGGCCTGACCTTGCAGCATCCGGAGATCCCACCGGTGTTGCGCGGTAGCTTCGCCGCGCTCGGTCACCCGGTGATGATTGCCTATTTCAAGCGGCTCGGCATCACTGCGCTGGAGTTGTTGCCGGTGCAGCAGCACAGTTCTGAACCGCGTCTGCAGCGGCTCGGACTGATTAATTACTGGGGCTATAACGTACTTGCGCCCTTTGCGCCGGATAACCGTTATTCCAGCCTGCGCACTGATACGACGCCGCTGAGCGAGTTTCGCGATGCGGTAAAAGCGCTGCATAAGGCTGGTATTGAGGTGATCCTCGACGTGGTGTTCAACCACAGCGCCGAGCTGGATACCGATGGGCCGACGTTGTCGCTGCGCGGTATCGATAACCCGGGCTATTACTGGCTCACCCCCGACGGCGACTACGTGAACGATACCGGCTGCGGTAACACGCTGCGATTGGATCAGCCACAGGGCGTGGCCTGGGTGATGGACTGTCTGCGTTTTTGGGTGGGCGAATGCCACGTTGATGGCTTCCGCTTCGATCTGGGCAGCGTACTTGGCCGTACGCCTGCGTTCGACCGCGATGCGCCGTTGTTTCAGGCGATACTGGCGGACGACCTGCTTTCTCGCTGCAAGCTGATCGCCGAGCCGTGGGATATCGGGCCTGGCGGTTACCAGGTGGGCCAATTCCCGGGGCGCTTCGCCGAGTGGAACGACCATTACCGGGACGATATCCGTCGTTTCTGGCTGCAGGACGGCATATCGTTGGGGCAGTTCGCCCAACGTTTCGCCGCTTCCAGTGATCTGTTTAACCAACGCGGGCGTGCGCCGTACGCCAGCATCAACATGCTGACCGCTCATGACGGGTTCACCCTGCAGGACTTGGTCAGTTTTAACCGCAAGCACAACCAACTGAACGGTGAAGGTAACCGTGACGGCAGTGATCGTAACTTTAGCAATAACCACGGTGTTGAAGGCCCGATTGCCGACGATGCCATTTTGCAACGCCGCAGGGCCAGCCGACGAGCGCTGCTCGCCACGTTGTTGCTGTCCCAGGGGACGCCGATGCTGCTGGCCGGCGACGAGCATGGACACAGCCAGCAGGGCAACAACAATGCCTATTGTCAGGACAACGCTATCACCTGGCTCGACTGGGCCACGGCAGATGACGCTCTCACCGATTACACCGCAGCACTGATCCGTTTACGCCAACAAATCCCTGCCTTGCAGCAAGACCGCTGGTGGCAGGAGGGTGACGGCAGCGTGCAGTGGCTGAACGCGCAGGGGCAACCCCTCGACGCGCAAGAGTGGGAGCAGGGTGAACTGCGTTTGCAGATCTGTCTGTCGCAACGCTGGCTGGTGGTCGTGAACGCCACGCAGCAGGCGGTGGAGATGACGTTGCCCGTCGGCGATTGGCAGCTTGTCGCTCCCTTTACTCAGGAAGATTCGCGGGCGGTTTTACCCGCCTGGCACCAGGCTGCGCACTCGATTTGCGTGCTGGTAAAGAAAAAATAAAAGGAGTCAGCTATGGTTAGGTTTGAAAATAAAGACCCCCTGATGTTGGCACGCCAACTGCCGATTAAGTCCGTCGCCCTGATCCTGGCCGGTGGCCGCGGTTCGCGTTTGAAAGATTTAACCTCAACCCGGGCCAAGCCGGCCGTCCACTTTGGCGGTAAATTCCGCATTATCGATTTTGCCCTGTCGAACTGTCTGAATTCGGGCATCCGCCGCATCGGCGTGATCACCCAATACCAGTCCCATACCCTGGTGCAGCATATCCAGCGCGGTTGGTCGTTCCTCAACGAAGAGATGAACGAGTTTGTCGATCTGTTGCCGGCCCAGCAACGCCTCAGTACCGAGCACTGGTACAAGGGCACGGCGGATGCGGTGTACCAGAACCTGGATATCATTCGCCGTTACGACGCTGAATATGTGGTGATCCTGGCGGGCGATCACATCTACAAGATGGATTACTCGCGCATGCTGATCGACCACGTGGAGAAGGGCGCGCAATGCACCGTTGCCTGCTTGCCGGTACCCCGTGAGGAAGCCAGCGAGTTCGGCGTGATGGAAGTGGACGAAAACGATCTGATCCTCGAATTCCTGGAAAAACCCAGCAACCCGCCGCCGATGCCAGGCAACCCGGATATGTCGCTGGCCAGCATGGGGATCTACATCTTTAACGCTGACTACCTGTTCCAGTTGCTGGAAGAGGACATGTCGACGCCGGGCTCCACCCACGATTTCGGCAAGGATCTGATCCCGAAAATCACCGCCCAGAAAGCGGCTTGGGCGCACCCGTTCACGCTGTCCTGCGTGACCTCCAACCCCGATCTGCCGCCGTACTGGCGTGATGTGGGTACGCTCGAGGCCTACTGGCGCGCCAACCTCGATCTGGCTTCGGTGACACCAGAGCTGGATATGTATGACCGTGCCTGGCCGATCCGCACTCATATGGAACCGCTGCCGCCAGCCAAATTCGTACAGGATCGTTCCGGTAGCCACGGTATGACCATGAACTCGCTGGTGTCCGGCGGTTGCATCGTCTCCGGTTCGGTGGTGGTGCATTCGGTGCTATTCCCGCGGGTGCGGGTGAACTCGTTCTGCACCATCGACTCTACCGTATTGCTGCCGGACGTTAACGTCGGCCGTTCCTGCCGTCTGCGGCGCTGCATTATCGACCGTGCCTGTCATATTCCCGAGGGCATGGTGATTGGCGAAAACGCCGACGAGGACAGCAAACGCTTTTATCGCTCGGAAGGTGGCATTGTGCTGGTTACGCGCGAAATGTTGTCAAAGTTGTGAGTTAAGGTAGTCGGCAGCAAAAACTGCCGCCTGCCGCTATATATACCCAAAATAATTCGAGTTGCTTGTAGGCGGTAACTGAGTGAATCCCCAGGAGCTTACTCAAGATCGTTTCTGGGGTGAGTGACAAATCTGCCGGGAGCAGATTTGAACGCTGCTTGCAGCAGCCCCGTAAGGGGTGAGGCCCAAGGATGGGCCGAATAGTTCAGCCAACACCCAAGCAGCTTGAAGTATGACGGGTATAACGGACTGATGGCTTGCACAACGCGGGATTAACAACAGCGGCAAGCCTGCTTTTCCAGAGTAATTTTGCCGATTCTCAGGAGTGATAATGCAGGTTTTACACGTATGTTCTGAAATGTTCCCCCTGTTGAAAACCGGCGGGCTCGCAGACGTGGTTGGCGCATTACCGGCGGCTCAGATCGCCGAGGGCGGCGATGTTCGGGTGTTATTGCCCGCTTTTCCTGACGTGCGTAATGGCATACCGGACTCGGTGCTGGTGGCAGAAATCGATTCTTTCGCCGGCCGGGTCGGCTTGCGTTACGGCACCTACCACGGCGTGGGCATTTACCTGATTGATGCCCCCTGGCTGTACGAGCGGCCGGGTAGCCCGTATCACGACCAATCAATGAATGCCTATTCCGACAACCACCGACGCTTTGCCCTGCTGGGCTGGATGGCCTGTGAGCTGGCCAAGGGGCTGGATCGGTACTGGCGCCCGCAGATAGTGCATGCACATGACTGGCATGCGGGGCTGGCCTGTGCCTATCTGGCCGCCAATGGCCATCCGGCACGTTCCATCTTCACCGTGCACAACCTGGCCTATCAGGGGCTGTTCTCCGCCCATCACGTGGCAGAGCTGTGGTTACCGCCTTCGTTCTACAACGTCTATGGCCTGGAGTTTTACGGCCAGATGTCATTCCTGAAGGCGGGTTTGTACTACGCCGACCATATCACCGCCGTCAGCCCGACCTACGCGCGTGAAATCACCCGGCCGGAGTTTGGCTATGGTATGGAGGGGCTGCTGCAGGAACGCCAGCATCAGGGGCGCTTGAGCGGCATTCTTAACGGCGTAGATGACAAAATTTGGGACCCGTCCCACGATCCGCGGCTGACCGCCCGTTACGACGCTGACGATCTGAAGAACAAGGTCAAGAACAAGCTACACCTGCAAAAAGCCATGGGCCTTAAGGTGGATGAGTCGCTGCCGGTGTTTGCGGTAGTGAGCCGCCTGACCAGTCAGAAAGGGCTGGATCTGGTGCTGGAAGCCCTGCCTGCGCTGCTGGAGCAGGGCGGCCAACTGGCGCTGCTGGGGGCCGGCGATGCGGTGCTGCAACAGGCGTTTCTCGCCGCTGCCGCCGACTATCCGGAGCAGGTTGGCGTACAGATTGGTTACCACGAAGCTTTCTCGCACCGCATTATCGGCGGGGCCGATGTGATCATGGTGCCGAGCCGCTTTGAACCCTGCGGGCTGACTCAACTCTATGGCTTGAAATACGGCACGCTGCCGCTGGTGCGCCGCACCGGGGGGCTGGCGGACACGGTGGTGGACTGCGCGTTGGAGAATCTGGCCGACGGCAGCGCCAGCGGATTTGTGTTTGATGATTGTGACGCCACCGCACTGGGCAACGCCATTCGGCGCGCCATGGTGCTGTGGAGCAGGCCGAAGCATTGGCGTCACGTCCAGCGCCACGCCATGAGCGTGGATTTTGGCTGGCAGGTCGCGGCAAAGGAATATTTGTCGCTTTATTCCCGTCATATTTGACGCTGCCTCTGTGTTGGCTGCACTCACTTACCCGAATCACTTACCAGTGTAAGCTCATCGGGATAAGTTTTTTTGCCGCCTTGATGCAGCGCCAATTATTTTGGGTATATCAACACCTATTGTAATGCTCTATGAATTTCACGTTGCAGCCAGGTGGCCAGCTTACTCATCCCCAGGCGCTTACTTTAGTAAGTAACTGGGTGAGCAAGTGCAGGTAACAACGCTGCGGCTTGAAAGGCGACGGGCAGCCACAAACTTGGGATCGAAAAGCTATGACTTCACCGATTAGTTACACCTCACCCACGGTCAGTGTTGAAGCGCTGAAACACTCCATCGCCTATAAGTTAATGTTTATCGTCGGCAAGGATCCGGCTATCGCCAACCAGCATGACTGGCTGAATGCCGTGCTGTTTGCGGTGCGTGACCGTATGGTGGAGCGCTGGTTACGTTCTAACCGTGCGCAACTTTCGCAGGATGTGCGCCAGGTTTATTACCTGTCGATGGAGTTTCTGATTGGCCGGACGCTGTCCAACGCCTTGTTGTCGATGGGGATTTATCAGGATATCGACGACGCGTTGAATGAGATGGGCTTGAGCCTGGGCGAGCTGCTGGAGGAGGAGAACGATCCAGGGCTGGGCAACGGCGGGCTGGGGCGATTGGCCGCCTGCTTCCTGGATTCGCTGGCGACGCTGGCGCTGCCGGGTCGGGGCTACGGCATTCGTTACGAATACGGCATGTTCAAACAGAATATCGTAAACGGCCAACAGATGGAGTCACCGGACTATTGGTTGGAATACGGCAATCCGTGGGAGTTCCCGCGTCATAACACCCGCTATAAGGTGCGCTTTGGCGGACGGATCCAGCAGGAAGGCGCCAAGGCGCGCTGGGTGGAAACCGAAGAGGTAGTCGCCACCGCTTACGATCAGGTGATCCCCGGTTTTGATACCGACGCCACCAATACGCTGCGGCTGTGGAGCGCGCAGGCCAGTAATGAAATCAACCTGGGTAAATTCAATCAGGGCGATTACTTTGCGGCGGTTGAGGATAAAAACCATTCTGAAAACGTATCACGCGTGCTCTATCCCGATGACTCGACGTATTCTGGGCGTGAGCTTCGCCTGCGGCAGGAGTATTTCCTGGTGTCGGCCACGGTGCAGGATATCCTCAACCGCCATTGGACGATGCATAAAAGCTTCGACAACCTGGCAGACAAGATTGCCATTCACCTCAATGATACCCACCCGGTGTTGTCTATCCCTGAGCTGATGCACCGGCTAATCGACGAACATAAGTTCAGCTGGCTGGATGCCTGGGCGGTGGTCGAGCAGGTGTTTTCTTACACCAACCACACGTTGATGAGCGAAGCGCTGGAAACCTGGCCGCTGGACATGATTGGTCGGATCCTGCCGCGTCACCTGCAGCTGATTTTCGAGATTAACGATCACTTCCTCAAACAGGTGCAGGAAGTGGCGCCGGGCGACAATGAACTGCTGGCGCGGGTGTCTATCATTGATGAAACCAATGGTCGCCGGGTGCGTATGGCCTGGCTGGCGGTCGTGGCGAGCCACAAGGTTAACGGCGTTTCAGCGCTGCACTCCGAACTGATGGTGCAATCGCTGTTTGCCGATTTCGCCCGTATTTTCCCTGATCGATTCTGCAATAAAACCAACGGTGTCACCCCACGCCGCTGGCTGGGGCTGGCTAACCGACCGCTGTCTGACGTGCTGGACGACAGCATCGGTCAGACCTGGCGTACCGATCTCAGCCAACTGAGCGAGATCAAGGCCAATATCGATTACCCCAGCTTCCTGAAGGCGTTGCAAAGCGCCAAACGTCAGAACAAGGAGCGACTGGCGACCTACATCGCCAAAACGTTGAATGTGGTGGTCAACCCGGACGCGCTGTTCGACGTACAGATTAAGCGTATCCACGAGTACAAGCGGCAGCTGCTTAACGTACTGCACGTGATCACGCTGTATAACCGCCTGCTGCAGGATCCGGAAACCGAACGGGTGCCGCGCGTGGTGATCTTTGCCGGCAAGGCGGCTTCGGCTTATTACGCCGCCAAACAAATCATCCGCTTGATCAACGACGTCGCCAAGGTGATCAACAACGATCCGCGAGTGCATACGCAGCTGAAAGTGGTGTTCATTCCAAACTACAGCGTCAGCCTGGCGCAAATGATCATTCCGGCGGCGGACCTGTCCGAACAGATCTCGCTGGCAGGCACCGAGGCGTCCGGCACCAGTAACATGAAATTTGCGCTGAATGGCGCGCTGACTATCGGCACGCTGGATGG
Organism: Serratia sp. BIGb0234; assembly: GCF_024809915.1. Classification (NCBI taxonomy): domain Bacteria; kingdom Pseudomonadati; phylum Pseudomonadota; class Gammaproteobacteria; order Enterobacterales; family Yersiniaceae; genus Serratia; species Serratia sp. BIGb0234. The sequence continues at coordinate 123,492 of NZ_JANUEI010000007.1, forward strand.
GGCTAACGTTGAAATGCTGGAACACGTGGGGGCGGAGAACATCTTCATCTTCGGCAATACCGCCGAGCAGGTGGAGGAGCTACGCCGCAACGGTTACAACCCGCATCTGTACTATGAGCAGGATCCGGAGCTGCATCAGGCGCTGACCCAGATTGCCACCGGCGTTTACAGCCCTGAAGAACCCAAGCGCTACAGCAACCTGTTTGATTCACTGGTAAATCTGGGCGATCACTATCAACTGCTGGCAGATTACCGCAGCTATGTGGATACGCAGGACAAGGTGGATGAGGTGTATCGCAATCAGGACGACTGGACGCGTCGGGCGGTGCTGAATATCGCCAATATGGGCTACTTCTCTTCCGACCGCACCATCCAGGAGTATGCGGACGAAATCTGGCACATCAAACCCATTAAGCTGTAATGTAAAAAAGGGCCGGATATCCGGCCCTTTTAACGTTTAGCGGTTTACGATGCCAGAGACAGCGTTTTCGCTTTCGCGTGTTCTGCCAGCCAGGCCTTGACTCGTGCCTGCTGCGTTTCGTCCAGCCACATGCCCAACTTGGTGCGGCGCCAGATAGCGTCATCCAGCTCGACCACCCATTCTTTTTCGATCAGGTAGCGCAGCTCGGCTTCATGCAGGCCGTGACCGAAATCTTCGCCCAGATCGTTGAGGCTGTTGGCACCGGCCAGGATAAGCTCACTGTGGCTGCCGTAGGTGCGTGCAAAGCGACGCGCCAGTGATTCAGGCAGCCAGCTGTGCTCGCGGCGCAGTTTTGCGGCGTAGCTATCGCGATCGCCACCGATGTCGCCGCCTGGCAGCGAACCGTTTTTGGTCCACGCCGGGCCGCAGCCAGGGTAGTAGTGCGACAGTTTTTCCATCGCATGCTCAGCCAGCTTGCGATAGGTGGTCAGTTTACCGCCGAACACCGACAGCAGCGGCGCTTTACCCTGTTCGTCATGCACGTCCAGCGTGTAGTCGCGGGTGACCGCCTGCGGCGAGTCCGATTCGTCGTCGCACAGTGGGCGCACGCCGGAGTAAGTCCAGACGATATCGTCACGGCCCAGCTGTTTCTTGAAGTGGTCGTTATACACTTTCAGCAGGTAGTTGATTTCGTTATCGTCAATCTTCACGTCTTTCGGATCGCCGTGGTATTCCACGTCGGTGGTGCCGATGATGGAGAACTCGTCATTCCATGGGATCACGAAGACGATACGGTGGTCTTCGTTTTGCAGAATATAGGACTGCGGCTGATCGTGTACGCGCGGCACCACGATGTGGCTGCCTTTGATCAGGCGGATACCGTAAGGTGATTTCAGCTTCAGGCCGTCGTCGAAGAAGTGTTTCACCCATGGGCCAGTGGCGTTCACCAGGCCTTTGGCGCGCCAGGTAAAGGTTTTGCCGCTGTCGACGTCGACCGCTTCTACCATCCACAGGCCATTCTCACGCCATGCGCGGGTGACCTTGGTGCGGGTACGCACTTCGCCACCGCGTTTTTCCACTTCCTGGGCGTTCAACACCACCAGGCGAGCATCGTCGACCCAGCAGTCGGAATATTCGAAACCGCGCTTCAATTCAGGTTTCAGCACCGATTCTGGTCCAAAGCGCAAACCCTTGCTGCCTGGCAGGCTGGTGCGTTTACCCAGGTGATCGTACAGGAACAGACCGATACGGATCATCCAGGCCGGACGCAGGTGCGGCTGGTGCGGCAGACGGAAACGCATAGGGAAGGCAATGTGCGGTGCCAATTTCAGCAGCACTTCACGCTCTGCCAGCGCTTCGCTGACCAAACGGAATTCGTAGTGTTCCAGGTAGCGCAGGCCACCGTGGATCAGTTTGGAACTGGCGGAAGACGTAGCACAGGCCAAGTCTTGCGCTTCCAGCAGCAGTACGGACAGGCCGCGCCCGGCAGCATCCGCCGCGATGCCGGCACCGTTGATGCCGCCACCGATAACGATCAAGTCTTTGGTTTCCACGTCAACTTCCTCCAGATGTTCGAAATAGCTCTTTCATGTTCGTTTTCGCTCATGATTGTAATCAAAAACCAACAAACAAGCCAAGACTTAACCAAACAAAAACATTTAGGCGTGATAGAGGTAACAGTTTGGTGATAGTAGGTATACAAAAAGAAGGGGTATTTCGATCAAGAATGACCGGGGCCAGCAGGCTGAACCCCGGAGAAAACGGCAGGAATAACGGAGGTAAAAAGCGGTACCGCAGGGTTAAACGTGACGGAGAGGGCTTAGCACAGTTCGAGCTGTACGTCGTACTGCTCGATGATTTTCATCACGCTTGGCGGTGGCAGTTGGTCGGTAAACAGATAGTCGATCAGGTTCATGTTACCGAGGTTGACCATCGCGTTACGGCCGAATTTGGAGTGGTCGGTCACCAGCATCACGCAGCGTGAGTTTTCGATAATTGCGCGTTTGGTGCGCACTTCGTGATAATCGAATTCGAGCAGCGAGCCGTCCATATCGATGCCGCTGATACCGAGAATGCCGTAATCGAGACGGAACTGGGAGATAAAGTCCAGCGTGGCCTCGCCCATGATGCCGCCATCGCGGGTGCGCACTTCACCACCGGCCAGGATCAAACGGAAATCTTCTTTGGCGGTCAGCAGGGTGGCGACGTTCAGGTTATTGGTCACCACGCGCAGGTTCTTGTGATTCATCAGTGCATGGGCGACCGCTTCCGGCGTGGTGCCGATGTCGATAAACAGCGTGGCACCGTCCGGGATTTGGCTGGCGACGCGTTGGGCAATACGCGCTTTCTGTTCCGACCACATCACTTTACGATCGTTATACGCGGCGTTCACCGAGCTGGAGGGCAGCGCGGCGCCACCGTGGTGACGTTGGATTTTGTTCTGATCGGCCAGGTCATTCAAATCACGGCGAATCGTTTGCGGGCTGACGTCAAAATGTTCGACCAGTTCTTCCGTGCTGACATACCCCTGCAGGCGCACCAGCTCGATAATTGCGTCATGACGCTGTGTTTGCTTCACGATAATCCCCTAAAACGCCCGGCTTGTACCTGGCTGTTATTGTTCGTTGTGCGCGCGATGACGCGTGTCCCAAAATGCCATCAATAACCCTAACACTAAACCGGCTACGTGTGCCGCGTTAGCGATCGACATTCCTAAAATATCGAAATATCCGGCCACCAGCCACAGAACCGAAAACACCATCAGGCCGCGTGGCAGCATCAGACCGCGTTCCGGTGCACGTTCGCCGCTAAGCCAGCAGTAACCCATCAGCGCATAGACTACGCCGGACAGGCCACCGAACAAGGCACCGCTGAACAGCGACTGCGCCCAACCGCTGAAAAAGGCCGAGACCACCGCCAGCACGAACAGCTTGCCGGCGCCGAGGCGTTTTTCCATCGGGCCGCCGAGATACCACCACCACATCAGGTTAAAGGTGATGTGCAGCAGCGAGAAATGCAGGAAAGCATGGCTGACCCAGCGCCACAGTTGCGTGTACTGCTCGCTGTTCTGCGGCCAGGACAGCCAGTACATTACCGCGTCGTCGCCCAGTATCTGCATCAGGATATAGACCACAATGCACAGCGCCATCACGCTCAGCGTCAGCGGACCGGCCTTGCTGCGCAAGGTGTGCAGATAAGAATAGCCCTGGTAGTGCAGCTCGGCGTCGGTCTTGCCGGCCTGCCAACTGGCGGCCCGGTAGCGGCTGTTGAGTGGATCGATCAGAAACTGCTGCAGCTCATGTTGTACCTGCTCCAGATGGCTGTCGTCAGCCAGCCAGATCTCTGCCGCTTCGCCGCTGTTGTGCACCCGTAGCTCGATGCCCTGTGTCGCCATATAGTCGACAAAGGCCTGCGCCAGGCGGGGGTTGGATACGGCGATTACTCTAACCATGGCTTTTCCGTCTAAGTGAATGATTTTAGCCGCCGGTTTACCCCGATGGCGTTGACGGCCGATTATACCGTCGAAATCCTGAGCGCAGGCAGCAGATCTGCGAAAAACCCGCAAAAACACTCACTAAAAGCGCGAAAAAGGAACCCGCCGCAGACGGCGGGGGGAGGATTATGCGGAGGTTTCAACGTCCTGAGGATATTGGCGTGCCCATGCCTCGAAGCCGCCGTCAATGCTGTACACCGCGTCAAACCCCTGATGCAGCAGGTATTGCGCCGCGCTGCGGCTGCTGTTGCCGTGGTAGCACATCACCATCACCGGACGATCAAAGTCGTTTTGCTGCATAAAGGTCTGCAGGCTGGCGTTGGTCAGGTGAAAGGCGCCTGGCGTGTGCCCGGCTTCAAAACTCTGGGGATCGCGGATGTCGACCAGCGCGGCGCTGTCGTCTTTCCAACGGCTGTGCGCCTGCTCAACGTTGATCGCTTCAAACTGTTCCATAACTGCCAACTGCCTCGTAATAAGAATATGCCGCCATTGTAGTCAATTTCGCGGCAATTAAGACCAGATGAAAATTGTGGTTTATTACACCAGTTGTACTGCTGCTATATAGAACACTATCAGGAAAAGGGCGCCCTTTTCCTGACTCATTAAACTCCCGTTTCGACCGTCATCTTTTCGTAGCGATCGTTGAGGAGCTCTATCTCCGCCGTCACCTTGAACCCTAGCTTGCGATACAGTGCTTTCAGATGAGGTTTTTTCGTATCTGCCAGAAGGCCGACTTTATTGAGCCCTTGTCGCCCGGCTTCCTCAACAACACGGCTAATCAGAGATTTTGCTATCCCTCGTCCTCTGCACTCCGGCAGGACGGCCAGGGAATCTATATATATTTCATCGGGGTCTGATTCATTTTCCATTTCAGCTCGATGTTCTGTTATGGCTGTGAACCCTGACTCATCTTCTCCTTTGAAATACAGGATACAGCCAAGTATTTTTTCCTGGTCCCGAGCCACGAAGACGTTTTTATAGCCAAAATAGACATCATGGCGGCCGAAGTTCACTTCGTACTGAAACAGGGCTTCGTTGATATCGTCTTTGCCAGACAGGGCCAGTACCGCATCTTTATCCGCCAGTGCGATAAGCCTTACCACCTCTCCCGCATCAGTTTTTTTAGCGTTGCCAATAATGACATCTTCCATAATCGATGAGTCCTTTCTGTATTCGTCAGGCGCCGTACCCCATCATCTTCAGCAGTTGCTGCGCCTGCTGTACCGCTTCCTGGCGATGGGCTACGCCCAACTTCTGGTACAGGTTACGGATATGGGTTTTGATGGTGGTAGCCGCCACGTCCAGTTCGCCGGCAATTTGATCGTTGCTGTAGCCGGAATAAATCAGCCCCAGAACCTGCCATTCGCGCTGCGTCAGCGGGCTGGTGCGGATCAGTTCCGGTACCTGTGGATGAGTTAGCAGCTTATCGACGAAGTTCTCGTCAAAATGCGCGAACTTATGCCGGTGATGTTGATTGATGTCGCGCAGAATACGTTGGGCGCGATGATTTTCCAACTCCGGCAGCGTATTAAGCTGAATCAATTGGCGCAGTTGCTGCGCCATCGCTTCGCCTTCAATGACGAAATGGCTGATAAATCCGGTACGGCTGGCCAGTGAAAGCGCCTCCATCAGGACCTTCTGCGCGTCGCTTTTACGCTCCATCTGCCAGTAAAGCTGGTTGCTGAGCAACAGGTTACGGTTCAGATCGCTGACCAGGCGCAGGCGGCGGGCATTGTCGTTGAGCTCGTCGAGCACCACTTCGGCCTCTTCATACTGGCCCAGCATGATTTGTACCCGGGCAATGTTGCGCCACTGGCCTTGCATAAAGTGGTTGTCCGCCATGCCGGGTTTTTCGGTCTGGCGCAGCCATTGGGCCGCGGCTGCGGTGTCGCCGGTCATCTGCCAGTGGATCACCCGCGGTTTGTCGGCATTGGTCAGCCAGTCGCGGTGGTATTGAGAGCCGTGCAGCAGGACTTCACAACGTTGCATGTGCGCATTGGCGTTATCCAGATCGCCACGCGCCAGCGAGCACTTGGCCAACATGGCCATGCACTGCAGCTGCTGTTGAGGCTGATAGTTGGCCAGGATTTTCAGGCCTTCGCGGGCGGCGTCTTCCGCTTCGTCCAGCCGCGACCAGGACCACAGGATTTGTGAACGGATACGCAGCAGGAACTCGTGCATCGGCAGCTGTTCCAGATGCTGTTCGCGCACCAGCTCAAAAGCTTTGTCCTGCGTTTCGTAGGCGGCCTGCAGGAACCCCTGCGCAATCAGAATTTCGCTCTGCTGCAGCAGCGCCCAAAGCGCGTAGTGGTAAGCCTGATGGCGTCGGGCCATCTGCTCGGTCTGCTGCATCATCGGCAGTGCGCGAGCCAGCTCGCCCTTGCAGTGATGGACTTCGCCGGTGACCGAGGTGGCGACGATGCGGCTGTAATAGCTGGAAAGCGGCAGGAATTTCAGCGCTTCGGTGGCCAGGCGTTCGGCCTCTTCCGGCTTGCCGGCGTTGATTGCCACCTGCGCGCGCAGGGCATCAAATTCGGCGTGCAGGGTGCGATCGACGTCAATTTTATGCTCGCGCATTGCCTGTTCGGCGCGCTCCAGCAGGGTATTCACTTCGATATAGCGGTGCTGGCTCTGCGCCAGCCAGGCCTGCAGCAGTGCAAGCTTGGGGTTTTGGATCAGCTTTTCGTAAGGAAGCGCGTTCAGACACTCTTCCAGCAGGGCCAGCTCACTGTGGTGGAACAGCGACCAGGCATGCTGCAACAGGATATCGCGCAGCATGCTGACATCGCTGGCCGCCAGCGCGTGGTGGATTGCCTCCGCCGGATACCCCAGCGCCAGCCAACCTTCGGCGGCGGCCCGGTGCAGGCCCGGCAGTTCCAGCGCCAATTCCCATTGGCAACGCTGACGCAGGAAGGTGGCGAATAACGGGTGGAAACAGAACCACTCGCCGCTGTCGTCCATGCGGTGGATAAATAAGCCCTGACGCTCCAGCTCTTCCAGCCGTTGCTGGCCGTTGTCTTCGCCGGTCAGGCGGACGATCAGCGCATCGTTCATGGAACGCAGCACCGAACAACGCAGCAGGAAGGCGCGCGCCTCGGCATCGACGTGATCCAGCACTTCGTCCACCAGATAATCCGACAGGTGGCTGGCATTAAGCCCCGCCAGGCGTTTGGCCGACTGCTGGGCGGAAGAAGTGGATTGACGGGCGGATAACGCAATGAGCTGCAGCGCGGTAGCCCAACCTTCGACCTCATCGCACAGCCGGCTGCTGTCATGCTGTTCCATGGGGGCCGTCAGGCGGCAGTCAAAGAACTGTTTGGCTTCGTGATGGGTAAACGCCAGCTGTTGCGTGCCCATTTCCAAAAGTTGGTCACGCACGCGCAGATTGGCAATGCCCAACGGCGGCAAGGTGCGGGACAGCAGGATCAGCGTCAGATTTTCCGGCTGGTGGCGCAGGAAAAAGCGCATGGCTTCATGAATCACGTCATTGGTGATCAGGTGGTAGTCGTCAATCACCAGATACAGTGGCTGATGCCAGTCGGAAAGCTCGATAAACACCTGGGCGAACAGTGCCGACAGGCTGGCGTACTGATGCTTTTGACTCAGTGCTTCGCTTTTGACGCAGTGGCCGCCGCTGGCGTGTTGCAAGGCGGCGATCAGGTAGCTGGCGAAGCGCTCGGGTTGGTTGTCACTTTCATCCAGCGAGTACCAGCCCAGATCTGATTTACCGGCCGCCCACTGTGCGACCAGCGTCGTTTTCCCGTATCCCGCAGGGCAATTGACCAATGTCAGGCGATAGTTGGCCGTGCTGGCTAATTTGGCCAGCAGGCGATCGCGGATCACGGTATTTTGCAGCCGTACCGGACGGCTCAGTTTCGATGGGATCAGCATAGTATTCCAGAGTGAAAATCGCGGTTTCCGTAGCCGTTGGCCTGCCCGTTGGCGTTCATTGCAGCGCGACGCCTGCCGGGATCGGAGTAGGGTTAATTATTTTATGGCTCGTAATTAATCCCCCTCCTAACTTCTGACAACGTTAAACGTATTGCAACAAGGTTCCGCATTGGCTTGGAGTTATATTGCTATTGATCACACTTTTTTACGTTTACAGCTAAAGCCCTGTGGAACCGTGGTGTTTTAGCGCGCTTGAGTGACGCAGGTACAAGAAAGCATTTATGGGCGCGCAGGCGACTGTAGCCTCTGCGATAACTGTGCTAACGTCATTGAACAAGTTTTCACCTGGTTCTCAGTGCTCGCCGCGTCCGTCGGTGGGCTTTTTTGCATGATGCAAGGGAGTCAAAAAGTGCCTGAGATCACAATTTTAGCTACGCCCCAATCCTCCTCCCCAGCTAATCCCCAGGCGGGATGATGCCTTCACTCTTTCTCCCCGGCACGATAACGCTAATTTGACCCACTTACTGGATAGAGAGTTTTTTATGTCCCAGCCTACGCTTAAAAAGGATGCTTTCCTGGCGGCACTGACCCGTCAGTGGCAAAAGTTTGGCCTCAGTTCTGCACAACAAATGACTCAGCACCAATGGTGGGAGGCGGTAAGCGCGGCGTTGGCCGAGCAGTTGGCTGCGCAGCCTGCACCGCGCAAAAGCAGTAAGCCGCTGCGCCACGTGAACTACATTTCGATGGAGTTTCTGATTGGTCGCCTGACGGCCAACAACCTGATTAACCTGGGCTGGTATGACACCGTCGAGCAGGCATTGGCGGAGCAGGACATCAAGCTGGCGGATCTGCTGGAGCAGGAAACCGATCCGGCGTTGGGCAATGGCGGGCTGGGGCGTTTGGCGGCCTGTTTCCTGGATTCGATGGCGACGGTGGAACAACCGGCCACCGGCTACGGGTTGAATTACCAATACGGGCTGTTCCGCCAGTCGTTTAGCGACGGCCAGCAGCAGGAAGCGCCGGATAACTGGCAGCGCGAAAGCTACCCGTGGTTCCGCCACAACGCCGCGCTGTCGGTGGATGTGGGCATCGGCGGGAAACTGGAGAAATTGGCCGATGGCCGTGAACTGTGGCGTCCGGCATTTACCCTGCGCGGCGAGGCCTGGGATCTGCCGGTATTGGGCTTCCGCAATGGCGTGACTCAACCGCTGCGCCTGTGGCAGGCGACGCATCAGCATCCGTTTAATCTGAGTGATTTCAACGACGGTAAATTCCTGCAGGCGGAGAAGCAGGGCGTTGAAGCGGCCAAGCTGACCAAGGTGCTGTACCCGAATGACAACCACCAGGCAGGCAAGCGCCTGCGCCTGATGCAACAATACTTCCAGTGCGCCTGTTCGGTGGCGGATATCCTGCGTAAGCACCATCTGGCAGGCCGCAAAATTGAAGATCTGCCGAAGTACGAAGTGATCCAGCTTAACGACACTCACCCGACCATCGCCATTCCGGAAATGCTGCGCATTCTGTTGGATGAGCATCAGTTGGAGTGGGATGCCGCCTGGGCCATCACCAGCAAGACCTTCGCCTACACCAACCATACCCTGATGCCGGAGGCGTTGGAGTGCTGGGATGAGAAACTGGTACGCAGCCTGCTGCCGCGCCACTTCTCCATCATCAAGCAGATCAACGCCAACTTCAAAAAGCTGGTGGACAAGCACTGGCCGGGTGACGACGCGGTGTGGGCCAAGTTGGCAGTACACCATAACAAGCAGGTCCGCATGGCTAACCTGTGCGTGGTCAGCGGCTTTGCGGTCAACGGCGTGGCGCAATTGCACTCCGATCTGGTGGTGAAAGATCTGTTCCCGGAATATCACCAACTGTGGCCGAACAAATTCCACAACGTCACCAACGGCATCACGCCGCGCCGCTGGCTGAAGCAATGTAACCCGGCGTTGTCTGGGCTGATTGACGAAACGCTGAAGGTAGAGTGGGCTAACGATCTTGACGCGCTGAAGGGGTTGGAGAAGTACGCCGATGACGCGGCGTTCCGTCAGCGTTATCAGCAAATCAAGCGCGATAATAAAGTCGTATTGGCCAATTACGTGCACGACGTCATGGGGTTGAAACTGAACCCGGACGCGATTTTCGACGTGCAGATCAAGCGCCTGCACGAATACAAACGCCAGCACCTTAACCTGCTGCATATCCTGTCGCTGTATCGTCAACTGCGTGATAACCCGCAGCTGGATATCGTGCCGCGCGTGTTCCTGTTCGGCGCCAAAGCAGCTCCGGGCTATTACCTGGCGAAAAACATCATTTATGCGATCAACCAGGCGGCGTCGAAGATCAACAACGATCCGCTGGTGAAGGATCGCCTGAAAGTGGCGTTTATTCCTGACTACCGCGTTTCCGTCGCTGAGCTGATGATCCCGGCCGCGGATATCTCCGAGCAGATCTCCACCGCCGGTAAAGAAGCTTCAGGGACCGGCAATATGAAGCTGGCGTTAAACGGCGCGCTGACCGTCGGCACGCTGGATGGCGCTAACGTGGAAATCGCCGAGCAGGTGGGCGAAGACAACATCTTTATCTTCGGTAATACCGTGGATCAGGTGAAGGCGCTGCTGGCGAAAGGCTACGATCCGCTCAGCTACCGCAAGAAAGACAAACATCTGAAAGCGATTCTGGACGAATTGGCGAGCGGCGCATTTAGCAACGGTGACAAGCATGCTTTCGACATGATGCTGCACAGCCTGCTGGAAGGCGGCGACCCTTATTTGGTGCTGGCGGACTTTGCTTCTTACTGTAAAGCTCAACAGCAGGTAGACGAACTCTATCGTGACCGTGATGAATGGACGCGTCGTACTATTCTTAACACCGCACGCGTTGGGATGTTCAGCTCGGATCGCTCGATCCGCGACTACCAGCAGCGTATCTGGCAAGCCAAGCGTTAAGGAGAGCGAATGGATCGCAAGGTCATCGATCAGGCGGCAGCTCAGGCGGGTATCGCTGCCGATTATATTAACGCCCATGGTCAACAGCAGGCGATCGCTGAAGACACCAAGCGCAGGCTGCTGGACGCCATGGGCCGAAGCGCGTCACCGCAGGAGCCTGCGGTGACGCCGCTGCCGGCGGTGAAGGTGTTTTATCAGGGCGCGCCGGTGGCATTGCCGCTGGCGGGCAGCGGAGAGTATCAGTGGACGCTGCTGCGCGAAGACGGCGGCCGGCAGCAAGGCCGCGCCAGCGCACGCAAAACGTTCACCCTGCCGGCTGAATTGCCAACGGGCTATCATCAACTGACGCTGACACAGGGTGAACAGCAGTGGCAGTGCCGGTTGATTGTGGCGCCGAAACGCTGCTTCGAACCGGATGCCTTGTTGACCGGCAAGAAGCTGTGGGGCGCTTGCGTCCAGCTTTACACTCTTCGCTCCGATCGCAACTGGGGCATCGGTGACTTTGGCGACTTGCGCCAGATGGTGGAGCAGGTCGGTGAACGGGGCGGCGCTTTTGTCGGGCTGAATCCGATTCACTCGCTGTACCCGGCTAACCCGGAAAGCGCCAGCCCGTATAGCCCGTCGTCGCGACGCTGGTTGAACGTCATCTATATTGACGTGAACGCGGTGGAAGATTTCCAGCGCAACGAAGCCGCCCAGCAATGGTGGCTGAAACCGGCAACGCAAAAAAAGTTGGCCGAGGCCCGTGCCAGCGATCGGGTGGATTACGGCAAGGTGACGCAGCTTAAGCTGGCGGCGTTGCAACTGGCATTCCCGCTGTTCCAGGCGCGTAAAGCCGCTGACTCTCAACGTCAGGCATTCGAGCAGTTTGTTATCGACGGCGGCGAAAGTTTGTATCAGCAGGCGGCATTCGACGCGCTACATGCTCATCTTGCGGCTGCGGATGACAGCCTGTGGGGCTGGCCGGCCTGGCCGGAAGAATATCAGCAGGGTGATAGCGCTGCGGTAAAGCAATTTTGTCAGCAGCAGCAAGAACAGGTGCAATTTTACCTGTGGCTGCAGTGGTTGGCTGCCAGTCAGTTCGCCGATTGTTTCCGCCAAAGTCAGCAACAGCAGATGCCGATTGGCCTGTATCGCGATCTGGCGGTCGGCGTGGCGGAAGGGGGCGCGGAAACCTGGTGCGAACGCGAGCTGTATTGCCTGAAGGCCTCGGTTGGCGCACCGCCGGACATTCTCGGGCCGCTGGGGCAAAACTGGGGGCTGCCGCCGATGGATCCGCATGTGATGGCGGCGCGCGGCTATCAGCCGTTTATCGATCTGCTGCGCGCCAATATGACCAGCTGTGGTGCGCTGCGTATTGATCATGTGATGGCGTTACTGCGTTTATGGTGGATCCCTTACGGTGAAACCGCCGTTCACGGCGCCTACGTGAAATACCCGGTCGATGACCTGCTGGCGGTGCTGGCGCTGGAAAGTCAACGTCACCGCTGCATGGTGATTGGCGAGGACCTCGGTACCGTTCCGGTGGAAATCGTCGGCAAGCTGCGCGACAGCGGCGTTTATTCCTACAAGGTGCTGTACTTCGAACGCGACGGCGAGAACCACTTCCGCGCCCCGCAGGCCTATCCGGTTCAGGCGATGGCGACCATCACCACGCACGACCTGCCGACGCTGCGCGGCTATTGGCAAAGTGGCGATCTGAAGCTCGGCAACAAGCTGGGGCTGTATCCGGATGCGGAGATCCTGAAAGAGCTGTTCGCCGATCGCGAACGTGCCAAGCAGGGGCTACTGGATGGCTTACATCACTATGGCTGTGTGCCGCAGAAAGTGGGCAAAAAGGCGGCGTTGTTGAATATGAGCCCGCTGCTTAATCGTGGTTTGCAGCGCTATGTCGCCGACAGCGCCAGCGCCTTGCTGGGTCTGCAGCCGGAAGACTGGCTGGATATGGCGGATCCGGTCAATATTCCCGGCACCAGCGATCAGTACCCAAACTGGCGGCGAAAACTGACCAAAACGCTGGAAGAGATGTTTGCCGATCAGCAGGTCAATCGCCTGCTGAAGGATTTGGACAAGCGGCGTCGCAAGGTCTCGGTGGGGTAACAGAGAGCCATTGTGTATTAAAGACGGGGCATGAGAACTTAAGCTCTCATGCAAATGGTAGATACCCAAATTAATTGGAGTTGCAGCTAGGCGGCAAGTGCGAGCATCCCCAGGAGCTTACTCAGGTAAGTGACTGGGGTAAGTGCACGCAGCCAACAACGCTGCAACTTCAAGTAAGAAGGGTATCAGTAGTAAGAGTGCTCGCCGCGCTGGTGCTCGGTCAAATCGCGCACGCCTTTCAGTTCAGGGAACTTCTGCAGCAGCTCTTTCTCGATGCCTTCCTTCAGGGTCACATCGACCATTGAACAACCGTTACAACCGCCGCCAAACTGCAGGATAGCCAGGCTATCGTCGGTGATTTCCATCAGGGTCACACGGCCGCCGTGGCCAGCCAGCTGTGGGTTGATCTGCGACTGCAGCACGTATTCAACACGCTCCATCAGCGGCGCATTGTCGTCTACCTTGCGCATTTTGGCGTTTGGCGCTTTCAGCGTCAGCTGCGAGCCCAGTTGGTCGGTGACGAAGTCGATTTCGGCATCTTCCAGATACGGTTTGCTCAGCTCGTCGATATAGGCGGACAGCTTTTCGAACTTCAGCTCGGTATCTGTCGCTTCAACGGCGTCCGGCGGGCAATAAGAGACACCGCATTCGGCCGTAGGCGTACCCGGGTTGATCACGAATACGCGGATTTGGGTGCCTTCCTCTTGGTTTGCCAGCAGTTTGGCAAAGTGTTCCTGTGCAGTATCTGTTATACGAATCATGGCATTAGCTCGTTAGTTCAAATAGTTGACTTTAATACTAGGTTATAATACGCCCATTGCCCTGGTACTACAACGTGCGGCAAACGCACCAGATCTGGATCGATGCGGCTCCCTGCTGCTGCAACAACTTGGCGATTTCCATGACCGTACTGCCGGTCGTCACCACATCATCCAGCAGCGCGACGTGTCGGCCCGCCATGGCTTCATGGCAACGAAACGCACCACGCAAATTGCGCCGCCGCGCGCGGGCCGATAGCCGTTGCTGCGGAGCCGTTTTACGCACCCGGCTCAGGGCTGCGGGGCGGTAATCGCACCCTAACCAGTGGGCCAGTGGCCGCGCCAGCAGATCGCTCTGATTATAGCCGCGCCGCCAGCAACGTTTTGCCTGTAAGGGTACCGCTAAAATGATATCGGGTCTGTTCAGATATTGCTCTCGATGCGCCTGTTGCCAGTTCAGCAGGATTAGCCGCGCCAGCAGCGGGGCCAGTTCCGGCGTGTGCTGAAACTTGAACTTTTTTATCAACTGGCGCAGCGGCGCGGCGTAGTCATTGACGAACACCAGCGCCTGCCAGGGTGGCGGCTGTTGCAGGCAGCGGCCACAGGGCAATCTGGCATCGCCAGCGGGCAGGCCGCAGCGCGGGCAGCACAAAGGTTTGGCGGGCATGTGACGCAGGCAGTAGCTGCAGATACCCTGACCATAAAGACGCAGCGACTGTCGGCATAGCCAACAGCGGCTCTGGATTGATAGCATAACCGTCCTCCCTGACGGATGAGAATGAAAGGACAATAACGGATGAGTGCGTTGTACTGGCAAACAATAGGTGAAGGCGATCGCGATCTTGTGCTGCTCCACGGCTGGGGGCTGAATGCCGAAGTGTGGCATTGCATGATTGAGCGGCTGACGCCGCATTTCCGCCTGCATCTGGTCGACCTTCCGGGCTATGGCCGTAGCCAGGGGTTTGGCCCTATGTCACTCGAACAGATGGCGGAAACCGTGATGGCCGCGGCACCGGCGCAGGCCTGGTGGCTGGGCTGGTCGCTGGGCGGGCTGGTGGCCAGCCAGATTGCGCTGTTGCAGCCGCAACGGGTGAGCGGGTTGATCACCGTGGCTTCATCACCCTGTTTTGCCGCTCAGGATGACTGGCCGGGGATCCGCTCGGAGGTGTTGAGCGGTTTCCAGCATCAGCTGGGGCAGGATTTTCAGCGTACCGTAGAGCGTTTTCTGGCATTGCAGACGCTGGGAACGGAAAGCGCGCGGCAAGATGCCCGCTTGCTGAAATCGGTGGTGCTTAACCAACCGATGCCAAGCGTTGAGGTATTAAACGGTGGGCTGGAAATACTGCGAATGGCCGATTTGCGCCAGCCACTGGCCAAGCTGCCGTTGCCGCTGTTGCGGGTTTACGGTTATCTGGACGGTTTGGTGCCGCGTAAGGTGGCAGAACTGCTTGATGCCAAGTGGCCAAACTCGCCATCAATCATCATTGCAAAAGCAGCTCATGCACCATTCATTTCCCACCCTGATGAATTTGCAGAAATTATTGGCACTTTTGTGGCAGAAAATGGGATCTGACCCAAAATCGCACAATAAAGCGCTAAAAAAAGAGCCGCTTAGTGGATAAAAAATAAACCTGTTCAATACTTAGGTGGGTAACTGCGTTGGCTGCACAATGAAAAAACGCGTGCGTATTTTCATTCGGCGTTTCGTCTCTGGGAAAACGGTCTCGTCAGGGAAAGCAACGAGGTCCGAAGATGTCACGGCAGCCAGTGTTATCGCGCATTTACTCTGGACGGCTTTCATAACAAATAAATTATCCCTTGAGAGGTATGGTAATGAAATCTTTGAAAATGATTGTTGCAGCGTTAGTTGTGGGTTCCGTGTCTTTCAGCACCCTGGCGGCAACCTTGCTGACCAAGGAAGACCTGGATAAGAATCCGGGTAAATATGAGAAGATCGGTACGGTAACTACCACCGCACAAACCACATCGCCGATGGATGCAAAAGAAGAACTGTCCAAACTGGCTGATGAAAAAGGCGGACAATATTACGTGATCCTGGCAGGCCGTGAGCACGGCAAGTTCAGTGCTATCGCCGAAGTGTACAAAGACAAGCAATAATCAAGAAGGGGGCGCGCCTCGTGCCGCGCCCCACCTCTCAGTGTTTTAACCGATATATCACCGTACTGCTGCACGCTTTGCCTTCCGGACAGCTTTTGCAACTGCCGCTCAGGCAGGCGCTGTTATCCTGCTCGATGCGCTCCACTTTCCCCATTGCGACCAAACGCTCCAGCATTGCCTGCACCAGCGGCAGCGGAGCCGCCAGCTGACGGCTGAGCTGAAGCGCCTGTACGCTACCGTGCAGCGCCAATGCGTCGCGGATCTGCAGCAGGCCGGCCATTAGTGGCAGTTGCCCTTGGCGCCCTGACAGCAGGCTGCCGGGGTGGCGTTGCTCAGGCGTACCGTGACCCGACTACGTGCCCGGCGCAGGCCGAACAGAATCAGCAGATTGAATAACACCACGATGGCGATCGCCGCCAGGCTGTACTGCGGATGCTGGCTGAAGGTGGCAATCTGATAAAACAGCGTGGCCAGCGAGTAGGCGACGTTCAGCCCCCAGAGAATGGAGAAGGTCATCCAGCCGCGGCTGGATTCGCGGGCGATGGCCCCCATCACCGAGACGCAAGGGACGTACAGCAACACAAAGATCAGGTAGCTGTAGGCGGAAACCCCGGAGCCGAATTTGCTGCTCATAACGCCCATTGAGCCGACGTCCATTTCCCCATCGCCCTTGCTGGCCTCAATCGGGTTGGACAGTACGCTCAGGCTGAAGGTGTCTTTCAGCCCTTGCCAGGTGGTGTCCAATGCGCCACCCAGTTCATCCAGCAGGTTAAAGTTGGCGGCATCAAATTCGGTGCTGTTGATATGTTCGGCGGTGTACAGGGTATTTAGCGTACCGACCACCACTTCTTTCGCCATGGCCCCGGTCACCAGGCCGACGGTAGCCTGCCAGTTGTCACTGTGCACGCCCATCGGTTTCAGCAGCGGCGTCAATACTTTGGACACCGACGCCAGCGCCGAGTCATTAATGTTATCTACCGGCTTGCCGCTGAACGAAAAGCTGTTCAGGCCGCCAATAAAGATGCTGGCAACCACAATCACCTTACCGGCACGTAGCACAAAGCCTTTCAGGCGCTGCCAGGTTTGCAGCAGCAGGCTTTTCAGGTGTGGCACGTGGTAAACCGGCAACTCCATCACGAAGGGGGAAGCTTCACCGCGCATGATGGTGTACTTCAATACCAGACCGGTGAGGATTGCCACCACAATACCCAGCATATACAAAGAGAACACCACGCCTGCGCCATCCTGGCCAAAGAAAGCAGCGGCAAACACGGCGAAGATCGCCAGCCGAGCCCCGCAGGACATGAAGGGCGCCATCATGATGGTAATCAGGCGTTCGCGCTGCGCATCCAGCGTACGTGCGCCCATGATCGAAGGCACGTTACAGCCGAAGCCGACGATCAGCGGCACGAAGGACTTGCCGGGCAACCCGAGCGCCTGCATCAGACGGTCCATCACGAATGCCGCACGCGCCATATAGCCGGAGTCTTCGAGGAACGACAGGAACAGGTACATCATGCCGATTTGCGGCACCAGCGGCAGCACGGTGTTGATACCACCTCCGACCCCCTGCGCCAGGAAAATGGTCAACCATTCAGGGAAGTGCAGGGTATAGCCCAGCCATTGAATACCCTGAATAAAGATTGCCGCTGACCCGATATCGAAGATCGGCTGCAGTGCGCCGCCGAGGTTGATGGCCAGCAGGAACATCAAATACATCACCAGCAGGAAGATGGGCACCCCTAACCAGCGGTTGAGGATCACTTTATCCAGCGCTTCGGTCAGACGGTTCGGCATGGCCTGTTGTGAATTGCTCACGGCATCGCACAGGGTGGCGATTGACTGATAACGCGCATCGGCAATCACCAGTGCAGGATCTTCCTGCTGTTGCCGCTGCAGCGCCTGTTTGGCCGCCGGCAGCAGGGCCGCCGCAGGGCCGGCAAGCTGGTGGCTGTAGATATCACCTTCCAGCATCTGCAGCGCCAGCCAGCGACGTTGCTCGCTTGGCAGGGTCTGCGGCATGGCGTCGCTCAGCGTGGTCATTTCCTTGAGCAGCAGCGGCGGGTAGTTCACCAGCGCTTTT
Organism: Serratia sp. BIGb0234; assembly: GCF_024809915.1. Lineage (NCBI taxonomy): Bacteria > Pseudomonadati > Pseudomonadota > Gammaproteobacteria > Enterobacterales > Yersiniaceae > Serratia > Serratia sp. BIGb0234. The sequence continues at coordinate 141,304 of NZ_JANUEI010000007.1, forward strand.
AATTCATTGAATTGATGATTGTCGATCATCTGCTTCAGCACGCCAATGCCGTCGGCTTTGGTGGACACCATCGGCACCACCGGACAGCCGAGACGCGCCGACAGTGCCGCGATATCGATATTAATTTTTTGGCTTTTGGCGATATCCAACATATTCAGCGCGACAATGCAGGGGATGCCCAGCTCCAGCAGTTGCAGCGTCAGGTATAGATTGCGTTCCAGATTGGAAGCATCGACCACGTTGATCAGCAGATCGGCGTCGCCGCTCAGAATGTAGTGGCAGGCAATTTGTTCGTCGAGTGAGGTTTGCTCCGAGATGGTGGTCAGGGAGTAGGTGCCGGGCAGATCGACCAGTTTGACCTGTGATTGCGGCGTGGTGAACAGTCCTTCTTTGCGTTCTACCGTCACGCCCGCCCAGTTACCGACCCGCTGGCGTGCCCCGGTCAGCTGGTTGAACAGCGTAGTTTTACCGGAGTTGGGGTTGCCTATTAAGCCAATAGTGAGTTTTTTCATAATTTAGCGTGATATCAGTCAATGGAAATTGGGCCAGGCAAGATGCATGGCCAAAGCAAGGCGGCTCAGGACTAGCCGTCGAGCAGGATCAGGGCCAGATCTTTCCTGCGCAGCACCAGGCTGACGCGGCGGGTTTTTATTTCTATGGGATCACCCAATGGTGCGACGCGTACCACTTCAAAAGACGAGCCCGGCAGCATGCCGAGGGATAAAAGTTTTTGGCGATAAGCCGGGCCGATTTCATTGGCGAAGCCGGCGATCTTATAAGACCGTTTAGGCAGAAGATGCATGTAACCTTCTCTAAGCCCAGGCTATTGGGCTGGTGATGATAAAAGAACGTTCCAATGGCAGTCCCGAGATAAAAACCACGGGCTGCCGACGCTTTCAATCCATGAGGCAATGCAGTGAACACGCAAAATAATAATAGTGAGAATAATTATCGTATTCAATACAAAAAATAGGGGTATTGGTAACCAAAGGTTGTGGCGATCACATTTAGAGAATGCAATTGCCTGACAGCGCTATTTTTATCACCCAGCCTGGTGGGGTGCAAATGCGAATGGTGAGTTAAATCAGTTACGTATTTGTAGTGAATTTTTCCGGTTTGAAAAAAGTAGTGACAGATTCGACAGCTTTGATTCAGTGACGTCAATATCGGTATTTATTAGGCAACATATTGCCGGCTGAATACGAGCGCTAAGCATTTGTGTTTCGCTGAGAAATACCGGAATGAGAATTTAATGTTAATAGAGATGTTAATAAATGGCTATTTAGCGTGGCTTTCAGGCTTAAAACCGGAATTATCAGGGCTGTCGGCGGCAGCGAATAAAAATGCGGGTTTATTGAGGCGGGTCAAAAAATGATGAGGGTATTTAGCGGAAAAGGGAGGGGTTAACCCCCTCCCTGTGTCTCATGCGTTTTCTGCTGGCCGCCTGACTACGACTTTCTGCCAAAGGCCGCCGCCAGTGCGTCACCCATGGCGCTGTTGCCTGCCGAGGTGTTAGCGCCACGCGGTTTGGACTTATTGGCCTGCGGTCGCGAGGTGTTGTCCTTGGCCGGCGCTGAATTGCCACCGCGCCGTGGGGAACCTTCACCCGGTTGCTCGTCCAGACGCATGCTCAATGCAATGCGTTTACGTTGCAGGTCCACTTCCATCACCTTCACTTTGACGATGTCACCGGCTTTCACCACGGTGTGCGGATCTTCGACAAACTTGTCCGCCAGCGAGGAGATATGCACCAGCCCATCCTGATGCACGCCGATATCAACAAAGGCACCGAAGTTGGTGACGTTGGTGACCGAACCTTCCAGGATCATTCCCGGCTGCAGGTCGTTGAGGGTTTCCACCCCTTCGGCAAAGGTTGCGGTTTTGAATTCCGGACGCGGATCGCGGCCCGGCTTCTCCAGCTCCTTCAGGATGTCGGTCACCGTCGGCACACCGAACTTCTCGTCGGTAAAGTCGCTGGCCTTCAGGCTGCGCACCGCCGCCGGGTTGCCCATCAGATCCTGCAGAGCCTGATGAGTTGCGGCCAGAATGCGTTCGACCACCGGGTAGGTTTCCGGGTGAACGGTCGAGGCGTCCAGTGGGTTGTCACCGTGGTTGATACGCAAGAAGCCGGCGCACTGTTCAAAGGCTTTCGGCCCCAAGCGACTGACTTTCAGCAGCTGTTCGCGGTTGCTGAAGCGGCCGTTTTCGTCACGCCAGGTGACAATATTCTGCGCCATCATGCGCGTCAGGCCGGCTACGCGGGTTAGCAGCGGCACCGAGGCGGTATTCAGATCCACACCGACGGCGTTCACGCAGTCTTCGACCACGGAATCGAGTTTTTTCGCCAGTTGGCTTTGGCTGACGTCATGCTGATACTGGCCGACGCCGATGGATTTCGGATCGATTTTGACCAGCTCGGCCAGCGGATCCTGCAGACGACGTGCGATGGATACCGCACCGCGCAGCGAGACGTCGAGGTTAGGGAATTCCAGCGCCGCCAGTTCGGAAGCGGAGTACACCGAAGCGCCGGCTTCGCTGACGATCACCTTTTGTGCTTTGACTTCGCTGAACTGCTGTTGCAGGTCGAGGTAAAAACGTTCGGTCTCGCGCGATGCGGTGCCGTTGCCGATGGCGACCAGCTCCACTTTATGCTTGATGCACAGGGCGGCGACGATGGCGGCGGCTTTAGCGGCCTGACCGGTGTGCGGGTACACGGTGTCGGTGGCGACCAGCTTGCCGGTAGCATCGACTACCGCCACTTTGACCCCGGTACGCAGGCCCGGATCCAGCCCCATGGTGGCGCGCATACCGGCCGGGGCCGCCATCAGCAGGTCATGCATGTTACGGGCAAAGACGTTGATCGCTTCGTCTTCCGCGCGTTCGCGCACCGTGCTCATCAGTTCGGTTTCCAGATGCAGCAGCACCTTGATACGCCAGGTCCAGTTGACCACCGCTTTGCGCCAGGCATCCGCCGGAGCATCATTCAGGCGCAGATCCAGGTGGCTGATGATGATCTGCTCCGCCTGGCTTTCGCGTGGGGCTTCTTCAAACTGCGGATCGGCATTCAGCGCCAGCTGCAGTACGCCTTCGTTACGGCCGCGGAACATGGCCAGCGCACGGTGCGATGGCACCTGGGCAATGGGTTCATGATGATCGAAATAGTCGCGGAACTTGGCCCCGGCTTCTTCCTTGCCTTCCACCACTTTGGACACCAGGTGCGCATGTTTCCACAGGTAGTTACGGACCTTGGCCAGTAATGCGGCATCTTCGGCGAAGCGCTCCATCAGGATATAACGCGCGCCGTCGAGGGCGGCTTTTACGTCCGCTACGCCCTTGTCTGCATTAACGTAACCTTCGGCCAACTGTTCAGGTTGCTGCTGAGGATCCTGCCACAGCGTGTCCGCCAGAGGCTCCAGACCGGCTTCAATCGCGATCTGGCCGCGGGTGCGGCGCTTCGGTTTGTAAGGCAGGTAGAGGTCTTCGAGTTCGGTTTTGCTTTGCGTGGCGGTGATCGCCGTCGCCAGCTGTTCGGTCAGTTTGCCCTGCTCGTCGATCGATTTAAGGATGGTCTGACGGCGGTCTTCCAGTTCACGCAGATAACCCAGGCGGGTTTCCAGCTGGCGCAGTTGGGTATCGTCCAGACCCCCGGTGACTTCCTTACGATAGCGTGCAATAAAGGGCACGGTATTACCTTCATCCAGCAGACGGATGGCGGAGTCAACTTGCTCCGGCCGGGCCTGCAGTTCTGTTGCAATAATGCGGCTCAGTGGGTCATTCATAAGTCTGGTATCTGTTGAGAACGGTTGGTAAACAGGGGGACAGTTATACGGATTGCGCGGGGAAAATGCCAGTGGAGCGGGCCGCCTCTCGACAGTCATAGCGCGTAAAGCGGCCTGTACTGCGGCGGCGGGCGGTCGCTCGGAAAAAACTGAAATCTTATTTTACGTACTCGATCTCATTCACGTACCACAGGGCATCGCCGACTGGCGTATTAACGGTGGCGGCATCACCCACTTCTTTTTTAAGCAGCGCGCGGGCCATGGGCGAATCGATGGAGATGTAGTCTCGGCGGCCAAAAATCTCGTCATAGCCGACGATGCGAAAGCGTTTAGTGTCGCCGTCCTCGTTTTCCACTACCACCCAGGCACCGAAAAACACTTTGCCTTCCTGCTGCGGGGAGTAATCGACAATCTTTAATTGCTCGAGGCATTTGGTCAGGTAGCGTACGCGGCGATCGATTTCCCGCAGCCGTTTTTTGTTGTACTGATAATCGGCATTTTCACTTCTGTCGCCGAGGCTGGCTGCCCAGGTCACTTTTTTGGTGACCTCTGGCCGATCTTCGCGCCAGAGAAAGTCTAATTCCTGCTTTAGCTTGTCGTAACCTTCGCGGGTTATCAGCTGCGTTCTCATCGTGGTTCCTCCTTTAGGGGCATATCAAAGGGAAGGACGTCATTGCGTTGGCAAAGTGTCGCACAAACTCGCATCGGGCTGTAGGCTGCTGTTGCACAATCCAATGAGCGTTAATCATCGGCCACGCGCAAAATTGCCGGTGCTGGCGTTTCTTATCGCCCCGGCTGAGTTACACTGCCGAATCAGCCGTCGGGTATGCCGCCAGCCAAAAGACGCAGTGCTTCTAAATTTAACCTATGCGCATCGTGATTTTGGCGAATCGTCGCGGGCATTTTGATGAAAATTGTTGATAAATGGGCAAAAGAATAAGCTTTGTAACAATTTCGTCTAGAATATATACCATTAAACGCTGTCCGAAATGACAGGGTTTTTTAACAATATTCACGTCAGGCAATAAAGCCTTTGGGAGTAATACAATGCAAGAGAATCATAAGATTCTGGTCGTCGATGATGACATGCGCCTGCGTGCGCTTTTAGAGCGTTATTTAACCGAACAGGGTTTTCAGGTTCGCAGCGTAGCCAACGCTGAGCAAATGGATCGCTTGCTGACTCGTGAATCATTCCACCTGATGGTGCTTGACCTGATGTTGCCGGGCGAAGATGGTCTTTCCATCTGCCGCCGTCTGCGCAGCCAAAGCAACCCTATGCCGATCATTATGGTGACCGCCAAAGGTGAAGAAGTCGACCGTATCGTTGGCCTGGAAATCGGCGCTGACGATTACATCCCAAAACCCTTCAACCCACGTGAACTGCTGGCCCGCATCCGTGCGGTGTTGCGCCGTCAGGCCAATGAACTGCCGGGCGCTCCTTCACAGGAAGAGGCGGTGATCGCCTTTGGTAAATTCAAACTGAACCTCGGCACCCGCGAAATGTTCCGCGAAGACGAGCCTATGCCGTTGACCAGCGGCGAATTCGCAGTGCTGAAGGCGCTGGTGAGCCATCCTCGCGAACCGCTTTCGCGCGATAAGCTGATGAACCTGGCCCGCGGCCGTGAATACAGCGCCATGGAACGCTCCATCGACGTGCAAATTTCTCGTTTGCGTCGCATGGTTGAGGAAGATCCTGCGCATCCACGCTACATCCAGACCGTTTGGGGTCTTGGCTACGTCTTCGTCCCGGACGGCAGCAAGGCATGAGACGATTGCGCTTTTCACCGCGTAGCTCGTTTGCCCGAACCCTGCTATTGATCGTCACCTTGCTGTTCGTCAGCCTGGTGACGACCTATCTGGTGGTGCTGAACTTCGCCATCCTGCCCAGCCTGCAGCAGTTCAATAAGGTGTTGGCCTACGAAGTTCGTATGCTGATGACCGACCGGCTGCAGCTGGAGGATGGTACTTTGCTGGAAGTACCGCCGGCGTTCCGTCGCGAAATCTATCGCGAACTGGGCATTTCTCTCTACACCAATTCTGCGGCGGAAGAGAGCGGTCTGCGCTGGGCGCAGCACTACCAATTCCTCAGCCAGCAAATGGCGCAGCAGCTCGGCGGGCCCACCGACGTGCGGGTGGAAGTAAACAAAAACTCACCGGTGGTGTGGCTGAAAACCTGGCTGCAACCGGATATCTGGGTGCGTGTTCCACTGACTGAAATTCACCAGGGCGATTTCTCGCCGCTGTTCCGCTATACCCTGGCGATTATGCTGTTGGCCATAGGTGGCGCCTGGCTGTTTATCCGTATTCAGAACCGCCCGCTGGTGGAGCTTGAGCATGCCGCTTTGCAGGTGGGCAAGGGCATCATTCCACCGCCGCTGCGTGAGTATGGCGCATCGGAAGTCCGTTCGGTAACGCGGGCCTTTAATCAGATGGCGTCGGGCGTCAAGCAGCTGGCGGACGACCGCACATTGCTGATGGCCGGGGTGAGCCACGACCTGCGTACGCCACTGACGCGTATCCGTCTGGCGACCGAGATGATGAGTGCCGAAGACGGCTACCTGGCGGAGTCGATCAATAAAGATATTGAAGAGTGCAACGACATCATTGAGCAGTTTATTGATTATCTGCGCACCGGCCAGGAGATGCAGACAGAAATCAGCGATTTGAATAGCATTCTGGGCGAAGTGGTGGCTGCCGAGAGTGGCTATGAGCGGGTGATTGAAACCGCTTTGGCGCCGGGCGAACTGATGATGAATGTGCATCCGTTGTCGATCAAGCGTGCAGCGGTGAATATGGTGGTGAATGCGGCGCGTTACGGCAACGGCTGGATCAAAGTCAGCAGCGGCCGTGAGCTGCAGCGCGGCTGGTTCCAGGTGGAAGACGACGGCCCGGGCATTAAACCGGAAGAGCTGAAGCATCTGTTGCAGCCATTTGTTCGTGGTGACAGCGCGCGCAGTACCAGCGGGACCGGGCTGGGCCTGGCTATCGTACAGCGTATTATCGATGGGCATCATGGCGCACTGGATATCGGCACCAGCGAACGCGGTGGGCTGTTGATTCGGGCTTATATTCCGTTACCGATGGAGAAAAAAGAGTCGGGCAATGGGCATCAGACCCCGAAGGACAGCGCGTAATCTTTTTGTCTGGGGGCCGCAGTTTGCGCCCCCGTCAGGACTTCCTGCTCATCACGTAGTATTCCGCTGCCTCTTCATGCAGACGCCGGCCCGTCGTGGCCTGCCAGGGATCGATTAACTCAATGCCGCAATGGATAAAGTTTTGGGTATTGCGCGTGGCCAGGGTGGCACCGTAATGCAGGCAGGTGGCGGCGATTTGGGTATCGACGATGCCCATTAGCCGGCCCTGACGCTGATTTTTCTCCATAAGTTCCGCGTATTGCAGTGCGCAGAGTGTATCAAATGGCAGGGTTTGCTCATCAAATCTAATCTGCACTGCCTCCGCCAGCTTGTGTTTGAATTCGCGCTGCCGTTTCCCATCAGGCATACAGGCAACTCCACTGAACAACTCGGCGAGAACTATCGCACTCAGATAAAGCTCATCATTGTCTTTTTCATTCAGCCATCTGATGACGTTATAGTGCGGGTTGGGGCGCAACGTTTCTGAAACCACGTTGGTATCGAGAATAATCATAATTGGTCATCGTCGTCGTCAAAGGTGACAATACGCGGCGGCGTGGTATCGCGCGGTGGGATCTCCAGTTCAACCCCGCCCAACTCGGCAAAGTGTTGATGCATCCAGGTGCCTAACCCATAACGCGGCGGTTTTTTCACTAATGCCTGTTTCAAAATCATGCGAGCTTCCTCCTCCATGGAATGGCCATTTTTTGCTGCCGAGACGCGCAGCAACTCCTTTACTTCGTCGTCCAGATTTCTGACGGTTATGGTAGCCATTGAAACCTCCGTTGCTATCAATGATTGCACTGCATTATTATCTCTTTGCGTCGATCAAAAAAACAACCAATAAAAATAAAAAAAGGCGTGATATCCACGCCTTAGCTGAAGCTGTAAAAGGAAGCTATTACAGTTTTGGACCGGCGCTGACCAGCGCTGCACCCGCTGGAGTGTCGGTGTATTTGTCAAAGTTGGTGACAAAACGCTCGGCCAGATCCTGTGCCTTCTCTTGCCATTGCTCAATGCTGGCGTAAGTGGCGCGCGGATCCAGGATATCCGGGTTGACGCCCGGCAGTGAGGTTGGCATCGCCAGATCGAAGATCGGCAGGGTAATGGTTTCTGCCTTATCGATTTCACCGCTGAGGATCGCATCGATAATACCGCGAGTATCTTTGATCGAAATGCGTTTACCGGTGCCGTTCCAGCCGGTGTTGACCAGGTAGGCCTGGGCACCCGCAGCCTGCATGCGCTTCACCAGGACTTCTGCGTATTGCGTTGGGTGCAACGACAGGAAGGCTGCGCCGAAGCAGGCGGAGAAGGTTGGGGTCGGCTCGGTCACGCCGCGCTCGGTACCGGCCAGCTTGGCGGTAAAGCCGGACAGGAAGTGGTACTGGGTCTGGTTGGCGGTCAGGCGAGAAACCGGTGGCAACACGCCGAAGGCGTCCGCAGTCAGGAAAATCACCTTGGTGGCGTGGCCGGCCTTGGAAACTGGCTTGACGATATTCTGGATGTGATAGATCGGGTAGGAAACACGGGTGTTTTCGGTTTTCGAGCCGTCGTTGAAATCAATCGTACCGTCGGCCAGCACCGTGACGTTTTCCAGCAGCGCATCGCGTTTGATGGCGTGATAGATATCCGGCTCGGCTTCTTCGGACAGCTTGATGGTTTTGGCGTAGCAACCGCCTTCGAAGTTGAACACGCCGTCGTCATCCCAGCCGTGTTCGTCATCGCCAATCAACTGGCGTTTTGGATCGGTAGACAGGGTGGTTTTGCCGGTGCCGGACAGGCCGAAGAACACCGCCACGTCACCTTTTTCACCCACGTTAGCCGAGCAGTGCATGGAAGCGATGCCTTTCAGCGGCAGCAGGTAGTTCATCATGGAGAACATACCCTTTTTCATTTCGCCGCCGTACCAGGTGCCACCAATCAGCTGCATGCGTTCGGTCAGGTTGAAAGCGACAAAGTTTTCCGAGTTCAGGCCCTGTTGCTGCCAGTTCGGGTTAGTGCATTTGGCGCCGTTCATCACCACGAAGTCCGGTTCGAAATCCTGCAGTTCTTCTTCCGTCGGGCGAATGAACATGTTTTTGACGAAGTGCGCCTGCCAGGCAACCTCGGTGATAAAGCGGACTTTCAAGCGTGAGTCGGCGTTGGCGCCGCAGAAGGTATCCACCACAAACAGGCGTTTGCCGGAGAGCTGCGTGGTGACCAGCTGTTTCAGGTCAGCCCAAATTTCCGGACTGAGGGGTTTGTTGTCGTTTTTGCCTTTACCCTGATCGGCCCACCAGACGGTGTCGCGGGTGATGTCGTCACGGACGATGTACTTATCTTTCGGGGAACGGCCGGTAAAAATACCGGTGTCGACGGATACAGCACCCAGCTTGGTTACGACCCCACGCTCATAACCTTCCAGAGATGGGTCTGTTTCTTCCTTGAACAGCAAGTCATAACTCGGGTTGTGAACGATTTCGCCGACGTTATGAATCCCATAAGCGGCCAAATCCTGAGGGGTTATACCTTTAACACGCATGTCACTACTCCTTGGTCACAGAATTTCTGGCGCCAATTGTAGGGATTCAGCAGCGAGTAACCGCGATAGGTATCAAATATTTAACGTTTTAGTCGGTTTTTCGTTACGATCTGAGAGATAGCACACGGAAAAAAGCAAACGTGCAAACGAGGTGAATGAGCGGGCGCAGGGCGCGCCCGCCGATATGGGGTGCTACTTAGTGCAACTGATCGCTGTCACCGGTGTTACCAGTGTACAAGGCGGCGACGTCTACGGCGTCAAACACATAGTGATTGCCGCAGTAATCGCAGTGCATATCGATATTGCCATCCTGCTCCAGCATTTGGGCCACTTCGTCGGTTGGCAAGGTGACCAACGCATCAGCGCAGCGCTGACGTGAACAGGTACAACGGAAGATCACGTCCTGTGGTTCATACAGAGTGACTTCTTCCTGGTGATACAGGCGATACAGCACTTCATTGGCCGGCAGGCTGAACAGCTCTTCGCTTTTCACCGTGTTGGTCAGTTGTACCAGATGATCGAAATCATCGGCATTGCCGTCCTGTGCCGGCAGCACCTGCAGCAACATACCGCCCCCGGCCGGTTGGCCTTCGAACTCGCCGGTGCGAATGAACAGACGGGTTGGCAGCTGTTCGGACTGGCGGAAGTAAGCCTCAAGGCATTCGGCCAGCGTTTCGCCTTCCAGTGCCACTACGCCCTGATAGCGCTCGCCTTCGGTTGGCGCGATGGTGATCACCATGACGCCGTTGCCGATCAACTGATGCAGCGTGCTGTCATCGGCGATTTCGCTCTGTACGCGCGCTACGCCACGCATTTCCTGGCGGTTGTTGCCGTTAATCACGGCCAGCTTCAGCGGGCCGTCACCCTGCAATTGTACGGTGATATCGCCGTCGAACTTCAAGGTTGCGGTCAGCAGGCTGGTGGCTACCAGCAGTTCACCCAGCAGTTTTTTAACCGGCGCCGGATAATCATGGTTGTTCAGGACCTGCTGATAGGTTTCGCTGACGGTAACCAGCTCACCGCGCACCGCGTAGTTTTCAAACAGGTAACGGTGCAATTGGTCATGGTTAGACATAGTTTTCTCTCATTGCGGCGAGGGGTTATTCCTGCTCACCAAATTTAAATTTAATCAGGTCGCGCCGCTCTTTCTTGTCCGGACGGCGGTCCGGATGCGGCATGGTCAGCGCATTCATCTTGCGTGCGAGCGCCACTTTCTCTCGATTGGCGATGCTGGCTTCGGTTTCCTGATACATCTGCTGCGCCTCGTCGGCGCCGCGCCGTTGGCTGGCCAGAGCCAGAACGATCACCGTGCGTTCATCGTTACCCTGACGCAGCTTGATCTCGGCATTGAGCTCGACATTCTTGCTCGGCTTACCGCGCTGTCCGTTATAGTGCACCTTGCCGCCGTCGATCATGTCCCGCGCCAACGCGCGGGTTTTGTAGAAACGAGCCGCCCAAAGCCATTTATCCAGCCGGACCGCGTCGTCCCGTGTTTCCTTATCTTTCATTGCTCCCCCTTGGCTAACGCCGGTATCAACAGGCGGTAGTCGCGCATTGCCGGGTAGTGTCGAAAGGTTTTCTCCGCCATGCTGGAGTCCGGATTCTGCACGCCCAGGCAATAGCGAATACCGAAGGTGCGGGCAGCATCCAGAATAGGTTCACCGTCGTCGACGAACAGGGTGCGTTGCGGATCAAATCCGGTGTGTTGCTGCACGGCCTGCCACAAACGCTGATCTTCTTTCGGATAACCAAATGTGTGGGTAGAAAGTAATAAATCAAGGTGGCGATCCAAACCGGTATGCTCAATTTTTACCGCCAGGCTGTGCGGATGGGCATTGGTCAACAGGATAGTCCGGTGACCTGCGGCTCGCAATGCCTGCAAAAAGGGCTCGGTGTCCTCACGCAGGCGTGCCCGGCTGCCGACCTCCGTGGTCATGCGGTAAATATCAAGATCCAGCCGTTCGCTCCAGTAGTCGAAGCAGTACCAGTTCATGGTGTGCTGCACCGCCAGATATTCCTGGTGAATGATTTTACGCGCTTCGTCGAAGGGAATAGCACGCTGCTCGCTCAGGGCTTGTGGCACCAGGCTGAGCCAAAAGTGGCTGTCGAACTCCAGATCGAGCAGGGTGCCGTCCATATCCAGCAGCACGGTATCAATTTCACGCCAGTCAAACTCGGGAACCATGAAAACTCCATAGGCGAACCGTCGGGGGTCCGCAGGATAAGGGGAATAGCGTTAGCGTAGCATAAGCGGATGACAGGAAGCAGGCCGACGAACGACTCAGGGCATTGGCCGCAATGACATTGGGGAGAGCTGTGGGTTAAAGCAGCTTTCGTAATAGCGCTGGATATCGGCGGTTCGGTGCTGGTTGATGCGGCGGCGCTGCACCAGTCGCCAGGTGTTGTAGCCCAGAACGACGGCGACCGTCAGCAGCAGCAGGCTGGTACCGAGATAGCGCCACAGGGTGATGATATCCGGCTCGCTGTGCAGCGCAATATGGCGTGTACCATTGGCGTCGACGCTGATATTGGTGATCACGCCCTGAGCTTCAAACGGCGTATGCAGCAGCATGCTGGCCAGACGTTGCAGCTCATTCCATTGATCGAGCGCGTTGTACTCGTTTAAGGGGACTGCAGGCTGTGGGTGATTGACCAGCTGCTTGCCTTCATCGCTGCTGATCAGGAACCCGCCAGGTGGAGGGCTGTTGAGCGCGGCGGCAGCCTGTCGGGTTTCGCTGTAGACAAACGACGATGCGGCAACCTTGGTCAGGCTTTCCAGCGATTCGGCACTTACCGGGCGCAGCAACACGTTGACCCCCTGCAAAGCGCCCGACTTGGCGCGTTTTACCAGGGTAGCCCAGTTCTTGACGTTACCCAGGTTCACCAGGGCGTTTTTCAGCCGAACGCAGTCGTTGTCCGCCTGGCACAGATCCTGCGTTTTCAGCACGATATCGGAAAAATCGTCCAGCAGGATCATGCCGGATTTCTCAATCGCGCTGGCCAGCTGCGGGTTGAGTTTCTGATCGGTACCGTCGGGATGTAGCTGGGTATTAACCGTCGCCAGCAACGCTGAAGCTTTGTCGATGATATCGGATTCCGGCTGTGGCAGAGGGGCTGCGTTGTTCCAGTAAATGCCTGAGCAGTCGAAAGGCATAAAGTTGGAGGTGTGCGAACCGCTGACCGGTGGCGGCACATAACACATACCGTTGCCTTGAGCTTTCAGGGTATCGCCGATGCGCAAGGTGGCGCCTTCGAGAGCCTGAACGTTGGTCACTTCGATTTTTTGCGCGCCCTGCAGCCAGGCCATGCTCAGCTTAAGCGGCAGGCTTAGCGGAATATAGGTCAGCAGCAGCACCAGCACCAAAAACGAACTGGCCATCAGCACCGCGTTTCTGCCCCACTGCTGCAACGGGAAGTTTTTCACCTCATCATGCAGAGAAAGGAAGCGTCCCTGGCGCAACACCTGGCGGTTAAGGTAGATATCCACGTCGGTGGTCTTGCCCAGATCCTGGGTGATATAAGGCTGCCAGTGCGGCGGATAAATAAGATCGATGATGCCGAGAGAGATATTGCTGATCTGCCCCTGATTAGATTCGCCAAACAGCCCCCAACGCTTGGGGGTGCCACGCAGGCAGTGCACTTCTTTCAGTTCGCGTGATGTCGGCCGACGGAACAGATTCCAGCAACCCCAGGCGATCATCAGCACGGCGACCACTATCATCCAGGGAATGACCACCACCGGGCTTATCAGGCTGAAGAACAGCAGCAGCAGGGCAGCCGAGATAACGGCGGCTTCCTTGATGCCGTTCGGGCGAGTTAGCGCATGTTCTTCCGGCGTTTCCTTGCGGATATTCACCAGCTCGACATGCTCGCTCTCTTCCTTGCGAATGGAGGCATTTTGGCTCGGGGCTGCTTTCACCACCGGCGGTTGCGGCCGATCGTGAATATGGTCTTTCAGCGAATGCCCGTTGAGGGAGATAACCAGCGGTAACGTCTGGGTTCTGATCACTTCCACATGGTTATCGGCGCTGATGTACTGTTCCCAGAACGGTGGCAGATGCACCTCTTCGGCGTCCAGATAATAGCGCCACTTGTTGGGTTCATCGCTGGCCAGCCCATAGCGGGTAATGGCGTGGGTAATGGGGTAGACGTTATCGCTTTGCGGGGTCAGCGCCAGCTTGGCGGAAGGCAATGAGCCGTTACCGGGCAACAGTTTGTTGCTCAGCTTATTTTGCTGGCCGAGATAATGCTCGACGGCGGTGCGCTCTTCGCCGGTCAGTTTACGGTGTGTGGGTTTGATAAAGGGCAACGCGCGCGTGAGCAGCGGCTGATTGCGGGCTTTAAACCAGAGATACAGGCCAGCGGCAATCAGGCAGGCAAGCACTAAGGCCAATATCAACACTATTGTGCTCATGCTATCCCCATCTTGGACCCGTGAACCTCACCAACCTGATGAATCGTGGCGCATTATACGCAGTCAAATCACCAAGAGACACCCTGAACAGTGACGGGAGGAAAGATTCTCCGCCGGGATCTCATTTATTGATAATAACTGCCCGTTTTATCGCCATGTCTTACCTGCGTGATGATAGCAATCGGGCTCTTCTATCGGTATCGGCATTATCTTATTTTAATGCACTCTTTTTTACCCGAGAAAGACAGAAAATCGGCAGGTGCTGGCTACAGTTGTTAAAAAAAAGTAAATTACTGCTTGTGCTCGTTGCGGCAAAGGTTCTCATTAACGCACAATGTGATCAAGATCGGTTTTGGTCAGCGTTTGAGCGCAAGTGAACTGCGCGTCACGCCAATCATTATTCTGGTTATCTGCGTCATCACGCCTGATGTTGTGGCCTGCCGCCGGATAACTCATTTGAGGCAATCATGGATAAACACCTGCAAAAACCTAAAATTCTGAAAGTTGAAACGGTCGCACGTTCGCGTTTATTTAACGTTGAGTCCGTCGATCTGGAGTTCAGTAACGGTGTACGGCGGGTGTATGAGCGGATGCGGCCCTCGGACCGTGAGGCCGTGATGATTGTGCCGGTGATTGGCGATGACTTGCTGCTGATCCGTGAATATGCGGTGGGTACCGAATCTTATGAGCTGGGGTTCCCCAAGGGGTTGATCGATCCCGGTGAGGGTGTGTTGGAGGCGGCCAACCGTGAACTGATGGAAGAGGTGGGGTTTGGCGCCAAACGTTTTGATTTCCTCAGCAAGCTGACGATGGCCCCTTCGTACTTTTCCAGCAAAATGAATATCGTGCTGGCGCACGATCTCTACCCGCAGAGTCTGGAAGGGGATGAGCCGGAGCCCTTACCGCAGGTACGCTGGCCGATTGCCGATATGATGGCGTTGCTGGCCGAACCGGATTTCCGTGAGGCTCGCAATGTCAGTGCGCTGTTCCTGACCGAGGCATTTTTACGCGGTTCACGTTAATCGTTGATTGCTAGATAAAAAAAGGGCCAGATTTCTCTGGCCCTTTTTTTGTTAGAACAGCTCGTGGCTCTCGCCGCCGGGATCCGTCAACGTCGTGCCGGTATCTCGCGATGGGTAGTCCGTTGGCTGAGTCCCTTCGATGAAGTACTCGGAGCGACTGCCGCCGCCGCCGCCAGAAAGCTTGCCGCTGCTCTTGTCGATGGTGACGCTGATGATGCCCGGTGGTGGAGTGACCTTCTGCTCCGGAATGCCTTCCAGCGCGGTTTTCATAAAGTCGTCCCATGCCGGCTGTGCACTCTTCGCACCGCCTTCACCGCCGGAAATCTGATCCGGTATCGCGCCTGAAGCCGTAGCACGGCCAAGGTCACGGCGATGGTCATCAAAGCCAATCCATACCGAGGTCACGGTATCCGGGCCATAGCCGGAGAACCAGGCATCTTTCGAGCTGTTGGTGGTCCCGGTTTTACCGCCGATATCACGACGCTTCAGGTCACGACCCGCACGCCATGCGGTGCCCATCCAGCCCGGTTCGCCGAAAATGTTACTGTTCAGCGCGTCGTGCATCAGGAACGCCAGCGGGGTGCTGATCACGTGTGGCGCATACTGCTGATCGCCATCCTGGAGCACCTGAGCCGGAGTCACCTGCTCCAGTTGCGGCATCGGCACGCTGCCATTCTTGCCTTCCTGCGACGTAGCGACATTTTCAATATTGTCTTCAGAAAGTACGGCGGAACGGTGGGTATCACCGTAGATCACCGGCAGATTACAGCTGCTGCAGACAATCTTCGGCTTGGTTTCGAACACCGTGTTGCCGCTATCGTCTTCAATCTTGGTGATAAAGTACGGATCCACCAGGTAACCGCCGTTAGCCAGAACCGCATAGCCGCGCACCAGTTGCATAGGGGTGAACGACGCGGAGCCTAACGCCAGTGATTCGGTGTGCACGATGTTCTGCGCCGGGAAGCCGAAACGCTGCAGGTATTCTGCCGCATAGTCGACGCCCATCGCACGCATCGCACGCACCATCACTACGTTCTTCGACTGTCCCAGACCCTGACGCAGACGAATTGGCCCATCGTAGGTTGGCGGTGAGTTTTTCGGTCGCCAGTCGGTACCGGCGCCCGGATCCCAACGGGTGATCGGCAGGTCATTCAGGATGGTTGCCAGGGTCAGGCCCTTGTCCATCGCGGCGGTGTACAGGAAAGGTTTGATATTGGAACCGACCTGACGCAGCGCCTGGGTAACGCGGTTGAACTTGCTCTGGTTGAAGTCGAACCCGCCGACCAGCGCCTTCACGGCCCCGTCATTCGGGTTGATCGACACCAGGGCCGAGTTGACGTCCGGCACCTGTGACAGCCACCAATTTTCGCCCACCTTACGTACCCAGACTTGCTGACCGGCCTGCACTACGTCGGTGACGCGTTTCGGCGTTGGGCCCTGCTGAGTATCGGATTTGTAAGGACGTGCCCAACGCATGGTCGCCATCGGTAGCGCAATGTGGCTGCCGTCAGCCATCATCGCCGTCGCTTCTTCGGCGTTGGCCGAGACAATCACCGCCGGAGACAGCGGGCCGTAGTTCGGCAGATTCTTCAGCGAATCGACGATCTGTTTTTGATCCCACGCCGCTTCACCAACTTTCCACAGCACGTTGGACGGGCCGCGGTAACCGTGGCGCATATCGTAGGCCAGCACGTTGTTGCGTACCGACTCCTGCGCCGCCAGCTGCAGCTTTTTGGTGATGGTGGTGTAGACCTTGTAACCGTCGGTATAGGCGTTGTCGCCATAACGCTTGATCATCTCTTGACGCACCATCTCGGAGAGATACGGGGCGGAGAAGCTGATTTCCGGTGCATGGTAGTTGGCCACCAGTTCTTCGCTACGGGCCTGATCGTACTGCGCCTGAGTGATGTAATGCTCATCCATCATGCGCGACAGCACCACGTTGCGGCGCGCGACGGCGCGATCGTGGGAGTAAAGCGGGTTGAAGGTAGACGGTGCTTTTGGCAAGCCGGCGATGGTCGCCATTTCGCTTAAGGTGAGCTGGCTAACGTCTTTACCGAAGTAAACCTGAGCCGCGGCACCCACGCCATAGGCGCGATACCCCAGATAGATTTTGTTCAGGTACAGCTCGAGAATTTCGTCTTTGCTCAGCATCTGTTCGATGCGAATCGCCAGGAAAGCTTCCTTGATTTTGCGCATCAGGGTGCGTTCCGGGCTTAAGAAGAAGTTTCTCGCCAACTGCTGGGTAATGGTACTCGCCCCCTGCGACGCATGGCCGGAGACCAGCGCAATAGAGGCGGCACGGAAGATACCGACCGGGTCGACGCCATGATGCTCATAGAAGCGGCTGTCTTCGGTAGCGATAAACGCATGCACCATAACCGGTGGAATTTGGTTCAACTTCAGCGGAATACGGCGTTTTTCACCGTATTGGGCGATCAGTTCGCCGTCGGCGCTGTAAACCTGCATCGGTATTTGCAGCCGCACATCTTTCAGCGTCGCAACGTCAGGCAACTGTGGCTCGACATATTTGTACAAGCCAAAGATCGAGGCTGCCCCCAATACGATGCAACACACTGCAAGGATTAGTAAATACTTTACGAACTTCACCTGAGATTTCCCATTTTCATGTCATTTGGGCAGTTTATAAACAACCGCGCGGTAGTATAAAGGCAAGCCTGCAACATGGATATGTTCTTTTATCATCTGACGATATGGAGGTCGGGCGAAATATGTTCACTCAAGCATGGCAGGTGGGGCTGGATATACAAAGTCACTGCATTCGCGCCCTGGCGGTACAGCGCCGCCGCAACGGTTGGCAACTGCGTCACTGGTGGCAACAAAGGCTACCGCAACCGGTGTTGCGAGAAGGCTGCCTCGAACACCCCGAGCTGCTGATTCAGGCGCTGCGACAATGGCGAATTCAGTTACCAAGACATATTTCCTTACGCATTGCTTTGCCCGCGCAGCGGGTTTTACAGCAGCAGATGCCGCTGCCGGACGCCAGGCTGAAAGAGCCGGCTCGCGGTGAATACATCACCAACCAGGGATTAAAACAGTTCCCGCTGGACAGCCAGTCGCTGGCTCTGGATTACCGTCCATCACCGGCAGACGCTGCCACTTTGCTGCTTACCGCTGCGCGACAGCAGGAGCTGGAACAGTGGCTGCATTGCTTGCACCAAGCCAATTTGCAGCCGCAGGCGGTGGATATTACCCCTTGCGCGCTTCGCACGATGGCGACAGCGGCAGGCGTGTCGACCGAAACCGGTTTGCTGCATCGCCTCGAGCTGGAGTGGTTATGGGTTGCATCACCTTCTAGGTCCTTTGCCTATGGGGTTGTCCCAATGGTGGAGGCCACAGAGGCGGGTCAGGCGCTGGCGGCAATGCATGCCGCCTGCCAGCCACTTGCTACGCAGCAAATTTACTATAGCAGCGTGCTGGATGAGCTGCCTCCGCCAGGATGTTTGTCCTGGTCTCCATTTAGCGCTTTTAGTCAACTGCGTCCACCACAGCCCCTTATACCGGCGGCATTTGTATTAGCCGGGGGTTTGGCGCTGCGCACAGAGGACAACTAGCTGATGTATCAGGTTAATCTTTTGCCCTGGCGCACTCGAGCTCAGCGTCGGCGCGCCACTTTCTGGTTGCGCCTGTTGGTGTTGCAACTGGCGCTGGCTGCGGCGGTGCTGACGGGGGTTTTGGGGGTGTTAAACCGTCAGCAGGATCAAGAGTATCTGGCACTTTTGACGCTGGTCGGGCAGCAGACGGAATTGACGGAACGTTTTCAGCAACGGCAACGGGCAATGGCTCGCCTGGCACGCTTAACCGCGCAGGTGGAGCAACAGGGCAGAAATGGGGTGCACAACCGACGTTACCTTCAATTGCTGCAACAGCTGTCGCCCCTGTTGCCCGCAGCGTTGTGGCTTATCGCATTGGATACTAATGCACAAAATATCCGTCTGCGGGGCCTGAGCCGCCGTTATGAGGCGGTGACTCAGTTTGAACAACGGCTAGTTGCGTTGCCGTTGTTGCAGCACGGCCGCCTGACTGAGGTGGTGCAGCGTCAGGATGGTTTGTTTTCATTTACCCTGACGGCACAGTGGGGGCGGGATGAATAAGCCTCTACCGCGCTGGCTAACGAGATGCTTGAACCTGCCGGGGTGGAAGCTGTTGCTGATGCAGTGGCTGGCGTTGAGCGGCCCGATCCTGCTGTTCGGCCTTCTGCTGCTACAGGACAAATGGCAGCAACTGGGGCAGACCCAGGTGGAGCGGCAACGCCTAACGCAACAAATGTCTCCGCTGTGGGCACAATTGGCCCGGATGCCGACAATGGAGGCTCTCAATCAACAACTGCAACAGGTTAAGCCCTCACCGGTGGCTAATGAAGCGGTGCTGGACGTATTGCAGCAAGTGGGGGCCGGGCTGCAACGCTGGCAGCAGCAGGAAAGTGCCTCGCGGCAAGCCCTACGGCTGCATCTTGAGTACGGCAGCTTATTAAGGCTGCTGGAAAAATTGCCCACCAGGCTACGCATCGATCAGATGACTGTTGAAACGCAGACGGAGGGGATGTCGGTGCATTTCACTTTCCAGGATGTGGCTGAGGCTGTGCGGGTTGCCCCCTATGAATAAAAACCTTGGATTCTGGCTGTTGTTGCTACCGATGGCGCTGCTGGCGCAGCCACGGGATCCTTTTCGACCGCTGCCTTCCCCCGACTGTCCTGCTGCGGCAGAGTCGCCGGTGAATTGGCGCTTAAAAGGTACCCTCGGACACGAGAGGCTGCGTTTTGCCTGGATAGTTACGCCGGGCGGAAAGTGGTTGCGAGTCAAACCCAGCCAAATGCTACTGGCTGGGCGTTGGCAGGTTGAGCAGATTCTGGAGCGGCAAGTGACGTTAAGCGCGGTTCAGAGTAATCCGGCCTGTTCGGTTGCCGAGGATAGGGTGGTGTTGGCGTTGGGAAAGCATAAGGAAGAAAAATGAAAGGATGTCGTTGGCTTGCAGCTTTGCTGTGGGGGAGTGCGTTCGCAAGCATAGCACAGGAGCCTGACCCCATTTCTCTGGAGTTTCAGGATGCGCCTGTGGCTGTGGTATTGCAGGCGCTGGCGGATCATCAGCAGCTTAATGTTGTCACCGCCGCAGGCGTGGGGGGAAACCTGACGCTGCGGTTGGATAAGGTACCCTGGCGGCAGGCGCTGGCCGTGATTTTACGCGTGGGGAAACTGACTATGACGCTGGAGGGCAACGTGATGATGGTGTTTCCCGAACCAAGCGAACAGGAAAAGCAACGACAACAGCTGGCTTTAGCGCAAAAACAGCCATTACACAGCGTGACCCTGCCGCTGAATCATGCCGATGCGACGGAGATTGCTGAAAATCTGAATGCTCAGGACGGTACCTTGTTGAGTGAGCGGGGCAGCCTGGTGGCGGACAAACGCACCAATGCCGTGCTGCTCCGCGATACCGCACCGATAGTGGCGTTATTGACGCAGCGGATCGCGGAGATGGATGTGCCATTGGCGCAGGTGCAGTTAGCGGCGCATATCGTCACTATTAACAGCGAAAGCTTGCGGGAGCTTGGTGTGCGTTGGGGGCTGGCGCCGGACGAGCGGCCAGCAAAGTCGTGGCAATTGGATGGCTTCAATGTGGCGTTGCCGTTGGAGCGTAGCGCCGTCAGCGCCGGTTTTCATCTGGCACGAATCGGTGGCCGTTTGCTCGATCTGGAACTGATGGCGCTGGAACAGGAGAACCGGGTGGAAATTATCGCCAGCCCGCGCCTGCTGACCGCTAATCTGCAGACTGCCAGTATCAAGCAAGGGACGGAAATTCCCTATGAAGTGAACAGCGGTGCCAGCGGGGCGACATCGATAGAATTTAAAGAGGCGGTGCTGGGCATGGAGGTGACGCCAAAAATTTTGCCGAATGGCCGTATTACCCTGACGTTGCAAATCAGTCAGAACATGCCGGGGCGCTCCATCAGCCGCGCGACAGGCGAGACGCTGGCGATAGATAAGCAGGAGATCAAAACCCAGGTGACGGTGAAAGATGGCGAAACCATTGTTTTGGGTGGCGTATTTCAGCGCCATAGCGCCCAGGGGGCAGATAAGGTGCCCGGTATTGGCGATGTGCCACTGCTGGGATCTTTGTTCAAACAGAGCAGCAAGCAGCATAAACGGCGTGAGCTGGTGATATTCATTACTCCGACATTGATTAAGGCCTGAGCGGCAATGTGTCAGGTTCGTGGGAAATCACCTAAAGTTGATGAGCAGATGCACTTTTTTATCGCCTTGGGGGCATCTGCGTTTGACGCTGCGACCGATTTAGCTTACAAGGGTTACCGAATTGAGCACCGAGGTTTTTTTTGTTAGCGCCAAGACGCCGTTAAAAACGTATGGTTTCCCTCCTGCGGCGTGGATTGCGATTTATTCGGTTGCCAAACTACCAAGAGTGTTGAGATAATTTTCCGTCTGATCTCGCACTATCGTTCATGAGGTTTCAGTTTAGGTCCCGCCGCTGATTTGATTGGCGGGGCGGGTTAACATTAACGAATTGTCTTAGTAATACCGAAAAACATGGCAGAGAAACGCAATATCTTTCTGGTTGGGCCTATGGGTGCCGGCAAAAGCACTATTGGCCGTCAGTTAGCTCAGCAACTCAATATGGAGTTTTTCGACTCCGATCAAGAAATTGAGCGACGTACCGGAGCTGACGTGGGCTGGGTATTCGACGTGGAAGGTGAAGAAGGTTTCCGCGATCGTGAAGAAAAAGTCATTAATGAACTGACGGAAAAGCAAGGCATCGTGCTGGCTACCGGCGGCGGTTCGGTTAAATCGCGTGAAACGCGTAACCGTCTGTCGGCGCGTGGCGTAGTGGTGTACCTGGAAACCACTATCGAGAAGCAATTGGCCCGAACCCAGCGCGACAAAAAGCGTCCGCTGCTGCAGGTTGATTCTCCTCCGCGTGAAGTGCTTGAAGCGCTGGCGAAAGAGCGCAATCCGTTATACGAAGAAATTGCAGATGTCACCATCCGCACCGACGATCAAAGCGCCAAAGTGGTTGCCAACCAGATTATCAACATGCTGGAAAGCAACTGATTGCGGTTTCCGTGTTCGCCACGGCAAATGCGGAAAGACTGATTGTGTTCCCCGCAGTAGCGGGGATAAACCACACTGAGAACTGAGCGCGACATGGAGAGAATTACCGTAACGCTTGGGGAGCGCAGCTACCCGATTACCATAGCCGCCGGATTGTTCAACGATCCGGCTTCTTTTATGCCGCTGAAGGCGGGTGAGCAGGTTATGCTGGTCACCAACCAAACCCTGGCGCCACTCTATCTGGACCACGTCCGGAAGGTGCTGGAACAGGCTGGCGTCATGGTGGATCAGGTGATTTTACCTGATGGCGAACAGTACAAATCTCTTGCCGTGCTCGAGCAGGTGTTCTCGGCGCTGTTGGAAAAACCGCACGGTCGCGATACCACGCTGATTGCCCTTGGCGGCGGCGTGGTAGGCGATCTAACCGGTTTTGCCGCCGCGTGTTATCAGCGCGGAGTCCGCTTTATTCAGGTCCCTACCACTCTGCTGTCGCAGGTGGACTCTTCCGTTGGCGGTAAAACCGCCGTCAATCATCCGCTCGGTAAAAACATGATCGGTGCCTTCTATCAACCCGCTTCAGTCGTGGTTGATCTGGATTGCCTGAAAACCTTGCCGGCGCGTGAGCTCTCCTCTGGTTTGGCTGAAGTGATCAAGTACGGGATTATTCTCGATCGCGATTTCTTTGTCTGGCTGGAAAACAATATTGATGCTCTGGTGGCGTTGGACATGCAGGCTTTGGCCTATTGCATCCGCCGTTGCTGTGAACTTAAGGCTGAGGTCGTTGCCGCTGACGAACGCGAAAGCGGTCTGCGTGCGCTGCTGAATCTGGGCCATACTTACGGCCATGCTATCGAAGCCGAAATGGGCTATGGTGTATGGTTGCACGGTGAGGCCGTCGCTGCTGGCATGGTGATGGCGGCAGAAACCGCGCACCGTCTCGGTCAGTTCTCCGCCGAAGATATTGAACGTATCAAAGCACTGTTATTACGCGCTGGCTTGCCGGTGTGTGGTCCGCAGGAAATGGCACCGGAATCTTATTTGCCACATATGATGCGCGATAAGAAAGTACTGGCCGGTGAACTGCGTCTGGTACTGCCGACGGCCATTGGCCAGGCGGAAGTCCGCGGCGGAGTTGGGCATGAAATGGTGCTTGCTTCCATCGCAGCTTGCCTTCCTGCAGGGAATGCCTAAGTAAATCGGACGAAGTAACAGTGGCTTAGCCGCCGTTTACATCTATATTAATTATGTGCAAAGCAGGCATGGCGTCGCTTTGACATCATCGGGTTAATCTGCCCGTGCCACGGTAAATCTACAGTGGTGGGCTTTTGCCTCTAGTTGGAGGGTTTCAGATGGATGAGTTTAAACCGGAAGACGATCTCAGACCTGATAGCAGCGATCGTCGTCCTGCACGTTCGCGCAAACCGGCTCCGGGACCGCGTTTTGCCGTTTCACGTCAGCATTTAATGATTGGTATCGGTATTTTGGTGCTGTTATTGCTGATTGTCGGCATTGGCTCGGCGCTGAAAGCGCCAACCAAGCATGAAGCGGCCCAGGAAGGCGCGCAAAATGGCGCGGCCAAAGACATTAACCTGTCCGGTTCTTCGTCGCTGACGGCCGGTAATTCCGGCGTTCCGGGTGGTACTACCGACACCAATGACAATAACGGTGTGAGCAGCAGTTCGCAGCCGCAAACCGTCAGCGTTCCACCGATCGCCAGCACCCCGACGGAAGCGCAACCGCAGCAGCCGCAGGGCGGCGCGCAGCAACGGGTCGATTTACCGGGCAATATGTCGGACGCGTTGTCGGCCCAGCAGGGGCAGGTTGATACCGCGGCGCAGGGCATGACGGGGCCGGCTTCGACCCTGCCGACGGCTCCTGCGACTCTGATGAACGGCGCAACGGCGAAAGAAACCGTACGTCCGGTTCAGGGAACGGCGCCACAGCAACACAAAACGCCGGCAAAAACCGTCAGCAAGCCGACGGCTACGACCTCGCAGCACAAAGCGCCAACCACGGTGTATACACCGGCGCCGACCTCTTCCGCCAAAGCGGGAGCGGCAAGTGCCAAGGCGGGAGCCGTAAGCGGCAACGCGGGTTCGCTGCAATCTGCACCGGCAGGCCATTACACTCTGCAACTGAGCAGTGCCTCGCGTTCCGATACGCTCAATGCCTACGCCAAGCAGCAGAAACTGCAGCATTATCTGGTGTACGCAACCCAGCGTGACGGTAAACCTTGGTATGTGCTGGTGAGTGGCAACTATGCCTCTTCGGCAGAAGCGAAGCGCGCAATCGCGACGCTGCCAGCGGATGTTCAGGCGAAAAAACCATGGGTTCGACCTGTACGCCAGGTACAGCAAGAACTGAAAAAGTAACCCGGTAGATTTCAAGCTGCAGTCAGACGGCAAGAGCAGGGGTTTCAGACATTAAGGGGCGCAGCATGCTGCGCCCATGTTAATCGGGGTGCGCCAGTTAACCCGCGACAGATGACTGAAGTGGCCTGGAAACAGGCTGAACAACCGTGCGTGGCCAGCGATGCTGCGGCTTGAAGTATGATGGGTATCAATCACTTAAATTTGTGCGCTGATGTGCTGTCTGAAACAGAGTACAATCCGCCGCTCTGAATTGTATAATAAGTAGCTAATTGACGGCATGAAGAAAAACCGCGCTTTTTTAAAATGGGCTGGTGGAAAATACCCGCTGGTGGACGAGATTCGTCGTCATCTGCCAGCAGGCGACTGCTTAATCGAGCCCTTCGTGGGTGCGGGTTCAGTCTTTCTGAACACGGAATACGATGCCTATATTCTCGCCGACATCAACAGCGATCTTATTAACCTGTATAACATCGTTAAGCTGCGTACGGATGACTTCGTGCGTGATGCCCGCCTTCTTTTCACCGATGAATTCAATAAGTCGGATCAGTTTTACCTGCTGCGCGAACAGTTCAATACTAGTGCCGATCCTTATCGCCGCGCGCTGCTGTTTCTTTATCTGAACCGCCACTGTTATAACGGCCTGTGCCGATATAACCTGCGTGGCGAGTTCAACGTTCCCTTTGGACGTTACAAGAAACCGTACTTCCCCGAGGAAGAGCTGTACTGGTTCGCCGAAAAATCCCGCAACGCCACTTTTGTCTGCGAGCATTACCGGGATACCATGGCAAAAGCCGAGCGTGGTACCGTGGTGTATTGCGATCCGCCGTATGCGCCATTATCGGCGACGGCGAATTTTACCGCCTACCACACCAACAGCTTCAGCATGGCCGATCAACAAAGCCTGGCGTTGATGGCACATCAGCTTTCAGTAGAAAGCCAGGTGCCGGTATTGATTTCCAACCACGATACCGAACTGACGCGTGACTGGTATCAGCACGCCTCGCTGTTTGTTGTGAAAGCGCGTCGCACCATCAGCCGCAATATTCTCGGCCGCAGCAAAGTGAATGAACTTTTGGCGCTTTATCGTTAAACCGGGGTTACGCCCCGGCGTATAACAAATTCGAACCCTACGTTTGGAGATAGCGGATGAAAAAATTTTTGATTGCCCCGTCCATTTTGTCGGCAGATTTTGCTCGCCTGGGTGAAGACACAGCCAACGTGCTGGCCGCAGGTGCCGACGTAGTGCACTTCGACGTGATGGATAACCACTACGTTCCCAATCTGACCATCGGGCCGATGGTTTGTCAGGCGCTGCGTAACTACGGCATCACCGCACCGATTGACGTGCATCTGATGGTGAAGCCGGTAGACCGCATAGTGCCGGACTTCGCCGCAGCGGGTGCCAGTTACATCTCTTTCCATCCGGAAGCCTCCGAACACGTCGATCGCACCATTCAATTGATTAAAGAGCACGGCTGTAAAGCCGGCTTGGTATTCAACCCGGCGACGCCGCTGAGCTATCTCGATTACGTGATGGACAAAATCGACGTGATCCTGCTGATGTCGGTCAACCCTGGCTTTGGCGGCCAGTCGTTTATCCACGGCACTTTGGATAAGCTGCGCCAGGTGCGCAAGCTGATAGACGAAAGCGGTCGCGATATCCGTTTGGAAGTGGATGGCGGCGTGAAAGTCGACAACATCGCCGAAATCGCCGCAGCCGGTGCAGACATGTTTGTCGCCGGTTCAGCCATCTTCGGCAAGCCGGACTATCGCCGGGTGATTGATGATATGCGCAGCGAACTGGCGAAGGTGACGCATGGCTGATTTCAGTGCCATCCGCGCTCTGGCCTTTGATCTCGATGGCACGCTGGTAGACAGCGCGCCGGGATTGGCGGCCGCTATTGATATGGCGCTGGCGGAAATGGGTCTGCCGCAGGCCGGCGAAGACCGGGTCAGCACCTGGATTGGCAATGGCGCAGACGTGCTGGTACAACGCGCGCTGCGCTGGGCTGAGGTGGAAGCCACCCCGGAACACTGCCAACAACTGCGCGAACGTTTTGATCACTTCTATGCGCAAACCGTGGACAGCGGCAGCCGTCTGTTTCCGCAGGTGAAGGAAACGCTGGCCCAATTAGCTGCGCAAGGGTATCCCATGGCGCTGGTGACCAACAAACCGACGCCGTTTGTCGCACCACTGTTGGCCGCATTGGGCATTCTCGATGACTTTTCGCTGATTATCGGCGGCGATGACGTGGTGGAAAAGAAACCGCACCCGGCACCGCTGTATCTGGTCCTCGGCAAGTTGGGTCTGCGCACCAACGAGTTGCTGTTTGTGGGCGATTCCCGCAACGATATTCAGGCGGCGCAGGCGGCTGGCTGCCCTAGCGCCGCGCTGACCTACGGTTATAACTACGGCGAGGCGATTGCCCTGAGCCATCCCGACCGCGTGTTGGAGCGCTTTGCCGATTTGTTGCCCGCTCTTGGGCTGTCATCTTTAGAGAATCAGGAAATTTAAACATGAGTAAGCCCATCGTATTTAGCGGCGCACAACCGTCCGGTGAACTGACCATTGGCAACTACATGGGTGCCCTGCGTCAGTGGGAGAAAATGCAGGACGATTATGACTGCATCTACTGCATCGTTGATTTGCATGCGATCACCGTACGTCAGGACGCAGAAAAACTGCGCAAAGCTACGCTGGACACGCTGGCGCTGTATCTGGCCTGCGGCATCGATCCGCAAAAGAGCACCATCTTCGTACAGTCTCACGTGCCGGAGCATACGCAACTGAGCTGGGTGTTGAACTGCTATACCTATTTCGGCGAACTGAGCCGCATGACCCAGTTCAAAGACAAATCCGCACGCTATGCGGAAAACATCAACGCCGGCCTGTTCAGCTACCCGGTGCTGATGGCGGCGGATATCCTGCTGTACCAGACCAACCAGGTTCCGGTCGGTGAAGACCAGAAGCAACATCTGGAACTGAGCCGTGACATTGGTCAGCGTTTCAATGCGCTGTACGGTGACGTGTTCAAAGTCCCTGAGCCGTTTATTCCCAAGTCCGGCGCTCGCGTGATGTCGCTGCAAGAGCCGACCAAGAAAATGTCCAAGTCGGACGATAACCGCAACAACGTGATTGGCCTGCTGGAAGATCCGAAAGCGGTGAGCAAGAAAATCAAACGTGCGATGACCGACTCTGAAGAGCCGCCGGTAGTGCGTTACGACGTGGCGAACAAGGCAGGGGTATCAAACCTGCTGGATATTCTCGCCGGTGTGACCGGCAAGAGCATCGCTCAGTTGGAAGCCGAGTTTGAAGGCCAGATGTACGGCCACCTGAAAGGTGCGGTAGCCGAAGCGGTATCAGGCATGCTGGGTGAGCTGCAGGAGCGTTACCACCGTTTCCGCAATGACGAGGCCTTGCTGCAGCAGGTGATGCGTGACGGTGCGGCCAAGGCTCGTGCGCGCGCACAGGAAACGTTGGCCAAGGTTTACCAGGCGGTTGGCTTCGTGTCGCCACAGTGATCCTCGCCATAAAAGAAAAGCGGCCATTGGCCGCTTTTTTTACGTCTGAATCAAGCCATTTGCGCCAGTGGCTGTGGTGATTCCTGGCTGGAGAACCAGTTCAGCTTGCTGCGCAGGTTCACCACGCTGCCGACGATGATCAAACTTGGGCTGGCAGCTCGCATGGCCAGGGTTCCCAGCTGGTTCAGTTCCCCTTCGATCACCCTTTGACGACAAGAGGTGCCGTTTTCTACCAGCGCCACCGGGGTGGAGGCCGGCATACCGTGCGCGATCAGTTGGCGTTGGATCTCTGCCGCCTGCGTCAGGCCCATGTAAAACACCAACGTTTGCTGCCCGGCGGCCAGCGTTGACCAGTTTAACCCGCCATCGCGCTTGGCGTGCCCCGTCACCAGGCGTACGCTTTGCGCATGGTCGCGATGGGTGAGGGGAATACCGCTGTAGGCTGAGCAACCGGAAGCCGCGGTAATGCCCGGCACCACCGAGAACGGAATATTGGCGTCGGCCAACGTTTCCAGCTCTTCACCGCCGCGGCCAAAGATGAATGGGTCACCGCCTTTCAGTCGTACCACGCGCTTACCTTGTTGCGCCTGCTCGAGCAGGATTTGGTTAATCTGATCTTGCGGCACGCAATGGTTGCCGGCACGTTTGCCGACGAAAATGCGCTCGGCATCGCGACGCACCAGCGTCATGACCTCATCGGAGACCAGGCGGTCATAAACCACCACGTCAGCCTGCTGGATCTGCTGCAAACCTTTCAGGGTCAACAGGCCTGCGTCACCCGGTCCGGCACCCACCAGTACCACTTCACCGCATTGTTGCTGTTGATGGCTAAACAGCTCTTCGATCTGCCGATCCGCCAGCGGTTGGTCATCATTGGCCAAAGACTGCGCCAGGCGGTCGTGGGCAAACAGTTTTTCCCAAAAACGACGGCGTGCGCCGATGTCAGAGAAGTGCTTTTTCACCCGTTGACGCAATGAGCCGCCCAGTTGCGCCAGCTTGCCAAGGTGCTGAGGCAGTATGGCCTCCAGTTTTTCTCGCAACAGCCGCGCCAGCACCGGCGCTTTACCGCCGGAAGACACCGCGACCATAATCGGCGAGCGATCGATAATCGATGGCATGATAAAGCTGGCGCGCTTGGGATCATCCACGACGTTGCAGAACACCCGTTGCTGGTTGGCGCATTGATACACCAACGCGTTGACTTCCACGCGATCGGTGGCGGCGATCACCAGCCACTTTTCCGCCAGCAATGCCGCGCTGAACTCGCCTTCTGCCAGCGTGACCCGGCCAAGCGCGGCCCATTCGTGAAATTGCGGGCTGAAGCTGCAGGCGTTGACGGTCAACGCCGCGCCGGCATCCAGCAGCAAACGGGCTTTGCGTTCGGCAATCTCGCCGCCACCGACCAGCAGGCAGGCTTTGTGTTGCAGTTGGCAGAAAATCGGCAGGTAATCCATCGGCAATCCTCGGGGCAATCAGCAGTGGGGCGCAAAGCGCCCCGGAATATTATGCGGCTTGACGCGTTACGGCTTTTTCAGCCTGCGGCCGTTCGGCACGCGGTGTGGCGTACCAGTAGCCCAGGCCCATCAGCACCGAGCCGGACAGGATATTACCCAGCGTCACCCACAGCAGGTTATGGCCGATGCCACTCAGGGTATAGGCTTCGCTGTGATGGCCGAACCAGGAAAGGGCGAACAGCGTCATATTGGCAACCGAGTGTTCATAGCCGGAAGCGATAAAGGCCAGCAGACACCACCAGATGGCGATGAACTTGGCGGCACCTTCCACGCGGATCGCCATCCAAATCGCCAGGCAGACCAGCCAGTTACACAGCACACCCTTGAAGAACAGCACTTCCGCCGGTGCGGTGGTTTTTGCCAACGCCGCGGTGTGTACCAGACTGGTGTCCACCGGCAACAGGCTGCCGCCGCCGTAATAGTACATCAGCGCCACCAGCACCGAGCCCAACAGGTTGCCTAACCAGGTCTGCGGCAAGACCGCCCACATTTGGCCCTGCGTGATGGTGCCGGCCTTGACGCCGAGCGTCAGGAACATGGTGTGGCCGGTGAACAGTTCGGAACCGGCGATGATCACCAGCGTCAGCGCGATGCCGAAGGTGGCCCCCATCACCAGCGGACGCAGGGAGGGAGCGACCAGATTGCCGAGGGTGAAGATCAAAATGATGCCGAGGCCGACGTAGGCCCCGGCCATTGCCGAGCTGATCCAAAAGCCCAGCGGGCTGTGTTTTGCCAGCCGGACGATGCGCGCCGCATTGGCGGCGCATTTGTTGATGGTATCGGTGAACATGCTGCTTCCCCTGAGGTTAAAGTAGAAATATCAGGCCGCGACCTGCACCATGCCGTCCAAAACCCGGCTGGCGAAATGCGCGACGGAGCGGCTGTCATCTTCCAGACAGTAACCGTCGTGCAGGCGGAAATGTTGTTTTTTTAACGGGCTGGCGACCCACAGCTCACCCTGATGTTCGGCGATCAGCCCGCGTGATAACACGCTGGCCTGGGCGAAGGGATCAATATTGCTGATGGCAAAGACCTGATCGTCGGCGTAGGGGCGGAAGATGGCCACCTGTTGGTCGCCAATCAGGGCACACACGCCGGTACCTGGCAGGATATCGCTGATAGGGCAAAGGGTTGTCCACTGGCTCATGCGTTGTTCTCCTCGGTTTCCAACAGGGTGACGGGAATGCGTTCATCCGGACGGGCCGGGCGGTGCTGCTCGCGTTCGGCGACCACCTGGACGTTCGGATCGCGCTGGCTACTGTTGATAAAGTGGGCGAAGCGGACCTGAGATTCGGGGTGCTCAACGGTTTCTTTCCACTCGCAGATCACCGCATCGCGCAGGCGGGCGATTTCGGCTTCCAGTTGAGCGTTGATGCCCAGTTTGTCGTCAATGATCACTTTGCGCAGGTAATCGATGCCGCCTTCCAGGCTTTCCAGCCATACCGAGGTGCGCTGCAGCTTATCGGCGGTGCGGATATAGAACATCATAAAGCGATCGAGGTAGTGCTCCAGCGTCACGCTGTCGAGGTCAGCCGCCAGCAGATCGGCGTGGCGCGGCTTCATGCCGCCGTTACCGCAGACGTACAGGTTCCAGCCGTTTTCGGTGGCGATAATGCCGACGTCCTTGCCCTGCGCCTCGGCGCATTCACGGGTGCAACCGGAAACGCCAAACTTCATTTTGTGCGGGGTGCGAATGCCTTTGTAGCGGTGTTCCAGCTTGACGCCAAACCCGACGCTGTCGCCGACGCCATAGCGGCACCAGGTGCTGCCAACGCAGGTTTTCGACATGCGCAGCGCCTTGGCGTAGGCGTGGCCGGTTTCAAAACCGGCGGCAATCAGTTTGCTCCAAATGGCCGGCAGGTCGTCTTTTTGCGCGCCGAACATGCCGATGCGCTGAGAGCCGGTCATCTTGGTGTACAGATTGTATTCCTTGGCGATCTGGCCGACCGCCATCAAACCGTCCGGCGTGATTTCACCGCCGGCGGAGCGTGGGATCACCGAATAAGTGCCGTCTTTCTGGATATTGCCGAGGAAATTGTCGTTAGTGTCCTGCAGCGGCGTATGTTGCGGTTTGAGCACGTACTCATTCCAGCAGGAGGCCAGCAGTGAGCCAACGGTAGGTTTACACACTTCGCAGCCGTAACCCTTGCCGTATTTGGCCAGCAGTTCGTCGAAGGATTTGATGCCTTCGACGCGGATCAGGTGGTAGAGCTCCTGGCGTGAATAAGCAAAGTGCTCGCACAGGTGATGGTTGACTTCGATGCCCTGTTTGGTCAGTTCGGCATTCAGCACCTGGGTGATCAGAGGAATACAGCCACCGCAGCCGGTACCGGCCTTGGTTTCAGACTTGATGGCGGCGACTGTGTGGCAGCCCATGCTGACCGCCTTGATGATATCGCCTTTGCTGACGTCGAAACAGGAGCAGATTTGCGCGGTTTCCGGCAGCGACTCGACGCCAATCGCCGGCTTGCTGCCTGCGTGCGACGGCAGGATCAGACCGTCCGGGTTTTCCGGCAGTTCGATGGCGTTTAACGCCAGCTGCAGCAGGTTGCCGTAGTCACTGGTGTCGCCCACCAGCACTGCACCGAGCAGGGTCTTGTTGTCTGCGCTGACGACGATGCGTTTATAAATTTCTTTGCTTTCATCCAGATAAACGTAGCTGCGCGCCCCTTCGGTGCGGCCATGGGCATCACCGATGCCGCCGACGTCTACACCCAGCAATTTCAGCTTGGCGCTCATGTCTGCGCCCAGGAAGGTGTTTTCGCGCCCCAGCAGATGGTCAGCCGTTACCTGTGCCATTTTATAGCCCGGTGCAACCAGGCCGAAGGTGCGATCGCGCCATGAGGCGCATTCGCCGATGGCGTAAACGTCCGGATCTGAAGTTTGGCAACTGTCGTTTATCACGATACCGCCCCGGCGTGCGGTGGCTAGCCCACACTGATGGGCCAGTTTGTCCTGGGCACGGATACCGGTGGAGAAGACGATAAAGTCGACTTCCAGTGCGGAGCCGTCGGCGAACTGCATGGTCTTGCGCGCCTGCTCCCCACCGTTGACGATTTCCTGGGTATTTTTGCCGGTATGGACTTTGACGCCCATGCGTTCGATTTTACGACGTAGCTGATCGCCGCCCATCGGATCCAGCTGTTCTGCCATCAGTACCGGCGCAAACTCAATGACGTGGGTTTCTACGCCCAGGCTTTTCAGCGCGCCTGCGGCCTCCAGACCGAGCAGGCCGCCACCGACTACGGCACCGCGTTTGCTGCGGCGTGCGCAGGCTTCGATGGCGTTGAGATCTTCAATGGTGCGGTAAACGAAACAGTCTTGGCTGTCTGAACCCTTGATCGGTGGGATCCACGGGTAAGAGCCGGTGGCCATGATCAGCTTGTCGTAGTACACCGTGCGGCCGGTGTTGGAGTGAATAACTTTTTCACTGCGGTTGATGGTGATGGCCCGCTCGCCGACCAGCACTTTTACGCCCTGTTTTTCGTAAAAGCCTTCGCGAACCAGCGAGAGCTCTTCGGCGGTGTGGTGGGAGAAATAAGAAGACAGGTGCACGCGGTCGTAGGCGATGCGCGGTTCTTCACAAAATACGGTGATGTCGAACTGGTCTTTGTCTGCTTTTTCCAACAGATCTTCGATAAATCGGTGGCCGACCATGCCGTTACCGATGACAGCAAGTTTGACTCTGCTCATTATTGCCTCAAAATTCTGATTTCCTAGCGTTACCTTATTCCTCCCTACGGGCAATTTATTGATGCAAATCAATCGCCCCTCCATATACCTCTTATGTGGTATATGGATGATTTTTATCGATATTTGATAAGTTGCGGTTTTTATTCACCTTTAGCTGAAACGAGCCAGTTAATGCGAATTCTACTTATTTGGGAGTAAGGGGTGGGGTAATAACCGCAAGGGCGCTTTGTCAGTCTGATCCGCTGCCAGTATGATGAATAAAACAGGCTGGAACAGCAGAGGTGAAGCGTGGCCAAGAGTCCATTGAAGTTTATCGATAACCTGCGTTTAAGCGGGCATGAAGGGCTGTGGCAACTGGCCATTGAACAGGGGCGCATCGCTCATATCGTGCCGCAGCCGGAAGGGCAGGAGTGGCGCAACGACGTGCTGGATGCGCAGGGCGGGCTGGCGCAGCCGGCATTTGTCGAGCCGCATATCCATCTGGATACCACCCAAACCGCCGGGCAACCGGCCTGGAACCAGTCAGGTACCCTGTTTGAAGGCATTGAACGCTGGGCGGAACGCAAGGCACTGCTGACCCATGAGGACGTCAAGCAACGCGCCTGGCAGACGCTGAAATGGCAGATCGCCAACGGCGTGCAGTACGTGCGTACCCATGTTGATGTCTCGGACCCGACCCTGACGGCGCTACGTGCGATGCTGGAAGTGAAGCAGGAAGTGGCCCCCTGGGTTACGCTGCAAATCGTCGCCTTCCCGCAGGAGGGCATCATGTCTTATCCCAACGGCGAAGCCCTGTTGGAAGAGGCGCTGCGGTTGGGTGCCGATGTGGTAGGGGCCATTCCGCACTTTGAATTCACCCGGGAATACGGCGTGGAGTCGCTGCACAAGGCGTTTGCTCTGGCGCAGAAATACGATCGGCTGGTGGATGTTCACTGCGATGAGATTGACGACGAACAGTCGCGATTTGTCGAGACCGTAGCGGCGCTGGCGCTGAAGCTGGACATGGGTGCCAGGGTGACCGCCAGCCATACCACGGCGATGCACTCTTACAATGGCGCTTATGCTTCACGGCTGTTCCGCCTGCTGAAAATGTCAGGCATCAACTTTGTTGCTAACCCGCTGGTGAATATCCACCTGCAGGGGCGCTTCGACAGCTACCCGAAGCGGCGCGGCATCACCCGGGTGAAAGAGATGCTGGAGGCGAATATCAACGTCTGCTTTGGTCATGACGATGTGTTCGACCCGTGGTACCCGCTGGGGACCGCCAACATGCTGCAGGTGCTGCATATGGGGCTGCATGTGTGCCAACTGATGGGATACGGCCAGATCGACGACGGGCTGAAACTGATCACCAGCCACAGCGCCCGGACGTTGAACCTGACCGATTACGGCCTGGCGGCAGGGAACAGTGCCAACCTGGTGATTCTGCCGGCGGAAAGCGGTTTTGACGCGGTGCGCCGACAGACGCCGGTGCGCTATTCGATACGGCAGGGGGCGGTGATTGCCGAGACTCAGCCAGCCGAAACCACGCTGTATCTGGCACAGGATGAGAAGGTGGATTTCCGGCGTTAAGGCACCGGTTGCAGCATAAAAAAGGGCGCCAAGGCGCCCTTTTTACATCACGTCGGCAGGTTAGTGCGTCACGTGACCGTGGCTGCGGTGCTTGGTCACGAAACCGAGCAGCAGACACATGACGAATACCGCCAGGTACAGGCCGTTAGCGGTAGTCAGCGCTGCATGCGCGCCGCCTTTCGCTACGATCGGGCCGGTGACCACGAAGGTCAGCATGGTGCCGATGGTGCCGCAGGTCAGGATGAAGTTAACCAGTTTCGGTGAAGAAACCTTGGTCTGCAGTGAGCCCAGAGTGATCAACGTGGTGTAGATCGCACTGGAGACGAAGCCCAGAGCCATAATGTAGTAGCCCAGGTGTTCCGGATTGTCGGTGCTGACGAACATGTACATCGCACCGGTCGCCAAAGCGGCCAGAATGGTGACGATGCGCTGCAAATCGAAGAAGCGCAGAATAAAGCTGAACACCCACATGCCCACCATGTATGAGGTCCAGAAATCGCTCACCAGTTTACCGGCCTGGCTGATATCCATACCGAATGACTTGGTGGCGTATTCCGGCACCCACTGGATGAAACCAAGCTGGCCGAGGATGTAGCACAGTGCGGCGATCGACAGGAACAGCACGCCGATACCCCATTTTTCTTTCGCTACCGGCTGGCCGGCGTCGGCGCCTTTGTTGCCCAGCACCGGGAACTCGGAGAACAGGGTCAGCACAAAGATACCTACATACAGCAGGCCGATGCAGGCGTACACCCAGTACCAGCCGATCTGACGAGCCAGCAGCATTGCGGCAACAATCGGGAAGATCATCCCGGCCATGCTGAAGAAGGAGTCAGTGAACAGCAGGCGCGAACCGCGTTGGCGGCCGGCGTACATATGGGTGATCAAGAAGGTGCCTATCGACATGGTGATACCGCTGACCACGCCAAGGACGAACATGCACAACGAGAACATGGTCAGGCTTTTGCCGACCATCAACCCGGCGACAGCCAGCACCATCAGCACAAAGCCGAACATCAATTGACGTTTCAGCGGGATGATTTCCATCAGCCAGGCATTGAGGAAGATCGAAATCAAAATACCGGCGTTAAGAAAGGTAAAGGTATTGCTCATGCTGGAAACCGGCAGATTAAAGTACTCTGCAATGTTCCCCATCACCATCCCTGTGACGATAACTAAAGCACCGGTCAGCGCGTAAGAAAAATAGCTGATCCAGGTAAGCCGTAGACGGTTGCTGTCATTCATTATATAGGCCTGATTATGTCTGTTAGGAGTTTAAAACTGGCATAAGGCCGCTGGCTTTTCCTGGCAAAAGCAGAAAAAAGTCCCGATCAGGCCACCAGGGAGCGGATCCTAGCACAGACAACGGGAGTTTTTGTGATGGCTGTCGATTTTTTGATGCAATGAATGAGCGGTGGTGAAATATTTTTGTGATCTGTTAGCTCACCGTCACGATGGAATCTCGACTGATGACGATCGGTGAGAAGCTGACCTCTGGCGTGGTCGGATCAATCAGCCGCCTTGCCGCGTATTGCGCCATTTCGGTAATCGGGAAATGTACGCTGGTCAGCGCCGGTCGAACGAAAGGTGCACGTTCGCCGCTGTCGTAACAGATCAGCGAGATATCTTGCGGAACCCGTAGGCGATGTTCGTTGATTGCCAGCAGCGCGCCGATGGCCATTTCTTCGTTGCAGCAATAGATAGCGGTAGGCGTGGTTTTCATTTGCAACAGCAGATCGGCGCAGCGATAGCCGCTTTCCAAATCGTACAGCCCTTCGACGCAGGCAACCGGTTTGATGTGCGCAGCCTGCATTGCCTGTTCAAATCCCTGCAGGCGCAAGTGGCTGGAGGGGCGATCGCGGGGGCCGCTGATGCAGGCGATGTGTCGGTGGCCGGCATCAATCAACTGTTGGGTCGCCATGCGGCTGGCGCGCGGATGATCGAAAGTGACGCAGCGGTCTTCCAGACCGGGCACCAGACGATCGAGCAAGATAAAAGGGCGTTGCTCTGTTGCCAACTGACGCAGTTGGTCGTCGCTGAGGAAGCGGACATGGAGGATCACACCGTCGCAACGCAGACTGAACAGCCGTTGAATCGCCTGCCATTCGTTTTCGGCGCTGTTGCGGCCCTGGGTCACCAGTAACTGTTTGCCATGGGATTCTGCTTCGGTTTGCACGAAGTCCATCAGCGCGCCGAAGAAGCCGCCGCGATATGAGGTCGTGACCAGCCCGAGGGTATTGCTGTGGCTGGAGGCCAGTGCGCGTGCTGCAGGGTTGGGGGTGTAACCGAGCTGGGCCACCGCGCGTTCCACTTTCTCGCGGGTCTGCCCTTTAACGTTGGTGTCGCCATTCACTACGCGGGACACGGTGGCGCGGGACACGCCCGCCAAGGCTGCGACATCTTCCAGTGTCACCATCATCCGACTCCTGATTACGACAAAAATGGGGTCGACGTATCGACCCCCTACAGATTAGTTATAGCAATGTATCAGCAACCGCGGCTGGCCCGGTGGTTATTTAAACTGTGGCAGATAAGGCGCATTCACCGCCAACACTTCATCCAGCAGCGGCTGGGCCACATTGGCATTACCGACCAGCGGATTGGTCACCAACGCCAGCAGACCACTACGGCGATCGCCATGCACTGCGGCTTCGATAGTCAGACGCTCGTAGGCTTTCACCTGTTGAGTCAGCGCATGCATGGAATCCGGCAGCGTGCCGAAGGTCAGCGGATGGGCGCCCTGAGCATCGACAATACAGTTGGTTTCTATCACAGCATCGTCCGGTAAACCGCGAATGGCACCACGGTTTGCAGTATTGACGACTAATTGCGTGCCGAGATTATTATGGATCGCACGAATTAGCTCCAGCGCGACTTCCGAATAATATGATCCGCCGCGGAAACTTAATTGTTCCGGTTTGCTGTCGAGGTGTGGATCGGCATACAGCTCAAACAGCTCTTTCTCTACTTTCATCACCTGCTCGGCACGGGTGCCGCGCTCGGCCGCCGCGGCAATTTCTTCGGCCAGCATCTCTTTGGTTTGGTAGAAATAGCGGTGGTACGGGCAAGGGATTGCCCCCACGGCGCGCAGGAAGTCCGGCTGCCAAGGCTCTTCCTTGATGTTGTTCATGGTCAACGCGGCACCATCGCACAGCATGTCGATCACCTTACCGGTGACGTCTTGCCCCTTTTGCAGCACCTGATGAACCCAGACCATATGGTTCAGCCCGGCAAATTGCAGCTGTATTTCTTGAGAAGGGCTTTTCAGCATGTTGGCAATCATATGGTGCATGCTGATCGGTACGTTACACAGCCCGATGATTTTCGCTTTGGTGTAACGTGAGACCGCTTCGGTAACGATGCCGGCCGGGTTGGTGAAATTGATGATCCAGGCATCCGGCGCCAGTTTTTCCACTCTGCGGGCGATATCCAGCATCACCGGTATGGTGCGCAGCGCCTTGGCAAAGCCGCCGACGCCGGTGGTTTCCTGGCCTATCAGATCGTATTTCAGCCCCAAGCGCTCGTCGGCGGCGCGTGCCGGCAACTGGCCGACGCGGAACTGGGTCAGGACGAAGCTCGCGTCCCGAATAGCCTCATCCAGCTCGAAATGCACGCTGACTTTGACCTGCTCCAGGCCATGGCGTGCCAGCATGCGTTCGGTCAGCGCGGCAATGATCTCTACCTTTTCGCGGCCGGGTTCAACATCTACCAGCG
Source organism: Serratia sp. BIGb0234 (assembly GCF_024809915.1). Lineage (NCBI taxonomy): Bacteria > Pseudomonadati > Pseudomonadota > Gammaproteobacteria > Enterobacterales > Yersiniaceae > Serratia > Serratia sp. BIGb0234. The sequence goes on from NZ_JANUEI010000007.1 coordinate 179,647, forward strand.
CCAGTTCGGTCACCGGCAGTTCTTCGATACGTTGGATCAGCCCATCAACCAATTCTGGCGTGTAACTGCTGCCGCCGCCGATCACGGCGATTTTCAAGGCGCTCATGCGCGAACCTCCATCTGGGCCTGGCGGCGGTAGAGTTCAATCATGTCATCCGCCAGATCCTGGATCACCATGGCGTTCATCAGATGATCCTGGGCATGAACGGTAATCAGGTTGATGGCCAGTTTGCCGCAGCCTTCATCCATGCCGATCAGTTGGGTCTGGATAAGATGCGCCTTTTTCACCGATTGTTTGGACTCGGCCATGTGCTTGGCTGAGGCGGTAAAGTCACCGGCACGTGCCTGCTGCAAGGCCATCAACGCACTGCTGCGGGCACCACCGGAGAACACCAGCAGCTCCATGATGGTGCTTTCAAAATCGGGGCTGATTTCAGTCATCAGTTCACTCACATTATTTCTCCTGTTATTGCGCGGCGGCAGTGCCGGCGGATATTCGTTATTTTCGCTGTCATTCTTAAAATGAGAGCGCTCTCATTTCTTTAGATTAACCGGAACAGGAAATGAAACCGGGAGTTGTGTCGCAAAAAGCGAGCAAGGCGTAAAAAGGGCAAAAAATGCGTGATGCAGTTGGCAAAAAGGTCTAAGGCGATCATACTTTTGGCAGTAAAATTCGGGGCTGGCTGAGATAAGTCCCACAATTGCGTAAATATAGGTAAATGGCTGGCACTCGCAGGTTCAGCTCTTTAGAATCAAAGCGCTTTTCCGTTGTTTGTCTCTTAGAGAAAGGACCCGTTAATGTTCAAACGTACTTTAGTGACCCTCGTTGCGCTGTGTTCCCTGACAGCAATGGCACCCGCTGCGCTCGCTGCCGGTGAAACTCATGTCATGCTGACCACCTCAGCAGGGAATATCGAATTGGCGCTCGACAGTCAGAAGGCTCCGGTTTCCACCAAGAACTTCATCGACTACGTGAACAGCGGCTACTACAACAACACTATTTTCCACCGCGTGATCCCGGGCTTTATGGTTCAGGGCGGCGGCTTTACTGCCGATATGCAGCAAAAATCCACTCAGGCACCGATCAAGAACGAAGCGGATAATGGCCTGCGTAACCTGCGTGGCACTATTTCGATGGCGCGTACCGCCGATAAAGACAGTGCTACCAGCCAGTTCTTCCTGAACGTGGCGGATAACGCCTTCCTGGATCACGGCCAGCGCGATTTCGGTTACGCGGTGTTTGGCAAGGTGGTTAAAGGCATGGACGTGGTAGATAAAATTTCCCAGGCGCCGACCGGCAACGTGGGGCCATACCAAAACGTTCCAAGTAAACCTATCGTCATTCTGTCAGCGAAAGTGCTGCCATAATGATTTTGCGCCGGCCCCCGGTGGGCCGGCTGCATTGCTTTCCCCGGAAGCCTTGCCTGCATCACTGTTTTTTTCCCCGTCGCATGCTTTAATCGCCAGCTTATAATCAGACCGGAAACCCGGCGTTCTGCATCTGTTTTGTTAAGGGATGAGCTGCTGCCATGTTTGAATTTAGCCAGGTTCTGCTGCTGCTACAGCAGATGTGCGTCTATCTTGTCATTGCTTATTTACTGAGTAAAACCCCGTTATTCATTCCGCTGACACAGGTGACTATCCGCCTGCCGCACAAGCTATTGTGCTACGTCATTTTCTCGGTGTTTTGCATCATGGGCACCTATTTCGGGCTGCATGTCGAAGGATCGATTGCCAACACTCGCGCGATCGGCGCCGTGCTGGGCGGCCTGTTGGGGGGGCCTTCGGTAGGGTTCCTGGTGGGTTTGACCGGGGGCTTGCATCGCTACACGCTGGGCGGCATGACCGACATCGCCTGTGCGGTCTCTACCGTGGCGGAAGGGTTGGTGGGCGGGCTGGTGCACAGCATCGCCATGCGCCGGCGGCGTATCGACCTGCTGTTTAACCCCTTGTTTGTCGCCGGGGTGGCATTGGTGACCGAAGTGCTGCAAATGGCGATTATCCTCGCGATTGCACGGCCGTTTGACGAGGCGCTGCGGCTGGTGGAACACATTGCTTTGCCAATGCTGATTGCTAACACGCTGGGGGCGGCGATGTTTATGCAGATCCTGTTGGACAGGCGGGCGATGTTCGAGAAATACACCGGCGCGTTCTCCGCCAAGGCACTGAAAATTGCCGAACGTACCGAAGGCATCTTGCGCCAGGGGTTCGATCAGGAAAACAGTATGCGAGTGGCGCGGGTGCTTTATCAGGAGTTGGGGATTGGTGCGGTCGCGATAACCGACCGTGAGAAGCTGCTGGCGTTTATCGGCATCGGCGACGATCACCACCTGCCGGGCACGCCGATCTCATCAAAGCATTCGCACCGCGCGATCGACAACAACGAAGTGGTTTACGCCGACGGCAATGAGCTTTCCTACAGCTGCTCGATCAACGCCAACTGCAAACTGGGTTCGACGCTGGTGATCCCGTTGCGCGGTGAGAACCAGCGGGTGATTGGCACCATCAAACTCTACGAGCCGAAGAGCCGTTTGTTCAGCACCATCAACCGCACGCTGGGTGAAGGTATCGCCAACCTGTTATCCGCACAGATCATGGCAGGCCAGTATGAGCGCCACACGCAGCTGCTGGCGCAGTCGGAAATCAAATTGCTGCATGCGCAGGTCAATCCGCATTTCCTGTTCAACGCCCTGAATACGCTGGTGGCGGTGATCCGTCGTGACGGGGACCGGGCCTGTGAGCTGGTGCAGTACCTTTCGACCTTTTTCCGCAAAAACCTCAAGCGTTCGGACGACGAAGTCAGCCTGGCAGACGAACTTGAGCACGTTAACGCCTACCTGCAGATCGAACAGGCGCGTTTTGCCGATCGGCTGGAGATTGCGGTATCGCTGCCGGAAGAGCTGTTGGCGGTACGTCTGCCGGCCTTTTCACTGCAACCAATCGTTGAGAATGCCATCAAGCACGGCACTTCGCAGTTGCTGGGCATCGGGCGTATAGATATTGGCGCTCGGCTCGAAGACGGCTGTCTGTTATTGCAGGTGACCGACAATGCGGGTCTGTACCAACCTTTGCCGAACAATAGCGGGTTGGGAATGAACCTGGTAGATAAACGTATTCGCGTACGCTACGGCGACGGCTATGGCGTACGGGTGGCCTGTGAGCCACAAACATTCACCCGCATTACGCTCAATGTACCCTTGGCGAGGGCTGCCTGATGTTAAACGTACTGATTGTCGATGATGAACCGTCTGCACGCGATAACCTACGACATTTGCTGGAAGCGGAAGAGGGCATCAGCATTGTCGGCGAATGCGCCAATGCGATAGAAGCCATCAGCGGGATCCATCGCCTGCAGCCGGACGTGGTGTTTCTGGATATTCAGATGCCGCGCATTACCGGGTTGGAGATGGTAGGCATGCTCGACCCTAATCGCATGCCGCATATCGTGTTCCTGACTGCCTATGACGAATACGCGGTGCAGGCCTTTGAAGAGCATGCGTTTGATTACCTGTTGAAACCGGCGGAGCCGAAGCGGCTGAGCAAAACGCTGCAGCGCCTGCAGCAACAGCGTGGGCAGCAAAACATCGCCGCGCTGGACGAAAGCGCCGGCTACCTGAAATACATCCCCTGTACCGGCCACAGTCGCATCTATTTGCTGCGCTTTGACGAGGTAGTAGCGATACGTTCGCGACTGAGTGGCGTATTTGTGGTGCGTAATGACGGCATGGAATGTTTTACCGAGCTGACGCTGCGAACGCTGGAGCTGCGGACACCGCTGGTACGCTGCCACCGTCAGTATTTGGTCAATCTGGAGCAGGTGCGTGAAATTCGCTTCGATGAGGGCGGCGCTGCGGAAATGATCATGCCGGTTGGGGAGCCAGTCCCGGTCAGCCGCCGCTATCTGAAAGCCTTGAAAGAGGAGCTGGGGCTGCGGGGGTGATGAATCCTTTGGCCATTGCCGGCGGGAATGTACGACTGCCAAAATAATAAGAAGGTCATTTTTTACTTCATAAATCAGTAGGTAAAAATGATGAATGACCCATTCACGTGTACCTGAAACCCGGCCCACTTTGCCACTTGATGGGTTTCGGGATAGTTGGCTTGCCGCCGCAGAAATCAAAGCATCAATCTCTGCGGCAGCTATCGGGTTCTTTGACGCAAGATAGTCATAAATTGCCATACGGTCAGCAATTGCGGGATCCGTCCACTTTAGCTTCACGATATTTCCTTATCGTTTTACCGCATTGATTTTGCCCTGCGCTCGGCGAAATAAGCCTCAACGTCCTCATTATCAACCACTCTTCCTTCCTGGAGCGCTTTTCGGCTTAAATCGACCTTCTCCTGCAACCACTGTTCATACTCTTTTTGCTGCGATTGTCGACTGACAAAATCTCGCATGAAATCGCGTAAAAGCTGAGATGCCGTTCGATCCGCTGCTTTGGCCGCACTGGCAAAAGCTATTTTTAACTCGTCATCCACGCGGATAACCACGGTAGATTCAGACATGGTAAATACCTCGTATATACAACGTACTGCTTACTATATCACCGGTGTTTTATTGTTCAAGTGGGTTATGGCATGGCTGCAATGGGCTAAGCGGAATCCTAAATTTACCTGTCCAGTTGGCGGGTTAAGGGGCCGATTTTTGTTTGTCCTTGACGGGGTTAAGTCCCCCTTATAGCTTTATTGACATCAACAGGCGCTTTTTGCGTCGCGTCCAAGGAAAAGAAAATGAGTGAAGCACGGATTATCGCCAAAGCGATGAAAGACGGGAAACCGGTACAGGATCTGGTTATCCTGCCGGCATTGGCGAACCGCCATGGTCTGATCACCGGAGCGACCGGGACAGGTAAAACCGTGACGCTGCAAAAAATGGCCGAGCAGTTTTCGCGCATTGGTGTGCCGGTCTTTTTGTCTGACGTAAAGGGAGACCTGTCGGGTATTGGTACCGAAGCCGTGCCTTCCGAGAAGCTGCAGGCGCGTTTGGCGGCAATTGGCGTCACTGACTGGCAGCCGCAGGCCTGCACTATTATTCCGTGGGACATTTATGGCGAGAAGGGCCACCCGATCCGCGCCACCGTTTCCGATCTGGGGCCGTTGCTGCTGGCCCGCTTGCTGGATTTGAACGAAGTTCAAAGCGGCGTGCTGCAACTGGTGTTCAAAATAGCCGACGACAATGCGCTGCTGCTGTTGGATATGAAAGATCTGCGCGCCATGGTGCAGTACGTTGGGGACAACGCCAAACAGTTCCAAACCCAATATGGCAATATCTCTTCGGCTTCGGTCGGCGCTATCCAGCGCGGATTGCTGACGCTGGAAGAGCAGGGGGCAAACCAGTTCTTCGGCGAGCCGATGCTGGACATCAATGACCTGATGAAAACCGACGCCAACGGCCACGGCATCATCAACCTGCTGGCAGCGGACAAGCTGATTAATCAGCCGAAACTCTATTCGGTGTTCCTGCTGTGGCTGCTGGCCGAGCTGTTCGAACACCTGCCGGAAGTGGGCGATCCGGAGCAGCCGAAGCTGGTGTTCTTCTTCGACGAAGCTCACCTGCTGTTCAACGACGCACCGGCGGCGCTGCTGACGAAAATCGAACAGGTGGTACGCCTGATCCGTTCCAAAGGTGTCGGCATCTACTTTGTTACCCAAAACCCGCTCGACATTCCGGACAGCGTGCTCGGTCAGTTAGGCAACCGCGTGCAGCACGCGCTGCGCGCCTTTACCCCTCGCGATCAGAAAGCGGTGAAAGCCGCGGCGCAAACCATGCGCGCCAATCCGGTCTTCGATGCGGAAACGGCGATCACCGAGCTAGGTGTCGGCGAGGCGCTGGTTTCTTTCCTCGACGAAAAAGGGCGGCCAAACGTGGTGGAACGGGCGATGGTGATCGCGCCGGAATCCAAGATGGGCATGCTGGGGGCGGAAGGGCTGAACAGTGCGATCAATAAATCGCCGCTGTACGGTCGTTATGAGGATATGGTGGACCGCGAGTCCGCCTACGAGAAGCTGTCTGCGGAAGGTTTCGCCACCGTCGGTGCACCGCAAGCGGGCCAACCGGCGCAGCAACCCCAGGCGCAGCAGCAGGCGGGTGGCGGCCTGATGGGCGGCCTGAACGATATTCTGTTCGGCTCTACCGGCCCACGCGGCGGCAAGCGCGACGGCATAGTTCAAACCGCCGCCAAGAGCATGGCACGCGATCTCGGTCGACAGATCCTGCGCGGCGTGCTGGGCTCGATCATGGGCGGTCGCAAGAAGTAAGCTGAAATTATCGGTAGCGGCAGTATCGTGAGGGCGTTGTATACTGCGCCCGTGTAAATCGGGGCGGCATATTCGCCCCTGCGATTGCGATGATGTCTGTTGGAAACACTATGCTGCTGTTGATCGATAACTACGACTCTTTTACCTATAACCTTTACCAGTACTTTTGCGAATTAGGCGCGGAGGTGCTGGTGAAGCGTAACGACGAGCTGCAACTGGCCGATATCGAAAGGCTGGCGCCGCAGCGTCTGGTGATCTCTCCTGGGCCCTGTACCCCGAATGAAGCCGGTATCTCATTAGCCGCCATCCAACATTTTGCCGGCAAGCTGCCGATCCTCGGCGTTTGTCTGGGGCACCAGGCGCTGGGGCAGGCATTCGGTGCCAAGGTGGTGTGCGCCCGCGAGGTGATGCACGGCAAGACCTCGGCGATCCGCCATCTCGACAGCGGTGTTTTTCGCGGGTTGAACAACCCGCTGACCGTTACCCGTTACCATTCGTTGGTGCTTGAAGCTGCTACTTTGCCGGACTGTTTTGAAGTTACCGCCTGGAGCGAACGCGACGGCGTACGTGATGAGATCATGGGCATCCGCCACCGGCAGTTGGCGCTGGAAGGGGTACAGTTCCACCCAGAAAGCATTCTCAGCGAACAGGGGCATCAGCTGTTGGATAATTTCCTTAAAAGTTAATTATTTAGATTTTTTTTAGTCGCCAAGGTGATTTGCGTTTGCCCTTTAATGGTTTTTTATGCATATTTTGTGATTATATTTTCATTCAATTGCCATTAAAAAACTGAGTTACTTTCAGGGTGGACCCCATAATGACCGAAAAATCTGCAGTAACCCGCAGCACCTTTGATCAGGTTATCCTGCCTGTTTATGCACCTGCTCAGTTTGTCCCGGTCAGGGGCAAAGGCAGCCGCGTATGGGACCAGCAAGGGAAAGAGTACATCGATTTCTCCGGCGGCATTGCGGTGACGGCGTTGGGGCACTGCCACCCGGCGTTGGTTGAGGCGCTGAAACAGCAGGGCGAAACCCTGTGGCATACCAGCAACGTGTTCACCAACGAACCGGCGCTGCGCCTGGCGACCAAGCTAATTAACGCCACCTTTGCCGATCGGGTGTTTTTCGCCAATTCCGGCGCAGAGGCTAACGAAGCTGCCTTCAAACTGGCGCGTCATTATGCGATTACCCGCCACAGTCCGTACAAAACCAAAATCATCGCGTTCTATAACGCGTTTCACGGCCGCACGCTGTTTACCGTCTCCGTCGGCGGACAGGCCAAATATTCCGACGGCTTTGGGCCGAAACCGGCTGATATCGTACACGTGCCGTTCAACGATTTGGCCGCGGTGAAAGCGGTGATGGACGACCATACCTGCGCGGTGGTAATGGAGCCGATCCAAGGTGAGGGGGGGATTACCCCGGTAGACGCCGACTTCCTCAAGGGTGTACGCGAACTGTGCGACCAGCATCAGGCGCTGCTGGTATTCGACGAAGTGCAAAGTGGCATGGGGCGCAGTGGCAAACTGTTCGCCTATATGCACTATGGCGTGACGCCAGACATCCTGACCACCGCCAAGGCGCTTGGCGGTGGTTTCCCGGTTAGCGCGATGCTGACCACCGAAGAGATTGCCTCGGTGATGCAGGTGGGCACCCATGGCACCACCTACGGCGGCAACCCGTTGGCCTGCGCGGTGGCGGAGGCGGCGCTGGACGTGATCAATACACCGGAAGTGCTCAGTGGCATTGAACTGCGTCATGGACTGTACGTGCAGGCGTTAAAACAGATTGGCGAGAAATATGGTGTTTTCAGCGATATTCGCGGCATGGGCCTGCTGATTGGTGCCGAATTGACGAAAAATTACCACGGCAAGGCGCGTGATTTCCTGACTGCCGCCGCTGCACGCGGGTTGATGATCCTCAATGCCGGGCCAAATGTGATCCGTTTTGCGCCTTCGCTGGTGGTAGCAACCGAGGATATTGACGAAGGGATGGCGCTGTTTGAACTGGCCGTGCAGGACGTGATTGGCGCTTAATGCATAAGGGCACCGAGGGTGCCCTTATTGATCGCGCAGTTTGCGCTTCAGCCAGATACCATGGTGCGGACGCTGGCGCCAGGCCAGTGACGAGATGGTGTGCATGACGCTCAGGTGGGACAAAATCCGCCGCAGATGGCGTTCCATTTCAGTCACCGGCATATCCGGCTGCAAATCCGGTGGCTGCATAATGCCGTTGCCACTGCTCGGCCCGTCGTATTCAAGCCGCTGCTGACAGCTTTGCAGCGCGATTTCACAAGACTGCAGATACTCCTCCGCCAGCTTTGGCGTCAGCATATAGTGCTCGCGAGCCAGAATGGTCATCGCATTCAGGTGTTCGACAATAAACTGGCTGTGCGTAACCCACAGGCGCATATCTGCCAGGTAGCTCGATTCAAATCCCGGCTCCTGCATCGCCTGATTGAGTGAGGTGAACAGCGCGTTGTGCGCCTGATTGACCTGCATGCGGGCATAAGCCAGCGCGCTGGGATCGGGTTCTTGCTCTTCCAGCAACAGGCGCAGCGCCTGTTGATCGTTTTCCAACGCCTGATGGGCGTTCTTGCGTAGCAGACCGCTTTGCCACTGTGGCCACAGCCAGATGGTGCTGCCGAACACCAGCACGCAGCCGATCAGCGTGTCGATCAGGCGCGGTACCAGGAAGTGGGTGCCGTTCAGTGCCAACAGTTGCAGGGTGTAAACCGCCGTCACCGTAAAGCCAATTACCGCCAGCCCGTAATTTTTACGTGAAACCAGATAGGCCAGCAGCGTGATCACCAGCATCACGCCCAGCGTCTCAGCCTCGGGCAACTGCAGTTGCAGTAATCCGGCGGCAATCACCAACCCAACCAGGGTGCCGAGCGCACGGTGCTGGATGCGTACCCGGGTGGCGTTGTAGCCGTTTTGGCTCACCAGCATGATGGTCAGCAAGATCCAGTAAGGTTTTGGCAGATTGAAAATCATGCCCAGGCTGCTGCCCGCCGCCAGGGTGACTCCCAGCCGAGCCGCATTGCGCAGGGCGTTGGATTTGAACGACAGGTAACTGACCAGCGCGGGCCAGAATGGCAGACGGTTTTGATTGGCCATCAGATCGCGTCGGTAGAGTGGGTGCTGGGTGCGCAGCAGGCGGGCGATGCGGCTGAAGTGGTAATAACAGAATTGGCCGACCGGGTTGTCCGGGTGTTGCGCCGCCACTTTTTCCAGGGCTGCCAGCTCATGCTCCATGTTGAAACGCTGAGAATGCTGATGATAGAGGATATCGTGCGCTACCGTGCGCAGCCGATTGGCAATCACCTGTGCATTGCGGCGGATAATGGCTTCGGCCTGGCTCTGCTCTACCAGCTTTTGGACCTCTTCCGGCAGGTGTAGGCTGACGGTGATATGTTCCTGCAAATCCAGCGCGACCTGAAAGGTGCGTTGCAGGCGCTTTTGTTCGAGATTGCTGGCATGGGGCAGAAAATTAAGCTGCTGATACAGCAAGGTGATCAGGTCCATGACCTTTTGCTGGCGCACCAGCAGCGGTGGTAAGGCGGTCTGCGGATCGGTGTGCTGGGTCAACAGCGAATATTTGGCTTCGAAGTAGTCCGCCAGCTCCAGATAGAGCTGATTGAGCGACTCGCGCATCGGTTGCTCTTTCCACAGCTTGAACCAGAACCAGGTAAACAGGCCGTACCAGGCGGTACCCACGATATATAACACCGGCGCGTGCCAAAGCGGCACCGTACCGGCCATGCTGAGGGAGAAGATGGCGGCAACCAGCGCGGCGGGCAGCAGGCGGGCGTGCAGTGGGCTGATTTCGCCGCTGACGCCAAGCAACAGTGCCAGACCGAGCATCAATGCGGGCAGCGGTACTTGCCACAGCAGTGCCTGTTGCAGCAGCAGGCTGCTAAGCGCAAAGAGCGAGCCGCCGACGATCAGGCGTTTAAAGAAGCGTTTGTGGGGCGTGTCCAGCCCGGCGATGTTGCAGCAGGCGGGAACCAGGGAAAATAGTAGGCCGTATTGCAGTTGGCCGATCAGCAGCCCGAGCAGAACCGGCAGGCACAGCACCAGCGTTTGTCGCAGTGCATAGTTGACTTCCGGATGATAAATCAGTCGGCGCCACATGATAAATCGGGGCATAAAAAAACGGCGCGAATTATCGCGCCGTTTTTTCAGTGATTAACGGGTGCCGTAAACGACAATAGTTTTGCCGTGAGCGGAGATCAGGTTTTGATCTTCCAGCATTTTCAGAATACGACCCACGGTTTCACGAGAGCAACCGACGATCTGGCCAATTTCCTGACGGGTGATTTTAATCTGCATGCCATCCGGATGGGTCATGGCATCAGGCTGTTTCGCCAGGTTCAGCAGGGTTTGCGCGATGCGGCCCGTAACGTCCAGGAAGGCGAGGTTACCCACTTTCTCAGAGGTTATCTGCAGGCGGTTTGCCATCTGGGCAGACAGGCGCATCAGGATGTCCGGGTTTACCTGAATCAGCTGGCGGAATTTCTTGTAGGAAATTTCAGCCACTTCACAGGCGGTCTTCGCCCTAACCCAGGCGCTACGCTCCTGACCTTCTTCAAACAATCCAAGCTCGCCGATGAAATCCCCCTGGTTAAGGTAGGACAGGATCATCTCTTTACCTTCTTCATCCTTAATCAGCACCGCGACGGAGCCTTTGACGATGTAGTAAAGCGTTTCGGCTTTTTCACCTTGGTGAATCAGCGTACTTTTGGATGGATATTTGTGGATATGGCAATGAGACAGGAACCATTCGAGAGTAGGGTCTGTTTGCGGTTTGCCGAGAACCATTCGCTGTTATCCTCTGTTGTTATCGCTGCCTTGTGTCACAGGGGTCAGAGTTCCCTGTAAAACGTGCTGTCGCCGTTGTTTTAATGGTGGCTATCAGCAGGTTTTGAGGCGTGTCATAAATATACGCTGTCGCTCTAGCATATTAACTTGCCGGGAGAGCTGCAAGCTACATTCTGTTAACATACCGGTAAAGGAGCCTTTCCCTGGGAGTTTCCCTGAAATCAGTGTCCCGGAAAGATTTATTGCGGCTCTGTTTGTAGCACAGAGTGAGGCGGGTGTCTCGTGTTGTCTCGCTTCAGCATGATTAGCATCAGGTTCCGTTGCCAGTTTCTATGCGAAAGCGTACTCTGATTTTAAGAAATTAACCGGAGTGACCAGCATGCAGGCAAGAGTTAAGTGGGTGGAAGGGTTGACGTTTCTGGGTGAATCCGCGTCTGGCCATCAGGTATTGATGGACGGCAACGCTGGTGATAAAGCGCCCAGTCCGATGGAAATGGTGCTGATGTCAGTAGGGGGCTGCAGTGCTATCGATGTGGTGTCGATCCTGCAAAAAGGACGCAACGACGTGCGTGATTGCGAGGTGAAGCTGACCTCTGAACGCCGCGAAGAAGCGCCACGGTTGTTTACCCACATCAACCTGCATTTTATCGTGACCGGCAAAGATTTGAGCGACAAGATCGTGGAACGTGCGGTCAACCTGTCAGCTGAGAAGTACTGTTCGGTTTCACTGATGCTGAGCAAAGCCGCCAGCGTGACCCACAGTTTTGAAATCCGCGACCTGGCGTAACGGATAAAGGGGCGCGGTTGTACCGCGCCCCGTAGATTACTCGATTTTTTTTCCTTCCAGCAGTCGCTGCACCAGCGGCGCCATGATCAGTTCCATCGCCAGCCCCATTTTGCCACCCGGCACCACCAGCGTATTGATATGCGAGATAAAAGATCCCTGCAGCATTGCCAGCAGATAAGGGAAGTCAATCTGGTCCAGCCCGCGGAAGTGGATCACCACAAAGCTCTCGTCCAGCGAAGGGATAGCCTTGGCGGCGAACGGGTTGGAGGTGTCTACCGTCGGCACCCGTTGGAAGTTGATATGGGTACGTGAGAACTGCGGCGTGATGTAGTTGATGTAGTCTTCCATCGAACGAACCACCGAATCCATTACCGCTTCGCGGGAGTGACCGCGTTCACCGGTATCGCGGATCAGCTTCTGGATCCATTCCAGGTTCACGATCGGTACTACGCCGACCAGCAGATCGACGTGTTTGGCCACGTCGATGTGTTCGGTCACGACGCCACCGTGGAGCCCTTCGTAGAACAACACATCGGTCGGCGCCGGCAAGGCTTCCCATGGGGTGAAAGTGCCGGGAACCTGATTATAGGGTACCGCTTCATCGTAGGTATGAAGATACTTGCGTGAGCGACCGGTGCCGTTTTTGCCGTAGTCGAGAAAGCTTTGTTGCAGCAGGCCGAAGTCATTGGCTTCGGGGCCGAAATAGCTGATATGGCGGCCGAGATCGCGCGCTTTGCGGATCGCCGCGTCCATTTCCGGCCGGGTGTAGCGGTGGAAACTGTCGCCTTCCAGCTCGGCGGCGCGGATGTTCAACTGCTGAAAGATTTTACGGAACGCCACGCTGGTGGTGGTGGTGCCGGCCCCGCTGGAGCCGGTCACTGCGATAACAGGATGTTTGGCGGACATGGTGGTAGGTCACTCCGTGTTAAATGCGCAGGCGTCAGATATGATTATTGGTCTGTTTGACGCCCTTTCGCCAAGGGCAAAATTCCGCGCGTTGGTTTGCAATAACCCATTGTTACCTGATTTTTTCCGTCAGTCATAGAACCGAACGCCACTAAATTTCTTCCTGCCCGGCGCGGAACTGGCCGCGCGGCATGATGTTGACGGTCTCATGCAGTTCTGACCAAACCAGCAGCACCTCGCCGTTTTTCAACTGGCGGCGCACGTCTTCCACTTTCTGTTCCAGCGAGCGTTCGTGCTCGCCGTAGTCGGTGCCTTCGCGTAACACAAAGGACTCGATCAGGCTGTTTAGGGTCTCAGTTTCCAGTTCTTTCCAGGGGATAATCACGTGGTTGTGTCCAGATAAGGGGAAAGCCAGGATGGAATACGGTATTCCAGCCACATTTGGGGGTGTTTCAAGGTGCCGCCGACAAAACCGACGTGGCCGCCAAACTCGGTCAACTGATACTCAATGTTGTGCGGCAGCGTGGTGACCTCGGGGATCACTTCGTCGGTCATAAAGGGATCGTCTTTGGCATGGATGATCAATAACGGCGTCTGGATCGCCGGCAACAGCGGCAGGGCGCTGCAACGGCGATAATAATCACTGGCGTCGCTGAAGCCGTGAATGCGCGAGGTAATGGCGTCATCAAAGTCGCGGATCCGGCGCAACGCTTTGAGCTGCGGCAGCTTGAGCGGCAACGTGTCAGGGTAGTGCAGCAGCTTGCGGGTGGCATTTTGTTTGAGTTGCCCAAGCAGATAGCGCTGATAAACGCGCGAAAAGCCTTGTTCCATACGCCACGAACAGGGCTCCAGCATCAGCGGTGCTGAAACCACGACAGCCGCCTGCAGCAGACTGTCCGCCCCCTGCTGTGCCAGGTAGCAGGCCAGCATGTTGCCGCCGAGCGAGACCCCGACCGCGGCGGTGGGGGCTTCACCGTAGGTTGCGCGCAGCCACTGCAGGAAGAAACGCGCATCTTCCGTTTCTCCGGAGTGATAGATGCGCTGCTTGCGGTTCGGCACGCCGCTGCAGCCGCGAAAATGCATCACCACGCCAAGCCAGCCTTTTTCACGCCAGGCGTTGAGTTGACCGTGAGCGTAGGGGCTGTAGAAGTTGCCTTCCAGTCCGTGGAACAGCACCACGCGCGGCTTGCCGGCAGCCTGAGCCGGATCTTCGCTCCAGGCGAGATCGACAAAGTCGCCGTCGGGCAATTCCAGCCGTTGCCAATGTGGTTTTAGCTGCACGCGGCGGCGCACCAGCCTTGGCAGCAGCGTCTGCAGATGCGGATTACTGGCCCCGGTCAAAGGGCGAAAGGATTCATGCATAACCTGAGTAAAAATCTTATTGGCGGCTATTGTGGGATTAATAGTGCGCTGTTAGCTTCACTATCCTGAACTGACAATAATACTGCAAAAAATCACCCTGGGTGAGGAGCACCCACCTCATGGAACCGAGTTTATTTCTTTCGATGTTAGGCTTCCTGTGGGTCGCCGCAATCACGCCAGGCCCTAATAATATGTTGCTGACCACCTCCGGCGCCAATTTTGGTTTTATGCGCTCGCTGCTGTTGATGATAGGCATCATGCTGGGGATGCAAAGTATATTGCTGCTGGTGGCGTTCGGGGTCGGCAGCCTGATCCTGGTTTATCCTGCGCTGCACCTGGTGCTGAAAATCCTCGGCAGCCTGTACCTGTTATGGCTGGCGTGGAAAGTGGCCACTGCCGCCTATGAAAAGCTGGAGACCGACGTGGCGCCGCCCAAACCGATACGCTTGTATCAGGGCTGGCTGTTGCAGTTCCTTAATCCCAAGGCCTGGCTGATGGCGCTGGGGGCGGTGGCCAGTTTTAGCCTGGCAGGCGACAGGTACAACACGTCGATTGTGGCGATCTCGCTGGGCATTTTGGTGGTGAATATCGTTGCCGGGGTGATTTGGCTCGGCTTCGGCACGGTGATTGGCCGCCTGTTACGCAGCAAAAAGGCCTGGATCATCTTTAATCTGTCTATGGGGCTGCTGACGGCGGCCTGTGTGTTACTCATCTGGCATTAAGGAGTTGCGGATGGCAGAAAATTACTTCCACGTAGTGGCCTTCACCGGCGAAGGGCTTCGCGGCAATCCGGCCGGCGTATGCCTGCTGAAACAGCCGTTGTCGACCGCCGAGATGCAAGCGATCGCCAATGAGCTGAGCCTGCCTGAAACCAGCTTCGTCTGGGACGATGGCGATATGTCGGCCATTCGCTGGTTTACTCCCCATCGTGAGGTGGATCTGTGCGGCCACGGCACGCTGGCGGCGGCGCACGTGATGTTCAGCGCGGTCAATCCGGCGTTGCAGGATATCCGTTTCCGTTCGGCAAGCGGTGATTTGTACGTTAAGCGCGACGCCGAAGATGGCGAACGCTTGATCCTAGATTTTCCGTCCCGACCGCCGCAAAAAATCGCGACGCCTGCCGGGCTGAGCGCGCTATTGGGCGTTGAACCGCAGGAAGTGTGGCAAGCCAATGCGCTGCTGGTGGTGCTGGAAAACGAAGCGCAGGTGCGAGCGTTGCAGCCGGATATCCCGGCGTTGATTACTTTGGCCGGGCGCGCGGTGATCGCCAGCGCACCGGGCGAAACGGTGGATTTCGTTTCGCGCTATTTCACGCTGGACGGCGGTGAGGATCCGGTTACCGGCTCTGCACACTGCACGTTGATGCCTTACTGGAGCGCCCGTCTCGGCCGCCATCAATTACACGCGCGGCAGATTTCGGCGCGCGGCGGTGAGCTGTTCTGCGAACTGAAAGGCGACCGTACCCTGATAGGCGGCTATGCGCAGATTTTTTTGCGTGGCGAACTGAGCCTGTAAGCAGATGGGGTTCGTTTCAACCAGCCACCGCCCGTGACTTTTTATCTTAATGTGAGAACACTGACGCGGGCCCCTAAAAGATTCCCTGGAGGGATTCCGCCACATCGGGATGATTTGATTAAATATTCCCATAAGTAATAACGCAGAGTTTTTTATTCTTTTATAGCTCGCCAACGCTCGGATAAAACTGTCAGCAACTGAACAGACTTTTATCAACGGAGCGATCATGGCGAGCAAACTCTTTGCATTACGCAGCGCGGTACTACTGGCGTTGTCACTCGGCACAGCCAGCGCCTATGCGGTGGACGTGACCGTGGCCTACCAGACTTCGGCGGAACCCGCCAAGGTGGCGCAGGCGGAAAACAGCTTCGCCAAACAGTCCGGCGCTACCGTTGACTGGCGCAAATTCGACAGTGGCTCCAGCGTGCTGCGCGCATTGGCTTCCGGGGATGTCCAGATTGGCAACATCGGTTCCAGCCCATTGGCGGTGGCCGCCAGCCAAAAACTGCCTATCGAAGTGTTTTTGATCGCCTCCCAGCTCGGCAGTTCCGAAGCGCTGGTGGTGAAAAAAGAGATTAAAAGCCCGCAGGATCTGATCGGTAAGCGCATCGCCGTACCCTTTATCTCAACCACGCACTACAGCCTGTTGGCTTCTCTGAAGCACTGGGGTATCAAGCCAGAGCAGGTCAAAATCCTCAATCTGCAACCGCCGGCCATCGCCGCGGCCTGGCAGCGCGGTGATATCGATGGCGCCTATGTTTGGGCTCCGGTGGTCAATGAGTTGGCCAAACAGGGCAAGGTGCTGACGGATTCCGCCCAGGTCGGACAATGGGGCGCCCCGACGCTCGACGTTTGGGTAGTGCGCAAGGACTTTGCCGAGAAGCATCCTGAAGTGGTGACGGCCTTTGCCGCCAGCGCACTGAACGCCCAAAAAGCCTATTTGGCGCAGCCGGAACAGTGGCTGAAGGACAAGGGCAACCTCAGCACGCTGTCCCGGTTGAGCGGCGTGCCGGAAGAGCAGATACCGGTGCTGGTGCAGGGCAATACTTACCTGCCGGTCGCCGAACAGATCACCCAGCTTGGTCAGCCGGTGGACAAAGCCATTCATGACACCGCCGAGTTCCTCAAACAGCAGGGCAAAATTCCCCAGGTCGACAGCGATTACAGTGCCTATGTCACCGATCGCTTTGTGAAACAGGTGCAGGCTGCGCCGCAGTCGTAAGGGAGCAGAATGCTAAACGTTAACCATCTTTCAGCAGAGTACCAGGGGCGTCCTGCGCTGCGCGACGTCTCGTTCCAGATTGACGCTGGACAACTGGTGGTGGTGCTTGGCCCTTCGGGCTGTGGCAAAACCACGCTGCTGAATTTGATCGCCGGGTTTATCGAGCCTTCAGCTGGCAGCATCACGCTTGACGAAGTTCCCGTAAAAGGCCCCGGAGCCGAGCGGGGCGTGGTGTTCCAGCATGAAGGTTTACTGCCGTGGCGTAACGTGGTGGATAACGTCGAATTTGGCTTGCAGCTGGCCGGAGTCGGCAAGCCGCAGCGTCGTGAAGTGGCGCTGCAGATGTTACAGCGCGTCGGTTTGGCCGGTTATGATCAGCACTTCATCTGGCAGCTTTCCGGTGGCATGCGCCAGCGCGTGGGCATAGCTCGCGCACTGGCGGCCAATCCGCGTTTGCTGTTGCTGGATGAGCCGTTCGGTGCATTGGATGCTTTCACCCGTGAACAAATGCAGGAACTGCTGCTGACCATCTGGCGGGATACCGGCAAGCAGGTGTTGTTGATTACCCACGATATTGAAGAGGCGGTGTTCCTTGCCAGTGAGCTGCTGCTGCTGTCGCCGGGGCCGGGGCAGGTGGTGGAGCGTCTGGCGCTGAATTTCGGCCAACGCTATGCCGACGGTGAGCCTTGCCGTTCGATCAAGTCTGATCCTGAATTTATCGCCCAGCGCGAATACGTGCTGGGTAAAGTCTTCCAACAGCGTGAGGCCTTGTTATGAGCCTGCATTCTGCCCTTAAAGAGGTTGCCCAGCCGAAGGCTGCGGCACCGCGACGCTTTAGCGTGCCACGCAACGTCTGGTTGAGCAGCACCACCCTGTTGGTGGTGCTGGCTATTTGGTGGGGCGTGACCGCGTTGAACCTGATCAGCCCGTTGTTCTTGCCGGCGCCGCAGCAGGTGCTGCATCAGTTGATCACCATAGCCAGCCCGCAGGGTTTTATGGATGCCACGCTATGGCAGCATCTGGCCGCCAGCCTGGGGCGCATCCTGGTTGCGTTGCTGGCCGCGGTGATTATCGGGGTGCCGGTGGGTATTGCCATGGGGCTGAACGATACGGTACGCGGCATTCTCGATCCGCTGATTGAAATTTATCGCCCGGTGCCGCCGCTGGCCTATTTACCGCTGATGGTGATTTGGTTCGGCATCGGTGAAACTTCGAAGATCCTGCTGATTTATCTGGCGATTTTCGCCCCGGTGACGCTGTCCGCCGTGGCGGGAGTGCGTAGCGTGGCTCAGGTTCGGGCGCGCGCGGCGCGCGCGCTGGGCGCCAACCGCTGGCAGGTGCTGCGTTTTGTGGTGCTGCCGAGCGCCTTGCCGGAGATTTTAACCGGTATCCGTATTGGGCTGGGGGTCGGCTGGTCGACGCTGGTCGCAGCAGAACTGATTGCCGCCACGCGCGGTCTGGGATTTATGGTGCAATCCGCCGGAGAGTTTTTGGCCACCGATGTGGTGCTGGCCGGTATCGGTGTGATTGCGATTATTGCATTTGGGCTGGAACTGGGGCTGCGTGCCTTGCAGCGCCGATTGACCCCGTGGCATGGAGTACAGCAATGAACGAACGTTTGAGTATCACCCCGTTGGGGCCTTATATCGGTGCGCTGGTGGAGAATGTTGATTTGGCGCGCCCGCTGGGCGACGGTCAATTCGAGCAGCTCTACCACGCGTTGCTCAAACATCAGGTGCTGTTCTTGCGCAATCAGCCGATCACGCCGTTGCAACAGCGTAATTTGGCCGGCCGCTTTGGCGATCTGCACATCCATCCGGTTTACCCGCAAGCCGCCGATGTGAAAGAGATTATCGTGCTGGATACCCATGACAATAATCCGCCGGACAACGATAACTGGCATACCGACGTGACCTTTATCGAAAACCCACCGCTGGGGGCGATTTTGGCCGCGAAAACACTGCCTACCACCGGCGGTGATACGCTGTGGGCCAGCGGTATCGCAGCTTATGAAGCCTTGTCTGCCCCTTTTAAGCAGTTGTTGGCGGGCCTGCAGGCGGAGCATGACTTCACCAAATCATTCCCGGAATACAAGCACCGCGGCAGCGAAGAGGAACATCAGCGCTGGCAGTTGGCGGTACAGAAAAACCCACCGCTGTTGCACCCGGTGGTACGTACCCACCCGGTCAGCGGCCGGCAGGCGCTGTTCGTCAACGAAGGTTTCACGACCAGAATTGTTGATTTGGCACCGAAGGAAAGTGACGCGCTGCTGAACTTCCTGTTTGCTCACATTACCAAGCCGGAGTTCCAGGTGCGCTGGCGCTGGCAGGAAAATGACATCGCCATTTGGGATAACCGCGTGACGCAACATTACGCCAACGCGGATTATCTGCCACAGCGGCGCATTATGCACCGTGCGACCATCTTGGGGGATAAACCCTTTTACAAGGGGTGACATGCAGGGGCGGCAGGCCGCCCCGTAGCCCTTAGGATTCGAACTCTTGCGTAAAGCGTTCCAACTGCTCCTGCGCATCCAGCCAGGTCATTTCCGTTTCTTCCAAGGCGGACTTGGCCTGACTTTGTTGCTGTAGGCAGAGAGTCAGATCGGCCTTGCGGCTGATGTCGTACAGCGCGGAGTCCGCCAGCTTCTCTTCTACCGCCGCCAGTTCGGCGCCCAGTTTTTCCATCTGTTGTTCCAGCTTGGCAATTTGCTTGCGCAGTGGCTGAGTCTGGCTGCGGAACTCGGCTTCGCGACGCTTCTGGTCTTTACGTGCCTGCGCACTGTTGCCGTTGTTCTCTTTCTCCGGGGCGTCCTGCTGGTTTTCCTGACGTTGCAGGTCGCTCAGCCATTGCTGATAGTCGTCCAGATCGCCTTCGAACACTTCCACCTGGCCATCATGCACCAGATAGAGATCGTCCGTGGTAGAGCGCAACAGGTGACGGTCGTGCGAGACCACCACCAACGCACCCTCGAAATCGATCAGCGCTTCGGTCAGCGCCTGACGCATGTCCAGATCCAGGTGGTTGGTCGGTTCATCGAGCAGCAGCAGGTTGGGGCGCTGCCAGACGATCAGCGCCAATACCAGCCGCGCTTTCTCGCCGCCAGAGAACCGCTCGGTGGCTTCAGTGACCTTATCGCCCTGGAAACCAAAGCCGCCAAGGTAATCGCGCAGCTGTTGTTCCAGCACACGTGGGGCGATGCGGCTCAGGTGCTGCAGAGGCGATTCATCGGCCCGCAGGAATTCCAACTGATGCTGGGCGAAGTAACCCAGTTTAATGCCCTTTGCCAGGCCAATTTCACCGCTCAACGGTTCAAGCGAACCGGCCAGCATTTTGATCAGGGTCGATTTGCCGGCGCCGTTACGGCCCAGTAAGCCAATGCGTGAGCCGGGCACCAGATTCAGCTTGATCGAGTTCAGGATCACCTTGTCGCCGTAGCCGGCACTGACCTTCTCCATACGCAGCAGCGGGTTTGGCAAGCTTTCCGGCTGGCGGAAGCTGAAGCTGAACGGGTTATCCACGTGGGCCGGGGCGATCAGTTCCATGCGTTCGAGCATCTTGATACGGCTCTGCGCCTGCTTGGCCTTGGTGGCCTGCGCGCGGAAGCGGTCAATATAGCTTTGCAGATGCGCCACTTTCTCTTGCTGGTTCAGGTACAGCGACTGCTGCTGGGCCAGCTTGGTCGAACGCTGACGTTCGAACGAGGAGTAGTTGCCGGTGTATTCGTTGATGGTCTCTTGTTCGATATGCAGAATTTTATCGACGATCGGATCCAGGAAGTCGCGGTCATGCGAAATCAGCACCAGCGTGCCAGGGTAGCCTTTCAACCAGCGCTCCAGCCAGATCACCGCGTCCAAATCCAGGTGGTTGGTCGGTTCGTCGAGCAGCAGCAGATCAGAACGGCACACCAGCGCCTGCGCCAGGTTCAGGCGCATACGCCAGCCGCCCGAGAAGGCTCTGACTGGATTTAGCAGCTGTTCGTTGGAGAACCCCAGGCCGTGCAGTAGGCTGGCGGCGCGGGAGCGTATGGTCCAGGCGTCGATGGCATCCAGCTTGCCGTGCAGCGTGGCGATGGCGTGGCCGTCGTTTTTGTCGTTTGCCAGCTGCAGGTCGGCTTCAAGCTGGCGGAATTCGCGGTCGCCGTCGATAACATACTCAAGTGCCGGCACGTCGAGCGCCGGCGTTTCCTGGTTTACCCAGGCCAGGGCCCAGTTGCTTGGAAAGGTGTAGCTGCCGCCGTCTGCGGCCATCTCACCCTTTAGCAAGGCCAGCAGCGTAGATTTGCCACAGCCGTTTTTACCCACCAGGCCGACCTTCTGACCTGGATTAACCGTCGCCGTGGCGTTGTCCAGCAGGACGCGGGTGCCGCGTCGGATTTGTAGCGAGGAGAATACAATCATAAAGCGCCGTATGTTCAGAGTATGTTAAATTGAATGGATTCTAAGTTAACAGGACACAGACTGTCCTATTATTAGTCTTTGCGGAGCATGGTAACGGAAAACCGCTACCCTGACGACGCTTTGGAGGGGAATGATGTCGCAGCTGCCCAAGGTCTTGCTGCTGTATGCCCATCCGGAATCCCAGGACTCGGTCGCGAATCGGGTTTTGCTTCGACCGGCACAGCAGTTGGAACATGTCACCGTGCACGATTTATACGCGCACTATCCTGATTTTTTTATCGATATTCACCACGAACAACAACTGCTGCGTGAACATCAGGTCATTGTTTTTCAACATCCTCTCTATACCTACAGTTGTCCGGCCCTGTTGAAAGAGTGGCTGGACCGCGTGCTGTCGCGTGGTTTTGCCAGCGGCATGGGCGGCAATGCGCTGGCGGGAAAGTATTGGCGTTCGGTGATCACCACCGGGGAACCGGAGGGGGCCTATCGTACCGGCGGTTATAACCGCTACCCGATGGAAGATATTCTGCGGCCGTTTGAGTTGACCGCCGCCATGTGTCATATGCACTGGCTGACGCCGATGCTGGTGTATTGGGCGCGCCGTCAAAAGCCGGAAGTGCTGGAAAACCATGCCACGGCGTATGGCGACTGGCTGCGTAACCCGTTGCCGCACGGAGGAAGGTAAACATGGAAGGCTCAACGTTACTGACCGCAATTTTACTGTTTCTGTTCGCCGCCGTGGTCACGGTGCCGATTGCCCGACGCCTGGGGATTGGCGCGGTGCTGGGTTACCTGATTGCCGGTATTGCCATTGGCCCCTGGGGATTGGGTTTCATTCGCGACGTCGACGAGATCCTGCACTTTTCCGAATTGGGCGTGGTATTCCTGATGTTTATCATCGGGCTGGAACTGAACCCGAGCAAGCTGTGGGAACTCAGGCGCTCAATCTTTGGCGTCGGTGCCGGGCAAGTGCTGATCACCGCCGCCGTGCTGGGCGCGCTGCTTTATCTGACGCATTTTGCCTGGCAGGCCGCCGTGATTGGCGGTATCGGGCTGGCGATGTCCTCAACCGCGATGGCGCTGCAACTGATGCGCGAGAAGGGCATGAACCGCAACGAAGGCGGCCAGTTGGGGTTCTCGGTGCTGCTGTTCCAGGATATGGCGGTGATCCCGGCGTTGGCGCTGATCCCGATCCTGGCCGGAGCCGGCGGCAGCAGCGATGATTGGGCACAAATTGCACTCAAGGTGGCAGCATTCGGCGGCATGCTGATCGGCGGACGGTTCTTGCTGCGTCCGCTGTTTCGCTATATCGCCTCTTCCGGAGTTCGCGAAATCTTCACCGCTGCCGCCCTGCTGGTGGTGCTGGGGGCGGCGATGTTTATGGATGCCCTTGGTCTTTCTATGGCGCTAGGGACCTTTATCGCCGGCGTGCTGCTGGCCGAAAGCGAATATCGCCACGAGCTGGAAATCTCCATCGAGCCTTTCAAAGGGCTGCTGCTGGGGCTGTTTTTTATCTCGGTGGGCATGGCGCTGAATATCGGCGTACTCTATACCCATCTGGCCGAAGTGCTGCTGGGCGTGGTGCTGTTGGTGGCGATTAAGTCAGGGGTGCTGTACTCGCTGTCGCGCATTTTTGGCCTGCGCAGCTCGGTGCGCTTGCAGTTTGCCGGGGTACTCAGTCAGGGCGGAGAGTTTGCCTTCGTGCTGTTTTCGGCGGCGGGGGCGCAGAAGGTGTTGCAGCCCGATCAGCTTGCGCTGTTGCTGGTGGTGGTGACCCTGTCGATGATGACTACGCCGCTGCTGATGCAAATTATCGATCGCATCCTGGTGCGCCGTTATAACGCCCGGGATGAGGACGAAGAGACCCCGTATGTGGAAGACGACGATCCGCAGGTGATCATCGTGGGCTTCGGACGTTTTGGCCAGGTGATCGGCCGCCTGCTGATGGCCAACAAGATGCGCATTACCGTCCTGGAGCGCGATGTCAGCGCCGTCGGCGTACTGCGGCGCTATGGTTATAAGGTGTATTACGGTGACGCCACCGAGCTGGAGCTGCTGCGTGCGGCCGGCGCGGCGAAGGCAAAGTCGATTGTGATCACCTGTAATGAGCCGGAAGACACCATGGAAATTGTCCGCCTGTGCCAGCAGCATTTTCCCGAGCTGAGTATTTTGGCGCGGGCGCGCGGCCGTGTGGAAGCGCATGAGTTGTTGCAGGCAGGGGTCAAGCAGTTCAGTCGCGAAACTTTTTCCAGTGCGCTGGAACTGGGGCGCAAGGCACTGATGGAACTGGGCATGCATCCTCATCAGGCCTATCGCGCACAGCAGCACTTCCGTCGATTGGATATGCGGATGTTGCGTGAGCTGATGCCGCCGCATCACGGTGATGTGGCGCAAATTTCCCGCGTGAAGGAAGCGCGGCGCGAGCTGGAAGAACTTTTCCACCGGGAAATGCAAAAAGAGAGTCGCCAGTTCGACGGCTGGGATGAATACGAATAATTTGGAGCACTGAGATGTCTGCAACACGGAAAAGATTTATCGCCGGGGCGGTCTGCCCAAGCTGTAAGGCTATGGATACGCTGGCCGTTTGGCGTGAAGACCAGGTCGAAGTGGTGGAATGCGTCAAGTGCGGCCATCATCAGCGGCAGACCGAACAGCAGGTGGAAAAGCACGTCCGGCCGCAGGAGCAGGTGATCGGTATTTTCCATCCGGAATAGCGTTATCGAGCGCGTTTTTTTATGCTGGAGGGTACAGCGGGGCAGATTTCCGATACAATCTGTCCGGTAAAGGCGCGGCCTCATGACGGCTGCGTCCAAGTATCCAACGGTAGGAGATATCATGAAAGTAGCAAAAGACTTGGTGGTCAGCCTGGCTTATCAAGTACGTACAGAAGACGGTGTGTTGGTTGATGAGTCTCCGGTGAGTGCGCCGCTGGACTATCTGCACGGGCATGGTTCTCTGATCGCAGGTCTGGAAAAAGCACTCGAAGGCCACGAAGCGGGCGATCGTTTTGACGTTAACGTTGGCGCTAACGATGCGTACGGCAACTACGACGAAAACCTGGTGCAGCGCGTGCCGAAAGACGTCTTTATGGGCGTTGACGAGTTGGAAGTTGGCATGCGTTTCCTGGCTGACACCGATCAGGGCCCAGTGCCGGTCGAAATCACCGAAGTGGACGGCGATCACGTAGTGGTTGACGGTAACCACATGCTGGCTGGTCAGAACCTGAACTTCAACGTAGAAGTTGTCGCGATCCGCGAAGCTACCGCTGAAGAATTGGCGCACGGCCACGTACACGGCGAGCACGATCATCACCACGAACACGGTGAAGGTTGCTGCGGCGGCCATGGCCACGATCACGACCATGACCACGCGCATGATCACGGTCAGGCCAAGAAAGGCGGTTGTGGTAACGGCGGTTGCGGCTGCCACTAATCGCGGCGCAGTAACGGCAAAAAAAGGGCGGCCCTCAGGCTGCCCTTTTTTATGGCTTATCAATAATGTGGCGGCGGCGTTTCTTCCGACTGCGACGCGATCATCGACGTTTGGGTCGATCGCAGCTTGTCGGTCAGCACGCGCAGGTGATCCTGCAATTTCAGCATTTCAAGCTGGTGTTTCACCACGGTCTGATTGAGCTCTTCAATAGTGACTTCCTGAAAGGCCTGACGACTTTCCAGTTCTTCAAGCCGCAGTAACAGGCTTTGGATATCGGCGTTGTGCATGATGCTACCTCTGACGCGGTTAAATCCTGAATCTGACGCTATGGTAACAGCTGCCGACGGCTTTGCGCTGCGCTATTTCACCCCGCCGTGTGCGGGGGCAGACGGAAAACGCGGGTGCACTGTGTAAAGTGCTGAAAAATAGAGCGCTCGGTGTGGCGGTTTTTGTTACTGTGGATACCACGGGCGCAGGAAAAATCTGACTTATCATATGGGTAGCACATTAAACGAAACTTCTGTTTAAAGCTGGAGTCACACTTTGACTCGATTGGTTACCTGTGTGACTGTTTTGTTTTGTTTCGGACAGCTATAGTAGCCCGGTTATCTTACTTAATGATTGTTTGGGGCACCGCTTCAGACACTGGAGAAATGGATGAAATCTTTGTTTAAAGTCACGCTTCTGGCAACCACCATGGCTTTTGCTTTGAATGCGACCCAGGTCATGGCTGCCGATGCAGCTAAACCGGCAGAAGCAGCTAAAGCCGCAGACGCAGCACCAAGCACCGGCAAGTTCAAGAACGATGACGAGCAAGCGGCTTACGCACTGGGCGCATCCCTGGGCCGTTACATGGACAACTCGCTGAAAGAGCAAGAAAAACTGGGTATCAAACTGGACAAAGACCAGCTGATCTCAGGCGTTCAGGACGCTTTCGCCAACAAGAGCAAGCTGAACGACGCAGATATCGAAAAAACCCTGCAGAGCTTTGAAGCGCGCGTGAAGGCTTCCGCTCAGGCGAAGATGGAGCAGGACGCGAAAGATAACGAAGCGAAAGGCACCAAGTACCGCGACACCTTCGCGAAAGAAAAAGGCGTGAAGAAAACCGAGTCCGGCCTGCTGTATCAGGTAGAGAAGCCAGGTACCGGTTCTGCGCCTAAAGACAGCGATACCGTTGTAGTAAACTACAAAGGCACCCTGACTGACGGCACCGAGTTTGATAACTCCTACACCCGTGGTGAGCCACTGTCATTCCGTCTGGACGGCGTGATCCCAGGTTGGACTGAAGGCCTGAAACACATCAAGAAAGGCGGCAAAATCAAGCTGGTTATCCCACCGGCGCTGGCCTACGGTAAAACTGGCGTTCCGGGCATCCCGGCCAACTCCACACTGGTGTTCGACGTTGAACTGCTGGATGTGAAAGCCGCTCCTAAAGCGGATGCCAAGGCTGAGAAGCCGGCTGACGCAGCGGCAGACGCCAAAGCGCAATAAGCCTGTCTGAGTCCCCACACCGCCGCGAGCTTCCCTCGCGGCGGTGTTCATTTTAATCCGCCAAATCAGCGCTAACTTTCGCTTCCTGCCCACTGATCGCTTGACGCCTGCCGGGCATCGGGCTTAACGTCAATACCACGCGCAAACGCAAGGACTTTACTCTGGCTGTTTTGCTAGACTAATAATCCGGACTTATGAGTCATGCGCCTGCCCCTTAGGGCGTGTACCTAAAACTGTTCCTGGTCATCTCGGCCTGCGGACGCTCGTCGTGCTGTTTCAGACTGATATCAGCCAGCCCATCCCGCGTAACTTCAAGGGTGTGCCGCCTGTGGAAAGGAACCCGCACGAGCAGTTTTAGCTGCGCCCCCTGGCACAGGCGATCTTTGAGGGTGGTATTTTCGATGTCTAATTCGCTTTTATCCAGCGAAGCCAGCGAACTTGATTTGCTGAATGAACGTCCGTTTACTCAGACGGATCATGAAATCCTGAAGTCTTACGAAGCGGTTGTTGACGGCCTGGCGATGTTGATCGGCGGGCACTGTGAAATCGTGCTGCATGCTTTGGAAGATTTGAAATGTTCGGCGGTACGGATTGCGAACGGTGAGCATACCGGGCGGCAGATCGGTTCGCCGATCACTGACCTCGCGCTGCGCATGTTGCATGACATGGCCGGCGATGACAGCAGCGTGTCCAAGGCCTATTTTACCCGTGCCAAGAGCGGCGTGTTGATGAAGTCGGTGACTATCGCCATCCGCAATCGCGAGCAGCGGGTGATCGGTTTGTTGTGTATCAACATGAACCTCGACGTGCCTTTCTCCCAGGTGATGCAGACCTTTATGCCGCCGGAAACTCAGGACGTGGCACCCTCGGTCAACTTTGCGTCTTCCGTTGACGATCTGGTGGCGCAGACGCTGGAGTTTACCATTGAGGAAGTTAATGCCGATCGTAATGTCTCCAACAATGCCAAAAACCGCCAGGTAGTGCTGAATCTCTATGAGAAGGGCATTTTTGATATCAAGGACGCCATTAATCAGGTGGCGGACCGTCTGAATATCTCAAAACACACCGTGTATCTGTACATCCGCCAGTTCAAAAGCGGCGATCTGTTGGGAACTGAGCGCGGATGCTGAATTACTGCCTTTTGGTCACCGGTCCGGCTTACGGCACTCAACAGGCCAGCAGCGCCTATCAGTTCGCGCAGGCTTTGCTGGTCAAGGGACACCGCCTCTCCAGCGTGTTTTTTTACCGTGAAGGGGTGTTGAACGCCAATCAACTGACTGCACCGGCCAGCGATGAATTCGATTTGGTACGGGGTTGGGTGCAGTTGGCACAGCAGCATGGCATTGAGCTCAACGTTTGCGTGGCTGCGGCGCTGCGGCGCGGTGTGACCGATGAGCAGGAAGCCGCACAGCAAGGATTGCCCTGCGCCAATCTTCAGCCGGGTTTTACCCTTAGCGGGCTGGGCGCGCTGGCGGAGGCTTCGCTGAGCTGTGACCGCCTGGTGCAGTTCTGAGAGAGTTTATGAAACGAGTCGCTTTTGTTTTTACCCAGAGTCCACACGGCAGCGCCAGCGGCAGGGAAGGTCTGGATGCGTTGTTAGCCACTTCGGCGCTGAGCGAAGATCTGGGCGTGTTTTTTATCGGTGACGGCGTGTTGCAGATTATGCCGGGGCAGCAACCGGAAAAAATTCTGGCGCGCAATTACATTGCCACTTTTGGCGTGCTGCCGCTGTATGACGTTGAACAGTGTTATCTTTGCCAGGCATCGCTACAGGAACGCGGCCTGAGCCAGGTGACCGACTGGGTGCTGGACGCCGAGATTTTGGCACCGGATGCGCTGAGTCGCCAACTGGCCAGCTATGACGTGGTGATGACATTTTAGGAAATCCTGATGCTGTATACCCTTAGCCGTTCCCCCACTCAATGTGATTTGCCCGCGCTGCTGCGTTTGACCGCACCGGGTGATGACCTGTTGTTGTTGCAGGATGGCGTGCTGGCTGGCCTGGCCGGTAGCGTGCACCTTGAATTGCTGCTCAATGCCCCCATATCCCTTTATGCGCTGCAGAACGACCTGGATGCCAGAGGGGTGTCTGGTCATTTTTCACACAAAATCACTGTCATCGGCTATAATCACTTCGTTGAATTAACCGAAAAACATCGCAGCCAAATGGCCTGGTGATGAGAGTGATGTTGTATATTTCTTGACACCTCTACTACTCAGCCATAAAATTCTGCGTCCTCGTACTTTGCCAGTAGTGCATACGAGGGGATTTATCACGTGTTTACGAAGCAAAAACCAGGAGCTTTTTAATGGCAACAATTAATCAGCTGGTACGCAAACCACGCTCTGTGAAGGCTGCTAAAAGCAACGTTCCAGCGCTGGAAGCCTGCCCGCAGAAACGTGGCGTATGTACTCGCGTATATACCACCACTCCTAAGAAACCAAACTCCGCACTGCGTAAAGTATGCCGTGTGCGTTTGACTAACGGTTTTGAAGTTACCTCCTACATCGGCGGTGAAGGTCATAACCTGCAGGAACACTCCGTGATCCTGATCCGTGGCGGTCGTGTAAAAGACTTGCCAGGTGTGCGTTACCACACCGTTCGTGGTGCACTTGACTGCTCCGGTGTTAAAGACCGTAAGCAAGCTCGTTCCAAGTACGGCGTGAAGAAGCCAAAGGCTTAATGGTTCTCCGTTAAGTAAGGCCAAACATTTTCACTTTAATGTCAAAATAAACTCGTAGAGTTTTGGACAATCCTGAATTAACAACGGAGTATTTCCATGCCACGTCGTCGCGTAATCGGCCAACGTAAAATCCTGCCAGATCCTAAGTTCGGATCCGAACTGTTGGCCAAATTTGTAAACATCCTGATGGTAGATGGTAAAAAATCTACTGCAGAAGCAATCGTCTATACCGCGCTGGAGACCCTGGCTCAGCGTTCTGGTAAAGATTACCTGGAAGCTTTCGAAGTAGCCCTCGACAACGTTCGCCCGACTGTAGAAGTTAAGTCTCGCCGCGTTGGTGGTTCTACTTATCAGGTGCCAGTTGAAGTTCGCCCGGTCCGTCGTAATGCTCTGGCAATGCGTTGGATCGTTGATGCTGCTCGTAAACGCGGTGATAAATCCATGGCTCTGCGCCTGGCGAACGAGCTTTCTGATGCAGTTGAGAACAAAGGTTCTGCTGTTAAGAAGCGTGAAGACGTTCACCGTATGGCCGAAGCTAACAAGGCGTTCGCCCACTACCGCTGGTAATTGCCACGCAGTAGTTATGCTAACCAAGCGGGCGCTTCAAGAAGCCAACCCGCTTGGGTTAACCGAACTTGAACGCCTAAGGCAATAGAGGAATCAAATGGCTCGTACAACACCCATTGAGCGCTACCGTAATATCGGTATCAGCGCCCACATCGACGCCGGTAAGACGACCACTACCGAACGTATTCTGTTCTACACCGGTGTAAACCACAAAATCGGTGAAGTTCATGACGGCGCTGCCACCATGGACTGGATGGAACAGGAGCAGGAGCGTGGTATTACCATCACTTCTGCAGCGACTACTGCTTTCTGGTCTGGTATGGCCAAGCAGTTTGAGCCGCACCGCGTAAACATCATCGACACCCCAGGACACGTTGACTTCACCATCGAAGTAGAACGTTCCATGCGTGTTCTTGATGGCGCTGTAATGGTTTACTGTGCTGTAGGTGGTGTTCAGCCTCAGTCTGAAACTGTATGGCGTCAGGCTAACAAATACAAAGTTCCACGCATCGCGTTCGTTAACAAAATGGACCGCATGGGTGCTAACTTCCTGAAAGTTGTTGGTCAGATCAAATCTCGTCTGGGCGCGAATCCAGTGCCATTGCAGCTGGCTATCGGCGCAGAAGAGAAATTCACCGGTGTTGTTGACCTGGTGAAAATGAAAGCGATCAACTGGAACGAAGCTGATGCTGGCGTGACCTTCGAATACGAAGACATCCCTGCTGACATGCAAGAGCTGGCTGAAGAATGGCGCCAGAACCTGGTTGAATCTGCAGCTGAAGCTTCAGATGAGCTGATGGACAAGTACCTGGGCGGCGAAGAGCTGACCGAGGAAGAAATCAAGACTGCTCTGCGTCAGCGCGTGCTGAACAACGAAATCATCTTGGTTACCTGTGGTTCTGCCTTTAAAAACAAAGGCGTGCAGGCGATGCTGGATGCGGTAATTGATTACCTGCCATCCCCAATTGACGTCCCTGCAATCAACGGTATCCTGGACGACGGTAAAGATACTCCGGCTGAGCGTCACGCTAGCGATGAAGAGCCGTTTGCTGCTCTGGCATTTAAAATTGCTACCGACCCATTCGTGGGTAACCTGACCTTCTTCCGCGTGTACTCCGGTATCGTTAACTCCGGTGACACCGTTCTGAACTCAGTGAAGGCTGCTCGTGAGCGTCTGGGCCGTATCGTTCAGATGCACGCTAACAAGCGTGAAGAGATCAAAGAAGTTCGTGCGGGCGACATCGCTGCAGCAATCGGTCTGAAAGACGTGACTACCGGTGACACTCTGTGTGATCCAAACCACGTGATCATTCTGGAGCGTATGGAGTTCCCTGAGCCGGTAATCTCCGTTGCAGTTGAACCAAAAACCAAAGCTGACCAGGAAAAAATGGGTCTGGCTCTGGGCCGTCTGGCGAAGGAAGACCCATCATTCCGCGTATGGACTGACGAAGAATCAGGTCAGACTATCATCGCAGGTATGGGTGAACTTCACCTGGATATCCTGGTTGACCGCATGAAGCGTGAATTCAACGTTGAAGCTAACGTGGGTAAACCTCAGGTTGCTTACCGTGAAGCGATTCGCGCGAAAGTTACCGATATCGAAGGTAAACACGCCAAGCAGTCTGGTGGTCGTGGTCAGTATGGTCACGTTGTGATCGACATGTACCCACTGGAGCCGGGCTCAAATCCGAAAGGTTACGAGTTCATCAATGACATTAAAGGCGGTGTGATCCCAACGGAATACATCCCTGCCATTGATAAAGGCCTCCAGGAGCAGCTTAAGTCTGGTCCACTGGCTGGTTATCCGGTAGTTGATCTCGGTGTGCGTCTGCATTTCGGTTCTTTCCACGATGTTGACTCCTCCGAATTGGCGTTTAAACTGGCCGCTTCTATCGCCTTTAAAGATGGCTTTAAGAAAGCAAAACCTGTTTTGCTTGAGCCTATCATGAAGGTTGAAGTTGAAACGCCGGAAGAGAACACTGGTGACGTCATCGGTGACCTTAGCCGTCGTCGTGGTCAACTGAAAGGTCAGGAATCCAACGCTACTGGCGTTCAGATTCACGCTGAAGTTCCGTTGTCCGAGATGTTCGGATACGCAACTCAACTGCGTTCTCTGACCAAAGGCCGTGCTTCTTACTCCATGGAGTTCCTGAAGTACGATGATGCGCCGAACAACGTCGCTCAGGCCGTTATTGAAGCCCGTGGTAAATAAGCTTTCGGGTTTAACACATTGATCAGTGCTCTCTCCATGAGGGGAGAGCATAAGAGTAAGGAATATAGCCGTGTCTAAAGAAAAATTTGAACGTTCCAAACCGCACGTTAACGTTGGTACTATCGGCCACGTTGACCACGGTAAAACTACCCTGACTGCAGCAATCACCACCGTTCTGGCTAAAACCTACGGCGGTTCTGCACGTGCTTTCGACCAGATCGATAACGCGCCAGAAGAAAAAGCTCGTGGTATCACCATCAACACTTCTCACGTTGAGTATGACACCCCGACTCGTCACTACGCGCACGTTGACTGCCCAGGGCACGCCGACTACGTTAAAAACATGATCACCGGTGCTGCTCAGATGGACGGCGCTATCCTGGTTGTTGCTGCGACTGACGGCCCAATGCCTCAGACCCGTGAGCACATCCTGCTGGGTCGTCAGGTTGGCGTTCCTTTCATCATCGTATTCATGAACAAATGTGACATGGTTGATGATGAAGAGCTGCTGGAACTGGTAGAAATGGAAGTTCGTGAACTTCTGTCTGCTTACGACTTCCCTGGTGATGACCTGCCAGTTGTTCGTGGTTCAGCGTTGAAAGCACTGGAAGGCGAAGCTGAGTGGGAAGCTAAAATCATCGAGCTGGCTGGTTACCTGGATTCTTACATCCCAGAACCAGAGCGTGCTATCGACAAGCCGTTCCTGCTGCCAATCGAAGACGTTTTCTCCATCTCCGGTCGTGGTACCGTTGTTACCGGTCGTGTTGAGCGCGGTATCGTTAAAGTTGGCGAAGAAGTTGAAATCGTTGGTATCAAAGACACCGTTAAGTCTACCTGTACTGGCGTTGAAATGTTCCGCAAACTGCTGGACGAAGGCCGTGCTGGTGAGAACGTTGGTGTTCTGCTGCGTGGTATCAAGCGTGAAGACATCGAACGTGGTCAGGTACTGGCTAAACCAGGTTCAATCAAGCCACACACCAAGTTCGACTCAGAAGTGTACATCCTGAGCAAAGAAGAAGGTGGTCGTCATACTCCATTCTTCAAAGGCTACCGTCCACAGTTCTACTTCCGTACAACTGACGTGACCGGTACCATCGAACTGCCAGAAGGCGTTGAAATGGTAATGCCAGGTGACAACGTGAACATGGTTGTTACCCTGATCCACCCAATCGCGATGGACGACGGCCTGCGTTTCGCAATCCGTGAAGGCGGCCGTACTGTTGGCGCTGGTGTTGTTGCTAAAGTTATCGCTTAATCGCGAATAATTTTTCGACACAAAAGAGGGCACTTCGGTGCCCTTTTTTTATGCAATTTGCTCAAATCTTAATTGAAATAAAAAGCATTCCTATTTAGACTTACAGAATTGGTTAAGAAGTGAGTCTCTTATGTACGTATGTCTGTGTAATGCCGTGACTGACAAAGCGATCCGTAAAGCCGTGCGTCAGCACAACCCGCATACCATGAAACAACTGCGTGAACTTGTGCCGATTGGTACCGATTGCGGAAAGTGCATTCGTCAGGCAAGACAGATTATGGTGGAGGAAAGCGGAACCATTATCCCAATGCACGAAGTTGCCTAACTAAAGGTAAGGTTATTTTTTGACTCTTGGCTTACAGCTTCTACACTTTTAGAACTGGCCAGGAGGATTTACCTATGAAAGGCGATAAAAAGATCATTGCTCATCTCAACAAACTGCTCGGTAACGAGCTGGTTGCCATCAATCAATATTTCCTGCACGCCCGAATGTTCAAGAACTGGGGGCTAACACGCCTCAATGAAAAGGAATACCACGAGTCGATCGACGAAATGAAGCATGCCGATCGTTATATCGAGCGTATCCTGTTTCTGGAAGGCCTTCCGAATTTGCAGGATCTCGGCAAGCTGAACATTGGCGAAGATATCGAAGAAATGTTGCGTTCGGACCTGGCCCTGGAATTGGATGGCGCCAAGAATCTGCGTGAAGGCATCGCCTATGCTGATTCTATCCATGACTATGTCAGCCGTGACCTGATGATAGAAATTCTGGCCGATGAAGAAGAACATATCGACTGGCTGGAAACTGAACTGGATTTGATAGCGCGTCTGGGTATCCAGAACTATGCCCAAGCTCAGTTGTAGGCAATAAATACCTTTTACAACGATGTTCTCCTGCCGGCATGAGTTTCTCCGGCAGGGCAGGGGAGCAGCGACAAAGCTTTACCCTAATCCCGACGAATTTCCCCCTCGGTTTTCACCCGTTAGTTACCCGCCGGTAAAAAATGCCGATATCCTGAGCATATTTCCATCTGTGCCTTGCTTCTCGCTCTGTTTTGCGTATAATGCGCGGGCTTACCTAATCTTGGTAAGCCTGATTTTAGCGAATCAGTCGATAGGCAGGACTTTCTGCTCTTCGAACAATACTCCCGATATGGGGGTTATATGTTGACGATTACACTCCCCCATCAATCGAAATGGGTGTGAGGAGTAATTATTTACGTTTATAAATAATTGGAGCTCTGGTCTCATGCAGAACCAAAGAATCCGTATCCGCCTGAAAGCGTTTGATCATCGTCTTATCGATCAATCAACCGCGGAAATCGTCGAGACTGCAAAGCGCACTGGTGCGCAAGTCCGTGGTCCGATCCCGCTGCCAACTCGCAAAGAGCGCTTTACCGTTCTGATCTCTCCGCACGTTAACAAAGACGCGCGTGATCAGTACGAGATTCGCACTCACAAGCGTCTGGTTGACATCGTTGAGCCAACCGAGAAAACCGTTGATGCTCTGATGCGTCTGGATCTGGCTGCCGGTGTAGACGTGCAGATCAGCCTGGGTTAATCAGGTCATTGAGCGATTGAGAGGTTGAAACAATGATTGGTTTAGTCGGTAAAAAAGTGGGCATGACTCGTATCTTCACTGAAGATGGCGTTTCTATCCCAGTAACCGTGATTGAAATTGAAGCGAACCGCGTGACTCAGGTTAAAGACCTGGAAAACGACGGGTACCGTGCCGTTCAGGTTACCACTGGTAGCAAAAAAGCTAACCGTGTGACCAAACCGGAAGCGGGCCATTTCGCTAAAGCTGGCGTTGAAGCTGGCCGTGGTCTGTGGGAATTCCGCCTTGCAGAAGGTGAAGAGTTCACTGCAGGTCAAAACATCAGCGTAGAAATCTTCGCTGAAGTTAAAAAAGTCGATGTTACCGGTACTTCTAAAGGTAAAGGTTTTGCTGGCACAGTTAAGCGCTGGAACTTCCGTACCCAAGACGCTACCCACGGTAACTCCTTGTCTCACCGCGTTCCGGGTTCTATCGGTCAGAACCAGACTCCGGGCAAAGTGTTCAAAGGCAAGAAAATGGCTGGCCACCTGGGTGACGAGCGTGTAACCGTTCAAAGCCTGGACGTAGTACGTGTTGACGCTGAGCGCAACCTGCTGCTGGTTAAGGGTGCTGTACCGGGCGCAACCGGTGGCAACCTGATCGTTAAACCAGCTGTGAAGGCGTAAGGGGATAGCAATGGAATTAGTATTGAAAGACGCGCAAAGCGCGCTGACTGTTTCCGAAACTACCTTCGGTCGTGATTTCAACGAAGCGCTGGTACACCAGGTTGTTGTTGCTTATGCAGCAGGTGCCCGTCAAGGTACCCGTGCTCAGAAGACCCGCGCTGAAGTGACTGGTTCCGGTAAAAAACCGTGGCGCCAGAAAGGTACCGGCCGTGCGCGTTCAGGTTCTGTAAAGAGCCCGATCTGGCGTTCAGGTGGCGTGACCTTTGCTGCTAAGCCTCAGGACCACAGTCAGAAAGTAAACAAAAAGATGTACCGCGGCGCGCTGAAAAGCATCCTGTCCGAACTGGTACGTCAAGATCGTCTGATCGTTGTCGAGAAGTTCTCTGTAGAAGCGCCTAAAACTAAGCTGCTGGCACAGAAACTGAAAGATATGGCTCTGGAAGATGTGCTGATCGTGACCGGTGAACTGGATGAGAATCTGTTCCTGGCTGCTCGCAACCTGTACAAGGTTGACGTGCGCGATGTAGCAGGTATCGACCCGGTTAGCCTGATCGCCTTCGACAAAGTGGTTATGACTGCTGATGCTGTGAAGCAAGTTGAGGAGATGCTGGCATGATCCGTGAAGAACGTTTGCTGAAAGTGCTGCGTGCACCGCACGTATCTGAAAAAGCATCCGCTGCGATGGAAAAAAGCAACACCATCGTACTCAAAGTTGCCAAAGACGCGACCAAAGCAGAAATCAAAGCTGCAGTGCAGAAACTGTTTGAAGTCGAAGTCGAAGACGTGAACACCCTGGTAGTTAAAGGGAAAGTGAAACGTCACGGTCAGCGTGTTGGTCGTCGTAGCGACTGGAAAAAAGCTTACGTCACCCTGAAAGAAGGCCAGAACCTGGACTTCATCGGCGGCGCAGAGTAAGTCGGAGGAGTAAGAACAATGGCAATTGTTAAATGTAAACCTACATCTCCGGGTCGTCGCCACGTTGTTAAAGTGGTTAACCCTGAGCTGCACAAGGGTAAACCTTATGCCCCGCTGCTTGAGAAACTGAGCAAAAGCGGTGGTCGTAACAACAATGGCCGTATCACCACCCGTCATATCGGTGGTGGCCACAAGCAACATTATCGTCTGGTTGACTTCAAACGCAACAAAGACGGTGTGGCTGCAGTGGTTGAGCGTCTGGAGTACGATCCGAACCGTTCCGCGAACATCGCGCTGGTTCTGTACAAAGACGGCGAACGCCGTTACATCCTGGCGCCGAAAGGCCTGAAAGCTGGTGACCAGATCCAATCTGGCGTTGATGCTGCAATCAAGGTAGGTAACACCCTGCCAATGCGCAACATCCCAGTGGGTTCAACGGTTCACAACGTAGAAATGAAACCAGGTAAAGGCGGCCAGATGGCTCGTTCTGCTGGTGCCTACGTTCAGATCGTTGCACGTGATGGTTCCTACGTAACTCTGCGTCTGCGCTCAGGCGAAATGCGTAAAGTTCCAGTTGATTGCCGCGCCACCCTGGGTGAAGTCGGTAACGCTGAACATATGCTTCGCGTTCTGGGTAAAGCAGGTGCTGCACGTTGGCGTGGTGTTCGTCCTACCGTTCGCGGTACGGCGATGAACCCGGTAGATCACCCGCACGGTGGTGGTGAAGGTCGTAACTTTGGTAAGCACCCGGTAACCCCGTGGGGCGTTCAGACCAAAGGTAAGAAGACCCGTAGCAACAAGCGTACTGATAAGTTCATCGTACGTCGCCGTAGCAAAAAATAATTAGAGGATAAGCCATGCCACGTTCTCTCAAGAAAGGTCCTTTTATTGACCTGCACTTGCTGAAGAAGGTAGAGAAAGCGGTGGAAAGCGGTGACAAGAAGCCTTTGCGCACTTGGTCCCGTCGTTCAACGATCTTTCCTAACATGATCGGTTTGACCATCGCTGTCCATAATGGTCGTCAGCACGTACCAGTGTTCGTTTCCGATGAAATGGTCGGTCACAAACTGGGTGAATTCGCGCCGACTCGTACTTATCGCGGCCATGCGGCTGATAAAAAAGCTAAAAAGCGCTAAGGTAGGAGGAAGAGATGGAAACTATCGCTAAACATCGCCACGCTCGTTCTTCTGCTCAGAAGGTTCGCCTTGTTGCAGACCTGATCCGCGGTAAGAAAGTGTCGCAAGCTCTGGAAACTCTGACCTACACCAACAAGAAAGCTGCTGGTCTGGTTAAGAAAGTGCTGGAGTCTGCCATTGCTAACGCAGAACACAACGATGGCGCTGACATCGATGATCTGAAAGTCACGAAAATCTTCGTAGACGAAGGCCCAAGCATGAAGCGCATTATGCCGCGTGCAAAAGGTCGTGCAGATCGCATCCTGAAGCGCACCAGCCACATTACTGTGGTTGTGTCCGATCGCTGAGACTCTGGAGACTAGCAATGGGTCAGAAAGTACATCCTAATGGTATTCGCCTGGGTATTGTCAAACCTTGGAACTCTACTTGGTATGCGAATACCAAAGAATTCGCTGACAACCTGGACAGCGACTTTAAAGTTCGTCAATTCCTGATTAAGGAACTGGCGAAAGCTTCCGTTTCTCGCATCGTTATCGAGCGTCCTGCGAAGAGCATCCGTGTGACTATTCACACTGCTCGTCCAGGCATCGTTATCGGCAAGAAAGGCGAAGATGTCGAAAAACTGCGTAAGGTCGTAGCGGATATCGCTGGCGTTCCTGCGCAAATTAACATCGCCGAAGTCCGTAAACCGGAACTTGACGCTAAATTGGTTGCTGACAGCATCACTTCACAGTTGGAACGTCGCGTTATGTTCCGTCGTGCTATGAAGCGTGCTGTACAGAACGCAATGCGTCTTGGCGCTAAAGGTATCAAAGTTGAAGTAAGCGGCCGTCTTGGCGGTGCTGAAATCGCGCGTACCGAATGGTACCGTGAAGGTCGTGTTCCGTTGCACACACTGCGTGCGGATATCGATTACAACACATCTGAAGCGCACACCACTTATGGTGTAATCGGCGTTAAGGTATGGATCTTCAAAGGTGAGATCCTGGGTGGTATGGCTGCAGTTGAACAACCGGAACCGGCTGCTCAACCTAAAAAGCAGCAGCGTAAAGGCCGCAAGTAAGGAGAGTCGCTGATGTTACAACCAAAGCGTACAAAATTCCGTAAGATGCACAAAGGCCGCAACCGTGGTCTGGCGCAGGGTACGGATGTTAGCTTCGGCACTTTCGGTCTGAAAGCTGTTGGCCGTGGCCGTCTGACTGCTCGTCAAATCGAAGCAGCTCGTCGTGCAATGACTCGTGCAGTTAAGCGTCAAGGTAAAATTTGGATCCGTGTATTCCCGGACAAACCAATTACCGAGAAGCCGCTCGAAGTGCGTATGGGTAAAGGTAAGGGTAACGTGGAGTATTGGGTTGCCCTGATCCAACCTGGGAAAGTCCTGTACGAAATGGACGGTGTACCAGAAGAGGTCGCCCGTGAGGCATTCAAGCTGGCTGCAGCTAAATTGCCGATCAAAACCACCTTTGTAACTAAGACGGTGATGTAATGAAAGCACAAGAGCTGCGTGAAAAAAGCGTTGAAGAGCTGAACACTGAGCTGCTCAACCTGCTGCGTGAGCAATTTAACTTGCGCATGCAGGCGGCAAGTGGCCAGCTGCAACAAACTCACCTGTTGAAACAAGTGCGTCGTAATGTCGCACGCGTTAAGACTTTACTGACTGAAAAGGCGGGTGTGTAAATGACTGATATTATCCGTACTCTGCAGGGTCGTGTTGTTAGTGACAAAATGGAGAAATCCATGGTTGTTGCTATCGAGCGCACGGTGAAGCACCCGATCTACGGGAAATTCATCAAGCGTACGACCAAGCTGCACGTACATGACGAGAACAACGAATGTGGTATCGGTGACGTGGTAGAAATCCGCGAATGCCGTCCACTGTCTAAGACTAAGTCTTGGACGTTGGTTCGCGTTGTAGAGAAAGCGATTCTGTAATAGAGTAGCTGGCTCTAACTTAATAAACGGCTCAGAAAATGAGCCGTTTATTTTTTCTACCCATACTCTGGAAGCGGTGTTATAATGCTGCGCCCTCGGTTATGGGGCTTTTCAACGACCTAGTAATAGGTCCTAAAGTTGTAGTTGACATTAGCGGAGCACTAACATGATCCAAGAACAGACTATGCTGAACGTGGCCGACAACTCCGGTGCACGTCGCGTAATGTGTATCAAGGTTCTAGGTGGCTCGCACCGTCGCTACGCAGGCATCGGCGACGTCATCAAAATTACCATCAAGGAAGCAATTCCTCGCGGTAAGGTGAAGAAAGGCGATGTGCTGAAGGCGGTAGTGGTGCGCACCAAGAAGGGTGTACGTCGCCCGGACGGTTCTGTCATTCGCTTCGATGGTAATGCATGCGTTATTTTGAACAATAACAGCGAGCAACCTATCGGTACGCGTATTTTTGGGCCGGTAACTCGTGAACTGCGTAATGAGAAGTTCATGAAAATTATCTCTCTGGCACCAGAAGTACTCTAAGGAGCGAACCATGGCAGCGAAAATCCGTCGTGATGACGAAGTTATCGTGCTTACCGGGAAAGACAAAGGTAAACGCGGTAAAGTAAAAAATGTCCTGTCTGCTGGCAAGGTCATTGTTGAAGGTATCAACCTGGTTAAGAAACATCAGAAGCCGGTTCCGGCCCTGAACCAACCAGGTGGCATTGTTGAAAAAGAAGCTGCAATTCAGGTTTCTAACATTGCTCTCTTCAATACGGCTACCGGTAAGGCTGACCGTGTAGGCTTTAGATTCGAAGACGGCAAAAAAGTCCGTTTCTTCAAGTCTAACAGCGAAACTATCAAGTAATTTGGAGTAATACGATGGCGAAACTGCATGATTACTACAAAGACGAAGTAGTTAAAAAACTCATGACTGAGTTTAGCTACGCTTCTGTCATGCAAGTCCCTCGGGTCGAGAAGATCACCCTGAATATGGGTGTTGGTGAAGCGATCGCTGACAAGAAACTGCTGGATAACGCAGCAGCTGATCTGGCAGCAATCTCCGGTCAAAAACCGTTCATCACCAAAGCCCGCAAATCTGTTGCAGGCTTCAAAATCCGCCAGGGCTATCCGATCGGCTGTAAAGTAACTCTGCGTGGCGAGCGCATGTGGGAGTTCTTTGAGCGTCTGATTTCCATTGCTGTTCCACGTATCCGTGACTTCCGTGGCTTGTCCGCTAAGTCATTCGATGGCCGTGGTAACTACAGCATGGGTGTGCGTGAGCAAATCATCTTCCCAGAAATCGACTACGACAAAGTCGATCGCGTTCGTGGCTTGGATATTACCATTACCACTACTGCGAAATCTGATGATGAAGGCCGCGCGCTGTTGGCTGCTTTTAACTTCCCGTTCCGTAAGTAAGGCAGGGTTACTGATGGCTAAGCAATCAATGAAAGCACGCGAAGTCGTTCGCGTGAAACTGGCTGAAAAGTACCGCGCAAAACGCGAGGAACTGAAAGCTATCATTTCTGGTGTGAACTCGTCCGACGAAGAACGTTGGGATGCTGTTCTCAAGCTGCAAACTCTGCCGCGTGATTCCAGCCCGTCTCGTCAGCGTAAGCGCTGCCGCCAAACTGGCCGTCCACATGGTTATGTGGGCAAATTCGGGTTGAGCCGTATCAAGTTACGTGAAGCCGCTATGCGCGGTGAAGTACCTGGCTTGAAAAAGGCTAGCTGGTAATTACCAATTGAATCACGGGAGTAAAGACAGATGAGCATGCAAGATCCGATCGCGGATATGCTGACCCGTATCCGTAACGGTCAAGCCGCGAACAAAGTTGCGGTCACCATGCCTTCCTCCAAGCTGAAAGTGGCAATTGCCAACCTGCTGAAGGAAGAAGGTTTTATTGAAGATTTCAAAATCGAAGGCGACGCCAAGCCTGTTCTGGAACTGGTACTGAAGTACTTCCAGGGCAAGGCAGTGGTAGAAAGCATTCAGCGAATCAGCCGTCCAGGTCTGCGCATCTATAAGAAAAAAGATGAGCTGCCAAAAGTTATGGCCGGTTTGGGTATCGCTGTTGTTTCTACCTCTAAAGGTGTTATGACCGATC
The DNA here is from genome assembly GCF_024809915.1 of Serratia sp. BIGb0234. Lineage (NCBI taxonomy): Bacteria > Pseudomonadati > Pseudomonadota > Gammaproteobacteria > Enterobacterales > Yersiniaceae > Serratia > Serratia sp. BIGb0234. The sequence goes on from NZ_JANUEI010000007.1 coordinate 220,872, forward strand.
GTGCAGCTCGCCAAGCAGGTCTTGGTGGCGAGATTATCTGCTACGTAGCTTAATTCGGGAGGAAAGAATGTCTCGTGTTGCAAAAGCACCCGTCGTCATTCCTGCCGGCGTAGAGGTAAAACTCAACGGTCAGGTTATTTCGATTAAGGGTAAGAACGGCGAGCTGACTCGTACTGTCCACGACGCCGTTGAAGTGAAGCAAGAAGCTAACGCACTGACTTTCGCTCCGCGCGAAGGTTTTGCTAACGCCTGGGCCCAAGCGGGTACTACGCGCGCTCTGCTGAACGCAATGGTAGTTGGTGTTACCGAAGGCTTCACCAAGAAGCTTCAACTGGTAGGTGTTGGTTATCGTGCTGCTGTTAAAGGCAACGTGGTGAATTTAGCCTTAGGCTTCTCTCACCCAGTCGATCACCAGCTGCCAGCAGGTATTACTGCTGAATGCCCAAGCCAAACTGAAATCGTGCTGAAAGGCGCTGATAAACAAGTTATTGGCCAGGTTGCTGCAGATCTGCGTGCCTACCGCCGTCCTGAGCCTTACAAAGGCAAGGGTGTCCGTTACGCCGACGAAGTCGTGCGTACCAAAGAGGCTAAGAAGAAGTAAGGTAACACTATGGATAAGAAATCTGCTCGTATCCGTCGTGCGACCCGCGCACGCCGTAAGCTCAAAGAACTGGGTGCAACCCGCCTGGTGGTACATCGTACCCCGCGTCACATTTACGCACAGGTAATTGCTCCAAATGGTTCTGAAGTACTGGTAGCCGCTTCTACTTTAGAAAAAGCTATCACTGAGCAACTGAAGTATTCCGGTAACAAAGACGCAGCAGCTGCCGTAGGTAAAACTCTGGCTGAGCGCGCGTTGGAAAAAGGGATCTCTAAAGTTTCCTTTGACCGTTCCGGTTTCCAATATCATGGTCGAGTCCAGGCACTGGCAGATGCTGCCCGTGAAGCTGGCCTTCAGTTCTAAGGAAGAGGTTTAAGATGGCTCACATCGAAAAACAAGCTGGCGAACTGCAGGAAAAGCTGATCGCGGTAAACCGCGTATCTAAAACCGTAAAAGGTGGCCGTATTTTCAGCTTTACCGCACTGACAGTAGTTGGTGATGGTAACGGTCGCGTTGGTTTTGGCTACGGCAAAGCACGCGAAGTTCCGGCAGCGATCCAGAAAGCGATGGAAAAAGCCCGTCGCAACATGATGAATGTCGCGCTGAACAGCGGCACCCTGCAGCACCCTGTTAAAGGTGCTCATACGGGTTCCCGTGTGTTCATGCAGCCGGCTTCCGAAGGTACCGGTATTATTGCCGGTGGTGCAATGCGCGCCGTCCTGGAAGTCGCTGGGGTGCACAACGTATTGGCTAAAGCTTATGGTTCCACCAACCCGATCAACGTGGTTCGTGCAACTATTGATGCTTTGGCAAATATGAAGTCCCCTGAAATGGTCGCTGCCAAGCGTGGTAAATCCGTTGCAGACATTCTGGGGTAATTGACCATGGCTAAGACTATCAAAGTAACACAAGTTCGCAGCTCCATTGGCCGTCTGCCGAAGCATAAAGCTACACTGCTCGGTCTGGGTCTGCGTCGTATTGGTCACACCGTAGAGCGCGAGGATACTCCTGCTGTACGCGGTATGATCAACCTGGTTTCCTACATGGTTAAAGTTGAGGAGTAACAGATGCGTTTAAATACTCTGTCTCCGGCTGAAGGTGCCAAGCATGCGCCGAAGCGTGTAGGTCGTGGTATTGGTTCTGGCCTGGGTAAAACCGCTGGTCGTGGTCACAAAGGTCAGAACTCACGTTCTGGCGGTGGCGTACGTCGTGGTTTTGAAGGTGGTCAGATGCCTTTATATCGTCGTTTGCCGAAATTCGGCTTCACCTCGCGCAAAGCTATGATCACGGCAGAAGTTCGTCTGTCTGAACTGGCTCTTGTTGAAGGCGACGTAATCGACCTGAACACGCTGAAAGCCGCTAACGTTGTTGGTACCCAGATCGAATTCGCGAAAGTTATGCTTTCTGGCGAAATCGCTCGTCCGGTTACCCTGCGTGGTCTGCGTGTCACCAAAGGCGCTCGTGCTGCTATCGAAGCTGCTGGCGGTAAAATTGAGGAATAAGTAGCAGATGGCTAAGCAACCAGGATTAGATTTTCAAAGTGCTAAAGGCGGGCTCGGCGAGCTGAAGCGCAGACTTTTGTTTGTCATCGGCGCGCTGATTGTCTTCCGTATCGGCTCTTTTATTCCGATTCCTGGTATCGATGCCACTGTGCTTGCCAAATTGCTTGAGCAGCAGAGAGGCACTATCATTGAAATGTTTAACATGTTCTCTGGTGGTGCCCTCAGCCGTGCTTCTATCTTTGCTCTGGGGATCATGCCGTATATTTCGGCATCGATCATTATCCAGCTGTTAACGGTGGTTCATCCAGCGTTAGCAGAAATCAAGAAAGAAGGGGAGGCTGGCCGTCGCAAGATTAGCCAGTACACCCGCTACGGTACGCTGGTGTTGGCCATATTCCAGTCGATCGGTATTGCTACCGGTCTGCCGAATATGCCTGGTATGCAGGGTCTGGTGTTAAACCCAGGCTTTGCATTCTACTTTACTGCTGTAGTGAGTCTGGTTACCGGGACAATGTTCCTGATGTGGCTGGGCGAACAGATTACTGAGCGCGGTATCGGCAACGGTATTTCGATCATTATCTTCGCAGGTATTGTAGCGGGACTTCCGCCGGCAGTGGCCCATACTATTGAGCAAGCCCGGCAAGGCGACCTGCACTTCCTCCTGTTGCTGTTGGTTGCAGTATTAGTGTTTGCAGTAACCTTCTTCGTTGTTTTCATAGAACGTGGTCAACGTCGTATCGTCGTTAACTATGCGAAGCGTCAACAAGGTCGTCGTGTTTATGCAGCACAGAGCACACACTTACCGTTGAAAGTGAACATGGCAGGGGTAATCCCGGCAATCTTCGCTTCCAGCATTATTCTGTTCCCGGCCACGATTGCATCATGGTTTGGGGGCGGTACCGGTTGGAACTGGCTGACAACGATTTCGCTGTATTTGCAGCCAGGGCAACCGCTTTATGTGTTACTCTATGCGTCTGCAATCATCTTCTTCTGTTTCTTTTACACGGCGTTGGTTTTCAACCCGCGTGAGACAGCAGATAACCTGAAGAAGTCCGGTGCCTTCGTACCAGGAATTCGTCCGGGAGAGCAAACGGCGAAGTACATCGATAAAGTAATGACGCGTTTAACCCTGGTGGGCGCGATGTACATTACTTTCATCTGCCTGATCCCGGAGTTCATGCGTGATGCAATGAAAGTACCATTCTACTTTGGTGGTACCTCGCTACTGATCGTGGTTGTCGTCATCATGGACTTTATGGCTCAAGTGCAAACTCTGATGATGTCAAGTCAGTACGAGTCTGCATTGAAGAAAGCAAACCTGAAAGGCTATAACCGCTAATCAGGTGCGTTTGAGAAGTTACGGAGAGTAAAAATGAAAGTTCGTGCTTCCGTCAAGAAATTATGTCGTAACTGCAAAATCGTTAAGCGTAACGGTGTCGTTCGTGTGATTTGCAGCGCCGAGCCGAAGCATAAACAGCGTCAAGGCTGATTATCTCGCATATTTTTCTTGCAAAGTTGGGTTGAGCTGGCTAGATTAGCCAGCCAATCTTTTGTATGTAGCTGCAACATTATTTGAGTATCCTGAAAACGGGCTTTTCAGAATGGTGTTGCCGTATAAAATAGTAGGAGTGCATAGTGGCCCGTATAGCAGGCATTAACATTCCTGATCATAAACATACCGTAATCGCCTTAACGTCGATCTTCGGAATCGGTAAAACCCGCTCACAGTCTATCTGTGCAGCTACGGGTATTGCTGAACATGTTAAGATCAGTGAGCTGTCTGAAGAGCAAATTGAACAGCTGCGTGAAGCAGTCGCCAAATTCACTGTAGAAGGTGATTTGCGTCGTGAAGTTACCCTGAGCATCAAGCGTCTGATGGATCTTGGTACATACCGTGGTTTGCGTCATCGTCGTGGTCTGCCAGTTCGCGGTCAGCGTACGAAGACCAACGCACGTACCCGTAAGGGTCCGCGTAAACCGATCAAGAAATAATCAGGGTGATTGAATAATGGCAAAGGCACCTGTTCGTACACGTAAGCGTGTAAGAAAGCAAGTCTCTGACGGCGTGGCTCATGTCCATGCTTCTTTCAACAACACCATTGTGACTATTACCGATCGTCAGGGTAACGCATTGGGTTGGGCAACTGCCGGTGGTTCTGGTTTCCGTGGTTCTCGTAAGTCAACTCCGTTTGCAGCTCAGGTTGCAGCCGAGCGTTGTGCTGACGCAGTAAAAGAATACGGTATCAAGAACCTGGAAGTTATGGTTAAGGGACCGGGTCCGGGTCGCGAATCAACTATTCGTGCACTGAACGCCGCAGGTTTCCGCATCACTAACATTACTGATGTGACTCCTATCCCTCACAACGGTTGTCGTCCGCCGAAAAAGCGTCGCGTATAACGCTGCTTTTAGGTTAGTTGGAGAAAGAAAATGGCAAGATATTTGGGTCCTAAGCTCAAGCTTAGCCGCCGTGAGGGCACAGACTTGTTCCTGAAGTCTGGCGTTCGCGCGATCGATACCAAGTGTAAAATTGAGCAACCGCCTGGTCAACACGGTGCGCGTAAACCGCGTCTGTCTGACTATGGTGTACAGTTACGTGAGAAGCAAAAAGTTCGCCGTATGTACGGTGTTCTGGAGCGTCAATTCCGTAACTATTACAAAGAAGCAGCACGCCTGAAGGGCAACACCGGTGCAAACCTGTTGCAACTGCTGGAAGGTCGTCTGGACAACGTTGTTTACCGTATGGGCTTCGGCGCTACTCGTGCAGAGTCACGTCAGTTGGTTAGCCACAAAGCAATTATGGTAAATGGTCGCGTTGTTAACATCGCTTCTTATCAGGTATCTCCGAATGACGTAGTCAGCATCCGCGAGAAAGCTAAAAAGCAATCTCGTGTTAAAGCTTCTCTGGAGCTGGCTGAGCAGCGTGAAAAGCCGACTTGGCTTGAAGTTGATGCTGCTAAGATGGAAGGCGTGTTCAAGCGTATGCCTGAACGTACCGATCTGTCTGCGGACATTAACGAACACCTGATCGTCGAGCTTTACTCCAAGTAAGGCTTAGTACCAAAGAGAGGACACAATGCAGGGTTCTGTGACAGAGTTTCTAAAACCGCGCCTGGTAGATATCGAGCAAGTCAGTTCGACGCACGCCAAGGTGACCCTTGAGCCTTTAGAGCGTGGCTTTGGCCATACTCTTGGCAACGCACTGCGCCGTATTCTGCTTTCATCTATGCCGGGTTGCGCGGTGACCGAGGTTGAGATTGATGGTGTACTGCACGAGTACAGCACCAAAGAAGGCGTACAGGAAGATATCCTGGAGATCCTGCTCAACCTGAAAGGGCTGGCGGTGAGAGTTCAAGGCAAAGATGAAGTTATTCTTACCCTGAATAAATCTGGCATTGGCCCTGTGACCGCTGCCGACATTACCCATGATGGTGATGTCGAAATCGTCAAGCCTCAGCACGTGATCTGCCACCTGACCGATGAAAACGCTGCTATCAGCATGCGTATCAAAGTTCAACGTGGTCGTGGTTATGTGCCGGCTTCTGCCCGAATTCATTCGGAAGAAGATGAGCGCCCGATCGGTCGTCTGTTGGTTGACGCATGCTATAGCCCTGTAGAGCGTATTGCCTACAATGTTGAAGCAGCGCGTGTAGAACAGCGTACTGACCTGGACAAGCTGGTAATCGAAATGGAAACCAATGGCACGATCGATCCTGAAGAGGCGATCCGCCGTGCGGCAACCATCCTGGCCGAACAACTTGAAGCCTTCGTTGACTTGCGTGATGTACGTCAACCGGAAGTTAAAGAAGAAAAACCAGAGTTCGATCCGATCCTGCTGCGCCCTGTTGACGATCTGGAATTGACTGTCCGCTCTGCTAACTGCCTTAAGGCAGAAGCTATCCACTACATCGGTGATCTGGTACAGCGTACCGAGGTTGAGTTGCTGAAAACGCCGAACCTGGGTAAAAAATCTCTTACTGAGATTAAAGACGTGCTGGCCTCCCGTGGACTTTCTCTGGGCATGCGCCTGGAAAATTGGCCACCGGCAAGCATTGCTGACGAGTAACCGGATCACAGGTTAAGGTTTTACTGAGAAGGATAAGGTCATGCGCCATCGTAAGAGTGGTCGTCAACTGAACCGTAACAGCAGCCATCGCCAGGCTATGTTCCGTAACATGGCCGGCTCTTTGGTTCGTCATGAGATCATCAAGACGACCTTGCCAAAAGCGAAAGAGCTGCGTCGCGTTGTTGAGCCGCTGATTACTCTTGCCAAGACCGACAGCGTAGCTAATCGTCGTCTGGCATTCGCCCGTACTCGTGATAACGAGATCGTGGCAAAACTGTTTAACGAGCTGGGCCCGCGTTTCGCGAGCCGTGCCGGTGGTTACACTCGCATTCTGAAGTGTGGCTTCCGCGCAGGCGACAACGCGCCGATGGCATACATCGAGCTGGTTGATCGTGCTGAGTCTCAAGCAGAAGTAGCAACTGCAGAGTAATCTGTAGACGCGTAAAAAAACCGGGCTTGCCCGGTTTTTTTACGTCCATAATCAGCCAAACGTGCGTTCTTTCCCCGCCAGGCTTAAGATCCCCCTCCCTATCCGCTATGCTAACGCTATTCATTAGTCAGTTGAGAGAGTATGTTATGTGGCTACTTGATCTGTGGGCGGAGCGCCATATTCTTGATGCGCAGGCGAAAGGTGAGTTAGATAACTTGCCCGGCCAGGGGCAGCCTCTAGAGTTGGATGATGACAGTGCCGTGCCCGCTGAATTGCGAACAGGTTTTCGCCTGCTAAAAAATGCTGGCTATCTACCTGCTGAGCTCGAAGATCGTAAAGAGGCTTTGAACATTGCCCGTTTGCTACAGGGAATTGATAGCGAACATCCAGACTATGCCGAACTTGGCAAGCGAATGGCCCTGTTGGAACATCGTCTTCGTCAGGCTGGAATGAGCACAGATTTTTTACACGGTGAATATCACAGAGCATTGAGCAGCAAATTTTCGCCGGAGGAAGAGTGATGTTTAAGATAGGGCAACTGGCAAAACTTGCCGATGTGACGCCGGATACCGTGCGTTATTACGAGAAGCAGGGAATGATGGATCATAACATTCGTACCGAAGGCGGCTATCGCTTGTACAGCGATCAAGACCTGCAGCGGTTGCGCTTTATCCGTTATGCCAAGCAGCTCGGTTTTACGCTGGAAACCATTGCTGAACTGCTGTCGATCCGTGTCGATCCTGAGCATCATACCTGCCAGGAATCGAAGTCGATCGTCGATGCGCGTCTGAGCGAAGTCGAGAACAAGCTTAAGGAATTAACGCGGATGCGTGAGTCGCTAAAGCGCCTTAGTGATGCCTGCTGCGGAAGCGCACATACCAGCAATTATTGCTCGATTCTGGAAGCGCTGGAACAGGGCGCCAGCGATGAAAAAGTGAAAAAGGGTGCCTGACAGGCTTGCCGGCCCTTTAATTTTTATACTGCTGGCAGTATTATCTTCTCGTTTTATAACCATAGACAAACAAGGTGAATTACCATGACTCAATACCGACATACTAAAGGTAAGATCCAGGACAATGCCATTGAGGCACTGTTGCATGATCCACTATTTCGCCAACGGGTAGAGAAAAATACCAAAGGGAAAGGCAGCTACCGGCGTAAAGACAAACACGCAAAAGGCGGTAATTGGGAGGCCAGTGGCAAACTATCAAATGATAATTTACCACTGGCCTTCTGGTTTTAAGGCATTAAAAAAGCCATCTGATTTAGATGGCTTTTTATTAGCGCAGGATTAACTGATTTACAGTTTTGGTTGCTGCTGATGACTGAGTAAATCGCGAATTTCAGTCAGAAGCTTCTCTTCTGCAGTTGGCACAGGTGGTGCGGCTGGCGCTTCTTCCTGTTTGCGACGTACTTTGTTCATTAACTTAATTGCCAGGAAAATAGCAAAGGCAACAATAACAAAATCAAAAACAGTTTGAATGAATGAACCGTAGTTCATCACTACTGCAGGCACTGCGCCCTGAGCTTCGCGTAACACCAGGTGGAACTGTTTGAAGTCAACGCCGCCGATCAGTAAACCCAGCGGTGGCATGATGATATCTGCAACGAAAGACGATACGATCTTGCCGAATGCTGCACCGATAATCACACCGACTGCCAAATCAACCACGTTGCCACGCATGGCAAACTCACGAAACTCTTTCATCATACTCATAGAACGCACCCCTTGCAGAATTAATAACTCAAGTTTAACAAAGCAATTTCCCTTTGCCACAATAAGCAGAGAAAAGTTTTTATCTCTTCTTACCCACGGCAACGAATATCAACCTGATTATAGACCATGGGACAATTAATTCGTTCTACAGGAAGAACGGACTTGGTTGGAACAAACGTTCAACGTCAGGAACGAACTTTTTATCGGTAATAAACATAATGACGTGATCGCCCTGTTCGATTTTGCTGCTGCCGTTGGCGATAATTACGTCATCACCGCGGACAATGGCGCCAATGGTTGTGCCCGGCGGTAATTTAATATCTTCAACGATACGCCCAACTACTTTTGAGGTGCTCTCATCACCGTGTGCAATCGCTTCAATGGCCTCTGCCACGCCGCGCCGTAGCGATGAAACACTGACGATATCTGCTTTACGTACGTGGCCCAGCAGCGCTGAGATTGTTGCTTGCTGTGGGGAAATGGCAATGTCGATGACGCTGCCTTGTACCAGGTCAACATAGGCACGACGCTGAATTAACACCATCACCTTTTTGGCGCCCATGCGTTTGGCGAGCATGGCAGACATGATGTTGGCTTCGTCATCATTGGTGATAGCGATAAAAACATCTACCTGATCAACATGTTCTTCCGCCAATAACTCCTGGTCAGAGGCATCGCCATAGAACACGATGGTGTCATGCAGCTGTTCGGCCAGCTCCGTGGCGCGTTGCTGATTACGTTCGATCAGCTTCACGTTGTAGGATTTCTCCAAGCGCTGCGCCAGGCCAGCACCGACGTTACCGCCGCCGACAATCATGATTCGTTTATAAGGTTTTTCCAGCCGTTGTAGCTCACTCATTACCGCACGGATATGCTGTGAAGCCGCAACAAAGAACACTTCGTCTCCGGCTTCGATAATTGTAGAGCCCTGTGGGCGGATCGGCCGATCCTGACGGAATATAGCGGCAACGCGGGTATCGATATGCGGCATATGCTCACGCATAGAAGACAGGGCATTACCCACCAACGGGCCGCCGTAATAGGCTTTTACTGCAGCGATACTGACTTTGCCTTCTGCAAAGTTCACCACCTGCAATGCTCCAGGGTATTCAATTAATTTATAGATATAATCGATAACCAGCTGTTCAGGCGAGATCAAATGGTCGATTGGCACCGCTTCAGGTTGAAACAGTTTCTCTGATTCACGGATATATTCAGGCGCGCGGATACGGGCGATTCGGTTCGGCGTATTAAACAGCGAATAGGCAATCTGACAGGCAATCATGTTGGTTTCGTCAGAGTTAGTGACCGCAACCAGCATGTCGGCATCTTCTGCGCCTGCTTCTCGCAGTACGCGTGGATGGGAACCGTAGCCCTGAACAACCCGCAGGTCGAACTTATCCTGCAGCTGACGCAGACGGCCAGAGTCGGTATCCACGACGGTAATGTCGTTGTTTTCGCCCACCAGGTTTTCCGCCAGTGTTCCACCAACCTGACCGGCACCAAGAATAATTATTTTCATTCGCTTCTCTGCTTCACACTGAAACCGCTGAAGGTTTTCTGAAAGGGCGCAACAGCCGCGCCCTGAATACTGAATAGCTACATTTTAATCAGCTTAGCGTAAAAGAAGCCATCTCCATCCTCCGGATGGGGAAGATTCTGTCGGCCAGGCTGCTGTTCATCGCCGGTTTCAACCAGACGGGCTTCGGGATGGCGCTGGAGGAAGGCGGTAATCTGCTCCGCGTTCTCTGCCGGCAAAATTGAGCAGGTAGCGTATACCAGCACACCGCCCTTTTTGAGATGTGGCCAAATAGCTTCGATAATCTCGGCCTGCAGCGCAGCCAGTTCAGCGATGTCACTATCGCGACGCAACCATTTGATATCCGGATGACGGCGGATCACACCCGTGGCAGAGCACGGTGCATCCAGCAAAATGCGATCGAATTGCTTATCACCACACCAGTCTTGCGGTGTACGTCCATCGCCTTGCTTGACCTCGGCGTGTAAACGCAGGCGTTGCAGGTTTTCTTTGACTCGACTCAGGCGTTGCTCATCGATATCGACCGCCATGACATGAGCTTTGGGCGCAGCTTCCAGAATATGCGTGGTTTTGCCGCCGGGAGCCGCACACAAATCGAGGATCTGTTCTCCGTCTTGCGGATCCAGCAGATCGACACAACCCTGAGCGGAAGCATCCTGCACGGTAACCCAGCCGTCGGCAAATCCCGGCAGGTCGGTAACGGCGCATGGCGCCAGCAGGCGTATTGCATCGCGATATTCGGTATGGGGTTCGGCTGCAATACCCGCCTGCGCCATCAGCTGCAAATAATCTTCACGGGTGTGATGAAGTCGGCTGACACGCAGCCACATCGGTGGTTTCTGATTATTGGCATCGACGATTTGTTCCCACTGCGCGGGGTAGGCTTGCTGGATACGTTTCAAAAGCCAGCTTGGATGCAGATAGCGGCTGTCATTATTGGCAGCGCGTTGCAGCAACTCTTCCTGCTGTCGTTGGAACTGGCGCAATACACCGTTGATCAGCCCTTTAAGCTGCGGCCGTTTCAGCGCGACGGCGCCTTCTACCGTTTCCGCCAGCACTGCATGAGCTGGGATGCGGGTATACAGCAGTTGGTACAGGCCGACCATCAGCAGATAGTGCAGCGTGCGCTGTTTGCCGGTCATTGGCTTGGCCATCAATTGCTGAATACACCATTCCAACTGCGGCAGCACGCGCAGGGTGCCGAAGCATAACTCCTGCAGCAGAGCGCGATCTTTGTCAGAAATGGATTTTTGCAGTGGCGGCAAGACAGTACTGAGAGACTGGCCCTGATCCAGCACCTGGCCGATGGCTTTGGCTGCGATGCTTCGGAGATTGTAGTTGTTTTTCATAGGCTAAAGCGGGTAGCGATCGGCATTAAGAAAGAAACAGCCCGGCGATTATCGGCCGGGCAGTGAGGGCGGCTTATAACCGGTTACCCGGTGTAAACCATTCACGACGTGAGTTCAGCAGATCCTGTGCCGACATGGGTTTTTTGCCCGCTGGCTGCAGCTGAGTCAGGTTAAGGATACCCTCGGCGGTAGCAACCTGAATGCCGTGTTTGTCGGCATGAACGACGGTGCCGGGTTCCGCATTGGCGTTTTGTTCCAACACCGTGGCTTGCCACACTTTTACCGGCTGATCGTCAATGGTGAAATAGCTGACTGGCCACGGGTTAAAGGCGCGGATGCAGCGTTCTAGCTGCACGGCTGACAAGCTCCAGTCGAGGCGAGCTTCTTCTTTGCTCAGCTTCTCGGCGTAGGTGACCAGCGATTCATCCTGCACTTCACGTTTGGCAGAACCTTCAGCCATTTGCTGCAGCGTGGTCAACATGCCCTGCGGGCCGAGCTGCGCCAGTTTGTCATACAGACTGGCACTGGTGTCATCGGCTTCAATCGGGCAGGCGATTTTGTACATCATATCGCCGGTGTCAAGACCTACGTCCATTTGCATGATGGTGACGCCAGTTTCGTTATCGCCGGCCCAGAGTGAACGCTGGATCGGCGCGGCGCCACGCCAGCGTGGCAGCAGGGAACCGTGGACGTTGATGCAGCCAAGTCGCGGCATATCCAGCACCGCTTTCGGCAAGATCAGCCCATAAGCCACGACGACCATCACATCGGCGTTGAGATCGGCCACCAGGTGCTGGTTTTCTTCCGGGCGCAGTGATTTTGGCTGAAATACCGGTAACTGATGCTGCTCGGCCAAAACCTTGACCGGGCTTGGCGTCAGCTTGTTACCGCGGCCGGCAGGGCGGTCAGGCTGAGTGAAAACCCCGACAATCTGGTGCCCAGATGACAACAGCGCGTCAAGGTGACGCGCTGCGAAGTCTGGAGTTCCGGCGAAAATAATCCGTAAAGAGTCAGACACGTTGATTTCCTGATCGGTTAGGCGCGCGCGTTAAACTTGGCCAGTTTTTCCAGTTTCTGGCGGATACGCTGGCGCTTGAGTGGCGACAGGTAATCGACGAACAGTTTGCCAACCAGGTGATCCATCTCGTGCTGAATACAGATGGCCAGCAGATCGTCGGCTTCCAGCTCAAAAGGCTTGCCGTCGCGATCCAGCGCTCTGATTTTCACGTTAGCGGCGCGCGGAACTAAAGCACGCTGCTCAGGAATGGAAAGGCAACCTTCCTCGATCCCGGTTTCGCCGCTTTTTTCCAGCAGCTCCGGGTTGATCAGCACCAGGCGCTGATCGCGGTTTTCAGAAACGTCAATGACGATAATGCGCTGATGGATATCCACCTGTGTCGCAGCCAGGCCAATGCCTTCCTCTGCGTACATGGTTTCAAACATATCATCCACGATGCGCTGGATATTCGCATTGACTTCTTTTACCGGGGCCGCAACTTTGCGCAGCCGGTCGTCTGGGTAATGTAATACCTGCAATACTGACATATATCTTGAGATCTGTATCCGAGTGATAAACGAGGTTTAGCTTCTATTCTAGACATTTCCCGGCCTGATTGACAGCATTGCGCACCAATTGCTCGAATTGGTAATACCACCATTTTTTGCGAGGGAACAGGCGATGCAGGCACAGGAAATCGGCTTACGGATGCGCGGAGTCACTGGGCTTGGCACAGCGCAGGCCAGCCAGATAATACGGCAGTTGGTCTGGGCCGGTGGAGAACCTTCCCGCTTGCTGCATGACCTGGGGCTGAATGCCCGACAGCAGGCGCAGTTTCGCCAGGCGGATCCGCGTTATCTGGCTGCCACGCTTGCCTGGCTGGAACAGCCAGACCATTTTCTGTGGATCTACGGTGAGAGCGGCTATCCAGAGCGGTTGCTTCATATCGACGATGCCCCTTTGCTGCTGCTGGTCAAAGGCAACCCGGAAGCGGTGCAGCAGCCGCAAATCGCTATGGTCGGCAGCCGCCAGTTTAGCCACTATGGTGAGCACTGGGGCAATTACTTTACCACCGGTCTGGTTCACTGTGGGTTTACCATCACCAGCGGGTTGGCTCTTGGCATTGATAGCGTCTGCCATCGTGCAGCACTTGCGGCGGAAGGACATACGGTTGCCGTTCTGGGAAGTGGCCTGGCCAATATCTATCCGCGCCGACATCGCCGTCTGGCCGAAGAGATCGCTGATAGTGGCGGGGCTTTGCTCTCAGAATATTTGGTCACCGATTTGCCGATGCCGGACCATTTCCCACGCCGTAACCGCATCATCAGTGGGTTAAGTCTGGGCGTGGTGGTAGTTGAAGCCTCTCTGCGCAGCGGGACGCTGATTACTGCCCGCTGTGCGCTTGATCAGGGACGTGAGGTTTTCGCTTTACCCGGTGCGCTGGGTAACCCAATGAGTGAGGGTACACACTGGCTGATCCAACAGGGTGCTTATCTGGTTACCGGGCCGAAAGAGATCGCGGAACAGCTGGGAAGCGGCCTGCATTGGCTGTCGTTGAACGAAAATACAACTATTTGTGCGTCAGAAGCCGAAGTTGAATTGCCATTTGCCGATGTGTTGGCTAACGTAGGAGATGAGGTGACACCTGTTGACGTCGTCGCTGAACGTGCCGGCCAACCTGTGCCAGAGGTAGTAATCAAATTACTCGATCTGGAGTTAGCAGGGTGGATCGCAGCTGTACCCGGCGGCTATGTCCGAATAAGGAGGGCAGGCCATGTTCGACGTACTGATGTACTTGTTTGAAACTTATATCCACAATGAACCAGAGATGCGCGTCGATCAGGATCAACTGACTGATGATCTCGCTCAGGCGGGGTTTGATCGGGATGATATCTACAACGCGTTGAATTGGCTAGAAAAACTCGCTGACCTGCAGGAAGGCGAAAATGCGCCGTATTTTATGGATGCCGATCCGCTGGCCATGCGGATTTACACCGAAGAAGAAGGCGTGCGTTTGGATGCCAGTTGCCGTGGTTTCCTCCTGTTCCTGGAGCAGATTCAGGTATTGAACCTCGAAACCCGTGAAATGGTTATCGATCGTGTTATGGCTTTGGATAATACGGAATTCGATCTCGAAGATCTGAAATGGGTAGTGCTGATGGTGCTGTTTAATATCCCTGGGTATGAAAGCGCCTATCAGCAAATGGAAGAACTGTTATTTGAAGTAAACGAAGGTTATCTGCACTGAGCCGATAATATCTATAGAAGAAGTTATGACAAAAGCCGCGATTTTTGCCGCCAGGCAAAATGAACCCTGTCCGGAATGTGGGGCCGAATTGGTGATCCGCAGTGGTCGCCACGGCCCTTTTCTCGGCTGTTCCCGTTATCCTGAGTGCCAACATATTCGACCGCTAAAAGCGCAGGCCGATGGGCACATCGTCAAGATGTTGGACGGGCAGGAATGCCCCAAATGCCAGGCGACGCTGGCATTGCGCCAGGGCCGTTACGGTATGTTTATCGGTTGCAGCAACTATCCGGAGTGCGATCACACCGAAGTCATCGATAAACCGGACGAAACCAGCATCAGCTGCCCGCAGTGTGGTCAGGGCAAACTGCTGCAGCGTAAATCACGCTATGGTAAGGTTTTCCACGCCTGCGATCGCTACCCTGAATGTCAGTTTGTCCTCAATTTTAAACCCGTCGCCGGTGAGTGCGAGTACTGCCACTACCCGCTGCTGATGGAAAAGCGTTCGGCAAAAGGCCCAGTCCTTTGCTGTGCCAGTAAGCTTTGCGGAAAACCCGTAGCAACCACAGAATAATGACGCCATGAACTCAGATACCACTCCTCTCTTTACACCCATTATTGACGCGCTGCATCTTCAGCAGGTTATCGCTTACCCTACAGAAGCCGTATTTGGCTTAGGGTGCGATCCTGACAGTGAACAAGCGGTAAATGCATTGCTGGCCCTCAAACAGCGGCCTTGGGAAAAGGGACTGATCCTGATCGCTGCCGATTATGCGCAGTTAGCACCTTATATAGATGACAGTGCACTCAGCGAGCGGCAGCGGGCTGCCATTTTTGCCAGTTGGCCCGGTCCGGTCACCTGGGTGATACCTGCTCGTCCGGAAACGTCGCGCTTGTTGACCGGCCGTTTCAACTCTCTGGCGGTACGTGTCAGCGATCATCCACTGGTTCAGCAGCTTTGCCGAGGATTCGGGAAACCGCTGGTCTCGACCAGCGCCAACCTCAGCGGGCAAGAGCCTTGCCGCAGCGCCGAGGAAGTGCAGAAGCAGTTTGGCGTCGCTTTCCCGGTGTTAGCCGGCAGCGTTGGTGGCCGCCTTAATCCTTCAGAAATCAGAGATGCCCTGACCGGCGAACAGATCCGTCAAGGCTAGAGGTAATGTGAATGGAGAAGTTTGCGGTATTCGGTAATCCTATCAGCCACAGTAAATCACCGCGCATTCATGCGTTGTTTGCCGCTCAAACTGGCATAGAACATCCCTATGGTACGGTGTTGGCACCGCTGGACGGTTTCGAAACGGCGCTGCAAGCGTTCATTCACGCTGGTGGTCAGGGGGCGAACGTCACAGTACCTTTTAAAGAGCATGCCTACGAGGCTGCGTCTGAATTGAGCGAGCGTGCCTCGTTGGCCGGAGCGGTCAATACGCTCAAGGTGCTGCCGGACGGTGGGTTGCTGGGTGACAATACGGACGGGATCGGCCTGCTGACCGATCTGGAACGCCAAGGGCTGATCAAACCAAAGGATCGCATTTTGCTGGTGGGGGCGGGGGGCGCAGCACGGGGCGTGATCTTGCCGCTGTTGTCTTTTGGTTGTGAGATGACGATCACCAACCGCACTTTCAGTCGTGCGCAAATGCTGGCAGAAAGTTTTCAGCATCTCGGTGAAATCACCGCCTTGCCTCTGGATCAACTCGATCAACAACAATTTGATTTAGTGATCAACGCTACGGCGTCCGGGATCAGCGGCGAGATCCCGGCATTGCCGGTTGGCACTATCACTGGCAACACGCGCTGTTATGACATGTTTTATCAGCAGGGTTTAACGCCGTTTCTGACCTGGGCACAGCAACAGGGTGCTACAGAATATGCTGACGGATTAGGGATGCTGGTGGGGCAGGCCGCGCATGCGTTCCTGTTGTGGCACGGCGTGATGCCGGAGATAGAACCAGTACTACGTCAACTGCGCCACGAGTTGGCGGCATAACCTTGTGCCCGTTCTCTTGCCAGGGAACGGGCGTTTGTCAGATGTCTTCAGACAAATATTCGTCTTTCCAACGTACATAGTTAGTAGAAGAGTAGAGCAGCCCTTCCAACTCAGCTGCAGTCAATGGCCTAATCTGACGTGCCGGACTTCCCATATAAAGATAACCGCTCGCCAGACGTTTACCCGGAGCCACCAGGCTGCCGGCACCAATCATCACATCATCTTCTATTACTGCACCATCCAGCAGGATCGATCCCATCCCTACCAATACCCGGTTGCCTATGGCGCAACCGTGCAGCATGGCTTTGTGGCCTACGGTCACGTCTTCCCCGATCAACAGCGGGTAACCTTCTGGGTTATGTTCGGACTTATGAGTCACGTGCAGCACGCTGCCATCCTGAATATTACTGCGCGGACCGATCTTTACCGCGTTGACATCGCCGCGGATGGCAACCAGCGGCCAGATACTGACGTCATCGGCCAGCTCAACGTTGCCGATCACCACGCTGGAAGGGTCGATCATTACGCGTTGACCCAGTTTTGGAGAGTAATGAAGATAAGAACGCACTGCATCGGACATGGTAATAGCCTCACGTCGGGATCATATTTACCGGCAATACTAGACGTTGGCGGTGGAATTACAACCAACTGAAGCTACGGATCTTAAGGAAAATGGCGCTGATCGCGCAAGATCCGCCCGAAAGGGCTGAAAAGTGCGCAAACGGAAAGAAAAGATCAAAAAAGGGGTTGTGCAAAAAACTCGGATCCCTATAATGCGCCTCCATCGACACGGAACATGTGAACAACTTCACAGAGTCTCCGGGGTTCGAAGAGAAAAAATCCTGAAATTTAGGGGTTGA
>NZ_JANUEI010000008.1:0-200571 GCF_024809915.1 Serratia sp. BIGb0234
CGCCGATGGTAGTGTGGGGTCTCCCCATGCGAGAGTAGGACACTGCCAGGCATCAATTAAGCCAAGAGGCCATCCGCAAGGATGGCCTTTTTGCTGTGTGCGAAAGAAAAAGGCGCAGCCAGGCTGGGTCTTGTATTCCTCGTCGTCAAATCCCTTTTCCAGCAATACCGTTAATCATCTTTATCCAAGAGAAAAGGCCCCGAAGGGCCTTTGATTAGGGTGTGTTTGCTTTTTTCACTTATTATTCGTTTAGTGTGAGCTGCCCTGGGAAATGCCCAGGCCGGTTTGTGAACGTACAAATTGAGCACGGAAGCGTTCGCGTTCTTGTTGCCCGGCTAAAGAGCTGTCGGTAACCGAGAACAGCCAGGTGCCGACGAACGCGACAATCATCGAGAACAGCGCCGGATATTCATACGGATAGATGGGTTTCTCATGCCCCAGGATCTGCACCCAGATCGTCGGGCCGAGGATCATCAGGATCACCGCAGTGAGCAGACCCAACCAGCCGCCGATCATGGCACCACGGGTTGTCAGACGTGACCAATACATCGAAAGAATAATAATCGGGAAGTTACAGCTGGCAGCGATAGAGAAAGCCAAGCCGACCATAAAGGCGATATTCTGTTTCTCAAACAAAATCCCCAGAGCTATCGCCACGATACCCAGGATCACCACGGTAATCTTGGAGACGCGCAGTTCGTCACGCTCAGTCGCTTTGCCGTTTTTAATCACGCTGGCGTACAAATCGTGAGATACCGCTGAAGCACCCGCCAACGTCAGGCCTGCGACTACGGCCAAAATGGTGGCAAAGGCGACAGCAGAGATAAAGCCGAGGAAGAAGTTGCCGCCCACGGCGTTGGCTAAATGCACCGCCGCCATATTGGTACCGCCCAGCAGCGCCCCGGTGGCATCTTTGAACGCCGGGTTAGGGCTGACCAACAAGATGGCCCCGAAGCCGATAATAAAGGTCAGGATATAGAAGTAACCGATAAAACCGGTGGCGTAGAACACGCTTTTGCGGGCCTCTTTAGCGTCGCTCACGGTAAAGAACCGCATCAGAATATGTGGCAGACCAGCGGTACCGAACATCAGCGCCAACCCCAGAGACAACGCAGAAATAGGGTCGGAAACCAGACCGCCCGGGCTCATGATGGCGAGGCCTTTTGGATGCACCTTCACGGCTTCGGCAAACAGGGTGTTGAAGTCGAAATTGACCGATTTCATCACCATCAACGCCATAAAGCTGGCGCCGGCCAGTAACAGCACCGCCTTGATAATCTGCACCCAGGTGGTGGCCAACATCCCACCGAACAAGACGTACAGCACCATCAGAATACCGACCAGAATGACCGCCACGTGGTAATTGAGGCCGAACAGCAGCTGAATCAGCTTGCCGGCACCGACCATTTGGGCAATCAGATACAGTGCGACCACCACCAGAGAGCCACAGGCGGAGAGCGTACGGATTGGCTTTTGTTTTAACCGGTAGGAAGCCACGTCAGCAAAGGTGTAACGGCCCAGGTTACGCAGGCGTTCTGCAATCAGGAACAAAATGATCGGCCAACCGATCAGGAAACCGATGGAGTAAATCAGTCCGTCATAGCCGGAGGTATACACCAGGGCAGAAATACCCAGGAAAGAGGCCGCTGACATAAAATCGCCGGCAATCGCCAGACCGTTCTGCAGACCGGTAATTTTCCCGCCGGCGGTGTAATAGTCCTGACGTGAGCGAGTGCGTTTTGAGGCCCAATAGGTGATATACAGCGTGGCGCCGACAAACAGGATGAACATGACGATGGCCTGAATGTTCAACGGTTGGCGCTTCACTTCACCGCCAATGGCATCGGCAAAGGCCAGGCCCGGTAGCATCATCAGAGCGGCGGCGGACAGTAAACGCTTCATTTCTTCACCTCACGCAGGATTTCTGCAGTCAGGCGATCGAATTCGCCGTTGGCGCGGAATACGTAGATCCCGGTGAGCACAAAAGAGATCACGATCAGGCCAACGCCTACCGGGATCCCGCGGGTAATAGTAGATCCTGCGGCGATCGGGGTGCCCAACCACTGAGGATCGAAGGCGATCAATAAAATAAAGCCAACGTAGAGCGCCAGCGTAATCAGCGACAGCAGCCAGGCAAATCGGCTGCGTTTTCGCACCAGCTCGATAAAGCGCGGGTTTTCCTCAATCCCTTGATAAATGGTGTCATTCATCAGAGTGTCTCCAGTAGGTATTGAACGAATACGCCGCGCTTGAAGCCGATCATTGGGTTATCTTCCCGCCGATCGGCCAGAGGCGGCGTAAATTATGACGGCACTTTCATTGATTGTTTTTCTTCCAACAGCTTGTCGACTACGGCCGGATCCGCCAGCGTTGAGGTATCCCCCAGGTTGCTGGTATCGCCGGCGGCAATTTTGCGCAAGATACGGCGCATGATCTTGCCGGAGCGCGTTTTGGGCAGGGAATCTGTCCAGTGCAGCACGTCCGGGGTAGCGATCGGCCCTATTTCTTTACGTACCCAGTTACGGACTTCGGTATAAAGCTCAGGCGAAGGTTCCTCGCCGTGATTGAGCGTGATATAGGCGTAAATTGCCTGGCCTTTAATGTTATGCGGAATGCCGACTACCGCCGCTTCGGCGATTTTCGGATGAGAGACCAGGGCGGATTCGATTTCGGCGGTGCCCAGACGGTGGCCGGATACGTTCAGAACGTCGTCGACGCGGCCAGTGATCCAGTAGTATCCGTCTTCGTCACGGCGCGCGCCGTCACCGCTGAAATACATGCCTTTAAAGGTGGAGAAGTAGGTTTGCTCGAAGCGATCGTGATCGCCGAACAGGGTTCGCGCCTGACCAGGCCAGGAGTCGGTGATCACCAGATTGCCTTCGCAGGCACCTTCTTGCGGCGTGCCGACATTATCGACCAGCGCCGGCTGTACGCCGAAGAACGGACGCGTTGCCGAGCCGGCTTTCAGCTCGGTGGCGCCCGGTAGTGGGGTGATCATAAAGCCGCCGGTTTCGGTCTGCCACCAAGTGTCTACGATGGGGCATTTGCCGTTGCCGATTTTATTGTAATACCACTCCCAGGCTTCCGGGTTGATTGGCTCGCCCACCGATCCCATGATACGCAGCGAGTCGCGTTTGGTGCCTTCGATCGCTTTGTCGCCTTCAGCCATCAGGGCACGAATGGCGGTGGGCGCGGTGTACAGAATATTGACCTGATGCTTGTCGATCACCTGTGACAGACGGTTGACGCCAGGGTAGTTCGGCACACCTTCAAACATCAGGGTAATGGCGCCACAGGCCAGTGGGCCGTACAGCAGATAGCTGTGGCCGGTGACCCAACCGACGTCGGCGGTACACCAGTACACGTCGCCATCGTGGTAGTCGAACACGTACTTAAAGGTCAGGGCGGCATAAACCAGGTAGCCGCCAGTGGTGTGCAGCACACCCTTGGGTTTGCCGGTTGACCCCGAGGTATAAAGGATAAATAGCGGATCTTCCGCATTCATCTCTTCCGGCGGGCAGTCGGCTGAGACGCCTTCGGTCAGCTCATGCCACCACAGATCGCGGCCTTCCTGCCAGTAGCCCGGTTTGCCGGTGCGCTTGAACACCACAACGTTGGCGACGCTTTTCACACCAGGATTTTTCAGCGCATCATCGACGTTTTTCTTCAAGGGTACGGCACGTCCGGCACGCAGGCCTTCGTCAGCGGTAATCACCAGTTTTGAGTTGGAATCGATAATTCGTCCGGCGACCGCTTCCGGTGAAAAACCGCCAAAGATGACCGAATGCACGGCCCCGATGCGGGCGCAGGCCAGCATGGCCACCGCAGCTTCCGGTACCATCGGCATATAGATAGCCACGACGTCGCCTTTTTTAACGCCCAGCTTTTTCAGCACGTTGGCGAACTGGCAGACATCGTGGTGCAGTTGTTTGTAGGTCACTTTTTTTGACTGGGTGGGATCGTCACCTTCCCAGATGATGGCAGTTTGGTCACCACGTTCGGCCAGGTGGCGATCGAGGCAGTTGGCCGCCAGGTTCAGGGTACCGTCTTCAAACCAGCGAATGCTGATATGGCCCGGATCAAACGAGGTGTTTTTTACCCGGCTATAAGGCTTTATCCAGTCGAGAATTTTTCCCTGCTCGCCCCAGAACGTTTCTGGGTCTTGCACAGATTGTTGATAATATTGTTGATATTGTGTCGGACTGATCAGGGCGTGTTCTGCAATTGCAGAAGGAATAGCGTGTTTATGCACTTGGCTCATAGCTTTTCTCCTTGAAGTTGTTAATGATATGTCAACTGAAGGTTAAGTATAGTTTGCTCCGATTCTTTGTTTCTTTTTTGCGCGGCAGATCACGCAACGAAGATATTGATTTGTAATAGTTCTGCCCCATTTGTGTTGAGCATCTATCTGCTTGGCGGGAAAAAACGTTCAGATACCAAGTTTTCGCCAGAAAACACTATCTAAAGAACTAAAAAGAATAAACAATCCCACAATAAACCCGTTTTTTATCGCCATTTTTTAATATAAAACGCCACTGCTGAAATCTCGGTTAAATCCTTTTGGAACATAGTTCCCTTTTGATATTCGATGTTGATATTAATAGTGGAGTGGTCAGTCAGCGGCGTTAATAAGAGAATGATTTGAGAATCATCCTAATAAATAGACGATAAAATGCGGTACCTGAACGTTCTTATATTTTCATTTTTAAAACTTTATTGCAACAAAATATAAACATGTACGATGGACTAAATATGCAAGATTAGCGAAAATAAACGCACTTCCATCCGGCTAAAAAAGCAAAGTATGAGGTGGTTTCGTGATACATCTCGCATAAAATTATGCTTTTAATAACAACTAATTATGTTTGGTGAAATTAAATACCAAATTCATTGGTGATTATATTTTGCACAGAAGGTCGATAAAACAAGGCTTGCAGAGCATGCCTTTCAGATGGTACAGATTTAAATAGCGTCACACTAAGGGCAGGTGAGCGCTTCGTTGTCATCAACATAAGCCTGTATTAAATGATTAAGTATTCTTTTCGGCGAATTGTTTTAAATACGCGGAAAAGAGTCTTTGAGGACTTTTTGGGTATGAAAAGTGTAAAAATCAGTCTTGCTTGGCAAATCCTGATCGCGTTGGTACTGGGTATTATCGTTGGGGCCGTACTCCATAATCAGACGGAATCACGAGAGTGGTTAGTCAGCAATATTCTTAGCCCGGCGGGAGATATATTTATTCGCCTGATTAAGATGATTGTTGTGCCGATTGTTATTTCTACACTGGTTGTCGGTATCGCCGGGGTGGGAGATGCGAAAAAGCTGGGTCGGCTCGGATTGAAAACCATTATTTACTTTGAAGTGATCACCACTGTTGCCATCGTGGTGGGGCTGACGCTGGCTAATGTTTTTCAACCCGGTCACGGTATCGACATGTCGACGCTGACCGCAGTCGATATCTCGCAGTATGAAAAAACCACTGAGCAGGTGCAAAGTGGATCGCACAGCCTGGTTGCCACGGTTCTGTCGTTGATCCCGTCGAACATTTTCGCTTCGATGGCGAAGGGCGACATGTTGCCGATCATCTTCTTCTCGGTGCTCTTTGGTCTTGGTCTGTCGTCATTGCCGAAAGAAACCAAAGAGCCGCTGCTGAAGGTGTTTAAAGCCGTTTCCGAAAGCATGTTCAAAGTCACTCATATGATCATGCGCTATGCGCCGATCGGGGTATTTGGTCTGATCTCAGTGACGGTTGCCAACTTTGGTTTCGCCTCGCTGTGGCCTTTGGCCAAGCTGGTGGTGCTGGTGTACTTTGCTATCGCCTTCTTCGCTTTGGTGGTGCTGGGCGCGGTTGCCCGCATCTGCAATCTGCGTATCTGGACGTTGATTCGTATTTTGAAGGATGAACTGATCCTGGCCTTCTCCACAGCCAGTTCAGAAACGGTGTTGCCGCGTATCATCGAAAAAATGGAAGCCTACGGTGCACCGAAGGCGATCACCAGTTTTGTGGTGCCGACGGGTTATTCCTTTAATCTGGACGGCTCGACGCTGTATCAGAGCATCGCCGCCATTTTTATTGCGCAGCTGTACGGTATTGAGCTGTCCCTGGGGCAGGAGATTGTCCTGGTGGTGACGCTGATGCTGACCTCTAAGGGCATTGCCGGCGTGCCGGGGGTTTCCTTTGTGGTGCTGTTGGCCACGCTGGGCAGCGTCGGGATCCCGTTGGAAGGTCTGGCGTTTATCGCCGGGGTTGACCGTATTCTGGATATGGCACGTACCGCGCTGAACGTGGTGGGTAATGCGTTGGCGGTATTGGTGGTCGCGAAATGGGAGCACCAGTTCGACAGCAAAAAGGCGCGGGCTTACGAACAAGCGTTCTTGTCCGGCAAGGTAAAGCAGGTCAACGAGTCTTAACGGCTATTGCGCTTGCTTATGAAAAAACCCGCCTTGTGCGGGTTTTTTTTCGTTCATTTTCCACAGAGGAATTAACAGGAAGGTGCGGAACCTTGCGGTGGCAAGAAGCGCAGCGGATCCAGAGCGGTAGCGCGATAGCGTATTTGGAAGTGCAGCATGACCTTATCGGTACCTGTGCTGCCCATGGTGGCGATTTTTTGCCCGGCTTTCACTTCCTGCGCGTTGCGCACCAGCAGGGTGTTGTTATGAGCGTAGGCGCTGATGTACTCGTCATTGTGTTTGATCATAATCAGGTTGCCGTAGCCCCGCAGTTGGTTACCCACGTACACCACTCGACCTTTGGCTGCGGCAAATACCGGCTGCCCGCGGTTACCGGCGATATCAATGCCTTTATTGCCACCGTCGGCGGTAGAATACTTGCTGACGATATTGCCCTGGGTTGGCCAGCGCCAGCATTTGATACTGCTGCGGATCGGCGGCGCCACGGCCGCAAGTTGGCCTGTCGATTTCGTTTTACGCGTTTTACCTTTTTGCGCCGTCATATTATTTAACGCCAGCTTTTGGCCAATCTCGAGATTGTAAGGCTTGGGGATCTTGTTGCGACGCGCCAGCTCGCTGACTTCGCTATTGGTGATCCAGGCAATATAGAACAGGGTATCACCGCGTTTGACGGTATAGGTGCTGCCGCTATAGCTGCCTCTGGCCAGGCTATCGTAGTCGCGGTCATAGGTGTTGGCCTTCTTTCCGGAGCCACAGCCCAGCAACGCAAGACTGACTACGCACACGGCAATCAGCCGCCATACAGCGAATGTGCTTCCCATACTCAAATATCGTCCTTAAACGTCGTCGCCCTTAGTAGTTATGCTGCCAGGTGGTACTTGTGCGGGAGCATAGTGATCTTCGTATAGTAACATCAACGGCTATGTGGTCAAAAAAGCTGCCTGGTGGTTTCACTGGACGGCGATATATGCCGCCTTCATTTTGTCACTGTATAATAATGCGATAACTTTCACCGTCCTGGTAACTTCACCATGTCCCTCTTGTCTGCCCGTTATTTATTACCCACCGCCGCGTTGTTGCTGATTGCATTGCTGATTTATAGCGGTGTTTACCCCTATGACCGAATGACCTGGCTGATGGAAGTCATGCCGGTTGTGATAGCGCTGGTCGTCTTGGGGCTGACCCGGCGTCGTTATCCGCTAACCCCCTTGTTGTACCAGCTGATTTTTCTCCACGCGTTAATTTTGATTTTTGGCGGTATGTATAGCTATGCGCGCGTGCCCGCCGGGTTTTACGTGCAGGAGTTATTGGGATTGGGGCGTAACCCCTACGATAAGCTTGGGCATTTTTTCCAGGGGCTGGTGCCTGCGCTGGTGGCGCGGGAAATTCTGCTGCGTGGGGATTATGTCCGGGGCCGAAAAATGTTGGGTTTCGTGGTGTGCTGCATTGCGTTGGCCATCAGCGCGGTTTATGAACTGATCGAATGGTGGGCCGCATTGGCATTAGGGCAGGGTGCCGATGAGTTTCTGGGAACACAGGGCGACCCATGGGATACCCAGTCTGACATGTTCTGTGCCCTGTTGGGGGCGGCATGTGGGCTGTTGCTGTTCGGCCGTCGACAGGATCGGCAACTGGCTGGTTTAAGCGCGAAATAGCGTTCCTCCGTTTATCAACTAAAGTATTAGGTTTTAGCCTGCAGCTCGCTTCGGGGTAATGGAGTAGGCGGAAATGGATATGCAAGAAACCTTAACGCTCTCAAGCTATCTGGTACTGGCCGCCACCTTGCTGGTGGCCTATGTCATTTTCGGCATTGCCGGTTTTGGCTCGGCGTTGGTCGCCAGTCCGGTGATGGCGCTTTATATTCCGGTAGCGAAAATTGTTCCTTTGCTGGCGCTGCTGGACATGTGCGCAGCCATTGTTAACGTCAGCCGCGATGGTCGCAATGCACAATGGACAGAATTAAAACGGCTGATCCCGGTGATGATTATCGGCAGTCTTCTGGGCGCGGCGATCCTGCTGAAAACCCGGCCGGATATCCTCTTGTTGGCGTTGGGCATTTTTGTGGTGCTCTATGCTCTTTATTCGCTCAGCGGTTTAAAACCCGATCGGCAATTTTCGCCCAAGGCTTCGGTGCCTTTTGGCCTGGTGGGCGGGATTTTCAGCGCATTATTCGGCAGCGGCGGCTTTATCTATGCCATCTATCTCAGCGGTCGTATTGAGAAGAAAGAGGCTTTCCGGATGACTCAAACCACGCTTATCGGGATGAGTACGTTGACGCGGGTGGTTATTTTCACCTTTGCCGGTGTTTATCTGGACATTGATTTATTGCTACTGGCATTGGTGCTGCTGCCGGGGATGTTGGTGGGGATTACCCTGGGGCGTCATTTCACTTTGAAAATGTCACGTGAGCAATTCCTGAAGCTAATCAATGTGATTTTGTTGGCCTCGGATACCGCGCTGATGATTAAGTATTTCAGTTGAGCATGCTGGGCGGAATGCCTTCTGCCATGCCAGCGAGCTTTGCTTCGATCCCGATTAAGCGGCGCTGGTGGGTGTGGCCACTTATTCAGGCATTCTCTCAGGCGCGCCAGGCCCTCAGGTTATGAGGGCCAAGCCGGTGATTTATTGCATGGGCATGCCGGCATCAAGGCGCATCAGGGCGAGCAGTAAGCCGCTGAGTGCGGCATAGAAGCCAAACTTGTCGTAACTGAGGCAGCGCTGATTAAACTCCGGCAGCCAACTCAGACAGTGAATCAAGGCTTCACTTCGCAGTTCAAGCAATTCTCTGCGCTCATTCCCAGCTTCTGTTAATGCGAAATTCAGGTGGCTCAACAGTTCGACAACCAGAGCTAAATGATCTTCCGGTTCGCCAAAGGAACTCGCCACCGCCATGCCCGATTGTGCCAACAGCGCTTTCATCTGCGCGCTGGGTTCCTGCTTAAAACGCGAAGATTCCAACTGATAACAAGAGGAATAGGGTAACGCAGCGGACTTCTCCGTCATCAGGAACAGCCCGGCGAAGTCGGCGGCCAATTCCAGTTGCGCGTCGGGCCGCTGTTGGAGTGCCGTAACGGTTTGTCTGAATTGGGTTACCGGCGCTGTCAGCCCCGGCAGCGGTTCAATTATTGCCAGCCATGCGGTGAGTTCAGGGCTGGTCAGTTCTGCAATTTGCACGTCGCTAAGCTCGCGGGCGAAACTGCCGGATAACCAGGCATAGAGGCAAGCATAATGCGGATGTCCCAGAGCTGAAATATTATCTTCCATGGAACCACCTCCTTACTGCGGCACGTTTGCTGGCGTCATCGGCACGTAGTCGCATTGCGCAACCATTTCCAATGGGCCATCAAAGGCGGTAACAGGTTCGATTTTGCCATTAAAGCGTTCAATCTCAACCAGTGCCGTATGGGCGCTAGTCGCCTGAGCCAGCTCGGAAGAACCGATATCCAACGTCAGTACATTTGGATTGCCGTATTTGCACAGGCTACCCGCCACGCCGCCACGTTCAGGATCGTACCAGGCACCCTCATGGATGCGGATCACTCCCGGCGCATAGCGATCTGAAACTACCGCACCCGCTAAAACCTGCCCGCGGGCGTTAAACACCCGAACAACATCACCATTATTGATGCCGCGAGCATCCGCATCTTCCGGGCTGATAAATACCGGTTCCTTACCTGCAACGCTGTACTGTGCACGCAAGGTTTCAGACTCGCACAGCTGGGAGTGCAGCCGGAAATCGGGATGTACCGACTGCAAATGAAGTGGATAGCTCGCTGAAAGCGGCCCGCCGTGTGAACGTTCTGCCTTTTCAAACCACATTGGGTAACCTTTGCAGTTCTTATAATTCATATCCGCAATACTCTTTGAGTAAATCTCGATCAGGCCGC
Source organism: Serratia sp. BIGb0234 (assembly GCF_024809915.1). NCBI lineage: Bacteria > Pseudomonadati > Pseudomonadota > Gammaproteobacteria > Enterobacterales > Yersiniaceae > Serratia > Serratia sp. BIGb0234. The sequence continues at coordinate 10,299 of NZ_JANUEI010000008.1, forward strand.
TTGGGGTGCCTAAAGGTTCCAGATCCGGGTCTTGACGAAACGCCTGGTGACGCACGAACATTTCGGGGTGATGGAACTCGACGTAGCCATCGCCATCCCAAAACTCATCGAATGCAGGCAAAGTCACGCCGCGTCCTTTGCCCTGGCGCGCGCCGTCCTGATAAATGCGTTTGATCCAACCCATTTCATCCAGGCCTTCGGTGAAATCACGTTCGCGATCGAACAGTTTGCAAAGTTCGCGCAGGATATCGAAGTCATTACGTGCCTCAAATTGCGGCGGTACCAGCTGTTTCATCGCGATAATGCCGCGATTGGAGTGGTTGCCAAACTGATCGAGATCGTTGCGTTCGAATTGTGTGGTAGCAGGCAGAACGATATCGGCAAAACGACAGGTTGAGGTCCACTGATTATCAATAGAAATCACGGTTTCCAGTTTCTGCCAGCCGGCAATCATCCGGTTAACCTGCTGATGGCGATGGAACGGATTGGTGCCTGCAAACACGCACATTTTCAGCATTGGCAGCTTGACGCGTTTGCCATTCCAATCGATCTCCTTGCCCGGCTCCAGCATGGCATCGATAAAGCGCGCGATCGGAATGGTACTGCTGTAACCTTTGAAATCCCCCTTGGCATGGCGTGCCGGCGTAGCGGTGGAACCGGAGAAACCGCTCAGGATCACCCCTTTGCGGCTCGGTGTACCTGCGCCGTTGTAGTGCCAACCAAAACCGAACCCGCCGCCAGGTAAGCCGATTTGGCCAAGCATCGCCGCCAGCACTACCGTCATCCACGCCCATTGTTCGCCGTGTTGCATACGTTGCACGCACCAGCCCGCAATGATTTGCGTACGGTTGGCCGCCATTTGACGAGCCAATGCCTGAATGATTTCAGCATCGACGCCACACAGTGCTGACGCCCATTGGGCATCTTTAGGTTGGCCGTCCGTTTGGCCCAGCAAATAAGGGAGGAATTGCTCGAAGCCAACGCAATAGGTTTTGAGGAAGTGGGTATCGTGCAGATTCTCGCTGTACAGCGTGTGCGCCAGCGCTAACTGTAGGGGCACGTCTGTTTGCGGATTCAGAGCGATGTGCTGCACATGCTCACGGCCTAAAAACGCATGGGTAGATGACACCACTGGGTCAATGCTGACAACGTTGATTTCGCCTTTGGCCACTTTGGCTTTAAGTTCGGCGTAATATTCATAAACATCATGATCCGGACACCACCAGTTGGCCTGCTGGTTTTTCACCAGATCCGATCCCCAAAGCACCAGCGTTTTGCTGTTTTTCAGCACCAACGGCCAGGAGGTTTGCTGTTCATACACTTCCATTGAACCCACCACCCGCGGCAAAATCACCTGAGCGGCACCGGTTGAATAGTCACCGCCGGTACCGACAGAATCCCCGTGCAGGGCCAGCGCACGTGCCAGCATGCCCGCGGCATTGTGGAACATGCCGGTCGATTGCCAACCGGTGCCGGATAGCAGAGCAGACGGGCCGTAGGTGTTCTGCACCCGCTCAAGCTCTTGATAGAACAGGTTCAGTGCTTCATCCCAACTTACCCGCACAAAACGGTTGTCGCCGCGCTGTGTGGTATCACTCAAATGGCGTTTACGCATCCAGTCAATTCGTACCATCGGGTAACGGATGCGTGCCGTGCCATGGACATGATCGGGTAAGCCCGCAATCATTTTCGAGGGATATTTATCCATTTCGAAGGGTTTGGCAGCGACAAATCGCCCGTCCACCACGGTCGCGCGGATGGCTCCCCAATGGGAACCGGTCAGTATACCTTCTTGCAACCCTCCCTGAGCCAGGGCGTTTTTGGGTACTAACAGCGAAGGGCCTATCATGCCAATGGCCGTTAAGCCACCAAGCTGAGCCAGAAAACGACGGCGGGACAAGCTGACTTTCTGTGATGATTTCATGTGCATTCTCCCTTAGTGCTTCTGGTCTGCGCCGCCGGTATCGGAAGCATTCATCTGCAAATATTTCAGCAGGGTGCGTTCTTCGCGCTTATCAAGGCTGGTAAAGCCCACCATGCCGTTCAGCGTGCCGATCCAGCCGTTGGCATCAAAGTGCGCAATGTCAGGGGCACCGTGGCACTGATTGCAGGTTCCGGTGTACAGCGCGCTGGTGTAGGCCCAAATCGGTTTGATATCGTTGACCAGGTCGCCTTTTTGTACCCAGGCGGTGGTTTGCAGTTTGCTCCACTCCGCACCGGTGGCGGCTACCGTGTTTTTTTCAAGCGTTTGGGCGTGTTTTTGCACTTCATCGCGAATGGACGAAACAAAAATGCGTTTGCCAGGCAGCAGCGAAAGCACGCGTTGGCGCCCCTCGGTTTCTGTCCAGCCCACGATTTGCACTTCGAGCCAATCGCCGTCACGTTTTAAGACCTTAACTTCTGAGGCCGGCAGCAGAGAGCCCGCCGGTTCTTTATCGCCTTTGGCCGCGTAGATAGGTTTCATGTCCAGCGTATATAGCGTGTTGCCGTCGCTGTTTTCGTTGGCCTGCAGGCGCATATCTTCAAATTGCTTGCGGAAACCGCTACTCATGTCCGGCAGTTGGTGAGCAATCCCCTTGTGACAATCAACGCAAGACTGATTGTCCTTCGCCGCAATGCTCATCTGTTTGGCCGCTTCCGGGTGCTGCTTGCTGTGCTCCATGGCCTCGTAGTTATGGCAAGAACGGCAGCCGACGGAGTTGTTGTCTTTCATGCGCTTCCATTCACGCTTGGCCAATTCGGCGCGTTTCGCTTCGAATTTCTCAGGCGTATCAATCGAATGGGCAATAAAGTTTTGATAGAGATCGTTGGCTGCTTCCAGCTTGCGCCACAGCATGCCTGGAATATCTGGTGGGATATGGCAGTCACGGCATTCTGCGCGTACGCCGGACGCATTCTTGAAGTGAACGGACTGTTGATATTCTTGATATACCGGCTGCATCGCATGGCAACTGACGCAGAATTCCGTATTGCTGGTCAGCTTAATGCCAGCGTGCGGCACGATGATGATGGCCAATCCGAGAATACAACCGATCCCTAACAGTGCCAGCACTGACCATTTGGCACTGGGCCGTGTCAGTTTTCGCCAAAGTTTGCTCATAAATAAACCTTCTCGTTATTATGGGTACTCCTTTAGTAGGATATTGAGTAAATATGAATGGGGTCACCGGTCTGGATGAATGGAGTAAGTCAGAATATGAATGGATATGAACAGACTGAAGCGAGCGTGAAATCATGAGCCATCACATTGTTATCGTTGAAGACGATCCGGTTACACAGGCGCGCTTACGTGATTATTTTGTTCATGAGGGCTATCAGGTTTCTGTGGCCGAAAGCGGGGCGGGGCTGAAGGAAATTATGCTGCTTCAGCCGGTGGATCTGGTACTGCTGGACATCAACCTGCCCAATGAAAACGGCTTGTTGCTGACCCGATCTCTGCGTGAACGCTCAAACGTCGGCATTATTCTCGTGACCGGCCGTTGTGAGCAAATTGATCGGATTGTAGGGCTGGAAATGGGGGCGGATGACTATGTCACTAAACCCCTCGAGTTGCGTGAGCTGGTGGTGCGCGTCAAAAACCTCCTTTGGCGTATCGATTTGGCCAAGACGCCAGCAAGGCAAGGGCAACAGGAAAACTGCTATCTGTTCGCCGGATATTGCCTTAATCCTTCCAGGCATACGCTGGAATGCGAGGGGGAGCCGATTCGCCTGACGCGAGCCGAATACGAAATGCTGCTGGCGTTTATTACCAACCCGGGCACGGTGTTGAGCCGCGAACGGCTGTTGCGCATGTTGTCATCTCACCGGGTGGACCAGCCGGATCTTCGTACCGTAGATGTATTGATCCGCCGGTTGAGAAACAAATTGAGCCACGAACTGTTCGTCACCAGGCATGGCGAGGGTTACTTTCTCGCGGCTGAGGTTAGCTGAAGGGAACAGGTACACCGGGCGAAAACCCAGGGGAGAAAGGGATAGCTTTACCTTCTCAGGGGAAATGTTCGCCGGTGTCAGTACCAGAATTTGCGGGCTGATGTTCATGTCCACGTTTTGATGCTGCAAGGCTCGAATGGCTTGATCGACGGCCAGCTCGCCCTGTAGCGCCATCTGGTCACTGGCTGCCACGATGATTCTGCCCCGTTTCAGTCCCCGATATACCTGATGTGACAGGTAAAAAGAGACAATTCCCAAGGGATGGCGACGGTTGCGTGCTTCCCCCATGGCGACCTGAGCGGCAATGGCATTCCCGGCAATCAGGTTGATTTCAGGGTGTTTTTCCAGCATGTCCTGTAATAAGTTGCGCTGTATTTCTACGTCGTTATCGCCATAAACCACATCAACGATCTGTATCGAACTTCCTTCCACCGCGGTGCGAAATCCGTCAACCATTTCCCGGCTGCCTCCGGCATCCTTTGGCCCTGGCATCAGCAGCACATGGAGTGAAGGGTGAGGGGGATGCTCGGCCAGATATCGGCCGGGTTGGTAGCCCATTTGAAACCAGGGCACGCCCACCCGGGCTTTGGCCGCCGCATAATTCAGTTCATTCACTACGGCAATCACCGGCGAGTTGCCAACGGATGCTGCCAGGTCGGGAAATTGAGCCAGGCTGCTGCCAAGCAAAATCGCATCGGCCCCCCATTGGCGACAGAGCGTTAATTGTTCGCGTTGGGTTTCAAGCTGCGAATAGCCACCGGCTTCAAATATCTTCAGCTGCACTTTGGTTCGCTGGGCTTCACGGATCATGCCGTAATTGATCGAGAGCCAGTAAGCGTCCTTCAGGCTGGGGTAGAGGGCGCACAATTTCCAACGGCGTTCCATCTGCAATACCGGCATGGCGGCAACCGGCTCTGATTGTCGCTCGTTTAGCCAGCGCACCAGAGGGGCTTGCGAAACAGCCAATGCCGAGCAGGTTATCGTGCCGCAGAAAAACGGCAGAAGAAAACGGAAAATCGCGCTGCGCATAATAGCCTCATATTTAATAAGTCTTTATGCTAGAGGTTTCGTCACTGATAAAACAACTTTAATTTCATCATCAGGATACCTATGGGGCACCCTTCGTTAACACAGCGACTTTGGTTGGCTTTTCTGCTGATGGCAGGGTTAGCGCTGATCAGTTCGCTGATAGGTTGGTTGGGTTTTCGCTTTATGGGCGAGGTCGAACAAAACCACACCCGGTCGGTGATCCCGACGATGAATTTGGCCCGGCAACTCAGTGAGGCCAGTGCATACGAATTGTTTTCCGCCCAAAGTTTAACGAATGCCGATACCCAAGCCGATTGGATGGCACAAGGAAAGATGCTCACGGTGCAAAGTTTGCGTATCAGCCGGCTTTTGGAACGTTTGCGCAGCCAAGGGTTTGATACGACGGCGATAGAGCAGCAGGAGTCCGACATTACGCGCAGTTTAGGTCTGCAGGGTGAGTTGGTTGGTCAGCGCCTGACGCTGCGAAAACAGCAGCGCGATCTTTCCCGTGAAATTATGGATGCAGCGGCCCGCATTGCCGAGTTGGCCAAAGGGCAGTTAAACAATGCCGCAACGGCCGCAGGCGTTACGCAGGCAGGGATTTACGATTTGATTGAGCAGCATCGCAATCAGGCCGCGGAGCAGGCGTTAGACCGCCTGATCGATATCGATTATGAATATCAAAATCAAATGGCCGAGCTACGGCTCAATGCGATACAAATTGAGCATCTGATTTTGCTGCTGGAGAAGGAGCTTGCCGAGCGTGCGCCAGCAGAATTAATCTCCCGTATCGGCAACTACGTTCGTATTCTCCAGCGCAGGCAGGAGCGAGTCGAAGATCCCCTTACAAGCGAAAAGATAGCGCGTGAATTACAGACCCTGGAACGTTATCAACAGCTTGCGGCACTGTATCAGCGGGAACGGGATCTCCGCGCGCAGCTTCAGGCGCTGTCGCAAGACAACCTGGATATGTTTACTCGCTTCAGTACTGAAATCAGCCGTCAGGTCAGCGATATCGAGCGGCGTAATACTCAGGCGTTAGAGGCACTTCGGCAGGCTCGGGAAACGGGAAAGTTCTGGCTGATTATCTTGAGTTTATTCTCGTTGGTGGCGCTGTCATTGATCCTGTGGCGCGTGGTGTGGCGCTCGGTGACGTTGCCCTTGGCGAAGCAAGCAGCGGCTCTGGAAGGGTTATTGGAGGGCGATCTCAACACGCCATTCCCAGCGACTTCCGGTGTGCGGGAGCTAAATACCATGGGGCAGTTGATGGAGGCTTTTCGCGCCAATGCCTATGCCTTACAAAACCAGCGCCAAGACCTGGTGAAGCAGGTCGAATTACGTACTGCAGAATTAGAAGCCATGGTAATGGAGCACCACCAGGCTCGCGCTGAGGCGGAAAAGGCCAACCGGGCTAAGTCGGCCTTTTTGGCCGCGATGAGCCATGAAATTCGAACCCCGTTGCACGGTATTCTTGGCACGGCTCAGCTGTTGTCGGAACAGGCGCTGTCGCTAAAGAACCTCTCCTACGTACAGGCGATCAATGACTCCGGTGAGAGTCTATTGGCGATCCTCAACGATATTCTGGATTACTCCGCGCTCGAGGCGGGTAAGAGCAGCGTGACGCTCAACGAAGAGGCTTTCGACCCACGTCAGTTACTGGCGAGTATCATGAGGTTAATCTCCGGGCGGGTACGTAATCGTGAGATTACATTGGCTCTCACTTGTGCTGACGAATTGCCGCAATGGCTCAAGGGTGATGCGCGGCGTATTCGCCAAATTGTGATGAATTTGTTGGCTAACGCCCTGCGTTTCACCGATCAAGGCCGGGTGGATATTCGCTGCCATATTGATGGGCCGCGCTGGCAAATTGACGTTGCAGATACGGGGTGTGGCATTGCCGGTGAAGCACTGGCACAGATTTTCAAACCCTTTGTACAGCTGACGGCCAAGCGCGGTGGCACCGGGCTGGGATTGGCGATCAGCCGGGGGCTGGCGGAGGCACTGCAAGGCAGCTTAAGCGTCACCAGCACGCTGGGGAGCGGCAGCTGTTTTTCACTGAGTCTGCCGCTGATTATCGCGGCTACGCCCATACAGCATCGGGCAGAAGAACGAACGGATCTTTCCGGTTACCGTCTGCTGCTGGTGGAAGATAACCTGGTCACCCAGCGTATTACCGCCGAAATGTTGCTGTCTTGCCATGCCATGGTTGAGGTGGTTGGCGATGGCCAAAGCGCATTGAACCTATTGGCAGTTGATGGCGCATTCAGCGGTGTACTGGTGGATTTGGATCTGCCGGATATGGACGGTGTGACGCTCTCTGGGCTGATTGCTGCGTTGCAGCCACAGTTACCCCTTATTGGTTTCAGCGCCCATGTTGCCGACGAAACGTTAAGGCTCCGCGTCGGCGAAATATTCTGCGGATTGATACAAAAACCTATCGCCTGTGCAGCATTAAGCCGACTGATTGAGCACTATTTAACGGCGGAAAAATGCCCGATGCAACTCGGTCCCAGTTTGGATCTCGTTCAGCTAACGCAGGATATGGCGGTGTTCGGTAAAGAGAAAATCAGCGAGTGGCGAGACTTGTTCACAGAACATGCCTTGTTATGGGTTACTGAGCTTGAACAGGCCAGCGAAGCGGGCGATGTGCGCAGAGTTGTGCATTTGGCACATAAACTAAAAAGCAGCTGTGCCAGTTTGGGCATGCAGCATGCGGTTGAGGCCTGTTCCGAGCTGGAGCAGACACCGGATAAATTGATTCCGCTGCGCCAAATCCTCACGGAAGAATTGCGGCAGCTTTCGGCCTGGCTCGATGCGCAATAAGGTCGTGCGATCGAACTTGTTCAATGAATAGTCCTGTCTCAGAAAGCAAAAAACCCGCCATAGGCGGGTTCTTCTAAATAGGGTGCCGGACTCGGACAACCGGCGCTTGCGCCGGATTGAACAACGCTTTAGCGTTGGCCCGCAGGGTGAGGCCTTTGGCCGAATAATCGAACTTGTTCGATGAGGAGTCCTGTCTCAGAAAGCAAAAAACCCGCCATAGGCGGGTTCTTCTAAATAGGGGGCCGGACTCGGACAACCGGCGCTTGCGCCGGATTGAACAACGCTTTAGCGTTGGCCCGCAGGGGAGGCCTCTGGCCGAATAATCGAACTTGTTCGATGAAGAGTCCCACTCTAGAAAAGCAAAAACCCAGCCATTGGCTGGGTTCTCTAAATATGGTGCCCGGACTCGGACAACCGGCGCTTGCGCCGGATTGAACAACGCTTTAGCGTTGGCCCGCAGGGTGAGGCCTCTGGCCGAATAATCGAACTTGTTCGATGATGAGTCTCACTCCAGAAAAGCAAAAAACCAGCCGTTAAGCTGGTTTCTTTAATTAGTGGTGCCCGGACTCGGAATCGAACCAAGGACACGGGGATTTTCAATCCCCTGCTCTACCGACTGAGCTATCCGGGCAACGCGCAGCATTAAACCGTATTGGCCGAAGTCAGTCAACGGCTTTGTGAACGAAATAAGGCAAAACGCGTCCGGTTGCTGGCTTTTCAGTCAAAGGGAGCAAAAAAAGCGCGAGATGGGCGTAAAGTACCGTGGTTGCGCTCGCCGCCATGGTGTCATTCAGCTTAATGCGCCATTTCTGCGGCACTGAGCGACCTGCAAGATGTCTTCCGCCAAGCGCTTGGCAACGGATACGTCCTGGAGCTGACGTTTTATCAGCAGTTTGCTGAGGCAGCCCTCTTGGATCAGTTCCATCTGCTGCGCCACCATATCCGCATCGTCGGCGTCCATTTCTCGCAGCAGGTCACGGGTCAGTTCCAGCGAAGTCAGCTTCTGCTGCTCGGCCAGCTGGTGGATAGGGTGATCCACCTCCGGGAAGAAGCTACAGGCGGCAATAAACAGGCAGCCGGGATAGCGATCGTGTTGTACGTACTCTGCCAGCACGTCGTAGCGTGCCAGCAATTTTTGCTGTGGGCTCAGGGCTTCGTCCAGCAGCAACTGACGACGCCAGGTGTCAATTTGCTGGCCGTGATAGCGCAGGCAGTCATACAGCAGCGCTTCGCGATCCGGCCAGAAGCGTTTAAGATCGCTCGGCTGTACGTCGAGTTTTTCTGCCAGCATTTCTAATGTGGTGGTTGCCAGGCCCTGTTGTTCCAACAGCCCCAGTGCCGTATCAAGAACTTGTTCGCGTTGCACTTGTGCTCCCTCCAAATTCGGTTCTGAACTTCAGTGTTATTTATTGCACTACTTTCTGCAAATGCGCGTTGAACGTTGGAGCATCCATAAATCCGGTCACCCGCTGGGCCGTCAACTCTTGTCCTGCGCCGTTAAAAAATAGAATTGTCGGCAAACCCAGGACTTTCAAGTGCTTGAGCAGCGCTGCCTGTTCGGCATTGTTGGCGGTCACATCCGCCTGCAGCAGCACGGCATTGGTCAGCTTAGCCTGAACGGCCGCATCACTAAAGGTATACTTTTCGAACTCTTTGCAGGCGACGCACCAATCGGCATACAGATCCAGCATCACCGGTTTACCCTGTGCTTGCTGCAGCGCCAGGTTGAGCTGCTCCACATTACTGATCTGCGTAAAGTTCAGATGTGGTGCTGCCTGCTGAGTGCTGTTAACGCCAAAAGCCCAGTCTTGCAACGGCCGTGCGGCGATCACCGCCGCTGCCAGTAATAGCATCTGTAAAACACGGGCCCAGCCGCGGGAGGTTTTCAGGCTAAGGGCAAATGCCCAGCCGAAGAACGCCAGACCCAGCAGGCTCCACAGCCGCAGCCCCCACAGATCGCCGATCACACGCTCCAGCAGAAATACCGGCAGGGCGAGGATCACAAAGCCGAAAGCCTCTTTGACATACTGCATCCATGGGCCGCTACGCGGCAGCAGGCGGTTGCCGAACAGGGTGACGAGCACCAGCGGGATCCCCATGCCTAATGCGTAAAGGTACAAGGTACCGCCGCCGGCCCACATATTACCGCTCTGGGCAATGTAGAGCAGGATCGCGCTGAGTGGTGCGGTGGTACAAGGGGAACAGATCAATCCAGCCAGAGCCCCCATCAGGAACACGCCGGGCAGCGAGCCTCCTTTTTGGGTATTGCTCCAGCCCGCTAAACGCGTTTGCAGCGAGGCCGGTAATTGCAATGAATAGAGGCCAAACATCGACAATGCCAAGGCGATAAACAGCACTGAGAGGCCGATCAACACGTACGGATGTTGCAGTGCCGCTTGAAACTGCAGCCCGGCGGCAGCGACCACCAAACCCAGCAAGGTATAGGTCAGCGCCATACCCTGCACGTAAACCACGGCCAACGCCAAAATTCGACCGCTGCTATGCGGTTTTTCACGGCCCAGAATGATGCCGGAAATCAGAGGGTACATCGGCAAAACGCAGGGGGTGAAAGCGATACCGATACCGATCAGCAATGCCCACAGCGGTGAAAACGGCAGATCATTGGGAGCCGGTACCGGCTCTGCCGCAGTAGGGAGTACCGGAGCGGCGGAGGCGCTCACGGCATTCAACGGGATCACGCGCGTTTCCGGCGGGTAGCAGAAACCGGCTTCCGCGCAGCCCTGGTAGGTCACGCTCAGGCTGGCATCTGCCGTTGCTTGTTGCAGCGGAATCTTCAGATTCAGCTGTTGCTTGAAAATGGCGACCTCGCCGAAAAATTCGTCTTTGTGGCTCAGCCCGGCGGGCAGTTCAACGGTGCCCAGCGTGGCCTGCTTTGGCACCAGTTTGATCTGCTGGCGATACAGGTAATAACCGGGACGAATTTGCCAGTCCAGCGACAGCTGATTGCCTTGCTGTTTGAAATCAAAGGCGAAGGCCTGATCGACAGGCACGAACTGGCTACCGCCGTTTTGGCCGAACAGCGAAGCCTGGGCCGCCTGCGGCAGAAAGAACAGGCTGCAAAGCAGAAAAATCAGTTTAATGAGGCGTTGATCCATAACAGGTAGTCTTTATCTCCGGCCATCACCGGCAACACCAACAGTTCTGGCGTCTGGTAGGGGTGATGTTGTTTCAGGTAGCTGAGCAGGGCATCTTGATGGTGGCAATCGCTTTTGAACAGCATCTGCACTTCATATTCCTGTTCCAGTTTCCCTTCCCAGTAATATAACGACGTTGCGCCGGGTAACAGCGTGGCGCAGGCCGCCAGCTTTTCCCCCAGAACCCGGGCCGCCAGGTCTTGTGCCGTGGCCTCATCGGGTGCGGTGCAGAGTATGACGACAGCTTCGCAATCAGACATCTTCAGCCCTCTCATCCAGATTATCAGTGGGCACTATACCTTGAAGGGCGGTCAGCTAGAAGGCGAGTTTATCGCCAGTGGGGCAGGAGAGGGGAAACCGGGGCCGCAGCCCCGGGGTGAAGCATTACAGCATCACGCTGCCCAGCAGGAAGCCAAACAGCACCGCCAATATCACGCCGATGGTGCCGGGGATAAAGAACGGGTGGTTAAACACAAAACGCCCGATGCGGGTGGTGCCGGTATCATCCATTTGTACCGCGGCGACCAGCGTTGGGTAGGTTGGCAGGATAAACAGGCCGGAAACGGCGGCGAAGGAAGCCACTGCGGTCAATGGCGATACGTTCAACGCCAGCGCCATCGGCATCAGCGCCTTGGCGGTGGCGGCCTGAGAATACAGCAGCGCCGAGCAGAAGAAGAAAATCACGGCCAATAGCCACGGATGCGATTGAATCACCGTGCCAGCAGTCTCTTTGATCCAGTCAATGTTGGCTTGAACAAAGGTATCACCCAACCAGGCTACCCCCAGAATACAGATACAGGCGCTCATGCCGGCCTTAAAGGTGCTGGAATTAAGCACCATATCGGTATCGACGCGGCACAGCAGGGTGGTCAGGGTAGCGACGCTAAGCATGATGATCAGAATGGCGTTGGTGGTGTTCATCAGCGGTTTTGCCACCAGGCCCAGGCCCGGGCTGTTGATGATGGCGTAAGCCACCACGCACAGCACGCCGAGCAGGAACAGCAGCACCGACACTTTGGCGCGGGGTTTGATTTCCATGATCTTGTTGCCGCGCAGTGTTACCAAACCTTCTTCCAGGCGCTTCAGGTAAACCGGATCGTCCGACAATTTGGAGTCGAACAGCCAGCTTACCAGCAGCGACATCACCAGTACGGCGCAGAAGGTAGACGGCATCACGACCATCAGCAGGTGCAGATAGCTGACGCCGTGCCCTTCCATCACTGAAGACATGTACACCACCGCGGCAGAAATTGGCGAGGCGGTGATGGCGATCTGTGCGGATACCACGGCGGTAGACAGCGGACGGCAAGGCTTGATGCCCTGTTCTTTCGCGACTTCAGCGATCACCGGCAGCGCGGAAAGCGAAATGTTGCCGGTACCGGCGAAGATAGTCAGAAAATAGGTGACGATCGGTGCCAGAATGGTGATGTGCTTGGGGTTCTTGCGCAGCAGTTTTTCCGTTTGCTGCACCAGATAGTCCATACCGCCGGCGACCTGCATCGCCGAGATCGCAGCAATCACTGCCATGATGATGGAAATGACGTCGAACGGAATACTGCCCGGTTTCACGCCAATCAACGCCAGGACCAAAACCCCCAGCCCGCCTGCAAATCCAATCCCGATACCGCCCAGCCTGGCCCCTAAAAAAATGGCCAGCAGAACGATAACCAATTCTACGGCTAACATAGTGTCTACTCCTTAAATAAGTTTTTTTGAAAACGAAAAGTTAAAATTTTGTGGGCGATGGAAAGTAAAAAGGCACGCTATCCAGGGGGATTTAGCGTGCCTTTTTGGGCTACCGGGTGTGTCTGTTATTGTTCATTTTCATCCGTATAGCGTTTGGCTTTATAGGCCGGGTGCATCAGGTTCTCCACGGAGAAGATGTCATCCAGCTCGGCTTCGGTCAGCAGACCGCGTTCCAGCACGACTTCACGTACGCTCTTGCCGGTTTCGGCGCAGATCTTCCCGACGATGTCACCGTTGTGGTGGCCAATGAACGGGTTCAGATAGGTGACGATACCGATAGAATTGAAGACGTAGTGCTCGCACACTTCTTTATTCGCGGTGATGCCGTTAATGCATTTTTCCAGCAGGTTATAGCAGGCGTTGGTCAGGATGTGAATGGACTCGAACATCGCCTGGCCAATCACCGGCTCCATGACGTTCAACTGCAGTTGGCCCGCTTCGGCCGCCATGGTAACGCAAGTGTCGTTGCCAATCACCTTGAAACATACCTGATTGACCACTTCCGGTACGACCGGGTTGACCTTGGCCGGCATGATGGATGAGCCCGCTTGCAGTTCCGGCAGGTTAATTTCGTTCAGACCGGCGCGTGGGCCTGAAGACAGCAGGCGCAGGTCGTTGCAAATTTTAGACAGTTTAACTGCGAGGCGTTTCAGCGCACTGTGCACCATTACGTAGGCGCCGCAGTCGGAGGTGGCTTCGATCAAGTCTTCGGCCGGCACGACAGGCAGGTTGCTGACCTCTGCCAATTTTTGAACCGCCAGTTGCGGGTAGCCTTCCGGAGTGTTCAGCGCCGTCCCGATTGCTGTCGCACCCAGGTTCACTTCCAGCAGCAGCTCGGCGGTGCGATGCAGGTTGCGGGTTTCTTCTTTCAGCAACACGCTGAACGCATGGAATTCCTGGCCCAGCGTCATTGGCACCGCATCCTGCAACTGGGTGCGCCCCATTTTCAGGATGGTTTCAAACTCTTTTGCCTTGCGGTCAAACCCTTCGCGCAGCTGGTTGATGGCGTCGATAAGCTTCTGATTGGAGGCGTAAACCGCAATGCGGAAACCGGTTGGGTAGGCGTCGTTGGTAGACTGGCACTTGTTGAGATGATCGTTAGGGTTCAGGTATTGGTATTCGCCTTTCTGGTGGCCCATCAGCTCCAGACCAATATTCGCCAGCACTTCGTTGGTGTTCATGTTCAATGAAGTGCCCGCGCCGCCCTGGAACACATCCACCGGGAACTGGTCCATGCATTTGCCTTTATCCAGCACTTCGTCACAGGCCTGGATGATGACATCAGCGATTTTACGTGGAATGGTTTTGAGTTCTTTGTTCGCCATCGCTGCGGCTTTTTTTACCATTACCATGCCGCGAACAAACTCGGGCACATCGCTGATTTTGCTGTTGCTGATATAAAAGTTTTCAATCGCACGCAGAGTGTGAACACCGTAATAGGCTTCTGCGGGGACTTCACGTGTTCCTAACAGGTCTTCTTCGATACGAATGTTATTTGACATGTGAACCTTCTTTGTATTGCTGCCGAATTAATTAATTGTCAGGGAACCAAATTATGTTGCCGAAGGCTTCAGGCATGAAACGATTAACCACTGTGCCCGTTGCTGCCCAGATCATATGCTGGTTAGTAATAAATGACTGAATCCAGATCACCTTCTGAGCCTTCTTAAATTGCCTGTTTCTGGTTCTGTGATCCCTTTCACGTTTATTAACTTTAGCAATAAAAAAGGGCCTTTGGTTGAAATGCACGCCGGCAGACCCCATTGTATTTAGGTCGGCCGTTAACCGGCCCCCTTTTCGCGCCGTCGCCAACGTGCGGTTGCGCAGATCTACCAGAGGAGAACCAGGTGCGCTGGTTACCGTTACTGCTGATATTTCTGTTGGCTTACATAGAGATATCCCTATTTATTAAAGTCGCCGCCGTATTGGGCGTGGCGATTACCCTGTTGCTGGTGGTGTTCACCTCCTGCGTCGGCATTTCGCTGGTGCGCAACCAGGGCATGAAGACCTTCATGCAGATGCAACAAAAGCTGGCAGCAGGTGAAAGCCCTGCGTCGGAAATGGTGAAAAGTGTTTCACTGGTATTAGCGGGCTTCTTGCTGCTGGTGCCGGGATTCTTTACCGATTTCCTCGGCCTGTTGTTGTTACTGCCCCCGGTGCAAAAATCGCTGACGTTGAAGTTGATGCCGCATCTTTCCGTTTACCGCCCCGGCGGTTGGAGCCAGGGCGGTAATGCTGCCAACGGCAACACCTTCGACGGCGAGTTCCAGCGTAAAAACGACGATCGCTATACGCTGGATCATCAGCCCGACGATCATGACAAACGCAACGATCGTTGAAAAAACGCGGCCCAGGCCGCGTTTTTCGCATCAGTAGCTCAGTATTGCCATCAAAAGCGAAAATTTTTTTGGCCGCCCCCTTGAAGGGGGATGGAATGCCCCCATTTCAAATCCCACAAGCCGGTATTCACAATCCGGTGACAACCCTAAATCTGATAGAGACCTTCTTACAGGAGAGCGTTCAATGAGTATTCGTCCATTGCATGACCGCGTTATCGTCAAGCGCAAAGAAGTTGAATCAAAATCTGCTGGCGGCATCGTCCTGACTGGCTCTGCAGCGGGTAAATCTACTCGTGGCGAAGTTGTCGCAGTGGGTAAAGGGCGTGTTCTGGAAAGCGGCAACATCCAGCCGCTGGATGTGAAAGTTGGCGATATCGTGATTTTCAACGACGGTTACGGCGTGAAAGCAGAGAAGATCGACAATGAAGAAGTGTTGATCATGTCCGAAAGCGACATTCTGGCAATTGTTGAAGCGTAAGTGCGCTTTATCTTCTGAACTGAACGAGTTGAAGGGAAATACCAATGGCAGCTAAAGACGTAAAATTCGGCAATGACGCTCGCGTGAAAATGCTCCGCGGTGTGAATGTTCTCGCTGATGCAGTAAAAGTGACCCTGGGCCCGAAAGGCCGTAACGTAGTGCTGGATAAGTCCTTCGGCGCTCCTACCATCACTAAAGATGGCGTATCTGTTGCTCGTGAAATCGAACTGGAAGACAAGTTTGAAAACATGGGCGCGCAAATGGTGAAAGAAGTTGCCTCTAAAGCGAACGACGCTGCGGGCGACGGTACCACCACTGCAACCGTACTGGCTCAATCCATCATCACCGAAGGCCTGAAAGCTGTGGCTGCCGGCATGAACCCAATGGATCTGAAGCGCGGTATCGACAAAGCGGTTATCGCCGCTGTTGAAGAGCTTAAAAAATTATCCGTACCTTGCTCTGACTCCAAAGCTATCGCTCAGGTAGGCACCATCTCTGCAAACTCCGACGAAACCGTGGGTAAACTGATTGCAGAAGCGATGGAGAAAGTGGGCAAAGAAGGCGTTATTACCGTTGAAGAAGGCACTGGCCTGCAAGACGAGCTGGACGTTGTTGAAGGTATGCAGTTCGACCGCGGTTACCTGTCTCCATACTTCATCAACAAGCCAGAAACCGGTTCTATCGAACTGGAAAGCCCGTTCATCCTGCTGGCTGACAAGAAAATCTCCAACATCCGTGAAATGCTGCCAGTACTGGAAGCCGTAGCGAAAGCCGGCAAACCACTGCTGATCATTGCTGAAGATGTTGAAGGCGAAGCGCTGGCTACTCTGGTGGTCAACACCATGCGCGGCATCGTGAAAGTGGCTGCGGTTAAAGCACCTGGTTTCGGCGACCGTCGTAAAGCCATGCTGCAGGACATCGCTACCCTGACTGCCGGTACCGTTATCTCTGAAGAGATTGGTCTGGAGCTGGAAAAAGCGACCCTGGAAGACCTGGGCCAGGCTAAGCGCGTTGTGATCAACAAAGACACCACCATCATCATCGATGGCGTGGGCGACGAAGCGACTATCCAAGGCCGCGTTACCCAGATCCGTCAGCAGATCGAAGAAGCGACCTCTGACTACGATCGTGAAAAACTGCAGGAGCGTGTCGCTAAACTGGCTGGCGGCGTTGCCGTTATCAAAGTGGGCGCAGCAACTGAAGTTGAAATGAAAGAGAAGAAAGCCCGCGTTGAAGATGCCCTGCACGCGACCCGTGCTGCGGTTGAAGAAGGCGTGGTTGCCGGCGGTGGTGTTGCACTGATCCGCGTAGCAAGCAAAATCGCTAACCTGAAAGGCGACAACGAAGACCAGAACGTCGGTATCAAGGTTGCTCTGCGCGCGATGGAATCTCCACTGCGTCAGATCGTAATCAACGCCGGTGAAGAAGCTTCCGTGATTGCCAACAACGTGAAAGCAGGCGAAGGCAGCTACGGCTACAACGCTTACACTGAAGAATACGGCGACATGATCGCGATGGGTATCCTGGATCCAACCAAAGTAACCCGTTCTGCTCTGCAGTACGCGGCTTCTGTGGCTGGCCTGATGATCACCACCGAGTGCATGGTGACCGATCTGCCAAAAAGCGACGCACCTGATTTAGGTGGCGCTGGCGGTATGGGTGGCATGGGCGGCATGGGCGGCATGATGTAATCATCCCCCACGTTCGCGTGTGCAAAAGCCCCGGCCAATTGGTCGGGGCTTTTTTTTGCGTGCTTTGTCTCACTGCTTTTGATGATATTTATGCAGACCGGGCTGATTTAGCTGGTAAACTGATCTTTCATCAGCTGTCGCTCAAGACGTTGGCCAGCACCAGTGGCAACGGATGCTTAAGAGATAGCAACGCTTTCTGATAAGCTTTTGCGAAACTCTCAATATAGATGGGGAACAAGATGCGGATTAAAGCCTTACTGGGTCTTTCGGCAGCCTTGCTGCTGGCAGGTTGCAGCAGCACCAATGAACTTTCCGCCGCAGGTCAGCAGGTTAAATTTACCGATACCAAACCGGCGGCAGAATGCCAGCTGGTGGGCGAAGTGACTGGCACCCAGAGCAACTGGTTGTCCGGTAACGGTGGTGAAGGCAGCTCCATGCGCGGCGCGGCAAACGATCTGCGCAACAAGGCAGCGGCAATGGGCGGCAACGTGATTTATGGTGCTACCAGCCCAAGCCAGAACCTGCTTTCAAGCTTTGCCCCGCTGGACAGCAAAATGGCCGGCCAGGTTTATAAGTGCCCGTAACGCAAGATTAATGCGTACGTCATAGCATAAAAAAGAGGCATGCCCAGGCATGCCTCTTTTGTTTTTGTCATTCCGTCGGTCAGTCAATCTTGCATCAGGCGCAGGTCGAGCGGCGTTTTGCTTGGCTTGCCGCCGACTTCACGGGTCAGACGCGGCACCATATATCCGGAAACCTTGCTCAGCAGCGCCTGCATAATGGCGCGCGCTTCGTCGTCACTGACCATAAAGTGCGCCGCGCCCTGTACCTTATCCAGCACGTGGATGTAATAGGGCAGGATACCTGCGTCAAACAGCGCATTGCTCAGCGCCGCCAACGTGTCGGCGTTGTCGTTGATGCCGCGCAGCAACACACTTTGGTTCAGCAAGGTGACGCCGGCCAGACGCAGTTGCGCCATGGCTCCCTGCAGTTCACGGTCAATCTCATTGGCATGATTGATGTGCGTGACCATCAGTACCTGCAGGCGTGAGGCCGACAGCCTGCGGCACAGTTCTGGCGTGATACGTGCCGGGATCACCACTGGCAAACGGGTGTGGATGCGCAGGCGTTTTACGTGCTCAATGGCTTCCAGTTCCCCGATCAGCCAGTCCAGCTCGTGATCTTTGGCCATCAGCGGATCGCCACCGGAGAAAATAATCTCATCCAGTTCCGGGTGTTGGCGGATATAATCCAACGCCTGACGCCAGTTGGCTTTATTGCCCTGGTTGTCCTGATACGGAAAATGGCGACGGAAGCAGTAGCGGCAGTTAACCGCACAGCCGCCTTTAACCAACAGCAAAGCACGATTACGGTATTTGTGCAGCAGGCCTGGCACCACGCTACGCTGTTCGTCCAGCGGATCGGTCGTGAAGCCGGGTGCATTGATGAATTCTTCGCTGGCGGTCAGAACCTGACGCAATAGCGGATCATTGGCGTCGCCGGGACGCATGCGTGCGGCGAAGGCGCGGGGTACGCGCAATGCAAACAGCCGACGGGCTTCACGGCCCTGCGGCAGGTCCGGATGCATATTCAGTGACAAAAGCTGCAGTAATTCATCGGGATCGGTAATAACATCGGCGAGTTGATGCAACCAATCTTCTCTATATGCCGTACTTTGGGTTATAATGTGTGCCATTTTTTTGGCTAAGCTACCAGTTTAAATATTCAGAGGGCCATCATGGCGACTTATTCTAGCAACGATTTCCGTCCGGGTCTTAAAATCATGTTCGAGGGCGAACCTTACGCTATCGAATCCAGTGAGTTCGTTAAACCGGGCAAAGGCCAGGCATTTGCGCGCGTTAAAATGCGTCGTCTGCTGACCGGCACTCGCGTTGAGAAAACCTTCAAATCTACCGACTCTTGCGAAGGCGCGGACGTGGTAGATACCAACATGAACTACCTGTACAACGACGGTGAGTTCTACCACTTCATGCACCCTGAGACTTTCGAGCAACACGGTGTTGAAGAAAAAACCGTTTCTGATGCGGCAAAATGGCTGCAAGACAACGCAGAATGTATCGTTACCCTGTGGGACGGTCGTCCAATCGCGGTTCAGCCCCCGAACTTTATCGAAGCAGAAATCACTGACACCGATCCAGGTCTGAAAGGTGATACTGCCGGTACCGGCGGCAAGCCTGCCACCCTGAGCACTGGCGCCGTGGTTAAGGTTCCATTGTTCGTACAGATTGGTGAAGTTGTTCGCGTTGACACCCGCTCTGGCGAATACGTTTCACGCGTAAAATAAGTTTCAAAAGAAAGGAGCCCTGCGCGGCTCCTTTGTTTTACCTTCCGTATCTCGTTGGCAGAATCTACATAATGAAAAAAACTCTGTTAGCCGTTGTCTCCCTACTGTTACTG
This sequence comes from Serratia sp. BIGb0234, assembly GCF_024809915.1. Classification (NCBI taxonomy): domain Bacteria; kingdom Pseudomonadati; phylum Pseudomonadota; class Gammaproteobacteria; order Enterobacterales; family Yersiniaceae; genus Serratia; species Serratia sp. BIGb0234. Next base: position 29,908 of record NZ_JANUEI010000008.1, read on the forward strand.
ATGTCCCTTAGCGGCTGTAATACTTTCCGTGGTTTCGGTGAGGACGTTCAGCACCTCGGCGGCGCTATTTCGCGTACTGCCAGCTAATAACCATTAAAGCCTCTAATGTAATCGTGCGAAATAAAACCATTTTAAACAGCAACTCTCGCTAATATTTACTACGCTTAGAAAGCCGTACTTTTTCATCACTGACAAATAAGGACTTTCCTATGCTGAAGAAAAGTATTATCGCGATTTTCTCTTTGATGATCTTGACCTCATTGACCGCATGCAACACCACTCAGGGCGTGGGCGAGGACATCCAGGCTGGCGGCAAGGCTATCCAGCGTAGCGCGGAATAACTCCCTTTACTGACTTGCGGTATTCCGCGAAAAGCTGCCCAAAGGCATCGTTGTGGGATACCGCTTCCCCTGTTGACCTATCTCCTGCCGAAAGCTTTGTACTGTTATCCTCCCCGGCAGTGGGTATAATCCCCTGGCATATCACAACGCTAAATGGGACGACCCGTTTACGCATCTGCATTCGGGGACGACCCCACCGTTATGGAGCCTGTTTCATGGCTTGGATTATTCTGCTTATTGCCGGTTTGTTGGAAGTCGTATGGGCTGTTGGCCTGAAATACACCCATGGTTTTACTCGTTTGACCCCCAGCATTATTACTGTTGCCGCCATGGTGGTCAGCATGCTGCTGTTGGCACATGCGATGAAAACGCTGCCCGCCGGCACGGCTTATGCCGTTTGGACAGGCATTGGTGCGGTAGGCGCGGCAATTATGGGGATGGTGTTACTTGGTGAATCAACCAATATCGCGCGCATCCTCAGCCTGTGCCTGATTGTTGTCGGCATACTTGGGTTGAAGTTCAGCAGTCACTGATGCTGCGTTTGTTTCACCCAGATTAGCTTATCCGTATCAAAGCCGTTGTTTTTCGCGGTTTGCACTAATCTGTCGCGCGTGGCGGCGTCCAGCGTCGGCGTGCGCGACAGTATCCACAAATACCCTCGGTTTGGGCCGCAAACCAGCGCGTAGCGATAATCTGCATCCAACTCAATCACGTTATACCCACCGTAGAAAGGCCCAAAAAAGGACACCTTGAGTGCGGCTACCTGTGGTGAGCCGGTAAAATAGGCCTTGCCCGTGCTTTCCTGCCATTGTTGTTTTTGCGTATTAAAACCCCGGTTCACCACTTTGAGGCCGCCGTCTTCGCGTGGGCTGTAGTTGGCGGTGACCTGTTCGAGGCCGCGTTCAAAACGGTGATCAAAACGCGCGATTTCATACCAGGTGCCGAGATAGCGCTGGCTGTCGAAATCATTCACTACTTTGATGTTCTTCGGCGGGGAAACGCTGCAAGCGGCGGAAAGGAAGGCGGGAATGATCGCGCATAGCTTTGACCGAAAACGCATTGGTTACTCCTGTTTACCGGGTTGGAATAAACAGTGTAGCCGAAAGGCAAAGCAGACGGCCAACGGGAGTTGGCCGCCAGAAGTGTTTTACAGCGTCACCACGCCGATAACGGTGACGACGCTGAGGATGGCCGCCAGGCCATAGAAGACCCATTTACCGGCCGGCACGTGGATTTTCAAATCGTGCATCGCATGGTGAATACGGTGCAGACCGCACCACAGCGGCAGAATAATCATCAGCAGCAGGAACAGCCGGCCAATCAGGCTCTGGCAGAAAGCCAACACGCGGTCATAGCCCAGCGCATCGCCTGGGAACCACCCCAGCGGCAGCAGAATGCCGACCAGCAGCACGATAGCGGGCGCGATGATCGCGCCCCACATGCCGCCGGCGCCGAATAATCCCCAGAAAACCGGTTCGTCTGAGCGTTTAGGTGCTTGATTTATCATGTTTCCTCCGGATTACAGCAGGGCCACGGCCAGGATGACCACGCTGGCGACCAGCGTTACCGCCCACAGCGCTTTGACGATAGGCCCTGGCCCCATTTTTTCGCTGTTGACCACGATATTGGCGGCTTTCGGTGCCAAATCGAACCAGGTTTTGGTGTGCAGCAACGCCGCCAGCAGGGCGACTACGTTAATCAGCAGCACCAGCGGGTTTTGCAGAAAACCGACGAACCCTGCCCAGCTCTCCGCACCGCCTTTCAGCGCAAAAACGCCGTAGATCAGCACGATGCTGAACCACACGGCCGGCACCGAGGTCCCTTCACGCAGCATATAGAAACGATAGAAGCCGAGCTTTTGCCACCAGGTTGGCGTCATGGTGCGCACATAGGGCTTACGTTGTGTTGTCATTGCGGTTTCTCTCCCTTATTGCGGCTTCAGCATGGCGATCATGAAGTCTTTGGCACTTTCCACCTTGCCCTGCTGGATAGCAGCGGCCGGGTCGACGTGCTTCGGACACACTTCAGAGCAGTAGCCGACAAAGGTACAGCTCCACACGCCGTTTTGGCCGTTGAGTTGCGCCATGCGCTGTTTCTGGCCGTGGTCGCGATTATCCAGGTTGTAGCGGTGCGCCAGGGTGATTGCCGCTGGGCCGATGAACTCTGGGTTCAAACCGAACTGCGGGCAAGCGGCGTAACACAGCCCGCAGTTGATACAGCCGGAGAACTGGTGGTACTTGGCCATCTGCGCCGGTGTTTGCACGTTAGGGCCGTCTTCTGGTTTGCGGTTATTGCCGATGATGTAAGGCTTAATCGCCTCCAGGCTTTCGATAAAGTGGGTCATATCGACTACCAGATCGCGTTCAATCGGGAAGTTACCCAGTGCCTCTACCTTCATGCCGTCGGTGTATTCGCGCAGGAAGGTCTTGCAGGCCAGCTTCGGTACCCGGTTGACCATCATGCCGCACGAGCCGCAGATGGCCATGCGGCATGACCAGCGGTAGGAAAGGTCGGGCGCCAGGTTATCCTTGATGTAACCCAGCGCGTCGAGCAGCGAGGTTTGTTCATCGTAAGGCACCGCGAAGGTCTCAAAATGTGGCTCTGCGTCGCATTCCGGGTTATAGCGCATGACCTCGATTTTCAGGGTGTTCATCTCAGCCATTTGCCTGCTCCTTATCCTTTTTGTCCTGCGCTTCGGCTTCAGCGCCGTACACACGTTTGGCCGGTGGCAGTTTGGTGATCTTCACGTCGCTGTATTCCAGGCGCGGTGCGCCGTTCGGGTTATGGAACGCCAGCGTATGCTTCAGGAAATTCACGTCGTCACGTTCGGTGCAGCCTTCATCCAGACGCTGGTGGGCGCCGCGGGATTCTTTGCGGTTGAAGGCGGAGTGCGCCATGCACTCGGCGACGTCCAGGCCGTAGCCCAGCTCGATGGTGTACAACAGGTCGGTATTGAACACGCTGGAGTTATCGGTGATTTTGACGCGCTTGAAGCGTTCTTTCAGCTCAGCCAGTTTATCGATGGTTTTTTGCATCAGTTCTGGCGTACGGTAGATACCGCAGCCTTCTTCCATCGACAGCCCCATTTCATCGCGGATCTTCGACCAGTTTTCGCTGCCTTCCTGCTTCATCAAATTGCTGAGTCGGGTTTCGACGTCGCGCCCTTGCGCATCAAGGGCACTGCCATTGGCCGGGCCAGATTCCAGCGAGCGACGAGCTGCATGCTCACCGGCCACCCGGCCAAACACCACCAGTTCCGCCAGCGAGTTGGAGCCCAGGCGGTTGGCACCGTGCAGACCGACGGAAGAGCATTCGCCGACGGCAAACAGCCCCTTGATGCGGGTTTCGCAGTTTTGATCGGTTTCAATGCCGCCCATGGTGTAATGCGCCGTTGGGCGTACCGGGATGGGGTCTTTTACCGGGTCGACGCCGACGTAGGCCTTGGCCAGTTCACAGATGAACGGCAGGCGTTCGAGCAGCTTCTTTTCCCCCAGATGGCGCAGGTCGAGATAGACCACGTCGCCGCGCGGGGTGGCGATGGTGCGACCGGCACGCCATTCGTGCCAGAAGGCCTGCGAAACTTTATCGCGCGGGCCCAGCTCCATGTATTTGTTCTTCGGCTCGCCCAGCGGGGTTTCCGGGCCCATGCCGTAGTCCTGCAAATAACGGTAGCCGTCTTTGTTCACCAGAATACCGCCTTCGCCGCGGCAGCCTTCGGTCATCAGGATGCCGGAACCCGGCAGGCCGGTAGGGTGATATTGGACGAACTCCATATCGCGCAGTGGGATGCCGTGATGGAACGCCATGCCCATGCCATCACCGGTGACGATGCCACCATTGGTGTTGTAGCGGTACACGCGTCCGGCACCGCCGGTGGCCATGATCACCGCATTGGCGCGGATCTGCACGCGGGTGCCTTCCATCATGTTCATTGCGACCAAACCGCGGACCTGACCGTCATCCACCAGAATATCCAGCACAAAGTGCTCGTCGAAACGTTGGATTTGCGGGTATTTGAGCGAGGTCTGGAACAGGGTATGCAGCATGTGGAAGCCGGTCTTGTCGGCGGCGAACCAGGTTCGTTCAATCTTCATGCCGCCGAAGCGACGCACGTTGACCGAACCGTCCGGTTTACGGCTCCACGGGCAGCCCCACTGTTCCAACTGGGTCATTTCCCGCGGGCAGTTGTGGACGAAATGGTCGACCACGTCTTGCTCACACAACCAGTCGCCACCGGCAACGGTGTCATTGAAGTGGTAGTCAAAAGAGTCGTGATCCTGAGTGACGGCGGCGGATCCCCCTTCGGCGGCTACCGTATGGCTGCGCATCGGGTAGACTTTTGAGATGAGCGCGATTTTCAGTTGGGGGTTGGCTTCCGCTGCGGCTATTGCTGCACGTAAACCAGCACCCCCGGCCCCAATAATGGCAAGATCGGCGTTAAAGGTTTGCACTGCATTCCTCCAATATTCTTGTTAAGAACGGCAAATTAAATATCTATGCTTAATATTTATAAATATTCTTCGGGTGCTAACTAACTGAGTTCATTGTCGTTGCATAAAGCTTAAGGATAGATATCTCCCACCAATAATGTGGAATTAACTATACCTAAAGTTAAGTAGAAGAAATTTGATGTGATCGATTGTTTTGCCTTTTAACCGGCGGGCGGAAGGATAATTGCCTGTGGGTTGGATTTAACGTTTATTCAACTTTTATTAACCTTTTTGCCAACTATTTATCAGGTAATGTCGAGGTTAAAGCGGCCGAGCTGTTAAGAATTTGTTTGCATGCCAGGATACGAGTAGACTGCATCCCCTGTTTGATTTCGGAGTAATTACCATGAGCGAAACGGCAAGCTGGCAGCCAAGTGCACCCATCGCCAATTTGTTGAAACGCGCAGCGATCCTGACTGAGATCCGGCGTTTCTTCGCCGATCGTGGCGTGCTGGAAGTTGAGACGCCAACCATGAGCCAGGCGACGGTCACCGATATTCACCTGTTCCCGTTCCAGACGCGTTTTGTCGGGCCCGGTGCGGCGGATGGCATGACGCTGTACATGATGACCAGCCCGGAATACCACATGAAACGTCTGCTGGCGGCGGGCAGCGGGCCGATCTATCAGATGGGGCGCAGTTTCCGCAATGAAGAGGCCGGTCGTCATCACAACCCTGAATTCACCATGCTGGAGTGGTACCGTCCGCACTACGACATGTACCGGCTGATGAACGAGGTGGATGATCTGCTGCAGCAGGTACTGGACTGCGAGAGTGCGGAGACCCTGTCTTATCAGCAGGCTTTCCTGCGCCATCTGGATATCGATCCGCTGTCGGCGGAGAAGGTACAACTGCGTGAAGCGGCGGCCAAACTCGATCTGAGCAACATTGCCGATACCGAAGAGGATCGCGATACGCTGCTGCAATTGTTGTTTACCGTTGGCGTGGAGCCGTACATCGGCCGTGATAAACCGGCGTTCGTTTATCACTTCCCGGCCAGTCAGGCGTCGCTGGCGGAGATCAGCACTGAAGATCACCGCGTGGCGGAGCGTTTCGAAGTCTATTTCAAAGGTATTGAACTGGCGAATGGCTTCCGTGAACTGACCGACAGCCGCGAGCAGCGTCAGCGTTTTGATCAGGACAACCGCAAGCGAGCGGAACGCGGTTTGCCGCAGCACCCGATTGATAACAACCTGCTGGATGCGCTGCAGCACGGTATGCCGGAGTGTTCCGGTGTGGCGCTAGGCGTTGATCGGCTGGTGATGCTGGCGTTGGGCGCTGAAAGCCTGAGTGAAGTGTTGGCCTTCCCGGTCGGGCGCGCATAACCGCTAATTCAGCGCCATTGCGATAAAAAAAGGGTTCGGCCATAGCCGAACCCTTTTTGCATGCGGCGGTTACAAACTGCCCGATTCGCGTTTGGTGTTGGGCGCCGGTGTGGAGGCCGGCGTGCGACCGTTGCTGGTCAGGCGGGACAGCGTCTCGCTGCGAACCTGGAATGGTGGGTACGGCAGCGTAATGCCGTGCTCGCGATAGCCGGACAAGATCAACTGATGGATCTCATGGCGCAACGGCATGCGGTGGCCCATCTCGGCGGCGTAAATACGCAGTTCAAAGATCTGGATACCCTGTTGCAGATCGACCAGATAAACCTCCGGTGCCGGATTATCAAGCACCAGCGAACAGCGTTCGGCGGCATTGGTCAGGATCTTGGTCACTTCTTCGCTGTTGGCTTCTGCCGGTGCCGGTACGGTCAGTACCACACGAGTCAGGTTGTCCGACAGCGACCAGTTAATGAACTGCTCGGTGATAAACGCTTTGTTCGGCACGATGATCTCTTTGCGATCCCAGTCCGAAATGGTGGTGGCGCGGGTGTTGATCTTGGTGACGGTACCGGTCAGGTTGCGGATCGTCACGGTATCACCAATGCGGATCGGTTTTTCAAACAGGATGATCAGGCCGGAGATAAAGTTGGAGAAGATCTCCTGCATACCAAAGCCCAACCCCACGCTGAGCGCGGTCACTACCCACTGCAATTTCGACCATTCGATACCGATCCAGGAAAAGCTGAGGATGGCGCCGAACAACAACAACAGATACTTGGTAATGGTGGTGATGGCGTAGCCGGTGCCCGGTGACAGATCCAGGTGCTGCAGTACCGCCAGCTCCAGCAGGGCCGGCAGGTTACGCACCAACTGCATGGTAACGATCAGCACCAGGATGGCGATCAATACCGCACCCAAGGTGATTGGATGCGCGGTTTCCACGCCGTTGACCGTCGAGGTCACGTCCCACAGGGAGATGTTTTCCAGGAAGGCGAAGGCCGAGTGAATTTCTGACCACAGCACGATCACCGACACCAGCGCGATCATCGTCAGGATCGAACGAACCAACCGGAGCGACTGGGCGCTGATGGTATCCAGATCGATTTCTGAATCATCCATGTCCATCGATCCTTCGGTGCTATTGGGCGTATGCGGTGTTTCTTCTTCACCGCGCGCACGCTGAGCCAGAATATCGGCCCGGCGTTGCTTGGCGCGGTCAAAGGCGATACGTCGCCGTTGGATCAGCATCCAGCGGCGAATAATGTGGTAAATCACCAGCAGGAAGAACCAGATGGCCACCGACGTTTCCAACCGTGCCAACAGTGCCTGAGAGGTGGTCAGATAGCCGACGGCGGAGGCCAGCGCCGCCAGCAGCGGCGCGGACAGCAATAGCCCCCACAGCGCGGTGTTGACCATGTTGTCGCCGGAGCCTTTTTTATCCAGATACAGCGGAATGCCGGCACGTTTCAGGCTATTGGTGACGATGGCCAAAGCCAGACACAGCAGGATAAAGCACAGCCGCCCCAGGGTATTGGCAAACTCGCGTTCTTTCAGGCTGTCGAAGGTGATCAACGCCATGATCAGCGGCACTATCAGCCAGATCGACATTTTGTAATAGCGCATGGCGCGTGAAACCTGCTTCACCGGCCAGCGGAAATGCACGATAAACAACCCCTGTGGGTGGGCGAAGGCGGCGCAAATCATACATACCCACAGGATCGGCAGCGTGGCGGTGACACCCTTGCCGATCGCTTCGGCTACCGGGTAGTTCCAGGCGCTTTGCAGGCCAAAACCGAGCGCTGCCCAGAGCACCGGCAGCGGCAGTGCCACCAAAATCGACCAGAATACGGTGCGCAGGGTCAGGAAGAATTCGTCCTGGGTCACTTTGCCAACCCGGCTGCTGGCGCGTGTCAGGAAGGCGTGGTAGTGCTTGCGAGAGCTGATGCTGAAAATAACCAGCAGCAGGGCGCCGAAGATGGGGATCAGCGTTTCGCGGCTGGTCACCATCATCATAAAGGCCCCACCGAGCTGTGACAGCGTATCCAGCGACAGCAGACGTGTCAGATCGTGCGCGACGTTAATCGGATAGGACAGGGTGATAGGATTGACGTCAGGCACCCAGAACAGATAGCGGTGGGTGGCGTCCTTGATTTCGTTTAACGCCTCGATCAACTGGGTGTTGGCCACTTTCAGCTTGGTCAGCTCGAGGATCTGAGTATCGCACCCGGACAGCAGTGAATTCAGCAGTTCCCTCTGAGTGCGTAACTGGGCGTCGACAATGCGTCTTTCCGCGCTGGTCAGTTCACTGCCGTCGTCACGTTTGAATTCGCGCTGTGACAGTTTTTCCAGTTGGCTTTCAAACTGCAGGCGCTGTACGCGCAGTTGGGCCATATCGCCATCGAGCTGCTGCGGCTTGGGCATTTCCGGCAGCGTGGCGACCTGAGCACGCAGGGTTTCTCCCAGCGCCGATGAGGAGCCGAGCCACTGGGCCTGTTCGATAATGGTGCTTAATGCCTGGCGCACCTGCAGCGTTTGCGCGGCGGCCTGACGTTGTTGGGATGAAATCAGATCCATGCGCTGGGCCTGATTGTTCAGCGCCGCAGACAGTTCACGGTTGATTTGCAACTGCTGACTGATACTTTTCGGCAGATCGCCATTTTGCTCGGCCAACTGCTCGGTTTTTTCCAGTGCCAGTTCGGCTTCGCGCTGTCGCTGGGCATTGAGGTTATTGCGCAGCGCCTGCAGTTGAACGTCAATCTTCTCGTGGCGCTTTTTGTAGACTTCGGCGCGCATCCGCGCCAGTTCCTGGCGGTTGTTGGCCGACAGCTGTGCCAGTTCGAGCTCATCGACTTTGGCTTTGCGTGCAGCGGCTTCCGCCTGCAATAACGCCAGCGCAGCCTGAGCATGCGGAGTGGTCGGGTTGGCGGGTTGGGCCTGCAGGCGACGTTGAACCTCGGTCAATGCACGGCGAGCGTCGGTCTGTTGCTGTGGCAATTGGCCGAGGGAATCGCTGATTTCCCGCGTGCGCTCCTGCTCTTGCTGCAGCAAACGCGCCTGTTCCAGCAGCAGGCTGCTGGTTTGCAGGATTTGCTGTTCCAAATCGCTGGCGGGCAGGTTATCGCCGTTCGGCAGGATTTTGCTGTCTTCCAGCGCTAACTGACGACGCAGTTCCTGCGTCATCTTCGGGAAATCGTCGATCACGCGCTGATACTGCTCAACGCGCGTTAGCGACTCTTTACGCTCCGACAGCCAGTTGAGGGCGCTTTGCAACGCCTCAGTGGTTTCCGCCTGATTAGGCGCGCTCTTGTTGCTCTCGGCCTGCTTCAGCTCCTGTTTGAGCTGTGTTTCGGTGGGCACCGTGGCGGCCAGCACCGGTTGAGCCAGTAAGCAACCGAGCAATAACGTGATAATCAGGCGCACAGCGTCAATTCCTTCAGATCTGCGGTGTTTCAACGGCAGCAGACGCGGCCGGGATTTCTGCGAAGGCTTCGCCCATGCGGGTCACGGTGCCGTTGTTCAACTGCGGCGCGAACTGTACGCTGCCTGGGGTAAACAGGTTAATGACCGTCGAACCCAGCTTGAAGCGGCCCATTTCTTCGCCTTTCTCCAGCACGATAGCGCCTTCCGCACCTTCTTCAGGATAGGTCCAGCGTTTGATAATGCCTTCGCGTGGCGGGGTTACCGTGCCGGCCCAGACGGTTTCGATGCTGCCGACGATGGTGGCGCCCACCAGGATCTGCACCATTGGCCCGACAGCGGTATCAAACACGCAGATCACACGCTCATTGCGCGCGAACAGGTTTGGCACGTTGGCCGCGGTCAATGGGTTAACGGAGAACAGGTCACCCGGCACATAAATCATTTCGCGCAGCACGCCGTTGCACGGCATATGTACGCGGTGATAATCCCGCGGAGCCAGGTAGGTGGTGGCGAACAGACCGTTACGGAACGGCTCTGCCAGCACATAGTTGCCGGCCAACAGCGCTTCCAGGCTGTAGTTGTGGCCTTTGGCCTGGAAAATTTGGTCGTCGTGGATCTGGCCGAGCTGGCTGATGGCACCGTCTGCGGGCAGGGCCAGCCAGTTGGCGTCGCTGATGATCGGGCGGGCGCCGTCACGCAGCGGGCGTACAAAGAATTCGTTGAAGCTGGCGTAGGCGCTCAGCTCTGGATGTTGCGACTCTTGCATGTTTACGCGGTAATAACGGGCAAAGCCCTTCAGAACCAATTGGGTCAACCAACCGGCCTGCTTGTCCGCACCCCAGCCCGCCAGGCGGGTCAGAGCCAGCTTCGGTAACCAGTACTGCAATTTAATTTTGATGCTATCCAGCACGTTTAACCTCTTGAATCAGGGTAAAGGGCGCGCATTGTAACGCTGGCTCTGCCACCGTCAACGCCGCCCGGCATTATCAGTCTGCGGCATCGGTGAAGTTCTTGCGAACCTTCACTTGCGCCATGCTTTCCAGAATACGGTGATAGTTGTCGAAACGTTCTTTGGCGATATCGCCTTTTTCCATTGCGGCACGGATAGCACAGCCTGGATCGGTATCGTGGCGGCAATCACGGAACTTGCAACCGCCTAAATAGTTACGGAATTCGACAAAACCTTGGGTGATTTGTTCCGGTTCCAGGTGCCACAGGCCAAACTCACGTACGCCTGGGGAGTCGATCACGTCGCCGCCGTGCTGGAAATGATACAGCCGTGCAGCGGTGGTGGTATGTTGCCCGAGCCCAGAGACATCGGAAACCTGATTTACCAGAATTTGCTCTTTGGAAGCTGGCAGCAGAGCGTTAAGCAGGCTGGACTTGCCGACCCCCGACTGCCCGGCGAAAATACTGATGCGGCCGACCAGCGCTTGTTCAAACGCTTCCATGCCTTCGCGCGTCTGGCTGGAGACTTCCAGCACTCGATAACCAATCTTGCGATAGGTATCCATCATGCCGTCGACCCGTTTGCGCGCTTCGGCATCCAACAGATCGATCTTGTTCAGTACGATCAGCGGTTCAACTTCCAGCGTTTCACAGGCCACCAGGTAGCGGTCGATGATGTTCAGCGAAAGCTCGGGTAATATCGCCGAAACGATAACGATTTGGTTGATATTGGCGGCGATAGGTTTCACGCCGTCATAGAAATCTGGGCGTGTCAGCACCGAGGTGCGTTCATGCACGGCCTCGACAATGCCTTTGACCCCTTCATGGGTACCAACGCCAGGGCGCCACACCACGCGATCGCCGGTGACCAGCGAACGCAGCGTACGGCGAATATTGCAGCGGTGTTGGGTGCCGTCCGCTGCCTCAACGTCGGCATGCATCCCGAAACGGCTGATGACGATACCGTCCTGCGGCTCGCCCAGTTGGGAATCATCCAGTTCCGGTTTTTTATCGGTGCGTTTCAGGCGACGTTGATGGTTCGCCTGTACACGGCGTTCTTGACCTTTGGACAGTTTGTTCTTGCTCACTGCGCCTCACTTGAATCCGCTTTATCGCTCATGGCGACCAAAAGGACTATGATACACGCTATTTTATATTAAATAACCGTTGTTAGCCGCCACGCGCAGCGCACCTTGGCCGCTGAACGGCCAGCGCCGGTCGCCGCCTTGCCTACAGTTTGTTTATCTTTTGGCTTTTACGCAGGAAATATCATGACAGGAAACGAAAATAACCTGATTTGGATCGATCTGGAGATGACCGGCTTGGATCCTGAACGCGATCGCATTATCGAGATCGCTACGCTGGTCACCGACGCCAATCTGAACATTCTCGCGGAAGGGCCGGTGATCGCCGTACACCAATCCGATGAACAGCTTGCCCTGATGGATGACTGGAACGTGCGCACCCATACCGGCAGCGGCCTGGTGGAGCGGGTGAAAGCCAGCCAGTTTGACGACCATGCCGCTGAGCTGGCCACCATCGCCTTCCTGCAGCAGTGGGTGCCGGCGGGCAAATCGCCGATCTGCGGCAACAGCGTGGGTCAGGACCGCCGTTTCCTGTTCCGCTATATGCCCGAACTGGAAGCCTACTTCCATTACCGTTATCTGGACGTCAGTACGCTGAAAGAACTGGCGCGCCGTTGGAAGCCGGAAATCCTCAGTGGCTTCAAGAAGCAGGGCACCCACCAGGCAATGGACGACATTCGCGAGTCGGTAGGTGAACTGGCCTATTACCGCGAGCATTTCATCCAGTTATAACGAATGCAGGGCCTCTTGAGCGGGGCCCTATTGCCGAAAGCAGCCGATTCCGCCGCTTAATTAATCAGTTTGGCGCTTTAATCGGCAATCAAACAAAAATCGCGTTTTTTTGCTTTCAGGGGCTTGCGGCAAAAAGGATTTCTCGTATAATGCGCACCCCGTACCGATGAAGAATTTCGTTTAGTTCCGACATCGATACGCCGGGCGGGAATAGCTCAGTTGGTAGAGCACGACCTTGCCAAGGTCGGGGTCGCGAGTTCGAGTCTCGTTTCCCGCTCCAAATTCAACAATGCTGCTGATGTGGCGTGATGAATAAAAAAAGTATCAGGTAGTACCCATGCGACGCGGGAATAGCTCAGTTGGTAGAGCACGACCTTGCCAAGGTCGGGGTCGCGAGTTCGAGTCTCGTTTCCCGCTCCAAAAAATTCAAAGGCCATGTTGTTGTTTGATGGCCGGATGCCCAAAGCATCTCAATGCGGGAATAGCTCAGTTGGTAGAGCACGACCTTGCCAAGGTCGGGGTCGCGAGTTCGAGTCTCGTTTCCCGCTCCAATTTTCTCTTCGTTTCAAACTCAGTCCAACGCCTTTAGCGGCGCGGTTCTTTGTCTCGTTATACATACCCTGTCGAAATGTTGTGAACAGACTTATCCACAGGTAGCGCTCATAATACCCGCAGCTCAAAAAATCAACGCCACACAAATGAAATATTTATCGCATTGATTTGTATGCATATTTATTTATCCGAAAACGTTATACCGATCACTTGCTCTTTTTGTTGCAGTTGAAAGACAAAGCATTTTTATTTTTATGCACAAATCCACAGAGTGACTATCGGGTCTGAATGAAAGATTTCAGGCATCCCTCGGCAATCCTTTTTCCACAGCCCGTACCAATCGTTTTTTCTGCGTTGTCTGCACTTCTATGCCTTGCGCCTCACGCCGCGCCAACTGTTGCTCCAGTGCCCAGTGGATATGTTCGTCCAGCATTGCGTCCTGTGCCAGCCGGGAGCGCAACGCCACCACTGCCGCATCCTGGTAAGGGGCGTTGCCCAGCGCCACGGCGATATTGCGCAGCCAGCGTAAATGGCCGATACGCCGGATGGCGGAGCCTTCGGTGATGCGCAGGAATTTCTCTTCCGTCCAACCAAAGAGTTCAATCAGTTGCGGTGCATGCAGTGCGGCGCGTGGGCTGAAATCGTCTTCGTCGGTAAGTTGCGAGAAGCGGTTCCACGGGCAGATAAGCTGGCAATCATCACAGCCGTATATACGATTACCCAATAACGGCCGGAATTCTTCAGGAATGGCGCCTTCCAACTCAATCGTCAGATAGGAGATGCAGCGGCGTGCATCTACGGTGTAGGGGGCGACGATGGCGCCGGTTGGGCAAGTGGTGATACAGGCGACGCAGCGGCCGCACTGTTCCTCCTGGGGCTTATCCACCGGCAGCGGCAGGTCGATCAGCAGTTCGCCAAGAAAGAACCAGGAGCCGGCTTCGCGGTTTAAAATAAGTGAGTGTTTACCAACCCAGCCAATCCCGGCCTTGGAGGCCAGTGCGCGTTCCATCACCGGCGCGGAGTCGACAAAGGGGCGGAAATTAAGTTCGCCGCAGTAGGCCTGGATCTGATCGCCGAGTTTTTTCAGCCGTTGGCGCAGCAGTTTGTGGTAGTCCCGCCCGAGCGCATAGCGGCTGACATAGCCTAATTCTGGGTTGTTGAGGGTGCTGGCAAAGGCCGCTTTGGCCGGCAGGTAGTTCATGCGCACGCTGATCACGCGCAGCGTGCCGGGCAACAGCTCATGTGGCCGGGCGCGCAGCATGCCATGGCGTGCCATCCACTCCATTTCACCGTGGTATTGTTTGTCCAACCAGGCCTGCAGCTTGGGCTCTTCCGCGCTCAGATCGGTGTCGCAGATGCCTACCTGCTGGAATCCTAGCGATTGCCCCCATTGCTTGATATGTTGGGCGAGTTGATTGAGATCGAGGGGGTGAGTCATGACGGGCCACAGTGAAAAACGATACTCTGACAGTTTACCACACTCTGTCTGGTCTGCGGACTGGATCCGGCGAGCAGAAGCAAGCGCCGCCGCCTCGCAGGGCATTTCTCTCTATCAACTGATGCAACGTGCCGGTGAGGCGGCTTACACGCTGGCGTGCGACCAATATCCTGCCGCCCACCACTGGCTGGTGCTGTGCGGTCATGGCAACAATGGCGGTGACGGCTACGTTGTCGCCCGCTTGGCTGCGGCGGCCGGTGTCAAAGTCAGCCTGATTGCCTGCGAAGGCACACGCCCACTGCCCCCAGAAGCGGCTGCTGCCAGACAGGCATGGTTGGCTAGCGGCGGCGAGATCCATCCGGTCGACAGCCGCTGGCCGGAAGACGTTGATCTGATCATCGACGGCCTGCTCGGTAATGGGTTAAGCAGTGCGCCGCGGGCGCCGTACGATGCCCTGATTGAAGCGGTTAACCGCAGCCGCGCGCCGGTTATCGCACTCGATATCCCCTCGGGCCTGCTGGCTGAAAGCGGTGCCGCGCCTGGAGCCGTCATCCGCGCAACGCATACCATGACTTTCATCGCGCTTAAACCTGGCCTGCTGACCGGCCAGGCTCGTGATTGGGTCGGGCAACTTCACCAGAGTACGCTAGGATTATCGGGGTGGCTGGCAAAGCAACCGACGCAGATTCAGCGGCTTACTGCCGAATCGCTGTCCCAGTGGCTGAAACCGCGTCGTCCCTGCTCACATAAAGGTGAACAGGGGCGTTTGTTAGTGGTGGGGGGCGATCACGGCTTTGGCGGCGCGATACGCATGGCGGCAGAAGCGGCGTTGCGCAGCGGCGCAGGATTGGTGCGAGTACTCACTCACATTGAGCATGTCGGGCCCTTGCTGACCGCCAGACCGGAACTGATGGTGCAACCGCTGAGCGACGAAGGGTTGCAGCAGGCGCTCGACTGGGCGGATGTGCTGGTGATTGGCCCGGGGCTGGGTCAGGGCGAATGGGGTAGGAATGCGCTGAAAATATTGCAAGCCAGTGATAAACCGGCGTTATGGGACGCCGATGCGCTGAACTTACTGGCATTAAATCCCGAGAAGCGTCAGAATCGTGTGCTTACCCCGCATCCTGGGGAGGCGGCACGCCTGCTGGGGTGCCGTACCGCCGAGATTGAGAGTGACCGCTTACTTGCAGTTCGTAATCTGGTCACGCATTACGGTGGCGTGGCCGTGCTGAAAGGTGCGGGTACGTTGATCGCCGATGATCAAGGCCAGATGGCGATCGCCGACGTCGGCAACGCCGGCATGGCCTCTGGTGGAATGGGCGATGTGCTGTCCGGTATCATCGGCGGTTTGCTGGGGCAAAAGCTCTCACTGTATGATGCAGCCTGCGCCGGTTGCGTGGCGCATGGCGCAGCTGCCGATCGCGTGGCGGCAAGACAAGGAATAAGGGGGATGCTGGCGAGCGATTTATTGCCGGAAATCCCTTATTACGTTAATCCTGAGTTGGCATAAATAGAAACTATCGAATGAAAGAACTCGTTTTACCTCTGCCGGATGAGGCAGCGACTGTCGCATTGGGTACCGCCTTGGCCAAGGCGTGCGATCGCGCCAGCGTAATTTACCTTTACGGTGACCTGGGCGCCGGTAAAACCACCTTCAGCCGTGGTTTTCTGCAGGCATTGGGCCACCAGGGCAACGTTAAAAGCCCAACTTATACGCTGGTGGAGCCTTATGCGCTGCAGCCGCTGGCGGTATACCATTTTGATCTGTATCGCTTGGCCGATCCGGAAGAACTCGAATTTATGGGCATTCGCGATTATTTTGCGCAGGATGCCATTTGCCTGGTGGAATGGCCACAGCAGGGGACCGGCGTCTTGCCGGAACCTGATTTGGAGCTGCATCTCAGCTACCAGGATCAGGGGCGCGAAGCAAAAATTCAGGCGGTTTCTGCCTACGGCAGCCAGCTTTTAGACCGTATTCACGGGCCACAGGAATGACGCCGCAATGACGTATGCGTTGAGAAAATTACTCGTAATCGCCCTGATCGCCGTATTGGGGCCTTTGGGTGCAGCCAGTGCGTTGGCCGCATCGTCGTTGTCTGATATTAAAGTCACCAATGCCCAGCGCGAAGCCACGGTATCGGTGAGCTTTACCGGTCCGCCGGACTATGCCTTCTTCCCGTTGCACGGCCCGGATCGCGTGGTGTTGGATGTAAACCAGAAAGGCAAGGTGGGCGGTTTACCGTTAAATTTCAGCGGCCAGAACCTGGTGAAAAGCATTCGTTCCAGCGCGCCGAAAGACGCCCAGAGCGTAAGGCTGGTGTTTGATCTGACCCAGCGCGCGAAGACCCGGGTAGCCACACGCCAGAACGGCAGTGTCTATACCGTGGTGTTCACCATCGCCGCCGAGGGCAGCGCAAACACTACAGTACGAAAAGCCCCGACGCCGGCACCGGTGGTCGTGAACCCACCGACGCGTAAAGCCCCGGTGGTGGTGAGTGAGCCTGAACCAGAGCCCGCTCCGGTGCGTAGAGCGCCAAGTGGTTCCAATCCTTTCACCAATAAGCCTACCGTGGTTGCGGGTACCGCATCTGAGGTCACGCCGCGCAGCAGCCGCGTATCCGCCGGTTCCGGCGATCGGGTGGTGGTGGCTATTGATGCCGGTCACGGCGGTCAGGATCCGGGCGCCATTGGCCCGAACGGCCTGAAAGAGAAAAATGTAACTATCGCCATCGCTCGCCGCCTGCAGGCATTGTTGGATGCCGATCCCCAGTTTAAACCAGTGTTGACGCGCAACGGCGACTACTTCATCTCGGTGATGGGCCGCTCTGACGTGGCACGTAAGCAAGGCGCTAACGTGTTGGTCTCCATTCACGCTGACGCCGCGCCAAACCGCAGCGCCAACGGGGCTTCGGTTTGGGTTCTGTCCAACCGCCGCGCCAACAGTGAGATGGCCGGCTGGCTGGAGCAACATGAGAAGCAGTCCGAGTTGCTGGGCGGTGCGGGTGATTTGCTGGCCAACAGCCAGGCGGATCCTTACCTGAGCCAGGCGGTGCTGGATCTGCAGTTTGGTCACTCGCAACGCGTGGGCTACGATGTCGCAGTAAAAGTGTTGCAGCAGTTGCAGAGTGTCGGCTCATTGCATAAACGTCGTCCTGAACACGCCAGTCTTGGCGTGCTGCGTTCGCCGGATATCCCATCCTTGTTGGTGGAAACAGGATTTATCAGTAATAGCACGGAGGAGCGGCTGCTCGGCAGTAGCGCATATCAGGAGAAAATTGCCCGGGCGATCCACAACGGCCTGCGCAGTTATTTCCTGGCGCACCCGCTACAAGCCGACCCAAAGGTGGAAAACCGACCGCTGGACGTCGCAGCGGCGGTTAACTCCTCAACACAAGACGTCAGTCAGCCCGCGCCGATCGTCAGTTCGGCCGGCAGCAGCCGCATTAGCGGTAAAACGCAGATCCACGTGGTGAAGCGAGCCGAAACGCTTTCCGGTATTGCCGACAGCTATGGCACCACCATGGCGGCGTTGCGTGACCTGAACAAGCTGAAAAAAGACGGCGTGTGGGTCGGCCAGCGCCTTAAAGTGCCGGCGGGTAAAACCGCCGCGACGGTCAGTACAGTCGCCAAGGCAAAACCCAGTGTGAAGAAGCCGTCCAGGCACAAAGTGACCCGCGGTGATACCTTATCCTCCATCGCTACCCGTTACGGTGTCAGCGTCAGCGACCTGAAACGCGTGAATAAACTGAAGTCGGACGTCGCGCCGCTGGATCGGACGCTGACCATTCCGCAGGCCTAGCGCCACTATTAGATAGAGGAGTCAGCATGCCCATCCAGGTGTTACCGCCCCAGCTTGCCAACCAGATTGCCGCCGGTGAAGTGGTCGAACGGCCCGCGTCAGTGGTAAAGGAACTGGTGGAAAACAGTCTGGATGCCGGTGCAACGCGCATTGATATTGATATCGAACGCGGCGGTGCCAAGCTGATTCGCATCCGCGATAACGGCTGCGGCATCGGTAAAGACGATCTGGCATTGGCATTGGCGCGTCATGCCACCAGTAAAATCAGCACGCTCGACGATTTGGAAGCCATCGTCAGTCTCGGTTTTCGCGGTGAGGCGTTGGCCAGCATCAGCTCGGTTTCCCGTTTGACACTCACCTCGCGCACCGCGGAACAGAATGAAGCCTGGCAGGCCTATGCCGAAGGCCGCGATCAGGCGGTGACGGTCAAACCAGCGGCGCATCCGATAGGCAGCACGCTGGAAGTGCTGGATCTGTTCTACAACACCCCGGCGCGGCGCAAATTCATGCGCACCGAGAAAACCGAATTCGGCCATATCGATGAAGTGGTGCGGCGCATTGCGCTGGCGCGTTTCGATGTGGCGATCAACCTCAGCCACAACGGCAAACTGATCCGCCAATATCGCGCAGCCAAAGACGAGAGCCACTATGAGCGCCGCCTGGGCAGCATTTGTGGCCCGGCTTTTTTGCAGCATGCGTTGAACATTTCCTGGCAGCATGGCGACCTGACCATTCGCGGCTGGGTGGCTGATCCCGCCGGTGCACGCCAATTGGGCGAGATGCAGTATTGCTACGTCAATAGCCGTATGATGCGCGATCGTCTGATCAATCATGCCATCCGCCAGGCCTATCAGGATCAGTTGAAAGACGATCAGCAGCCCGCGTACGTACTTTATCTCGAGGTCGATCCGCACCAGGTAGACGTGAATGTGCATCCGGCCAAGCACGAAGTACGTTTTCATCAGGCGCGATTGGTACATGACTTTATTTATCAGGCGGTAACTACCGTGCTGCAGCAGGTCGGCAACGCGCCGCTGCCGCTGGACGATGAGCCGGAACAACCGTCGGCGCCAACCTGGCAGCCGGAAAACCGCGTCGCCGCCGGCGGCAACCATTTCTCGCAGCCGGCGCCGCGCCGTGAACCTCAGCCGAGTGAACCGGGCGTCGCGCGCGAGCGTGCACCTCAACCGGCCTATCAGGCAGGCAACGGCTACCAAAAGCGCGAAGGCGAGCTTTACGGCAAACTGATGCAGGCTGCTCCGGTGGTGGAGCCAGCGCCAGAAACGCCGAAACAACCGCTGTTCCCACCGGTAAAGGCTGAGCGAGAAGTGCCGCTGGACGGCAGCCAGCACAGTTTTGGTCGGGTGCTGATGATCCATCCGCCGTGCTTTGCCCTGATTGAGCGTCGCCAGCAATTGATGTTGCTCAACCTGCCGGTGGCCGAGCGCTGGTTGCGCCAGGCGCAGCTTAATCCGGCTGAAGAAGGCCTGCGGCCGCAGCCGCTGCTGATCCCCATCAAACTGACGCTGAATAAGCAAGAAGCGGCCGCCTGTGTGCGCCATCAGCCGTTACTGGTCAAAATGGGATTGGATTTGCAGACGGATCATGGGCGTGTGACGTTGCGCGCAGTACCTTTACCATTACGCCAACAAAATTTACAAAAACTGATACCCGAACTGTTAGGCTATCTGGCCGAGCATCAGGAGATGTCGCCCCCGGTGTTAGCCACCTGGTTCGCCCGCCACTTGGGCAGCGAACATGAGCAGTGGAACACCTCGCAAGCGATACAATTGCTGACCGACGTTGAACGACTTTGCCCGCAGCTGGTCAAATCACCACCGAGCGGACTTTTACAACCTGTTGATTTACAGGCTGCACTGGCAGCCCTTAAGCATGATTGAAACTGAAATGACACCACGTCCCCCTGCTATTTTTATGATGGGGCCGACCGCCTCGGGCAAGACCGCGTTGGCGATCGCGCTGCGTGAACGCCTGCCTGTGGAACTGATCAGCGTGGATTCCGCGCTGATTTATCGCGGCATGGATATCGGCACGGCTAAACCGAGCGCTGAGGAATTGGCGCAGGCACCGCACCGGCTGATTGATATTCGCGATCCCGCCGAAGTTTACTCAGCAGCGGATTTTCGCGCCGATGCACTGAAAGAGATGGCCGCCATTACCGCCGCCGGGCGTATCCCGCTGCTGGTCGGGGGCACCATGCTTTACTTCAAGGCGCTGCTGGAAGGTTTATCGCCGCTGCCGCCTGCCGATCCGGCGGTGCGTGAGCGTATCGAACAGCAGGCTGCGGAGCAGGGTTGGGACGTTTTACACCGTCAGTTGCAAGAGATTGACCCGGTTGCGGCTTTGAGAATTCATCCTAATGATCCGCAGAGACTGTCCAGAGCACTGGAAGTTTTTTTTATTTCGGGTAAAACTTTAACGGAACTGACTAAAATTTCGGGTGAATCGTTGCCGTATCATGTTCACCAATTTGCGATAGCGCCGACCAGCCGTGAGTTGATCCATCAACGCATCGCGCTGCGGTACCATCAAATGTTGGCGGCAGGTTTTGAGACGGAAGCGCGTGCACTTTTTGCACGGGGTGATTTGCATACGGATTTGCCTTCCATTCGCTGTGTCGGTTATCGCCAGATGTGGTCATATTTATCTGGCGAAATTAGTTACGATGAGATGGTTTATCGTGGTATTTGCGCAACACGTCAGTTGGCCAAGCGCCAAATGACCTGGTTACGAGGCTGGAACTCGGTACATTGGCTGGACAGCGAGAAGCCGGGAGAGGCTTTGGACTCGGTAATACAGGTTGTTAGTGCATAGGTCGAGTGATTGTGTACAATTGATGAGTATTCAGCGCGCAAATTTTTTAGGTCGTTTATTTTAGAGCCGACAGGTTCTTAGTTAAAAACAACAAGCAAATAAGGAAAAGATAGAATGGCTAAGGGGCAATCTTTGCAAGATCCGTTCCTGAACGCATTGCGTCGTGAACGTGTTCCGGTTTCTATTTATTTGGTGAATGGTATTAAGCTGCAAGGCCAGATTGAGTCTTTTGACCAGTTTGTCATCCTGTTGAAAAACACGGTGAGCCAGATGGTTTATAAGCACGCTATCTCTACCGTTGTCCCGTCACGCCCGGTTTCGCACCATAGCAATACCCCGAGCGGCGGCACCAGTAACTATCACCATGGTAACAATCCGTCTGCGCCGCAACAGCCGCAGCAGGAAAGCGATGACGCTGAATAAAGCGCGTTGCGAGTCAACCATGAAGGGGAGCATAAGCAGCCGTGGGCTGTTTATGTCCCCCAAACTCACGGGTTCCCGTTTGAGAGGTTGCACGCTTGTTTGACCGTTATGAAGCCGGTGAGCAGGCCGTCCTGGTTCATATCTATTTCTCGCAAGACAAAGACACAGAAGATCTCAGTGAGTTCGAATCCTTGGTGTCCTCTGCGGGTGTCGAAGCTTTGCAAGTGGTGACTGGTAGCCGCAAAGCCCCGCATCCCAAATACTTTGTCGGTGAAGGAAAGGCCGAAGAAATTGCAGACGCGGTAAAAGCCAGTGGCGCATCTGTTGTCCTGTTTGATCACTCCCTTTCTGCAGCGCAGGAGAGAAATCTTGAACGCCTGTGCGAATGCCGAGTGATCGATCGCACCGGGTTGATTCTAGACATCTTTGCCCAGCGCGCCCGTACCCATGAAGGTAAGCTGCAGGTAGAGTTGGCGCAGTTGCGTCATATTGCCACGCGTTTGGTGCGTGGCTGGACCCACCTTGAGCGCCAAAAAGGGGGGATAGGCCTGCGCGGGCCAGGGGAAACCCAATTAGAGACCGACCGTCGTCTGTTGCGCGATCGCATTAGCTTGATTCTACGCCGCCTGGAGCGGGTAGCTAAGCAGCGTGAACAGGGCCGACGTGCGCGTACCCGTGCTGAAGTGCCGACCGTATCGCTGGTAGGGTATACCAACGCCGGAAAATCCACCCTGTTTAACCGAATTACGTCCGCCGATGTCTATGCGGCAGACCAGCTATTTGCCACTTTGGATCCCACCCTGCGGCGCATTGACGTGGCCGATGTGGGCGATACCGTGTTGGCGGATACCGTAGGCTTTATCCGGCACCTGCCGCACGATCTGGTGGCCGCCTTCAAGGCGACGCTGCAAGAAACGCGTCAGGCGTCTTTGCTGTTACATGTAATCGATGCCGCGGATACCCGCGTCGATGAAAACATAGAAGCGGTCAATACCGTGCTGGCAGAGATTGAATCGGATGAGATCCCTACACTTTTAGTGATGAACAAAATAGATATGCTGGATGATTTTGTCCCGCGTATCGACCGCAACGATGAAAACTTACCGATCCGGGTGTGGCTGTCCGCCGCCAGCGGTGAAGGTATCCCGTTGCTGTATCAGGCGTTGACGGAGCGCTTATCGGGGGAAATCGCGCATTATGAGCTGCGCTTACCGCCAGAGGCAGGCCGTCTTCGTAGCCGTTTTTACCAGCTTCAGGCAATTGAAAAAGAGTGGAACGAAGAAGACGGCAGCATTGGCGTGGTGGTACGTATGCCTATCGTCGAATGGCGTCGCCTCTGCAAACAGGAACAGGAACTGATTAACTTTATAGTATGATCATATCCTGTTACATTTGAGCTTCGCGTAAGCCTGAAGTACCCAATCACAGAATATGGAGCTAAAACATGGCGTGGAATCAGCCCGGTAATAACGGACAGGACCGCGACCCGTGGGGGAGCAGCAATAACAATGGCGGCAACTCTGGCGGTAATAACAAAGGCGGTCGTGATCAAGGGCCACCTGATTTGGACGATATCTTCCGCAAACTGAGCAAGAAATTGAGCGGTTTGGGCGGGGGCAAAGGCTCCAACAGCAATAACAACGGCGGCACCGGCACTTCTGGCCCGGGCCTCAGCGGTCGCATCATCGGCATTGCCGCGGTAGCGGTAGTGGTGATTTGGGCTGCCAGCGGCTTCTACACCATCAAGGAAGCCGAACGTGGTGTTGTGACCCGTTTTGGCAAGTTCAGCCACCTGGTTCAGCCAGGTTTGAACTGGAAGCCGACCTTTATCGATGAAGTGCGTCCGGTTAACGTGGAGTCGGTTCGTGAATTGGCGGCGTCTGGCGTGATGCTGACCTCCGACGAGAACGTAGTGCGCGTAGAAATGAACGTGCAGTACCGCGTGACCAACCCGGAAGCCTATCTGTTCAGCGTGACCAATGCCGACGACAGCCTGAGCCAGGCTACCGACAGCGCCCTGCGTGGCGTTATCGGCAAGTACACCATGGACAAGATCCTGACCGAAGGTCGTACTATCGTGCGTAGCGATACCCAACGCGTACTGGAAGAAACTATTCGTCCGTACAACATGGGCATCACGCTGCTGGACGTCAACTTCCAGGCCGCTCGTCCGCCGGAAGAGGTGAAGGCCGCATTTGACGATGCGATTGCCGCACGTGAGAACGAGCAGCAGTACATCCGTGAAGCGGAAGCTTACGCCAACGAAGTTCAGCCACGTGCTAACGGCCAGGCGCAGCGTCTGTTGGAAGATGCCAAAGCGTATAAAGACCGTACCGTCCTGGAAGCTCAGGGTGAGGTTGCTCGCTTTGCCAAGCTGTTGCCGGAATACAAATCGGCACCGCAAATTACCCGTGAGCGTCTGTATATCGAAACCATGGAAAAAGTCCTGAGCCACACCCGTAAGGTGTTGGTGAATGACAAAGGCAACAATCTGATGGTGTTGCCGCTGGATCAAATGCTGCGTGGCCAAACCGGCGCGGCGGCGGACGGCAATAAAGACACCAGCCTGATTCGTCTCAACCCCGCTCCGTCTGCCAACAGCGGCGCCAGCTCCAGCAGCCAGCGCACCAGCAGCGGCTCGGTCATGGACCAGCGCCGGGCAAATGCGCAGCGTGACGACACCACTCGCGTAGGGAGAGAGTAATCAATGCGTAAGTCTTTTGTAGTAATCGTCCTCGCGGTGCTGGTGGCGTTATACGCTTCTTTGTTCGTGGTTCAGGAAGGTCAGCGTGGCATCGTGCTGCGCTTTGGCAAGGTTCTGCGTGACAGCGACAACAAGCCGCTGGTGTATGCGCCAGGCCTGCACTTCAAGATCCCGTTTATTGAATCA
Organism: Serratia sp. BIGb0234; assembly: GCF_024809915.1. Lineage (NCBI taxonomy): Bacteria > Pseudomonadati > Pseudomonadota > Gammaproteobacteria > Enterobacterales > Yersiniaceae > Serratia > Serratia sp. BIGb0234. The sequence goes on from NZ_JANUEI010000008.1 coordinate 54,182, forward strand.
GTGAAGACGCTGGATGCGCGTATCCAGACCATGGATAACCAGGCTGACCGCTTTGTGACCAGCGAGAAGAAAGACCTGATTGTCGATTCTTACCTGAAATGGCGTATCAGCGATTTCAGCCGTTACTATCTGGCAACCGGCGGCGGTGATGTTTCACAGGCCGAAGTGCTGCTGAAACGTAAGTTCAGTGACCGTCTGCGTTCCGAGATTGGTCGTCTGGACGTGAAAGACATCGTCACCGACTCGCGCGGTAAGCTGATGTCAGACGTGCGTGATGCATTGAACACCGGTACCGTGGGTGACGATCAAGAAGTCACCACCACCGAAGCCGATGACGCTATCGCCTCTGCAGCAGCGCGTGTTGAGAAGGAAACCACCGGCAACCTGCCGAAGGTTAACCCGAACAGCATGGCGGCGTTGGGTATTGAAGTGATCGACGTGCGTATCAAGCAGATCAACCTGCCGGCGGAAGTGTCTGATGCGATCTACCAGCGTATGCGCGCCGAGCGTGAAGCGGTAGCCCGTCGTCACCGTTCACAGGGTCAGGAAGAAGCCGAGAAGCTGCGTGCGACCGCAGACTACGAAGTGACTCGTACCCTGGCGGAAGCTGAGCGTACTGCACGTATCACTCGCGGTGATGGCGATGCCGAAGCGGCCAAACTGTTTGCCAACGCATTCAGCCAGGATCCGGACTTCTACGCCTTTATCCGTAGCCTGCGTGCTTACGAAACCAGCTTCAGCAGCAATAACCAGGACGTGATGGTTCTGAGCCCGGACAGCGATTTCTTCCGCTACATGAAGTCGCCTGACTCCACGCGCAAGTAATCACGACAGGTAATTGATCGAGGGCCCGTTTAAACGCGGGCCCTTTCTTTTTGGGAGTTTCTGATGAATTCAACGATCTGGCTGGCGTTAGGGCTGGTTTTGGTTCTGGAAGGCCTGGGGCCGATGCTGTTTCCACAGGCCTGGCGTAAAATGATACTGGCGATGACCCAGTTGCCTGACTCTACCTTGCGGCGGTTTGGCGGCGGAATAGTGGTTGCGGGCTGTGTGATCTACTACATGTTGCGTAGTCGCGCAGGGGTTTAAAGGTTAGCCTAAAAAATACGCAACTCAACGCTAAAAGTGCTGAAACTCACGAATTACGGTGGTAGAATCCATTTTTAAGCAACCGGTGATTTTTAAAATGGGTAAGAACGTCGTCGTACTGGGCACTCAATGGGGTGACGAAGGTAAGGGCAAGGTCGTAGACCTGCTGACCGAACGGGCTCAATATGTAGTGCGCTATCAAGGTGGTCACAACGCTGGCCATACTCTGGTAATTAACGGTGAAAAAACCGTCCTTCATTTAATTCCTTCAGGCATTCTGCGTGAAAACGTGACCAGCATCATCGGCAACGGTGTAGTTCTGGCGCCAGACGCGTTGATGAAAGAAATGGGTGAACTCGAAGCGCGCGGCATCCCGGTACGCGAACGTCTGTTACTGTCCGAAGCCTGTCCGCTGATCCTGCCTTACCACGTTGCGCTGGATAACGCGCGTGAGAAAGCACGTGGCGCGAAAGCTATCGGTACCACCGGTCGCGGTATCGGCCCGGCTTACGAAGATAAAGTAGCTCGTCGCGGTCTGCGCGTCAGCGACCTGTTCAACAAAGAAACCTTCGCCGTTAAGCTGAAGGAAATTGTTGATTATCATAACTTCCAGTTGGTTAACTACTACAAAGTCGAAGCCGTTGATTACCAGGCGACTCTGGATTACGTGCTGTCTATCGCCGACATCCTGACTGCAATGGTTGTTGACGTTTCTGAACTGTTGGACGGCGCGCGCAAGCGTGGCGACCTGATCATGTTCGAAGGCGCACAGGGCACCCTGCTGGATATCGACCACGGTACCTATCCGTACGTAACCTCTTCCAATACCACTGCTGGCGGCGTTGCTACCGGTTCAGGTATTGGTCCGCGTTACGTGGATTACGTGCTGGGCATCGTGAAAGCCTACTCCACCCGCGTGGGTGCAGGTCCGTTCCCAACCGAACTGTTCGACGAAACTGGCGAATACCTGTGCAAACAGGGTAACGAATTCGGCGCCACTACTGGCCGTCGTCGTCGTACCGGCTGGTTGGATGCCGTAGCGGTTCGCCGCGCAGTGCAGATCAACTCCCTGTCTGGCTTCTGCCTGACCAAGTTGGACGTGCTGGATGGCCTGAAAGAAGTGAAAATCTGCGTGGGCTATCGCATGCCAGATGGCCGCGAAATGACCACCACGCCGCTGGCGGCTGAAGGTTGGGAAGGTATCGAACCAATCTACGAAAGCATGCCTGGCTGGAGCGACACCACTTTTGGCGTGAAAGAACACAGCAAATTGCCACAGGCAGCGCTGGACTACATCAAGCGCATTGAAGAACTGACTGGCGTACCGGTAGACATTATCTCTACTGGCCCGGACCGTAGCGAAACCATGATCCTGCGCGACCCGTTCGACGCATAATCTGGCTTTGCTGCACTTAGGCTGTGTCCCGCAATAGTGCGTGAGTGCCGCTGGCGGTCATTTGGACGCGCAGCAAGGCGCGAGTCGTGAGGTTTGGTGGGCCAAATAAGCGGCGCGTAACACAGGTGCGCGTTCAAATGGCCCCAGCCCTTCGGGTCGCGCCCCAAAAAACCGTACTCTGAGTTGTCGGGCTTGAACGTAGGCCCACTATGTTCATCACCCTCCGCCTTGATTACGGGCTTTTGGGTCTGCGACGGCACCACGACCTATTACGGGACGCAGCCTGTACAAACCGGGCGTGTCCCGGTTTGTTTTTATCCTGATTTTCCCCGATTGCGGTTTCACGTCCAAAAATCCTTTCTTTAACCTGTCCCAGAGCTCGACATGCGCTAAATAATTAGCGGCGAACTCTCTGGCTGGTTTATTATCCAATAAGTAATCTTTTGAATAGTGCCGAAAATCGGCGTATCAGACGGGTAAAATGATACCCAGAGGTAGATGTGCAGTTAACAAGTTTTACTGATTATGGCCTGCGGGCGTTGATCTACATGGCCTCGCTGCCACCGGACAAAATGACCAGCATCTCGGAAGTCACCGAGGTCTACGGCGTGTCCAGAAACCATATGGTAAAGATCATCAATCAGTTAAGCCGGGTTGGGTTTGTCACCGCAGTGCGCGGTAAGAACGGCGGCATCCGTTTAGGCAAACCGGCCGAAACCATTCGCCTCGGCGACGTGGTCAGGGCGCTGGAGCCGCTCTCACTGGTTAATTGCAGCAGTACGTTTTGCCACATAACCCCTGCCTGCCGACTGAAGCAGGTGCTCCAACAGGGCGTACAGAATTTCCTTGAAGAGCTGGATAACCACACGTTGGCCGATATGGTCGAAGACAATCCATCGCTCTACAAGCTATTGCTTGTCGAATAAAGCGTCGCTGAGAAGACAAGGCTCAGCGGCACCCTGCTGATGACAACGGAGGAACCGCAATGTCACAAGATCCATTCCTGGAACGAGAAGCAGAAAAATATGAATCCCCCATTCCGAGCCGTGAATTTATTTTGGCCCATTTGGCGAAAAGAGAAACGCCGGCCAGCCGCGAAGAGCTGGCCAAAGAGCTGAATTTAACCGGCGAAGAACCCCTGGAAGCGTTGCGCCGTCGCCTGCGTGCGATGGAACGTGATGGCCAATTAATCTTTACCCGCCGCCAGTGCTACGCGTTGCCGGAACGTCTGGACCTGCTGCGCGGCACCGTGATCGGCCACCGCGATGGCTTTGGCTTCCTGCGTATCGAAGGCAGCAAAGACGACCTGTATCTGTCAGCTGAACAGATGAAGATGGCGATCCACGGCGACGTGGTGTTGGCACAGGCCATGGCTGCCGATCGCAAGGGCCGCCGCGAAGCGCGTATCGTCCGTGTGCTGGTGCCGAAAACCAGTCAAATCGTCGGCCGCTTCTTCATGGACGCCGGTACCGGCTTCGTGGTGCCGGATGACAGCCGCCTGAGCTTCGATATCCTGATCCCGGCCGACGCCGTCAGCGGTGCGCGCATGGGCTTTATGGTGGTGGTTGAACTGACCCAGCGCCCAACCCGTCGTACCAAAGCGGTTGGCAAGATTGTCGAGATCCTTGGCGATAAAATGGGGACCAGCATGGCGGTAGATATCGCGCTGCGCACCCATGAAATCCCGCATGTTTGGCCGCCGCAGGTGGAAAAACAGGTTGCCGACCTCAGTGAACAGGTACCGGAATCCGCCAAAAAAGGCCGCGTTGATCTGCGTAAACTGCCTTTGGTAACGATTGATGGCGAAGATGCCCGCGATTTCGATGACGCAGTCTACTGCGAGAAAAAACGCGGCGGCGGTTGGCGCCTGTGGGTTGCCATTGCCGACGTCAGCTATTACGTGCGTCCGCGCACGGCACTGGATGACGAAGCCCGTAACCGTGGGACTTCAGTGTACTTCCCATCGCAGGTTATTCCGATGCTGCCGGAAGTGCTGTCTAACGGCCTGTGTTCGCTTAACCCGCAGGTAGACCGTCTGTGCATGGTGTGTGAGATGACCATCTCTGCACAAGGACGCCTGTCGACGGCCAAATTCTATGAAGCGGTCATGAGCTCTCACGCCCGCTTAACGTATAACAAGGTCTGGCATATTCTGCAGGGCGATCAGGAGCTGCGTGAGCATTATCACCCGCTGGTCAAACACCTGGAAGAATTGCATGCGATGTACAAGGTGCTGGATCAGGCGCGTGCTGAACGTGGCGGTATCGCTTTCGAAACCGAAGAAGCCAAGTTTATCTTTAACGCCGAACGTCGTATTGAGCGCGTCGAACCTACGGTGCGTAACGACGCTCACAAACTGATCGAAGAGTGCATGATTATGGCGAACGTCGCCGCTGCACGCTTTGTCGAGAAAAATAACGAACCGGCGCTGTTCCGCGTGCACGATCGCCCAAGTGACGATCACATCAGTGCACTGCGCAGCGTGCTGGGCGAGTTGGGCCTGACGCTGGGCGGGGGCAACAAGCCGCAGCCGAAGGACTACGCCACACTGATGGATGAAGTGTCCGAACGTCCTGACCATGAAATGCTGCAAACCATGCTGCTGCGTTCGATGAAGCAGGCGGTTTACGATCCGGAAAACCGCGGCCACTTTGGTCTGGCGCTGGCTTCTTATGGCCACTTCACCTCACCGATCCGCCGTTATCCGGATCTGGCGATGCACCGTGCGATCAAGTACCAACTGGCCAAAGAGCACGGCGAACCGAAAGAGCGCTGGACGCCGACCGGTGGTTGGCACAGCGAATTCGAAGAAATGCTGCAGTTGGGCGAGCACTGTTCGATGGCTGAACGTCGCGCCGATGAAGCGACGCGCAACGTTGCCGACTGGCTGAAATGCGACTTTATGCAGGATCACGTCGGTGAAGTGTTCAGCGGCATCATTGCCAGCGTGACCGGCTTCGGTTTCTTCGTGCGTCTCAACGATCTGTTTATCGACGGCCTGGTGCACGTATCGTCGCTGGATAATGATTATTATCGCTACGATAATATCGGCCAGCGTCTGATTGGCGAATCCTCAGGCGTGGTTTATCGCCTGGGCGACACGGTAGAGATCCGTGTGGAAGCGGTGCATATGGATGAGCGTAAAATTGACTTCGCTCTGGTCTCCAGCACCCGCAAACCACGCGGTGAAGGCAAAACTGAACGCGATCGCGCCAAGAAAGGCGGCCAGCGCACCTTGCGTGATGGCGCAGGCGCAGGCCGCACCTCGTCACCGCGCAAACGCCGGGGCGGCAAACCGCCAGCCAATTTTGAGCCTGACAGCGCCTTCCGTAAGGATGAAGCCAAGCCCGCTGACAAGGTGAAGAAAGACAAAAAGGCGAAAGCCAAGAAAGTGTCCGACAAAACCCGGAAAATAGCGGCGGCGACCAAGGCCAAACGCGCCGGCAAGAAGAAAGGTGCTGAGCAGGCTTAACCTGCCACACGTCATTATCACCGGCAGGCGTTTGCCTGCCGCACAGTAAAAAGAGCATCATGAGCGAAATTATTTACGGTATTCATGCCGTCAAAGCCCTGTTAGACAACGATCCGCAACGCTTCCTGGAAGTGTTTATCCTCAAAGGCCGCGACGATCGTCGGCTACAGCCGTTGATTGCCGAGCTGGAAGCGACCGGCATTGTTATCCAGGTGGCGAACCGCCAGTGGCTGGATGAGAAGGTCGAGGGTGCGGTGCATCAGGGGATCATTGCCCGGGTGCGCGAAGGACGCCAGTATCAGGAAAATGACCTGCCGGCGCTGCTGGAAAGCGTGGATACCCCGTTCCTGCTGGTGCTGGACGGCGTGACCGACCCGCATAACCTTGGTGCCTGCTTGCGCAGCGCCGACGCGGCCGGTGTGCACGCGGTGATTGTCCCGCGCGATCGTTCTGCCCAGTTGAACGCAACGGCCAAGAAAGTGGCCTGTGGCGCGGCGGAGAATGTGCCGTTGATTCGCGTCACCAACCTGGCGCGCACCCTGCGATTGTTGCAGGAGATGAACGTCTGGATCGTGGGCACTGCGGGCGAAGCCGACCACACGCTGTTCCAGAGCAAAATGACCGGCCCGATGGCGCTGGTGATGGGGGCGGAAGGCGAAGGTATGCGTCGTCTGACTCGCGAGCACTGTGACGAGCTGATCAGCATTCCGATGGCCGGTACGGTTTCTTCGCTGAACGTTTCGGTGGCGACCGGTATCTGCCTGTTTGAAGCGGTGCGTCAACGCAGTTGATTTATCCGTAAGGGCGCAGCTTTTGCGCCCTTAATTCCTTTCTCAATGCCTACCCTGTGATCTCGCCTGCGGCAGAATTCCCCCTGACGACCATAATTACTCCTGACGCTTTTATCAGGGAGCAAGCCAATGGTCTGGAATACACACACCGTTTTTAATCAGCCGAAGCCGCTGGGCAACAGTAATCTGTTCCTGTCCGATACGCCATTGCATGAAGCCATTCAGCGTGAGCAGGCCGGTTGGGATGCGGACGTGCTGGCCTCGCTGGGCCAACAGTTGGGCACTCAGGAGTCGCTGGAGTTGGGGCGGCTGGCCAATGCCAATCCCCCGGAACTGCTGCGCTATGACGCCACCGGCCAGCGATTGGACGACGTCCGTTTTCATCCCGCCTGGCATATCCTGATGCAAGGGCTGATAGCCAACAGGGTGCATAACCTGCCGTGGCAGGAGGACGCCCGAATCGGCTCTTTTGTGGCGCGGGCGGCGCGTTTTATATTACATGCGCAGGTCGAGGCCGGCACTTTGTGCCCGGTGACCATGACCTTTGGTGCAATTCCTTTGCTGCAGCGCTCGTTGCCTGCGGAGTTCCAATCCTGGCTAACGCCGCTACTGTCCGATCGTTACGACGCGCATTCATTGCCCGGCGGGCAAAAGCGCGGTTTGCTGATCGGCATGGGAATGACCGAAAAGCAGGGCGGTTCCGATGTGCTGAGTAATACCACCACCGCCAGCCCGCTGGGTGCACGCGGCCCAGGAGAAGCCTACCGTTTGGTCGGCCACAAGTGGTTTTTCTCGGTACCGCAGAGCGATGCGCACCTGGTGCTGGCGCAGACCGAAGGCGGGCTGTCCTGTTTCTTCCTGCCGCGAATTTTGCCTGACGGCACACGCAATGCCATAAGGTTGGAACGGCTGAAGGATAAGTTGGGCAACAGGTCCAACGCCAGCAGCGAAGTAGAATTCCAGGATGCCAGCGCCTGGCTGGTGGGCGAGGAAGGGGATGGCGTACGACATATCCTGAAAATGGGGGGGCTGACGCGTTTTGACTGCGCACTGGGTAGCCACGGGCTGATGCGGCGCGGACTGTCGGTGGCGTTGTACCATGCTCTGCAGCGGCAGGCGTTTGGTAAGACGCTGATTGAACAACCGATGATGCGGCAGGTGCTGGCGCGAATGGCCCTGCGCCTGGAGGGGCAGACGGCGGCCCTGATGCGTCTGGCGCGTGCTTATGACAGCGCAGGTAGCACGCCCCTGGAGCAGGCGTTATGCCGAGTGATGACGCCTGCGGCGAAGTTTGAAGTCTGCCGGCAAGGCATTCCTTTTATTGGTGAAGCCATGGAGGCGCTGGGCGGTATCGGCTATTGCGAAGAGAGCGAACTGCCGAGGTTGTACCGTGAAATGCCGGTAAACAGCATCTGGGAAGGCTCCGGCAATATTATGTGTCTGGACGTCATGCGCGCCTGGGGCAAGCTGCCGGCGGTGCAGGAGGCGCTGGAGCAGGAACTCGGTGAAGTGAGAGGGCAGAACCGCCATTATGATCACCAATGGCGACGATTGCTTCAGCTGATTCGCAAACCTCAGGAAGAGCAAGGACGTGCGGTGACCGGCGCCTTGTTTAATCTGTTCGCGGCGGCGCAGCTTCTGCGTTACAGTTCACCGCCGTTGGCGGAAGCCTGGTGTCAAATGATGCTTGATGCCCGTGGTGAGCGGACATTGCCGGAAAGGCTGTGCGAAACGCTGTTTACCCGCGCGATGGGCGGCTAGGTAAAACGGTGGCGCCGCAGCCGGAAAAGCTTTTTAATTCAGCTCTTGGCCCGTAAGGGATACTGACCTCTGACCAGGAAACATGACATGGATATTCTCAGCGCGTTGGCGGCATTCGCCTCTTATTTCTTCAGTGGCTTTGCCATGGTTCTGGTGTTTTTGTTCGTTTATACCCGCATTACGCCGCATGACGAATGGGCGTTGATCAAGGCCGACAATCAGGCCGCCGCTTTTGGATTCGTCGGTGCCTGCCTGGGGTATGTCATCCCGCTGGCGAGTGCAGCGATCAACTCCGTCAGCCTGTTGGACTATCTGTTGTGGGGCGTGGTGGCGCTGGTGGTACAGCTGCTGCTGTTTGCGGCGGTGAAAATCTATATGCCGCGCATCAGCGACAAGATTGAGTCCAATCACGTGGCGGCCGGGATTTTCCTCGGCGGCGTGTCGATCAGTGGCGGTGTGCTGAATGCGGCCTGCATGACCTACTAAAGGTAAAGTATTGCGGAGGCGCGCCAGCCTGGCTGATGCGCCTGTTCTTCCATTCGCAGGATGCGGTAATAGCTTGCCCCATGCTCATCCGCCTTTTGGGCGATCAATTGTTCTACGTCCTGAGGGGAGCCGGAGAGGTTGTTCAGGGTGATTTCCGCAATTTCGCTGAGTGGCGTAACGCGGTCTGCGGGGGCCAGTTCAGCGGACTGGGCGCTGGCGCTGAGTAACCCCATAGAAAGCAGGAGGGCGGTGAGTGCGGCGGAGCGTGTCATGGCGTTCCCCTTCGTCGGATCCTGGATTCACGGCCGCGGGCTGCGGCGCGCTGTTTGCCAGTGTGCTCTATCCAACTTCAGTCTGTGCAAAGCCAATGTAAATCTTATTAAAACTCCAGCAGTTACCGATACAGGATCGCTTGCGAATACCACTGGCCGGGAACCACAGTTTCGCTGTTCATGATGATCATGTAATAGCGCGCGCCGCTGGCATTGGCTTTCTGCTGAATTTCCGCTTCCACATCCATCGGGCTGCCGCGCACCAGGGCGCTGGTGGTGCCTATTTTTTCCAGGCTACCGGTTTGTGCCCGGGTTATCTCCTGCGCCTGTCCGGTCGGCGGTGGGGGCGCTTTGGGCGTCGTGGTCATCATGCCACAGGCGCTAAGCAGCGTGACCAGCGTCAAGGAGAGCAGCAGGCGGGACATTTTCATAGATACCTCAAGAAAGCGGATAGCGTGATTTGAGTGTAACCCATTATAAATTGGAACAGATTGAGCTAATGCTTTTTAGCGCAAGTTTGCCATTATGAAGGCAATGGCGATGCAGAGGGAAAATGAATGATTGAAATTTATGACGAGCGATCAGGAGATATTGCGGTCATCCATGCCGTGCCGCAGGGGCAGTATCATCAGCCGTTGCCGACGGTATTTTTCTACCATGGTTATACCTCGTCGAAAGAAGTCTACGCCTACTTTGCCTACGCGTTAGCCAGGGTGGGATTTCGCGTGGTGCTGCCGGATGCCGATTTGCACGGCGAGCGTTTTGACGGCGATGAACAAAAGCGGTTGTCCCGCTTTTGGGAGATCCTGCGCAGCAATATCGATGAGTTACCGGCGTTGAAGACGGACTTTGAACGGCGCGGGCTGATTGCCGAAGGGCGCATCGGCGTCGCGGGCGCGTCCATGGGGGGGATGACGACGTTGGGAGGCTTCGCTCGTTATCCGTGGGTGAAAGCTGCGGCGAGCCTGATGGGGGCCGGTTATTACAGTTCCCTGGCGCAGACGCTGTTCCCACCGCTGGATGAGCAGGGTAAACCCTTAACGGCGAGCGGTTTTGATGCGCGCATTGCCGCGCTTGCGGATTATGGCCTGGAACGCCAGTTGGAAAAGATTGCCGATCGTCCGCTGCTGTTATGGCACGGCGAAGCGGACGATGTGGTCCCGGCGGCTGAAAGTCGACGCCTGGCAACCGAGCTTCGCCAGAGTGGTTGGGACCGGCAACTGACATTTTTGACTGAACCGGACGTTAAGCACCGCATCACGCCGTTAGCGCTTGACGCAACGGCCGAGTTCTTCGTGAAAACCTTATAAAAAAAGCCCCCTGCGGGCAGGGGGCTGACGACATTTTCACATTTTAATTTGCCGCTTTTGGGTGCGGCTTGCTTCCCTGGCACTGCATGCAGGCTTAACGATACAGTTCCGCGCTGACGTGAATGGTGCTGTTGTTTTCCGGTTCGTGCAGCGCAATGATCCGGTAAGCGGTCGCGCCGCGCTGATCGGCTATTTTGCTCACCTGGCTGCTGGCGTCATCCGGCGATACCACATTCTGGTTCAACGTGACGAATCCCACGCTCTGGCGTTGGTCAGCCTGATGCGAAGTGATTTCGGTAGCGGCCATGACGTTGGCGGAAAACAGTAAAGCAATGGCGGTGGCGATGGTAATGCGTTTCATAAGTGCCTCTCTTAACTGTTTGCTTCAACGGCCTGACAGCAGGTGCCAGTGCAGCAAAAAGTTATTTGTCTGTATTGAATAACCTCAAATCTTTTTCGTCGCGCTGTCTGCGGCGGATAACAACAATTTTAGACCTTCCGGCAGGATTAAAAAGGGGGGCTTTTTGATGTCATTATTCAAAAAAAATGAATGAATTTTGCGCATCAGTGATGATTTCATTGAAAGATTTTTTGAACTGATGGATCTGTGTACATAGGTTGTACAGATAGCAAATCGTGCTATTTACGCATCGGGCCCGCATTACCGATAATAAATACCCTTCTGTCCTTGAGTTTCCCAGCCTGCGCAAGTATGATTACGCGTCATTTTTTCAGCCGCACACACATACACGTTCCTTGCTTCCATGGGCCGCGGTTGACCCTGACAGGAGGCTGAATAATCCGTAAGGAGCAATTCGATGCGTCATTACGAAATCGTTTTTATGGTCCATCCTGACCAAAGCGAACAGGTTCCGGGCATGATCGAGCGTTACAGTGCTACCATCACTAACGCTGCTGGTCAGATTCACCGTCTGGAAGACTGGGGCCGCCGTCAACTGGCTTACCCGATCAACAAACTGCACAAAGCTCACTACGTTCTGCTGAACGTTGAAGCTCCGCAGGAAGCGATCGATGAGCTGGAAACTAACTTCCGCTTCAACGACGCCGTTATCCGTAGCATGGTTATGCGCGTTAAGCACGCGGTAACTGAAGCATCTCCGATGGTTAAAGCGAAAGACGAACGTCGTGGCGATCGCCGCGAAGACTTCGCTAACGAAACCGCAGATGATGCAGATGCTGGGGATTCTGAAGAGTAATTGCCGCCGTGACATCTAATCGTCTGGTTTTGTCGGGCACTGTGTGCAAGGCGCCGGTTCGAAAAGTGAGTCCTTCCGGGATCCCCCACTGCCAATTTGTGCTAGAGCACCGTTCGCAGCAAATGGAAGCCGGATTTAGCAGGCAAGCATGGTGCCGAATGCCCGTGGTTGTCAGCGGACAACAGTCACAAGCACTAACTCAAAGATTAACGGTCGGCAGTCAGATAACCGTGCAAGGCTTCGTAAGCTGCCATCAAGGGCGCAACGGGCTGAACAAACTGGTTCTGCATGCCGAGCAGATTGAATTGATAGATTCTGGAGACTAGCCTAATGGCACGTTATTTCCGTCGTCGCAAGTTCTGCCGTTTCACCGCGGAAGGCGTTCAAGAGATTGACTATAAAGACATCGCTACGCTGAAAAACTACATCACTGAAAGTGGTAAAATTGTCCCGAGCCGTATTACCGGTACTCGTGCAAAATATCAGCGCCAGCTGGCCCGTGCTATCAAGCGCGCGCGCTACCTGTCTTTGTTGCCGTACACTGATCGTCATCAGTAATCGGCCACTGTCCATTAACGACTTTGAGAGGATAAGGTAATGCAAGTTATTCTGCTTGATAAAGTAGCAAACCTGGGCAGCCTGGGTGATCAAGTTAACGTTAAAGCGGGCTACGCCCGTAACTTCCTGGTACCACAGGGCAAAGCTGTTCCTGCTACCAAGAAAAACGTAGAGTTCTTCGAAGCACGCCGTGCTGAACTGGAAGCCAAACTGGCTGACGTTCTGGCTGCTGCTGAAGCTCGCGCAACCAAGATCAACGAACTGGGTTCAGTCACCATCGCGTCTAAATCAGGCGACGAAGGTAAACTGTTCGGCTCTATCGGCACCCGCGACATCGCTGACGCAGTTACTGCGGCAGGCGTTGAAGTTGCCAAGAGCGAAGTTCGTCTGCCGAACGGCGTTCTGCGTACCACTGGTGAACACGAAGTTCACTTCCAGGTACACAGCGACGTGTTCGCACAGCTGAATGTAGTTGTGGTTGCAGAAGCTTAATCGCTCCTGCCAGCCAAGTTAAAACGCCAGCCTCGTGCTGGCGTTTTGCTTTTCTGCGTCCGGTAAAACGCGCTACCCTGCTATCACAGCATGAATGAGGAGCAGCGGAAATGGCGGAGATTATCTTGCAGCGCGTTTACGATTTTACCGGCCCTGCACCGGAGCACTGTTATCTGATCGATCGTTTGTGGCCGCGAGGCATCAGCAAGGAACGATTGCAGGGCGTGCAGTGGCTAAAGCAGGTTGCGCCGGATAACGCGCTGCGGCAGTGGTTTCATCAACATCTTGACCGGTGGGACGAGTTCGAAAGCCACTACCGCTTGCAACTGGCTCAAAACGACGCCTGGCAGCCATTGGTGGCTTTACTAAGACAGGGGCAACCCTTGACCTTACTTTATGGCAGTAAAGACACACAGCACAACCATGGCATCGTGCTGCGCGACTTTCTGTTAAGGCAGTTAGCGGATTAACGCTCGCGACGATAGCCGCCGTCGGCCTGGCGGCGAAATAACACCTGACTGTTGTCAGCGGTGGTGACAGATAGCGCGGTGATCACGCCGTTGGTATCACGTTCGATACGCACTTCCTGGCCAGCCTTCATGTTGCTGAGCGGCTTATCGTTCCCTTCCACCTGCGCCATGGCGAAAACTTCGTTCACCGGCAGGTTGTTGTCACGGAAAAGCTGCGCCAGCGTCTGGCCCGGTTGGATCTGGTAGCGTTGCCAGTTGCCCGCCGGTTCCGGCTCTACAGCGTGCTGCTGCTGAGTGTCGTTTTGCAATTCGGCCTGCAAGGGAACGCTGTTTTCCTGCTGGGTGACAGGGAATGGCTGTTTTTCCGATGAATACGGCCACAGCAGTGCCAGCAGCAGGATGATGCCGAAAATCAGGGTCCAGCGACGATGGAAATAAGGCAGTGGCTCCATCCAACAGAAGCCGTCCGGCAGGTGCCAGATCTTCAGCAGTAACGCTTTGATGTTTTGCCCCTTACCGCTTTCCGGTGGTTGTTCTGAATCCGGGTCTTCTACCGACGCTGGCGCGGAGCCGGGCTTCAGGCGCTGACTGAAGTTCAGCCAGGTACGCAACAACGGCTGGTAGATACGGGTGGTCTTCCTTCTCCTGGGCGAGATTCTGCCCATGGTAACCTCTCTTCAACGGCGTAAAATTATCACGGTACAAAAGGGTGTACCGCCGACCCGATGCCCTGTTTTCAGTATAGTCCGCTAACTGATTGAAGTGAAAGGCAGCAGCAAACCCATACCTGTTGCGGCAGGCGATTCGCCTGGGCGCGCGGGAGCGGGTGTTAACTGAGGGTTATTGTTTCTTTTTCTACGACAAAAGTCATCATTCTCCACACAAGATTTTACCCGGCATTGCGGCGCTGTTATGCTGCGCTTTCGACTTTTTACAGACTAAAGGAAAACCCCATGACAACCCCTTCTTTTGACAGCGTTGAAGCGCAGGCGAGCTACGGGATTGGTTTACAGGTCGGCCAGCAGCTGCAAGAGTCCGGTCTGGAAGGTTTACAACCGGAAGCTTTGCTGGCAGGTTTGCGTGACGCGCTGGAAGGGAATGCCCCGGCGGTTCCGGTAGACGTGGTGCACCGTGCGCTGCGCGAAATCCACGAGCGTGCGGATGCCGTACGTCGTGAGCGTCAACAGGCGATGGCCGTTGAAGGCCAGAAATTCCTGGAAGACAACGCCAAACGCGACGAAGTTACGCTGACCGAATCCGGTCTGCAGTTCTCCGTGCTGGAGCAGGGCAACGGCCCAATCCCGTCCCGTCAGGATCGCGTGCGTGTGCATTACACTGGCCGCCTGATTAACGGCGACGTGTTCGACAGCTCCGTAGAGCGCGGTCAACCGGCAGAATTCCCGGTTAGCGGCGTGATCCCTGGCTGGATCGAAGCGCTGACCCTGATGCCGGTCGGTTCCAAATGGCAGCTGTATATTCCACACGACCTGGCCTACGGCGAGCGTGGTGCCGGCGCATCCATCCCGCCATTCAGCGCGCTGGTGTTCGACGTCGAACTGCTGGAAATCCTGTAATTCTCTAACAGATTTCTCTGGGCGCCTTGATGGCGCCCTTGTTTTATGCGCCGTTCAGCGCGCGGGGGAACAACAGGTTGTTCTCCAGATTGATGTGTTCCATCAGGTCATCAATAAACTCGTCGATACCACCATACAGCGCCTGCCAGGTATTGCAGGCACCTTCCGGTGGCGTCACGTTGTGGGTGAGGAACTTCACCACTTCCAGCTGTTCGCCCGCTTCGTCATGCTCATGTTCCATTACCGAGATCGGCCCTGCCGCCTGCCGGCCCATACCCTGCTTGATCATCGGGAACAGGATCTGTTCCTCTTTCATCATGTGATTTTCCAGATCCAGCAGGATCAGGTTCAGCTGTTTTGCCAGACCGCGTGGACAGGTGGCTTTGTCGGCATGAACCCGTTCGACTTTTTCCGCCATCAGTACCAGCTCGGCCAACTGTTCGCGGTGCCGCTGATGGAAGCGTGGCAGAATATAATCAATCAGTTCACCGAGCGGTGCAGTACGCCAGTCATGGCTTGCTGCCGGTCTGGCGGCGAGGGCGGCCAATTCGCTTTCAAGCTGCTCGAGATCCAGTCCTTTACGCTCGGCCGCGCGTTGCAGCGTTTGTTTTCCGCCACAGCAGAAATCCAAATCGTTCAGGCGGAACAGGCGTGATGCCCGGGGAATAGCGATGGCGAGAGCGCCGAGGGATTGATTACGGTAATCCATGAGAGTGCCTCTTTAAATGAAAAATTTATAACATGCATTTTAAATGCAATTTAAATGGCGCGCCAGCGAGAAAAAGGAGTAGATGGCCGGGGGGAACCCTGTGCCTCCCGGCCTGCAGCTTATTTGCTACTTAAATCAATCTTATAAACTGCGAACCCGATGTTATCCGTGCCTTCGGATTTCATTGGATACTGGGCATGTGCCTTGATAAACGCTGTCGCTTTCTCGCTTGGCGAGGTTTCGAAGCGAATATCCAGCGGTTGCGGGCTGCTGAAGGTCGCCAGGCGCCAGTTGTTATCCACCTGTGGCCGGACTGCGCCATGCTGCTTGGTTTCAGCGCTGATATAGGCCGCCAACACTGAACGGTTCTCGTCCGGCGAAGCGAAGGCAATATGCTGATCGCCAGTGCCGGCGAACTTGCCACCGTAAGCGCGATAGTTATTGGTCGCCACCAGGAAGGTGGCTTTAGGATCAATTGGCTTGCCTTTGAACGTCAGCTGCTTGATACGTTCCGCCTTGTCGTTAATCAACTGGCATTCGCCGTCGTAACGCGCAGGCTGGCTGACGTCGATCTGGTAATTTACCCCATCAATCACGTCGAAGTTATAGGTGCGGAAGCCATCCCAGTTGATCAGGCCCTGCGGTTGGCTGCTGTTGACGTCGATTTGATTGAACTGCCCGGCGGAGCACTCCAGCCACTCCTTCACCTCTTTGCCACTGGCTTTTACTACCACCAGGGTGTTGGGGTAGAGGTAGAGATCCGAAGCGTTACGGAAGGTGAGCTGGCCTTTTTCCACTTCGACGAAGCTGGCCGGATCGTTTTTGCGGCCGCCGACCTTGAACGGCGCTGCCGCTGACAGCACCGGCAAATCGGCCAGATCCGGGTCGCCCTGAATGTAGTGTTCCACATAGGCTTTCTGCGCGTTATTCACGATTTGTACCGTTGGGTCATCCTGCACCAGCGCCAGGTAGCTGTACATGTTGTCATCAGCTTTGCCGACCGGCTTGCTGACAAAATCGCGCGTGCCCTTATGATCTTCCGCCAGGACTTTCACCAGCTTGGCGTCTTCCGCCGCCAGCGATTTCTTGTTCTCTTTGTCGTAGATGGGCCGTGCTTCCGCTTTGGCGGAAGCTACTTTCCAACTGCCAGAGTCGTTGTTCAACTGCAGATCGACAACGCCGAGGTGGTCGCCCCACTGGCCGGGCATGACCGCAGGTATGCCGTTCAGCGTGCCCTGAGCGATGTCAGCGCCTTTGATATTGGCGAAGTCTTTGCTCGGGAATACCGCGTGAGCATGGCCGAACATGATGGCGTCAATGCCCGGAACCTGGCTGAGGTAGTACACCGAATTCTCTGCCATCGCCTTGTACGGCTCGCTGGACAGGCCGGAGTGCGGGATCGCCACGATCAGATCGGCCCCCTGTTTACGCATTTCCGGCACGTAGCGTTTGGCGGTTTCGGTGATGTCGTTGACCTTAACCTTGCCTTGCAGATTGGCCTTATCCCACACCAGAATTTGCGGTGGCACAAAACCGATATAGCCGATGCGTAAACTATGTTCCTTGCCGTCACGGTCTTTTACCGGCGTATCGACGATAATGTAAGGAGTGAACAGCGGTTTCTGCGTTTTAGCGTCGATCACGTTCGCATTGATATACGGGAACTTGGCACCGCTGATGGCGGTTTTCAGGTAATCGAGGCCGTAGTTGAATTCGTGGTTGCCGATATTGCCGACCACATAATTCAGGGTGTTCATGGCCTTATAGACAGGATGAATATCGCCGGGCTTCAGGCCCTTGGCCGCCATATAGTCACCGAGCGGGCTGCCCTGAATGATGTCGCCGTTATCCACCAGTACGCTATTGGTGGCCTGCTGGCGAGCCTGTTCAATCAGGCTGGCGGTGCGCACCAGACCGAACTTGTCGGTCGGTTTATCCTTGTAGTAATCGAAGTCCATCATGTTGCTGTGCAGGTCGGTGGTTTCCAGCACGCGCAGATCGACCGTTGCCGCCTGCGCTGAGGCGCAAACCAGCACAGCGAGGACAGACAACGTCAGCGGACGCTTCATCATTTTTGGCTTTCTCCATTCTATTTTTCGAGTTTTATCGCAGAGGGGCATGTAATTAACATTGGTTGTCTCACCAAACTGTGAAGTGTGGCAGAAAATCGGCCAAGGTATCGGAGGAAATGTCACAGTTGTGACGGCAAAGACTCGAGTCATTACCGAAGGTTAAATCGTTATGATGGATATTCGATGCAAAAAAAACTAGGCTGCTAGCAATGAGAAAGGGGAAATGGCCCACGGAACTGTCTATCTGAGGTGAATGATGTTAGAAAAAATTTGCCAACTGTCCCGCGAGGCGGGCGCGGCCATCATGGCGGTGTACAACGGTGAACAACCGCTTGATGTTACACAAAAAAAAGATGACTCCCCGGTGACGGCGGCCGATCTGGCGGCGCACCACATTATCCAGCGCGGCCTGGCGGCGTTAACGCCGGACATCCCCTTGCTGTCGGAAGAAGATCCACCGACCTGGGAAGTGCGGCAGAATTGGACGCGCTATTGGCTGGTCGATCCGCTGGACGGCACCAAAGAGTTCCTGAATCGCAACGGTGAGTTCACGGTAAATATCGCGTTGATTGAAGACGGGCAGGCGGTAATGGGCGTGGTTTACGCCCCGGCGATCGACGTGTTATACCTGGCCGAGCGCGGTAAAGCCTGGAAAGAAGAAAAGGGCCACCGGCAGGAGATTGGCGTCAGCAATGCCCATCCGCCATTGGTGGTGGTCAGCCGTTCGCACAGCGACGAAGAGCTGAAGGACTACCTGAAACAGCTGGGCGAACACCAGACCGTTTCCGTCGGTTCTTCGCTGAAATTCTGCCTGGTGGCGGAAGGTAAAGCGCAGCTCTATCCGCGCTTTGGGCCCACCAATATCTGGGATACCGCCGCCGGTCATGCCGTGGCCGTGGCAGCCGGGGCACAGATCCACGACTGGCAGGGCAGACCTCTGCTCTATACGCCGCGTGAATCCTTCCTAAACCCCGGCTTCAGGGTTTCGCTGTTCTAAATCAGTTCGCCAGCAACTGGTGCAGTTGGGTCATGACCTGCTGCACCTCTTCTGGCGTCAGGGCGCCGTCTTTGGCGAACTGGATCCTGCCTTGCTTATCCAACACCACAATGGCCGATCCTTTCGGCTGCAAATCCCAGGCCTTGCGCACGTTGCCGTTGCTGTCGACCACAAACTGCGACCAGGGGAACTCTTTCTTGCTGTCTTCAATGCTGTTGCGAACAAACACCGCGGTGCCGAGTATCGCGTCGTCGGTATTCACTATTGTCGTCGTTTGGTAACGATCGTGCGGTAGTTTAGCTTTCTTAATCGCTTCGATCAGCGGATCGTTCATCGCCTTGGCGGAGCTACGGCCGGCAATATGCTGTATGACTCGCACTTTCCCACTGAGTTGCGCGCTATTCCAGTTTTGATAGCTAAACTTATCATTAGCGTAATTCAACTCTCCCTTATCGCTGACGCCGACCGGCGCGACGCGTTGCTGGAGTTGGAAGTTGTGCGCAGAGGCTAAAAAGGGGGCAAGCAGCAGGGAAACAATAAGCAGGTGACTTTTTTTCATGCCTTCTCCTTGGAAGGGGAACGGTGCCGACAGCACCCGACAGCCTAAAGCATAGGTGGTGATCGGAGGTCTGTCCTGTTAGCTGGATCGCAGTTTCCCCTTCTGGCCGGTAATACCTGTGTTTTGAAGGGATATACTGAAAAAGTTATATATTATCATATACAATTCTGTCAAAAAGTGTAAATCCAGTGAAGATATCCGTGCAGAAGTGAACATTATCGTCTTTACTAGGTCTACTACATGGCAATCAAGTTGCGTTCTTACTTTAGAGGCTGCCACCTTGGCGGCTCGCTGAGCGCATGGACCAAACGGAGGAGAGTAATAGAATGAGAATCTTCCAGCGTTATAATCCGTTGAAAGTGGCGAAGTACGTAAAAACCCTGTTTCGTGGCCGGCTGTATATCAAAGATGTAGGCGCGTTCGAATTCGACGAAGGGAAAATCCTGTTACCGAAAATTCGTGACCGGCGCCACTTCAGCGTGATGTCAGAGGTAAACCGTCAGGTGTTGTTGCTGCAAACAGAGATGGGTTGATGCATTACCCGTCGCCTTTCAAGCCGCAGCGTTGTTATCTGCACCCACCCACCCCTGTTACTTACTTAAGTAAGCTCCAGGGGATGAGTGAGCTGGCTGCCTAGCTGCAACTTGAAATTCATAGGGAAATTAGAGCAGCTGAAAAAACTGAAATAATTGCGGCCCGATGGGGCCGCTGACGTTTCTACAGTCCGGATCAGGCAGGGGCGTTGTCTTCTGGCGCCTTCGGCAGTACCGCCGCCGGTTTGTCGCTCAGTTTGGTTACCAGCAACTGGTCAATCTTGTAGCTGTCGATGTCCACCACTTCAAACTTGTAGCCGGCGTATTTCACGAAGTCGGTGCGTTTTGGGATCTTGCGCAGCATGTACATCATAAAGCCGCCGATGGTTTCGTAGTTGCCCGCCTGCGGGAACTCATCAATGTGCAGAACGCGCATCACATCGTCGATTGGCGTACCACCCTCAATCAGCCATGAGCTTTCATCGCGTGCGACGATCTGCTCTTCCTGGCCTTGACCGACCAGATCGCCCATCAGGGTGGTCATTACGTCATTCAACGTGATGATGCCCACGACCAGTGCATATTCATTGAGAATAACGGCAAAGTCTTCGCCGGCCGTCTTAAAGCTTTCCAGCGCTTCGGACAGCGTCAGGGTATCCGGCACGATCAGCGCCGCGCGGATTTGCACACCGCTGCTCAGCACCAGGCTTTGATTGCCCAGCACGCGGTTCAACAAGTCTTTGGAGTCAACGTAGCCGACCACCTGATCGATATTGCCGTCACATACCAGGAACTTGGAGTGCGGATGGGTCGAGACTTTCTCGATAATGCTTTCTTCGGTTTCACGCAGATCGAAGTAAACCACGCTTTCACGCGAGGTCATCGACGAAGGTACGGTGCGTGACTCCAGTTCGAACACGTTTTCGATCAGCTCATGCTCCTGCTTGCGCAGCACGCCAGCCAGGGCACCGGCTTCCACTACCGCATAGATGTCGTCGGAAGTGATGTCGTCCTTGCGCACCATCGGCAGTTTGAACAGGCGGAAGATCAGGTTTGCCATGCCGTTGAAGAACCACACCAGCGGCCGGAAGATCATGATCGAGAAACGCATCGGGTTGATGATCCGGACGGCGACCGTCTCTGGTGCAATCATACCGATGCGCTTCGGGGTCAAATCTGCGAACAGGATGAACAGGCTGGTCACCAGGACGAACGAGCAGATAAAGCTGACTTGCTCCGCCATCTCTGGGGACAAAAAGCGATCGAACAACACCTGGAAGCTAGGGGAGAAGGCAGCATCGCCGACGATACCACCGAGAATGGCTACGGCGTTCAGACCAATCTGCACCACGGTAAAGAACAGCCCCGGGGTTTCTTGTAGTTTAAGGACTTTGGCGGCATTGACGTTACCTTCGTCAGCCATCAGTTTCAGTTTAATCTTGCGTGACGCGGCCAGAGATATTTCCGACAGTGAGAAAAACGCACTCACTGCGATCAGAAAAAGAATCAGTAAAATACTGTTTAACATAATCTATCCATACGTGCCGACGGGATGACGGCGCTCTTGAGGAAGGGTAGTACATTGTAAAAAAAGTAGTGATAACAACCAGAAAGGAGGCTATCAGGCCGCAGATGCGGCCCGCATAGTATAGCAGCAGCCCTACAGGGGCCGCCAGCGGTTAAAAAATTACCGCTGACCAAGGGGTTAGCCCTGGGGTGGCAAACAAACGCCGATGCCGCCCAGGCCGCAGTAGCCTTCAGGATTCTTGTACAGATACTGCTGATGGTCATCCTCGGCATAGTAAAACGGCAGCGCCGGCACCACTTCGGTGGTGATGGTGCGTTGGTCGCCCGCCTCGTTCATGGCCTGCTGGAAACGCTTCAGACTGCTTTCGGCTGCGGTCTGCTGTTCCGGCGTCAGCGTATAAATTGCTGAGCGATACTGAGTGCCGACGTCGCCCCCCTGACGCATGCCCTGCGCCGGATCGTGGTTCTCCCAGAACACCTGCAGCAGCTGCTTATAGCTGATGATTTTCGGATCGAATACCACCCGCACCACTTCAGTATGACCGGTCTGGCCGCTGCAGACTTCGCGGTAGGTTGGGTTTGGCGTAAAACCGCCGCTGTAGCCTGCCGCCGTGCTGTATACGCCCTGCTGTTGCCAGAACAGGCGCTCCACACCCCAAAAGCATCCCATGGCGAAGATAGCCACTTCCATGCCTTCCGGCACCTGGGTCATTGAATGGTGAGTGACCACGTTGAGCGTGGCAACCGGCATGGGCGTCGTGCGGCCAGGCAGCGCGTTCGCCTTGTCGACGGTTTGTGTTTTATCAAAAAATGGCACCACGGTTGACTCCTGTTGTCACAGTAAGAATTGACCTAAGACACGGCAGTTCGGTTGTATCTAACCGCAACTTTGCCCACAATAAGCTACATATTCAGATTATGAATCAGATTAACGCAGTATTTAGAGCGCCAAAAGCTAAGAATGCGCCAGTTTACTGCGGCAGTAAAATCGTAATATGTCGCGTCTGGAATAAGGCTGAAAGGGCTGCCGTCTTGATAGCGCGGAGTATGCCCTGGCACCAGAGTGCGTGTTATAACAGGAAAGTAAAATAAATTAAGGAGAACGCGTGCCACGATACCGTGCCCTGTGCTTTTTGTGTGCGCTGCTCGCGACGCCTGCGGCGTTTTCGGCGAATGTGCGGCTGCAGGTTGAAGGACTTAGCGGGGAACTGGAAAAAAACGTCCGGGTACGCCTGTCTTCCATCACTCCGGAAGAGGTCGGTACTGATGGCCGTTTCCGCGCACGCGTGGATGAAGCTGTTCGTCAGGGGCTGAGAGCGCTTGGCTATTATCAGCCTACCATCGAATTTACGTTGGACGATCGGCCAGGGCTGGCGCGGCCGGTGCTGCACGCCAAGGTCAATCCGGGTGAACCGGTGCGCATTGCCGGAGCCAATATCGTGTTGGAAGGCGGTGCGAAAACCGATGAAGACTATCTGTCGTTGGTCAAAAAAGGCAAACCGACGATAGGTGAGATCCTTAATCACGGTAAATACGACAGTTTTAAAGGTTCACTGACCGGCCTGGCGCTGCGCAAAGGCTATTTCGATGCCGATATGACCAAAAGCCAGCTCGGCGTGGCGGAGGATCTGCATAAGGCCTATTGGGACATCGACTTCGACAGCGGGCAGCGTTACCGCTTCGGCCAGGTGAAGTTTACCGGTTCGCAAATTCGTGAAGACTATCTGCAAAATCTGGTGCCCTTTCATCAGGGGGATTATTACACTTCGGAAGACCTGGCCGAACTGAACCGCCGTTTGTCCGCCACTAACTGGTTTAACTCGGTGGTGGTCTCCCCTGATTTCAAAGATGCCAAAGAGAACAAGATTTTGCCGCTAGATGCGTTGGTGTCACCACGCACTCGCAACACCATCGAAACCGGTGTCGGTTACTCCACCGACGTTGGTCCCCGCGTTAAAGGCACCTGGAAGAAGCCCTGGCTTAACGATCGCGGCCACAGTCTGGAAACCAGCGCCAGTATTTCGGCCCCCGAGCAGCAGCTCGATCTGACCTATAAGATCCCGTTGCTGAAGAATCCGCTGGAGCAGTATTACCTGCTGCAGGGCGGGCTCAAGAACGTCGATCTCAACGATACCAAGTCCGTAACCTCCAAAGTGGTGGCCTCGCGCAACTGGGATCTCTCCAGCGGCTGGCAGCGGGCTATTAACCTGACCTGGCGCTGGGATAACTTTACCCAGGGTAACGTCAGCAATACCACCATGCTGCTGTACCCTGGTGTCAGCCTCAACCGCACCCGCTCGCGTGGAGGCCTGATGCCGACCTGGGGCGATAGCCAACGCTACTCCATCGACGTTTCCGACACCACCTGGGGATCCGGCGTGGACTTCGCGCTGATGCAGGCGCAGAACGTCTGGATCCGCACCCTGGCCGATAAGCACCGGTTCGTGGCGCGCGGGCAGGTGGGGTGGATCGAAACCAACGACTTCGACAAAGTGCCGCCAGACCTGCGATTCTTTGCCGGTGGCGATCGCAGCATCCGTGGCTACAAGTACAAAGACATTTCCCCCCGCAACGATGACGGCAAGTTGACCGGTGCCTCCAAAATGCTGACTGGCTCGCTGGAATATCAATACAACGTGACCGGTAAATGGTGGGGGGCGATGTTCGTTGATTCCGGTGAAGCGGTGAACGATATCAAGCAGAGCAACTTCAAAACTGGCGCCGGTGTAGGCGTACGCTGGCAGTCGCCGGTAGGGCCAGTGAAGCTGGATATCGCCGCGCCCGTGGGGGACAAGGACACCCACGGGATGCAGTTCTACATCGGTTTGGGGCCTGAACTATGAGCCTGATAAAAAAGATTTGCTTTGGTTTCCTGATTGTCTTGCTGTTACTGGTCGGGGCGGTGGCGTACTTGCTCGGTACCACCAGTGGTTTGCATATGACCCTCAACGCTGCTGCTCGATGGGTGCCGGGGTTGGATATTGCCAGCGTGAGCGGTGGCTGGCGTGATCTGACGCTAAAAGGCGTGAAGTATCAGATGCCGGGCGTCACGGTGAATGCCGGACAATTCCATCTGTCACTCGATCTGGCCTGCTTTAAAAACAGTTCGCTGTGCGTCAATGCGCTGACCGCGCAGGACGTCGACGTGGTGGTGAAAACCAAAGAAATGACGCCGTCTGCGCCGGTGGAAGAGACCAGCGAGCCGACCACCAATCTGAGCACGCCGTACCCTATTACCTTGCGTATGCTGACGCTGAATAACGTTAAGGTAAGCGTAGACGACACGGCAATCTCTCTTGGTGAATTCCGTACCGGAGCGCAGTGGCAAGAGCGTGCGTTGACCTTGCTGCCCACCAAAATCAGCGGCCTGTTGATTGCACTGCCGAAAACCCCGCAGAACCCGTTGCCGGAGGCGATACAGCCGGCTGTCGAGGTCGCGAAAAAAGTGGGTGAACAGGTCGACAAGGCGGCGAAACCGGCACCGGTGCCGGAAGAGAAGCCGCTGGGCGAAACGTTGAAAGAGCTGTTCGCCAAGCCGCTGCTGCCGGATCTGCCGGAAATCCGCCTGCCGTTGGACATCACGGTTAAGGAGATCAGCGGGGAACAACTGCGCTTGACCGGTGATACCGAGGTGTTGATTACCAGCCTGTTGCTGCAGGCCAGTACCCAGGATCAGCATATCAAGCTGGACAATTTCGATGTGAAATCCCCGCAGGGCACGTTGTCTGCGCAGGGGCAGGCGACGCTGACCGGCAGTTGGCCGGTGGAAATGGTGGCTAACAGCACGCTGAATATCGAGCCGCTGAAAGGGGAAAAGGTCAAACTGAACGTCGGCGGTGGGCTGCGCGAAGAACTTAAAGTGGCGCTGAACCTCTCCGGACCGGTCGGTGCGCAGCTTGATGTACAGACCCAATTGGCCGAAGTGGGTTTACCGCTGGCACTGACGCTGCAAAGCAAACAGCTGAAATGGCCGCTGAGCGGCGAAGCTCAGTATCAGGTCAACGATTTCCGCCTGCGTTTCAATGGCAAGGCGACTGATTATGCCTTGTCGACCCGGGCCAATATCAAGGGGCAGGATCTCCCGCCGGCGGTGCTGACGCTGGACGGTAAAGGTAACGTTGAACAGTTCAAACTGGATCGCCTGCGGTTGGCGGCCTTGCAGGGCAATACCGATCTGACGGCGCTGGTGGACTGGAGCAAGGCCATCAGTTGGAATTCACAGCTGACGCTGAGCGGCATCAATACCGCCAAGCAGTGGCCGGAATGGCCGGCGAAGTTGGACGGTAAAATCACTACGCGTGGCAGCCTGCACGGCGGCAGTTGGCAATTGCAGGTGCCGGTGCTGCAGCTCGATGGTAACGTGAAGCAAAACAAAGTCACCGCACGTGGCACGCTTAGCGGCAATGCTGCCGGTCAGTGGAAAATCCCGGGCATCGATCTGACGCTGGGACGCAACCAACTGAACGTTAAGGGCCAACTGGACGAGAAAAGCTGGAACCTGGATGCGAATATTGACGCGCCACGTCTGGACGGCGCTCTGCCAGGGCTGGGCGGTACGGCGAAAGGCTTGCTGAAACTGCGGGGCAACCTGCAAGCGCCTCAGTTGCTGGCCGACCTGACCGCTTCCGGCCTGCAGTGGCAGGCGCTGCGCATCAACCGGGTGAAGATTGACGGCGACGTGCGTTCCAGCGACCAGATCCAGGGTCAGTTGGCGGTACGCGTTGAGCAACTTAAGCAGGATGCGCTGGATATCAGCCTGCTGACACTGGATGCCAAAGGCAGTGAGAAGCAGCATCAGCTGCAGTTGAAAATTGACGGCAAGCCGGTATCCGGTCAGTTGGCGCTGCAGGGCAGTTTCGATCGCCAACAGCAGCGCTGGCGCGGCAACCTGAACAATACCCGTTTCGATACCCCGGTGGGCGAATGGCGATTGACTCGCGCCATTGCGCTGGATTACCTGAATACCGCGCAGAAAATCAGTATTGGACCGCACTGCTGGCAGAACCCGAACGCCGAACTGTGCGTACCCAAGACCATCGAAGCAGGCCAGAGTGGCCAGGCCAGCGTGGTATTGAACCGCTTTGATCTGGCGATGATCAAACCTTTCCTCGGTCCGGAGACCGCTTTGAGCGGCGTGTTCACCGGGCGGGCGGACGTAAGCTGGAAACCGGGCGGTGCGCTGCCGGACGCGAAAGTTTCCCTGGTGGGTAACGGCGTGAAGGTGGTTCAGCAAGTGCAGGGCAACGCGTTGCCGATCGCCTTTGATCGGCTGAACCTTAATGCCGGCCTGTCCAACGGTCGTGCACAGGCCGACTGGTTGATCAAGTTGACCAATAATGGCCAATTTGACGGTAACGTGCAGGTTGCCGATCCACAGGTACGACGCATTATCAGCGGCAACGTCAATATCACCAATATCTCGCTGGCGATGATCAATCCGGCGTTGATGAAGGGGGAGAAGGCCGCGGGCATGCTGAATGCCAATCTGCGCTTGGGTGGCAGTGCGCAGAAGCCTCTGGTTTATGGCCGGATGGCGTTGGATAAGGTTGATATAGATGGTCACTGGATGCCGTTTGATATGACGGACGGCCGCCTGGTGATGAACTTTGACGGCATGACCTCGACCATGGAAGGGCTGGTCAGCACCACGCGCGGACAGCTTAACCTGTCGGGCGATGCTGACTGGCGCGACATCAACGCCTGGCGCGCACGTATCGCCGCCAAGGGCGATAAGCTGCGGGTGACGGTGCCGCCGATGATCCGCATCGACGTTTCACCCGATCTGGTGTTTGAAGCCACGCCGCAGTTGTTCTCGCTCAATGGTTCGGTAGATATTCCGTGGGCGCGCATTACGGTGCAGGAGTTGCCGGAAAGTGCGGTGGGCGTCTCTTCCGACGAAGTGATGCTGGACGACCAACTGAAACCGATACAGCCGAAAACCGCAGGGATCCCGATCAACAGCAACCTGATGATCCACGTGGGTAACGATGTGCGGCTGGATGCCTTTGGCTTAAAAGCCCGCCTGAAGGGCGATCTGAAAGTGGTGCAGGACAAGAATGGCCTGGGCCTGAACGGCCAGATTGACATCCCTTCCGGTCGCTTCCATGCTTATGGTCAGGATTTGATCGTCCGCAAGGGTCAACTGATGTTCTCAGGGCCGCCGGATCAGCCGCTGCTGAATATTGAAGCCATTCGTAATCCTGAATCGACAGAAGACGACGTTACCGCTGGGGTACGCGTTACCGGGTTGGCGGATGCACCCAAGCTGGAAGTGTTCTCGGATCCGGCCAAATCTCAGCAGGAAGCGCTATCTTATCTGCTGCGCGGGCAGGGATTGGGCAGTTCCGGCGCCGATGGTAACGCAATGACCTCAATGTTAATTGGGATGGGGGTTGCACAAAGTGGTCAACTTGTGGGTAAAATCGGCGAGGCGTTTGGCGTAAGCAATTTGGCCCTGGATACTCAGGGTGTCGGCGACAGTTCCCAGGTTGTCGTGAGCGGTTATGTTCTCCCAGGCTTACAAGTAAAATATGGGGTGGGTATTTTCGACTCGCTGGCTACGTTGACGTTGCGTTACCGCCTGATGCCTAAATTGTATCTGGAAGCGGTGTCTGGTCTCGACCAGGCATTAGATTTGCTCTATCAGTTTGAGTTTTAGCGATGCGAATAATTGTCTACGGCAGTTTACGACGCAAACAGGGAAACAGCCATTGGATGACCAACGCCCAATGGCTCGGCGAGCATGAGCTCGAAGGCTATCAGATTTATAATCTGGGCCATTACCCGGCGGCGATCCCTGGAGAGGGCACGGTACATTGCGAAGTGTACCGCATCAACTCATCGATTTTGGCTGAGCTGGACGAACTGAAAAGCAACACCAAGGACTATAAGCGCGAGCTGATTCAGACGCCTTATGGGAGTGCGTGGATCTACCTGTATAAACACAGTGTGGACGGTTACCCGCGAATTAACAGCGGCGACTGGCTGAAGCGTCTCGACGAAAAGTAAAAAAAAACACCGCTCACTGAGCGGTGTTTTTTTATCGGACGGCGGGCAAGAATTACTTCTTGGCGGCACGCTCGAAAGAAGCAACGATTTCAGCTTTGGCAGCGGCAGCATCTGCCCAGCCTTCGACTTTCACCCATTTGCCTTTTTCCAGATCTTTGTAGTGCTCGAAGAAGTGAGCGATCTGGGCACGCAGCAGTTCCGGCAGGTCGTTCACGTCTTTGATGTGATCGTACTCTTTGGTCAGCTTGCTGTGCGGTACGGCAACCAGTTTCGCATCTTCGCCGGCTTCGTCGGACATCTTCAACACGCCAACCGGACGGCAGCGGATCACAGAACCAGGCTGCAGTGGGTATGGGGTTGGCACCAGCACGTCAACCGGGTCACCGTCCAGAGACAGGGTGTGGTTGATGTAACCGTAGTTGCACGGGTAGAACATCGCGGTGGACATGAAACGGTCAACGAACAGCGCACCGGTGTCCTTGTCGATTTCATATTTGATCGGATCGGCGTTTGCCGGGATTTCGATAACAACGTAGATGTCTTCCGGCAGGTCTTTGCCAGCAGGGACCAGGTTCAAGCTCATGTCGGTTTCCTTTAATCAAACCAGAAATGGAGTGGCGGCTATTATAGCGGACTCTTTTGCGATTTCCTGCCCTTTTCATCATCCCCGCCCCGGCGCAGAGCCATCCATCGAATTTCCAGATAAATCCTCCCACGGCGTTAAGTTTTCTCGAGGGTTGCCGATAACTTCATCAAATAATAATGAGTCGGCGAAGTCTGGCTCCGCGTTTTACCTCCTCTACGTAAGATCTCACTATTTCTGAAGCCGGGAAGAACTCATGCTAAAAAAGATTACGGTCAAGGCCGGGCTGATTGCCCTGTTGAGCCTGATGACGCTGCTGTTGATTATGGTCAGCACGATTGGCGTCAACGCGATTAACGAAGGATCGCGCTCGTTACACACCCTGAATCAAATCCTGGGGGAAGAGTTGGGGTCGCTGGCCAGCAGTTCCAACCTGACGCTGCGCGCCAGAACCGCTGCCTCACTGGCGGTACGCCAACGGGAAATCGGCCAGATTGAGGTTTCAGATGCTACGGTGGGCCGTATCTATGACTACCTTGCGCAATCGAAGCAGGAAATGGCGCGTTTTGTCAGCGTCGGTACCGTCACCGAACGCGGACGCGAGCTGTCCGGTCGTTTGCAAAACAGCTACCGCGCCTATCTGGAACAGGGCGTTGGGCCGATGGCCGATGCCATCAAGGCCGGCAAAGTTGATGATTACTACGACATTCAGGAAACAAAAATTTCCGCGTTGAGCATCGCTTTTGAAAAGGACCTCAGCGACTTCCGCAGCTTCGCCATGAAGATTGGCCAGCAGCGGGTGAATGAAGCGGAAAGCAATGCCAGCACCAAAATTACGCTGATCGTGATTGCCGGCCTGCTCAGCATTTTGCTGGCGCTACTGGCCTGGTTTGCGCTGCGGGTGATTATCCTGCGTCCGCTCGATGAGTCAATCGCCCAGCTGGAACATATCGCCAGCGGCGACCTGACGCACCGTATCACCGGCGAAGGCGAGACCGAAATGGGCCGTCTGGTGCGTGCGATGCAGCGGATGCAGCAGGCCTTGGTCAGTTCGGTCAGCAAGGTGCGCGATGCCAGCAGCCAAATCGATACCGGTTCACGCGAACTGGCTGCCGGCAACTTGCACCTGGCGCAGCGTACCGAAGAATCAGCTGCTTCTCTGGAAGAAACCGCCGCCAGCATGGAACAGCTGACCTCGACGGTGAAGATGAACGCCGAGAACTGCGAACAGGCGAATCAACTGGCGCTGAGCGTATCCGATATTGCCAACCAAGGCAGTGAAGTGGTCAGTCAGGTCATGGACAAGATGCAGGCGATCACCGACAGCTCACGCCGCATTGCCGATATCATCAGCGTGATGGACGGCATTGCCTTCCAGACCAACATTCTGGCGTTGAATGCGGCGGTGGAAGCGGCACGTGCCGGTGAACAGGGGCGTGGTTTTGCCGTGGTGGCCGGTGAGGTTCGCAGCCTGGCTCAGCGCAGCGCGCAGTCGGCGAAAGAGATCAAAGGGTTGATTGAAGCGTCGCAGAATCGGGTGCAGGAAGGCGAACAAATGGCCGGTTCGGCGGCGAAAACCATGAACGGCATTACCGGTGAAGTGGGCCGGGTGACGGCGCTGATGCGGGAAATCTCTGCGGCTACGCGTGAGCAAAGCAGCGGCATTGAGCAGGTAAACCTGGCGGTGGCGCAGATGGATCAGGTGGCGCAACAAAATGCGGCCTTGGTCGAAGAGTCGGCGGCGGCGACGCGCTCGCTGGAGGATCAGGCGCAGTTGCTGGCGCAGAGCATGGCGGCGTTCAAATTATAATGCCGGGGACGGCAAGCCGTCCCCCACATTGAACTCGTTATTCGTCCGGGTTCTCAGCGATAAAGCGCTCTGCGTCTTCCACCATGGATTTGGTGCCGACGAAGAACGGTGCGCGCTGGTGCAGTTTCACCGGGGTGATGTCCAGAATACGGTTTTTACCGTCGCTGGCTTTACCGCCGGCCTGTTCCGCCAGGAACGCCATCGGGTTGCATTCATACAGCAGGCGCAGCTTGCCTTGCGGGTGGCTGGCGGTGCTTGGATAAATGTAGATGCCGCCTTTCAGCAGGTTGCGGTGGAAGTCGGCAACCAGTGAACCGATGTAGCGTGAGGTATAAGGGCGTTGTGTAGCTTCGTCCTGTTCCTGACAATATTTGATGTATTTCTTCACGCCGCGCGGGAACTTGATGTAGTTACCTTCGTTGATGGAATACATATTGCCGCTGGCCGGGAAGCGGACTTTCTCGTGGGAGAGGCAGAACACGCCCAGAGAAGGATCGTAGGTAAAGGCATGCACGCCATAACCGGTGGTGTACACCAGCATGGTGGATGAACCGTAAACCACGTAGCCTGCGGCGACCTGTGCGCTGCCTGGCTGCAGGAAGTCTTCTTCGGTCACTGGCGTACCGACCGGGGTAATGCGACGATAGATAGAGAAAATCGTACCGACCGAGACGTTGACATCGATGTTGGACGAACCGTCCAACGGATCCATCAGCACCACATACTTGGCATTTTCAGCCCGCTCGCCGTCGAATATCACGATTTCATCTTCTTCTTCAGAAGCGATACCCGCAACTTCACCGCGCGCTTTCAATGCTGCTTTCAGCTTTTCATTCGCGTACAGGTCCAGTTTCATCTGAACTTCGCCCTGTACATTGGAAACGCCGCTGGTGCCCAGAATATCCACCAGACCCGCTTTGTTGATATCGCGGTGGATGATTTTGGCGCCCAGTTTAATTGCAGAAAGTAGCGCAGTCAGCTCGCCGGTGGCGTGTGAGAAGTCGTGCTGTTTCTCGACGATAAATTCGCCTAACGTTTTCATGACACAATCCCTGAATCTACGGATGGGTAGCGGTTTGTTAACAAACCGCCAACGTATTCGCGAGCAGTGTAGCCCAAAGATGAACGCTATTCATAGGCAAATCCATTTCTTCTGGACGATTCTGAGCGTTAGAATGAGCCAACATTCGACGTACTCTATGAGAAAACTATGCGCATTCACATTCTTGGGATCTGTGGCACCTTTATGGGCGGGCTGGCGGTGCTGGCTCGTTCGCTAGGGCATGAGGTGACCGGCTCTGACGCTAATGTCTATCCGCCGATGAGCACGCTGCTGGAGAAGGAAGGGATCGACCTGATCCAGGGCTACGATCCTGCTCAATTGGATCCGGCGCCGGATCTGGTGATCATCGGTAACGCCATGACGCGGGGTAATCCTTGCGTTGAAGCGGTACTGGAACAGGGGATCCCTTACGTTTCCGGCCCGCAGTGGCTGCACGATTATGTGCTGCGCGATCGCTGGGTGCTGGCCGTGGCCGGCACGCATGGCAAGACCACTACCGCCGGTATGGCCACCTGGATCCTGGAAGCCTGCGGCTATCAACCGGGCTTTGTTATCGGTGGCGTTCCGGGCAACTTTGACGTTTCCGCGCGTCTGGGCGGTAGCCCGTTCTTTGTGATCGAAGCCGATGAGTATGACTGCGCCTTCTTCGACAAGCGTTCCAAGTTTGTGCATTACAGCCCGCGTACGCTGATCATGAATAACCTGGAGTTCGATCACGCTGATATCTTCGACGATCTGAAAGCGATCCAGAAACAGTTCCACCATCTGGTGCGTCTGGTGCCGGGCAAGGGCAAGATCATTTTGCCTGATAACGACAACCACCTGAAACAGGTGATGGCGATGGGCTGTTGGAGTGAGCAAGAGCTGGTCGGGGAAGAGGGCGCATGGCGCGCTCAAAAATTAACGCCGGACGCCAGCCATTATGCGGTGTTCCTCGACGGCGAACAGGTGGGCGAAGTGAAGTGGTCGCTGGTGGGTGAACACAACATGCATAACGGTTTGATGGCCATTGCCGCCACGCGCCACGTTGGTGTGCTGCCAGCCGATGCCTGCCGCGCGCTCGGTGAGTTTATCAATGCTCGCCGCCGTCTGGAACTGCGCGGTGAAGCTCATGGCGTTACGGTGTATGACGATTTTGCCCATCACCCAACGGCGATCCTGGCGACCTTGGCCGCATTGCGCGGCAAGGTTGGCGGTACCGCGCGCATTTTGGCTGTGCTCGAGCCGCGCTCCAACACCATGAAAATGGGGATCAGCAAGAATGATTTGGCACCGTCTCTGGGCCGTGCCGATGAGGTCTTCCTGTTCCAACCGCACCATATCCCCTGGCAGGTGGCGGAAGTCGCGGAAGCCTGTGTACAGCCGGCCCACTGGAGCGCCGATCTCGACACGCTGGTGGACATGATCGTTAAAACGGCCCAGCCTGGCGACCACATTTTGGTGATGAGTAACGGCGGCTTCGGTGGGATCCATGACCGTCTGCTGGAGGCATTGGCCCACAAGTCAGAACCTAAAGTGACTTATTGATCGTCGATTCAGTGTGACTGAAGCAAAACTAAAAGGCCGCTTGCGGCCTTTTCTTTTGCCCATAAAAAAGCCCTCGCGAGCGAGGGCAACGGGGTTCGTCGGATAGGACGACGAAGTTTCTTCAAGGAATCAGTGCTTACGATAGAACTCGGCAGTGGCAGTGACGAGGGTAATCAGTTCGGTAAGCAGGGCTCCCTGAATTGTTATTTGTAGATTTCGGCTGTCGCGTGCCAATTGCCGTTTTCGTAGGCTTCGATCACGCGGTAGGCTTTAGCGCCTTGTTTATCGGCTTTGTCAGACAGGGCCTGGCGAATATCGGAAGGCGCGCCGGTGACGCCGCTGACGGTGATGGTACCGGCAGACTGGAGCGTATTGGCCTGGTCGTTAGTGATTAACGTCGCGGCGGAAGCGCCGAACGAAACGACAGACAGCAGGCTAAGTGCAGCGAGAGTGGTTTTCATATTCATGATAGTGCGTCCTGTTGTGATAACCGCCTGGAAGGGCTTTTGCAGCGTTTTTGTACTTGAAGGCTGTTATCAGTGGTGCTCGGTACCAGAGTTATATTGCCCGTTGCCGGGTAACGCCTTGTACTTATTTGTAAATTTCTGCGGTCGCGTGGAAGTTACCTTCGTTGCGTGCTTCGATTACACGGTAAGCGGTCGCTCCTTTGGCATCGGCTTTTTCAGACAGTGCCTGACGGATATCTGAAGGTGCACCGGCAACGCCGCTGACGGTAATGGTGCCTGCAGATTGCATTTTTGCGGCCTGGCTTGCATCAACAGATTGTGCTGCAAATGCGCCGAAAGAAAGCATGGAGAGAACGCTCATGGTTGCGATGGTAGATTTAATTTTCATGATTTGACCTTTTCGTATTCTTTTGTCAGTTCCAGTGAACTGTGATTTACGTCACGGAAATGAGTATACATCTAGTAACGCCAAAAATTAATAGTTCGCTAACAGTTTCTAGTGAAACTTTATTATGACGATCCTTATCTTTTATAACCAGATGGAATAAAAAGCGGTTATAAAACGATCTTTTGATGTTAAATTTATGTAATTTCAATAAGGTAAGTGCTTTTGACCAAAAGTGCGGAAGATCACAGTAGCTATCACTAGCTAAGCGGAAATGTCATTGAAATGTGTTGCGAAGAGAAAGAAACCTGGCGTTAAAAGTGGTAGGGGGAGGGGGAAAAGTAAGGATGGGGTTAAAGAAACGCTAACAAAACGCGACGGCTCGCCGCATTTTGTTAGCGTGATGCATCACAGCTCCTGTTCGAACAGGGTCAGGATGGCTTCGTACAGCTGGCGCGCGGTAAAGCTGCTGGCTGGGGTAACGAAAATGGTATCGTCACCGGCGATGGTGCCGAGAATACCTTCGGATTTGCCCAGAGAATCCAGCAGGCGAGCAATGAGCTGCGCGGCGCCGGGGCTGGTGTGGATAACGACAACTGCATCGTTATGATCGACATCCAGCACCAGATTCTTCAGCGGGCTGGTAGTGGTCGGCACGCCGAGTTCAGCGGGAAGGCAATACACCATTTCCATTTTGGCATTGCGCGTACGCACCGCGCCGAACTTGGTCAGCATGCGCGATACTTTGGATTGATTGATGTTTTCGAAGCCTTCTTCTTGCAGCGCCAAAACAATCTCGCCTTGAGAACTGAATTTTTCTTCTTTCAATAACGCTTTAAACGCCTTGATCAGATCTTCCTGCTTTGCGGGATTACGCATTTTGCACCGTGGAATGTTGACAATAGAAGTGATGATTATGCATATAAATGAATTTTTATGCAATCAAAGGACGCCCGGAAAAAATAACAATGCCCGGACAACGAGGAAAGGGCAGCATTTTAACAAAATCCGTACCTCATGAATATGCCCTTTCGGTGACCGAAAATGCCGCCCTCGGTGGTAAAGAAAATGTTATTAAAATGATGTTGTTCTGATGTTGTGTAAGGGTGTAATGTAACCGCCGGTTAACTTGCTCGTGAATAACCTCGCAGTATTTTTGATTAGTGTGCGCTATGCCCTTAATGCGTAAGCTATTTAATCTAAAATGAGCGCGACATCGGCTGTTTTATTGCGCCAGTTCTCAAACAGACTGTTAAGAGATTGTTTTTAAAGGTGTAATAATTTAAGGTCCGTAACCAACATATTCACGGCGCTTTATATATTTAAGATAATAAAGGAGTATAGGATGAAAGTTGCAGTTCTCGGTGCTGCTGGCGGTATCGGCCAGGCCCTCGCCCTTCTACTCAAAACCCAGCTTCCTTCAGGTTCTGAACTCTCTCTCTACGACATTGCCCCCGTTACCCCAGGCGTTGCCGTCGATTTAAGCCACATCCCAACCGCAGTGAAAATCAAAGGCTTCAGTGGCGAAGACGCTACTCCAGCTCTGCACGGTGCAGACGTGGTGCTGATTTCTGCAGGCGTTGCGCGTAAACCAGGTATGGATCGTTCAGATCTGTTCAACGTGAACGCAGGTATCGTGCGTAATCTGATCCAGCAAGTGGCAACCACCTGCCCGAAAGCCTGCATCGGCATTATCACCAACCCGGTCAACACCACCGTGGCTATCGCGGCAGAAGTGCTGAAGAAAGCCGGTGTTTATGACAAGAACAAACTGTTCGGCGTGACCTCGCTGGATATCATCCGTTCCAACACCTTTGTGGCTGAGCTGAAAGGCAAACAGCCGGAAGAGCTGAACGTGCCGGTTATCGGCGGACACTCTGGCGTGACCATTTTGCCGCTGCTGTCGCAGATCCCTGGCGTGAGCTTTACCGATCAGGAAGTGGCCGATCTGACCAAGCGTATCCAAAATGCGGGTACCGAAGTGGTTGAAGCCAAAGCCGGCGGCGGGTCTGCAACCCTGTCTATGGGCCAGGCGGCGGCGCGTTTCGGCCTGTCTCTGGTTCGTGCGCTGCAAGGCGAAAAAGGCGTAGTGGAATGTGCTTATGTGGAAGGCGATGGCAAATACGCTCGCTTCTTCGCGCAGCCGCTGGTGCTGGGTAAGAATGGCGTTGAAGAACGCAAAGACATCGGCACTCTGAGCGCGTTCGAACAGAAAGCGCTGGAAGAAATGCTGGATGTTCTGCACAAAGATATCGAACTGGGCGAAAAGTTTATCAATAACTGATCATCCAGCAGTGCATGAGTATGCATAGGCCGCCGGACAACGTACCGGCGGTTTTTTTATGCCCGCAGCTAGGACCGAATACGGGCTTTTCGATCCAGTAAGTTATTGGTATGGGGATCGAAATAGCGGCTCGGCCAGATTTCTGCAGGGTGTATATCGAGCGTTTCGGCAATCAGCCATTCTCCTTTTGGCCAGGGACGCGACAGTGCGTTTGCCAGCGTTGATGAGCTAAGTCCTGCCTTGCGCGACACCGCCGCCAGTGTCGTTCCCTTCTTACGTAAAGCCGCAATGATATCCGCCGGATGCCAATCCTTGTTCCTTGAGTTCATGTTTGCATTCCTTTTTTGATTAGCGAAAGTTCTGTTAGTGGTATAACTAACAGGTCAAGATTAATCGTTTGAACAACATGAAACGCTTATACGGAAACTAGGATACCACTAAATTTCTTAAAAAATATCCAATAAATTTCCTAAAAAAGATCTTCGCCTACTTTTGCCCAGAGAACATGGCCATGAAAAAAGAGTGGTTTGCCGCCAAGGAATTGACCGGCGTGGCAGGGTTACCTTCCTCACCACAGGGAATAAACTTGATGGCGCGTCGTGAAGGCTGGATCAGCCGCCGGCGCAAAGGCGTACAGGGAAAGGCGCTGGAGTATCACATTGACAGTTTGCCGACCGGTACGCGCAATTTACTGATCTTGAAAGAGGAGCCGGCGCTGTATGGAGTTGAGCGCAAGGATCCGCTGACGGTGTGGATTGAGTATTACTACCACCTGACGGAGAGCGAACGCGAAAAGATGTTGGCTTTCCTGATGCGGGAAGGGATTGGCGGCCTGCTGGCGCGTGTCTTTCCGGGGAAATGAACAGACCCGCATCGCGGGTCTGTGGAAACTGCAGGGCGTTTATTATTTCTTAAAAATCGCGTTGAACTGCAAGATGGGCTAATCCTTCCAGCGCGGCACGGTGGGCAGACTCCGGCAGCACCTGCAGTGCGGCAATCGCCTTGTCGGCCTCTTCCTCAGCGCGTTGGCGGGTATATTCCAGCGAGCCGCATTGCTCCATGGCCTGTAAAACCGGCTCCAGCAAATGACGACCGTTGCCCTGTTCAATCGCGCCGCGGATCATGGCTTTCTGCTCGCCTTCACTATTATGCATGGCATGCAGCAAGGGCAGCGTCGGTTTGCCCTCGTTAAGATCGTCACCGGTATTTTTACCCAGGGTGCTGCCGTCGGCGCTGTAATCGAGCAGGTCGTCGATCAGTTGGAAGGCGGTGCCGAGATAGCGGCCGTAATCCTGCAGCGCTTTTTCTTCTGCCTCGCTGGCGCCCGAAAGGATCGCCGAAGATTGTGCCGCCGCTTCGAACAGGCGTGCGGTTTTGCTGTAGATCACCCGCATGTAGCTTTCTTCGGTAATGTTCGGATCGTTCACGTTCATTAACTGCAGCACTTCACCTTCGGCAATCACATTGACCGCCTCGGACATCAGCGCCAATACACGGAGCGATTCCAGGCTGGTCATCATCTGGAAAGCACGCGTATAGATGAAGTCGCCAACCAATACGCTGGCGGCATTGCCGAAGGCGGCATTGGCAGTGGCCTTGCCGCGACGCATATCGGATTCATCCACCACATCATCATGCAGCAGGGTTGCGGTATGAATGAATTCGATCAGCGCAGCGACGGTAATGTGTTTATCACCCTGATAATGCAATGCCCGCGCCGCCAGAACGGCGATCATCGGGCGGATGCGTTTACCGCCACCACTGATAATGTAATAGCCAAGCTGATTGATGAGCGTGACATCGGAATTCAGCTGTTCGAGAATTGTTGCGTTCACGGCCGCCATATCTTGCGCGGTTAACTCGGTAATTTGCTCTAGGTTCATTGTATTTTTTTCAGCTGTGTTTCTCTTCACCGCGTTGAGATCGCTGCTCACATCGGTACATGGCGGTAACTGTCCTACTGATTGTACTTGAAAAACGCCTCAGATAAACGCCATGAAAGAAACTGTGCTTTTTTTCTTCTTTTTTGTACTTCTGGTCTTATTCTGCTCTTGTCATATGCTGGATTATTGCGTAGAATTCGCGCCCTATTGTGAATATTTATAGCGCGCTCTGTACTGAACAGTTGGGCACGCGGAAAGCGGAGTTTTATATGTACGCGGTTTTCCAAAGTGGTGGTAAACAACACCGAGTAAGCGAAGGTCAAACCGTTCGCTTGGAAAAGCTGGACATCGCAACTGGTGAAGCTGTTGAGTTTG
The DNA here is from genome assembly GCF_024809915.1 of Serratia sp. BIGb0234. NCBI lineage: Bacteria > Pseudomonadati > Pseudomonadota > Gammaproteobacteria > Enterobacterales > Yersiniaceae > Serratia > Serratia sp. BIGb0234. The sequence goes on from NZ_JANUEI010000008.1 coordinate 92,852, forward strand.
ACCAGATTCTGATGATTGCTAATGGCGAAGATATCAAAATCGGCGTTCCTTTCGTCGATGGCGGTAAGATCAAAGCTGAAGTCGTTGCTCACGGTCGTGGCGAGAAAATTAAGATTGTTAAGTTTCGTCGTCGTAAGCACCATCGTAAGCAGCAGGGCCACCGTCAGTGGTTCACTGACGTTAAAATCACCGGCATCAGCGCTTAAGTTAGGGGAGCAGATTAATGGCACACAAAAAGGCTGGCGGCTCGACTCGTAACGGTCGCGATTCAGAAGCTAAACGTCTGGGCGTTAAACGCTTTGGCGGCGAAGCAGTACTGGCAGGCAGCATCATCGTTCGTCAGCGCGGCACTAAATTCCACGCTGGTACCAACGTGGGTTGCGGCAAAGACCACACTCTGTTTGCTTTGAAAGACGGTAAAGTCAAATTCGAAGTTAAAGGCCCGAGCAATCGTAAATTCATCAGCATCGAAGCTGAATAATTTTTCGAGCCTTACGAAATAGATGTAAGCCCCGCAACTCGTTGCGGGGCTTTTTACATTTATGGGCTGCTTGTGCATCGGCCCGTCAGCGCTGGCAAAAGGTAAGATGGAAACGAAACAGCAGGTCGGAATTGGCATTTTCCTGGCGGTAACTACGGCAGTTTGCTGGGGTGCATTGCCGATTGCGATGAAAGAAGTGCTGGTAGTGATGGAGCCGTTTACCGTCGTTTGGTATCGATTTACCATCGCGGCGCTGGGGCTGGGGATCATTTTGGCCGTGCGCGGCAGATTGCCGCCGGTGACCATATTCCGTCAACCACGCTGGCTGCTGATTTTGGCCATCGCCACCGCGGGCCTGCTGGGGAATTTTATCTTCTTCAGCTCTTCGTTGCAGTACCTTAGCCCGACCGCATCGCAGGTTATCGGCCAGCTGTCGCCTGTCGGTATGATGTTTGCCAGCGTGCTGGTTTTAAAAGAGCGGATGCGCATCACCCAGGTGATTGGCGCACTGATGCTGATTTGCGGGCTGCTGTTGTTCTTCAATGTCAGCCTGATTGAGATTTTCACCCGCCTGACGGATTACACCCTGGGGGTGCTGTTGGGCGTGTGTGCGGCGATGGTCTGGGTGACTTATGGCGTGGCGCAGAAAGTGTTGCTACGTCGATTAGCCTCGCCGCAAATTCTGGTAATGTTGTACACTTTATGTGCGATCGCGCTATTCCCTCTGGCCAAGCCTGAGGTGATTTTCCAGCTCAGCGGCTGGCAATTAGCCTGTTTGCTGTTCTGTGGCGCCAACACGCTGATTGGCTATGGTGCGCTGGCGGAAGCGATGGCGCGCTGGCAGGCGGCGCAGGTGAGTGCGTTAATCACGCTGACCCCGCTGTTTACCCTGCTGTTTTCAGATTTGTTGGCGCTGGCCTGGCCACACGTATTCGCCGCCCCGACATTGAATGTCGTCGGTTATGTCGGCGCTTTCGTCGTGGTAGCGGGCGCCATGTTTTCCGCAATTGGTCACCGTTGGTGGCCGCGACGGGCAGAAACCCGCCTGGTTGCTCCTTTGAAGCAGCCCGGTGAATGATTTACGGAGACGGTAAATGAAGTTTGTAGATGAAGCAGCGATTTTGGTCGTTGCAGGTGACGGTGGTAATGGTTGCGTCAGCTTCCGCCGCGAAAAGTATATCCCGAACGGCGGCCCTGATGGCGGTGACGGCGGCGATGGCGGCGACGTCTATCTGTTGGCGGACGAAAACCTCAACACGCTGATCGACTACCGCTTTGAGAAATCTTTCCGTGCTGAACGTGGCCAGAACGGCCAAAGCCGTGACTGTACCGGCAAGCGTGGCAAAGATATCACCATCAAGGTACCGGTCGGTACCCGCGTGCAGGATCAGGGCACCGGTGAGATCCTCGGTGACATGACCCGCCATGAACAACGTCTGATGGTAGCGAAGGGCGGTTGGCACGGTTTGGGCAACACCCGTTTTAAATCATCGGTTAACCGTGCACCACGTCAGAAAACCTTAGGCACCGCCGGTGAAGCACGTGACATCTTGCTGGAGCTGTTGCTGCTGGCCGATGTTGGCATGCTTGGCCTGCCAAACGCCGGCAAATCCACCTTCATTCGTGCAGTGTCTGCCGCTAAGCCGAAAGTGGCCGACTATCCATTTACCACTCTGGTCCCAAGCCTGGGCGTGGTACGTATGGATCACGAACAGAGCTTCGTTATTGCCGATATTCCTGGCTTGATCGAAGGGGCTTCCGACGGTGCCGGCCTGGGTATTCGCTTCCTGAAGCACCTGGAGCGTTGCCGCGTTCTGCTGCACCTGGTGGATATCGCACCTATCGATGAATCCGATCCGGTAGAAAACGCCAAAGTCATTATCAACGAGTTGAATCAATACAGCGAAAATCTGGCGCAGAAGCCACGCTGGCTGGTTTTCAACAAGGTTGACCTGATAGGTGAGGAAGAAGCTGCCGAGCGCGCCAAGGCGATTGCAGAAGGCATGGGCTGGGAAGGCAAGTACTACATGATCTCCGCGGTGAATCGCGAAGGAGTGAATGCGCTGTGCTGGGACGTGATGAAGTTCATCAACACCCAACCGAAAGCCATGGCTATCGAAGAAAGCGCACCGGAGAAAGTCGAGTTCATGTGGGATGATTACCACCGTGAACAGATCGCTGAAGTGGAAGCTGAAGCGGAAGACGATTGGGATGATGACTGGGACGAAGATGACGACGAAGGCGTCGAAATCATTTACCAGAAATAATCTTGCAAAGAAAAGGGCTCAGTTAAGAACTGGGCCCTTTTTTTATCGGCATTATTTGTTCAGGACATTCTCAGGTAACCAGCATTGTGCATTCAGCCCGTGCGTGTCGCGACGATTTTCCAGAGTCAGACGGCCCTGATGCAGTTGCACTATGCGAGTGACAATGTTCAGTCCCAGTCCGCTGCCGCCATAGCGCTGATCCATACGGCGGAATGCCTGAGTGAGCTCGCCTTCCATTTGTTCTTTGATTCCCGGACCTTCATCCGTCACCTGCAACTGATAGCCGGGTTTCTGCTGTGCCAGCTGCACCTGAATGCTGCTGCCTTCCGGGCTGTAGCGGTGAGCATTTTCTACCAGATTACGCAGCAGCAGGCGAAGCAGGACCGGATCGCCATGCATCGGGGCCGCTGCCGGGAGCTGCCATTGCAGTTTTTGTCCGCGCTGGCGGGTCAACTCCTCAAGTTCTTCTTGTAGCGGCAGGATCACGTCGCTCACCCAATCGAAACGCTGATAGTGGCCGCTGGCAAAGTCTTGTCCGGCGCGTGCGAGCATCAGCAATTGTTCGACGGTATGCATCAGTTGATCGATGCGGGTGATCAACGGCTTACTTTGCGGGACCCCCTGTTTTTCCATTAACTCCAGGTGCAGTCGTATCCCCGCCAGTGGCGTACGTAACTCATGTGCGGCATCTGCGGTGAACAGTCGTTCCTGTTGAATGGTGTTATCCAACCGTGAGAACAGTTGGTTGAGTGTGGTGGTGACCGCCATAATTTCGAGGCTGTCTCCGCTGAGCGGCAGAGGCGTCAGGTTATCGGCGGAACGCTTCTCCAACCGTTGCTGCAGCTGATTGAGCGGGCGAATAATCCAGCTGATAGCCCAGAATGAGGCCAGCAGGGTGACGATCATCATGATCAGCGAAGGGGCGAGCAGTGAGGCTATCGCCTCGGCGATTTCCGTATCGACACGCTCGGTACGCACCTTGGCCGACAGGGTTTCATCCACCAGGAAACTGATTTGCTCCTGGCTTTCATGCCAGAGCCAAAAGGCGCTGATTAACTGGGTGACCAACAGGATCAGCGCCAGCATCAACAACAGACGACGGCGCATGCTGATCATGATGAGGATTCCAGACGATAGCCAATGCCACGAACGGTACGGATGCGGTCCTTGCCCAATTTACGGCGCAGGTTATGGATATGCACTTCCAGCGTGTTGGAGCCTAAATCATCCTGCCAGGTATAAAGATCCTGCTGCAACAGCTCGCGATTAACCGTTTGACCGGCGCGCATCATCAGGCGGGAGAGGATGGCGAATTCTTTCGGCGTCACCTCCACCGGCTGCTGCTGAACATAAACCTGCTGGCTGGAGAGATTGAGCTGGAGATCGTCCAACTGAATAAGATTGTCGCTGTGGCCCTGATAGCGGCGGATCAGGGCGCGCACGCGCGCCTGTAGTTCAACTAACGCGAAGGGCTTGACCAGGTAATCGTCAGCACCGGCGTCCAGCCCCTCGACCCGGTCTTCCAGTGCGTCACGGGCGGTCAAAATCAGCACTGGCAGGTCGACCTGCTGGCGGCGCCACTGCCGCAGCAGGCTGGCACCATCCATGTCGGGCAAGCCCAGATCGAGGATAATCATGCTGTATTGGCTGGTGATGAGCAGAGCATTGGCCTCCGCTGCCGTGGCGGCGCAGTCACAGGCATAGCCTTCCCCGGCTAATGCCAGTGCCAACCCTTGTTGCAGCAGCTCATCGTCTTCCACAATCAGCAGTTTCATCATAACCCTCAGTTATTCTGATAAATATCCCGGTACAGGCGGCTTTCGAAACGCACCAGTGGTGCTCGACGCTGCTTTTGATCTTCCGGCGGTACGGCATAGCCTGACAGATATTGTACGAAGGCAAAACGCTGGCCGCTGGCGGTTGTAATAAATCCGGCCAGGTTATATACGCCCTGTAGCGCACCGGTTTTGGCGGACACCTTGCCGTCAACACCGGCTTCGTGCAGCCCGCCACGGTAGCGCAGCGTTCCGTCGTAACCGGACAGCGGCAGCATCGAAATAAAGTTCAGCTCGCTGTCATGCTGCGCAATGTATTGCAGCGCCTGCATCATGGTCGCCGGAGCCAGCAGGTTATGGCGTGAAAGGCCTGAGCCGTCTACCACGATGCTGTTGCCCAAATCCACGCCGGCCTTCTGACGCAGCACCTGACGCACGGCGTCAGCGCCAGCACGCCAGGTACCCGGAACGCCAAAACGTTCATGACCGATGGTACGGAAGACGGTATCGGCAATCATGTTGTCCGATTTCTTCAGCATAATTTTCAGCAATTCGTGCAGCGGCGCTGATTGAGTCTGGGCGATCACCGTGCCTTTCAGGCCCGGCTGCGTCTGGCGCTTCAGGTGTCCGTTGATCTGGATACCGGCCTGGGTCAGCTCATCTTTCAGGATCGCCCCGGCATAGCTGGCACCATCCTGAATGGCGAAGGCCAGCGGCAACGGTTCGCTACGTTGGGTCAGGCAACCGGTCAGGGTAAAGCGGTTCAATTCGCCCGGCACCACATCCAGCTCGCAGTATTGGGCATCCGCAGACCCTTTCGCCAACGTGCGAACCTGGCTAAACATATTGACCGGATAATAGGAGGCCACGCGAATAAAGGCCATATCGCCCGGATTGGGGGCGCTGTACAGCGACACCGAGAAACAGTTGCGGTCGACTATCGCCGCCGCCGGCGGTGCGCTGAAACACTGCGTCAGGTCGTTCCACGGCCAGCCGGGGGCTTTGTCATGGCTGGCGAATACCGAGGTATCGACCAGCACATCGCCGGTAATCTGGCGCACGCCCTGTTTTTTCAGGATCGCCACCATGTTGCGCAGGCTCTGGCGCTTAAAGGTCGGATCGCCGCCAAAGCGAGCAATCAGGTTGCCGCGCAGCACGCCGTCGCTGATGTCGCCCTGGCTCTCCAGCGTGGTGGTGAAGCGATAGTCTGGGCCGAGCTGCAACAAGGCAGCTAAAGCGGTCAGTACTTTTTGGGTACTGGCCGGCAACGCCATTTGCTGAGAGTGATAATCGATGGTCGGAGCGCTAGCGCCGATCTTCTGAACTACCAGGGCAAGGTTGGCCCCATCAGGCAAATATTGTGTGTAATCTTCAACCGGGGCCGCATTCGCATTCAGAACAAATGCGCAAGCCAATGCACTGACAATTCGTGAAAAACGCATAATCTCGGGATAACAGCTGGATAACGTGCCGTCATACTACGGTGCATTCAGGGAAAAAGTAAACGATGACCCTCAAGGAACTCTAGGCTAAAATGCGTATCAAAATGCAAAATCGATCCTGACTTGGGCAAGGGTTCCGAGTCAGGCTTCTTTTGTTTATCGCCTGGAGGCGGGGGGCACGTACCCACCGTTTTTTCATACGAACACGTCAGGATGACGGCTATTTGAACAGGAAAGATTTAGAGGTATTTATACTATGAAACAGATTCCGATGACCTTGTTTGGCGCTGAAAAACTGCGCGAAGAACTCGAATATTTGAAAGGCGTGCGCCGTCCGAAAATCATTGCGGACATCGCTGACGCCCGTGAACACGGCGATTTGAAAGAAAACGCAGAGTATCATGCGGCGCGTGAGCAGCAGGGATTCTGTGAAGGACGTATCCAGGAAATTGAAGCCAAGCTGTCGAACGCGCAGGTGATCGATATCACCAAGATGCCAAACAATGGCCGCGTGATTTTTGGCGCTACCGTATCGGTGCTGAACCTGGATAGCGAAGAAGAAGTGACCTACCGTATCGTTGGCGACGACGAAGCTGATTTCAAGAAAAATCTGATTTCTGTCAATTCGCCTATGGCACGTGGCCTGATCGGCAAAGAACAAGATGATGTGGTTGTGATAAAAACCCCGGGTGGCGATGTCGATTATGAGATCTTGAAGGTTGAATATCTCTGATCACCTTCCAATCGTGCAGAAAATCGCCAGGGTTTTGTAAAGAAAGGAAAAAGGCCGCGTGCGGCCTTTTATCTGAATCAGGTGCATGGCACCTTTTCGTTAACCCAATGCTTATTAACGCGGTAGACTGATCTTGCGCTCTTTAGACGGGCGGTAAAGAATAAGCGTACTACCGATGACTTGCACATTGCAGGCACCCGTTTCGCGCACGATAGCGTCGGCGATCAGGGTTTTGGTTTCGCGATCTTTAGCAGCGATTTTTACCTTGATCAGCTCATGATGCTCCAGAGCCTGTTCAATTTCAGCCAGCACCCCTTCGGTGAGACCGTTATTACCCAGCATGACAACCGGTTTTAACGGATGCGCCAGGCCTTTCAGGTGCTGTTTTTGTTTATTATTCAGATTCATTGTCTTTTTTGCTTAAGTTGGGATTGAAAACGGTACATTCTACCGCCATCTCATGTATATCACCAAATCGGTCTTCATCGGTGTGAGTCTACATGAGCTGCGAACCTGACATTAAGACTCTTTTTATGATAGTTGGAAAACGAGATGGCTAATAAAAAGCGTTCTGCTAGCTCCAGTCGCTGGTTACAAGAACACTTTAGCGATAAATATGTGCAACAGGCGCAGAAAAAAGGGCTACGTTCGCGCGCCTGGTTTAAACTTGATGAAATACAGCAGAGTGACAAACTGTTTAAACCTGGCATGACCGTAGTAGATTTAGGTGCGGCGCCGGGTGGTTGGTCGCAGTATGTCGTGACCCAGATTGGCGGTTCCGGCCGCATCATCGCCTGTGATATTTTGCCAATGGATCCTATCGTTGGCGTCGATTTCCTTCAGGGCGATTTTCGTGATGAACTGGTGCTCAAGGCTCTGTTGGAACGTGTAGGTGAAAGTAAGGTTCAGGTGGTCATGTCTGACATGGCCCCGAATATGAGTGGCACTCCGGCCGTCGATATTCCAAGATCGATGTATCTGGTGGAATTAGCACTGGGAATGTGTCGTGATGTCCTCGCACCAGGCGGAAGTTTCCTGGTGAAGGTGTTCCAGGGAGATGGCTTTGACGAGTACCTACGGGAAATTCGCTCCCTGTTTACGAAGGTTAAGATTCGTAAGCCAGACGCTTCCCGCGCACGTTCGCGCGAAGTGTACATTGTAGCGACAGGGCGCAAGCTGTAGTACCCTAACGCTGTTTGTTAACACAGTTGTAATATGAGGTTAATCCCTTGAGTGACATGGCGAAAAACCTAATTCTCTGGTTAGTCATCGCGGTAGTGTTGATGTCTGTATTCCAGAGCTTTGGGCCCAGCGAGTCGAATGGCCGTAGGGTGGATTACTCTACCTTCATGTCCGAACTGACCCAAGATCAGGTTCGCGAAGCGCGAATCAATGGACGTGAAATTAACGTTACCAAGAAAGACAGTAACAAATACACGACCTACATCCCTGTCAACGATCCTAAGTTGCTGGATACGTTGTTGACCAAGAATGTGAAAGTGGTTGGTGAACCGCCTGAAGAGCCGAGTTTGCTGGCTTCTATCTTTATTTCATGGTTCCCGATGCTGTTGCTGATCGGGGTCTGGATCTTCTTCATGCGTCAAATGCAGGGCGGCGGCGGCAAGGGCGCGATGTCCTTCGGCAAGAGCAAGGCCCGCATGCTGACGGAAGACCAGATCAAAACCACTTTTGCTGACGTTGCCGGCTGTGACGAAGCGAAAGACGAAGTAAGCGAACTGGTGGAATACCTGCGCGAGCCGAGCCGTTTCCAGAAGCTGGGAGGCAAGATCCCGAAAGGTGTGCTGATGGTTGGCCCGCCGGGGACAGGTAAAACCCTGCTGGCGAAAGCTATCGCCGGTGAGGCGAAAGTGCCGTTCTTCACCATTTCCGGTTCTGACTTCGTGGAAATGTTTGTGGGTGTCGGTGCTTCCCGTGTGCGTGACATGTTCGAGCAGGCGAAGAAAGCGGCACCGTGCATCATCTTTATCGATGAAATCGATGCCGTCGGTCGCCAGCGTGGTGCCGGCCTGGGCGGCGGTCATGACGAACGTGAGCAGACGCTGAACCAGATGCTGGTTGAGATGGACGGCTTTGAAGGCAACGAAGGTATCATCGTTATCGCTGCGACCAACCGTCCAGACGTGCTTGACCCGGCGTTGCTGCGTCCAGGCCGTTTCGACCGCCAGGTTGTGGTGGGCTTGCCGGACGTGCGTGGCCGTGAGCAGATCCTGAAAGTGCATTCACGCCGCGTGCCACTGGCACCCGATGTTGATGCTTCTGTACTGGCTCGTGGTACGCCTGGCTTCTCCGGTGCTGACCTGGCCAACCTGGTCAACGAAGCTGCGCTGTTTGCCGCACGTGGAAACAAACGTGTTGTGTCGATGGTGGAGTTCGAAAAAGCCAAAGACAAGATCATGATGGGTGCAGAACGTCGCTCCATGGTGATGACCGAAGCGCAGAAAGAGTCGACCGCGTATCACGAAGCTGGCCACGCCATTATTGGTCGCCTGGTTCCTGAGCACGATCCGGTGCATAAGGTCACGATTATTCCTCGTGGCCGTGCGTTGGGTGTGACCTTCTTCCTGCCGGAAGGGGATGCGATCAGCGCCAGCCGTCAGAAGCTGGAAAGCCAAATCTCTACTCTGTACGGCGGTCGTCTGGCTGAAGAGATCATTTACGGACCGGAAAAAGTCTCTACCGGTGCCTCGAACGACATTAAAGTGGCGACCTCGATTGCACGCAACATGGTGACCCAATGGGGCTTCTCCGAGAAGCTGGGGCCATTGCTGTATGCGGAAGAAGAGGGCGAAGTGTTCCTGGGCCGTTCAGTGGCCAAGGCGAAGCACATGTCGGACGAAACCGCGCGCATTATCGACCAGGAAGTTAAATCCCTGATTGAACGTAACTATGTGCGAGCGCGTTCGCTGTTGATGGAAAACATGGACATCCTGCATTCAATGAAGGACGCCCTGATGAAGTACGAAACCATCGACGCGCCGCAGATTGACGATCTGATGAACCGCAAAGACGTGCGTCCGCCAGCGGGTTGGGACGATGTGGGCAAGGGCAGCAATTCCGACAACGGTGGCACACCAAAAGCCCCGACGCCGGTTGATGAACCGCGCACACCAAACCCAGGCAATACCATGTCTGAACAGCTAGACAAGTAACTTTGGCTGTGTAATAACATCGAACCCCGGCATGCCGGGGTTTTTTATTGCCCGGCGGGCAGTGGACCAGGCAACAGTAAGGTGGATTAGCAATGCAGTTAACCGTGCGAGACATGACTCTCGATCTTTCCCATCCGCGGGTGATGGGGATCCTCAACGTGACCCCGGATTCTTTTTCTGACGGCGGCCAACACAACCAGCTCAATCAGGCTTTGCTGCACGCGCATGCGCTGATTTCGGCCGGTGCGACCATGATTGATGTGGGCGGCGAGTCGACCAGACCGGGAGCGGCTGAGGTCAGCGAAGACGAAGAGATCGCGCGCGTAGTCCCCGTCGTTGAAGCCATTGCCCGGCGTTTTGAAGTTTTTATCTCGGTGGATACTTCGAAAGCGGGGGTGATCCGCGAGTCGGCTCAGGCCGGTGCGCACCTGATCAACGACGTTCGCTCATTGCAGGAGCCGGGCGCATTGGCCGCTGCGGCGGAAAGCGGGTTGCCAGTGTGCCTGATGCACATGCAGGGCGAGCCACGAACCATGCAGCAGGCACCGCACTACGACGATCTTATTGGCGATGTGAACGCCTTTTTTCAGCATCATATCGAACGCTGTAATGCCGCCGGTATTACAAATCAGAAATTGCTGCTCGACCCCGGGTTCGGTTTCGGTAAGAATTTAGCGCACAATTATCAGCTTCTGGCCAGATTGTCTGAGTTTCATCACTTCGGCCTGCCGCTTTTGGTGGGAATGTCGCGTAAGTCGATGATTGGGCAACTGCTGAATGTCCCCCCTGATCAGCGGGTTATCGGCAGCGTAGCCTGTGCGGTTATCGCCGCCATGCAGGGAGCGCAGATTGTCAGAGTGCATGACGTTAAAGAAACCGTCGAGGCGATGCGTGTCGTCGAGGCAACCATTTCAGCTAAGGGATGATAGAGACATGAGCGAGCGCAAATATTTTGGTACCGACGGTATTCGTGGCAAGGTCGGTGAGAGTCCTATTACCCCTGATTTCGTTCTGAAACTGGGCTGGGCGGCGGGCAAGGTGCTGGCACGCCACGGTTCTCGTAAAATTATTATCGGCAAAGACACCCGTATCTCAGGTTACATGCTTGAGTCGGCATTGGAAGCCGGTCTTGCCGCGGCGGGGCTGTCTGCTTCCTTCACGGGGCCAATGCCGACGCCGGCGGTAGCCTATTTGACACGTACCTTCCGTGCGGAAGCCGGTATTGTAATCTCGGCTTCTCATAACCCTTTTTACGACAACGGCATTAAATTCTTCTCCATTGATGGCGCGAAGCTGCCGGACCATGTGGAAGAAGCCATTGAAGCCGAAATGGAAAAACCGCTGACCTGCGTAGAATCTTCCGAACTGGGTAAAGCGAGCCGGATCATCGATGCCGCCGGCCGTTACATCGAATTCTGTAAAGGCACCTTCCCGAGCGAACTGAGCCTGAAAGGCCTGAAAATTGTGGTGGACTGCGCCAACGGCGCGACCTATCACATTGCGCCGAGCGTGCTGCGTGAACTGGGTGCCACGGTGATTGCCATCGGCGTTGAACCGGACGGCATGAACATCAATGAAAAATGCGGTGCAACAGACGTTCGCCAACTGCAAGAGCGCGTGCTGCAGGAGAAAGCGCACGTCGGTCTGGCATTTGACGGTGACGGTGACCGGGTGATGATGGTTGATCACCTTGGCCACAAGGTCGACGGCGACCAGATCCTTTACATCATTGCCCGTGAAGGATTGCGTCAGGGCCAATTGCGCGGTGGTGCGGTAGGCACGCTGATGAGCAACATGGGGCTCGAACTGGCACTTAAGCAACTGGGCATTCCCTTCGCTCGCGCCAAAGTCGGTGACCGTTACGTACTTGAGAAGCTGCAGGAACTGGGATGGCGCATTGGTGCGGAAAACTCCGGCCATGTAATCCTGCTGGATAAAACTACCACCGGTGACGGCATCGTTGCCGGTCTGCAGGTACTGACGGCGATGGTCCGCAACAACATGAGCCTGCACGACCTGTGTAGCGGCATGAAATTACTGCCGCAGATCCTGGTCAATGTGCGCTTTGTCGGTGAACACAACCCACTGGAATCCGACGAGGTGCGTAAAATCACCGAGCAGGTCGAGGCTGAACTGGCCGGCCGCGGCCGCGTGCTGCTACGTAAATCCGGTACCGAACCGCTGATCCGCGTGATGGTGGAAGGCGAGGACGAGCAGCAAGTGACGGCATTGGCACATCGCATTGCCGACGCGGTGAAATCTGCGGGCTAACGCTTTTTTGATCGGTCCGGGGGCAACCGCTGCCCTCGGAAATCACAGCCTGCGAATTTTATTGGCGTTTTTTTCCGCAAACGCGCCGGTGGCTGCAAATTGCCCTTGCGTGGTTTGGCGCCTTTGGTTAGTATTCACACCCGCTTCAGTGGGCAGTTTGATATAACGCCTGCGACTTCTTAATAGAATTAGAAGCCTTTGGGGTGTGAAGCATTTGGCACGCGGTGAAGCCGCAAGGATACGGGTACAACTATGTACGAAGCTCTTCTGGTAATTTTCCTGCTGATCTCAATCGGGCTGGTTGCTCTGATTATGCTGCAGCAAGGTAAAGGCGCTGATATGGGAGCCTCATTCGGAGCAGGTGCTTCTGGCACATTGTTCGGTTCGAGCGGTTCCGGTAACTTCATGACCCGCATGACGGCTGTGCTGGCGACGCTGTTCTTCGTCATCAGTCTGATCCTGGGCAACCTGAGCACCAACCAGAGCAAGAAAGGCAGCGAGTGGGAAAACCTGGGTCAGCCAGTGAAATCTGAGCAGACTACCGCGCCGGCAGCACCAACCAAGCCGAGCAGCGATATCCCGCAGTAACAGAGTTTGAAAACGGTTGTTATTACCTCATTAAAATAACGGCCGTTAGCAGTAAGAATCAGTACCGAGGTGGTGGAATTGGTAGACACGCTACCTTGAGGTGGTAGTGCCCTAACGGGCTTGTGGGTTCGAGTCCCATCCTCGGTACCAAATCCCAGAGATAACTTGCAATTTTGCGATTATCGGCGTAATATTTGCCACGTTTTCGGACGCGGGGTGGAGCAGCCTGGTAGCTCGTCGGGCTCATAACCCGAAGGTCGTCGGTTCAAATCCGGCCCCCGCAACCACTTTCCTTTAAGTGTTTATTTTCAAATACACTTTTCGATTGAATTCCGCTTTTCTCGATCAACATTTGAAAATGACACTTGTTAGAAAGTTGCACCGAAGCCGCTTAGCGGCAAACAGGGTCCAGTTGCATAAAGCCCCGAATTTTCGGGGTTTTTTGTTATTTGGCAACAGAATCACTGGGCTATTAGGCCCTTTTTTTATGTCTTGGGGGTGGGCTTGTCCACATTAGAGCAAAAATTAACAGAGATGCTTTCGGCACCGGTAGAAGCGTTGGGCTTTGAACTTGTAGGCATCGAATTTATTCGTGCGCGCCAATCGACGCTCCGTATCTATATTGACAGTGAAAACGGCATCAATGTTGACGATTGCGCTGATGTCAGCCACCAGGTCAGCGCTGTATTGGACGTCGAAGAGCCAATCACAGTCGCTTACAACTTGGAAGTCTCCTCTCCTGGCCTTGATCGCCCGATGTTCACCGCCGAACACTATACTCGTTTCCTCGGTGATGAAGTCAGCTTGGTCCTGCGCATGGCCGTACAGAACCGTCGCAAATGGCAGGGCATTATCAAGTCTGTCGATGGCGAGATGATCACGGTTACTGTGGAAGGGAAAGATGAAGTGTTCGCGCTGAGCAATATCCAGAAAGCGAACCTGGTACCCCACTTTTAAAGTTTGGATGAGGCAACTAGGATGAATAAAGAGATTCTGGCTGTTGTTGAAGCTGTTTCCAATGAAAAATCCCTTCCGCGTGAGAAGATTTTCGAAGCGCTGGAAACCGCATTAGCCACCGCCACCAAGAAAAAATACGAGCAGGAAATCGAAGTTCGCGTCAGCATTGACCGCAAAACTGGCGATTTCGATACCTTCCGCCGTTGGGTCGCCGTAGATGAAGTGACTCAGCCAACGCGTGAAATCACGCTGGAAGCTGCGCAGTATGAAGAGCCAGGCATCGAGCTGGGCGGTTACATTGAAGATCAGATTGAATCTGTGACCTTCGACCGTATCACCACTCAAACCGCGAAGCAGGTTATCGTACAGAAAGTACGTGAAGCCGAGCGCGCTATGGTCGTTGATGCTTTCCGTCAGCACGAAGGTGAAATCGTCACCGGCGTGGTGAAGAAAGTTAACCGTGACAGCATCGCGCTGGATCTGGGCAGCAACGCCGAAGCGGTAATTGGCCGTGAAGACATGCTGCCGCGCGAAAACTTCCGTCCAGGCGACCGCATCCGCGGCATCCTGTACGCCGTTCGTCCCGAAGCCCGTGGTGCCCAGCTGTTCGTCAGCCGCTCCAGCGCCGAGATGCTGAAAGAACTGTTCCGCATCGAAGTACCGGAAATCGGCGAAGAAGTGATTGAAATTAAAGCGGCAGCCCGCGATCCAGGCTCCCGTGCGAAAATTGCAGTGAAAACCAACGACAAACGCATCGACCCGGTCGGCGCTTGCGTAGGTATGCGCGGTGCGCGCGTTCAGGCCGTTTCGAGCGAGCTCGGCGGTGAACGTATCGACATCATCCTGTGGGATGATAACCCTGCGCAGTTCGTCATCAACGCCATGGCGCCGGCAGACGTTGCCTCGATCGTGGTTGATGAAGATAATTGCACTATGGATATCGCCGTTGAAGCCAGCAATCTGGCACAGGCGATCGGCCGTAATGGCCAAAACGTGCGTTTGGCATCCCAGCTGTTAAAACAACACCGTGACGACGACCGTTGGGAACTGAACGTGATGACGGCGGACGATCTGCAGGCCAAGCACCAGGCCGAAGCTCATGCCGCCATTGATACCTTCACCAAGTATCTTGATATCGACGAAGATTTCGCCACCGTACTGGTTGAAGAAGGCTTCTCTACGCTGGAAGAATTGGCTTACGTGCCAATCAAAGAGCTGCTGGAAATCGACGGTCTGGATGAAGATATGGTTGAAGCGTTGCGCGATCGCGCCAAAGCTGCATTGACCACGCTGGCCCTGGCCCAAGAAGAAAGCCTGGGCGACCAAAAACCTGCTGACGATTTGCTCAACCTTCCGGGTCTTGAGCGCAGCATGGCCTTTAAACTGGCCGCGCGTGGGGTTTGTACGCTGGAAGATCTTGCCGAGCAGGGTGTTGACGATCTGGCTGATATTGAAGGGCTTAGCGATGAGCAAGCCGGCGAGCTGATTATGGCCGCACGTAATATCTGTTGGTTTGGCGACAACGCGTAATAAACTGTAGCAGGAAGGAACAGCATGACGACAGATGTAACCGTAAAATCGCTGGCAGCAGAGATTCAGACTCCAGTTGATCGCCTGGTACAGCAGTTTGCTGATGCAGGGATTAACAAGTCTGAGACAGACTCTGTAACCCAACATGAGAAAGAAGCCTTACTGGCGCACCTGAACCGTGAACACGGTAGCGCGCCTGGTAAGCTCACGTTGCTGCGCAAAACGCGCAGCACCTTGAATATTCCGAGCACCGGCGGTAAAAGTAAATCGGTGCAAATTGAGGTCCGCAAGAAACGCACTTATGTAAATCGCGATACGCCAGAAGCCCAACAGGCTGAAGCGGCAGAGCAGGCACAGCGTGAAGCGGAAGAGCAGGCACAGCGCGAAGCGGAAGAGCTAGCGAAACGCGAAGCAGAAGCGAAGCGCGCAGCCGAAGAGCAAGCCAAACGTGAGGCCGCGGAGATTGCTAAGCGTAATTCAGCGGAAAAAGAAAAAGTGACGAATCAACATACCGACGAAATGACCAAGCCAGCTCAGGCAGAAAAAGCACGCCGTGAAGCCGAAGCCGCTGAACTGAAACGTAAAGCGGAAGAGGAAGTGCGCCGTAAGGTCGAAGAAGACGCCAAACGCGTAGCGGAAGAAGCTCGCCGCATGGCAGAAGAGAACGGTGAGAAGTGGGCCGAAGCTGAAGCAGCAAGCGCTGCGGTTGAAACAGCCGATTACCACGTGACTACCTCTCAGCACGCCCGTGCCGCTGAAGACGAAAACGACGCTAAAGTTGAAGGCGAACGCCGCAGCCGCACCCGTGGCGGTAAAGCGACCAAGCAGAAGAAAGGCAACAAGCTTTCCGAGTCTAAAGCAGACCGTGAAGAAGCGCGCGCCGTTACCCGTGGCGGTAAAGGCAAGCGTAAGCCAAGCACTCTGCAGCAGGGCTTCAACAAGCCGGCTCAGGTGGTTAACCGCGACGTTATTATCGGCGAAACCATCACCGTAGCCGAACTGGCTAACAAAATGGCGGTTAAAGGCTCTCAGGTCATCAAAGCGATGATGAAGCTGGGCGCAATGGCCACCATCAACCAGGTCATCGATCAGGAAACCGCGCAGCTGGTTGCCGAAGAGATGGGCCACAAAGTTATCCTGCGTCGTGAGAACGAGCTGGAAGAAGCGCTGATGAGCGATCGTGATACCGGTGCAGCGGCTGAGCCACGTGCGCCAGTTGTGACCATCATGGGCCACGTCGACCACGGTAAAACTTCTTTGCTGGACTACATCCGCTCCACCAAGGTGGCAGCAGGCGAGGCCGGCGGTATTACCCAGCATATCGGTGCTTACCACGTAGAAACCGACAACGGCATGATCACCTTCCTGGATACCCCAGGCCACGCAGCCTTTACTTCAATGCGTGCCCGTGGTGCTCAGGCGACTGACATCGTTGTTCTGGTTGTTGCTGCCGACGACGGCGTAATGCCGCAAACCATCGAAGCTATCCAGCATGCGAAAGC
Organism: Serratia sp. BIGb0234; assembly: GCF_024809915.1. Lineage (NCBI taxonomy): Bacteria > Pseudomonadati > Pseudomonadota > Gammaproteobacteria > Enterobacterales > Yersiniaceae > Serratia > Serratia sp. BIGb0234. The sequence continues at coordinate 109,568 of NZ_JANUEI010000008.1, forward strand.
AGCGCAGGTACCGTTGGTGGTTGCAGTGAACAAAATTGACAAGCCGGAAGCCGATCCGGATCGCGTTAAGCAAGAACTGTCCCAGTACGGCGTTATGCCGGAAGAGTGGGGCGGCGAAGCTCAGTTCGTTCACGTATCTGCGAAAGCCGGTACCGGTATCGACGAACTGCTGAACGCTATCCTGCTGCAGTCCGAAGTTCTCGAACTGAAAGCAGTACGCAGCGGCATGGCCAGCGGCGTAGTTATCGAATCCTTCCTGGATAAAGGTCGTGGTCCGGTTGCTACCGTGTTGGTACAGGAAGGTACGCTGAACAAAGGCGATATCGTTCTATGTGGCTTCGAATACGGCCGCGTGCGTGCGATGCGTGACGAACTGGGTCGCGAAGTGACCTCTGCGGGTCCTTCTATTCCGGTTGAGATCCTGGGCCTGTCCAGCGTTCCTGCCGCCGGTGATGAAGCGACCGTTGTGCGTGACGAGAAGAAAGCGCGTGAAGTTGCGCTGTACCGTCAAGGCAAGTTCCGCGAAGTTAAACTGGCGCGTCAGCAGAAATCTAAACTGGAAAACATGTTTGCGAACATGACCGACGGTGAAGTTTCTGAGCTGAACATCGTACTGAAATCCGACGTACAGGGTTCTTGTGAAGCCATCATGGATTCACTGTTGAAACTCTCTACCGACGAAGTGAAAGTGAAGATTGTTGGTTCTGGCGTAGGTGGTATCACTGAAACCGACGCAACGCTGGCAGCCGCTTCCAACGCCATCATCCTGGGCTTCAACGTCCGTGCCGACGCTTCTGCGCGCCGCGTGATTGAAGCAGAAAGCCTGGATCTGCGTTACTACTCCGTGATCTATAACTTGATCGACGAAGTGAAGCAGGCGATGAGCGGTATGTTGGCGCCTGAGTACAAGCAGCAGATCATCGGTCTGGCCGAAGTGCGTGACGTGTTCAAATCACCTAAATTCGGTGCTATTGCCGGTTGTATGGTTACCGAAGGTAACATCAAGCGTCACAACCCAATCCGCGTTCTGCGCGACAACGTGGTTATCTATGAAGGCGAGCTGGAATCCCTGCGCCGCTTCAAAGATGACGTTAACGAAGTCCGTAACGGCATGGAATGTGGTATCGGCGTTAAGAACTACAACGACGTGCGCGTCGGCGACATGATCGAAGTCTTCGAAATCATCGAGATCCAACGTACCATCGCTTAACGCTAGCACATCTGCTTAAGTCTTTTCTGGGGGGCCTTGTGCCCCCCGATTTGTCTGGAGAATCCATAATGGCAAAAGAATTCAGCCGCGGTCAGCGCGTGGCACAAGAGATGCAAAAAGAGATTGCTATCATTCTGCAGCGTGAAGTCAAAGATCCGCGTATCGGCATGGCTACCGTTTCTGGTGTAGAAGTTTCTCGCGATTTGGCCTATGCCAAAGTTTATGTCACCTTCCTGAACGTGTTGACCGAAAACCCGGATCCGGAACTGGTGCCAAACGGTATCAAAGCGCTGCAAGACGCTTCGGGCTACATCCGCACATTGCTGGGCAAAGCCATGCGTCTGCGTGTAGTACCTGAGCTGACCTTCGCTTACGACAACTCTCTGGTTGAAGGCATGCGCATGTCCAACCTGGTGACTAACGTAGTGAAGAACGACGCCGAACGCCGTTCCGCATCAGGCGATGACGAGGAGGCTTAATGAGTCGCCCTCGTCGCCGCGGCCGTGATATCCACGGCGTCCTGTTGCTGGACAAACCGCAGGGCCTGTCGTCTAACGACGCCCTGCAAAAAGTAAAACGCCTCTATAACGCCAACCGCGCGGGACACACCGGCGCGCTCGACCCGCTGGCGACCGGCATGCTGCCGATTTGCCTCGGTGAGGCGACCAAGTTCTCACAGTTCCTGCTCGACTCCGACAAACGCTATCGCGTTATTGCTCGACTGGGTCAGCGCACCGATACTTCGGACGCCGACGGCCAGATTGTGCAGGAACGTCCGGTGAACTTCACCCAGGCGCAGCTCGATGCGGCGCTGGACAGCTTCCGCGGCGATATCAAGCAGGTGCCTTCGATGTATTCGGCGCTGAAGTACCAGGGCAAGAAACTCTATGAGTATGCTCGTCAAGGTATCGAAGTTCCGCGCGAAGCACGCAGCATCACCGTTTACGATCTGCAGTTTATCCGCTGGGAAGGGGACGAACTGGAGCTGGAAATTCACTGTTCGAAAGGCACCTACATCCGCACCATTACCGACGACCTCGGTGAGCTGCTGGGGTGTGGCGCACACGTGATCTACCTGCGTCGTCTGCAGGTGGCGACCTATCCGATCGAAAGGATGGTCACGCTGGAACAGCTGAACGAATTGCTGGAGCAGGCACAGGCACAGGAAGTCGCGCCAGGCGAGCTGCTCGATCCTCTGCTGATGCCGATGGACAGCCCGGTGGAGAACTACCCGGAAGTGAATTTGCTGCCGGTAGTCGCGGGATACGTTAAGCAGGGGCAGCCCGTACAGGTTGCCGGTGCGCCGGCGTCGGGCATGGTACGTATCACCGAAGGTGAAGAGCGTAAATTTATCGGCGTGGGTGATATCGCCGATGACGGTCGTGTGGCGCCGCGCCGCCTGGTCGTCGAATATTTCGACTGAGGGCAGAAAACGCACTGCCTTGCGATCGCACTGCGCTAAGGGTAGAATGGCGCAGCTTATGCATTGGGTTGCTGAATTAGAGATCGGCGCCTGTATTTATTATCTATAATCTGGAGTATTACAATGTCTCTAAGTGTTGAAGCTAAAGCTAAAATCGTAGCTGATTTCGGTCGTGGTACTAACGACAGCGGTTCTTCCGAAGTTCAGGTTGCCCTGTTGACTGCGCAGATCAACCATCTGCAAGGCCACTTCTCAGAGCACAAAAAAGATCACCACAGCCGTCGTGGTCTGCTGCGTATGGTTTCTCAGCGTCGTAAGCTGCTGGACTACCTGAAGCGTAAAGATGTAGCACGTTACACCAGCCTGATCGAGCGTCTGGGTCTGCGTCGCTAATCTAGCGAGTTTCAGTGGAAAGGGGCCTATTTGGGCCCCTTTCTTCTAGGAAGCATAAGCAAATCAGGTTAATGTATTACTGATGTTTCCAAACAGGATCTTCCATTACAGAGGTTCGCGCGGCTAATGAGAGGCTTTGTCTCAGGCTTGAGATAAGGATTGTCATTAGTCGCGAGGATGTAGTGAGAAGGCAAATCGAGTCAATGGCGTGTCGAGTCGTCAATACGATTGCGCGCCTAATCTAAGGATATAATTTTGCTGACACCGATCATTCGCAAATTCCAGTATGGCCAGCATACCGTCACTATTGAGACCGGTATGATGGCTCGTCAAGCCACCGCCGCCGTGATGGTGAGCATGGATGACACCGCCGTATTCGTTACCGTAGTTGGCCAGAAAAAAGCCAAACCAGGCCAGAGCTTCTTCCCACTGACCGTTAACTATCAGGAGCGTACCTACGCTGCTGGTCGTATCCCGGGCAGCTTCTTCCGTCGTGAAGGCCGTCCGAGCGAAGGCGAAACTCTGACTTCCCGTCTGATTGACCGTCCGATCCGTCCACTGTTCCCGGACAGCTTCCTGAACGAAGTTCAGGTGATCGCGACCGTTGTTTCCGTAAACCCGCAGGTTAACCCGGACATCGTTGCGATGATCGGTGCCTCTGCAGCCCTGAGCCTGTCCGGTATTCCGTTCAATGGCCCAATCGGTGCTGCTCGCGTGGGTTACATCAACAGCCAGTACGTGCTGAACCCAACGACTGACGAGCTGAAAGAAAGCAGCCTGGACTTGGTGGTTGCCGGTACCGCAGGCGCAGTGCTGATGGTTGAATCCGAAGCTGACGTTCTGAGCGAAGATCAAATGCTGGGCGCGGTGGTCTTTGGCCACGAGCAACAGCAGATCGTTATCGAGAACATCAATTCCCTGGTTGCCGAAGCCGGCAAGCCTAAGTGGGATTGGCAGGCACCTGCAGTCAACGAAGCGCTGCACGCGCGCGTTGCTGAACTGGCTGAAGGCCGCCTGGGCGACGCTTATCACATCACCGAAAAACAAGAGCGTTACGCTCAGGTAGATGCGATCAAGAACAGCGTTGTTGAAACCCTGTTGGCACAGGACGAAACCCTGGACGCGTCTGAAATTCAGGACATCCTGGGCAGCGTTGAGAAAAACGTCGTTCGTAGCCGCGTGCTGCGTGGCGAGCCGCGTATCGACGGCCGTGAAAAAGACATGATCCGTGGTCTGGACGTGCGCACCGGCGTACTGCCGCGTACCCACGGTTCCGCACTGTTCACCCGTGGTGAAACTCAGGCTCTGGTTACTGCAACTCTGGGTACCGCACGTGATGCGCAGAACCTGGATGAGCTGATGGGCGAGAAGACCGACAGCTTCCTGTTCCACTACAACTTCCCTCCGTACTCCGTTGGTGAGACCGGGATGGTAGGTTCGCCTAAACGTCGTGAAATTGGTCACGGTCGCCTGGCGAAACGCGGCGTATTGGCTATGATGCCTAAAGCAGAAGATTTCCCGTACACGGTGCGTGTGGTTTCCGAAATCACCGAATCTAACGGTTCTTCTTCCATGGCTTCAGTCTGTGGCGCTTCTCTGGCGCTGATGGACGCTGGTGTGCCAATCAAAGCCGCCGTTGCGGGTATCGCAATGGGCCTGGTGAAAGAACAAGACAACTTTGTGGTTCTGTCCGACATTCTGGGTGACGAAGATCACCTGGGCGACATGGACTTCAAAGTAGCGGGTAGCCGTGACGGTATTACCGCGCTGCAGATGGACATTAAAATTGAAGGCATCACCCGCGAAATCATGCAGGTTGCACTGAACCAGGCCAAGGGCGCGCGTCTGCACATCCTGGGCGTGATGGAACAGGCTATCAGCACTCCGCGCGGCGATATCTCTCAGTTCGCACCACGTATTCACACTATCCGAATCAACCCGGACAAGATCAAAGACGTGATTGGTAAAGGCGGCTCTGTCATCCGTGCGTTGACCGAAGAGACCGGCACTACCATCGAAATCGAAGATGATGGTACAGTGAAAATCGCTGCTACCGACGGTGAGAAAGCGAAATTCGCTATTCGCCGCATCGAAGAGATCACTGCCGAGATCGAAGTGGGCCGTATTTACCAGGGTAAAGTTACCCGTATCGTTGATTTCGGCGCATTCGTGGCGATCGGTGGTGGTAAAGAAGGCCTGGTGCACATCTCTCAAATCGCAGACAAGCGCGTTGAGAAAGTGACCGACTATCTGCAGATGGGTCAGGAAGTACCGGTTAAGGTACTGGAAGTTGACCGTCAGGGCCGCGTGCGTCTGAGCATCAAAGAAGCGACCGCACCAGAAGCAGGTTCACCTGCGCCTGAAGCAGAATAACTGTATAGATAGATTTACAGCTCCCGGCCATGGGGTTGGGAGCTGTTCGTATCGCGCGGGTAGGATGCTTGCGTATTAGCAAACGGATGAAAGGATGTTCATCCAATGTTTGTCTTCGGGAGTGGGAAATGAAGCCTTTCTTGCGCTGGTGTTACGTTGCGACAGCACTCATGCTGGCAGGATGCAGCAACCATGATTGGCGTAAAGACGAAGTTTTGGCGATCCCGTTGCAGCCAACTCTGCAGCAGGAAGTGATCCTGGCGCGCATGGAACAAATACTTGCCAGCCGGGCACTGACGGACGATGAGCGTGCGCAGCTTTTATATGAGCGCGGTGTGCTGTATGATAGCCTCGGGCTACGTGCACTGGCGCGCAATGATTTCTCGCAAGCGCTGGCGATACGTCCTGATATGCCAGAAGTTTTCAACTACCTGGGCATTTACTTAACGCAGGCAGGCAATTTTGATGCTGCCTATGAAGCGTTTGATTCTGTACTAGAGCTTGATCCAACTTACAATTACGCGCGTTTAAACCGGGGCATCGCACTGTATTATGGCGGCCGCTTCCCGTTGGCGCAGGATGATCTGCAGGCGTTTTATCAAGACGACCCAAACGATCCCTTCCGTTCGTTGTGGCTTTATCTGGTGGAAAGAGAAATCGATCCCAAGAAGGCTGACGTAGCGCTCCAGCAGCGTTATGACAAAGCGAACCGAGGGCAATGGGGATGGAATATTGTCGAATTCTACCTGGGCAACATCAGTGAAAAAACGCTGATGGAAAGGCTCAAGGCAGATGCAACGGATAACACTTCGCTCGCTGAGCATCTCAGTGAAACTGACTTCTATTTAGGTAAGCATTACCTAAGTCTGGGGGACAAGGACACCGCTTCGGCGCTGTTCAAACTGACGGTCGCTAACAACGTTCATAACTTCGTTGAGCACCGCTATGCATTGTTGGAATTGGCGCTGTTAGGCCAAGAACAAGACGACCTATCGGAATCGGACCAGCAATAGCTGACGAACAACTATCAGCCTGATATACATTGGTTTTTTGCCAAAGTTATCGTCTTAACGGGCGAGGGCTTTTTTGTTCGTTTTATAATCTAATTTGAGCCGGTTCACACTTTTCAATGAAAATGACTGAAAATTTTCTCGACGAGTTATGTAGACTGGCTGCCATTATTAATGAGGCACGTGTACATGACTACTGAGCTTGAAACCTCTTTTGCTGACCTGGGGCTGTCTGCTCCGATCATTTCTGCCCTGACCGATCTGGGCTATGAAAAACCTTCACCGATCCAGGCTGAGTGTATTCCTCACCTGTTGAACGGCCGTGATGTGCTGGGCATGGCACAGACCGGTAGTGGTAAAACTGCAGCATTCTCGCTGCCACTGCTGCACAACCTTGACGCTTCCCTGAAAGCACCTCAGATCCTGGTGCTGGCACCGACCCGCGAACTGGCGGTTCAGGTTGCTGAAGCGATGACTGATTTCTCCAAACACATGCATGGCGTTAACGTCGTGGCCCTGTACGGCGGCCAGCGTTATGACGTGCAGCTGCGCGCTCTGCGTCAGGGCCCGCAAATCGTAGTAGGGACTCCAGGCCGTCTGCTGGACCACCTGAAGCGTGGCACCCTGAACCTCTCTAACCTGAGCGGTCTGGTGCTGGATGAAGCCGACGAAATGCTGCGCATGGGCTTTATCGAAGACGTAGAAACCATCATGGCAGAGATCCCGGCTGAACATCAGACCGCGCTGTTCTCCGCAACCATGCCGGAAGCGATCCGTCGCATTACCCGCCGCTTTATGAAAGAGCCGCAGGAAGTGCGCATCCAATCCAGCATTACTACCCGTCCGGACATCAGCCAGAGCTACTGGACTGTGCACGGCATGCGTAAAAACGAAGCGCTGGTGCGTTTCCTGGAAGCGGAAGACTTTGATGCGGCGATTATCTTCGTTCGTACCAAAAACGCGACTCTGGAAGTGGCTGAAGCGCTTGAGCGCAGCGGTTACAGCAGCGCAGCACTGAACGGCGACATGAACCAGGCACTGCGTGAGCAGACCCTGGAGCGCCTGAAAGATGGTCGTCTGGATATCCTGATCGCAACCGACGTTGCTGCTCGTGGCCTGGACGTTGAGCGTATCAGCCTGGTGGTAAACTATGACATCCCTATGGATTCAGAGTCTTACGTTCACCGTATCGGCCGTACCGGCCGTGCTGGTCGTGCCGGCCGTGCGCTGCTGTTCGTAGAAAACCGCGAACGCCGCCTGCTGCGCAACATCGAACGCACCATGAAGCTGACCATTCCAGAAGTTGAGCTGCCAAACGCAGAACTGCTGGGTGAGCGTCGTCTGGCCAAGTTCGCCGCTAAAGTACAGCAACAGCTGGAAAGCAGCGATCTGGACATGTACCGCGCACTGCTGGCTAAACTGCAGCCGGAAGAAGAGCTGGAAATGGAAACCCTGGCCGCAGCACTGCTGAAAATGGCACAGGGCGAACGTCCTCTGATCTTGCCACCGGATCCCGTGTTCAAACCACGTCAGCGTCGTGAATTCAACGACCGTGACGACCGCGGCAGCGACCGTCGTCGTGACGCACGTCCAGACAGCCGTGATGGTGGCGCAGATCGCCCACGTCGCGAGCGTCGTGACGTTGGCGAAATGCAGCTGTACCGCATTGAAGTGGGCCGTGATGACGGCGTTGAAGTTCGTCATATCGTTGGCGCGATCGCTAACGAAGGTGACATCAGCAGCCGTTACATCGGTAACATCAAGCTGTTTGCTGGTCACTCGACCATCGAACTGCCAAAAGGCATGCCGGGCGAGATCCTGTCTCACTTCACCCGTACTCGTATCCTGAACAAGCCGATGAACATGCAACTGCTGGGCGATGCACAGCCGCATGAACGTCGTGAGCGTCGCGAAGGCGGTGCTGGTGCAGGTAACGGCGAGCGTCGTGGCGGTGGTCGTCCATTCAACGGCGAACGTCGTGAAGGGGCAAACCCAGGCCGTCGTTCTTTCGGTGATCGTCGTGAAGGCGGTGCTGCTGCACCTGCCGGCAACGGTGGCGAACGTCGTGGCGGTAACTTCAACCGTGACGGCCAACGCGCCCCACGTCGTGATGACGCCGCTCCGGCTGCACCACGTCGCCGTTTCGGTGATGCATAACATCTGATTTGACCGCTTGCGGTTAATCGGACTAAGAAACCAGCCTTCGGGCTGGTTTTTTTATGCCTGAAATTCACCGTTAAATGGCACAAAATGGCGTATCATTTATAAGGTTTTTTCTTATGGATACTATGCACGGGAGATGCCATGAGTTGGCAGCAGTTCAAGTCTCAATACCTGGTGCGCTTTTGGGCACCTTTACCCGCGGTGATTGCCGCAGGGATCCTCTCTACCTACTACTTTGGTTTGACCGGTACCTTCTGGGCGGTAACCGGGGAATTTACCCGCTGGGGTGGCCATGTATTGCAGTGGTTCGGCCTGCACCCTGAGCAATGGGGCTACTTCAAGGTTATCGGCCTTGAGGGCACGCCGCTGCAGCGCATCGACGGCAGGATGATCATCGGCATGTTTGCTGGCTGTATCGCTGCCGCACTGTGGGCCAATAACGTCAAGCTGCGCCAGCCACAGCACCGCATTCGCATTGTGCAGGCGCTGTTGGGCGGCATTATCGCCGGCTTCGGTGCCCGTCTGGCGATGGGCTGCAACCTGGCGGCGTTCTTCACCGGTATTCCTCAATTCTCGCTGCACGCCTGGTTCTTCGCACTGGCGACCGCTGCTGGCTCCTACTTTGGCGCCAAATTTACCCTGCTGCCGATGTTCCGCCTCCCGGTGAAATTACAAAAGGTAAAAGCCGCCGCCCCGTTGACGCAAAAGCCGGAGCAGGCGCGCCGCCGCTTCCGTTTGGGCATGGTGATTTTCTGCCTGTCGGTAGCCTGGTCACTTTGGACGCTGTTCGATGCGCCGAAGCTGGGTATCGCCATGCTGTTCGGTATCGGTTTTGGCCTGCTGATTGAGCGTGCGCAGATCTGCTTCACCTCAGCCTTCCGCGATTTATGGATCACCGGGCGTACCCACATGGCGAAAGCGATCATTATCGGCATGGCGGTGAGCGCCATCGGTATTTTCAGCTATGTGCAGTTGGGTGTCGCGCCGAAAATCATGTGGGCCGGCCCCAATGCGGTTCTGGGCGGCCTGCTGTTTGGTTTCGGCATCGTGCTGGCCGGCGGCTGTGAAACCGGCTGGATGTACCGTGCGGTGGAAGGACAGGTGCACTATTGGTGGGTGGGGCTGGGTAACATCATCGGCGCGACCCTGCTGGCTTACTACTGGGATGACCTGGCCCCGGCGCTGGCCACAGATTACGACAAGATCAACCTGCTGGATACTTTCGGGCCGATCGGCGGCCTGCTGGTGACTTACCTGCTGCTGGCGTTAGCGTTTGCCGCCATGCTGTGGTGGGAGAAACGTTTTTTCCGCGCCAAACCCGATGCGCAGGTGGTTAATTTGAGGAGTGTGTCATGAAGCAAGCGGCGATAGTGCCAGATTATCGGTTGGATATGCTGGGTGAACCTTGTCCGTATCCGGCAGTGGCCACGCTGGAGGCGATGCCACAGTTGAAGCCGGGCGAGATCCTGGAAGTGATCAGCGACTGCCCGCAGTCGATCAACAACATTCCACTCGACGCGCGGAATCACGGTTACAAAGTGTTGGATATTCAGCAGGACGGGCCAACCATCTGCTATCTTATCCAGCGTTAACCGACGTGGGGCAGCGGTGTGCTGCCCCATTTTTGCATGGCGGACGTTGAGGGAAATGATTGCCCTGCGGCCCGCCGTTGACTTACCCTTTCGCCAGCGTGTCTTTTACTCCGGCGACAATCTCAAACGAATGCAACCGTGCCTGATGGTCAAAGATCTGGCCGTTAACCATGATCTCATCCGCACCGGTTTCGTTGAGCAACGTTTGCAGCCCGTGACGCACGGTATTTTCGTTACCGATGATCGACATGCGCAGTGCCTGATCAACCCCGTACTGTTCCCCGGCGGTCCATAGCGCGTGGATATTGTCCACCGGCGCCGGCAGTGGGCCTGGCGAACCACGACGCAGGTTGATGAACTGCTGCTGCATCGACGTAAACAGGAAGCGCGCATCGGCATCGCTGTCGGCGGCCACCACGTTGACGCACACCATCGCATGCGGCTGCTGGCACTGCTCGGAAGCTTTGAAGTTATCACGATACAACTTCAGCGCCTGGAACAGCATCTCCGGTGCAAAGTGAGAGGCGAAGGCGAACGGCAGGCCGAGCTGTGCCGCCAACTGCGCGCTGTACAAACTGGAACCGAGCAGCCAGAGAGGGACATGCAATCCTTGACCGGGTACCGCCTGAACCGGCTGGCCCGGTTGTGCATCGCAGAAGTAATGTTGCAGTTCCTGCACGTCGCGGGGGAAGTTATCCACCTCGCCGGACAGATGGCGGCGCAGTGCCATCATGGTGCGTTGATCGGTACCGGGTGCACGGCCGAGGCCCAAATCGATACGCCCGGGGTACAAAGACTCCAGCGTACCGAACTGCTCGGCGATCACCAGCGGCGCATGGTTAGGCAGCATCACGCCACCGGAACCAAGGCGAATGGTTTGGGTACCCGCGGCCAGATAACCCAGCAGTACCGAGGTGGCGGCACTGCCGATGCCGGTCATGTTGTGATGCTCTGCCAACCAATAGCGTTGATAACCCCATTTTTCGGCATGTTGTGCTAAATCTAAAGAAGCGTGAAACGCATCACGTGGTTTGGCCCCTTGTGGGATAGGGGATAAATCCAGTACCGAAACCGGTACCGCAGTTTTTTCAGTCATGGCATCGTCCATCAAAAGGTGATCGCTTAAAGGGCGATTGCAGAAGTCTGCAAACTACAAAGCATAATGTGCTTTTAGTGTTAAAAGCATAATCCAATTTATAGTTATAAAAGAGGATATATGTGCTCGGAATATCCTTATGACTAAAATGGTTTTTTTGGGAGTTTATTGAGATATGGACATGATGATTTCACCTGCCGCTTATTGCTCAGGGAGCTGAGAGAATGAAAAAAAAGACGTTGTTTACCCTACTGTTGATGGTGGTGGCGATCGCCATGGCGATATTGTTCCGCGCGCATAATCAGGATTTGTTGTTGCAGGGCGAAGTGGATGCGCCTGAGGTGATTGTGGCTTCCAAGGCTAAGGGACGAGTGATTGAACGTCTGGTGGAGCGTGGGGACGACGTGCAGGCAGGGCAAGTGATGATTCATCTCGACAGCCCGGAACTGATGGCGCAACTGCGTTCCGCGCAGGCGTCGCGCGATGAGGCCAAAGCGCAGCTCGAGCAGTCGCTACACGGCACGCGTGAAGAAAGCATCCGCAACCTGCGCGCCAACCTGGCGCAGTCCGAAGCGCAATATCGCAACGCGCAAAACGACTACAACCGCAACCTGAGCGTGGCCGGTAAAGGTTATATTTCGAAATCTGAATTGGACGCTTCACGCCGCGCGCGCGATACCGCTTTCCAACAGGTGCAGGCGGCCAAAGCCAACCTGGACGAAGGGATTAACGGCGACCGTGTCGAATTACGGCAACAGTACGCTGCGGCACTGCGAGCAGCGGAAGAAAACTTGCTGCAGGTGAAAGCCCAGACGGACGACTTGCAGGTATTAGCTCCGGTGACCGGCGAAGTTGGGCCAATACCGGCAGAAGTGGGCGAGTTGTTGAATGCGGGTAGCCCATTGCTGACGCTGATCCGCATACCGGACGCTTATTTCGTGTTTAACCTGCGTGAAGATATTTTGGCTCACGTGCGGAAGGGCGACAAAGTCCAGATGCGGGTACCGGCACTGAAGGACAAAATGATCGAGGCGGAAGTGCGTTATATCGCCCCGCTGGGCGACTACGCCACCAAACGCGCCACCCGAGCTACCGGTGACTTCGATCTGAAAACGTTTGAAGTGCGCCTGTATCCGTCACAGCCGGTAGACGGCCTGCGCCCAGGGATGAGCAGCTTATGGCTATGGAAAGAGTAAGGGCCGGCTGGCGCTGCTTCAGCCATGCGTTTGGCAACGAGTGTCGGCTTGCCTTCCGCAGCCCGGTGGTGCATTGGCTGAGTTGGATCTTCCCGCTGATCCTGTTTGGTCTGATCAGCAGTAACTTTTCGGAAGGGACCTTGCTCGATCTGCCGGTGTCGGTAGTGGACAGCGATCACAGCCCGCTATCCAAATCGCTGACGCGCCGTCTGGATGCCGGTTCGCACGCCCACGTCGAGGCTTACCCCGGTGGGCTGCAAGAATCGCTGCATCGCCTGCGTAGCGCGCAGGATTACGCGCTGCTGTATGTGCCGCCGGATTTTGAGGCCAACGCGCTGGCTGGCAAACAGCCGAGCGTGGTGATGTACTACAATGCGCTGTTTTACGGTGCGGGGCTGTATTCCACCCAGGACTTCAGCGGCCTGATGACCGAAATCAACGCCAGCTACCGCAGCATCATCGCCGGCGAGATGGGCAAAACACTGCCGCCCCTGGCGGACGTGACGCTTTCCTACGGCAGTTTATTCAACGCCAGCGGCAGCTATATTTATTATCAACAGTTTGCCGCCACCATCCACCTGCTGCAGCTGTTCGTAGTGACCTGCATGATTTACGTGTTGGCACGCAGTAAATCCTTGTTGAAGGCGCGGCCGTTCAGCCTGGCGCTGCTCGGCAAGTTGGCGCCGTACACCTTATGTTTCACCAGCTTGCTGATGGTTGAAATTGCCGCGCTGGTGGGCATTTTTGACGCCCGCGTCAGCGGCAATCCGCTGTTCATGCTGATGATTGGTTTCTTCTACGTGATGGCGGCGCAGAGCATTGGCCTGCTGCTGTTTACCTTTACCAGCAGCACCATCACCGCCTACAGCCTGATCGCCATTTTGGTGAGTATTGCGCTGACCTTTTCGGGCATGGCGGTGCCGGAACTGTCGATGCCGCTGCCGGCGCGCATTATTTCTAATATTGAGCCGTTAACTCATGCGTTGTACGCCATGTTTGACGTATTCCTGCGGCAAGTCCCTGCCAGCGCCATCTTCAGCGTCTGTGCGTTGCTGTCGATTTATCCGCTGGTGACCGCACTGCTGGTGCGTAACCGGCTGTTGGCGCGGCTGTTAAAAGAAGGGGGGGCAGGATGAAACTTTATTGGCAAACCTTCGTCCGGGTGCTGCTCGGCATGCTGGAGCGGCCGATGTGGCTGATGTTGATCCTGTCGTTGTGCGTCATGAGCATGGTCTATGCCAACCGCACGGTATGGGATCTGCCGGTGGGCGTCATCGATCAGGACCACAGCACCGCCAGTCGCCAGCTGATCCGTCAACTGGACGCCACCTCCAAAATCGCTATTGAAACCTACGACAGTCTTGAGCAGGCGCAGCGAGATCTTGGCTGGCGCAAGCTGTTCGCGGTGATCATCATGCCGGTGGATCTGGAGAAGAAGATCCTGAGCGGCCAGAATATCGTGGTGCCGGTGTATGGCGATGCGACCAACCGCCTGGCCAACGGGCAGATCCAGCAGGATGTGGTGGCGGCTTATCAGCAGTTGCTGACCCAGTACAACAACGGCCTGCTGTTACGCAGCGGTTTCAGCGAACGCCAGGCGCAGGTGATCCTGACGCCGATCGTCGGGCAGACGCTAGATGTGTTCAACCCGGGCATCAGCTTTGCGGCGATCATCTTCCCCGGCCTGCTGGTGATGCTGTTGCAGCACTCGTTGTTGATTGCCTGCGTGCGCGTCAGCATTGCCATGAAGAGCATGCCCGGGGGCAAAGCGCCGCTGGCGGCGCATCTGGGGGGGCTGACGGCGTTGCTGCCGATCTGGCTGTTCCTGTCGATCGTGCTGTTTGTGCTGTGGCCGTGGGTGCTGGGCTACCGGCAAACGGCGGGCATTGCGGAAATTCTGCTGCTGACCTTCCCGTTCTTACTGGCGGTGCTGGGGTTGGGCAAGCTGGTGACCGAGTGCCTGCGCAGCGTCGAAATGATCTACCTGACGCTGGCGTTTATTACGACGCCGATATTTTATCTTTCGGGCACCATCTGGCCGCTGCAGGCGATGCCGGGCTGGGTGCGGGCGATTTCCTACAGCATTCCCTCCACCTGGGCAACCAAGGCCGTTGCGGGGGTTAACCAGATGGGGTTGTCGCTGAACGAAGTGTGGGGGGACGTGGCGATGCTGCTGGTACTGGGGATTGTTTACACCCTGTTGGGCTTCGGCGTAGGTTTCGTACGCAACAGCGTCGCGCTGCGCAGTATGTTCCGCAAACGGCAGGTTAATTAACGTTCCAGCAAGGGAGCCCCACCATTTCCTTGACCCTTAACAAGGTGGACAGACGCGCTGTCTCGCATAATCACGTCCGTGAATTTTCTTACTGGTGTGATTGTATGGCTTACCAACTGAACCTGAACTGGCCCGAGTTTTTAGAGAAGTATTGGCAGAAAAAACCTGTTGTTTTGAAAAATGCCTTCCCAAATTTTGTCGATCCTATCACGCCAGACGAACTGGCGGGGCTGGCGATGGAGCAGGAGGTTGACAGTCGTCTGGTGAGCAACGCAGAGGGAAAATGGCAGGCCAGCAACGGTCCGTTTGAACATTTCGATGACCTCGGTGAAACGGGGTGGTCACTGCTGGCGCAGGCGGTTAACCACTGGCATGCGCCCTCAGCCGAGCTGGTGCGCCCGTTTCGCGCCTTGCCGGACTGGCGCCTGGATGATCTGATGATCTCCTTCTCGGTGCCGGGAGGCGGTGTGGGTCCGCATATCGACAACTATGATGTGTTCATCATTCAGGGGATGGGCCGCCGTCGCTGGCGCGTTGGCGATGCCTTGCCGATGCGTCAGTTCTGCCCGCACCCGGCGCTGCTGCACGTTGATCCGTTCGAGCCGATCATTGATGAAGAATTGGAACCGGGCGACATTCTGTACATCCCGCCAGGCTTTCCCCATGACGGCTTTACCCACGAAACGGCGTTCAACTATTCAGTGGGCTTCCGTGGGCCAAACGGCCGCGACTTGATCAGCAGCTTTGCTGATTACGCGCTGGAAAAAGATCTGGGTGGTGCGCATTACAGCGATCCTGATTTAACCCTGCGTGAACATCCGGGCCGGGTTGAAGAATATGAGCTTGAGCGCCTGCGCTCAATGATGTTCGAAATGATCGGCCAACCGGAAGACTTTAAGCAGTGGTTTGGCCGTTTTGCCACTACGCCACGTCATGAGCTGGATATCGCTATGGCGGAACCCCCTTATGAAGCGGAAGAGGTACTGAATGCGCTGATGGGCGGTGAAACCCTGACTCGCCTGAGCGGCCTGCGTGTGCTGCAGGTCGGCGACAGCTTCTTCGTCAACAGCGAGCGTCTGAACACCGTGGACGATCGTGCGGCCGATGCGCTGTGTCGCTATACCGAGCTGGGCCAGCCGGAGCTGGGTGATGCGTTGCAAAATCCGGCCTTTGTGGCTGAGCTGACCGAGCTGATCAATCAGGGATACTGGTTCTTCAAAGAGTAGTTGTCGCTGTGGGCTGACTTGCCGGGTGGCGCTACGCCTACCCGGCAGTTTTGTATTTTCTCAACGAATTAAGACACCAATTCCAGCCCCGCGACCCGGCGCCAGTAGCCGTTGCAGTCGGCTTGATCGGTGAGCGTTAACGGCTGCGCACCCTGCTCGTTGGCACGGAAACGTTCGACCAGAGCCAACGTCTCCGTGCTCTGCGGCGACAGGCGCACGATGTCTACCAATCCCTGCATACCGCTCAATTCGTTACCCAGGTTATAACAGTAGCCGCTCATGGTCTGAATACCGTTGAGCACGAACACCTGCTGCTGTTCTTGGGAACGCATCATGCGGCCCTGCGGGTATTTGATGCAGCAGGTTTCGCATTCGTCCTTGGCGCGGTCTTCAGACCGTGCGGTGAAGCAGCGTGCCGAATAGGCCAGCGGCAGGTGGCCGTAGCTCAGCACTTCCACTTCAAACTGCTGGCGGAAGCCCAGTTCTTCGCACTGCGCCAACAGTTTGGCCAGCCAGTCGCGTGACAGCTCGACCGGCATACACCAGCGGGTCATGCCCTGGCGGTGCAGCAGACGCAGGGTGTAGGCGTTGTAGCAATTCAGCGCGTGACCGGCGACGAACGGCAGGCCACGTTCCGCGGCCATGTTCACCGTGCCCAGATCGTTGGCTTCGATCAGGAATTCGCCGTTTTCCACATAACGCTTCAGTTCGTTCAGCTCGGACGGCGCCTGTAACAGTGCCAGGGTAGAGATCACCACCTGCTTGCCGCTGCGGGCTATCTCTTGCGCCAGCGCCAGCCAGTCCCCCACCTTCATTTCACGCCGTTTGGTGCAGACGCTTTCACCGAGATAAATAATCTCCGCGCTGCTGTTTACCGCCTGCTGATAAAAACTCTCGACCTCGGTTTTTGGCCAGTAGTACAGCACTGGGCCTAATGCGTATTTCATGCGTCCTCCTGCTACTGCCATTTGCGGTGATAGGCACCGAGGGTGGTTTGGGTGCCTTCGGACATCGAGCCGAGCGCCTCCATCCAGCCGGCCTCGGCCTGATAAGCGGCCGGATCGGCCTGGCAGCGGTCGATGGCCTGACGCCACACGCGGGCAACCTGGCTGACATAGGCCGGGCTGCGCTGGCGGCCTTCAATCTTCACCGAAGCGATATTGGCAGCCAGCAGTTCCGGCAGCAGTTCCAGCGTATTGAGGCTGGTGGGCTCTTCCAGCGCGTGGTAGCGCACGTCATCCACCAGATAGCGGCCCTTGCACAGCGTCGGGTAACCGGCATTTTCATCGTCCCGGTAGCGGTCGATCAGCACGCCGTTCAGGCGTGACTCCATACCCTGAGCCGTTTGCTGCCAGCGCACGTAGCGCGCCGGCGAACAGGCACCGACGGTATTGGGGGATTCGCCGGTCAGGTAAGAGGAGAGGTAGCAACGCCCCTCGGCCATGATGCACAGGCTGCCGAAGGCGAAGACCTCCAGCGGCACAGGGCTGGTACGCGCCAACTGTTTAACCTGGTGCATCGACAGCACGCGCGGCAGCACCACCCGACCGACGTCGAAATGGCGTTGGTAGAAGCGAATTGCCTCTTCGTTAGTGGCAGAAGCCTGCACCGATACGTGGCGCTCCAACTGCGGGTAACGTTCGGCGGCGTATTCCAGCATCGCCAAATCGGCGAGGATCAGCACGTCGGCACCCAACTGCGCCGCCATGTCTACCGCCCGCTGCCAGCGGGCATAGCCGTCCGGGTGGGCGAAGGTGTTGATGGCGATGTGCAGCTTACGGTTGTGGCGATGGACGTACTCGACCGCTTCCTGCAGCTTTTTCTCGGTAAAGTTGAGGCCGGCAAAGTGGCGCGCGTTGGTATCATCTTTCAGGCCGATGTACACGGCGTCAGCGCCGTTATCCACCGCAGCCTTCAGGGCCGGCAGATTACCGGCGGGACAAAGCAGCTCCATAGATTTATCCTGACTCAGCATGCACCCATGGCGGATGCGGGCTGTCACAATGTTTACCGGTGACCGTTTTTAACCGGCAAACGCTAATCGGGAGGCAATTTTAGTGAAAGCGCGCTGAACAGGCTTTGATTTGAGGCAGCTTCTGGCGTATTGATAAAGCTGGCGGCGAAATGCACTATTTGTTGATATAGAGCGCTTCTGCCGTGCGCCACTGTGGCAAAATAGTGCATCTGTGTTGAAAGGAGTGAACGACAGTGTTGGAACAATTACGAGCGCGCATTGTGCGCCAGGGGCCGTCGCTGCTGCGAGTACCGCTAAAATTCACGCCGTTTGCTTTGCAGCGCCAGCTTCTGGAACAGGTGCTGGGCTGGCAGTTCCGCCAGGCGTTGGCGGATGGCGATTTGGAATTTCTTGAATCGCGCTGGTTAAAGATCGAAGTCCGCGATCTGGCGCTACACTGGTTTATGACGGTAGAAAACGGCAAGCTGGTTGTCAGCCAACATGCCGAGGCTGATGTCAGCTTCAGCGGCGACGCCAACGATCTGATTCTTATCGCAGCGCGTAAGCAAGATCCCGATACGCTGTTCTTTCAGCGTCGGCTGCAGATTGAAGGGGACACCGAATTGGGCCTGTATGTAAAAAATCTGATGGACGCCATCGAGTTGGAAGCCATGCCTGCGCCATTGCGCCTGGGCCTGCTGCAACTGGCTGAATTTGTCGAAGCAGGGCTGCAGGAGGGCACGGTGCAAACTTCCCGTGTGCCGGTATCATGCTAATCCGCGTAGAAATTCCGGTAGATGCCGCAGGGATCGACGCGCTGTTGCGTCGTGCCTTTGGGCGTGACGACGAGGCCGATCTGGTGCAGCAACTGCGCGAAGATGGCCTGCTGACGCTGGGCATTGTCGCCACCGACGACGAAGGCGGCGTGGTAGGTTATGCGGCGTTCAGTCCGGTGGACGTGGCCGGGGAGGATCGCCAATGGGTCGGTCTGGCACCGCTGGCGGTGGACGAAAGCCTGCGTCGCCAAGGGCTGGGTGAAAAACTGATCTACGAAGGATTGGATTCGCTCAATGAGTTTAGCTATGCCGCAGTAGTGGTGCTGGGCGATCCTGCTTATTACGGCCGCTTTGGCTTTAAACCGGCTGCCGCCTATGGGCTGCAGTGCCGTTGGCCGGGCAGCGAAGCCGCCTTCCAGGTGTATCCGCTGGCGGAAAATGCTCTGGATGATGCGCATGGGGCGGTGGAGTTTTCCGAGCCGTTTAACCGGTTTTAATCTTAGCGTCCGGCAGTAGCAGTAAATGATCCAAAGTAAGAGGCGGGTGATTCACCAGCCTCTCTTTTTGCGTTTTGCTCAGTTGCTTCACCCGGTATTCCAGCCTTAGCGCTTTAGAACGATCCCCCGCCAGGCAGTGAAACGCCAACACCAGCTCGCCTTTGCCCCGCAGTGCCTTTGCACCTTTGCCAGCCTGATGCTGCGCCAGACGTCGTTCGACGTCGGTAGTAATGCCGGTATACAGCATGCCGTTAGGCAGACGCAGCATGTAAAGGTGCCAGGGGGAGAGGGTATCGGTCATGAATAAGCAGCAACTTCGGTGGTCAGGGTGGGAATATGATGGCATGTTCGCCGTCGTAATCCCACCCTGTCCGCCTGCGGATGATTACGATTAGCCTTTTTTGCCCGCCATTTCAAAGCGAGGTGAAACGATGCCGTACAGCGTCCAGCCGAGGAAAGTGGCGATGGCACCCCACATCATGGCCTCTTCACCGGAACTGTAGAGCGCATAGAAGCTGTAAAGCGCGCCAATGCCGGCAATGATGTTGGCGATCCGCGCTTTTTTCTCCGGCACTTTCGCCACCTTCTGAATAATGATCAGCGCCGCCATCGACAAGATGTAGGGGATAATATTGGTCACCACGGCCAGGTTAACCAGCACGTTGAACTGCTTGTTCAGCGACGGGCTGATGGTCATCAGCGACAGTACGCTCTGGATAACGACGATGGTCAGCATGCCTTTGACCGGGGCGTCCGCCTTGCTGAGTTTCGAGAAGATTTTCGGGAAGAAACCGCTGTCGGCGGAAGATTTGAATACCTGAGCGATGGTGAACTGCCACCCCAGCAGCGACCCGACGCAGGACATGATCATCAGTGCCATGATGATCTTGCCGACCGTTGGGTTGAACATATGGGAAAACGCCAGCCCAAACGGCGCGGTGGAATTGGCCAGGTCCATATTCGGTACTATACCGGCGATCACGTTGGTCGAAACGATATAGATCACTGCGGCGCTAAGCGTGCCGCCCAATACGGCGATCGGCACATTACGTTCTGGGTTCTCCACCACATCGGTATTGGCACAGGCGGATTCGAGGCCCAGGAAAGCCCATAGGGTCATGGAAATCGAAGCGCCAATGGCTTCAAAAGTTGGCACCTGATGCGGGTTCCACGCGGCGACGTAAGCGCTGCCGCTGAACCAGTGCCAGCCGATGATCGAAATCCCGACCACCGGGATGATGACGCCCCAAACGGTGATGCCGCTGATCCTGCCGGTAATGCGAGCGCCGCCGAAGTTGGCGACCGTGGCTAACCACAGCACACCAATGGTGGCGATACAGATCCCTAACGGGCTCAGGTTGGCGCCAAACAGCTCGGTACCGTAACCCACGGCGGAAATGGCGATGGCGATATTGGCGATCAGTAACGAAACGCCGTAGGTATAGTTCGCCATAAAGTTGCCCGATTTGCCGAAGGCATATTCAGCATACCCCCCCATACCGCCGGATTTACGGCTGAACATCCCGCATTTGGCGAAAGCATAGGCCAGCGCCATTGAACCAACCGCAGTGACCAACCAGGAAACAATAGAAATTGTGCCTACCTCGGCCAATTTGGTCGGCAGCATAATTATGCCGGACCCCATCATGTTGACGGCCGTCAGGATCGTTAACTGCACGACCCCCATTTTATTATTAGACTTACTCATGATCATTCTCTCTTTTATGATGCGATCTGGGCGGTGAATAATATTCACCGCCTTGTGAGGTCATTAATTACTCATGACGTAGCCGTAAGCGCGATTCCAGCCATCTTCATCTTGTTGGATATAAACACCCTGCAATTCCGGTGCGAAACCAGGAAGTAAATTAATGCCTTCCTCCAATGCCAGGAAATAACGCTGTGCAGCGCCGCCCCATATTTCTCCAGGGACGACACATAAAACACCCGGAGGGTAAGGCAGTGCACCCTCTGCCGCAATACGGCCCTCGGCCTTGGCCAATGAAACCAATTCGATATTGCCGCGGACAAATTCTGTATTGGCATCTTGCGGGTTCATGGCGATACGAGGGAAATAATTCTTGCGGAACATCTCTTTTTGCAGTTCTTTAACATCGTAACTGACATAGAGATCGTGCATTTCTTGGCAAAGTTGACGCAGGGTATAATTCTTGTAGCGTTGCTCATTGCTTTTATATACCGCGGGCAGGACTTCACTGAGTAATGAATCCTGCTCGATGTGTTTTTCAAAGCGGGCAATCAGCGCCACCAGATGCTGCATTTTGGCGATGTCTTCGGCCGGCGTGAGAAGGAACAGGATCGAGTTGAGATCGCATTTTTCCGGTACTATGCCGTTTTCGCGCAGATAGTTGGCCAAAATGGTCGCCGGAATGCCGAAGTCACTGTAGTTACCGCTCGCCGTGTCTATGCCCGGCGTGGTGAGCAACAGCTTGCAAGGGTCGACAAAATACTGCGATTCCGCATAGCCTTCAAAGGCATGCCACTTCTCGCCTGGCACAAAGTTGAAGAAGCGCAAATCGTTGGCCATTGTCTCGGTGTCATAAGACTGCCAGGGCTTGCCGTCGATCTGGTCTGGAACAAAAGGTTTGATTAACTGGCAGGTCTCCAGCAGCATTTTACGGGCTTCAATCCCTACGCGAACGCACTCCTTCCACAGGCGCTGACCGCTTTTCCCTTCATGCATTTTGGCATTGACGTCCAGAGCGGCAAACAGCGGATAGAACGGGCTGGTGGAAGCATGCAGCATAAAAGCGTTGTTAAAGCGTTTATGGTTGCAATAGCGACTTTGGCCTTTGATATGTTTGTCTTTTTTATGGATTTGTGAGGTTTGCGAGAAGCCGGCCTGCTGTTTGTGAACGGACTGGGTCACAATGATCCCCGGGTCGTTTTCATTCAGTTCAAGCAGTAAAGGCGAGCAATCTTTCATCATTGGGATGAATTGTTCGTAGCCCACCCAGGCGGAGTCAAACAGGATGTAATCGCACAGGTGCCCAATCTTGTCGACCACCTGGCGAGCGTTGTAAATGGTGCCGTCGTAGGTGCCTAACTGGATGATTGCCAGACGGAAAGGCCGGGCCTCATTGGCACGCTCCGGCGCCACTTCGCGGATTTGCTGACGTAAATAACGTTCATCGAAGCAGTGCGCATCAATACCGCCGATAAAGCCAAATGGGTTGCGGGCGGTCTCCAGATACACCGGCGTTGCGCCAGCTTGAATCAGAGCGCCATGGTGATTGGATTTATGGTTATTACGGTCGAACAACACTAAATCGCCGCGTGTTAACAGGGCGTTGGTCGCAACTTTGTTTGATGCCGAGGTCCCATTCAGCACGAAATAGGTCTTATCGGCGTTAAAGACCTTGGCTGCGTGTTGCTGCGCGGCACAGGGTGCCCCTTCGTGGATCAATAAGTCGCCCAGTTTGACGTCCGCGTTGCACATATCGGAACGGAACAGCGTCTCGCCATAGAAATCAAAGAACTGACGTCCGGCCGGATGTTTACGGAAGAATTCACCGCCCTGATGGCCCGGACAGGCAAAGGTGGCGTTACCCATTTCGACATACTGCGTCAGCGTGTTGAAGAACGGTGGCAGCAGATCTTTTTCATATTTTACCGCCGCGGCCTCCAACTGCTTGCCGTAGAACTGGGTGTTTTTCCCGCAGAGTTCAAATACCCCGTGCAGCGCCGGTAATACGGCATTGTCCAACTCTTCTTCGCAGCAAACCGCCACAAACAGCGGGATGTTCAACCCGATCTCTTCGAGATGCGTCACCATGCCCTTTGCAACGTCCTCAACGGACAGCACAATGGCGGCGACATCATTGAAATCGCTCTGATGCACATCGACAATTTCACGTTCTGTTTCAAAGCAGCCCAGTGTTTTTTCATTAGCGGCAATTTTTAACTTTTTCATTTTCTCATTCTTCAGACAAAGGTATTCCATCGGCAAATAATTAAATCTGCCGTTAATACCTTATTAAAATAAAGGTGTACGAGAACCTGGCATGCCGGAAGGCATTCCTGAGTTCACTCTATTATTTTGTGGCGGCGTTCTTATCCCATGAAGATGAATTACGATATTTTCCGCTGCGTAAGCAACAGGAGTTTATCTCTGTTGATCAGAGTGAAAAATATGTCGTAATGATATCTTGCGTTCGGAATAAGGACGAACGAGGAGGGAGGTTATCTGAAGTTAAAGAAAGCGAAGCTAAAGCAACTACGATGAGCCATCATCATAATATGGGTTGTGCGCCTGATATGCGCCATTTTTCTGTTGTTGTTTTCCATTTCTAATCCACCTTTGTGAGTGAAAAGATGGCGCTATTTTAACGCAGGCTTGAGCAAAATATGTGACATACATCACGCATACACACCTTCAAGTAAATAACTATTCACTGGTTATGCATTCGGTTGCATAAGAATACCTCTAAAGAGTGATTATGCATGTAAATAGATTGATAACAAATAGCCCTTTCTGCTACCTGATTTTTCCTATGCGGGAGAAATAGCAAAAAAAATTGGGTTTAAGAGGGGCGTATAATGCGCAATTGAAGTGAGTTTGTTTTTATTATGTTATAAGTCCATATAATGATATTTTGTATATAAATTCACTTTATGTGGGTGTTTATTCTGTTTTGATTTTTGCCGACATTGTTGTTATTTGTGACCCGCCTCAACAACACGGGTTAAGATGAAACAAGCTAACGGGGAGAATTCACAGTGACTATGACCGATGAGCATCAACCTATCGCACAGTTTCTCAGCAAGCAGCACGTACTGACGCTGTGCGCGGGAAACGGCATGGATATGTGGTGCGCCAATTGTTTCTACGTGTTTGACGCCGAGCGGATGGCGCTGTGGTTGATGACCGAAACCCACACCCGTCACGGTGAGCTGATGCTGCAAAACGCCAGCGTGGTGGGCACCATAGCGCCGAAACCGAAGACCATCGCCTTGATCCGCGGCATTCAGTATCGGGCGCAAGCGACGATGCTGAACGGTGAGCAGGAGGCGTTGGCACGGGCACGTTACTGCAAGCGTTTCCCGATTGCCAAGATGATGAAGGCGCCGGTCTGGCAGTTGGATCTGCAGGAGGTGAAGATGACTGACAACACCCTCGGTTTCGGTAAAAAGCTTCACTGGGCGCGGGTCTGAATACCGCAAACTATACTTTTCAGCATCATCAATCAGCGGGAGGGCATATGGCACGGGTATTCATTGTCGGGGCAACTGGGTTGGTGGGTAATGCACTGTTGCATCTGCTGCAGCGTGATCCGCAGGTCACGGCGATCGTGGCGCCAACGCGCAGGCCATTGCCACCGCACGAAAAATTAGAGAACCCGGTAGGGGATGATTTGTTTGCGCTGCTGACTGAATGTGAACAGCCGGTCGATATGGTGTTTTGCTGCCTGGGGACGACCCGCCGCGAAGCCGGTAGCGACGCTAATTTCCATTATGTCGATTACACCCTGGTGGTGGAAAGTGCGCTGACTGGCCGTCGGTTAGGGGCGCAGCATTGTCTGGCCGTCAGTGCGTTAGGCGCGAACAGGCGCTCTACGTTCCTCTATAACCGCACCAAAGGGGAAATGGAGCAGGCGCTGCGTGAACAGAATTGGCCGCGCCTGACGCTGGTGCGGCCATCCATGCTACTGGGGTCACGGCCCTCGCCGCGTTTGCTGGAGCGCCTCACCGCGCCGCTGTTTAAATTGCTGCCCGGCAAATGGCGAGCGGTGAGTGCCAAAGACGTGGCGCAAACCCTGCTGGAGCAGGCGTTCAGCCCTGGCAACGGCGTTAGGGTGCTGGAATCCGATCGGCTGCATTGTTACCGCAGTGCACGCTGAGATTATCGAACGCCAGCTCCAGGCCAGGCGGCAGTTCATTGTCCGTCAGCCACAAATCGAGATGATGGCTGATGTGCGTCAATAGGGTACGGCCTGGTTGCAAGCGTTGCTGAATTTCCTGCGCACGGGTCAAATCGTTGTGGTTACGCGGTGCCTGCGGCTGAGGGGGCAGGCTGCAATCGAGAACCAGCAAATCCAACGGCACTCCGCGTAGAAAAGCGTCGGTATCGGGCGGCAGACCGACGGTATCGGTCAGGTAGGCGAGCGATGCCCCAGCGGCCTGGATCAGATAGCCCAGCGTGATTTTTGAATGCTGCAGCGGCAACGGTGTGATGCGCAGCCCGCCCAGTTCAAGGGGGGAGAAGGGGGTTAACGGCGGTTGAAACGCCAGAATACCAGGGTGTTTGAACAGGTCATCGCAGCCCTGCTCGTCTGCCGGACCATAGACCGGAATAAAATTTCCGCACCCCCAACGCAAAGGAAATAACCCCTGTACGTGATCCATGTGGTAATGTGTCAGTAAAAAACGTTGAATTTCCCCCGCCGAAAAACGCCGTTCCAACGACGGTAATCCCGCATCCAGCAAGGTCGTTTCCCCCTGAAATTTGAGCATGGCGCTGCACGGTCGTCGCCGAAACGCCGGCTCGCGCCTCGCCCGCTGACAGACCAGACAATCACAGCCAAACACCGGGATCTGTTGCGCGCCACCGGTGCCGAGAAACGTCAGTTGCATGTCGTCACTCCCGATTATAAATACTTCTCCGCGAAGGCATGGATATCACGGAAATCCGCCAACCGTTGTTGCAGCGTCTGGTGGTCCCAGTGCCACCACTGGCTGCGCTCAATGCGTTCGATCAGGGCGTCGTCGAAACGCATGCCGATCTTTTTGGCCGCTACGCCGGCGACAATCTCATAGGGGGCGACATCTTTGGTGACGACGGCCGCGCTGCCGATAACGGCACCGTTGCTGATGCTGACGCCGGGCATGACGATGGCGTTATGACCGATCCAGACGTCGTGGCCGATAGTCACATGCTGTTCGCGCCGCCAGTCGAAGAACGCTTCGTCGTCTTCTCCCAGGTCATACTCTGAAGCGCGGTAGGTGAAATGGTGTTGGGCGATACGCTGGTAACTGGGGTGATTGCCAGGATTAATGCGTGCATAAGAGGCAATTGACACGAATTTGCCGATGGTGGCGTAAAAAATCTGGTTGTGTCCGGCGGTATAGGAGTAGTCACCCATCTCCACCTCTTCCAGAATCGCATCGTCGGCCAGATGTACATATTGGCCTAAGCGACTGCGGTTAAGCGTCACGTTGTTACCGATTTTCGGCTGTGCAGCATCGTTCATGGCACGGCATCCTGTGGTTGTTTTGCCAAAGAGGGCAGCAGCGCCAACAGCGCCGCCAGCGTGTCATCAAGGTTGCCGTCGTTATCCAACCATCGGCAACCGGCAGGGAGTTTTTCCTGGTACTCTGCCGCTCGCGCCAATCGTTGTTCGATCTGCTCGGCATTTTCGCGTCTGCGGTTTTGCAGCCGCTGGCGGAGAATATGCGTACTGACCTGCAGGCAAACCGGCAGCAGCTGTGCGCCATAACGCTGCTGCGCCTGCAATAAGTGAGCGCGCGAGCCATTGACCACTACATCGATCCCCTGCAGCAACCAAAGATCCACTTCGATCCCAAAAGCGTAATGATGCTGGTGCGCGTGCCAGTCGAGGGCGAACAGGCCTTTGGCGCGGCGGCGCAAAAATTCGGGTTCACTGAGCGCAATATGGTTCTCGCAGCCGGCGTCTGCCGGCCGGGTGATATAACGGTGCGCCACCAGCGGCGCACTGTCGGCATGGGCGCGCAGGGCGGCCAGCAGGCTGTCTTTCCCGGCCCCGGAAGGCCCCATCAGATAGATAAGCTGTGCCATCAGAACACCTGCTTGCCCTGGCGCCACACGTTCTGCACGTAGATATGCTCGCCGTGCGGCCGCGCCAGTACCAAATCTGCCCGTAATCCTTCGGCGATGGTCCCGCGATCCTGCAAGTCCAGCGCTTTCGCCGGGTTGCGGGTGATCATCTGCACCGCCTGCGGCAAGCCGTAGCCGTTGCGCTCGTCGGCCGCGATACGAAATGCCGCATCCAGCAGGCTGGCCGGGTAATAATCGGAAGACAGAATATCCAACACCCCCAACGCCGCCAGATGGTGCGCTGCCACGTTGCCGGAGTGGGAACCGCCGCGCACGATATTCGGCGCCCCCATCAGCACCTGTAATCCTTGCTGATGCGAGGCCAGGGCTGCGGCTTCGGTGGTGGGGAATTCAGCAATGGCGCTGCCCAGCGCACAGGACTCGGCTACGTGTTCGGCGGTCGCGTCGTCGTGGCTGGCAAGAGAGATCTTGCGTGCCCGGCAGTGAGCGGCGATCGCTTCGCGGTTTGGCGTGGCCCAGCGAGCGGAAAGCCCGATTTGCTGCTCCTCAAAGTCGCTCATCTGCTGGTCATTGAGGTTGTATTTGCCCTGATAATATTCGCGGTATTTTTCTCGCGAAGCGAACTGGCGCTGACCCGGCGAATGGTCCATCAACGACACCAGAGACACGCCCGGCTTGTCCATCAGCTGTTCGAACAACGGCAGGGTGCTGTCGTGCGGCAGTTCGCAGCGCAGGTGCAACCGGTGTTCGGCGCGATTCACCCCCGCACGCTGGCTGTGGATCACCGCGTCGATCATTTTTTGCAGGTTCTCCAGTCGGTGACCGCCGTCGCGTACGTCGCCAATGGCCACTGCGTCCAGCACGGTGGTGATGCCATTGGCCACCATCAATGCATCATGGCTGCTCATGGCCGAATGGGCCGGCCAGTCGACGTTGGGGCGCGGGGTGAAAAACTTGTCCAGGTTGTCGGTGTGTAATTCGATCAGGCCAGGCAGCAACCAGCCGCCTTCACCGTTCAGTGCCTGGGGTAACTGACTGGGCGTATCGGCAAAACTGCGGATCGTGCCGTCGTTGATCTCCAGCGATCCTTCGACAACCTGATCTTCCAGCACCAGCTTCACGTTATTGATGATCATCAGAGGATCTCCAGCGCCTGTGGCGCCTGCATGTCATATAACCGGTCGGCGACCTGCTGACGGACGCCCTCATCATGAAAAATGCCGACGATAGCCGCGCCGCGCCGTTTAGCCTGTTCGATCAAGGCGACCACTGCCGCGCTGTTGCGGCTGTCGAGTGACGCCGTGGGTTCGTCCAGCAGCAAAATCGGATAATCGACAATAAAGCCGCGCGCAATGTTCACCCGCTGTTGCTCGCCGCCGGAGAAAGTCGAAGGCGCCAACTGCCACAGACGCTGCGGCACATTGAGCTGGTTAAGCAAGGTTTCGGCGCGTTCACGGCATTCGGCGCGATCGGCACCCTGTTCCAGTAACGGCTGCATCACGACGTCCAGTGCGCTGATACGAGGGATCACTCGCAGGAACTGGCTGACCCAGCCAAGGGTATGACGGCGAACCGCCAGGATTTGGCGCGCTTCGGCCTGCACCATGTCCAGCCATTCCCCCTGATGGTTGACCCAGATATGGCCGCTGTCGGGCAGATAGTTGGCATACAGCGAGCGCAGCAGGGTTGATTTTCCGCTGCCGGAATGGCCGTGCAGCACCACACACTCGCCGCTGCTGACCGTCATGTTGGCGTCGTGCAACACCGGCAGCCGCGTGCCGTGCTGCTGGTGGAGCACAAAGGTTTTGCTGAGGTGTTCAACCCGGATTTGAATAGTCATCTGTTATTACCTTGAGTTACGACAGCACCGAAGAAACCAGCAGTTGGGTATAAGGATGGTGTGGATCGTCCAGCACCCGGTCGGTCAGGCCGCTTTCCACCACCTCGCCCTGTTTCATCACCAGCAAGCGGTGCGCCAGCAGGCGCGCCACGCCGAGATCGTGGGTGACGATCACCGCCGCCAACTGCATTTCCACCACCAAAGTGCGCAGCAGATCGAGCAGCCGCGCCTGCACCGAAACGTCCAGACCACCGGTGGGTTCGTCCATAAATACCAGCTTCGGGTGGGTCACCAGATTGCGGGCGATCTGCAAGCGTTGCTGCATGCCGCCGGAAAAGGTGGTCGGCAGATCGTCAAGGCGCGACAGCGGGATCTCAACGTCTTCCAGCCACTGCCCGGCCTGACGGCGGATGTCGCCATAGTGGCGCTGGCCGATGGCCATCAGCCGTTCGCCGATGTTGCCGCCGGCGGAAACCTTGGGCCGCAGCCCGTCGAGCGGGTGCTGATGCACTACGCCCCAGTCGGTGCGCAGCAGGCGGCGGCGATCGCTTTCCGCCATCGCATATAAATCATGCTGTTGCCCGGCCTGCGGACGGTAGAGGATCTGCCCTTGCTGTGGCGCCAGCCGCGCAGAGATCGACTTCAGCAGGGTGGTTTTGCCGGAGCCGGATTCGCCGACGATGCCCAGCACTTCACCGGGGTAGATATCGAAAGACACATCGCTAAAGCCTTTGCCCGGCGCGTACAGGTGGGTCAGGTTAGCCACCGACAGCAGCGGCGTGGTGCTCAGAGGGGTGGAAGTCATCAGTGCTGCGCCTCTTGCGAAGGTTGCGCCAGTTGCTGCTGGCAGTAATCGGTATCGGAGCAGACGAACATGCGGTTGCCCTGGTCGTCGAGCACCACCTCGTCCAGATAACTGTGGCGCGAGCCGCACAGCGCGCAGGGCTCGTCCCACTGCTGTACGCTGAACGGATGATCGTCGAAGTCCAGGCTCTCCACTTTGGTAAAGGGTGGCAGGGCATAGATACGTTTCTCGCGTCCGGCCCCAAACAGCTGCAGCGCCGGCATCATGTGCATTTTCGGGTTATCGAATTTGGGGATCGGCGACGGATCCATCACGTAGCGGTCATTGACCTTCACCGGATAGGCGTAGGTGGTGGCGATGTGGCCGTAGCGCGCGATGTCTTCGTACAGCTTCACCTGCATCACGCCATACTCTTCCAGCGCATGCATTTTGCGGGTCTCGGTTTCTCGCGGTTCGATAAAGCGCAGCGGCTCAGGGATCGGCACCTGATAAATCAGGATCTGGTCTTCGCGCAGCGCGGTTTCCGGAATGCGGTGACGGGTCTGGATCAGCGTAGCCTCGGGCGTGCGTTCGGTGGTGGCGACCCCGGCGACGCGCTGGAAGAAGCGGCGAATCGACACGGCGTTGGTGGTGTCGTCGGCGCCCTGATCAATCACCTTCAGCACGTCGGCACGGCCAATCACGCTGGCGGTCAACTGAATGCCGCCGGTGCCCCAGCCGTAGGGCATCGGCATTTCACGGCCGCCGAACGGCACCTGATAACCGGGGATGGCGATTGCCTTCAAAATGGCGCGACGGATCATGCGCTTGGTTTGCTCGTCCAGGTAGCCCAGGTTGTAGCCGGTTAATACTTCACTCATTGCGGGCCTCCTGACGCTCGCTAAATTCCTGGCGCAGACGCTTAAGCAGTTCCAGCTCTGCCTGGAAATCGACGTAGTGCGGCAGTTTAAGGTGGGAAACAAAGCCGGCGGCTTCGACGTTATCGGCATGGGCCAGCACGAACTCTTCGTCCTGCGCCGGGCTGGCGATGCCTTCGTCGTACTCGGGGCTTTGCAGTGCACGGTCTACCAGCGCCATTGCCATCGCCTTGCGTTCGGCCCGGCCAAACACCAGACCATAGCCGCGGGTGAAATGCGGCGGCTGGTCAAGCGGATCGATAAAACCGTTAACCATCTCGCATTCGGTTAGCAGGATTTCGCCGATATCAATGGTGAAACCCAGCTCTTCTGGCGTGATCTCCGCTGAAACATAGCCGGTGCGGATCTCGCCGGCGAACGGGTGGGTACGGCCGTAGCCACGTTGGGTGGAGTAGCTCAGCGCCAGTAAAAAGCCTTCGTCACCGCGCACCAATTGCTGCAGACGCGCTGAGCGTGAGCAGGGGTAAACCGGAGGATTACGGGTGATATCGTCCGGTATGCTGCCGTCGTCCTGTTCCGCCAATGCCAGCTGTTGCTGACTGAGCAGATCAAACACGTGGGCACAGTTTTCCGGCAAGGGTTCGTCCGCCTGTGGT
This sequence comes from Serratia sp. BIGb0234, assembly GCF_024809915.1. Taxonomy (NCBI): domain Bacteria; kingdom Pseudomonadati; phylum Pseudomonadota; class Gammaproteobacteria; order Enterobacterales; family Yersiniaceae; genus Serratia; species Serratia sp. BIGb0234. The sequence goes on from NZ_JANUEI010000008.1 coordinate 140,687, forward strand.
GCGCGGGGGGCTTCTCCTTCCGCCAGCAACGCGAAATCCAACAGCCGGTGGGTGTAATCGTAGGTTGGCCCTAGCACCTGTCCGCCGGGCAAATCCTTATAAACTGCCGAGATGCGGCGCTCCAGTCGCATATTTTCTGTCGCCAGCGATTCGCCGATCGCCAGGCGCGGCAGAGTGGTACGGTAGGCGCGCAGCAGGAAAATGGCCTCGACCAGATCGCCGCTCGCCTGCTTGATGGCCAGCGCCGCCAGCTCAGGATCGTAGATGCCGCCCTCGGTCATGACCCTGTCCACGGCCAGGCCCAGCTGCTGCTCAATCTGCAGTGCGCTCAGTTCCGCCACGCTGTCATCGCCGCGCCGCAGCTGTTCCTGTAACTGATGGGCGGCCTCAATGGCTTTTTCGCCCCCTTTAACGGCAACGTACATCAGCACACCTCCACGTGGGTGGTTCGCGGTAACGCCAACAGGCATTCGCCGCAGGTCAGCAGGAAATCCAGCCCCAGCGGGAAGCGCTGCGGGCGGTTAAGCAGGTAATCCAGCAGCGCCGGCGGCAGCTGCGGTGAAATAATTCGTTGATGTTCGATGCCTGGCCCGGTCAGGCGCAGTGCGGTGCCTTGTTCCAGGCTAGCTAACTGCACAATCACCGTAGCGCTGAACTCGGGGGAAATTTCGCTGCCGTGCGGCAATGCCTGTAAATCGGTCGCCTGCAGTTGGCTATCGAACAGGGCGAAACACACCTCTTCGGCGCGCTCGGCCAGCGGTGCGCCGCTGTGGAAGCGAATGTTTGTTAGCGCTTGCTCACTTTTTAGCTCAGGACTCAGCTGGATCGGAGTTTCCTGATCCGCCAGGGTCAGCAAGGCAGCGGTACTGGCGGCATTCAGCCTGTCCCAGGTTGGGCTGCCTTGCAGCGTAACCACATGCCCAGGCTCGCTTAACGCCTTAAGAATTAAGCGGAAAGTTTGCTGAGATTGGTCGATCGGCTGGGTAAAACCTGTCAGTAGGCTCATGATTAATCCCCTCGCACCAGCGTAAAGAAGTCCACCCGGCTGGAGGCGACGGCCCTTGCACGCAGCTGGCGTTGCTCGTGTTGCAGCGCGGCCAGCGGCTCTATCAGCTGTTGTTGCAGCAATTCGGCCTGCTCCGGCAGTTGCAGCAGGGCATCCAGCAGCGCGCAGAGTTCGGCATGCGCCTTATCGCGCCCGGCGATATAGCTGTAGCCATAGCCGCCGTTTTCGAGCTGGACCACCGCACGGGTGACGGTCATGTCGCCCAAGACGAAGCGGCGACCGGTGGCCCCCATGCGCCCCTGCAACTGCGCCAGGCCAATCTCCGGTGCACGGATGCTCTGGTAGCGCGGGTTGATATTCAGCGCCTGCCAGTGGCTGCGCAACTGGGCCGGCTGGCTGTGCGCCAGTACCGACATCCAGCGTTGTCTCGGCTGTAAGGCTTGCATTTAGTGCTCCATCGTCAGTTCAATCATGTCGGCGCGCGCCAGGCTGACGGAGTATTCCGCCACGTTGTCGCTGCCGGTGCAGACGTTCAGGGTGCGCACGCACAGCAGCGGCGCCTGGGTGGCAATTTCCAGCATCCGGCTCTCTTTGGCCTGGGCCCGGCGCGCACTGATGCGTGTCTGGCTGCGGGTCAGCGGCTGGTGGATGTTTGATTCGATAAATTCGTGCAGCGAACCGCTGTGGAACTGCTGTAGCGCCGGCCACCAGTCCAGATCGGGCAGATAGTGGTCGATCAGGCTCATCGGTACGCCGTTGACCCGGCGCAAAGTGCGAAGGTGGATCACCGTTTCGCCTTCTTCCCGTGACAATGCGCTGGCAACATGCCCATTGCACGGGCGTAGTACAGCGAGTAAGCGCTCACTGGTGGGGTGGCTTCCCTGCTCGAACAGGTTCTGACTGAAACGGGTATTGGCATGCAGCGGGTAGTCGTAGGGGCGCATCAACACCAGAATGCCGATCCCGTGCCGGCGTTGCAGCCAGCCGCGCTCCACCAATTGATCGACTGCACGACGCAGGGTATGGCGATTGACCTGATAGCGTTCCGCCAATTGCTGCTCGGAAGGCAGGTAGTCGCCACAGCGGTATTGGGTGCGCAGCTCTTGTTCCAGCTGCGCGGCGATTTGCTGGTAGCGGGTGGGGAAACTGGTCGGATGTCTAGATAAGTCCATCATAATAAAAAACCTCGGTGGCCATAACGACATAAAAAATATGCGGTTTATTGGCATGTCTTACAGTGCTTACCCTGCGGCTTGAAAGACGACGGGTAGGTCCCGTGGTGAAGTTGGCATCATCTTGCAGGCGTCAGATGACAATCGCGTTACGCGTCGGTGGCGAACAGATGAACTATTTTGGACAGGCAGATGATGCGCAGGGGGCCGCTGCGCGCTAAGCTGGCGCTATTGATGATTGAACCGAGTTAATCTAAGCCCATGCCACATCCCCTGACTGCAACTGAACACCGCGCGCGCCCTTGGCCGTGGTGGAAACCGGCGCTGTTTCTGCTGGTGGTGGCCATCGGCCTCTACTACGTCAAATGGCAGCCTTATTACGGCAAGGCCTTTCTGGCGGCGGACACGCATTCCATCGGCAAATCGATACTGGTCAACGACGACAGTAGCCCGTGGCTGGCGGCCTGGCACTATGCGCTGGTCTATTTCACGGCGGTATGGAAGGCGGCGGTGCTCGGTGTGGTGTTGGGCTCATTGGTGCAGGTGCTGATCCCACGCGATTGGTTGATGCGCACGCTCGGTCATCCGCGTTTTTCCGGTACCTTGCTGGGCGCGGTGATCGCACTGCCGGGCATGATGTGTACCTGTTGTGCCGCGCCGGTAGCTGCCGGATTACGGCGTCAGTCGGTGTCCAGCGGGGCAGCGATGGCGTTCTGGCTGAGTAACCCGGTGCTGAATCCGGCCACGCTGATTTTTATGGGCTTTGTGCTCGGCTGGCAGTTTGCCGCAATCCGGCTGGTGGCTGGGGTGATCATGGTGCTGGGCATCGCCTGGCTGGTGCAGCGTGCCACTGCCAGGGATCCGCAGCCGGCGGCTTTGCAAACGCCGCTGCTGCCGCTGGATAAAGCTGACGAAAAGCCGTTTTTCGGCCGCTGGCTCAAGGCGCTGTGGTCGCTGTTTTGGTCCACCATACCTGTCTACATTCTGGCGGTATTGGCGCTAGGGGCCGCGCGCGTTTGGCTGTTCCCGCATGCCGATGGGGCGATAGATAATAGCGTGTTGTGGATTATTGGCCTGGCGATCGCCGGTTGCCTGTTCGTGATCCCGACGGCGGCGGAAATCCCGATTGTGCAGACTCTAATGCTGGCGGGCATGGGCACCGGCCCGGCGCTGGCGCTGTTGATGACCCTGCCAGCGGTCAGCCTGCCTTCGTTGCTGATGCTGAACAAGGCCTTCTCTGCCAAGGCACTGTGCCTGACAGCGCTATTGGTTGCGCTGTGTGGGATCGTCACGGGCGTGGTAGGAATGGGGTTGGTATAAATTGTTTAATAAATAGTCTTTCATTCGTATTTGCGTTGTCACAAATGTGCTAACGTTGGCAGGTTTTCAGTTGTTAAATATTGAGCGAATGCAGGAGTATCAAGATGGAAAGCCGTATCCAGTTTCGCATTGAGGATGAGACTAAACGTTTGGCGCAGAAAGCCGCAGAAGCCAAGGGGATCACTTTGAGTGAGGCGTGTCGACGTTTGGCTGAGCAAATGGCGGATGAGCAACGGGCCACTGAGCAACATGAAAATTGGTTGAAAGAAAAGGTTGATGCCGCTTTTGCCCGTTTGCATGAAGGAAGTGCGGTCTATCTTGACCAACAACAGGTTGATGAAAGCATGGATGCCTTTAAGGCAAAAGTCCGAGCGAAATACGACCGAAAATAAGGATCGTTATGCGTGTCGAATGGGATGAAGAAGCGCTACGGGACAGGGAACGTATTTTTGATTTTCTCTATCCTTTTAATCCACAGGTTGCTGAGCAGGCTGATGCTGAGATTGATAAGGCAGTGAAGCGCCTGTTGGATTACCCTGAACTCGGTAAAATGTGGTACAGGCAGGCGCGTAAGTTATTGGTCAGCCAGGCTTCATTAATAGTTTTATACGTTGTTGTCGACGACGTGATTAAGGTTTTAGCCGTTGTTCATCAACGAGAGAAATTCCCCGACATAGAGAACTAACGCAGCTTATGCACCACCTGATTAGCGCTGCCGCGCCAAATCAGCGCCGGATCTTTTAAGTCCTGCACAAACTTTCCGTCAATCAACACGTTAATCCTGTCCACTATCTGCATTTGCTGCGCATCCAGCTCCGCCAGCCGGTAGCCGGTCCACAGCCAGATATCCTTGCCGGGGCATTCGGCGCGCACCCGTTTTACCAGTTGCAGCACCGCCGCGACGTTGGCGGGGTGCAGGGGATCGCCACCGGACAGCGACAGCCCCTGGCGCGGAATGCGCGTATCGTTCAGGTCGGCAATCAACTGATCTTCCATCGTCTGGGTAAACGGCTGGCCGGAGTTAAGCCGCCAGGTACTTTTGTTGTAGCAGCCAGGGCACTGGTGCACGCAGCCGGCAACAAACAGCGTGCAGCGGGTGCCGGGGCCGTTGACGACATCAATGGGGTAATACTGGTGATAATTCATGTGAGGTCTGCCCATCTGGCTATTTTACTTGCCATTTTCCCCTCGGGCAGTGCTCTGAATACTCACGTACTGTGTGTACGCTCCGTTTCTTCCGCGCTGGCCGAGGGTAAATTGGCGGCGACAATCACGCCCGATGAACAGACGTATGCTCAGCAGGCTTGACGATCTTTGCTTCAGCCGATCTGCCCGTTCCCCAGGTGTTTCACCCGGCGTTTCACCTCTTCTTGCTTGCCGGCATTGAACGGCCTGGCATCCGGGCTGCCGAGATAGCCGCACACCCGGCGGGTGACGGAGACCTTGGATGGCTCGTGGTTACCGCATTTCGGGCAGGTGAAGCCCTTGCTGGTGCAAGAGAATTCTCCGGTAAAGCCGCACTCGTAGCATTCATCGATGGGCGTGTTGGTGCCGTAATAGGGCACGCGGCTGTAGCTGTAATCCCACACGTCTTCGAGCGCTTTCAGGTTGTGCTGCAGGTTCGGGTATTCGCCGTAACAGATGAAACCGCCGTTGGCCAATGGCGGATAGGGGGCTTCAAAATCCAGCTTGTCGTAAGGATTGACCTTTTTCTCTACGTCGAGGTGGAAGCTGTTGGTGTAATAGCCTTTGTCGGTCACGCCAGACACCACGCCGAAATCGGCGGTATCGAGCCGGCAGAAGCGATCGCACAGGTTTTCGCTTGGCGTGCTGTACAGGCTAAAGCCGTAACCGGTCTCGGCTTTCCAACTTTCCGTGGCGGCCCGCAGGTGCGCAACGATGGCGATCGCCTTGGCGCGCAGCGTTTCATCGTCGTATACGTGTTGTTCGTTGCCGAACAGGGCGTTGATGGTTTCATGCAGACCGATGTAACCCAGCGAAATAGAGGCACGGCCACTCTTGAAGATCTCGGCAATGTTGTCGTCTGCCTTCAGGCGTACGCCGCAGGCGCCTTCCATATACAAAATAGGGGCCACGCGCGCCTTGATACCTTCCAGCCGGGCAATGCGCGTCATCAGCGCTTTTTTCGCCAGCAGCAAGCGCTGATCCAGCAGATCCCAGAAGCGGCTTTCATCGCCCATGGCCTCCAGCGCAATACGCGGCAGGTTCAGGCTGATCACGCCGATATTGTTGCGACCATCGTGTACCAGCTCGCCCTCTTCTTCGTAAGTGCCGAGGAAGCTGCGGCAGCCCATCGGCGTTTTGAACGAGCCGGTGACTTTCACCACCTGATCGTAATTGAGTATGTCTGGATACATGCGTTTGCTGGCGCACTCCAACGCCAACTGCTTGATGTCGTAATTCGGATCGCCGTACTGATGATTCAGGCCGTCGCGGATGGCAAACACCAGTTTAGGGAATACCGCCGTTTTACGGTTTTTGCCCAGCCCGGCAATGCGGTTACTCAGGATAGAACGTTGGATCAAGCGTGATTCCCAAGAGGTCCCCAGCCCGAAACCGAAGGTGACGAACGGCGTCTGGCCATTGGCGGTGTGCAGGGTGTTGACCTCGTATTCCAGCGACTGGAAGGCGTCGTAACACTCTTTTTCGGTGCGCGCCATGGCATAGCCTTGCGCATCCGGGATCTGCCACTGTTCGGCGACCTGCTGGTGTTTGTTAAAGCTTTCGGTGACGAACGGCGCCAGGATCTCGTCGATACGGTTAATGGTGGTACCGCCATAAATATGGCTGGCCACCTGCGCGATGATTTGCGCGGTCACTGCGGTAGCGGTGGAGATCGACTTCGGGGGTTCAATCTCGGCGTTACCCATCTTGAAGCCGTTGGTCAGCATGCCCTTCAGGTCGATCAGCATGCAGTTGAACATCGGGAAGAATGGCGAGTAGTCGAGATCGTGGTAGTGGATCTCGCCTCGCTCATGGGCCAGCACCACGTCACGCGGCAGGATGTGCTGCTTGGCATAGTGCTTGGCGACGATCCCGGCCAGCAGATCGCGCTGGGTGGGGATCACCTTGCTGTCTTTATTGGCGTTTTCATTGAGCAACGCTACGTTGCTTTGCTCGACCAGGCCGCGGATCTCCTGGTTCAACCGTCCACGCAGTTCACGCGCGACGTCGCGATCGTGACGGTACTCAATATAGGCCCGCGCCAGCTGCTTGTATTCGCCGGCCATAAGCTGGTTTTCCACTGCCCGCTGGATTTCATGGATATCGACGCGCGGCTGCTGCGATATCTGTTGAGCGACTACGCGGGCGACGGTTGCGCAGTAGTCCGCATCGACGATCCCCACGGCCAGCGCGGCCCGCTCGATCGCTTGCCCAATACGTGCCTCGTCAAAAGGTACCTGACAACCGTCCCGTTTAATCACTACTGGTTTCACGTTGTTACTCCTTGTTCCCCGAGGGAGCGTTGATGCCCTGCCTTGCAGATTTCAGCCTGAAAGCTAGCGGGTATCGGTATGATTTCAGCTTATCCACAGGGCAATGCCGCAGCACGCAAGGGCTGAGGCGATGTGTGGATGATTTTGTGGATAGCTACTATATATAGTTGCTGTCGTTTCTTAATGCACTATATATAGGTGTTGGTGGAGTTCTTTTGACGTAGGACAAAGAAAATGAAAGAGCGCGCGTAAGCTGTACAGACGTTAATTTTGGCCTGAATGCTCAGGCCGGACGAGAGTGGAAATGTTCGAGCAGGAACTCAACCCAGACGCGCACTCGCGGGGGCAGATCGGCCGAGGCATAGTACAACCACAGTTGGGTTGGCTGCGGCCAGCATTCTGCCAGCACCGGCAGCAGGGTACCCTGCGCAAAGTGATGCTCCGCATACCAACGCGCCAGACAGACGATGCCCAGGCCAGCCAGCGCCGCATCCAGTAACATCTCCGGCCGACTGGCCACAAGGCGACCATGCAGCTCCAGCGTTTTGACTTCGCCATGTCGATGCAACGGCCATTTTACGCTGCGGCCGGTGGCCGGGTTACGGTGCAGCAGACAATTATGTTGCAGCAGATCGTCAGGATCCTGCGGCGTGCCGTGCTGCGCAAGATAGCCGGGCGAGGCCGCCAGAACCATCTGCATCGGATACAGTGGCCGCGCCACCAGCCGGCTGTCGGGATCGACCCGGCTGCCGATGCCGACGTCAAATCCTTCGCCCACCAGATTAACCACGCGGGCATCCAGTGAGAGATCGAGATCGATCTGCGGATAACGCTCCAGGAATTGCGGGATCAACGGCATCAGGATCTGGCGGCCGAAGCCGGGGATCATGCTGACGCGCACCGTGCCGGAAGGTGCCTGCTGCGCGCTACCGGCAGTTTCCAGCGTGGCGGACAGCGCCTGCCATAGCGGTGCGACTTGCTGCAACAGCGCCTTACCTTCGTCGGTGAGCACCACGTTGTGGGTATTACGCTGGAACAACCGCAGCGCCAGTTTTTCTTCCAGCACGCGAATATTTTTACTGATTGCCGCCGGGGTGACGCCCAGTTGGCGCGCGGCGGCGGAGAAATTCTGTACCTGGGCGGCCGCGAGAAAGGCTGGCAGCAGGCGGTGCACGTCAAAGGGCAGCGACATAGTGGTTGATACTTTCAGTTGAAATTGAAGTGACGATTCACAGCCTACACCCGGGGCGCTGGAAATGGAAAAATGCGTTATCAAATCTTAATCAAGGATCCTTTATGTCGCGTATTTTAGTGTTGACCGCCCACCGTTTTCCCGACGAATCACGCATCAACAAAGCGTTGATCGAAGCGCTTCGTCCTTTGCCTAACGTCACTGTCCACGAACTGATGCGTGCTTACCCGGACTATCAAATCGACGTGGCGCGTGAGCAAGAGTTGCTGCAAAACCATGATGTGGTGGTGATGCTGTTCCCGTTCTATTGGTACAGCTCACCGGCGATTCTCAGCGAGTGGCAGGATGCGGTATTAACCCACGGTTTCGCCTACGGCAGTGAAGGTACCCAACTGCATGGCAAGCCCTTGCAGCTGGTGGTCACCACCGGCGGCAATCAGCAGGCCTATACGGCGGAAGGGTATAATCGCTATCCGGTCGAGGATTTGCTGCGTCCGTTCCATGCGATGGCCAACCTGACCGGCATGGATTATCTGCCGCCGCATCTGGTGCAGGGCGTCTTTGATATGAGCGATGAGCGTCTGGCGCAAGAGGCCGCCAGAGTGGTGGCTCTGTTGAAAAAAGAGTAGGGCGCAGCCTGAGGCCGCGCCCTGGGGGGTTAGTCCTCTAACAACCACCACACCGCTTCGAACGGGCGCAGGGTGATAGCCTGCGGTTGCGTAGGCGCATCGGCGTAATTGCTCATCAGCGGACGCCACAACGCTGAAGGTTCCACGCCTTCCGCCTGCCAGGCCAGCGGTTCACGGCTGAGGTTGGCCGCCACCAGCAGGCGTTGGCCGTTCCAGCGGCGCTGGTAGCACCACAGCGCCGGATGGTTGGGCGCCAGATCCTGATAGTCACCGTGGGTCAACAGCGGATACTGCTTGCGCAGGGTGATTAACTGACGGTAGGCGTAAAACACCGAGTCCAGATCGGCCAGCGCTGCTTCAGCATTGATTTGCGGGTAGTTTTCCGCACAGCCAATCCACGGGGTTCCCTGGGTGAAACCGGCGTTGGGCGCGGCACTCCACTGCATTGGCGTGCGGCCGTTATCGCGCGATTTAGTGGCCAGGATCGCCAGCAATTCGGCGTCACTTTTGCCCTGGGAGCTCAGCTCGGCGTACATGTTCAGGCTTTCCACATCGCGGTACTGCCCGATGGTGCTAAAGCCGGGATTGGTCATGCCGAGCTCTTCGCCCTGATAAATATAAGGCGTGCCCTGCATGCCGTGCAGCACCATCGCCAGCATTTTGGCGGCCGGTACTCGCAGTTCGCCTTCATCGCCGAAGCGCGAAACGATGCGCGGCTGATCGTGGTTACACCAGAACAGCGCATTCCAGGCCTGGTTGTGCATGCCCTGCTGCCAGTGGCGGAAAATCTGTTTCAGTTCAACGTAATCCGGTGCCGCCAGCGTCCATTTTTCGCCGCCGGCATAGTCCACTTTCAGATGATGGAAGTTGAAGGTCATCGACAACTCTTCACCGCTTTGCGCAGCGTACTGCCGGCAATGCTCCAGGGTGGTGGAGGACATTTCGCCCACGGTCATCAAGCCGCGCGGCTGGAACACGTCGCGGCTCATTTCCTGCAGGAACTCATGGATCCGCGGCCCGTCGGTATAGAAACGGCGACCGTCCCCTTGGGGATCGGACGGGAAATCCTGCTGTTTGGAAACCAGGTTAATCACGTCGAGGCGCAGGCCGTCGACGCCTTTGTCGGCCCAGAACTGGCACACTTTCTTCAACTCTTCGCGGACCGGCGGGTGTTCCCAGTTGAGATCGGCCTGCTCGGTGGCAAACAGATGCAGGTAATACTGGCCGCTGTCGGCATGCCACTGCCAGGCATTACCGCCAAATTTGGAACGCCAGTTGTTCGGCGGGGTATCACCTTCGCCATCGCGCCAGACGTAGAACTGGCGGAAAGGGCTGTTCGGTTCTTGCGAAGCTTTGAACCACGGGTGCTCGGTTGAAGTGTGGTTGAACACCATATCCATCACGATGCGGATGCTACGCTGGTGGGCGGCGGCAATCAGTCGGTCGAAATCCTCCATGGTGCCGTAGGCCGGATCGATGGCGCAGTAGTCCGCCACGTCATAACCGTTATCCACCTGTGGGGAGACATAAACCGGCGTCAGCCAGATCGCATCGACGCCCAGCTCCTGCAGATAGTCCAGCCGCTGGGTCACACCGGCCAGATCGCCGTAGCCGTTACCGGTGCTGTCCTGAAAACTCTTCGGGTAGATTTGGTAGATGACGCCGTTTTGCCACCAGGGGATTGGATTGCTCATAGTCATACCTTTAAATCGTGACAACGGGCCCGGCATGCCGGGCCCCTACATTTTAATCAGACCGGCAGCTCACCGCGGCTGGCTTTGCGTTTGTAAACCATCATGGTCAGGACCAGCGGGATAATCACTGCCACCAGGATCGCCACCGTGTAAATCATCCAGAACTGAGGTTTGATCGACAGGATGCCTGGCAAACCGCCGACGCCGATGCCGTTGGCCATCACGCCGTCCAGGCCGCAGATCAGCCCGGCGAAGGCAGAGCCGATCATCGCGCACAGCATAGGGAAACGGTATTTCAGGTTGATCCCGTACATTGCCGGTTCGGTGACGCCAAGGTAGGCGGAGATTGCCGCCGGGACCGAGATTTCACGTTCGTTGGCCTTGCGGCTGACGATGATGATACCCAGCACCGCAGATGCCTGCGCAATGTTGGACAGAGCAATCAGTGGCCAAACCGGCGTGCCGCCCATGCTTTGGATCATCTGCATATCGATGGCCAGCGTGGTCTGATGTACGCCGGTGATCACCAGCGGGGCATACAGGAAACCAAACAGCGCGGCCCCAATCGGCGCGAAGCTGCCGGTCATGACGGCTTTCACCGCCCAGGCTACGCCATCGCCAATCATGCGGCCGAACGGGCCGATAAAGGCGTGCGCCAGGAACACCGCCAGCAGCAGAGAAACGACCGGCACTACCACCAGATACAGGTAATCCGGCACGATCTTTTTCAAACGGGTTTCAATCCAGCCCAGTGCCATACCGGCCAGCATGGACGGGATCACCTGCGCCTGATAGCCGACTTTCTGGATGGTGAACCAGCCGAAGTTCCACACTTCCGGGATCTGCTGGCCGAGCTGATAGGAGTTCATCAACTGCGGCGACACCAGCGTGACGCCCAGCACGATGCCAAGCACCGGCGTGCCGCCCATTTTTTTCACCGTTGACCAACAGATGGCGACCGGCAGGAACATGAAGATGGCTTCACCGAGCAGCCACAGGAAGTCGTAAATGGTTTTCCACGCCGGGTGCATTTGCGCCAGCGTTTGGCCGCCGGACATCGGGATGTCGCCGATCACGTTGCGGAAGCCGAGGATTAAACCGCCGCTGATCAGCGCCGGCAGCAGCGGGAAGAAGATTTCGGCGAAGTGGGAGATAGCGCGCTCGCTCCAGGTCATGTTCTGGCGCGCGGCCACCTTGGCCTGCTCTTTATCGGCCTCGTTGACGCCGGTGGTGGCAATCAACGCCTGATAATAATCACCGACCTCCGGGCCAATCACTACCTGGAACTGCCCGGCATTGGTGAAGCAGCCTTTGACCATTGGCAGCTCTTCGATTTCTTTTGGTTTGGCAAGACTTGTGTCGTTGAGAACGAAACGCAGCCTGGTAATGCAATGGCTGACGGTGGCGATATTCTCGCGCCCGCCCACCAGCACAATCAGGCGATCGATATCCTGCTGTTTTACTTTGCCCATTATTAGATACCTTTCTTGGTATGAGACTGCCGCAGAGGTGTTGTTGGAGTGATGATCAAAGCTTAGTCATTTCGCTTTTTTTATGGAATGGGAACGTTCCCGGTTTGGGGCGAGGATCACAAAACGATAAAAAAATGACCACTTGTTGAACAGGGGAAATTTGAGAGCGGGGCGAAACATTCCGTAATATTATCTTGAACTGATGCAACGCTGGCTATACTGTCAGCCTTAACAATCAATAAGTTGATTGAAATCAGCGGCACTCACGCCTGTGTTTTCAAAACCAATACGCTATTCGAGTGCTATTACCACGGACTTTTTTCAAGGAAGAATGATGACTTTGACATTGCCTCGACTGCTTTTTGTCTTTACCGCGCTGCTCCTGAGCGCCTGTACCAGTCAAAAAAGTAGCCCGGAACGCCACGCCAAACATGCGGTTTATCAGTTGGCACGTGAGGATTTCTCCCCCGAAATGCGAACCCAAATCCCAGACTCGATAAAAGCGGCTATCCCATTCTTTGACCAGTTTTACCAAATGGGCAAAGCCGATCGGGCCAAGGGCTTAACGCAGCAACAGGCACAGCAGCAGGAAGCCTATTTCCGCAGCCCAGAATTCCTCAATGACATGGGGAAGAAAGGGCGATTTATCAATCAGCAATATTCAGTGGATAACCCGCAAAAACAACGCCAGATCTTGCTGGATTCCGCCGTGGCCACCTACTGGGATGGTTACGAAGGCCGGCCTTGAGGGGGATAAATAAGCTACTAATGAAAGTGCCCAATAAACTAGAGCTTATTGGGCATTGTTTCAATTATTTTATTCGGAAATTGGTGAGGGTTAAAGTAGATTGAATTTCTCCAGGGTCGCTTTGACTTCTTTTCTTAATCCAGACTCATCCAGTTCATAATCAGCGCGATCTGAATCTGGATTATAAATCTCAGCCACCATAAATAGTTCCTCTCCACAGTTCAAAACACTCTTGTCCTGATCAATTCCATATAATTTACGTCTTTCAATACATATTTCTTCAGAAAATTTAAGTGCATTAACTTTTGAGTTCAAAAAATCCCTGGCTAATTCAATTATCGCCATTTTGTTCATAAGTCACCTGTCTCTAAATAAATTCGACCATTATCCGCATCGGGGTTTATTTTCCATCCGGAGAGAAAATCGCCATTGGCTTTTATGATTACAACCCTCATATTTTTGGGGTTGAAGTAAACTTTAGATTCCTTTTCCCGTCGATATGTTCCTTTTTTCACAGTATCTCTGTCCTTCAAGTGTGCTTCAATTGCGTCGCGATATTGAGTCAACGTTACGCTATTTTTTTTCGTGTCGGCAATACCAAAGTCACTAGCATGCTTAAATTTCTTGTCCAATTGTTTACGCGTAAAACGCCCAGAGTCAAGTGGATCACTGACCATCACATAGAGAGCTTCAACGCCTGATTCAGACGCATCCGGCAGCCACAAGATAAAATCCTGTAAATCCTGGACGACGTCTGCAGGGAAGCTCGTAACAACAATGCTGTCCGCCTGCCTGACATTGGTGCCGGTATGCACCGGAGTCTTGGGGACCGGTGAACCATTGCCTGTATGTGACGGTGCCGCAGGGCCAGTCGGTACCGGATTGACCAGTATGGTCTGGGCAGGTATGCCTCCCATTGCTGGCAACGTGATTTTATCCAGCCCGGTTGCCTCATCACGAGTTATCTCTTCAGAGCAGAGAGGTAAAAATAGGATAAGTAAGTAGGGTAAGAATATTTTATTAATGAACAAAGCCCAACAAAGTTTCGTTTGTTGGGCTTTGTTTAATACATAAACATAAGGCCATTCGATAGATTAAAGAAGATTGAATTTCTCCAGGGTCGCTTTGACTTCTTTCTTTAACCCATCGGAGTCCAATTCACTTTCTCTTCGATCTGGAACGGAAGTATAGCAGTCTGCAAGGATGAAAATCTCAGATGCACACTCACCAACATTTTTACTATCTTTAGCTAATTGCCCTGATTTTCCTTCTTCTCGCCATAATTTAAAGAATTGTGACTCGAAGTCATCAGCAGTTAGTTTTGATGACACTAGCTTTTTAGCTAAGTTGATTATTTTTTTACTCATTATAAAACCCCTGTCTTAATATAACTATTATATTGTGGGGAATCAGAGATTAAATTCCATCCAGAAATGAAATCTCCATCCTTATCGAGAACGACGACATTGTTTGTTTTAGTGTTAAAGAACACCTTAGATCCCTTTTACCGTCGATAGGTTCGTTTTTCTACAGTATCTCTGTCCTTCAAGTGTGCTTCAATTGCGTCGCGATATTGAGTCAACGTTACTCTATTTTTTTTCGTGTCGGCAATACCAAAATCACTAGCATGCTTAAATTTCTTGTCCAATTGTTTACGCGTAAAACGCCCAGAATCAAGTGGATCACTGACCATCACATAGAGAGCTTCAACGCCTGTTTCAGTCGAATCCGGCTGCCACAAGATAAAATCCTGTAAATCCTGGACGACGTCTGCAGGGAAGGTCGTAACAACAATGCTGTCCGCATGTCTGACATTGGTGCCGGTATTCACAGGCGTCTTGGGGACCGATGAACCATTGCCTGTATGTGACGGTGCCGCAGGGCCAGTCGGTACAGAATTTATCAGTATGGTCTGGGCAGGTATGCCGCCCATTGCTGGGAACGTAATTTTATCCAGTCTGGTTGCCTCTTCACGAGTTATCTCTTCAGAGGAGAGGGGCAAAAATAGGATAAGTAAGTAGGGTAAGAATATTTTATTAATGAACAAAGCCCAACAAAGTTTCGTTTGTTGGGTTTTGTTTAATGCATAGACATAAGGCCATTCGATAGATTAAAGAAGATTGAATTTCTCCAGGGTCGCTTTGACTTCTTTCTTTAATTCTGATTCGTCCAACTCATAACTGTCACGGTCAGAATCAGGGTTAAAACAATCCGCCAAAATAAATAGTTCACCACCACACATATCTATAGATTTGTTCGGTTCTTCCACACCATATAGCCCACGTCTTGAAATCACTATTTCTTCTGCGAAAGTTTCGGCGCTGATTTTATTTTCTATGAATTTCTTACCAATTTCTATTAGTTTAACTCTACTCATAATACCCCCGATGCTAAATATATCCTGCCGTTCTCTTCCGTTGGGTCTATTTTCCATGCTGACAAGAAACTCCTATCAGCCTTAAGAATAACGACATTCATTGATTTCGGATTAAAATACACAGTTGAGCTCGTGTTTCGTCGATATGTTCCTTTTTTCACAGTATCTCTATCCTTCAAGTGTGCTTCAATTGCGTCGCGATATTGAGTCAACGTTACTCTATTTTTTTTCGTGTCGGCAATACCAAAATCACTAGCATGCTTAAATTTCTTGTCCAATTGTTTACGCGTAAAACGCCCAGAGTCAAGTGGATCACTGACCATCACATAGAGAGCTTCAACGCCTGTTTCCGTCGCATCCGGCTGCCACAAGATAAAATCCTGTAAATCCTGGACGACGTCTGCAGGGAAGGTCGTAACAACAATGCTGTCCGCATGTCTGACATAGGTACCGGCATGGGGAGAATAAATAAATGGACAGAATAAGACGATTGTATTAATTAAAAAGCCCAACAAATGAGAAATTGTTGGGCTTTGCTGAAAATTAATTTTTTGTAAAACGCAGAATGTTATTCGATGCCGTATTTTTTCTCGGTCACGAATTTTGGCTCTTTCCAGTTGGGGCCTTTTTTAACAAGCATTTTATCTCCCCACATCACAACACCATTCTGACGTAATTGTTCGAATGCTCGCATAAACTCACCATTTTCAATTACTGAAAAATTGTGGCGACTAAAGAACCTGTCCATTTGTTGGTAACCAAATCCGCCTTCTCTTCTTACTAAAAAGGCAATGACATCAGAAATTTTTTCTTCGTTCGCTAAGCGTTCTAGATCAATCATTTTAACATCCTCAAATCTTGTTCTTCAGCAGCCTCTAAAGCTTCTCGTGTATATAAAAGAGCCTCATCATTACCTAATTGATAATCCTCTAAAGTTGCCGTGTGAGTATTATTCCATACCTCCCCAGAATTATAGGGAAGTTTGCCATCTTCAACATCTAGATTACGGTATCTTTCAAGCTCCCTGATCTCATGGGTGTAAAAACGCTTGTCGATATCGGTGGGCTGCAGTTCACCCTTACCTCCGTTGCCCCTGAATGGCAGGTCTGGGGAGGTACACATTCCGTGTGCTGAAAAACCGCTAAAACACACAGCGATAACTGTATGTATGAACAGTAATTTAATTAGATGGGTGAAGGCGGTCGACTACCGGTTGTTGTGTGGTGGCGGAGACAAAAAAAATAGCGATGAAGTGACGCTCACTGGGTGTGAGCACCAACAGGGTATTTCAGGCTGGGGAATTTATCCGGGTAAACAAACCCACCCGCCGTCAGGCGAGTTTGCTTGGCACGATGATCTGACGGATACCCTGTTCGCCGCTGAGCTGGCCCAGCAGCTGTTGCGCAGCCTGCAGTCCGGCGCTGCCGTAGCCGAGATCGACCGAGAACGTTTCGGGGAACAAGAAGTTAAGCAACGGGGTGTTACCGATGCCGCACACCTGCAGCGGCGTAATATGCTGCTGTTGCAGGTATTTGATGGCGCCGAGGGCGATGGTGTCGGAGGCGCACACCAGCGCGGTGGTCTGTGGTTCGATGGCTGAGGCAGCCAGCTGGAAGCCGCTCTGATAACTCAATTCACCCAAGGCCACATGGGGGGAAATACCCCGTTTGCGGCAGGCGTCCAGATAGGCCTGGTGGCGGCGCAAACCGGTGGTGGCATCCGACAGTTGCACCCCCAAATAACTGATATGGCGATGCCCCTGCTGGTGCAGGCGTTCCATCAACAGCCGTACGGCGCCGTCGTCGTCGTAGCACACCGAGGAAAAACCGTCGTATTCCCGCGCCAGCACCACCATCTTTTCTTGCCATGGGCTGAGCATGGCCGCCGTCAGGCCGGTGAAGCCAAACAGGATCACCCCGTCGACGTTGCGCTGTTGAAGGACATGCAGATGCTCTTCCACCAGCCGGGTTTCAAACTGGCTTTCCATCACTATAGGGTCGAAACCGTGCTGATACAGCAGCGGCAGCATGGTGCGTACCGCCTGGTTCTCGGATGGCGAATCGAGACGGGAAACGATGATGCCGACCACTTTATCGCTCTGGCCGCGCATGGCGCGCGCCGATTTGGACGGGGTAAACCCCTGCTGACGGATCACCGCTTCCACCCGTTCGCGGGTTTGCGGGCTCACGCTGCCTTCGTTGTTCAGCACGCGTGATACGGTGGATTTGCCTACGCCGCTCAGGCGTGCGATGTCCTTGATGGTCAGCCGGTTTTGCATGGTTTACTTTTCGTTGAGGTTAAAAGGCGTAGACTGGCGGCCTACGCTGAATGCCCGTCAGCATAGCTTATTTTCCGCAACGGATCTTGACGCTATGCAGGGATTTATGTGCTGCGCTGAACGGCCGCTCTTGTCGTTCGATCTTTTCATTTACCGGAGGTTATCACCCGTATGGATCCCGATCCGACCCCGTTAGACACCCACTCGGTGATCCGGTAAAACCTGCTCGCTTTGCGCTGCTGTTTTACCGGTGAAGTAAACGGTAACCGGTAGCGCACGCCCGTCGTTCGCTCCTGCTGCTTTTAAAAAAACAGGATCTGCCCCGGCAGAGGCTTTTTGGCACATCCAAAAGCCCGGTTGGGAGCGATCCCGCGTTCACCCGCTGCCGGGAGGCAATGGGCGACGAGGTGCAAAATAATGAAACTGAAAAATATTCCCCGTCAGCTGTTGGGCATGCTCAGCCGCAATTTACCGCGCCGTTTGGTGCACCGCGATAGCCTGTTGGACAGCCTTGGCGGCAAAGCGCAAGGGTTGCCCGCCGGATTGGCACAGCAGCGGCTGGAATGCGCCGCGGCCGACGTCACCGATCTGTATCTGCGTTTTCACAGCCACCCAGAAGGCATCACTGCCCATGAGGCTGAGCGGGTGCGCGAACGCTGCGGCGAGAACGTCATCGACGATCAGCAAAAAGAAGCCTGGTGGCAGCACCTGTGGCACTGCTATCGCAACCCGTTCAACCTGCTGCTGACCGCGCTTGGCATGATCTCTTACGCGACGGAAGATCTGACGGGCGCACTGGTGATCGCACTGATGGTGGTGATCTCCACGTTGTTGAATTTCATTCAGGAAGCGCGATCCAATCGGGCGGCGGACGCGCTGAAGGCGATGGTCAGCAACACCGCCACGGTGATCCGTAGCGACGCATTGTCCGGGAAAAGCGAACACCTTGAACTGCCGATCTCTCAACTGGTGCCGGGTGACATCATCAAACTGGCGGCAGGAGATATGATCCCGGCGGATCTGCGCGTGCTGTCGGCCAAGGATCTGTTTATCAGCCAGGCGGCGTTGACCGGCGAATCTCTGCCAGTAGAGAAAATCGCCGAGCTGCGCGAACAGGCAGAAGATCCGTTGGAGTGCCAGAACCTGTGCTTTATGGGCACCAACGTGGTCAGCGGCACCGCGCTGGCGATGGTGATCGGTACCGGCGGCGGCACCTACTTTGGCCAGTTGGCGCAGCGGGTCATCAGCCAGGATGAACAGCCGAACGCCTTCCAGACCGGCATCAGCAGGGTCAGTTGGCTGCTGATCCGTTTTATGCTGGTGATGACGCCGATCGTTTTTTTGATCAACGGCTACACCAAGGGTGACTGGTGGGAAGCGGCGCTGTTTGCGCTGTCGGTGGCGGTGGGGCTGACCCCGGAAATGCTGCCGATGATCGTCACTTCAACGCTGGCCAGAGGGGCAGTGAAACTGTCCAGGCAGAAAGTGATCGTCAAACGTCTGGATGCTATCCAAAACTTTGGCGCCATGGACGTTTTGTGCACTGATAAAACCGGCACCCTGACCCAGGATAAAATCGTGCTGGAGCGCCACACCGACGTGTTCGGTGCCGCCAGCGATCGCGTACTGCATTACGCCTGGCTGAACAGCTTCTACCAGACCGGCTTGAAAAACCTGCTCGACGTAGCAGTGCTGAGCTGCGCGGAACAAAACCACCAGCCGGATGCGTTGCAGCATTACCGTAAAGTGGATGAGATCCCGTTTGATTTTGAACGGCGCCGTATGTCGGTGGTGGTGGCCAAAGACGCGCAATATCACGAACTGATCTGCAAAGGCGCGCTGGAAGAGATGCTGGCGATTTGCAGCCATGTGCGGCAGGAAGATGAGGTGATCCCGCTCAGCGAAGCGCTGCTGGCGCGAATTCGGCGCATCACCGACGATCTCAACCAGCAAGGGTTGCGCGTAGTGGCGGTGGCCAACAAGATCTTGCCGGCCCAGGCCCATGAATACAGCGTGGCCGACGAGTCGGATTTGATCCTCGAGGGCTACGTGGCCTTCCTCGATCCGCCTAAAGAGAGCACGGCGCCGGCGTTGGCGGCGCTGAAAAACAGCGGTGTCACGGTGAAGATCCTTACCGGTGACAATGAGCTGGTGGCGGCGAAGGTGTGCAAAGACGTCGGGCTGGCGGCGGATCACGTATTGCGCGGCAGTGAAATCGAACAGATGAACGACGAACAGCTGGCGCAGGCTGCGGCGCGTACCACGGTGTTCGCCAAGCTGACGCCGCTGCATAAGGAACGCATCGTCAAGCTATTGCGCCAGCAGGGCCACGTGGTCGGCTTTATGGGGGACGGCATCAACGATGCGCCCGCTCTGCGTGCGGCGGATATCGGTATTTCGGTGGACTCCGCCGTGGATATCGCCAAGGAAGCGGCGGACATCATCCTGCTGGAAAAAAGCCTGATGGTGCTGGAGCAGGGGGTTATCGAGGGACGTCGTACTTTTGCCAACATGCTCAAGTACATCAAGATGACCGCCAGCTCCAATTTCGGCAACGTCTTCAGCGTGCTGATTGCCAGCGCCTTTTTGCCTTTCCTGCCGATGTTGCCGCTGCACCTGTTGATCCAGAACCTGATGTATGACATTTCACAGATCGCCATTCCGTTCGACAATGTCGACGACGATCAGATTACTCAGCCACAACGCTGGAACTCCGGCGATATTGGACGCTTTATGGTGTTTTTCGGGCCGATCAGTTCGATCTTCGACGTGCTGACCTTCAGCCTGATGTGGTGGGTTTTCAAGGCCAATACGCCTGAAATGCAGACGCTGTTCCAGTCCGGCTGGTTCGTGGAGGGGTTGCTGTCGCAAACGCTGATTGTGCATATGATCCGCACGCGCAAAATACCGTTTATCCAGAGCCGTCCTTCATGGCCGCTGTGCATGATGACACTGCTGGTCATCGTTACCGGCATCGGCCTGACCTTCTCGCCGTTGGCCGGATTCCTGCAGCTGCAGGCATTGCCGCTCGGCTACTTCCCGTGGCTGGTGCTGATCCTGACTGGCTATATGGTGCTGACCCAGTGCGTGAAAGGCTGGTTTGTGCGCCGTTACGGCTGGCAGTAATCGCTGCGCCCCTCTTTCGCCTGGAAGAGGGGCATCTGTGATCCAACCCGGCTTTTCACCCTTGTCGTTGGACATCTGTCCTGTGCTCAGTCTTTATTTACAGCTTAGCTGTTTTCCCCTTTGCCTTTCAAACTACCGCGTTGTTGGCTGCACGTCCTCACCCTAGTCACTTAGCAAATCTAAGCTCCCAGGGATTCAGACGCTTGCCGCCTGGCGGTAATTTGAAATTCGTTGGGGGAGCAATTGATATTTTTTCCTCTGAGGAATTTCTGATGCACAGAACTTTGCGTTATACGCTACTGGCTTCATCGTTATTGCTTTCCCTGGGCGCGCTGGCGCAGCCGGCCGGCGATCTGCCGCTAATGCCCTGGCCGCAGCAGGTTGAACTGACTCAGCCGGCGGGCAAGCTGATGTTGGATCACCGTTTGTCGATTAGCCTGCAGGGGGACGATCTGGACGATGCGCTGCAGCGCTGGCGCCAACGTATTGAGCTGCAAACCGGCTGGACACTGGTGCCGCAGGCCGAAAAGGCCGCGGGCGTGGTCATCAAGGTGAATATCAAAGATAAGGTGGCGGCGCAGCCGCTGCCGGGAAGCGATGAAAGCTATAAATTGACGGTGACGCCGCAGGGGGTAACGCTGGCAGCCAATACCCGTTTCGGCGCGTTGCGCGGCATGGAAACCCTGCTGCAATTGGTGCAGACCGACGGGCAGAACACTTTCCTGCCGTTGGTGAGCATTACCGACGTACCGCGTTTCCCGTGGCGCGGTGTGCTGCTGGATTCGGCACGTCATTTCCTGCCGTTGGCGGACATTCTGCGTCAGCTCGACGGCATGGCGGCGGCCAAACTCAACGTGTTCCACTGGCACCTGACCGACGATCAGGGCTGGCGCTTTGCCTCCGAGCGCTATCCTAAACTGCAGCAGCAGGCCAGCGACGGCCAGTTCTATACTCGCGAACAGATGCAACAGGTAGTGGCTTACGCTAGCGCGCGCGGTATCCGGGTAGTACCTGAAATCGATCTGCCTGGCCATGCTTCCAGTATCGCCGTGGCCTACCCGGAATTGATGAGCGCGCCGGGCCCGTATTCGATGGAGCGCAAGTGGGGTGTGCATTTGCCGACGCTGGATCCGACCCGCGATGAAGTTTATCGGTTTGTTGACGCCATCATTGGCGAATTGGCTGCGATCTTCCCCGATCCTTATTTGCACATTGGCGGTGATGAGGTTGATGCCAGCCAGTGGAAGCAATCCAAAACCATTCAGGCCTTTATGCAGCAGCACCAGTTGGCGGACACCCATGCGCTGCAGGCCTACTTCAATCAGAAGCTGGAGAAAATCCTCGAGCAGCATCAGCGTCAGATGGTGGGTTGGGATGAGATCTATCATCCGTCGCTGCCGCGCAGCATTGTCATCCAGTCCTGGCAGGGGCAGGACTCGCTCGGCGCCAGCGCACAGGACGGTTACCAGGGCATTCTGTCTACCGGTTTTTACCTCGATCAACCGCAAAGCGCGGCCTATCACTATCGCAATGAGATCCTGCCGCAGCCGCTGGGCGTCGACACTGAGGTACAGCCGGATGAAAAGGCGCAAAGCTGGCAGTTCAGCATGCCGCGGCTGAAGGGCAGCGCGGTAGAAGGCAGTTTTACCCTGATTGAAGGCAAGCAGGGCTGGCGGGGTTTTATCGATTTCAACGGTAAATCGCGCCGTGCGCTGCACGAAATCGTCTGGCGTTCTCCGCAGCAGGTGAGCTTCCGGCTCGACAGCTGGATGGGGGATACCCGCCCGGTATTTACCCTGAGCCAGGACCAGCTCAGCGGCTATACGCTGGTGGGCAACGTGCGTTACCCGACTACTGGCAGCAAGCTGACGGCGATCCCGGTGGGCAAGATGCCGGTGGTGCCGGAGACGAAGCAGCAGGCCAATATTCTCGGCGGCGAGGCGGCGCTGTGGGCTGAAAACATCAGGGCGCCGATCCTCGATCTCAAACTCTGGCCGCGTGGGTTCGCGGTGGCGGAGCGCTTGTGGTCTGCGCAGGACGTGACCGATGAAAATAATATGTACCGCAGGCTGGCGGCAGTCGATGCCTGGTCGGTGGTGTCGGTGGGGTTGCAACAGCATGCGGAAACCGCACGCGAGTTCACCCGGTTGGCAAACAGCGTGACGATAGCACCGCTGCAAACCTTGGCCGAAGCGGTGGAGCCGGGCCAGTACTACACTCGACAGCATCTGAAATTCAAAGCCGGTAACTATCACCAGTTCGAACCGCTGAACCGTTTTGCCGACGCACTGCCAGCGGAAAGCAACGCGGTGCGCGAGATGGGCATGCAGGTTGCGGCGTTAGTGAAGGACCGCAACGATCGGGCGGCGGCGCAGGCGTTGCGCGAACGTTTACAACGCTGGCAGCTCAATACCGCACCGGTAAAAACGGTGATTGCCGGTAACCGGCTGATGCAGGATCTGGCACCGGTGGCGCAGGATGTCGGCGCGCTGTCCACGCTGGGATTGATGCTGTTGGAGCGTTATCAACAGGGCAAACCGCTGAGCAAGGCAGAAGCGACGCAGATACAGCAGCAATTGGACGCGGCGGCGCAGATACGCGACGAAGTGGTGATTGCGGCGGTCTATCCGCTGGAAGCGCTTTTGCGCGCCAGCGTTATCGAATGAGGTAAGTCAGTATATGTAGCGCTCAGCATGTGTAGGGCTCAGCGTATGTAGGGCTCTGCATATGTAGGGGCTCAGCATGCTGAGCCCTCAAAACCTACAGTTGCAACGGCGGCAACTGTTTGAAAATACTGACCAGCCCTTCGCCCCAGCCTTTACGGATGGCGCTAAAATGCGGGTGATCTTCGGTGATACGGTACTGCTGCGCACTGCTAAAGCTGTCGCGCGGGTAGATCATCACGTCGAGCGGCAGGCCGACCGACAGATTGCTGCGCAGCGTCGAATCCAGAGAGATCAGCGCGCACTGCATCGCCTGTTCCAGCGGGGTGTCGTAGCTCAGTACCCGATCGATAATCGGTTTGCCGTATTTGCTTTCGCCAATCTGGAAATAGGGCGTATCGCGGGTGGCCTCGATAAAATTACCCTGCGGGTAAATATGGAATAGCCGCATCTCTTCACCGCTGATCTGGCCACCGAGCAGCAGGCTGCAGCTGAAATCGGTCGTGCTGCCGCTTTGCTGGGCTTCGCTGTCGCGTTGGATCACTTCCCGCACCGTTTCGCCCACCAGCGTGGCGGCTTCGTACATGCTCGGTGCGTTCAGCAGGTTCAGGCGTTCGGGATCTTTGCTGCGGCGCTGTAACAGGCTGATGATGCTCTGAGTGGTCGCCAGGTTGCCGGCGCTTTGCAACACCAGCATGCGTTCACCGTCCTGCTGAAACACGTGCAGTTTGCGGAAGGTGGAAATATGATCCACGCCGGCATTGGTGCGTGAATCGGAAGCAAAGACCAGCCCGGAAGACAAGCGCATGGCCACACAATAGGTCATACCACAATCCCTCAAAACGATACTGGCACGCCGCCAACCGCCAGCGTGCCGTAAACCTTGGTTTTCGGCAAGAGGCTACTGGCCGGTTGGCATCATCTGCACTTCGGCGATGGTCTGCATGTTCTCGCAGCCACCGCCGAGCCGCATCCCGCGTACCGGACAGGCGTCGAGATAGTCGATGCCTACCGCCAGCTTAAGGTGTTGATTCGGCAGTCGGGTATTGTTGGTGACGTCAAAGCTGTGCCAGCGGTCGTCGACCCAGGCCTCGGCCCAGGCGTGGGTGGCGACGTGGGCCGAGTCCTCGCTATATAGATAACCGCTGACATAGCGCGCCGGAATGTTCAGACTGCGGCAGCAGGCCAAAAATACGTGGGTATGATCCTGACAGACGCCGGTGCCGGTCGCGAATGCCTGGGCCGCGCTGTCGGTGACGCTGGTCGACCCTGGGGTGTACGGCATTTTGAGCAGCAGCTCGCCCATCAGATTTTCCAGCCCGTCCAGCACCGCCTGCGGCTGGTAGTAGCGCAGGGCGAAGGCCTGGATCGCGCTGTCGGGTTGGGTCAGCGGGCTGTGGCGCAGGAAGACCAGCGGCGACAAATGCCCCATCACCTGATCTTCGGCACCGTCTTCAATTTCCACCACGCCGTGGGCCTGAATGCTGATGGCCTGGTGCGGGTGATCCAGCGTCAGCACGTGCAGCACGTTGCCGAAGGCATCGGTGGTGCACACGGCATCTTCCGGCAGCGTCAACTGCCATGAAATGATGCGCTGATGCTCCGAATCCTGCGGCGTCAGGCGCAGATACTGAGTGCTGCGCTGCACCTGCTGGGCATAGGTATAGTGGGTGTTGTGCTCAATGTTCAGTTTCATTGCGCCTCCAGATAAGTGTGGTGGATGCTCTCCGCGATGCCGCCAATCTGGCCGAGAAACGCGTCCAGCCAGTCGTTCAACCCGACCTTGTTCAGATCTTTCATGCTGCTAAAGCGCAGCTCGGCGTGCAGCGTATGCGCCAGCCGGCGCGGCTGATTGGCACTGTTGCCGCCAATTTGCTCCAGCTGTTGCACCAGATCGCCGACGCAGGCCAGCAGGGAGCGGGGGATTTCATTACGCAGGATCATCAGTTCGGCAATGGTGTCCCGACTGAGCTGCTGCTTGTAGATGCTGTGGTAGGCTTCGCGTGCGCTCACTGCCCGCAATAGCGTGTCCATGCGGTAATATTCGCGCACCGGGTCGCCGTCGCTGTCCATCAGCGAGTTCTTGACCCCTAACAGACGGGCAGTGCTGTCTGCGCGCTCCAGCAGGGTACCGAGGCGGATAAAGCACATGGCGTCGCTGCGCAGCAAAGTGCCGAACATCGCACCGCGAAACAGGTGAGAACGTTCCTTCACCCAGTCGAAAAAGCCATCCGCGCCCACAGATCCTATGCCCTGACGGCGGATCAGCTTCATTTCGATCCAGGTGGCGTTGATGCATTCCCAGACCTCGGAAGACAGGCTGCCGCGCACCGCATGGGCGTTGTTCCAGCCCATTTGCAGGCAGCTGTAAATGCTGCTGTGGTTGCGGCTGTCGAGCGCAAAAAAGCTCACCAGATTGGCCATCGTCAGGTCGGGGTAGGCGGCGGCATACAGCTGCCCGGTACTGGTCAGATTGAGCGGCACCTGCAGATCCTGATCCTCGCTGTCGCGGATCGGCATCATCGACAGCTTGTTGGTGACGTCGAGCACCCGGGCGATGCTTTCCGCCCTCTCCAGATAGCGGGCCATCCAATAGAGTTCACTGGCAGTTCGGCTCAGCATGCGTCGTCCTCCAACACCCAGGTATCCTTGGTTCCCCCGCCTTGCGACGAGTTGACCACCAGTGAGCCTTGCGCCAGCGCCACGCGCGTCAGGCCGCCTGGCACCAGGCGGATTTCCGCGCCGCTGAGGGCGAACGGCCGTAAATCGATATGTCGCGGCGCCAGGCCGTCGTTGACGAAGGTCGGGCAGGTCGACAGCGCCAGCGTATTTTGCGCAATGTAGTTATGCGGCTTGGCCAGCAGCAGGCTGCGGAAGTGAGCGATTTCGTCTTTGGTCGCCGCCGGGCCGATCAGCATGCCGTAGCCGCCGGCACCGTGCACCTCCTTCACCACCATCTGTTCCAGGTTCGCCAGCACGTACGACAGTTCATTCTTGTGGCGGCATTGCCAGGTGGGCACGTTATTGAGGATCGGCTCTTCCTGCAGGTAGAAACGCACCATGTCCGGCACGTACGGATAAATTGACTTGTCGTCGGCCACGCCGGTGCCGATGGAGTTTGCCAGCACCACGTTGCCGGCGCGGTATACCGACAGCAGGCCCGGCACGCCGAGCATCGAATCCGGGCGGAATGCCAACGGATCGAGGAAGGCGTCGTCCACCCGGCGGTAGATCACATCCACCTTGCAAGGCCCGGCGGTGGTGCGCATAAAGACCGCCCCGTCCTTGACGAACAGGTCGGCGCTTTCCACCAGCTCAACCCCCATCTGCTGCGCCAGGAAGCTGTGTTCGAAGTAGGCGCTGTTGAAGCGGCCCGGCGTCAGCACCACCACGGTAGGATCGTTGATCGGCGAGCTTTCACGCAGGGTTTGCAGCAGGTGCGACGGGTAGCGCTCCACCGGCGCGATGCGTTGCTGAGCGAACAGCTCCGGGTACAGGCGCATCATCATTTTGCGGTTTTCCAGCATATAGGAAACGCCGGACGGGGTGCGCAGGTTGTCTTCCAGCACGTAATACTGGCCGTCACCGTTGCGCACCATATCCACGCCAACGATGTGCGCGTAAATATTGCGGTGCAGATCGACCCCTTGCATGCAGGGTTGATATTGATCGTTGGCCAGCACCTGTTCCGCCGGAATGATCCCGGCTTTCAGAATGTGTTGTTGATGGTAAATATCGTGCAGAAAGGCGTTAAGCGCCTGTACGCGCTGGCGAATACCGCGATCGAGCATCGCCCACTCGCTGGCGGGTATGATGCGCGGTACGCTGTCGAACGGAATCAAGCGCTCAGCGCCATCATCCTCACCATAAACGTTAAAGGTAATCCCCACCCGGTGAAACAGCAGTGCAGCCTCTTCCCTCTTGCGTTGAATGGCCTTTTGGTCAGCCTGTTGCAGCCAATGCCAGTAAGCCTCGTAGTGACCCCGGTGCTTACCCTCAGCCAGAAGCATCTCATCAAAAAACGGTGAAGCAGACAGATCGATATTTAGCATCATCACCTCGTCGACATTGCAGGCTGTATACAGAACCAGCATAAAATGTGCCAAGGTGATAAAGGGGCGAAAATGGCGCGAAAACGCCGGCTCGCGGCAGGAAATGGCCCGCTTTGGGTGCAACCCAAGCGGGCGCTGCCTTAAAACGGGGCAAAACTGCGGCGCGTGTGGGTTGGCTATGAGCAGTGATGGCGCAACTCACCGTGCAAAGGACGCGGGCGGGCCCTGAAGACCCGCCCTGGTATTTATACCTGCAATGCTTGCTGCGAAGTGCCGATAGACTGCCGCAGATAATTCAGTAGCATTTGCCGGGTAAACCGTGGTTCTTCGATCCCGCTGTGCCGCAGGAAATGCTGCAGGTTGCTGCAATCCCATTGGTAGGTATTTTGGTAGAGCTGCACTGTCGATTGCCCATTCACCATATTGTCCCTGAACAGGCTGAGCAACGGGTAGAGCGGTGCATTAGCGTCGTGTTCCCACTGTGCTCGCCATTGGTCGAAAGGCAGCTGTCGGAAACGGTAGCCACACTCGCGCTCCAGCAGGCTGAAGAAGGCCTGCAGCGTCAGGTTATTCTGGTGCTGGTGGATCAGGTTGAATTTCTTCCCTAACGCCTGAGGGTTGCGAGTGATATGGGCAATGGATTGGGTCATATAGTCCACCGTCGTCAGGCCCTCGCGCAGGTCTTGCAACACCGGCAGGGTGCCGCTGGTGATACAGGTTTTGACTAGCCGTCCCCACCATTGGTAGCTGGCGCTGACGCCGGTTCGGCTGTGGAAGGTGGCGTACCCCAGACGGAAGGTCATTAGCGGCAAGCCTTGCGATGCCGCCAGATCGGCAATTTTCTCCATTACCCATTTGCTGCGGACGTAGCCGATATCGGTGATCACCGCCGGCAGGTTCTGATCTATGTCGTCACTTTCCAGCATCACCCGTTTGCCGGTATGCAAGTGCCCCCAGCTGTAGACCGAAATCGTCGACATCAACATCAGTGGTTTGGTGCGCCGGTACGCGGCAAAACGAATGATTTCGCGCAGGCCCTGCACATTATCGCGTTTCATATAAGAATAGGGCTGGATAAAGTTCACCGCACTTGCCGAATGATAAATGATATCGATCCGCTGGCTGAGTTCACGGAAGTGCTCCGGTGACAGGGCGAAATCGTGCTCGGCCACGTCGCCGGGGATCAGATGGACGCGCGCGTACTGCTCGGCGGATAAAGTAATCTGATAGCGATTCAGGATCTCGTTGAGTCGTTGCTGCGGGGATATCCGGCTGCGCTGCCGCACCAGGCAATACAACTCGGCACGGGTTGTGGCGAGCAACTCTGCCAGCAGATGCGCACCGACAAAGCCGGTGGCGCCGGTGAGTAAAATGGCTTTGGGGTCGCTGACCTGTCGCACATCATAATCCGGGTTGATGGTGATATCTGCAGGTAGCCAAACGTCGTCTTGCAGAGCACGTACCGGTTCGCTGTCCACCGTCGGCAGTGCATGGCCGCTGCGTTCATCCAGCGCCTGCGACAGACGGTTTATCGTCGGATATTCATAAATATCGCGCACATAGACTTTGACTCCGATTTTGTTATCGATGGCCGTCGCCAGCTTTGCTGCCAGCAGTGAATGGCCGCCGATGTCGAAAAAGTTGTCTTCGGCGCGGATATTCGCCGTCCCCAATACCTGGCTCCAAATAGCGGCAATGATCTGCCGGCTGCCGGTCAGCGTCTCTGCTGCCGGAGGCTGATCCGTGCGGGAAAGGGCCAACAGCGCGGCCTTATCGGTTTTACCATTGGCATTGATCGGCATGCGTTCCATCACCAGGAAGCTGGCGGGCAGGAAGTATGAAGGTAACATTTCTTTCAGTTGCTGCTTCACACGTTCGACCAACTCGCCGTCGTCATTGTCAGCCGCCAAAAACGCCACAATCTGTTTGTTTGCAGGATCCTGGGGTTGGGTGGCGATAGCGACAGCCGCCTTCACTCCCGCAACCTGCACCATAACGCTTTCTATTTCGCCCAGTTCCACGCGGTTACCGCGGATTTTGATCTGGTCGTCTAGACGCCCGAGGTATTGAATGCGTTGATCCGGTAGCCAGCGTGCCCGATCGCCGCTGCGGTAGAGGCGTTTACCGGCAAAATGCACCGGGGTAATAAACTTTTCTGCGGTGAGCTGTGGGTCATTCAGGTAACCACGAGCCAGGCAACGGCCACTGATATAAAGCTCGCCAGCCTGTTGGCCACTCACCGGTTGCAGATGATCGTCGAGAATGAAAATCTCGGTGTCTGCCACCGGTCGACCGATAGTCGCGGCCGAGTTTTGTGTTGCACAAGTGACCCGATTCCAAGTGGCGAAGATGGTCGCTTCAGTGGGGCCGTAGTAATCCACCAAGGGGTAACTCACTCCACGGAGATCGATCGGGTTGAGTTTTTCCCCGGCGGTAAACAGGTAGCGCAGCGCCAGGTTTTCCGGCTGTGGCGCGCCGACGATTTCAGCCACCAACACCGTGGGCACGAATGCATGGGTGATCTGGTGGTCTGCGAAGAAGTTGAGCAGGGCAGAGGGCTGCAGTCGGGTCTCTTCTTGCGGCAAATACAGCGTGCCGCCGCTGAGCAATGCTGCCCAGATTTCCCACTGGGCCACATCAAAGCCGATACCGGCTATCAGCGTGGAACGGCTTTCATGGCTCATGGCGAATTTTTGATTATGCCAGAGAATAATATTCAACAGTGAATGATGTTCAATCATCACTCCCTTGGGCTTGCCGGTAGTGCCAGAGGTGAAAATAATATAAGCCGTTGCATCACTCTTGGGATTTATTAATTCAAAAGGCACCAGTTTATCTGATGTAATATTATCAATGGTAATGATTTTCACATCGGGGTTATTTATTTCAAAAGTAATTGATAAGTTACTCAATATGATTACTTTTGACCCGCTTTGTCTGACAATATCCAGAATTCTTTTTTCAGGATATCGGGCATCGATGGGGATATAACTTGCTCCAGCTTTGATAATCGCCAGGATACCTATCAGCAATTCCGGCGTGCGCAGCGCGACTAATGGCACGTTATCACCGGGGCTAACGCCCTGCCGTTGCAACTGACCGCAGAGTTGGTTGCTGGCTTCATTTAACTGTCGGTAGGTAATACGTTGATCGTCACTGACGATCGCCAGTGCTTCGGGGGAATAAGTGACCTGTTGGATAAAATAATCCAATATGCTTTGAGCCATGGGATATTCTCCTGAGATAATTAGTCTGGTTAATAAATCACAAGAAATCATAGCCTGGCCGGGCGAAAATAATTATAGACGTATTTTTAATGCGGAATTGTAAATGTGGGGAGGATAGGTCTATCGTTATAAAATAATTGAAATAATAAAAATACTAAAAATAAAAACGGCCAGCCTGGGCTGACCGTTGGGCGCGTGGTCGCGGTATTAGCGACGAACGGCGATGGCTTCGATTTCGATTTTCACGTCTTTCGGCAGACGGGCCACTTCAACGCAGGAACGGGCCGGGAACGGCGCGCTGTGCTCGGTGAAGAAAGCTTCATAAGCGGCGTTAACGGTAGCGAAGTCGTTCAGATCTTTCACGAAAACCGTGGTTTTCACGATGTCGGCCACTTTCAGGCCGGCAGCTTCAACGATCGCTTTAACGTTTTCCAGCGACTGGCGAGCCTGAGCGGCAACGTCGTCGGCAACGGCGCCGGTTTTCGGATCGACCGGGATCTGGCCGGAAGTGATGATCATGCTGCCCAGATCAACGCCCTGCACGTAAGGACCAATGGCTGCCGGGGCGAGTTCAGTGCTGATGTTACGTGACATTTTTTCTCCTGATATACCCTTCGTCTTTCAAATCGCAGCGCGGTGGGCTGCGTGGCTCTCCGTAGCGTCGGGCCCGGTATTCGGTGCCCCTACGGGGTTCCCATTATAGGCAGTCACCGGGAGAATAACAGCCTCATCTCCCGGCAGCCGGCCGAACTCAGTCCGCCTGCAAGACCACCTGATGCTCGAACTCTTTTTCGCAGTAGCGGCATTTCAGGTGTACGTCGCCGTCGCGGGATTTCACGCTAAAGCTGGAAGACACCGGTTCGCTGCGGCTGATGCAGTTGCTGTTCGGGCAGGTCAGCACGCCGTCGATGTGATCTGGCAGGCTGAGGGTCAGCTTGCGTACCACTTCATAATTGTCGATGCGGTTAACCGTGGCTTTCGGCGCG
This sequence comes from Serratia sp. BIGb0234, assembly GCF_024809915.1. Classification (NCBI taxonomy): domain Bacteria; kingdom Pseudomonadati; phylum Pseudomonadota; class Gammaproteobacteria; order Enterobacterales; family Yersiniaceae; genus Serratia; species Serratia sp. BIGb0234. Next base: position 172,087 of record NZ_JANUEI010000008.1, read on the forward strand.
TACATGGCCAGTTGGTTGGCCTGTTGCTCCGTCAGGAAGGTGTTTTCGATTTTGATCAGGTCTTTACGGCCCAGCTCGTTGGAAGGCAGGTTCAGGCCGATGGTGATGCGCTGGTCGGTGGCGGTCAGCTTGAACAGCGTCAGCAGCTTAAACCCGATCTGTGCCGGAATATGGTCAATCACCGTGCCGCACTTGATCGCTTCAACCTGCAGTTTGTTATCGTGAGTCATGACGGTTCCCCCTTAAAGAGCCAAATCTGCGTTTAAAACCAGCGCCAGCAGCGCCTGACGGGCGAAAATGCCGTTACCTGCCTGCTGGAAATAGTAGGCGTACGGCGTTTTGTCCACGTCGGTAGTGATTTCGTCAATGCGTGGCAGCGGGTGCAGCACCTTGAGGTTGGCGCGTGCGCCGGCCAGATCCGCTGCGCGCAGAACGAACTGCGCCTTCACGTTGGCGTATTCGGAAGGATCCAGACGCTCTTTCTGCACCCGGGTCATGTAGAGAATATCCAGCTCGGGGACCACCTCTTCAATGCTGCTGTGCAGGCTGAACTCGATGCCTTTCTCTTCCAGCATTTGCAGGATATAGGCCGGCATTGCCAGCGCGTCCGGCGCGATGAAGAAGAAGCGGTTGCCTTCAAACTTGGCCAGCGCCTGCGCCAGCGAGTGCACGGTGCGGCCGTATTTCAGGTCGCCAACCATGGCGATATTGATGTTGTTCAGGCGGCCCTGGGTTTCCTGAATGGTGAACAGGTCGAGCAGCGTCTGGGTTGGGTGCTGGTTGGCGCCGTCACCGGCGTTGAGTACCGGGATGCCGCCGGAGAATTCGGTCGCCAGGCGCGCCGCGCCTTCCTGCGGATGGCGCATGACGATGGCGTCGACGTAGGTGCCAATCACCGAGATGGTGTCGGCCAGCGTTTCGCCTTTCTTGCCGAGCGAGGTGTTGCTGCCGTCGGCAAAGCCCACTACCGAAGCGCCCAGGCGGTGCATCGAGGTTTCAAACGACAGGCGGGTACGGGTCGAGGCTTCAAAGAAGCAGCTGGCGATCACCTTGTGTTTTAGCAGCTCGGGTTGCGGATTGGCTTTCAGGCTGGCGGCGGTGCGCAGCACCAGCTCCAGATCCTCGCGGCTGAGATCGTTAATAGAGATGATATGTTTGTGATACAGCGGGTTGGCCATTTTTCACTCTCCTCGACTCGTGCCCGTGGCGCGGGGCTTTGAACAGATTTTTCAGGCAAAAAAAAGCCCCTCAACGAGGGGCTTGAAACGATCGGTTTAGCAACAGGAGAAACAACGGCAGTTGGCTGCCGATTGGCAGTCGGTTTTGTCGGTTGTGGCTAACAAAACAAACGTCGTTTTTCATGCTTTCTCCTGGCAAATTGTCGCGCATTATACTCGCGCCTTTGTTCACTGCAAGCGCTAAAACGCCGATTTTTGTCATTTCGCAATCGATTGGCTGGTGGCCTTTAGCCGCATGGCAGAAAATTTACCTTCAGTGGGCTCGGCGCAGCAAAATCACCAGAACGAAAACGCCGCCCAGCCCGGCGGTAATGATCCCGATGGGCAGCTCTTGGGGGGCGGTGATGACGCGGCTCAGCAGATCGCCGGCAGAGAGCAATATGGCCCCTAGCACCCCGACCAACGGCAGCAGACGCCGGTGACGTACGCCGGTAAAAGGGCGCGCCAGATGGGGAACCATTAAGCCGACAAATCCTATCACCCCGGTCAATGCCACCAGTAATGCCGTCGCCAGCGAACAGCAAAGAAACACTTCCGTGCGCAAACGGCGGGTGTTGATGCCCAGCGTGCCGGCGGTCTGTTCGCCCGCCAGTAAGCCGTCCAGCGATCGCCAGCGCAAGGCAATCAATACCACCAGCAACAGCAGCGCTATCAAGGCAAAAATCACATTATCCCAGCGGGCCAGCCCCAGCCCGCCCAGCGTCCAGAACAGTACGCTGCTGGCGGTACGCTGATCGCCGGAAAAAACCAGATAGTTGGTGAAGGCCCCGAATAAAAAAGAGACCGCCAGCCCGCAGATAATCAGCTTTTCGGTGCCTTTTTGCGATTGAGTCATAAAAATAACCAGCACCACGGCAGCAGAGAGCATGCCACCGGCAAAGGAAGACACCGGTAACGTCCAGGCCCCGAGGCTATCACCGAGACGGGTCATCACCAGCACCACGCCGGCGGAGGCGCCAGAGGAGAGGCCAAACAGAAAGGGATCGGCCAAATCGTTGCGGGTTGTGGTTTGCAACAGTGCGCCGACCAACGCCAGGCCAGCCCCCGCCAGCAGCCCAAGCAAGGTGCGTGGCAAACGCAGTTCCAGCACGATGCTTTTGATCATGGGGGGTACATCACCCGGGCCGATGCCCAGCGCGCTTAACACCTGGGCAAGAGAGAGCGACACGCTGCCTTGGGCGACATTGGCGAAGATTAACCCTGCCAATAACAGCGGGGCGAGGGTCCAGGCCAGCCTGAAACGTATTTTTTCCGACATCAGCTAACAGCGGCAGGATAAAGGGCCTGAGCCAGTTTGTGGATCGCCTCAATATTGACCGGCCCCGGTGTTAACGCCTGGTATTTCAATTTCAAATAGCGGTGATGGACCACTGCCGGGGTTTGCTTCATCAGGGGGTGTTGTTCAAGGAAAAGCTGCCGCGCATCGATGCTGTCGGTGGGCTCAGCCTGATAGTCCACCAGAATGATAAATTCAGGCTCTGTCGCCGCCACGCTTTCCCAATTGGTGTTCACCCAGCTGGTGTTCAGGGTATCCATCACGTTTGTTGCCCCAGCGGCTTCAATAATCGCCGTCGGCATGGCGTAGGCCCCGCTGGTGTAAGGCTTTTCTTCGCCGGAATCATAAAGGAACACCCTGACGGGTTTTTGCGTCGCAATTTTGCGATGGATATCTGCCACCTGCCGTTTCCAGCCTGCGACCAGCTTTTCCGCCTGTTCCTGTTTACCAAAGACTTTGCCGAGCCTGATCATATCGTCGTAGAGCAAATCCATACTGGCCCGTGGCCGATGGTTGTCGACGTGGATGCAGCTTTCACTCAGCACCAGCGTTTTGATATTGAATTTTGCCAGCGCTTGCGGGGTCACTTCCCCACGAAGACCATAATTCCAGCCGGCGAAGAACAGGTCTGGACTGGCAGCGAGAAGGTTTTCGATCGTCGGGTATTTGGCGGCCAGTTCAGGAATGGTTCCCTGTTGCTGCGTGAATTCAGGGATGTTTTTGTACCAGCCGGAGATCCCTGTCACGCCGACGATAGAAGGCTGGAGCTGCAGGGCAAAGGCCATTTGCGACATATTGATATCTTGAATAATGGCACGCTGCGGCGGGCGTTCAAAGGTCAGGGGCTGGCCGCAGTTGTCCACCGTAACCGGGAAACCAGATGCCCCGGCGCTTGCCGCGGTGAATGCCAGTAACGCGGCGAGGGTTAACTTTTTCACATCGACTCCAGATTCATTGCACCGAAAGGCTATTGATTGGGCATTACCGTCGGTTGTCTGGCCTGGCGTCAGTGGGGCGGAGGAAGGTCATCCCACTCGGGTAATCCCGTGGGCAAAACGGCAAAACCGAAGTCAATAACCCGGTTTATTGGAAACGGGGGCAACATACCTGAATAATTCGTATGACAAATATAGTTAGATCAAACAATTGTCGATTGTGGCGAATATCGCGGGGATTATGTCGGTAAAGCCTCGAAGAAACGCACAGCTTCGCCGCTTTCCGGATGACGAACCTGCAGCGTTCTCATGCCAAACACCTGTTGCAGGTGCGCCGATTCCAGCACCGTTTCAGGGCGGTCATAACAAAGGATTTTCCCTTTATTGATGATCATCACCTTATCGGAAAAGGGTTGCACCAGCTCGAGATCGTGCAGCACTTTTATCGTGGCTATCTTTTTTTCATGGATCAGCGACAGCAGTTGATGTCGGGCCAGCGGATCGAGATGGTTAGTGGGTTCATCAAGCAATAACAGCACCGGCTGCTGCGCCAATGCTCTGGCGAACCCGGCGCGCTGGCGTTCACCGCCTGAAAGCTTGCCCAGCGGGTTATGTTGCAGGTGGCCGATACCCACCTCCTCCATCGCTTTTGCAACTATCAGCGCGTGTTGAGATGGCGAATGATCGGCCAGCCAGGGCAGTCGTCCCAGTGCCACATACTCGCTAACCTTCAGCCGTAAATCTGCATCATCGTGCTGGCTCAGCAAGGCGATAGCGCGGGCGCGTTGCTGAGGTTTTAAGCTGGCTAGGGGCTTTCCCTGAAAGAGAATTTCGCCTTCGGTCGGCTTGAGCTCACAGGTCAGTAGCCGCAATAGAGTGGATTTCCCACTGCCGTTCGGGCCGATAATGGTAACGGATTCACCGGGTTGAATACTGAAGCTGGCCCGATCAATTCGCGGGGCTTTCCCTGGGGTCGTCAGAGAAAGATTCTGCACCGACAGCAGGCTGTCGGTGGGCAGGCTGGTCATGAAATATCCTTTTCCGAGCTCAGAAAAATGTCTCAATGGTTTCTATAACGTTGTAATTATCATCAATCACCAACAGCGTCTTCCATTTATCGAAGGTCAGGCAGGGGTGCGATGTGGCAAACACCAGTATATCTCCAACCTGCACCTGGAAGTCTGCCGGGCAGCTTAACATGGCGTGCTGGTCCATAATCCCTTGGGTGGTTAACTGCTGCACGCCACTGTCTTGCCGAACCCCGTTGCGGTAAAGGGCGATCGGCTGCGGTAATCCGGCGTCAAAAGCCGCGTCTCGCTTGCCAAAATTGACGATAACCCGGCCCGGCTCCGGCACCGACTGTACCAGCGCTATCAATTCCAATGCCGAGGTTAGCTCCCCCGCCAGATCGCAGGCGTAGCTATCGCGGGCCAGCACCGCATTTTGCGCGTCCTGATAAATTCCCCGATCGTGGGTGATGTAACAGCCGGGGCGGATCACCCGACGGCAGTTTTCCGGCAGCGACTCTTCACCCCAAACGCGGCAAACCACGTCATACCAGGAAGAGCCCGCACCGGTGAGGATTGCTTCTTCACCGCTGAGCAGACGTTGCCGGTGCAGTTCACGCAGCAAGCCGGCGGCGTCACGCAGGAACCGTTCGATTTTACTCTGGGCGTCGTCGCCGTGCATCACGCCTTCATACAGCTCGATACCCTGCAAGCGCAGCCCTGGCAGCCCGGCGATATCCTGCGCCAGTTGCTCGGCTTGTGCCACGCTACGGCAGCCGCAGCGGCCACCGGGCACGCCCAGCTCTAACAGGACATCCAGGGTTTGCCCATGCTGGCTGAAAAACGCCGAGAGGGCTTGCGCATTGCTCAGGCTGTCGATGCAGCAAAGGAAAAGGGTGGAGGGATGTTGCGCTTTCAATTCGGCAACGAGTCGCATATTGGCCTTGCCGACCAGTTGGTTGGCCATCAGCACCCGGGGTACGCCCGCCTCCATTGCCACCTTCGCCTGCCAGGCGGAACCGACGCCCACCGCCCAGGCGCCCTGAGCTACCTGACGCTGGAAGATCCAGGGGGTCATGGTGGTTTTACCGTGCGGGGCCAGCGAGACACCGCGTGCATCGGCATAGTTTTGCATCCAGGCGATATTGTTTTCCAGGCTGCTGAGCTTGATCACCGCGGCCGGCAGGCAGACATCTTCGTTAAGCAGGTTTGCCGGCGCAGACGGGTCACTGCGCAGCACGGCGGCCTTATGGGTAACGGTGAAATCTTTTTGGTATTTCATAACATTATCCTTTGGGTGCTCTATCTTTTTTAAAATGAGGTATCTTGATTTATTTATTTGATTTTAATTGGATTTAAATATTATTTTTTGATTTTAGGGTACAAAGTATCATTTTTAACGCTAATTTTTGTGTAGTCTTCCACTGTTTTCTTGCATTGTAAATGACAAAATTTAATCACTATGGGGTGAGGCGATGGGTGTGGATATCGACATTATCTCGCGCATTACAGAGCTTTTTATTGAGCTGAGCAGCGCCGAAAAACGTATCGCGCAATTCATTCTGGACGAGGCGGACGCGGTGACCGCTTTGCCGATTGCCGAGCTGGCCCGACAGGCCAACGTCAGCCAGGCCTCGATCACGCGCTTCGCCAAAACGCTGGGCTGCCGTGACGTGCGTGACCTTAAGGTCAAGCTGGCGCAGTCGTTGGCGGTGGGGCAACGGTTTATCCATGAAGAACCGGACCTGGAAGGGATCCAGGGGATTTACGAAACCATCATCAATGTCCTGACGATTAACCGCCGGACGATCGATGAGCCGGCGCTGGCCAAAGCGGTGGAGTGGCTCAGCGATGCGCGGCAAATTCTGGCCATTGGCATGGGGGGCGGTTCGACCATTTGTGCCGCTGAGGTACAGCACCGCCTGTTTCGGCTCGGGCTGCCGGTGACCGCGCAAAGCGACGGCTTGCTGGTGCGCATGATGGCGGCGGCGGTGGCCAGTCAGGATGTGGTGGTGGCGCTGTCGCTGGGCGGCTACACGCAGGAAGTGGTGGAAAGCGCGGCGATTGCTCGCCAGTACGGGGCCAAAGTGGTGGCCATCACGCCGGCAGGAACGCCGCTGGCGGCGCAGGCCGACGTGCTGTTGGCGCTGGTGGTGCGGGAAAATGATTACATCTATAAACCCAGCACTTCGCGCTACGCCATGTTGGCGATGGTCGACGTGCTGGCGACGGCGCTGGCCATGGCGAATAAACGCCAGTCCCGGGACCGTCTGCGTCGCATCAAGCTGGCGCTGGACAGTCACCGTGGAGGAGAAGATCGGCAGCCGCTGGGGGACTGAGTCGCTGCCCCAAGACACTAACCTGAGGATGATGATTCATGCGGTATCAGTATCTGATTAAAAATGTCACGGTGATCGACGGCAGCGGCGGGCCGCAATACCGTGCCGATGTGGCGGTGAAAGACGATCGGATTGCGGCGATCGCACCAGCCATAGAGGCTGAAGCCGAGGTGGTGATCGACGGCCGGGGGCGGGTGCTGTCGCCGGGGTTTATCGACGTACATACTCACGACGACACCAATGTGATCCGCATGCCCGAGATGCTGCCGAAGATATCTCAGGGGGTGACAACGGTGATTGTCGGCAACTGCGGCATCAGTGCTGCCGGGGCGGTGATCAAAACCAGCGTGCCCGATCCAATGAACCTGCTGGGAGAAAAAGCGCATTTCGTTTACCCCACGATTGCCGATTATCGTCAGCAGGTCGAGGCCGCGACGCCGGCGGTGAATGTGGCGACGCTGATCGGGCACACCACGCTGCGCAGTAACCAGATGGACGACCTGTTTCGCCCGGCTAATGCCGAGGAAATCTGCGCCATGCGTGAGCAGCTGCGTGCCGCGTTGCAACAGGGCGCTTTGGGTCTGAGTACCGGCCTGGCGTATGCCTCGGCGTTCTCTGCCCCCACGGAAGAGGTGATGGCATTGGCGGAAGAGCTGGCGGGTGAGCAGGGGATTTACACCACTCACCTGCGTTCTGAATTTGAGCCCATACTCGAGGCAATGGAGGAGGCATTCCACATTGGCCGCCATGGCCGGGTGCCGGTGGTGATTTCGCACCACAAATGCGCCGGGGCCAAAAACTGGGGCCGCACGCAGGAAACGCTCAAGCTGTTCGACAAGGTGCGCCAGACGCAGGACGTGTCCTGCGACTGTTACCCTTATTCCGCCAGTTCATCGACGCTGGATTTAAAACAGATCACCGATGAGTTCGATATCGTCATCACCTGGTCCGAACCGCACCCGGAGATGGCGGGGCAATCCTTGCGGGACATCGCCGGGGCCTGGTCAATGAGCCTGCATGAGGCCGGAAAACGGCTGATGCCGGCGGGGGCGATTTATTACAACATGGACGAGCAGGATGTGCGCCGGGTATTGCGCTATCCGCTGACCATGGTGGGATCGGATGGCCTGCCGAACGATCCGATGCCGCACCCGCGCCTGTGGGGCGCTTTTCCCCGCGTGCTGGGCCACTACAGCCGCGATGAAGGTTTGTTCCCGCTCACGGTGGCGGTGCACAAAATGAGCGGTATGTCGGCGGCGCGTTATCAACTGCCGCAGCGTGGGCTGATCAAAACAGGGTACTACGCCGATCTGGTATTGTTTGACGCATTGAAAGTGAAAGACAGCGCGACGTTCAGCCAACCGCAGCAACCCGCTGCAGGGATCGACGCGGTGTGGGTGAACGGCGTACTGAGTTATCAACATCAGGCCGTGACCGGCCTGCGCGCCGGGCGGTTTTTGTGCCGTCAGGGCAACACAATCGACAGGAGCAAGGCATGACGATCAAAAGATACGGCATTGACGGCGGAACCGGAACCGGTGGACAGCATCTGCCCTTTTCCCGCGCGGTAGAAGCCGGTGGCTGGTTGTACATTTCCGGCCAAACGCCGATGAAAGACGGTGAAGTGGTGGAGGGGGGAATTATCGATCAGTCTCGCCTGGCGATCCAAAACTGCCTGGATATTATGGCGGAAGCGGGATATGGCCTGGAAGACGTGGTGCACGTTAAGGTCATTCTGACCGATGCGCGTTACTTCCAGTCATTCAATAAAGTCTTTCGCGAGTTCTTTGCCGCTCATCCCCCGGCACGGATTTGCGCGGTCGCCGATCTGGTGGTGGATTGCAAGGTTGAAGTGGATATCACCTGCTATAACGCCGCACGTATTCCCCGCTAGAGCGCTTGCCGATTAAAGGGGGGTGAAGCCACCCTCAGACCGCTGATTAACCCGCATAAGGGCTAAACCGGTAGGGGGCGAACATGTTCGACCCGATTTAACCGATTGATTATGCGATAGGGCGCAGCATGCAGCGCCCTTACTACGAAACTTTGGAGCACTTTGCCAGTGGCCTTAGGGGGAAAATTTCCCTTAATCATCATTTCACCAGGCGGTGGAGCTCCGCGGCGCGAGTCAGTTATTTGCTGACGCGATCGTAGTAGACCATGTCGGCGTTCAGACCCTGCTGATAGCCTTTGACGTTATCGCGCAGCACCACTTCGGTTTTCGCCTGATCGATAAAGACATACGGCGAACTGCGTTGCAGTTCTTGCTGCATGGCAGTGTACAGCGCGCTGCGCTTGGCGGGATCGGCTTCGGCCACCGCCGCTAGCGTTTGCTGGTTCAACTGTGGGATCTGCCAGCCGTTGAGGCCTGCGACCGTGCTGGTCTTGCCGTCGTTATAGGCGAAGGCGCTGGCATTGGAGTGGGCGTCGAAATAGTCCGGGATCCACAGACGGATCGCCGCCTGATGCTGTCGGGCGCGTACCCGCGAATAAACCTGGCTGCCGGCGGCCGGCAACAGTTCCACCTTCACGCCGCCTTCGGCAAAGCTGGCCTGCAGCGCCTGAGCGATAGTAATAAACGGCGGTTTGTTCTCGACGTCCAGCGTCAGCGAGGCATTGGTGATACCGGCCTTGGCCAGAATGGCCTTGGCTTTGGCCGGATCGAAACTGAACGGATTGTCTTTCAGCGCGCCCGGCAAGCCGACCGGCAGGAAACTCTGGTGCACAAAATATTGGCCCTTCAACAGATCTTTAGTGATGCCCTGATAGTCGATCAGATAGCGCGCCGCTTCCCAGAACGCCGGGTTTTTCAACAGCGGATTGGCGGTATTGCCGGTGTTGAACACCAGGTAATTCTGCTCGGCAGAGGGGATTTCCAGCACCTTCACGCCCGGCTGATTTTTCAGCGCCACGGTTTGGTCCGGGCCCAGTTCGCGCGCCACATCTGCGTCACCTTGCTGGATCAACAGGCGGCGAGTGGCGGAGTCCGGCACGCTTTTAATGATGATGCTTTTCAGCAGTGGCTTGCTGCCCGGCGACGTCGGGTTGGCGTCCAGCACAATCGCCTGATGCGGTTGATAGACGCGCATTTTAAACGGCCCACTGCCGGCGGAGTGCATTTTCAGCCAGGCATTGCCGTAGTCGCCGTCTTTGGCGTTAGGCTGCACCGCCTTGCTGTCGACGATCGAGGCGATCGGCGTGGAGAGAATATTCAGCGCCACCGCAGGACTGACGTTCGCCGTCCAGCTCAGTTGCAGGCTGTGGTCGTCGATTTTTTTCAGCTGTGCGTCGATGTTGTCCGGCTGCCAGCCGAGAACGTTGAGGATAAACGCCGGTGACTTGTTCATCTTCACCGCGCGGCTAAAGGAAAAGATCACGTCATCGGCAGTCAGCGGGTTGCCGGAGGCGAAGGTCGCCTGCGGACGCAGTTTGATGGTCAGGGTTTTGGCCGCGGCGTCGCCCTGCCAGCTTTCCGCCAGCACCGGTTCCACTTTCGCCGGATCGTCGCGATCCGCCTGCACCAGCCGCTGATACAGGCTTGGGACGGTCTGGATACTCGACAGCTCGTTGGCTTCCGCCGGATCCAGGCTGACGATATCGTCGAGCGATTGCACGACCACCAGCGTATTGGGCGGGGTGGCGGCCAGCGCGGAGGAGGACAGGGCGGCAAGCATTAATAGCGGCAGGACTTTGGCTTTCATCGATGTTTTCCCTTGAATGTACGGCAAGAAATTATTGTTATCGTTTGTTTTCACGGCGTTTTCGCCGCCAGAATGCCACGGTAGAGTCTTTGTCGGCGGCTGACAAAGGCCAATCGGCTATTTGATATGCTTAAAATATATTAGACGGAAAAGGCGGGAGGGGGACGCAGCGTGCTGGATCACTGCGCCCCGGCAATGCAGATTAAAACGTTTCGCTCAGGGTGGCGACCATCACCGCCTTGATGGTGTGCAGGCGGTTCTCGGCCTGATCGAACACCACGCTGTGTGCAGATTCGAACACCTCATCGGTGACTTCCATGCCGCCGTGCAGCCCGTATTGTTCGGCCATTTGCTTACCGAGCGTGGTCTGGTCGTCGTGAAACGCCGGCAGGCAGTGCAGGAATTTGACGTTCGGGTTACCGGTCAGTTTCACCATCGCCATATTCACCTGATAAGGCTTCAGCAGCGCGATACGCTCCTGCCAGGTTTCTTTCGGCTCGCCCATCGATACCCACACGTCGGTATACAGAAAGTCCGCGTCCTTCACCCCTTCGGCAATGTCTTCGGTCAGGGTGATCTTGGCGCCGGTCAGTTTTGCCAATGCCTGGCACTCTGCCACCAACTCCGGCTGTGGCCAGCAGGCCTTCGGCGCCACCAGTCGCAGGTCCATGCCCGCCAGGGCGGCAGCTTCCAGCAGGGTGTTGCCCATGTTGTTGCGGGTGTCGCCAAGGTAGGCGAGCTTCACCTCGCTCAGCGGCTTGCCCGGTAGGTGCTCCTGTACGGTCAGCAGATCCGCCAGCAACTGGGTCGGATGGAACTCGTTGGTCAACCCGTTCCACACCGGTACGCCGGCATGGTTGGCCAGGGTTTCCACCAGCGCCTGACCATAACCGCGGTATTGAATACCGTCATACATCCGGCCCAGCACCCGGGCGGTGTCTTTCATCGACTCTTTATGGCCGATCTGGCTGCCGCTTGGGCCCAGATAGGTGACCTGAGCACCCTGATCGAAAGCGGCAACTTCGAAAGAGCATCGGGTACGGGTCGAGTCTTTTTCGAAGATGAGCGCAATGTTTTTGCCCTGCAGGTGGCGTTTTTCCTGGCCTTTCCGCTTGGCCTGCTTTAACTCGGCCGAAAGCTGCAGCAGCGCCTGAAGCTCCGCCGGGGTGAAATCCATTAACCTTAGGAAGTGACGTTTGTAGAACGGGTTTATGCTACTCATTGCCGTGTATCCTGATTGTTGTTATTGAATTAAAATTCACTTTATATGTATGAATATTCAATTTCAACCCCGTGGGAGAAATCTTTCACGTTTATCGTGGAAGCAATGCCGACGGTGTGTGAAAATAGAAGGAATACAGGCCATTTGACTTGAGGATATAGGCATGGCAAACCGCGAACAGCTAGAAGAACAACGTGAAGAGACCCGCCTGATCATCGAAGAACTGCTGGAAGACGGCAGCGATCCGGAAGCGCTCTACACTATCGAACACCACCTTTCTGCTGAGAAGTTTGAAGTGCTGGAGCAGGCCGCCGTTGAAGCCTTCAAGTTGGGCTACGAAGTGACCGACGCCGAAGAGCTGGAAGTGGAAGACGGTACCCTGGTGATGTGCTGTGACGTGATCAGCGAAATCGGTCTCAACGCCGAGCTGATCGACACTCAGGTAGAGCAGCTGGTGGCGTTGGCGGCACGTTGCGGCGTCAACTACGACGGTTGGGGCACCTACTTTGAAGATCCGAACGGCGAAGAAGGTGACGACGACGAAGAAGAAGGTGACTTCATCGACGAAGACGACGACGGTAAACGCCATTAATTAATCTTGTGGGCCGGCGCTCGCCGGCCCCGCCTATCCCGCCGTTTTTCAAGCCGCAGCGCTAGCTGTAACTTGAAATGCACAGGGCAGTTGAAGCAGATGAAATACCAATCCCTGTTAGCCCCCATTTTAAACTTCCTGCATTGCGAAACCCCAGACGCCTGGATCGACGCCGCCCGTCGTCCGGAAAACCTGCCGCTGTTGCTGACCGACCATATGGTGTGCGAGCTGAAAGCGGCGCAAACCGGCATGTGGCTAATCCGCCGTTACGTGGCAGACAAGGAGAGCGGCGATGCCTTGTTGGCGCTGCTAAGGCCTTATGAAGCGTTTCTGCATGAAGCGCAGGGCGTGCCGGAAGCCTTGTTTCAGCAAAACAATTTCACCCGCAAGATCTTGCCTAAGAACGGCTCGGCCTACGGCCAGGATCTGGCGGACAAGATGGTGTTGCTGATCAAAGAAGAGTTGCATCACTTCTCGCAGGTGCTGGAGATCATGCTGGCGCGGCAGATCCCGTATAAGAAGATCACCGCCAGCCGCTATGCCAAAGGCATGATCCGCGAGATCCGCACCCACGATCCGGCCACGCTGATTGATAAGCTGATTTGCGGTGCCTATATCGAAGCCCGCTCCTGCGAGCGCTTTGCCCGGTTGGCACCGCATCTGGACGACGAGTTAAACCGTTTCTACGTTTCGCTGCTGCGCTCCGAAGCGCGCCACTATCAGGATTACCTGCAGCTTGCCGAACAGATAGCCGGTGGCGACATCAGTGAGCGGGTGGCCCATTTCGGCCGCATTGAAGCAGAGCTTATCCAAACGCCGGACAGCGAGTTCCGCTTCCACAGCGGCGTGCCCGCCTTCGCCTGATAGTCGGGCGCCCGCGCAACTCAGTTACGCCGGTGCGCCCAGCAGCAAATCCACCGCTTTTTCCGCCAGCATAATGGTCGGCGCATTGGTATTGCCGCTGGTGACCTGCGGCATCACCGAGCAGTCGATCACCCGCAGTCGCTCAAAACCGTGCACCCGCAGTTGCAGATCGGTCACCGAGTCCTGCGGCGATTGGCCCATGCGGCAACTGCCTACCGGGTGATACACCGTCTTGCAGAAGTTGCGCACAAACTCCTCCAGCTGGGCGTCATCGTTCAACCACGCCGGCTGCGGCATCAGCAGATCTTTGATCAGCGGCTTGAGGGCCGCGGTTTGCAGGAAGCGCAGGCCGAATTTCACCGCGCGCACGCTGCCGGCCAGATCCTCCGGATGGCCGAGGTAATTGGCGTGCAGCTTCACCGGATCGCGCGGATCGCGGCTGCGTAGCAGGACTTCCCCTCGCGCCTTGGGCTGCAGATAACCGACCTTGAGCGTGAAACCGTGGATATTGGGCAGCGGTTCGCCGGGCACGTCGTCCCAGCTGTCGAGCATCGGCAGGAAGTGGATTTGCACGTCGGGCCGGCCGTCACCCTGGCTGTCGGTGAAGGCGGCACCTTCCAGTACGTTGGAGCTCAGCACGCCGCTGCGAAACGCCAGCCATTCGGTGCCGTGGCGTAGCGCCTGCAGCCCGCGATCGGCACCGTAGAGGCTGATCGGTTGCTGGGTGCTGACGTTGATCGACATATGCAGGTGATCGTGGAAGTTCTTGCCCACCGGCAGATCGGCGAGCGGGGTTATGCCCAACTGTTGCAGATGTTCGCGTGGCCCAATGCCTGACAGCATCAGGATCTTCGGCGATCCTACCGCGCCGGCGCTGAGGATCACTTCCTTTGCCGCATGCGCGGTGACTTCGGCACCGCCGTTTTGGCTATACACCACGCCGGTGGCGACGTTGTTGTCCAATACCACTCGGTGCACCAGCGCATTCAGTTTCACCACCAGGCGCTGTTCGTTACGCACCGATTTCAGGTAGGTGCGTGCAGTGCTGGCGCGCTCGCCGTTATGGGTGGTGGTCTGGTAGAAGCCGACGCCGTGCTGGCTGTCGCCGTTGAAATCGTTGCGGTAGGGCAGGTCCAGCTCCTGGCCCGCGCGGATAAACGCCATGCTGAGCGGGTGTCGGTAGCGGTTCTCGCTGACTGGCAGCAGGCCCTCACCGCCGTGATAGGCGTCGGACAGGCTCTCGTTGGCCTCGGCACGCTTGAAATAGGGCAGCACGTCCTGATAGCCCCAGCCGACGCAGCCGTAACGTTCGGCCCACTCGTCGTAATCTTGCCGCTGGCCACGAATATAGATCATGCCGTTGACCGAGCTGCTGCCGCCCAACACCTTGCCCTGGGCGATCTGCATGCGGCGGTTGTTGGCGTGCGGCTCGGGTTCGGTTTCGTAGGGCCAGCTTTTTTTGGCGATGATTTTCGCCACGCCGGCCGGCATCTTGATGAATAAATTATTGTCGTCGCCACCGGCTTCCAGCAGTAACACCCGTGCCTGAGTGCGGCGGATCAACTGCGCTGCCAGTACGCAGCCGGCGGAACCTGCGCCGACAATGATGTAATCAAAAGCGTTTTCCGACATGACTGCTCCCTGTGCGATTACGGCATGAGCCTGTCATGGCAGAGTATCGCAAGCGGGCGGTAGGTCAATTTCAAATCGTTAATTTGTTAATGAATATCACATAAATTGTTTTTAACTTTTATCAAATAATTGATTTTAATATATAAAAAATAAAATGTTCATATTAATATTTTTCGTGGTTTGCGCGACCGTGACGATACCGGAGCGAAAAATACGCGGTGATAAATATCCGGCGCATTGTTTCTAAACGGAATATTAAATATGAGATTTATCCGAGCGGGAAAGAGGATGTCAGCACAAAAATGCTGCTATATGATGAGCCACTCTGTGGTTGGATAAGATATTAAGAAATATGGACATTTCGATTAATAAATCTAATTATTTAAAAGGGATTGCCATCATATTGATGCTGATCCATCACCTGTTTGCCTACCCGATCCGAATTAGCCCGGATATCCCGGTCTATCATATTGTTAACAGCGTTGATCTTGAAATGTATCTTGGTCTGTTCGGCAAGATTTGCGTTTCGATGTTTCTGTTTCTGTCCGGTTACGGGTTTGCGCTGAAAAAAGAAGTGTCGTTTCACTATATCTGGGGAAAGCTGAAGAATTTATATATCAGCTATTGGATAGTGTTATTTATCTTTGTCCCTATCGGCATTTTCTTCTTTCCCGGAGAAAGGTATAGCCTTTCCCTGCCGCTGTTTCTCGAAAACCTGATTGGCATTAAATCCACGTATAACAGCGAGTGGTGGTTCTTCAAACTCTATGTGCTGTACGTGCTTTCTCTGCCGCTGTTGTCGCGGCTGAATATCTACCCTTTACTGGGGCTGCTGGTTCTGGCGGCGCTGTGCGGCAGAGGGCTGCAGTATTTCGCCTGGGCGCCTGAAATCTTGATCGAATATTGCACCTGGCTACTGCCTTTCGGCTTTGGCATGGTGTTTGGCCGCAGCAAGCAAATGCCGGCGGACTTCTGGCTGTCGAAGCTGATTGTTACCCTGAGCCGCACCCATCCGCTGATCTTGCTGATGGTGACGGTAGCGGTGTTTATCGTCGCCCATAATCCGGGGCTGCTGCTGGTGACGCCGCTGTTTATCATCGCGATGATGAAAACCGCAGACGGGCTGGGCAGCACGGTGAATCGGGTGGTGGGCGAGCTGGGCAAGCATTCGATGTACATGTGGCTGACCCACAGCTTCTACTGCTATTACTTTACCCAAAAGCTGATTTTTGCGCCGCGCTATACGCCGCTGATCCTGCTGCTGCTGATTGTGGTGTCCTACCTGACCAGCCTGGTGCTGAGCCGGATTGAGCTGGCGATCAAGGGCAGGGTAACGGCGTAGGGAGGCTGAATGTTGCGCCCGTGATGACCGCGGGCGCAGCAGCAAGATTAAAGCGTTTTCAGCATGGTGACTTCGCAGTCGACGTGGCCAGTGGTGCCCATGGCGTGGTCGATATGTTCGAAGCCCAGATGCTCGTACAGGCCGATGGCCTGCGTCAGGCTGGCGGTGGTTTCCAAATAACAACAGCGGAAGCCCTGTTGACGGGCAAACTCCAGTGCCTGCAGCGCCAGGCGTTTTGCCAGGCCCTGGCCGCGCAAAATCGGCAGGAAATACATTTTCTGTAATTCGCAAATATCGTCGTCACCGCCCTGCAGCGGGGCCACGCCGCCACCGCCGGCAATCCGGTCATCGACTTCTATCACCCAATAAGCGCTGCGTGGCAGGCTGTAGAGCTGATACAAGACGTCCAGATTGGGGTCGGAAACGGTATAGCCTTTGTCCGCCGTCAGGCCGTGCTCGGCAGAGACTTCGCGAATGACATTAGCAATAGCGGCATTGTCGTCAGCCGTTATTGGGCGCACCAGAAGACGTACTGGGGTTGCTGTTGTCATAGTTACACTCGCCATAAAAAGAACCCGAAGGGCTCCGGAATATCGTTTTTTGTGCAGACGAAAACGCGCCGGGGTTATATCTCGGCGGCGTCCATGCAGCTTTAATATCTTGTAATAACATCTATACCCTTCATCTTTCAAGCTGCAGATGTGTTGGCTGCGTTTTCTTACCCCAGTCACTTACTTATGTAAGCTCCTGGGGCTTCGCTCACTTGCCGCCTTCCTGCATCTCGAAATCTATTGGGTATTTATATGGCTGATGCAACGGCGATAAAAAAACAGCGGGGAAATCCCCGCTGTTTTTCAACTGTTGCAGTGAACCGAAAGATTACAGCGCGGCGATGGTCGCCTGCTGTTCCTGCAGCTTCACTTTACCTTCTTTGCAGGCTGCCAGACGTTCGCGCTCTTTGGCGACCACGGCTTCCGGCGCGCGCGCCACAAAGCCTTCGTTGGCCAGCTTGCCTTCGATCGAGGCGATTTCTGCATCCAGCTTGCCCATCTCTTTCGACAGACGCGCGATTTCGGCGTCTTTATCGATAAAGCCGGCCATAGGGATCAGCAGCTCGGCGCCGTCCACCAGTTTGGTGACCGATACCGGGCCTTTGTCACCCGCAGGCAGCAGGGCGATAGACTCCAGACGCGCCAGACGCTCGATAAAGCTCTGGTTCTCCTGCACGCGACGCTGAGCGTCGGCACTGCAGTTGCGCAGCAGCACTTCCAGCTGTTTGCTCGGAGCGATGTTCATCTCGGCGCGGATGTTACGCACCGCGGTGATCGCCTGCTTGATCCATTCCAGATCGTTCAGCGCCTGCGCGTCTTCCAACGCGGCGTCGTACTCTGGGAAGGGTTGCAGCATGATGGTGTCTGCGGTTTCGCCGGTCAGGGTTTTCACGCGCTGCCAGATGGTTTCGGTAATGAACGGGATCACCGGGTGCGCCAGGCGCAGCAGGGCTTCCAGCACGGTGATCAGCGTGTGGCGGGTACCGCGCTGTTCCGCTTCGCTGCCGTTGCTCACGACCGGCTTGGTCAGCTCCAGGTACCAGTCACAGAACTGGTTCCAGGTGAATTCGTACAGGATGTTGGCGGCCAGATCGAAGCGGTAGGTGTCCAGCGCTTCGCGGTATGCCTTCACCGTACGGTTGAATTCGGCCAGGATCCAGCGGTCCGCCAGCGACAGCACTTTCTCGCCGCCGTTGAAGCCGCAGTCCTGACCTTCCGCGTTCATCAGTACGAAGCGGCTGGCGTTCCACAGCTTGTTACAGAAGTTGCGGTAGCCTTCCAGGCGCTTCATGTCCCAGTTGATGTCACGGCCGGTAGAGGCCAGCGCCGCCAGGGTGAAGCGCAGGGCGTCGGTGCCGTGCGGCTCGATGCCGTTCGGGAACTGCTTCTCGGTGCGCTTGCGGATTTTCTCCGCCAGCTGCGGCTGCATCATGTTGCCGGTGCGTTTTTCCAGCAGGTCTTCCAGCGAGATGCCGTCAACCATGTCCAGCGGGTCGATCACGTTGCCTTTCGACTTGGACATCTTCTGCCCTTCGTCGTCGCGGATCAGACCGGTCATGTAGACCGTCTTGAACGGAACCTGCGGCTTGCCGTTTTCGTCCTTCATGAAGTGCATGGTCAGCATGATCATGCGCGCAATCCAGAAGAAGATGATGTCGAAGCCGCTGACCATCACACTGGTCGGGTGGAAGGTTTTCAGCGCGTCGGTCTGCTCTGGCCAGCCCAGGGTAGAGAAGGTCCACAGGCCGGAAGAGAACCAGGTGTCCAGCACGTCTTCGTCCTGAGTCAGCACCACGTCGGCGCCCAGGTTGTTTTCGCTGCGCACTTCTTCTTCGCTGCGGCCCACGTAGACTTTGCCGTTCACGTCGTACCAGGCCGGGATACGGTGACCCCACCACAGCTGACGAGAGATACACCAGTCCTGAATGTCGCGCATCCAGCTGAAGTACATGTTTTCGTACTGCTTCGGCACGAACTGAATTTCGCCTTGCTCAACCGCTTCCACCGCCACTTTCGCCAGCGGTGCGGTACGTACGTACCATTGGTCGGTCAGCATGGGTTCGATCACCACGCCGCCGCGGTCGCCGTAAGGCACCGTCAGGTCGTGCGGTTTGATCTCGTCGAGCAGGCCCAATCCGTCAAAGGCGGCAACCACCGCTTTACGCGCCGCGAAACGCTCCAGGCCACGGAACTGGGCCGGGATTTCGTTGCAGTAATCGGTGCAGATTTCGCCGAGGGTGTTGAACACTTCCGCTTCCTGACGGATATCGCCGTCGAAAGTCAGGATGTTGATCATCGGCAGGCCGTGACGTTTACCGACTTCGTAGTCGTTAAAGTCGTGCGCCGGGGTGATTTTCACGCAGCCGGTGCCTTTTTCCATATCGGCGTGCTCGTCACCGACGATGCGGATGCGGCGGCCCACCAGCGGCAGAATGATTTCTTTGCCGATCAAATCTTTGTAGCGCGGGTCTTCCGGGTTTACCGCCACGCCGGTATCACCGAGCACGGTTTCCGGACGGGTGGTGGCGACCACCAGGTAATCTTTGCCTTCGGCGGTTTTGGCGCCGTCAGCCAGCGGATAGCGCAGGTGCCACATGGAGCCTTTGGACTCGCGGTTTTCCACTTCCAGATCGGAGATGGCGGTGCGCAGTTTCGGATCCCAGTTCACCAGGCGTTTGCCGCGGTAGATCAGATCTTCTTTGTGCAGGCGGACAAACACTTCGCGTACCGCGTTGGACAGGCCTTCGTCCATGGTGAAGCGCTCGCGCTCCCAGTCCACGGAGTTGCCCAGGCGACGCATCTGGCGGGTGATGGTGCCGCCGGATTCCGCTTTCCACTGCCAGATTTTGTCGATGAACGCATCGCGGCCATAGTCATGGCGAGTTTTGTTTTCTTCTGCGGCGATCTTGCGCTCAACCACCATCTGGGTGGCGATACCGGCATGGTCGGTACCGGCCTGCCACAGGGTATTTTTACCCTGCATGCGCTGGTAACGGATCATGGTGTCCATGATGGTCTGCTGGAAAGCGTGACCCATGTGCAGGCTGCCGGTAACGTTCGGCGGCGGGATCATGATGCAGAAGCTTTCCTGGCTGGTATCACCGTTTGGCTTGAAGTAACCCTGGTTTTCCCAGTGATCGTACAGCTTCTGTTCGATCTCTTTCGGGTCGTATGCAGTATCGAGATGACTGTTTGTCTTTTCCATTTTATATCGTTGTTCAGTGAGTTGGCGGCGTTGCCGTGGTCAAATGGAAGCCGACGCTGCGATAGGCTTTATATCGGTCGCGCGCCAACTGTTTTAAGGTGTCTTCGTAAGGGACGAAGTCTACCACTTCATGGAAAGCAGTAGCAAAATCTGCAAACTGCGGCAGCAGGGCGATCAGCAGATCGCGCGGTGAGTTGCCGCGTTTGCCGGGCCAGCACAGCTCGACCGGGGCACCGTAGTGTGGCCCTTCGCCGGCCAGGTTGTGCGGCACGAACTGGTGCGGATCGCGCTGCCACAGCGCTTCGTCCAACCGCTGGGCCTGTTCCTGGCTTTCGCAGGCGATCAACACCCGCTTGCCGGAGCGCCAGCGTTCGGCGGCAACGGCGCAGGCCACGGCCTCATGCGCGCTGAGCGCACCTGCCGGTTCCGCATGTTCAATTAAATAGAACGTAGCCTGTTTCATATAACCCCTTCATCTTTCAAGCTGCAGCCGTGTTGGCTGCCCTCCCTCACCCCAGTCACTTACCCGTGTAAGCTCCTGGGGATTCTCTCGGTTGCCGCCTTGCTGCAACTCGAAAGCTATTGGGTTTATAAAATTGTGCAGCATTACTAAAAACACAAGGGTACAGCATGCTGTACCCTTGGGGATTATACCTGAATTACCGCTCAGATTTAATCGTCGCCGTTCAGCCCCGCGCGATTGAGCAGGAACTGCGCCAGCATCGCTACCGGACGGCCGGTTGCGCCTTTGGCCTTGCCGGAACGCCAGGCGGTGCCGGCGATATCCAGGTGCGCCCAGCTGTACTTGCGGGTAAAGCGCGACAGGAAGCAGGCTGCGGTGATAGCCCCGCCCGGACGGCCGCCAATGTTCGCCATATCGGCAAAATTGGAGTCCAACTGCTCATAGTACTCGTCGGACATCGGCAAGCGCCACGCGCGGTCACCGGCCTGTTCGGACGCGCCGATCAGTTCGTGTGCCAGCGGGTTGTGGTTCGACATCAGGCCGGTGATGTGGTGGCCCAGCGCAATCACGCAGGCGCCGGTCAGAGTGGCAACGTCAATCACCAGCTCCGGATCGAAACGCTCAACGTAGGTCAGGGTGTCGCACAGCACCAGGCGGCCTTCGGCATCGGTGTTCAACACCTCGACGGTCTGGCCGGACATGGTGGTCAGCACGTCACCCGGACGATAAGCGCTGCCGCCCGGCATGTTTTCACAGCCGGCCAGTACGCCGATCACGTTCAGCGGCAGGTTCAATTCCGCCACCACGCGCATCACGCCGTACACGGTGGCGGCGCCACACATGTCGTACTTCATCTCGTCCATGCTGTCGGCAGGTTTGATCGAGATACCGCCGGAGTCGAAGGTCAGCCCTTTACCCACCAGCACAATCGGCTTGGCGTCCGGGTTCGGGTTGCCTTTATATTCCATCACCGACATCAGCGATTCGTTCTGCGACCCTGCGCCAACCGCCAGATAGGCGTTCATCCCCAGCTCTTTCATCTGCTGTTCGCCGATGACGCGGGTGGTGATGTTGGTGCTGAAGGCATCCGCCAGTTGACGAGCCTGAGAGGCCAGGTAGCCGGCGTTACAGATGTTCGGCGGCATATTGCCGAGATCTTTCGCTGCCTTGATACCGGAAGAGACGGCCAGACCGTGCTGGATAGCGCGTTCACCGCTGGTGAGCTCACGGCGGGTCGGCACATTGAACACCATTTTGCGCAGCGGACGGCGCGGCTCCACTTTATTGCTTTTCAGCTGATCGAAGGTGTAGAGCGTTTCTTTTGCGGTTTCCACCGCCTGGCGCACCTTCCAGTAAGTGTTGCGGCCTTTCACGTGCAGCTCGGTCAGGAAGCAGACCGCTTCCATGGAGCCGGTATCGTTAAGGGTATTGATGGTTTTTTGAATCACCTGTTTGTACTGGCGTTCATCGAGCTCGCGCTCTTTGCCACAGCCAATCAACAGGATGCGTTCGGAGAGAATGTTAGGCACATGGTGCAGCAGTAACGTCTGCCCGACTTTACCTTCCAGTTCGCCACGGCGCAGCAAAGCGCTGATATAACCATCACTGATTTTGTCGAGTTGTTCTGCGATAGGGGACAAGCGGCGCGGTTCGAAAACGCCGACTACAATACAGGCACTGCGCTGTTTTTCCGGGCTACCGCTTTTTACACTGAACTCCATGCACTCTCCTGAATCTTAAAGACAAAGGCAGGCGCTACGGCTAGAATAACGTACTCCGTAACGATCTCCCGCCATTGAGTTAACTAACTATGTTAACCTGAACGGCGTAAATTGCTCTGTTTTGGCGACTATAAGTAAGTTCCTATAGGACACCCAAATGCTAGATGTTGTAATACTATTTTAGCTGTGTTGGTTGCCATATGATGAGAATAAATGGCGGATTAGCGATGAAACTATCGATTTTCCTGCAAAAAGACAAGTTTTCACAGGCGTAATAAGCGTGATCATCATAAGATATCTGGTACGGGAAACGCTAAAGAGCCAAATCGCGATCCTTTTCATCCTGCTTCTGATCTTCTTTTGTCAGAACCTGGTCAAGGTGTTAGGCGATGCGGTGGACGGCGATGTCCCGACAAATTTAGTCCTTTCATTGCTCGCATTGGGTGTGCCGAAGATGGCGCAGCTAATCCTGCCGTTAAGCCTGTTTCTCGGCTTATTGATGACGCTTGGGCGGCTGTATACCGACAGCGAAATCACCGTGATGCATGCCTGCGGGCTGGGTAAACGCACCCTGATTATCGCCGCGATGGTGCTGGCGCTGATCACCTCTGCCGTGGCGGCGGTCAACGTGTTCTGGGCCGGGCCCATGGCCTCGCGCTATCAGGACGTGGTAATCAGCGAAGCCAAAGCCAACCCCAGCATCGCCGGGTTGGCGGAAGGGCAGTTCAAACCTTCGCAAGACGGCAACGCGGTGCTGTTTATCGGCAACGTAAAAGGCAGCACCTTCAACGACGTGTTCCTGGCGCAACTGCGGCCGAACGGCAACCAACGCCCATCCGTGGTGGTGGCTGAGCATGGCCAGATCAACCAGATGAAAGACGGTTCGCAGGTGGTGACGCTGGACAAGGGCACCCGCTTCGAAGGCACCGCGCTGCTGCGTGACTTCCGCATTACCGATTTCAACGACTACAAAGCCGTGGTCGGTCACCGCACGGTCGCCGTGGACGGCAACCAGGCCGAGCAGATGTCGATGCAGACGCTGCTGGAGTCTGACGACCCGGACGCGCGCGCCGAGTTCCACTGGCGCCTGACGCTGGTGCTTTCCGTGGTGATCATGGCGCTGTTGGTGGTACCGCTCAGCGTGGTCAACCCACGCCAGGGCCGCGTGCTCAGCATGCTGCCGGCCATCCTGCTGTATTTGATTTTCTTCCTGCTGCAGACGTCGCTGCGTTCCAACGGCGGCAAGGGCAAACTGGACCCGATGATATGGCTTTGGGTGGTCAACGCGGCGTACTTTGCGATCGCGCTGGCGCTAAACCTGTGGGATACGGTGCCGATGCGTAAGCTGCGTGCACGCCTGAGAGGAGCGGCCTGATGTTTGGCGTTTTAGACCGATATATCGGTAAGACGATTTTCAACACCATCATCATGACGTTGTTCATGCTGGTGTCGCTTTCCGGCATCATCAAGTTCGTCGACCAGCTGCGTAAAGTGGGCCAGGGCGAGTACACGGCACTGAGCGCCGGGATGTTTACCCTGCTGAGTGTACCGAAAGACATCGAGATCTTCTTCCCGATGGCCGCGCTGCTGGGCGCACTGCTCGGGCTGGGGCAACTGGCGACGCGCAGTGAACTGGTGGTGATGCAGGCTTCCGGCTTTACCCGCATGCAGATCGCCGGCTCGGTGATGAAAACCGCTATCCCGCTGGTGCTGTTGACCATGGCGATTGGCGAGTGGGTGGCACCGCAGGGCGACCAGATGGCGCGCAACTACCGCGCGCAGCAGATGTACGGCGGCTCGCTGCTTTCCACCAAAAACGGCCTGTGGGCGAAGGACGGCAACGACTTCATCTACATCGAGCGCGTGGCGGGCGAGAAAGAGCTTTCCGGCGTCAATATCTACCACTTCAACGACCAGCGCAGGCTGGAGACGGTGCGCTATGCCGCCACCGCCAGCTTTGAAGACGGCGTGTGGAAGCTTTCGCAGGTGGATACCTCTGACCTGACCAATGAAAAGCAGGTGACCGGCACCCAGACGCTGACAGGCGAATGGAAAACCAACCTGACCCCGGACAAACTGGGCGTGGTGGCGCTGGACCCAACCTCGCTTTCGATCAGCGGCCTGCACAACTACGTGAAGTACCTGAAACAAAGCGGCCAGGAAGCCAACCGCTACCAGCTGAACATGTGGAGCAAAGTGTTCTCGCCGCTGTCCGTCGCGGTGATGATGCTGATGGCGCTGTCGTTCATCTTCGGGCCGCTGCGCAGCGTGCCGATGGGCGTGCGTGTGGTGACCGGTATCAGCTTCGGCTTCCTGTTCTACGTGCTGGACCAGATATTCGGCCCGCTGAGCCTGGTGTACAACATGCCGCCGGTACTGGGCGCGTTGCTGCCAAGCATGCTGTTCCTGTTGATCAGCGTGTATATGCTGCTAAAACGCAAGTAGCGGCACGACAGATGATTTAAAAAGGCGTAGCCATGCGGTTACGCCTTTTTTGTTTCTGGGAACTCTGCAGCGCGCTACTGCTGATACCGCTATGCACAGTGCCCATTATCATCGTCGATATCATCCGTAGGGGCGCTGCACGCTGCGCCCGTGCTGTTTGCCACAGTTATCCCCGATGATATGCGTAGAGGCGCCGCATGCCGTACCCGTGCCGTTTGCCACAGTTATCCCCGATATTATGCGTAGGGGCGCCGTATGCTGCGCCCGTGTTGTTTGCCACAGCTATCCCCGATGTTATCCGTAGGGGCGCTGCACGCCGCGTCCGTGCTGTTTGCCACAGTTATCCCCGATGATATGCGTAGAGGCGCCGCATGCCGCGCCAGTGCCGTATGCCACAGTTATCCCCGATCGACACGCCTTACTTCGCCCAAAAAACGAACCCAATGTGACCCCGGCGACGATTTTTTCAGCACTTAACTCATTGAACAACGGATAAGTGTTGCACGTAGATCGCTGAAAGGTATAATGCACCCGTTTTCCGCATACTACTTGCAGTGCCGAAGTGGCGAAATCGGTAGACGCAGTTGATTCAAAATCAACCGTAGAGATACGTGCCGGTTCGAGTCCGGCCTTCGGCACCATTAGTATGTTCGAGAACGTCCGTAACAGTCCGTAAGTTACTAAAATTAAAGCCGAAAGGCTTTTTTTTTGGTCTGAATCCGTCCGAGCACATCCGTTGCAATCCAGACCCCGCAGGGGGCATAATTGGGGGCATCCCCACTTCGATTAGAAATGTGCCCCCAAAATGAAGCTCAATGCCCGCCAGGTCGAGACCGCCAAGCCTAAAGAGAAAACTTACAAAATGGCTGATGGGGGCGGTTTGTACCTTGAAGTCACGGCAAAGGGATCCAAGTACTGGCGTATGAAGTACCGTCGACCTGCCGACAAAAAAGAAGACCGCTTGGCTTTTGGCGTGTGGCCGTCAATAACCCTTGCCGAAGCCCGCAGTAAACGAGATGAGGCCAAAAGGTTACTGGTGCAGGGGATAGACCCGAAAGCCGAACACAAGGAAACCCAGGCCGAAGCGGCGGGGGCATATACTTTTGAAACCATAGCCAGAGAATGGCATGCCAGCAATAAGCGTTGGAGTGAGGATCACCGTTCACGTGTGCTTCGCTATCTGGAACTGTATATTTTCCCGCGTATTGGCGCGGCTGATATTCGCGGTCTAAAAACCAGCCACCTCTTAACACCGATTAAAGCCGTTGATGCCACCGGTAAGCACGATGTTGCGCAGCGTCTCCAGCAGCGTGTTACGGCCATCATGCGCTATGCCGTCCAGAACGATTATATCGATTCGAATCCTGCCAGTGACATGGCTGGGGCTTTGGCAACGACCAAAGCCCGACACTATCCTGCATTGCCCCCACATCGTTTTCCTGAGTTTCTTTCTCGCCTTGCAGCTTATCGTGGTCGTCTGATGACCCGTATTGCTGTGGAGCTTTCCTTACTTACTTTTGTGCGTTCTAGCGAGCTACGCTTTGCTCGTTGGGATGAATTCGATTTTGATAGAGCTTGTTGGCGCATACCGGCGCAACGAGAAGAAATCAAAGGCGTACGCTATTCACACCGTGGTATGAAGATGAAAGAAGAACATCTTGTTCCACTCAGTCGCCAGGCATTGATCTTGCTGGAGAGATTGAAAGAGCTAAGTGGTGATAATGAGCGCCTTTTCCCAGGCGACCATGATCCCAAAAAAGTTATGAGCGAAAACACAGTGAATAACGCGCTGCGTGCAATGGGGTATGACACCAAAACGGAGGTGTGTGGGCATGGTTTCAGGACGATGGCTCGTGGTGCATTGGGGGAGTCTGGGTTGTGGAGTGACGATGCAATAGAGCGCCAATTAAGCCACTCTGAGCGCAATAATGTGCGTGCGGCGTATATCCATACCTCCGAGCATTTGGATGAACGTCGTCTGATGGTGCAATGGTGGGCTGATTATCTAGACGCGAATAAAGAAGCAAGCATTGGGCCCTATGATTTTGCCCGTGAAAAGGGATGATCCATTCACAATAACGCTTCGTCTTTAAGGGAGTGTCACCTCATGGCACTCCGTCTAATAACTCAAGAAATAGCACCGTAGTAAAATAAGCCCCCCCGATGGTTTTTCTTTGTAATACCCCCTGGCGCGCAATGCTACCCCCGCCTCGCCTGCCCGCTTTATGTGTCGCTTTTCATGCAGGTGCATTAAGGGGTGTAAACCGCGCCAGTACTGGTGCGGAAGGGGGCGCAACGTGCATTTTATTGCATGCAAAATCATGCACTCTATGCATGCACGCGTAATTTGACACAGGCTAGCCAGGAAAAAGGCTGTTTTGGGTGAGGGCTGGGGGCGCAGCATCACTATGGAAGTGAGCCTGGTTACCCCATCATGGCGATGTCGAGATTGGTCTTTTGTTCAGACTATAAAATCTATCTGCTGACTGCCCACCAGATATCGTTATCTATCCCGGATGAGTTTTCCTTTTGATAACCCTTCTAAAATGACTGAAAAATCCCCATTGTGATTTTAGTTCTTATATAAACTCTTCACTACTATTCACTTAAGTAAAAAGGTAATTAAATCAATAAATAAAATCGTGAATAGTATGTTTTAAACTCGTCACTCGGTGTTCACTGCTGTTCACCCGGCTAAAAAAGCCCTTTTCTCTGGCAAGCCTGTGGTTGTTCCTTTAGCCTGTTTTTACCTATTAATAAACTCTTATTCATTGCTGTTTCTTTTCTGTGGTGTTGCCAGCGATTGTCAATAATGGTCAATATTAACCAATGTTCCCATTCGATTGAAAAATAAGCACAAAAGCTCTGCCACCACACAACATCCCCTTGTTGCCAACCCCCAAAATATTCACATAATAGGGCGCTACCAGAGTTCACACAGTCCCGGCCAGAGCTGACCGGACACAAAGAGGTAGCACTACATGCTTTCAGTTTCCCGCCCCGTTAACGCCACACCTTCCCCTGTTGTGCACAGTGATTACACCCCACGCGAACGCTTTATTCGTCTGCCGGAAGTGCTTTACACCACCGGTCTGTCACGCTCTACCGTTTACGAGATGATGACCCGTAAGCAGTTTCCAGCCCAAATCTCGCTGGGTGGCAAAAATGTCGCCTGGCTGGCCTCCGAAGTGGAGCAGTGGATGGATGAACGCATTGCCAACCGTCATCAGGGGGCCACCGCATGATGCAGTTAACCCTGGGCCGACAGAGGTTTACCCTGAACGATAACGACGCGCTGTTTGTGGCCGAAGCTATCCTGCTGCAACGCCAGCACCCGGATATTGTCTTACCGGAACACCGCAGCACTAAACACGGTGTCATCCGTCTAACCAGCCGCCAGGCCACACCTCACCTGTTTTGCGCCGGGCCGGTGTCTCTGAGCGACGCAGCCGCCGACACCAATCACCACCTACAAACCGGTCGTTGATCACTATGCGATCGATTGAACGTCCGGGGGTGTCTTACGGCTTGCCCCCATGTCCGGCCCTGCGTTATAGTTTTCCCGCTGTCGCAAAATCGGCAGCCGGGCGTAGGAACCCGTGTTACTCAATGGCGACACAACACGCGCCTTGCGTGTTTTTTTATGTCGCGGCCTTAGCGCGCTCATTTTTTGCGCGATGGATGTTATGCTATCGCAGCAGTCAAACAATGGTGGCTCAGGCGGGGCAGCCTTCGGGCTGGCCGGTATCCATTGAGGCCGGTATTCCTACCCCCGTCTGGGCTACCACCCATAAGCGTAGGAACTTCGGTGGTAGCAATAACCATTACTCAATGGAGGCTGCCACCATGGCTACTATCCCCCCATGTCAGGGTAGTTGTCGCCTCCAACTGAAAAATCATCAGGGGGTTGGAGACGATATTTATGAAGACCTATTCACCCGAGCGTAAAGCG
>NZ_JANUEI010000009.1:0-159274 GCF_024809915.1 Serratia sp. BIGb0234
CGCGCATCTTTGATGCTTGCCCTGCGGGCCGTTGCTAAAGCAACGTGGTCTCGCTGCGCTCGGCTCAAACCTCCTTCGGAGGTTCTCATCCTATAAATAACAGGCGAAAAAAAACCTGCTTATAAAGCAGGTTTTTCGAATGTGGTCGGCGAGAGAGGATTCGAACCTCCGACCCACTGGTCCCAAACCAGTTGCGCTACCAAGCTGCGCTACTCGCCGATGCGGGGCGCATCTTACTGCTGGGGATAATACGCGTCAATCACTTTTTCAACCCAGTCCGCCAAGTGGCGATAAAAGCGTCATAAAGCGCGGTACAATGCCCTGTACCGCGCTTTTGCATCATGCCTTGGCGGTTTTCAGCGCCGGTGATTGCGCACGCAAGAACGGCAGCAGGAACAGCGCGGACAGGCAGGCGGCGATAGAGATCACCACGAAGAAACCGTTCCAGTGCCAGATTTCCATGATGCGGGCAATCGGGTAGCCGGACAGTGCCGCCCCGAGGTAGGCAAACAGACCGACGAAACCGGTCGCCGCTCCGGCAGCATCCTTGTGCGAACATTCCGCCGCCGCCATGCCGATCAGCATCTGCGGGCCAAAGATAAAGAAGCCGATGGCAAAGAAGCAGGCAGCCTGCAGCAGGAAGGTCACACCCGGCATGAGCCACAGCGCCGCCACCGACAGGAAGATACCGATGGCGAAGATCAGGTTCATTGGCCCACGGTTACCGCGGAACAGCTTGTCGGAGCCCCAACCGGCCACCAGCGAGCCGATAAAGCCACCCACTTCGAACAGGGAAATCGCCGAGTTGGCGGTCATCAGCGAATAGCCTTTTTCCTGCGTCAGGTACAGGTTGCCCCAGTCGTTGATCGCCGTTCGTACGATGTATACCAGCACGTAAGACACTGCCAGCAGCCAGATGTACTTGTTGGTCAGCACGTAACGCTTGATGATTTCCCGATTGGTCAGGCCCTGGCCTTCCGATTCCTGCACCAGTTCCATGGCGTCGTTGCGCCATTTACCGACGCTAGGCAACCCCATGGATGATGGCTTGTCACGCAGACGCCAACACATCAGCAGGCCCAATAACACACCGATAATGCCCGGAATGATCATGCCGTAGCGCCAGCTGAAGTGCAGCGAGATAAAACCGACCAGCAGCGGGATCAGCGCACCACCGAAGTTGTGCGAAGTGTTCCAGATAGCCCACCAACTGCCGCGTTCGGAGCGGGAATACCAACTGGTGAGGATTTTTGAACAAGGTGGCCAGCCCCAGCCCTGGAAGAAGGCGTTGAGGATCCACAGCGTACCCAGCATCAGCAACGAAGAGCTAAGCCCGAAGAAGATATTGAGCACGCCGGTCATGATCAGACCCAGGCCCATAAAATAGCGCGGGTTGGAACGATCGCTGATCATGCCTGAGATAAATTTCGAGCAGCCGTAGGTGATGTAGAACAGCGTCCCCAGGATGCCAACATCGGACATCGTCAGGCCAAGATCGCTCAGCATAGCCGGCATGATGAAGTTGAAGCTTTTGCGCGTAAAGTAAAACGCGGCATAGCCGATGTACATCGTCCACATCAGCTGGATACGCCAGTATTTATAGCTGGCATCGATCTGTTTTTGATCGGTAACCGGCGGCACATCCTGGCGGCTTTTAAGGAAAGACCACATGTGAAACCTCAGAGAATAGGAAAAGTGCCGCTATCATGCTGCGCGCGCGCGCGAATGGCTTACGCCGGATTCCCGACGCAGTTAGGAGTATTTCCTAGTTTTACGCTTCTGCCGTTGAAACTGTGGGTAAGATCACATTCAAACAGGTGCCATGCTCCGACGTCAGCCGCAGTTGGCCCCCCAGTGCGCTAATGCGCTCTTGCATGCCGCGCAGGCCGTAACCCGGCTCATGGTCGGCCAAATCGATACCGATGCCATTATCGCGAATGGTCAGCAGGATTTGCGGCGGTCGCCCCTTACGGTGACGAAGACGCGCGTCCAGCTCAATGCGGCTGGCAGCAGCGTGGCGACAGACGTTGGTCACCCCTTCCTGACAGACCCGGTACAGGGTAATTTTCAGCGTTTCATCCAGCAGTTCATCCGGTACCTGCCACTGCATCGTGCTCACCAGCGACGTATCCTGCGGTAGCGACTCACGCAACATCGCCGCCACCGCCGCCGACAGCGGCAGGTTATTCAGGGCGGCGGGCCACAGCTGAGTCAGCACGTCGTGAACGCCGTCATACACCCGCAGCGCCAGCGTATCTATCGCTTCTGCACAGCCGATCACCGGAGGCTGTGGTGCCAGACGCTTGATAATGCTGGCCTGGGTACGGATAACGGTGATGGTCTGGCCGACTTCGTCGTGCAGCTCACGCGCGACCTCCCGCCGGGTTTGCTCTTCGGCCGTCACCAGCGCGCGCGCCAGCTGGCGGTTTTCCGTCAATCGCAGCCGTAGCTGCTGGTTCAACTCACGCTGGCGTTGAATGCCGGCCCCAAGCAGCAGCCCGGTCAGGCTCTGGGCCAGCAGCGACAACAGCAGGTCGCGATGCGACTCGGGCTGCGGTGGCTCGTTGGCGACCAATACCACGCCGTTGAGCAGCGTCGCCAACAGCGCCCCCTGCCAACCGTAACGGTACGACATGAAGACGATCGGGATAGCCAGACAAAACGGCGCAAAGCGGCGCAGCTCGGCGGCATTCACCTGCTGTTGCAGCCAGATACTGAGCGCAAACAGCAGCAGATAGGTAGCCAGATGCCGTAAACGCAGCGTCACCGGTTTATGGATCAGGCCCGGTTCGAGCGGTACCCAGATTTGCCGCGCCAGATAGTGCCATAGCAGCAGGCAGGTCGGGGCGATGGTGAAGCCACCCGCCAGCCCAAGCAACAGCGCACGTGCGCCCTCGCCCTTCACCACCTGCCACACCAGCGCCTGCAGCAGTGCGGCGACCGCCACCACCGCGCCCTGCATCAGCGGCCATTGCCATTCGCTGTCGTTTTGTTGATGGCGCAGCAGCCACGGGGAAGCGACCAGGCTAAGCAGCACCGTCAACACCAGCACCACCACCGAAGCCCACAGCGCCGGCCCGTAACCGAACTGATCCGCCAGCAATACCATCAGCAGCAGATCGGCCAGCAAGATCCCCGGCCAGAAGCGATAAGGGCTTTGCAGCAGAATGCCCAGGCGCAGGCCAAACGGGAACAGCAGCAGCGCCTGCCAGGGCGGGTCGATCAGCGCGGTGCCGATGCCCCACAGGCAAAACGCACTGGTGGCATAAATGAAAAACAGCGCCAGTTGGGTGATCAGGCGTTGCATCACAGATTCAGCATCCGCTTCGCCAGTTCGACGTTATTGTTAATGCCCAGCTTGGCGAACAGATTGGCGCGATGCACGTGGACCGTTTTCGGCGATAGCCCCAGGGCGACGGCAATCTCCCGTACCTCCTGCCCCTGGGCGAGTAACAGCGCGATTTCGCGTTCGCGACGCGTGAGGGGATCCACCTTCACCCGTGCCAGCTGTTGGGCGATTTCAGGCATCAGGTACACGCCGCCGCTGGCGACGGTGCGCACCGCGGTGATCAAATCTTCAGGCTTGCAGCGTTTGGACAAGAAGCCACAGGCACCACGCTCAAGCGCCATTTCCACCAGCGCCGGGTTGTCATGCATCGACAACATCACCACCCGAATACCGGAAGGGATGTCCGCCAGCAAATCCAACCCGCTGCCATCCGGCATCGAAATATCGCAGATGCAGATTTCCGCCTCCAGGCCTGGTAGCCCAGCGCGCGCCTGAGCAGCACTGCTGAATTCCCCCACCACCTGAATATCCGCCTCAAGCGACAGCAGTTGCACAAAGCCCGATCGCACAATGTCATGATCGTCAATAAACGCCACGCGCAAGGTCATGGAAATCTCCGGTTCGAGGGGGAAAGTGCCCAAGTATACCCTATAGCTTTCAAGTTGCAGCTAGGTGCCCAGCTCGTTCATCTCCAGGTATTGTAGGGGCGCCGCATGCTGCGCCCGCATTAATCGGGGCGAATTTATTCGCCCCTACAGTAACTGGGGTGAACAACAAATCTGTCGGGAACAGATTTGAACGCTGCTTGCAGCAGCCCCGAAGGGGCAAGACCCACGGACGGGTCTTGTAAGCAGGTAACAACGCTGCAAGTTGAAAGATGACGGGTATATACCGCAAGCCTGAGCCGGATTAATTGATGAAGGGAAGGTATTAACAGATTTTACCGGGCGCAGTGCGCCCGGTATGCAGAGGTTACAACTGTGCCGCCGGCGTTTTTTCCTGCGGAACATTGCACCAGTTGTTTTTCGCCACGATGCCGCCGTTCGGCGAGGTATATCCGAGGCAGCCGAGAATGGTATCGAACAGCTCTACATGACGGTGGGTTTTACCCACGCGCTGTTGGGCCTGAAGTTGTTCAAACGCCCAGCGATGCTGAGGATCTTCCAGGAATTTATCGGATGCCCATACCATCATCGGTACGCGGAACTGCTCCGGCGGTGCCATTTCACGCGGCGTACCGTGCAGGTGCGAATTCTCGCCGATAGATTCGCCGTGATCGGACGAATAGAACACAATTGCCTTCTTCTCACGCACCTGATCAATCACGTTGGCGATAAAGCTGTCGGTATACAACACTGAGTTATCGAAGGCGTTAACCAGCTGCTCTTTAGAACAGAAATTGTCGACGCCGGTACACTCCGGTTGGTAGCGCGCGTAGCTGCGTGGATAACGCTGTGAATAGAGGTAATGCGAACCTTTAGTGTGCAGGATCACCATGTGCTTGCCCTGTGGATAGCGGGCCAGCGACTCTTTCATTTCGTCCACCAACAGCATGTCGTCAACCGATTTACCGTCATTGCGTTTCTCGGAGGCGATCATTTCGCGGAACGAATAGTTGTTCACTTCGGTATTGTTATAGAACCAGACCTCGCTCTGCATGGCGAACAGCTCCGAGGTGAAGCCCAGATCCTTCAGCACTGCAAACACGTTCTGCTCTTTCAACGTACGCTGCGGGTTGTCCGAGGTACCGCCTTCGCGCACGAACATGCAGCGCAGAGAAAGTTTGGTCGAGGTATCGCAGGATTCACCGCGGAACGCCACCAGGTTTTTCTCTTTGGACAGGCGTGGCGTGGTGTCACGGTCGTAACCCAGTATCCCCATGTGATCCCAGCGCGTGGTTTCACCGATAATAAACACCACGTAGGTATCATCGATATCGGCCGGCGGCACATAGGTAAAGTTCTTGGCCGGGTCGAACAAATTGGCCTGATCCTGGCTTTCGTCATACCGGGTATAAGCAAACAGCCCCAGCGCAGACAGCCAGTTGGATGGCAAATAGGAGTGCGCCACTACGCCACCGTAGCTCGGCAAATCCACATTGGTGATTTTTTCCTGCGCGCTCTGTTCGCTGTCCAACATACGCAGCGGCAACCACACCAGCGCCACCACCGCCACCAACACCACCAGCGGTTTCACCCGGTGCCCTGGAGTTTTCAGCTGTTCGATCAGCGTGTAGCGCAGGTTGTTTTTCCAAATGCACAACAGCGGTAAGGCGCTGAGCACCAGCATCCACAATACAAAGTGCAAGCCGACCACTTCTTTTGACAGGTCGATATCCGTGGTCATGACCGAGACCACAATGCCGTAGCCAATCACCACGTTGAAGAACGTCATGTAATAGCTGGCGGCAACGGAAATCAGCACCAGTAGTGAAGCAACGATACGGTAAAACAGCCGGCCACCAAGCGAGACCAGCCGCATGATAAAGAAGGTAAACAGCACGATAGCGATAACCTCGGTTACCGCAGAAATAACCTTAATCCCCTGGATGCCGTGCGAAAACGAATCAAAGCGACGATAGAAAACGGAAAGGTTTAAAAAGATGCCGATATAAATCGCTAACAATAACGATAAATTCTGCTGTGAAAGCGATTTAACTTTGTTCATGTAACGCGGTGGCTCCGGACGGTAACGGTTCTGAATCAGTCAGACATTCAATGCGGCTTCAGGTTCAGCCGATCGGCAATAAGCGCTATTTCGGGGGTAATAATCAAGAGAATTCTCAAGAAACGGATATTTTTTTTATTTTTGTGTGAAGTGTACAGGCGGGGCAGAACGAGAAAGGGAGGGATAATAACCCTCCCCTTTTTCCGTGACGTTGGCGAAAGTCTTACTTAACGTTAAGCGTTACATCAATATTGCCGCGGGTAGCATTGGAATAAGGGCAGACCACGTGGGCTTTTTTCACCAGGTCTTCCGCCACGCTGCGCTCGATACCCGGCAGGCTGATATCCAGTTGCACTTCGATACCGAAACCGTTGGGGATTTCACCGATGCCGACGGTGCCATCAATTTTGGCTTCGGCAGGAATTTTCACCTTTTCTTTCGCCGCAACAAACTTCAGCGCGCCGAGGAAACAGGCCGAGTAACCGGCAGCAAACAGCTGTTCTGGGTTAGTGACTTCACCGCCCGCACCACCCATTTCTTTCGGCACGCCCAGTTTGACATCCAACACGCCGTCGGATGAGGTCGCACGGCCATCGCGGCCACCGGTTGCTGTGGCATGAGCGCGGTAAACAACTTTTTCAATCGACATAAATCATTCCTTCTTTTGGTTGGAGGCATCATATCGGATCCAGTTGGCTGAACCCGATCACAGGTCTATCTTTCACGATTAAATCGTGCACTACTTAAATTACCCACTTATTTCAGTGTAGCGCAGGATCGCCGATCCTGCGTCTGGCAGCCGTTCTTCAAATCTGATCTATCAGCTTGCCGCGCAGCTTTTCGAGCTGCTGCTTGATATTAACGATTTCATCGAGGCTGCAATCGGTAGCGCACATCACGGCTTCCGGCACCGCCTGCGCTTTTTCACGCAGCGCGCGCCCGGCGTCGGTTAACGCGATAATCACCTGTCGCTCGTCGGTCGTGGCGCGGTAACGCAACAACAGCCCTGCCGTCTCGAGCCGCTTCAACAGCGGCGTCAGCGTGGCGGAATCAAGAAACAGCCGCTCGCCGATGTCCGAAACCGTGATTTCGTCACGCTCCCATAGCACCAGCATCACCAAATATTGCGGATAGGTGAGATCAAGCTGGCTCAGCAGTTTGCGATACACCTTGTGCAACGCCAGATTGGCGGAGTACAGGGCAAAACACATCTGCTGATCGAGCAGCAGCAGGTTTTTCGCTACGGGGTGTTCGGGGTTTTTACTTTTCATGTTTTGAATATAGATAGCGCACGATGTAATCGCAAGCTATTTTTTAATCGGTATGCTACCTTTTTTAATGCAGGGGATGCCACAGCAGGGTGCTGTGCCGGAGGAAAAGGATATGACAACCACACTGGTAGAACGCGCACGCCGCTACGCCACCAAGGCGCATGCGGCTATCGATCAGCGCCGCAAATACACCAATGACCCCTACATCGTTCATCCGCAGGCGGTAATGGAAATCGTCAGCAGCGTGCCGCACAGCGAGGAAATGCTGGCTGCCGCCTGGCTGCACGACACAGTGGAAGACACGCCCACCACCCTCGGCGATATCGAGAGCCATTTTGGGCCAAAGGTGGCAGAACTGGTGGCAATGCTGACCAACGTCAGCGGCACCGGCGGCGGTAACCGCTTCGAACGTAAAAACCGTGATCGACGGCACAGCGCCAACGCTTCACCGCAGGCCAAAACCATCAAACTGGCCGATCTGATCGACAACACCCGTTCACTGCTGGAATTCGACAGCCATTTTGCGCGCACTTATTTGATAGAAAAACAGCGTCTGCTGGAAGTGCTGACCGAAGGCGACCCGACGCTGTGGCGCCAGGCCAACCATATCGTCGAGCAGGGTCTGGAAAAGCTGCTGTTGCCGCCGCATAACGTCCCGGCAAGCTGGTTCGAACATGCACGCCAGCGTTACCGGGAAAGCGATGCGGCGTAACCCTCAGAAGGTCACTACGGTTTTCAACGCCGTCACCCAGGCATCCTGCGTTTCACTTACGCCCCCCGGATGATGCCAGTATTGTAGGCCCGGCTGCAGTTGCAGCCAGGGGGTGACGTTGAAGCGATAGTAGAGTTCTGCCGTCACGGAATGTCCTGGCACCGGGCGGAAATTGGGATCGTTATACGCGGTGGCGTTGTTGAGTTGATTCAGGTAACGCTGATTATCCCGGTAATGGTCGCTCAACTTGACCATTGAAACGCCCAGGCCCAGCCAATCGTCCGGCCGCGCGTCAAACAATCCGCGGTAGCGAATACCGGTGGAGGTGGAGTAATGCATATAGTTGGAACGCGGATCTGCCAATCCCAGGCTGTAGAACAGGCTCAAACCCCGATTGGCATCATCCGGATGACGCGTTAGCTGTTGGTTAAAACCACTGTACAGGAACCAGGTGCGGTCATGGCTGCGATAGCCGTTTGGATCGCTCGCTCCCGGGCCGCCGGAGACCCCCTCATACAAATCTTGTTGCCTGGCATTGGTGAACAACACTCCCAGGTTATAAACCCCCGGCAACTGATTGACCGCATGGGTTTTCAGTTCCAGCTCCATCGGCAGCAACAGGCCTTTACTGCCTTTGGTCGACCAGCTCCAGGCATGGCTGCGGCTTGGGGCGCTTGGGTTCTGCTCCATCAGGCCGGTTTTGAAGGTCAGCCCGTCGGTCAGTTTGTATTGCAGCGTGGTACCCCAGTAGTGGACGTTCCAGTTATACCAGGTCAATGAGTTGGCGGACTTGCCGCCGCACAGCGTCAGCGTCTGGAAGTCACAGGGAATGATCTGATCGAAATCCTGCACCTTGTTCATCATGCCGATACGCCATTGCAGCCGACGCTCCAGAAAACTGCGGCTAAAGGTCAGCCAGCCCAGCCGGGTGATCGACTGGCCGCCGTAACTTTCCTGGGACAAATCGGTCGGATTAACGCGCGGATCCTGCAGGCGGTCACGCGTCAGGTTGTTATCATGGTTGCGGTTAACGATATTGCCTTCAAGCGCCGCATCCGGAATGCCGGTCAGCGCCTGCAGGTCCTGGCTGAAGGTCAGCGAGAACTGATCGATATAGGACGCCTGCCTGTCGTGGTTATATCCACCGCCGGCGTTATAGGAAAGCTGGCTGAGATAACCCAGATTATAGTGAAAGCCATGATCTTCCAGGATCGGTCTGATCCCCAGCATGTCGCCCAACAACCCAGGTTGTGGCGGTTCGAACCCGAGCGCGACGCCTTGCCACTGGGCCGTTGGCGCCTCCACGTCTTTGGCGGTTTGCAAAGTTTCCGCCTGTGCGCCAACGCTGACCCACAGTAATCCTGCGCAGGTTATTGAGTGAGGTAATGGGTATTTCATTATTATATTTCTCCGCATATTACGCTGACTGCGGGCAACAGCATTCCCTGGGCGAGAATTCCCCAAACATTGGCAGCAGTAGATAAAGGTCATGACCCGGTGATTGCCACCGGGTTAATGGGTAAAACCTAGGCTTTTTCTTTCAGTGAGTTACCGTTGCTTTGAATCACGTCGCGATACCAGTAAAAACTCTTTTTGCGATGGCGCTCCAGGCTACCGTTACCGGCATCGTCGCGGTCGACATAAATAAAGCCGTAGCGTTTGGACATTTCGGCTTTAGAAGCGCTGACCAGATCGATTGGCCCCCAACTGGTGTAGCCCATCACTTCCACGCCGTCGTCGATCGCTTCCGCCACCTGCACCAGATGATCGTTGAGATAATCGATGCGGTAGTCGTCGTTGATACTGCCGTCGGCTTCGATACGGTCCTTGGCCCCCAACCCGTTCTCCACGATAAACAACGGCTTCTGATAGCGATCGTACAAGACGTTCAGCAAATAACGCAGGCCAACGGGGTCGATCTGCCAGCCCCACTCCGAACTGGCCAAATGCGGGTTAGGCACCATATTGAGAATGTTGGCGCGGGCGGCGTTGTTCTGCTGTTCGTCGGTGGTGACGCAGCCGCTCATGTAATAGCTGAAGGAGATAAAATCGATGGTCTCGCGCAGCGCCAGCCGGTCTTCGGCGGTGATCTCAATCTGAATGCCGTTTTCGCGGAAGTAGCGCTGCATATAGGCCGGATAGTCACCGCGGGCCTGCACGTCACCAAAGAACAGCCAGTCGCGATTCTGGCGCTGAGTCTCCAGCACGTCCTCCGGTCGGCAGCTCAGCGGGTAAACAATACCGCCCAGCAGCATATTGCCGATTTTGCCGTCCGGCACGATTTCGTGGCAGGCTTTGACCGCCCTGGCGCTGGCCACCAGTTGATGATGAATGGCCTGGTAAATCTCGCTCTTGCTGCTGTCCTCTGCCAGGCCAACGCCGGTAAAGGGCGCATGCAGCGACATATTGATCTCGTTAAAGGTCAGCCAGTGCTTCACCTTGTGCTTATAGCGCTCGAACACCGTGCGTGCGTAGCGTTCAAAAAAGCCGATGGTCTTGCGGCTGCCCCAGCCGCCGTAGCGTTTCACCAGCCCATACGGCATCTCGTAGTGCGACAGCGTGATCAGCGGTTGAATGCCGTACTTCGCCATTTCGTCGAACAACCGGTCATAGAACGCCAACCCCGCCTCGTTCGGGGTGTCCTCATCGCCCTGCGGGAAAATCCGCGTCCAGGCGATGGAGGTTCGCAGGCACTTGAAGCCCATTTCAGCGAACAACGCGATGTCCTGCGGGTAACGATGATAAAAATCGATCGCCACGTCCTTGATGCCGCTGTCGCCGTCAACCCGTGGGACAATCGCGCCGAAAATGCCCTGCGGCTGCAAATCAGAGGTCGATAGGCCTTTGCCGTCGGTCTGATAGGCTCCTTCCACCTGATTGGCCGCTACCGCACCGCCCCACAGAAAATGGTCTGGAAATTTGCTGCTCATGGTTTTCTCCTCGGTTAACGTAATAAAGTCAGCAGCGGCGCCTGCTCCCGCACCCTGCTCTCGCCACTGGCCAACACCTCGACGTAGTCATCGCTGTTACTGATGATGATCGGCGTAGTGGTGTCAAAACCGGCGGCGCGGATCGCTGCCTGGTCAAACTCAATCAGCAGATCGCCTGGCTTAACCCGATCCCCCTCTCGCACATGGGCGCTGAAATGCAGCCCGTCGAGCTTGACGGTATCTATACCGACGTGAATCAAGATCTCCGCACCGTCGTCCGATTCAATGCCGATGGCATGCCGGGTTTTAAACAATGAGGCCACGTGCCCCGCGACCGGTGACACCACTCGGCCCTGCAATGGGACAATCGCTACCCCCTTGCCCAATAAACCGCTGGCGAAAGTCGCGTCGTTCACCTGCTCCAGCGGCAATACGTCACCGGCAATCGGGCTGACGACGGACTGTTTGCGGTTAAGCGGGGCTGCAGGCGCCTGCTCGGCGACCGCTTCAACGGGCACCACGCCGAACAGATAGCTGGCCACCGCCGCAAAGCAGAACGACAGCAAGGTACCGGCAATCGCACCCCACACCGTGGCGTCAAAGCCACCGGCGGGAATAATCTGCGCAAAGGTGAAAACGTTCACCAGACCAAAGGAATAGGTGGCAGTGTGGAAATAACCGATCACCGCTCCGCCCAGCGCCCCCCCGATACAGCCGAAAATAAACGGCCGCTTGTTCGGCAGGGTCACGCCATAAACGGCGGGCTCGGTGATACCAAAAATCCCTGCGCCGATAGCAGAACCTGCCAGCGCCCGAAGTTTGGCGTCACGGGTACGCAACATCACGCCCAGCGTAGCCCCCACCTGCCCCATCACGGCCGGCAGCAGCAGCGGCACCATGGTGTCGCGGCCAAACACGCTCAGGTTGTTGATCATCAAGGGAACCAGTCCCCAGTGCAGGCCAAAGATCACGCACACTTGCCACATCGCGCCCATAAACGCCCCGGCAATAATCGGGTTAAAGGCGTAAATACTCTGATAGCCATTGGCCAGCAGATGGCTGAGCCAGGTGGCCGCCGGGCCGATCAGCAGGAAAGTCAGCGGGACGGTGATCACCAGGCACAACAGCGGCGTAATAAAGTTGCGGACCGCGCTGTGGATCACCCGGTTAAAC
Organism: Serratia sp. BIGb0234; assembly: GCF_024809915.1. Taxonomy (NCBI): domain Bacteria; kingdom Pseudomonadati; phylum Pseudomonadota; class Gammaproteobacteria; order Enterobacterales; family Yersiniaceae; genus Serratia; species Serratia sp. BIGb0234. Next base: position 12,043 of record NZ_JANUEI010000009.1, read on the forward strand.
AGCGGCTCCAGGCAGCACGAAATCCAGGCGGCAAATATGATCGGAATGACCGACGAGCTGTAGTTGATAAAGGTCAGTGGGATACCGAAGAAATACTCCCGCACCGCATCGGGCTGCTGGGCGGCTTCAAACGCCGCCATCATCAGGGGGTGGGTCAAAGCACCGCCGATCGCCATGCTGATGAAGGGGTTACCGCCAAATTTTTTCCCAGCGGTGTAACCGAGCATGATGGGCAAAAAGTAAAACAGCGCATCACTGGCAGCAAACAGCATTTTAAAGGTGCCGCTGCTCTCCAGCAGCCAGCCGCAGGCCAAGCTCAATGCCAGGAAGCCTTTCAAGATCCCCGAAGCGGCCATCACCCCCAACAGCGGAGTAAAAATGCCGGAGACCACGTCGATAAAGCGGCTGAAAAGATTGTCTTTTTTGTCACCATCTTCCGCCACCGCCTCACGCTCGCTCAGGCCGCCCACCTGATTGACCGCGTTGTAGACGTCGGCCACATGGTTGCCTACCACCACCTGAAACTGCCCGCCGCTTTCCACCACCATGATCACACCCGGATTTTTTTTCAGGGCGGCGGCGTCGGCACGGCGGCTGTCGCGCAGCTTGAAGCGCAGGCGAGTGGCGCAGTGCACCAGGCTTTTTACGTTGTCGCGGCCACCGACGCCGGCCAAAATCTCACTGGCTAATGCTTCATATTTCATCGCAATATCCTTCAATCCTGCGTTCTGCCAAATCCCACTCAGCGGTGGCCAATCGCTGCCACAGAATTCAGCGCAAAAAAAAACCTAAACCTCATGGCCTCTGCACCCACAAAGGGAACAGAAGCACGAGGTTTAGGTTTTGCCTGCCTGAGCAGTGACAACCCTAAATCGGCTGAGTTATGACGTTACCACCCGACTTTTTGCCGAGGCAAGAGCTTGCGACGGCAAATTACCGAACTGTGATCCGCCGTACAAAACGGCGTCAGTGAGCGAAATAGTGCATGCCGCCGTCTACCGGGATCACCGCACCGGTGATATATCGCGCGAGCGGGGAACAAAGAAACGCGGCCAGATAAGCCATGTCTTCCGGCTCGCCAAAATAGCCGATCGGGATATTCTGTTCGATAAATGCCAGGCGCGCGGCGTCGGTCGGGTGCAGTTTTTCACGCACCTGTTCGCTATTAATCCGCCCGGGCTGCAGCGTATTGACGGTAATGCCCTGCGCCGCCACCTCTCCCGCCAGCCCCTTGGCCCACAGATGCAATGCGCCTTTAGCGGCAGTGGCGGCGTTTAAACTACGCGGCTCCATCGAGCCACTGATATTGATGATCCGGCCCCATCCCTGCGCCTGCATGCCGGGCAGCAGTGCGTGGGTGACCCGACGCGCCGGCGTGAAATTCAGGGCAAAAGCCTCTTCCCAACCCGCGTCGCCTTCGTTCAGTGCGGTTGGACGAGCCCCGCCGACGGCATTAATCACAATGTCTATCGTGCCGAAGCGTTGCTGCACCTGAGCAAGCAGGCTGTCGAGTGCTCCTGCATCGGTGATATCCGCCGCAATCACGTAAGGCCGTATGCCACCGCTTTTCGCGATCTCATCTGCCAGGGCCAGCAGGCGATCTTCACGACGGGCGGTCGCCACCACGGTAACGCCCTGCGCTGCAAATACCCTGACCATACCCGCACCGATTCCTTCACTGGCGCCGGTCACCAACGCGACGCGATCCTGCAGTTGCAAATTCATAAGATTACCTTATTTAATAATTCAATCTGGTTTCAAACATAACGGCATTGAATCACACCCCGCTCTGTGTGAATATTCCATAAATTTGCAACAATACTGTGCAGGAATTCACTGATGTTCGATTGGCAGGATTTAAAACACTTTGTGGTGCTGGCGCGTACCGGTTCATTGTCGGCAGCGGCGCGAGAAATGGGCTGTGATCACGCCACCGTGGGCCGCCGAGTCGCGGCACTGGAGAAAGCGCTCGGTCTGCGGCTGATCCTCCGCCTGCCGCGCAGCACACCGCTGACACAGGATGGCAAAATGATTGCCGGGCTGGCTGCCGAGATTGAAAACCAAAGCCACGCCATTGTCCGTCATGCGCGCAGCGCCGGCGAAACACCGCAAACCCAGGTGCGCATCAGTGCACCGCCGTCGATAGCCGCACGGGTTATCGCACCGGAGATTGCGAGATTTCATCAGGCTTTTCCGCATATTACGTTGATACTCTCCGGCGAGTCGGCCATCGCCGAACTGGACCGTGGCGATGCCGAAGTGGCGGTGCGGATGGTACGTCCGCAACAACCGGATCTGCTGGTTCAGCGCATCGGCATGATGCGCTACGCGCTGTACGCCACGCCGCAGCACGCAGCCCTGCCGGAAGCCGCACGGGCCTTTATCGCTTATGACCACCACTACCAACACCAGCCCCACCAGCAGTGGCTGCAGCAGCTGTTGCAGGGCCGCCCGGTGGTTTTTGAGGCCAGCGATCTGTTCTCGCTGCAAGAAGCCGCGCGTTCTGGGCTAGGTGCCGTGGTATTGCCGACGTTTGTCGCCGATAGCGACCCAGATCTGGTGGTTTTACCCACCCCCATCGCCGCGCCAACTCGCGAGCTGTGGCTGGTCACTTATCCCGATCTGGCGCGGTCCGTTGCCGTACGCGCAGTGATGACTTTTCTGGCGGATACCATCGAAAAAAAATGCCCATTGGCGACATAAAACATCAGCAAGGCTAATTGATACTGGACAAAAGTCACGCAGGGGATTATTACTGATCACCGCGTAATTCACTTTAGGGACAGCTGAGATCATGACTTTGCGTACTGAGTTTGGACGAATTCTGATTACCGGCGCGGGCGGCCGGGTCGCTACGGCATTACGTCAGTCCGTTGGCAATCGCTATCAGCTGCGGCTGGCGGAAAGAGACGTCAGCCTGTTGCACAATCTGCAGCCGGACGACGAGATCATCAGTTTTGATATCGCCGATATCGAAGCTTGCCGGGCGGCCTGCGCCAATATCGATACCGTACTGCACCTGGCGGCCGATCCTTCCCCCGATGCCGATTTTTGCAATTCACTGATGGACAACAATATCCTCGGCACCTTCAATATCTTCCGTGCGGCGAAGGACGCCGGTTGCAAACGCGTGGTGTTCGCCAGCAGCGCGCAGGCGGTGGAGGGCTATCCGTTGGATTACCAAATTCGACCGCAGGACGCGCCCAAGCCGAAAAATCTGTACGGGGTCAGCAAAGCGTTTGGCGAGGGCATCGCCGCCTACTTTGCCCATCAGGAGGGGCTGTCTTCGCTGTCGGTACGCATCGCCAACTTCACCACGTTGGCACGCGGTGAACAACTCAGCGCCCGTGATATGAGCGCCTTCCTCAGCCATCGCGACGCCGCCGATCTGCTCGAACGCTGCCTGCGCATTGAAGGCGTGCACCATGCGGTGGTGCACGGCGTTTCCAACAACCGCTATAAGCGCCTGTCGCTGGAGGAAACCACCCGCCTGCTCGGCTACTACCCGCAGGACGATGCCTTCAGCATCCTCGGTTTCGACTAAAGCTTGCTATCGATGCGCTGCAGCAGGTAAGGGAAAAACGGGTTAGAGGCAATGCGCATCAGCGAATCCAGATCGACCACCAGCACCGAACGTTCGCCACGCGCTGCCAGCGTACCCAGGCTGATACCGAACTCGCCGCGCTGAGCCGGGAAGCGGCCATAAAGCGAATCGCTCACCGGGAATGGCAGCGCCACGTGCGACAGCGAATAGATGTCCGCCGGATAGGTCATACCCAGTGGCTGTACGCTTTGCGTCGTTTCTCCGGCCGCTGTCACACTGGCAATGGCTTCGCTACTCTCGGGCGAGGCGTTGGCAATCACCGTGGTTTGATAACGGCGCGGCGGCGCAGGCAACAGTTGGCTGACCGCCGCCGCCGCATTGGGTCGCAGCAAGGGCCCAAAATTTATCGTACGATTGACGTCAAACAGCACCAGTTCGCTGCCGTTAGCCGGCAATTCATTATATAACGCGCGGATCACCGCCCGCGTACTGACGGTCGAATCCATTACCGACTGGAAGGTCAGCACCGGCGCCAACTTGTCCAGCTTGCCGTCACGCGCCGCCCGAGCGATTTGCTGTTGCAGACCGTTGCTGAGCAGGTAAGACTGACGCGCGCCGTTCACCGGAAATGAATTGTATTTGAAGGGGTTAAACTCCGGCAGGACGCCGAGCCAGGCCGCTTTGGCAAACGCCGGAAACACCGCCGGCCAGCCGGCAATACCGGCGAAACGGGCAAAACTGGTCACGCCAATCATCGGTGAGATCAACACCAACCGCTGCGGCGCCGCCAACTGCGGATCGTCCAGCGCATCCAACGCATACTTCATCGCCAGCGCACCACCGTTGGAAAAGCCCACGATATGCAGCGGCTTGTCGCCTCCGGCCTTGCTGCGCGCCTCGCGCACGGCTAAACGCGTTGCCGCCAGCCAGTCGCGCCATTCAATATCGGTCAGTGCCCCCGGCACCGTACCGTGCGCCGGCAGGCGAATACCTACCGCCACATACCCCTGCTGCCGGTAGTTTTCGGCGATATGCCGCAGGCTATAAGGCGAATCTGTCAGGCCGTGCAGCAGCACCACCGCACCACGGGGTTCGCCCTGCGGCAGCAATTCGTAGGAGCGGTTCCAGTCGTGGGCAAAATGTTCCGGGTAGACCGGGCTGCCGTCAAAATAGCGGTTGAGCGGAATGCGTTCGCTGGCGGAGAGTTTGTCCGTGACGTTAACTTTCACCTCGTCAAACACCCGGCTCTCTGCGGCCAGATAACCTTGCCAGTTGGTTTTATCCAGCTCGGCGGCCGACAACTCGTGCGGCACAAAAGTATGCCAAGGCTCCAACGCAGGGCCGCGCTGAGTATCGTAAACCCGCACCGCAAACAGCGTGAGCAAGACGGTGACGCCCACTATCGTCAGTCGTTTGGTCCATTTAATTATCGCCCTGGAAGGCATGCTCACTCCTGAATTCACGGTTATCCAGCAGCGATTATAGAAGCTAAACGCCCGCAGGGGCAGCTCACTGACCGCCAACTTCTACCCGCCTATTTTTAGAGCCTGCTCACAGAACGCGCATTTCCCGGCCTTTTTCACGGATAAAAATTGATCTGCCAACCGAATGTTTGTAGGTTTTCTGTAACGATACACTAAAACGTTACAGTTAAAGATTAAGACACAAAGTATCGTCCCGTTCCCCCTGTCCCTACCGCATTGCCCAGCAGGGGAATCATCTTCACCACCAGCATCGCAGGCTGTCTGCGATCGGGAGCCAGGCTCATGAAATCAATGACATGCCGCTTAACGCTGCGCCTGTTTATCACGTTGTTATTTATGCTGTTTACCCTGCCGCTGCGCGCCAACGCCGCCGAAGTCAACCTGCGGGTTTATTCATCGTTACCCGACGATGGCTACTCCGCACACGCTATCTGGTTCAACCGTTTCAAACAGAATTTGGAGCAGCGTCTGCCGGGTAAAATTGCCCTCAACTATTTCCCGAACGGCATGCTCGGAAAAGAAGCCGATGCGGTGCAGCAGGTGCGCATCGGCGCGATCGACATGATGATCTCCGGGACTTCCATCTGGGCCACGCTGGTGCCGGAGATCGGCGTGTTGGATCTGGGTTATCTGTTTAATGACAACCAACAACTGGGCCGGGCGCTCGACGGCCAGGCAGGCCAACTGCTGAGCGCCATGTTGGCCAAACAGAGCAATATCAAGGTGCTGGGTTACGGTTTCAGCCTGGGGGCGCGCAACATTTACAGTAAAAAACCGCTGCAGTCGCCGCAGGATCTTAATCGGATGAAGGTGCGGGTGCTGCCGGCCCCCAATTTCATCGCCACGCTGAAAAGCATGGGCGCTACGGCAATCCCAATGCCCGGCGGTGAGGTTTACTCCGCACTGCAGATGGGAGTGATCGACGGCGTAGAACACGATGCCGCCACGGTGTACACCAGCAAGTATTACGAGATCGCCAAAAACGCCACGCTGACCCGTCATATCTATAACCCGATAGTAGCCACCATCAGCCAGGCGGCTTTCCAGCGCATTCCGCAAGACCTGCGTGACGAGGTGCTGGCCGCGGCCAACGAAGCCACCCTTTATGAACGCAAAATTGCGGCGGAAAAAGAAATTCAGGCCATGGAAAAACTGAAAGCCGCCGGCGTGATTTTCAGCGAAACCGACCGCGACTATTTCCGCCAGCAAACCCTGCCGCTGCAGGCGGCATTTACCGCTAAGTATCCACAGGCCAAAGCGGTGCTGGACGCCATTCATGCCGCAGCGCAGCCGTAACGCGCCCCGGCGGAGGATTTGCTATGACCCTTCCTGTAACCCTTGAAATGAGCGTGAAAAAAGTGGCTATTCTGACGCAGTTAAGCCGCGGCCTGACCCGCTTTACCGCCTGGGGCGGCGCACTGGCACTGCTGGTGAACGTAGTGGTGGTATTCGCTTCAGTCGTCTGGCGCTACGCGCTGCACAGCCCGATCGAATGGGCTGAAGAGGTGGCGCGAGCGCTGATGGTGACGCTGGTGTTCTTCGGCGTCGCCACCTCCACCGGGCGCGGCAGACACATTGGTGTCGATCTGTTTCTGCGCTGGCTACCGGAAGCCACCCGGCCGTATGTGGTGCATGCCAGCCGCTGGGTTTTGGTGTTGGTGGCATTGGGGCTGACGGTATCCAGCTTCAGCCTGGTCGGCATTTCGCTGCCGCAGACCACCGAGCACGGCCTGCCGCAGGCAATTTTCGTGGTGCCGGTATTTATCGGTGCCGCGGTGATGTTGGTCAGCGCGCTCGACCACGCCTGCCAGGCGCCGCTGAAAGTGGTGTTAACCAGCGCCGCCGTTGTCGCGCTGTTGGGTGCCGCGGGCTACCTTAGCTTGCATACTGCCACCGGGCTCAGCTCGCTGCCCGCCGCATTGATGCTGGCCTGCTTTATTCTTGGCATTATCTCCGGCGTGCCGATCGCCTTTACCCTCGGGATGTCGGCGATGGTGTTTTTCCTCAGCGATCCGTCGCTGCCGTTCGTCTTCTTTGCCCAACAGGTCACCGCCGGCGTCGACCATTTCGTGCTGCTGGCGATCCCGTTCTTTCTGTTGGCCGGCGCGGTGATGGAAGTCAACGGCATGTCGTCACGGCTGGTTGAGCTGATCGTGCGCGGCATGGGGCGCTATCGCGGCGGCCTGAACATGACGACGATTTTGTCGATGGCGTTTTTCTCCGGCATTTCCGGTTCCAAGCTGGCGGACGTCGCCACGGTCGGCGGCGTACTGATGCCGGCGGTACGTCGGGCTCGCCAACCTGCCGAAGAGTCTGCCGGGGTATTCGCCGCTTCAGCCATTATGGCGGAGACCATTCCCCCCTGTGTAAACCTGATCGTAATGGGCTTTATCGCCAACATTTCGATTGGCGCGCTGTTTATCGCCGGGCTGATCCCCGCCCTGTGCCTGCTGGTATTGCTGCTGATTGCCGCCGTGATATTCGGCAAACGCATCAACGTCGATGACGCCTACCCGGTACGGATGCCGACGCGCCAACTGTTGATCGGCGCCGCCGTCGGTCTGGTCATGATTTTGATGATCGGCAAGGGGGTGGTGGCCGGCATCGCCACCTCCACGGAGATCTCCGCCTTCGCAGTAGTCTACGCCATCGTGGTCGGACGGTTGGCCTTTGGTGAGCTGACGCTGAAAGCTACCCTGAAGCTGTTTGTCGACACCGCCGCGCTGTCCGGCATGCTGCTGTTTATCGTCGCCTGCGCCACCAGTTTGTCCTTCGCTCTGACCATCGAAATGATCCCGCAGCAGTGCGCACAGCTGCTGGTCGCCATCGGCGCAGACTACGGTCCGTGGCTGTTCCTGCTGCTGTCGATTGTCATCCTGATTATTTTCGGCGCAGTGCTGGAGGGCGCTCCGGCGCTGATTATCTTTGCGCCGATCCTGGTGCCCATCGCCACCCAGCTCGGCTTCAACCCGCTGCACTACGCCATTGTGATGATTCTGGCGATGGGTTTCGGCCTGTTTTCCCCGCCGATCGGCCTGGGGTTGTACACCACCTGCGCCATCTGCGGCGTCCCGATGCAGGACGTGATTAAACCTATGGCCAAATACCTGCTGATCGTGCTGTTCGGCATCATCGTTATCGCGCTATTCCCGGCGCTCTCCACCTGGTTGCCGATGCGGCTGGGCTACTGATTTTCTCAAGCAAGGAGTCACACCATGTTCTCTGATTTAACCGACAAACGCGTATTGATCACCGGTTCCACTGCCGGTATCGGGCTGGCGACCGCCGCCCTGTTCGCCCGGCACGGCGCCAAGGTCGGCATTAACGGCCTGCGCAGTGAGCCACCGGCAGAGATCGCCACCTTCCCCGGTGAATGCGCATTCTTCTCGGCCGATCTGTCTCGATCCGCCGGCTGCGAGGCATTGGTGGAAGCCTTTGTCGCCCGCTTTGGCGGCATCGATATTTTGATCAACAACGCCGGTGGATTGGGCGGTCGCAACGGGCTGGAAGCGATAGACGACGAGTTTTTTGATCGAGTGATGGATTTGAACTGCCGCTCGGCGCTGATGGTGACCAAATTCGCTATCCCTCACCTGCGCGCTTCGGCTCGCGAGAACGGGACGACCGCCAGCGTCATCAGCACCGGCTCCATTGCTGCACGCGAAGGCGGCGGGATCGGCGCCGGGCTGTATGCCAGCGCCAAAGCCTGGTTGCACAATATCCACCGCAACTGGGTGAAGGAGTTCACCCAGGACAATATCCGTTTCAATATCGTGTCGCCAGGCAGCATCGATACCGCTTTCCATCACGGCAAGAGCGACGAAGTGCTGGGTAAAATGCGCGCTTCCATTCCGATGGGCCGCTTTGGCCGCAGCGAAGAGGTGGCGCCCACCTACCTGTTCCTGGCCTCGCATAACTGTAGCGGATATATCACCGGGCAAATTATCGACGTCAACGGCGGTCAACTCGCGCCCTAAGGGTCTGTGACTCACTTTCGGCCGCGTGATAAAGTCGGGGTAATGGGTTAATGCAAAACGGGAATGTGATGGCGAATATACGTGATGTGGCACGTCATGCCGGGGTGTCGGTCAGTACGGTATCCAACGTGCTGAACGGCCGAGTCGATCAGATGCGCAAGGATACGCTGGCCCGTATTGAACAGGCGATGGCGGCGCTGCAATACCAGCCAAACCGCGCCGCGCAGCAGCTTAAAACCGGGCAGGTCAAAATGCTGGGCCTGCTGGTACCGTCCATCGTCAACCCCAGCTTCGCTGCGCTGGTGCGCGAAATTGAGCTGGCGGCCAAGCAAAACTATGGCTATCAGGTGTTGCTGGGCGATACCCATCGCCAACAGGAAGAAGAGATCCGTTTTCTCGACGATCTGCTGGCGTTAGGCATTCGCGGCGTGGTGGTGGCCTCCACGTTTTACGATCGCCCCCATTTTCGCGATGCCCTGAAACGCGGCCTGGTGATGATTAACTACGACGAGCGCACCCTGGCCGCCACTGGCGAGTCGGTGCTGCCGATCGACAGCGTGTCGATGGATAATTGCGCCGCCGGCAGCATGGCGGCACAGCATCTGATCGCCCAAGGCTGCCGCCGTATCGCCTTCGCTACCGCTTCCGGCATGACCAGCAGCCGCGCCAACAAAATTGCCGGTTACCGGCAGGCACTGGAAAACGCAGGGCTGCCGGCCTGGGTGATCGAAGGCAAGGCGCAGTTCGCCTACGGCGATGCTGAAATGGCCGAGTTGGGCAAGACGCTGGCCGAACAAATTTGCCAGAGTGACCCCCGGCCGGACGGCATTGTAGCGCTGAACGACATGTTGGCCATCGGCATGATTTCCTCCTTCCAGCGGCTTGGCGTACGGGTACCGGAAGATATTTCGGTTGTCGGCATCGATAACATGTTTCTGTCCGAGCTGTTTAATCCGGCGCTTAGCTCAGTGGCACCGCCGCTGCGCGAGATGGCGGTGAAAATCGTCGATCGGCTGATTGGTCGGCTGGAAAACCCTGAATTGCCGGTGGAGGAATTTTTATTCGCGCCTAGCCTGGTGCGCCGACAGTCGGTCATTAACACGTAACCTCCTGCGGGGCTACGGCTCCGCTCTCTTCCATACTGAATCCATGCTGCGCTAATGCGCGGCGGGAGCTTCGCTGCGCCCAAAACCGCGGCGGGAGAATAAAAATGAACAATGAATCCTGCGTTTACTGCCATCCAACCAATGAAATCCTGCTGTGGCAAAACCCGCTGTGCCGGGCCATTTTCATTGCCGACAGCCCTTTCCCCGGCTGGTGTCGGGTGGTCTGGCATGAGCATATCGCCGAACTGAGCGATTTGCGTGACGATCAGCGCAACAGCATCATGACCGTGGTCGCTCAGGTTGAAGCGCAACTACGGCAATTGCTGACGCCGGCGAAGATCAATATCGCCAGCCTGGGCACCGCACTGCCCCATTTGCATTGGCATATCATCCCGCGCTACTTCGACGACTCACATTTCCCGGAGCCGGTCTGGAGCCAGGCGCTACGCTCGCCAACGGCGAGAACCGTGCCGGAGAATTTTATTGAATTAATGAGGGAACGGCTGGCGATAACGCTGGGGGAATAACAAAACGCCGGGCATGGCCCGGCGTTTACTACTTAATTAAGGCTTTTCGGCAATCTTGCGCAGGTACTCATTATTTTTAAACGCAATGATGATCATTTCGAAGCAAACGCGGGTGAACACGCCGCCGATAATGATCGCAAACAGGCCGCGGAAGAACTCACCGTAGAACATCGACCCAATCCCGCCAACAATGATGCCCAGCAGGCACAGCCAGTACACGCCGGTGATGATTTTCGGCGTCAGCATCGCATCAAAAAAGAAAATGTTTTTCATTGTAAATCCTTCCTTAGGTCAGTATTTAATTATCCCAGAGGCACCGCATCAGCGCGGCATGCCTTGTTGTCACGCCAGTTATGATAGCGAGTAACGTGACGAAAAGCGCTCAGAAATCAGCAGGCCATTACATAAGGGTTGAGGATGTTTAACAAAATCGGCAACAAAATCCTGGGCGGTTTAGCGGCGTTGCTGCTGCTCAGCCAAAGCGCACTGGCACAGGAAACGCTGATCTTCGTGCGGCACGGGGAGAAACCCGCCAACGACAGCGGGCAGTTAACCTGCAAAGGGCTCAATCGCGCGCTGGCACTGCCGGACGTGCTACTGGACCGCTATGGCAAACCTGATTTTATCTTTGCCGCCGGGCCCAAAGAGAATAAGACCGGCAGTTCGCTGCGAGCGCTGTCGACCATTATGCCCACCGCGGTACGTGTCGGACTGCCGATCGGCATTCAATTCCACGCCGATGACATCGCCGGGCTGCAGCAGGAGCTGCTCAGCGATAAGTACCAAAACTCGCGCATCTTCATCGCCTGGGAGCACAAGAATCTCGATAAGGCAGTGAAGAACATCGTTGCCGCGCGCGGCGGCGACGCCAATTTGGTGCCCGAATGGCCAGGCAGCGACTTCGACAGCATTTTTGTGGTCACGCTGGATCAGGGCAAGGTTTCGTTCCGGCAAGAACGTGAGGGGTTGACTCAGTTGGCGGAGAGCTGCCCTTTCGCGGGGTAATGCCATGCTCCCGTTTCAATTGGCTCTCTGCATCGGGATAGGTAACGACGACGGACAAAGGTAACGGCCGCGTTCAGAGAGTCCACTGCGCTATTTTAATTTATTATATATTGGACTATTTTATAAACACCCCAACGATTTAATAATAATCAATTAAGACTACTCATCAACATATATATAAATAAAATAGTGCAATGGAAATGATATAAATTATTTATATATCGAAACAAACAATGGCTAAATATCTTTAAATTTAAAAAATCAACTCCAGCATTCACTAATATCAAACTAATGTCTTGTATTTCACTTATGGGATTGAATATCTACAGGAACCTGTAAATATCTTTATTAGCGGTGCTAGGGTAGCGCCGCACTGATTAAGGAAAGATCATGATGACCAGATCCCCCCTTGGTACTACTGCTTCAACAGGGCAAAAATGCCCGGAAAGCGGCGTTTGGAAGGTAGTGGGCACACCATCAACCACCGCCCCCATCGCGAAAGGTAATACCATGCCGCCCTACAATAATAAGGCGGCTACCTGGAAGTTAACCCAGTACGCCTAAGCCTTAAGTTATAAGCCGCCGCTTCGGGGCGGCTTTATTGCTGATGTTCAAGCCAACAAAGAAAGTCCATCATTCGCTCGGTAAACTCAGCGTCATTAGCGTTATTGATAGCATGTGCCAGCAGATGATTTATTTCTGAAGCCTTATCAGGATGCCGCGCTAATAATTGCTCGGCATAATCATCAAGCGCTATCGGCCAAAACAGGCTATCAGGATCACGCAGCATATTAGTTGCTCTGATCAGCTTTCTGGCCGCTTCGCGTTTGAGTCGTTGCAGCTCAGCAACCCGAGACCCGCCCGAGATTTTCACACCATAATCTTCCAGCACGGTGCGCAGATCGGCATTTACCGCCCGCGCAATACGACGATCTGGCCGGAACAGTGGCAATGCGTTGCTTACGTCATTTCCCCAAAGACAGCGGCAATGGTGTTTCAACCAATAGCCCCAGCTATAGCGATTGGCGGGATTTAGCGCTTCATCGAGGGTGCCAATATCAAAATCCACCTTGCTGACTATCGTCTGATGTTGCTGGAAATCCTCACGCCATTGCTCAATAAGCGCCAATTCAGCGTCAGTAGCCCGCCGACTCAGCAACAAGGTGATATCCAAATCAGACTCCCCCGGTGTCGCTTGTCCGCGTGCCACACTGCCATAGAGATAAATACAGTGGATCAAGTCGGGGAAATGGCTCGGCAAGCCTGCGACCAACGCTGTCAGCACAGGCGTGAACGCATCCTGCAATGAGAAGTCGGTTACCGTGGGGATAAAGCCATCGCGGCAGAAGGTCATTGGCTGCTCCGAAGGGGTTTACGCTGGAGAGTGGCATCACAGGAGTGATAAAATGACGCCAATTGATTGATTTTGATGTATTTTATGTAGGATTTAAAATAACTTATACACTTTTGTATACACATTCTCTAGAGTTTAGATCATCCTAAAAATCCTATATTTTTCCCATTTTAATCAATGATCTTGCTGGGTTGCATCCAAAATATTAGGTTTATTCAACTTTGTTGTGGAGATTCTGAATCCATTTTATTTCTTGAAAATATTTTCTGTTCAGTTTTGTATAAAAATGAGGGTCTATATCTTTTGCATAAGCAATATAACCCGAAAGTTTATTATGATCTTCATCTTTTAATATACCTTTTGATAAAAGAGAAAGGTGTAATCTTATTTTATCTTTCATTGATCTATGTAATGTAATATGAAAATCATGGCAAACTTTCAACCCGGTAACTACTATGCTTCCTCCAGAGGCACTACAGATCTTGAATTTTTTAATGTTAATTTTAAAGTCTGGACCAATCTCTTTCATTGTTCTTTTAAAACAATCCAGAATTAATTTGCTAGCCCCTTTAATATTTGTAGAGACAATAATATCATCAGCATATCGTGTATAAGTGGCATTAAGTTTATCAATTGCATTTAGTTTTTGCGACAGTTTTTCATCAAGTTCTCTTGCCACAAAGTTTGCAATTAATGGGGATGTAGGAAACCCGATAGGGAGAGTGCTATCTGATATAAAGCAGATTGTTTTTATAAGTTGTAGTAACTCTTTATCATATTCTGTTGTAAATTCAATGCGATCTCTATAACGAGTGAATGCATACTCAAAATCAGAAAATTTTATTGAAGGGAAAAAATCTTTGAGATCTATTTTCACATAATATCTATTCTTTGATTCGGCATGTAATAAAGCATTGCTTTTTATTGAACGGTTTTTAACAAATGCATATGCAGCATTATGCATTGGGAGCTTTGAGAAAACATTATTCATTAACCAATATTGAATTAATTTAACTTTTGATGACGGGTGATAAATTGTTCTCATACCTCCTTTTTTCTTAGCTATATCCCATTTTTTTGGTGGCTCAGGTGATCGCATTACTTCAGAAGCAAATCCCTTAGTCATCAATGTCTGAGAGTCAATTAGGCTATATATTCTCATATACCCTCATCCTTTCTGGCTTGTTCTTGAGGAAAAAAACTTTAAACATTGATGATATGTTGTCAATGTCAAAATCATATTTAAAATAATATTCTTTATACAAAGAATAATAAATCCCATTTGTGCATGATATTATTCTAATAGCCATTAGAATGCCAAGGTGCTTTAGAAGATTTTTTTTGTAATGGCTTTCTGTACCAAATATTTTTGTGATTATTTCGATGAGTTCATTAAGTTGCAAAGGACCGCATACAAAAATTACGTCATGAATAAATCGTACTGAGTCTTTATTGAAGTTACTGGAAGGATCTAACTCTTCTTTTTTTAAAGTTCTTGAAATTGCTCTATCGTTCTTAGAAAGAATATCATATAGTGGATCGAATATTTCGCCAATCCCATCAGAGCGCTCTATGCTTTCAATCCCTTCTTTCATTTTATAATGCAAGAAATGACCAGATTGTTGTGATTGCTGAGTAATAGCTTTTATTGGCCCCATATTTATAAAAGATTTCTCATTTATAAATTTTGTATTGTTAACTATTATTAATTTCTTGCGTAATTGCTTGCTGTATGCAAATGCACCAAGTTCCGTAAAGGAAGAATAGCTTTCTAAAACAATGATAATATGGTCGGCTAATTTTGATAAGTCAGCTTCGATATCTAATAAATTATCAGATAATGATTCCTCATCTGTGCTTAATTCTTTGAAAACTAGTTCAGCAAGAAAAAAATGGCAATTATTCAAATACCGTTCAGAAAAATTTATTAATTCCAGTCGTCTTGCTGATGGCTCTCCATTGTTTTTGTTAGCACCACACAGAAAGATGAATTTTTTTACATTACCAGGACATTTTACTTTGTTCTTGTCAACGAATGATGAAAATAACGTAGTTGCTCTGGATACCTCAGTACCATTTTTTTTTAGCTGAGTCAGCATCGAGAATATCCTTATGCACCTAGATGGTAGAGGGCTAGAAAAACCAAACCTACTTGAGCACGTCGATCAGTTCGCTGATCGGTGGCCCCCAGCCGCCGCTCAGCGAACTGAACGACGGGCATAGCTAAAATACTAGGCGAAACCATGACTCATGGCCCGATGGGCTATTAACCCATAAAATGCTAGGTTTGGCTCTGTAACGCTCTCATAAATGTCAAGAGGATTCAAGAGGAAAGCCATTGATGTGAAGTGATTTTCTTTTCTCCAGGCGCTGGAGTAGAAAAAGTTTGAACACCAAATATCTCTACTTTGATTTTATTGTATGTTAACTAACTGATAATTAATTGTTATATGTACTTGAATTGATTTTATGGTCTTAAGAGAACTTTTCCCACGTTAACTATTCACTCTGCTCACCTTTGTGATTTTTGCGCGCTCAGCTTGCGCCGGGTCAGGCAAAGAGGGGAGGTATAAAGTTTTTTTGGGTTTTACTGTTCACTCTGTTCACCTTCCATTTTTATACAGTAATTTCATGGTGTTAAGTGGTTAACAGATGGTGAAGGGTGAACAGTCGATTGTTCACCTCGCGGGACAGTCAGGTATAAAAAGACCGGCGGTTGCCGGTCTGAGGTAGGTTATGTCGCTATGGATTCATCGCACTTCGGCAGCCAGTCGCCGTTGCTGTCCTCCCTGAGCGTCAGGTTGGTCTGTGTCCCCTGCTTGGTGTGCCGCTTCTCATAATTCAGCCCGTACTCTTTGAGCATCATCGGTAGCCCCAGCCCGAACATTTTCAGGCTCAGCACATGCTTGTAGCCGTTGGCCTCCATATACACCAGATAGGCATGATAGAGGTAGTTACGCGGCTGTCGCGGGATAATATTAGCGTTCCCCATAAACATCCCGTTCGTTTGCGGCAGCGCTTCCAGATAGCCGCAAAAATCGAACGTCGGATCAGCGTCGCGCTTGATGCTGAGTGCCTCGTCAGAGTTCTGCTGTGACTGTAGCAGCGTGCGAGCGGTCATCGGGTCGCTGAACTGCTGCATAAGCTGGCGCACAATGACGGCCAGCTCACGGGCGATTTTGTCCTTAAGTTGCGGGTCGCGCTCCTCCGGGGCGATTTGCTCCGGGAAATGAATAATGACACGGCGACGGGATACGCCGCCGCTGCGGTCGGTGAAGCGCATCGGGTTATTGTTCACGGCCAGAATTACCGCCGGGATATAAGCCGAATAGGCGTCGCGGTATTTCGGGTCGACCGACACGGCATCGCCGCCGGTGATGGCCTTAAGTCCCGCGCCATCCCCGCTCCATTTCTCCTGGTCAGGCAGGCGTATCAGCGAGAAGCACATCACCGCTAAACTGACCGTATTCACTGCGGCCAGAGACACCCATGCAGCCAGCATGGAAAAGCTGAAAGAGATTGATACATCAATTGAACGCTGTAAGCAGGAGCGACAGACCGCTCTCAATGAGAGCGCAGAGGCGGAACAGGACTGGCGTAGTCGCTTCCGTACCCTGCGCGGTAATCTCACTCCTGAAATGAAAGCGGAACACAGCAAGCGTATCGCCAGTCGGGAGCTGGCCGACGAATTCACCGGCCTGATTGCGGAGCTGGAGACTGACCGGAGTCGTGCCATGCTGAATGCCTGCACCACCGGCAATAAATTTCGCTCTGCACATGGCGAAGCTTTTACCGCTTACGCCGGGGCGGAATGGGTTAAGGCCATCAATGCTGTTCCCGTCGCGCTCATCCGCGCTTTCCTGCTGCGCATTCGTGCCCTGGAAATGAATGGGGAGCGCGCACCGCAATCTGTGGCCATCGGTGAACTGCGTGATGCCCTCAATCGTCAGGGCAGTTTTTATCACTTCGATATGAAACTGGAGCCAGTCTTATCCGTGACGGGTATGCAGCGGCCGCAAATTACCGGCGTGGATATGGAGCTGTTACGCAGTCCACTCAAGCGAAACATGCTCGCCAAAAAGCTGGCTGAACATGACGGAACTAAAGCGGGGGCATAAGTATGTTTCACTGTCCGTTCTGCAAAACCAGTGCGCACGCCCGCACCAGTCGTTATCTGTCTGAGAACGTCAAGCAACGCTATCACCAGTGCGTGAATATCGAATGCTCGGCAACTTTCCGCACGCTTGAATCCGTTGACGGGATTATCTGTTCACCGCCGACAGAGCCGGTCATCCCTGCATCCGAACCGGCGGCCAACGTTAACCGTGCTGGCGCTTAAGCATGACCAGTCAACAGGAGAAACTTACGTGACCACACTGACGCTACAGAAAGCCTTTGAAGCCTGTCATGCAAACAAATCCGCCTGGCTGCAACGCAGGGAAGAACTGACGCAGGCTGAACAGGCCTACCGCGAACAGCTTGACGGTAACAGTCTCAGCGGCCGGAGCCTGCAAATGCTGCGTGAAATTATCGACGTGAAAAAATGGGAAATTAATCAGGCTGCCGGGCGCTACATCCGGTCGCATGAGGAGGTGCAGCGTATCAGCATCCGTAACCGGCTGAATGATTTTATGCAGGTGCACGGGGCGGAGCTGGCCGCAGCGCTCGCGCCTGAATTAATGGGCTATAGCAGTCAGCATCCCGCCGTCAGAAACTGCGCCATGCAGCACTCGGTCGACTATCTGCGCGAGGCACTAAATGTCTGGCTGGTCGCCGGTGAAAAAATTAATTATTCTGCGCAGGATAATGACATTTTAACAGCCATCGGATTCAGGCCTGACGGGGCTTCACGCGATGATAATCGTGAAAAATTCACGCCCGCACAGAACCTGAATTTCACTCGCCAGCGCGCAGAACTGGCTGCACAGTAGGCCGCTCAATAATTCCCGAAAATCCTGCCATTTTTCTGTAAAAAAGCCATGCATCCTAAGGTGCATGGTTTTGCATTCGTTTTGCCGACACATAATGTCCCGCCAAAGCCAGCACTGGCGAGCCCTGAGGCCGTTAATGCACCTGCATTAAAAGCGACCTCTTAAGCGGGCAGGCGTGGCGGGGAGAGCATTGCGCGCGCGGCGTGTTCCATTTAATTTTCTGTATTAGAACCTGAATATCAGGTTTCGCTGAAAATGTTCTCTTAGTGTTAGTCATCTAAGAACGATTGAGGTGGGGTAAACTTCCGGCCAGCATTCCTGTGTCGAAGGCTTAAAGCAGGTTGTGGTGGATAAAAATTATGTGAAGTGCCTATAGCTTCCGTCATAGACTAAAAGACATACTTGAGTTATATTTTAACCCCCTTTAAACGAATGTTAATAATTTCAAATATGGAAATCGTAGGCTCTAATTTAAAAATAATAATGCCAGTAACAATGTTGGGTTTGACTTTTCTCTTGAAGTTATGGGTGGTAAATGTACCTAAAGCTCCGGATTACCTTAAGGCATTAATTGAACTCCCTGTTTCTATTTCGTTATTAAGCGTAGCCATGTTTATTAGCTATTCCATAACAGTAGGGGTAAATGGCAAACAACATTCTGATGGTATAGCCTTTTTTGCTTTAGCGTTATTTATTACTTTGATAGTCATTGCAATATGGCGTGGTTGTTGCATTCTCTTCAACAAAGAATGCTGGTTTGCATTGGGGCTTTGTTCCATTGGAAATTATGCTCTAGCAGTTAGTTATGCTATATTTTCAATTGTGATGGTCGCAGGAGTATAAAATGTCACAAAATACACTATTGATTGTTACAATTGCTATGGCTTTGGTTTCTACTTTAGCTCTTGTATTTTCTCTATTAATAAAAATCATCTCAAAGAGTAAAAATGATAGTTACGATGAATACAGAAAACAAGCTTATATAGAAATGATGAGAGAGTCATACGAAAAGCAAATATATTCATTGAACAAACAAATGATGAGTAATGAGAAGCGATGGGAGGATATCAATCATCTTTTAGTAGAATCGCAATATAAAAACGCTTCTCGTAAAGACTCTGATGACGATTTTTTCAAAAACTTAGGCATTAACAAAAACGAAATTGTTGAAAAAAGGCAAGTTTTTGTCTTAACGCCCTTCAATGAGGTTTTTGATGATATTTATGAGGATGTCAAAAGTATTGTGTCTTCTACAGGAATTCCGTGTACAAGAGGTGATGAGGAAATTAAAACAGGGAACATTTTGTCGCATATTGTTCAATTGCTACTTGAATCAAAAATAATAATTGCAAATATTGATGGGCGAAATGCAAATGTATTCTATGAATTAGGTATTGCTCATGCGTTAGGTAAAAAAACAATACTAATTTCTTCGGATTTATCTCAAGTGCCCTTTGATATGAAAACGCAAAGGATTTTGTTTTATACTCACAAAAGTGAATTAAAAGATAAACTTCTCCCTTATTTGGTTTCGAGTATTTAGCTAAAAGCCCTTAGTTAATAAAATATAACTAAGGGCTAGTTACTTCTTAGGGGTAAATATTATCTGCATAAAACTGAAGCATCACTCTCCTATTTTCTAAATATTGAGCATGGTTGTAAGTGCCACGGATGCTGTTTTTATCTACATGCGCTAACTGCATCTCAATCCATGCACTATCAAACCCTTGTTCATGTAGGATTGTCGACATTGTGTGTCTGAAACCGTGACCTGTAGCGCGGCCTTTATAACCCAGTAGCTCAATCACCTGTGAAACACTTTCCTTTGAGATCGGCTTACTACGGTTATTTCTGCCAATAAAAATATAAGGGTAGTGGCCAGTAATAGGCTTGAGTTGCTTGAAGAGATCGATTACCTGAGTAGTAAGCGGCACTATGTGAGGTCTGCGCATTTTCATCCTTTCTGCAGGGATTTCCCATATCCCCTTTTCAAGGTCTACTTCTTCCCACGAAGCAAAGCGCATCTCCTGAGTTCTTACACCAGTAAGAATGACTATCTTTGTAGCATTTTTAGTGATGATACTGCCGGTGTAGGCTTCGAGATCCCGAATAAAATGAGGCAATTCTTCGGCAGATAAAAATGGATGATGTTTTTGCTTAGGAACTGCCAGCGCGATAGCTAAATCAGGTGCAGGATTGTATTCAGCGCGGCCAGTTATGATCGCATAGCGATAGACCTCGCCGCATCTTTGGCGCACTTTTCTGGTCTTCTCTAGTGCTCCACGCTTTTCTATTCGTCGCAATACTTCAAGTAGTTCTAACGGTTTGATTTCACTGATAGGACGTTTACCAATGAACGGGAACACATCTTGCTCGAATGTCTTAATGATTTCTTCGCGATAGGCCACTGTCCAGCGGTCAGCTTTGTTGGCGTGCCATTCTCGACATATGGCTTCGAATGAGTTCTCTGTTGAGAGTTGCTGTGCCAGCTTTTGGGCTTTACGTTCTTCGACTGGATCAATGCCATTTGCGACCTGCTTACGGGCCGTATCGCGTTTCTCACGTGCTTCTGCGAGGCTCACAAGGTTGTAGCTGCCAAATGACATTAGCCGCGCTTTACCGGCAAAACGAAAGCGGAAGCGCCAGCCCTTCGAGCCGTCGGGATTGATAAGCAATGACAGGCCTTGCCCATCGTTCAATGTGTATGGCTTGTCTTGGGGCTTTGCTCGTTTAATTTGTATGTCTGTTAGTGCCATGTGTATAAGTCAAAAATATGTATAAAAAATCTATACACATCACTATACATATTTTTCATGGATTCAGGGAGAATTTGTCGGACGGTTACGGATGAGTGATTTAATAATTGCGTTGAAAATAAAGGATTTTTAGACGTTTTCGGATGGTGGCGGAGAAACTTTGGCGGAAGATCACAGGAGTCGAACCTGCCCAGGACCGCTGGCGGCCCCAACCGGATTTGAAGTCCGGCCGCCCCACCGGGGACGAGGATCTTCCTTCGGGAGTCAGAAGCAAGAGCCTGATTATAGCGCAGTTTATCCTTAGCGCTAAGAGGGAAATAGCGGCGGCCCCCGGGAACAATGCCGGAGGCCGGCAGAATTACGGCTTCAACAGATCTTTGACGTCCAGCAGGATAAATTCATTGTCATCCGCCACATTCGGCTGGCGGCTGGAGGAGAACGGGAAGTTATTGTCGTTACCGACAATAATATGACTGCCGTCCACCACGTCGACGTTTTCAATGGTGAAGAACGGGAAGGTCAGCACACCGTTGTTCAGCGGTTTGCGCGCCAACTTGTTCGGGTCCTGAATGTTCAACAGGTCGATATAAGCCAGTTTATCGACCGGTTTGCCGACGTTGGCATCAGAAAAAGCGATTTTATATACCCGCTTGAACTTCGCCACCTGGCTGAAGCAGTTGTCGGTTGGCGCACCCGCCGCGCAAGCTTTGTCCGGCGTACCTTCGCCATTATCACGCTCAATCACCAGACCATGGGTAGCGTCGATCATATTGAAATCGCCGATGGCGTTCTGGTTGTCTTCCAGCACGTACTGCCAGCTGCGGCCAGTCCAGGCCTGCTGTTTCACGTCAAATTCCAGCACCCGCAGGTAACGTTTTCCATCGCGGTTTTCAAACTTTTCGCCATCCCACAGCGCGCCCTCAAGCAACGGGTACAGCTTGCTGCCGTCCGGTGATGCCGCCATGCCCTCAAAACCCTTGGAACGCGCCACCTGGAAGTTCTGTTTGCCATCCGGTGCACCCGGTAGGGTCAGCGTCGGGTTATCCGGCGATTTGACTACCTTACCGTCCACCTTGGTGTCGAACACCGCCAACACCTTACCGTCCAGATCGGCCTTGATCAGGTAAGGGCCGAATTCATCGCCGATCCACAGGGCATTGTCGGCGAACTGGAAGCTTTCCGGGTCGAAGTCGCTACCGGTCAGGTAACGCTGGTCGGTGCTCTCATTGACGATATGGAACGGCACTTTCTGGTCAGGATCGTGCAGGAATAGCGTTTTCAGCGGCGTCACCGTGCCGTTGTCAAAGTCGATTTTGTAGTGATTGAGGTACAGCATCGCATCCGGTGAGTTGGCTTTGCTGCCGAAGCCGTTGTCGGTCAACACCCAGTAGGTGCCGTCGGGCATGTGCTTGATACCGGAATGGCCCTGAAGGGGTTGGCCCGCGATCGGCAGGCCGATACCGGTCATGCGATCGGCGGATTTTCCCGCCACGCTGCCCAGTTCCGTCACGCGTTTGCCGCTGGTGTACTTACCGCTTTGTTGCAAATCGGTGGGAGCATCCTGTGGCGCCGCAATACTGGATTTTACCGCCAGTATCGCATGCCCGGCCAGCGTCGCAGACACCGGTTGGGCGTCAGCCCACAGGTTACCGCTCAGCGCCATACAGCCAGCCAACAGCGCCAGACGAGTTTTGGTGATGTGCATGTCATGGTTCCCTTTTTGTTGTTATCGCCCAGAAGTAAAAGCAACGTCACTATAGGGAGCCGCAATGACAGAAATATTATTCGGCGAACGCTCGCCGGTAGCTGCGCGGGTGGAAGCACCAGGTGATGGCGATAAGCACCACCACCAGCAGTGCGTGAATTTGCCAATCGAGCACAAAACCACCGCTGTAATCACGCAACAGGCCGGAAATGTACGGCGTCGTACCCGCCAGCAGGAAGCCGATACCCTGCATAAATGCCACCAGTCGCCCCGCCGCCGCCGGGTGCGGAATATGGTCGAGCGCCAGCACCAGGCACAGCGGGAATGCACCGCCCAGCCCCAGGCCGGATAGCAGTACCCACAGCCAAGGCAGCGTTTGCGGCAGGTAGATAAGGCCGATGAAACCTGCCAACTGCATGATCAGCGCCAGCAACAACAGCGGACGGCGGTCCGTAGCGCGCGCCAAGGCGGGCAACAGCAGCGCCCCCACGACCTGGCCGAAGGTCATCAGCGCCAATAGCGATCCGCTGGCCTGCGGCTGCCAGCCGAGCTGCATGTAATAAGGGGGGAGCCAGGCGATCAGGCTGGTGTAGCCGCCATTAATCAAACCGAAATAGGCACCGAGCAACCAGGCGCGACGGCTGCACCATAAGCTCGGTCCGCGAGCAGTACCGGATGGCGTCAGGCGTGCCAAACCTCGGCTGACGGGCCACCAGGCGATCAACGCCACCAGCGCCGGCGCTGCCCACCAGGCCAGCGCGCTATGCCAGTCATGGCCAACACTCATCAGCCAAGGAGTAATCGCCGCCCCCAGCCCACCGCCGCCCATCAGCGCCGCCGACCACAGCCCGGCCACCAACGCCATCTGCTTGAGAAAATGATGCTTGATAATACCGGGCATCACCGCCTGGATAACGCCAATTCCCAGCCCGCCCAGCACCGCGCTCAACATCAACTGCGTGCTGCCCGGTGCCAGCTCGCGCCAGGCAGCACCCAGGCCAATGGCCAGCAAACTCAGGACAACGCTGGTGCGTTCACTGAACAAACGGTTGATGGCACCGCCAGCCAACGCCATCAGCCCCATCATCAACACCGGCAAGGTGGTCAGCAGGGCCGCGCCGCCAAAACTCAGCCCGGTAGCCTGGCGCAGCGTCGGCAACAACGGGCCAATAGACGTCAGCAACGGCCGCATATTCAAGCCAATCAGCACCAGTACCCACAGCAGGGGATTGAACCAGCGGCGTAAGAAAGGGGGAGCAATAAAATGATTTAACACGGTCTATTCCTGAACTTCCGGGGTGAAGAGTGCGACGTCACAACCTGTACGCCGCAGCGTTGCATTACTCTAGGCAACGCCGCTAGTATTGGGAAATTAAATAATAAAATAGCCAGCAGTGGGAAAATGAATCGCTACCCGATGTTCAATCCGCAGTTATTGCTCAGCTTTGTCGCCGTGTGCGACAGCGGTAGCTTCACCCGCGCCGCGGACCGGGTATTTTTATCGCAGTCCACCGTCAGCCAGCAGGTGCGTCGGTTGGAGGAGATGCTCGGTAAACCGCTATTTGAGCGCTCCTCTCATCAGGTATTGCTGACCGAGGAAGGCGTCAAACTGTTGAGCTATGCGCGGCGGATCATCGCGCTGAATGAAGAGGCACACGACGCCCTGACCGGTATCTGGCGCGACGGCGTACTGCGGTTGGGGATGCCGGAGGATTTCGCGGCACCGACTACGGAACTGCTGGCGGAATTCAGCCGGGCGCACCCGCACCTGCGGCTGGACGTCACCAGCGGCCTGAGCGCCGATCTGCACAGCGCCTATGCCCGTGAAGAACTGGACCTGATCCTGGTGAAACAGCGTCGTAGTCAACCTCCGCGCGCCGCCAGGCCGGAGCCGCTACTGTGGCTGGATAGCCTGGCCTTTCCGGCCATCGAACAATCCCCGGTACCGCTGGCGGTGTTCCCGCTAAATGGCCTGTACCGCGATGACCTGTGCCAGGCGTTGGATAACCTTGGCAAGCGCTGGCGCATCGGCTACAGCAGTGCCAGTCTGGCGGCTCTCACCGCCGCATCCGCCGCCGGGTTGGGCGTCACGCTGTTGCCAGCGAGCTGTCGCTTGCCCAGCCACCGGGTGCTCGGCATCGCCGAAGGGTTACCGCCGATCGACAGCATCGAACTGGCGCTGTATTACCGCGACGGTGCCCCCGCCGCCACCCCGGCACTGGCTGAACGGCTGAAGGCGTTTTGCGGATTGGTGTGAACAGGCTATTCCAAAAGATGCGGATGTTTGAGTGACAACCAATCATTAATCGCCAACCACAGTGCCTCGGCTTGTTCCAGGCAGGTGTACACTGCTGCATCCGTCACTAAATCACCTGAGTAATCAGCGATATTGCGTTGTTTTCGCAAAGCATCCAGACAGATCATTGCTTCACGCGAGATACCCAGGGTAAGCGGCAACGATTGAATCATTAGCTGATGATGACCAGGTTTATTTGTCGAAGTCCGAAAACCTTCCGCCTGCAGAGCAGCATTGGCAATTTGCATAACCGCTTTATAGGCCGCATCAAAACGTGTTTCATTGCTAAGCAAAGTGATGCTGGCATCATGCTGGTTACGCGCAGCGGCGGAGAGTAATTTTCTGATGGCGCCCGCGTCAGGTTGTATCGCCTCCAGGCCAAGACCTATCAGGTTGTCTAACGTCATCCTTGCCTCCCAAAATCCTTAGCTGGGGCTTACTCATAATATCCTGAATAAAGGCTGAGTTTTCCGCCAAAGCCATTTGCCACTCTGCCGGCGAGTACAGCTTGGGGTTAATTTCTCGACCCAGTTCCTGCTGTAACGGGTAAAACGCGTTGATCACCTCAGAAAAAGACAAGTGACCGACGATCAGGACGTCTATGTCACTGTCTGCCGTCGCTTTACCACTGGCGATCGAACCAAAAATAAACGCCAGCTCAAGCTCAGCATTAAGCTCGGATAATACCTGCCGCAAACGTGCGGCCACCCCAGAGGTTTTGCGGAAAATCGCTACCAACTCTGCAAAAATCAGGCAGTCGGGGTTAGCGCGATAATAAATCTGCTTCCCTTGGGGCTGTCTTAGCAGAATGCCGCCCAGCGCCAACTTGCTCAACTCTTTATGTAGAGTACCGGCCTGAGTTGCGGTCCGACGCGCAATTTCGCGGACATGAAATGCCTGCTCCGGCTGCATTAGCAGCAGATTTAGCACTTTTCGTCGATATTCACTGAATAAAAGATCGAGCAAAGAGTCGTACATGGTGCTTCTCTATGTAGCCTTATTAGCTACAAATGTAGCCAACAAAGCTACATCAAACAAGCAAGCACTAATACCCGACCTCACCGTAACGCTCGCGGTAATCTTTCGGCGTCATGTCGTAACCCTTCTTGAATACCGAGTAAAAATACTGCAGTGAGGGGTAGCCGCACATCTGCGAAATCTCGTTGATGGTCAATGAAGTTGCCTTTAACAGGTTACAGGCCCGATCCAGCTTTTCCTGATGGATTACATGGTGGATGGTTTCGCCGGTTTCATCTCTGAAGCGTTTTTCGAGATTGGAACGCGACAGCCCTACCGCATCGAGCACCTGTTCGACCTTGATACCCTTACAGGCGTGATGGCGAATATAATGCATGGCCTGGATCACCGCCGGATCACGCAGCGAACGAAAGTCGGTGGAACGGCGCTCGATCACCTTCACCGGCGGCACCAGAATACGTTGCAGCGGCAGCTCACGACGATCGAGCAACTGATGCAGCAGCTTGGCGGCACGGTAGCCCATCTGGCGGGTGCCCTGCGCCACGGAAGACAGCGCCACCCGCGACAGGTAGCGCGTCAGCTCTTCATTGTCGATGCCGATGACGCACAGCTTTTCGGGCACCGCAATATCCAGATGTTCGCAAACCTGCAGCAGATGGCGTGCCCGGGCATCAGTCACGGCGATGATGCCGGTCTGCTGCGGCAGCGTCTGTACCCAGTCCGCCAGCCGGTTCTGGGCGTATTGCCAATTCTCCGGCGCAGTGGCCATGCCCTGATAGACCACGCCCTGATACTGCTCCAGCGCCACCCGCTGACGGAAAGCATGTTCACGCTCTTGCGCCCAACGTTTACCGCCTTCGCTCGGCAAGCCGTAGAAGGCAAAGCGATTAATGCCCTTGTCCTTCAGGTGGCTGAACGCCGCCTCAACCAACGCCTGATTATCCGTGGCGATGTAATGCACCGGCGGGTAATCCTCATCACGATGATAAGAGCCGCCCACACCGACGATCGGCACCCTGACGTTATGCAGCAAATGTTCGATTTCACGGTCGTCGAAATCGGCAATCACCCCATCGCCCAGCCAGTCCTTGATGTTGTCGATGCGGCAACGAAAATCCTCTTCGATAAAGATGTCCCAATCGCACTGTGAAGCCTGTAAATACTCACCAACGCCCTCAACCACCTGGCGGTCATACACTTTATTGGCGTTGAACAGCAACGTAATGCGAAAGCGCTTTTCGAACATGCGGTATCCCCAGTAACCCCCAGTGAAGGTAGGGGGCGAATAAATTCGCCCCGATTAAGGCGGGCGCAGCATGCAGCGCCCCTACCCTGTCTGGGGATGGCGAGTGAGTGGCCTGGCTGCAACTTGAAAGCTACAGGGTATTCTCTGCGAGAGCAGCAAGCATCACCTCATAACTGTGACCGCGGGCGCTATATCCAAAATAATTGGAGTCGTATCAAGGCGGCAAAGGGACTCATTCCGATGAACTTACTAAAGTAAGTGATTCGGGTGAGTGAGTGTAGCCAACACAGATGCAGCTTCAAGTATGAAGGATATATTCTTATGCCCGGCGCTTGGTGGCGGAATCCATCCACACCGCCAGCAGCAAAATGGCCCCCTTGACGATGTACTGCCAGAAAGTCGGCACGTCCAACATGCTCATGCCGTTATCCAGCGAGGCCATGATAAACGCCCCCATCACCGCCCCGGCCACGCTGCCTATGCCTCCGGCCAGGCTGGTGCCGCCAATCACGCAGGCAGCGATGGCGTCCAGCTCGGCAATATTGCCCGCAGAAGGCGAACCGGCGCCCAGCCGCGAACTGAGGATCAGACCGGCAATCGCCACCATCAGACCGTTGATGGCAAACACCGCCAGTTTGGTGCGCTCGACGTTGACGCCCGACAGGCGCGCAGCGTCAATATTGCCGCCGATGGCGTAAATCCGACGGCCAAAGGCGGTGCGGGTGGCCATAAATATCCCCGCCAGCATCAGCGCGGTCAGGATCAGCACCGGCGTAGGCACCCCGCGATAGTCGTTGAGCAAATAGATTGCGCCGAGTACCAGCAGCGCCAAAATGCTCTGCCGGGTTACGTCACCGGTCGGCGTGGCTACCGGCAACCCCAGCTGTACGCGTCGGCTGCGCCGCCGCCATTGCCAGGCCACAAACAGCATCAGCCCCACCGCGCCGATACCGAAACCCAGCCCACCCGGTAAATAGCTCTGACCGATTTGCGACATGGCGCCGCTGGTCGGTGCCACCGTGGTGCCATTGGTGATACCGATCAGGATGCCGCGAAAGGCCAACATCCCCGCCAGAGTGACGATAAACGAAGGGACTTTGCGATAGGCAACCCACCAGCCGTTCCAGGCCCCCAACAGCAGACCGGCCACCAGCGTCACCACGATGGTCAGCGGCAACGGCCAACCGAACCAGACGTCAAAAATCGCCGCCGCGCCGCCCAGCAGCCCCATCATCGAACCGACCGACAGATCGATTTCCGCGGAAACGATCACGAACACCATTCCGACTGCCAAAATGCCGGTGATCGCCGTCTGGCGCAGCAGGTTGGAGATATTACGCGCGCTGAGATAGGCCCCTTCGGTGGTAAAGGTAAAGAACAGCATAATGACGACTATCGCCGCCAACATTACAAACACCTGCAAATTGATGGATTTCAGCTTCACCGTCGTTTTTTTCTCCACCCTTGCCGCTACCAACGCTTCAGACTGCGTGTTTTTCGACATCTGTTTCACTCCTCAAAGCGGCTTCCATCACCTGTTCCTGGGTCAAACCGCGGTTGATCAACGAAGCCTTGATGCGCCCCTGGTGCATCACCAACACCCGATCGCTTAATCCCAGCACTTCCGGCAACTCGGAAGAAACCACGATCACCGCAATCCCCTGCTGTACCAGTTGATTGATTAATTTATAGATTTCTTGTTTTGCACCAATGTCGATGCCGCGCGTCGGCTCATCCAGAATCAGGATTTTCGGCTTCAACAGCAGACACTTGGCCAGAATCGCCTTCTGTTGATTACCCCCGCTCAAGCGGGCGATGGCCAGTTCTGGCGAGGAGGTTTTCACCCTCAGCTGCGCCAGCGACTGGCGGATGGTTGCCTGTTCATGGGCGTCGTCGATCACCGTCAGCATGCCGCTGAAATCACTCAGCGCCGCCAGCGTCATATTGGCCCCGACGCCCATCACGGGGACGATGCCATCACGCTTGCGGTCTTCCGGTACCATGGCTATGCCGTAGCGCATCGCCTGACGGCAGTTGTTGATGGTGGCCGGCTGACCATTGAGGGTAATACTGCCCTGCCAACGACCAGGGTAGACGCCGAACAGGCACTGCATGGTTTCGGTACGCCCTGAGCCGACCAGCCCGGCAACGCCGAGTATTTCGCCGCGCCGCAGGCTGAAAGAGACATCGTCCACTCGGCGAACCTGACGGTTAACCGAATGCCAGGCGGTCAGGTTATCCACCTGCAGGATCACCTCGCCTATCTCATGCTGTTGTTGCGGATACAGCTCGGTCAGCTCTCGCCCCACCATCATGGCGATAATGTCGTCCTCACTCATTTCCGCCGCCGGACCGGTGCCGATGTGCTTGCCATCGCGGATCACGCAGATCAGATCCGAGATCGCCTTCACCTCGTTCAACTTGTGCGAAATGTAGATACAGGCAATACCGTGATCGCGCAGATCCCCGATGATCGCCAGTAGCGTGGCGGTTTCACTTTCCGTCAGCGAAGCCGTAGGTTCATCCAATACCAGTAGCCGAACCTGTTTGTTCAGCGCCTTGGCGATCTCCACCAGTTGCTGCTGCCCCAACCCGAGTTCGCCAATCGGCGTATTGGGATCCACCTCCAGTTTGACCTGCGCCAGCATACGTCGGCAGCGCAGGTACATGGCGTCATAATCCATCACCCCGTAGCGGCGCCATTCATTGCCGAGAAACATGTTTTCCAGCACCGTCATCTGCTTTACCAGCGCCAGCTCCTGGTGAATGATGGCAATACCTTTCTGCTCGGTGTCGCGAATATTTTTCGCCGTCAATAAATCGTCAGAGAAATAAATATCTCCCTGATAACTGCCGTGTGGATATATTCCGCACAGCACTTTCATCAGGGTGGATTTTCCCGAACCGTTCTCACCACACAGCGATAATACCTGGCCAGCTTCCAGTTTCAGGCTGACATTATCCACCGCCTTAACCGCACCGAACTGCATGGTGATATTTTTCATTTCTAATAGGTTGGGCATTATTCCCTCCACATTACCGGCTTTCGGAATTATTGAATGTCGGCTTTTTTGTGGAAACCGTCGGCAATAATAGTGCTGTCGATATTCGCTTTATCCACCGGGATCGGCGTTAATAACCAGGAGGGCACTTCTTTGCTGCCGTTATTTAAGCTGGCGTTGGTTTTCGGCTGTTCGCCCTTGCCCAGCTGCACGGCAATGCCCGCAGCCTCATCGGCCAGTTTGCTGATTGGCTTATAGACCGTCATGGTCTGGGTGCCAGCGACGATACGCTTCACCGCCGCCAGATCGGCGTCCTGGCCGGAAATGGCCACTTTGCCCGCCAGGCCCTGTGCGGCAAGCGCCTGAATTGCGCCACCGGCGGTGGCATCGTTAGAAGCCACCACCGCGTCAATCTTGTTATTGTTGGCGGTCAGCGCATTTTCCATGATTTTCAATGCGTTTTCCGGCAGCCATCCATCAACCCACTGATCGCCCACAACCTTGATTTTCCCGCCGTCGATCAGCGGTTGCAGCACCTTCATCTGTCCCTGGCGGAACAGCTTGGCGTTGTTATCCACCGGCGAGCCGCCCATCAGGAAATAATTGCCCTGCGGTACCCGCTGCACCAGGCTTTGCGCCTGCAATTCGCCGACCTTTTCATTATCAAAGGAGATGTAGAAATCGATGTCCGCGTTATTGATCATGCGGTCGTAAGCCAGGACCTTAATACCTTCCCGTTTGGCTTCGCTGATGACGTTGCTCAGCACCTGGCCGTTATAAGGAATAATCACCAGCACGTCGACGCCGCGGTTGATCATATTTTCGATCTGCGCCATTTGGGTTTCTTCATTGCCGTTAGCGGATTGGACAAACACGTCTGCCCCCAGCGACTTGGCTTTGCTGACGAAGATATCGCGGTCTTTTTGCCAGCGCTCCAGGCGCAGGTCATCGATCGCCATGCCGATTTTGACTTCTTTGCTGAGCGCCGGTTGGCTGGCCAGCGCCAGCAGCGCGCAGACAGAAAGGAACACAGGTTTAAATTTCATCTTATATACCTTTGTTATTTAAAGCATAAGGAAGGTAATTGAAATAGGCCGATTACACAGCTTCGAGCAGATTGTTGTCGCTTATTTATACTTCGGCAATTACTGATTTTTACCGGCCAATTACGATTTTTGGTTTAATGTTATTTTTATGATGGCGGTCATGCTTTCACGCTGTAAAACAGCTCATCGACAAATAAAAATGAAAGAAGCCTTAAATAAAGCACGGTTAAACCCTTATTATGGGATCTGCCGCACATTTAATAATTCTGTGAATTTAAGTGTGAAATAACGTAATTGAGCCGTCTGCCGCAAACTCCGAAGATAAAGCCATCCCGTAACTCGGGCATTGCTACCCAGGAGTCGATAATGCAACCTTATTTTGATCAGCTTGAGCAAGTGCGCTACGAAGGCCCAACCAGCAATAACCCCCTGGCCTTTCATCACTACAATCCGGATGAACTGGTGCTTGGCAAGCGCATGGCGGAACATCTGCGTTTCGCCGCCTGTTACTGGCATACCTTCTGTTGGAACGGCGCGGACATGTTCGGCGTCGGTGCCTTCGATCGTCCCTGGCAGCAGCCGGGCGACGCGCTGGCGCTGGCCAAACGCAAAGCCGACGTGGCGTTCGAGTTCTTCCACAAGCTGAACGTACCTTACTACTGCTTCCATGACGTAGACGTCTCACCGGAAGGTGCCTCGCTGAAAGAGTATCTGCACAACTTTGCGGTAATGACCGACGTGCTGGAAGAAAAGCAGCACAGCAGCGGCGTGAAACTGCTGTGGGGCACCGCCAACTGTTTTACCCATCCGCGTTATGGCGCCGGGGCCGCCACCAACCCGGATCCGGAAATCTTCAGTTGGGCAGCCACCCAGGTATTCACCGCCATGAACGCCACCCAGCGCCTGGGCGGTGAAAACTACGTGCTGTGGGGCGGGCGTGAAGGCTATGAGACCTTGCTCAATACCGATTTGCGCCAGGAACGTGAGCAAATTGGCCGCTTTATGCAGATGGTGGTGGAGCATAAACACAAAACCGGTTTCCAGGGCACCCTGCTGATTGAGCCCAAACCGCAGGAACCGACCAAACATCAGTACGACTACGACGTCGCCACCGTCTATGGTTTCCTTAAGCAGTTCGGCCTGGAAAAAGAGATCAAGGTGAATATCGAAGCCAACCACGCCACGCTGGCAGGCCATTCGTTCCACCATGAAATCGCCACCGCCATTGCGCTGGGCATTTTCGGCTCTGTCGATGCCAACCGGGGTGACCCACAGCTGGGCTGGGATACCGACCAATTCCCGATCAGCGTAGAAGAGAACGCGCTGGTGATGTTCGAAATTCTCAACGCCGGGGGATTCACCACCGGTGGGCTGAACTTCGATGCCAAAGTCCGCCGTCAAAGCACCGACAAGTACGATCTGTTCTATGGCCATATTGGCGCCATGGATACTATGGCACTGGCACTGAAGGTCGCGGCAAAAATGGTGACTGACGGCCAGTTGCATCAGCAGGTAGCGAAACGCTATGCCGGCTGGAATGGTGAATTGGGCCAGCAAATTTTGCAGGGCAAACTGTCGCTCGAAGCCTTGGCGCAGTACGCTGAAGGCCATGCACTGGCGCCGCAGCACGTCAGCGGCCGTCAGGAACAGCTCGAAAACCTGATGAACCGCTATCTGTTCGGCTAACCGATCGCGCGGCACACGCCGCGCCTTTAAGGATCCTCAACCATGTATATCGGCATCGATCTCGGCACTTCCGGCGTAAAAGTTATTTTGCTCAGCGAGCAGGGCCAATTGCTCGCCAGCCACGGTGAATCGCTGCCCATTTCCCGTCCTCATCCCCTATGGTCAGAGCAGGCCCCGCAGGACTGGTGGCACGCCACCGACCGCGCGATGCTGGCGCTGGGCAAACAACACAGCCTGCAGCAGGTAAAAGCCATTGGGCTCAGCGGTCAGATGCACGGTGCCACGCTGTTGGATGCACGTCAGCAGGTGCTGCGCCCGGCGATTTTGTGGAACGACGGCAGAAGCGCCGCACAGTGTCTGGCGCTGGAACAGGCGGTGCCGCAGTCGCGGCAAATCACTGGCAACCTGATGATGCCGGGCTTTACCGCCCCCAAACTGCTGTGGGTACGCCAGCATGAGCCCGAGCTGTTCAAACGTATAGATAAAGTCCTGCTGCCCAAGGATTACCTGCGCTGGTGCCTCACCGGCGAATTCGCCAGCGACATGTCGGACGCCGCAGGAACCGGCTGGCTGAACGTGGCGCGGCGCGACTGGAGCGAGGAGATGCTGGCGGCATGCAGCCTGACTCGCCGCCAGATGCCACAGCTGTTCGAAGGCAATCAGATCACCGGCCAGACCCATATCGAACTGGCCAAACGTTGGGGCATGTCGCCAGTGCCGGTGGTGGCCGGCGGCGGTGATAATGCCGCCGGGGCGATCGGCGTAGGCCTGTATCAGCCGGGGCAGGCGATGTTGTCACTCGGCACCTCCGGCGTTTATTTTGCCGTCAGCGACGGTTTTCTCAGTAACCCGACCAGCGCGGTACACAGTTTCTGCCATGCGTTGCCCGACACCTGGCACCTGATGTCGGTCACGCTCAGTGCCGCATCCTGCCTGGACTGGGTATGCAAACTGACCAACGTCGAGGACGTCGCTACCCTACTGCGCAATGTCGAACAGGCACCGCCGGCGGCAGCGCCGCTGTGGTTCCTGCCCTATCTTTCAGGCGAGCGTACGCCGCACAACAATCCTAACGCCAAAGGCGCATTCTGGGGCCTGACTCACCAGCATGGGCCAACCGACCTGGCGCGCGCCGTGCTGGAAGGGGTTGGTTTCGCCCTGGCTGATGGCATGGACGTACTGCACGCCAGCGGTCTGCAGCCGTCCAGTATCACCCTGATTGGCGGCGGCGCGCGCAGCCCCTTCTGGCGACAAATGCTGGCGGATATCAGCGGTCAGCGGCTGGAATACCGCACCGGCGGCGATGTTGGCCCGGCGCTGGGGGCGGCTCGCTTGGCTCAGATTGCCCTGAACCCGCAGCGCCCACTGGTTGAATTGTTGCCTGAATTGCCGCTGGAACAGGTACATACACCGGATGCCGAGCGCCACCAGCAGTACACCGCGCTGCGCAGCACCTTCCGCGAGCTCTATTCCCGTCTGTTACCGTTGATATAAAACCGAAAGGGGGCCAAACAGCGCCCCCTTATTATTGCCAAATCGAATAGTCGCCAGTGGCAAATGTCACTGCCAACCCACGCGCTCCTCTCCTAAATTGGTGGCTGTCTTTTGACGCACCTCACCTCTGGATTAAGGAATTGAACGTGGAAAAAAACCAACAACAAAGCCGCAGAGCTTTCCTCAGCCAAACCGGCAAAATCACCACTGCCTGCGCAGTCATTGGCCTGACGGGGGGCGTGGCGCAAGCCGCCGCGCCAGCGAGCAGCGCATGTATACCAGAGAGCACACCTATGACCCTGACCGACAGCCACTACTGGCTGAGCGACGTTCGACTGGAAGACGGTTTTGAGTACGATGGCGAGACGGTGATCGGCACCCGCACCGCGCTGTATCAGCTTGAAATCAAAGACGGAAAAATTGCCGCAGTTCACCCGAAAGAGGCAACGCCTCCCGCCGGCGTAGCGCGCTATCAGGCGCAGGGCCAACTGCTGTTGCCGGCGTTTCGCGACATGCATATCCATCTGGATAAAACCTTCTACAGCGGCCCATGGCAGGCACCGCGCCCACGTCAGGGCAAAACCATCATGGACATGATCGCGCTCGAACAGACCTTGATCCCCAAGCTGTTGCCCACCTCGCAGCAGCGTGCGGAAAACCTGATCGCCTTGCTGCAATCGAAAGGCAGCACCGTGGCACGCAGCCACTGCAATATCGATCCGGTCAGCGGGCTGAAAAGCCTGGAACACCTGCAACGTGCGCTGGAAAACCACCGGGCGGACTTCAGCTGTGAAATCGTCGCCTTCCCGCAGCATGGCCTGCTGCATTCCAAAGTCGACGGCTTGATGCGCGAGGCCATGCAGATGGGGGTGCAATACGTCGGCGGACTGGATCCGACCAACGTTGACGGCGCCATGGAGAAGTCGCTGGATGCGATGTTCCAGATTGCACTCGACAC
Organism: Serratia sp. BIGb0234; assembly: GCF_024809915.1. Lineage (NCBI taxonomy): Bacteria > Pseudomonadati > Pseudomonadota > Gammaproteobacteria > Enterobacterales > Yersiniaceae > Serratia > Serratia sp. BIGb0234. The sequence goes on from NZ_JANUEI010000009.1 coordinate 47,138, forward strand.
CGGCAAAGGCGTCGATATCCACCTGCATGAAACCAGCCCCGCCGGCGTAGCGGCAATCAACTACATGATCGCCACCGTAGAAAAGAACCCGGCGCTGCGCGGTAAAGTCACCATCAGCCATGCGTTTGCCCTAACCGTGCTGAACCCGAGTGAACTGGAGGAAACCGCTAGCCGGCTGGCGGCGCAGCAAATCACCATCGCCTCTACGGTGCCGATTGGCGGGCTGATGATGCCGCTGCCGCAGCTCAGTGAAAAAGGGGTATTTGTGATGACCGGAACCGACAGCGTGATAGATCATTGGTCACCGTTCGGCAGCGGAGACATTCTGGAAAAAGCCAACCTTTACGCCCAACTTTACCGCGGCTCCGACGAATTCCACCTCTCCCGTGCGATGGCAATCTCGACCGGTGGCGTGCTGCCGCTTAACGACAAAGGCCAACGCGTCTGGCCGCAGGCCGGGGACAACGCAGAGTTTGTACTGGTCAACGCCAGTTGCTCCGCCGAGGCGGTGGCACGCCTGCCGGCGCGCACGGCCACTTTCCATCAGGGGCGGCTGGTCGCTGGCCAGGTCGGCAAAGTCTGATGCTGGTCCGTTGATGTCACCATGATGGCCGTTTTTGGCCTTCTGCCAGACAAAGTAACGGCGCAGTATGGCGTCATACCCATTGGCGGAGGGCCGAAAATGTCACAGAGCGCGTTATTGATCATCGATGTTCAACAATCATTCCAGCATCGCCCATTCTGGCAGGAAGAAGATCTGCCCGCTTTCCAGCAGGCACTGACATGGCTGATCGAAGGCTGTCACCGGCAGGGCGTAGCCCTGGTTGATGTTTTCCACGTATCACCGGAGGGGCCGTTTTCGCTGGCATCCGGCTGGGTAAAACCGCTGCCGTTCCTCAACCATCAGGCAGACGTCACCGTTCATAAACAGGTGCACAATGCACTGACCGAATCCGGTCTGGACGCCTGGCTGCGCCAACGGGATATCGATCACTTGATTATCTCCGGCATCCGCACCGAACAGTGCTGCGAAACCACCACCCGGGTGGCGTCCGATCTCGGTTATCGGGTGACTTTCGTCACCGAGGCCACGATGACTTTCCCGATGCAGCATCCCAGTGGAGAAGTCTTTACCACCGAACAGCTCAAGCGGCATACTGAGACGGTGCTGGTCGACCGCTTCGCCCAGCTCGCCAGCGTGGATGAAGTGCTGGCGCAACTCTCACAGGAGTAATCATGCCGCAGGCCGTCTATTTTTTGATGTTGCCCAACGCGCTGTCGCTGGACGTCAGCGGCCCGGCCGAAACCCTGCGTTTGGCCGGGGCATTCAGCCTGCGCTACATCAGCCCACTGCCGCAGATCACCTGCTCGATTGGCATGACGTTGAGCCAGCTGCAGCCGCTGCCCACCCGACTGGAAGACGGCGCTATTGTGGTGGTGCCCGGCGCACGCGATTCACGCAGCGATTTTGACCATCAGGCGGCCGAACAGGCCCGCCACTGGCTGGCGGCGCTGCAACCCGATTTGCAGCAGCAGCGCATCACGCTGGTCTGTATCTGCTCCGGCGCCCTGCTGGCGGCGCAGGCCGGGCTACTCGACGGCTATCAGTGCACCACCCACCATGATGTGATCGAACGCATGCGTCAGCAGGCCCCGGCCGCGCAGGTGAAAGAGAACCGTATCTTTGTTGAAGACCGCAACCTGTACACCAGCGCCGGCATTACCGCCGGTATCGATCTGGCGCTGCATTTGATTAACCGCCAATGCGGTGCAATACGGGCAATGGAGATTGCCCGCGAAATGGTGGTGTATTTTCGCCGTTCCGGCGATGATCCGCAGCTCTCCCCCTGGCTGCGTTACCGCAACCATCTGCACCCGGCGGTGCACCGTGCCCAAGACGTGATGGCCGCCGAACCCGAGGCCGAATGGTCGGTGCCGCAGGTGGCGGAAAAGGCCCATGTCAGCAGCCGCCATCTGGCCAGGCTGTTCCGTAGCCATGTCGGCATCAGCGTGCGCGAATACCATGAACAGCTGCGGCTGGCGGTGGCGCAGCAGCGGCTGCAACAGGGCTATGGGCTGGAAAAGGCGGCGCTGGCGGCGGGGTTTTCCTCCGGTCGTCAACTGCGGCGTGCCCAGCAGCGCGGCTCGACCGCGTTATGACACCAGCCGCCGAGAGTCTATTTTCTGCAATCCCATCGACAACAACAGGCTGAGCGCCAACGCCACGCCGAATACCCAGAAGATATCCAGTAACGGATGGGCGGTCAGCGTCAGGTGACGGCTGCGCATAAAATTGACGATAATGGCGTGAAAACCGTAGATTGCCAGCGAATGTCGGGAAAAAACGCCCAACCAGCCAATAGGCTCGGACAGACAATTTTTAAACCATACCACCAGGGATACCGCCGCGATAAACACCAACGGCCCACAGTAGATGTAATAAGTATCGGCAAAGTTACCGTTGATGAACATCTGGCTTTTGGTGCCCTGAACGATCAACGCCACGCTAGCCACAAACCCCAATATCGCCAGCCAACTGATACCTCGCCCCTGGGTGTCCATCATGCCAATCGCCCGGCCGGCCAACGCGTACAGCAGGTAGTAAAAGGTGTCCCCATAGATATACAGATTGACCGGCAGCAGGTGAGCGTTACCTAGGGTCAGCGAGCTGGTATTGGGATTGGCGACCACCGCCAGGATCACCAACACGCTGGCCAGATAGCGGCGTGATACCGGCTTGACGTTGATCAGCGGCGACAGCAGATAAATCACCGCGATCGCATAGAAGAACCACAGATGGTAGAACACCGGCTTTAACAATATGCCGCGCAGCGACGGCCAGAAACCGATTTTGGTAAACGCCGCGATATAAATCAGCGCGACCGCGCTGTAAAACGCAATACAGCAGCCAATGCGGATGAAATGCTTTTTACCGGCGCTTTTCTCGCCGAAAAACAGGTAGCCGGAAATCATGAAAAACAGGGGTACTGAAACGCGCGACAGTGAGTTCAGTACGTTAGCGATGTCCCAGTTATGTTCGCCCACCGCCACCCCGCTGGTGACGTAGTAGGTGGTGGCGTGGATCATCACCACCATCATGCACGCTACGGCGCGCAAGTTATCTATCCAGCCAATTTTATTGCTCAAAACATCGCCCGCAATATTGTCATCTTGATTTGTTAAAATAAGGTTATAGAGCGAAAGTGTGGGTGGCAACCCTGACGGCGAATATCAGAATGTGCTGAAACAACACCTTATCGTTGCTAAGGTGAACAATTGGCGGCAAAATAGCCGCCACAACTCGCTCAGATTGCGCTTCCCGCCCTGGCAGTTCCTTATTTCTTCTTTACTTTCAGTACGATAAATATGAAAACTACTTTACCACCTGCGGCTCGCTTGGGTCGACAGGCGCTTTTATTCCCGCTTTGTCTGGTGCTGTTCGAATTTGCCACCTATATCGGCAACGATATGATCCAACCTGGCATGTTGGCGGTAGTGGCCGATTTCAACGCTGGTGAAGAGTGGGTGCCAACCTCAATGACCGCCTATCTGGCCGGCGGTATTTTCCTGCAATGGCTGCTGGGGCCGTTGTCGGATCGGCGCGGGCGTCGCCCGGTCATGCTGGCCGGCGTGGCGTTTTTTATCGTCGCCTGTCTGGCTATTTTGCTGGTGACCAGCATCGAACAGTTTATCTTTATGCGTTTCCTGCAGGGGATTGGCCTGTGCTTTATCGGCGCAGTGGGTTACGCCACCATCCAGGAGTCGTTTGAAGAGTCGGTGTGCATCAAAATCACCGCGCTGATGGCCAACGTGGCGCTGATTGCCCCGCTGCTGGGGCCGTTGGCCGGTGCCGCGCTGATCCACGTCGCGCCGTGGCAGAGCATGTTCGTACTGTTCGCCGCACTGGCTGCGTTTGCCTTTTACGGCCTGTGGAAAGCCATGCCTGAGACGGCTTCGCTGCAGGGTGAGAAATTCTCGGCCGCCAACCTGTGGCGCGACTATCGTCAGGTATTGTCCAACCGCCGCTTTATCTGCGGCACGCTGGCCATCGGTTTCGCCAGCCTGCCGCTGCTGGCCTGGATTGCCCAATCACCGGTGATCCTGATCAGCGGCGAGTCGCTGTCGACGCTGGATTACGGTCTGCTGCAAATTCCGGTGTTCGGTGCGCTGATCCTCGGCAACCTGACGCTGGCACGTCTCACCGGCAAGAACAGCGTACCGCGCCTGATCAAGCTGGGTGCCGGGCCGATGATGCTGGGTTTGCTGATCGCGGCGCTGGCGACGATATTCTCCAGCCATGCCTATCTGTGGATGACTGCGGGTCTCAGCCTGTACGCTTTCGGCATCGGGCTGGCCAACGCCGGGCTGTATCGTTTGACGCTGTTCTCAAGCAACGTCAGCAAAGGCACGGTCTCCGCCACCATGGGCATGTTGAGCATGATGGTGTTCACCGTCGGTATCGAGCTGGCAAAAGTGGCTTACGTGTGGGGCGGCAGCGGGCTGTTCAATCTGTTCAACCTGCTCAGTGGCCTGTGCTGGCTGGCACTGGTGGCGCTGTTCCTCAGCAAGCGCCGCAGCGGCGATGCAACGCCGACGCCTAACGCTGCGTTATAACAAGCGCCGAGCTAACGACACGGGAAGAGAGGATATCTCTTTCCGTGTTTCAAGATTTACACTGGATTTAACTCTATCAGTCAGATGAATCAGTTCTCAAACTTATAGCCCATGCCAGTACCGCCTCATGGCTGATAAAATTCATCTGTTCAACGTCACTAAGTGCCTCTAGCGTCAAGCACCTCTGTTCTTTCTCTCGCACAAACCCGGCATACTTTTCATCATCTTTCTTATGGGCAGTGGTGATAAACCTTCAGTATTCATCCTGATGACCTCGCGACTTAATCAGAATACGCGGCTATACCCAAAATAATTGGAGTTGCATCACAACAAAGCCACGGCTTTGTTGAACAGCGCTTGCGCTGGCCCCAACGGGGCGAGGTTTTGTCGAGTAACGCGGCAGGAGCATGAGTCCCCAGGAGCTTACTCAAGTAAGTGACTGGGGTGAGTGCTGGCAGCCAACGCAGAGGCAGCTTCAGGTATGACGGGTATAGAGTCCGCTGTCGCGCAGCAGGTGTTGGTTACCCTTGCGGCGGGTAAATCCGCTGCGGTCGAAAAATTCCAGCACCTGAATGGCCAGTTTACGCCCCACGCCGAGCCGGTCACGAAAATCGGCGGCGTTGGCACTGCCCTGCGTTTCATCCAGTTCACGGATCAACGCGGCGAATTGTTCTATCCGTTGGCTTAGATAGTAACGATCCACCACCACTGCCGTGACATGGCCCAACTGAGCGGCTTTACGCAGCGTGGTCCGCACCCATGCCTCGTCCTCGCCCAATTCGGCAGCCAGATCGCGCACCCACCAGGCTTCGTCGCCGAACAGCGGTTCAATACGGGCCCACAGGATTTGCTCTTCGGCGCTGAACGCCAAACCGTGCTCCGGCAGGTGCAGCCACCCACGCGTATTGCTAAGCAAACCGGCAGCCAGCAGCCGATCGATCATCATAAATGCCAGCGCCTCAGACAGTTGCGGCACGGCCATGCGCCGCAGGCGAGCACGCCCCAGGCCGAGCTGATCGGCATGCTGCTGGTGATACTCGGCCAACACCTGCAGCAGACGCTGCTGATCCAGCTGTGCATTATCCTGCGCCAACGCCCTATCACCGGCAATCAGCAATTCATGACTCGCCAACAACTTCGCCAGCGGTTTCTCGGTCAGTTGTCGTGCCCAGGCAAAGGCCGCCAGATCCAGCGCGCCCTTGGGCAAATGCAGCGCCAGCACCTGACAGTCATCGTCGGCCTGTGCCAGCGCCGCCAGCCAGGCCAAATACTCGGGTTGGCGCTTACCCCGTTTGGGCGTCGTCAAGCTCAGCACCCTTGCGCCGCCCAGGGTTTGGCGTGCGCCAATATCGCGCAGCACCAGCCGATCGTTTTCGGCCAGCCATAGCGGACGGTCAAGGATCAGTTCCGCCAGCCCATCACTGAGCAACGAAACTCGTCCGGTAATATGGCTGGCGGCATGATGTAAATGCAGCGGCTGCCAGTGCTTTATCGGCAAATCCTTATCTAACGCCACCAGAATTCGTTCGGCGGCGATCGGAGGCTTTTGCGCCAGCAACCAATCGCCGCGTGCGACCTGATCTTTGCTGACGTCACCGCTAATATTCAACGCAATACGCTGTCCAGCCTGCGCCTGCTCAGCCGGTTGGTTTTGCGCGTGCAAACCGCGAATCCGCACCGGCGCGTCGGCGCCGGTCAGCCACAGCGTGTCGCCTACCGCCACCTGGCCACCCAGTGCGGTACCGGTCACTACCAAACCAGCGCCTTTCACGCTGAACGCGCGATCCACCGCCAGGCGGAAGCGGCGCGTTACCGCATGTTCGTCAGGCCGCAACGCCAGCAAATGCGCGCGCAGTGCGTCGATTCCCTGCGACTGCGGCGCGGCGGTGACAAACACCGGTGCCTGTTGCCACCCCTGGCGCGTCAGCTCCTCGTCAAGCTGCTGTCGAACCTCTTCGACACGCGCTTCATCCACCCGATCGGCTTTGGTCAAGGCCACCGTCAGCGCCGGACGCCCGCTCAATCGCAGTATCGCCAGGTGCTCGCGCGTTTGCGCCATCACGCCATCATCGCAGGCCACCACCAGCAAGGCATGGTCGATGCCACCAACGCCCGCCAGCATATTGGCGAGGAATTTCTCGTGTCCCGGCACGTCGATAAAGCCCAACACCCGGCCATCGGGCTGCGGCCAGTAGGCATAACCCAGATCTATGGTCATGCCACGGCGTTTTTCTTCCGGCAGGCGATCCGCATTGATCCCGGAGATCGCTTGCAGCAGGGTGGTTTTGCCATGATCGACATGGCCGGCGGTAGCAATAATCATTCTCTCAGGGCCTCAATCAGCGCGTCTTCCTGCTCCAGACAGCGCAGATCGAGCCACAGCCTGCCGTCGTTAATTCGGCCGATCACCGGCTGCGGCAGCCGACGCCAGCGTTCTGCCAACGCTTCCAACGTTGCGCCACGGCCATCGCGCGGCGCAAAGGTCAGCGCATAGCTGGGCAGCCGATCGACCGGCAACGAACCGCTGCCAATCTGCGACCAGCAGGGTTCGGCACGCAGTTGGAAATACCCGGCAAACTGCGGCGCCAGCACCTGCAACAGACGTTCGGCAGAACCCTGCATCGCCCGCTGCGGACGGGTCAATAGCCGTAGCGTCGGCAGCTGTTGTGCCAACAGTTCGGGCTGTTGATAGAGTCGTAAAGTCGCTTCCAGCGCCGCCAGCGTCAGTTTGCCAACGCGTAGCGCACGCTTCAGAGGGTGTTGCTGCAGCTTGGCGATCAGCGCCTTTTTGCCGACGATGATGCCGGCCTGCGGGCCGCCGAGCAGCTTGTCGCCGGAGAACGTCACCAAATCGACTCCGGCGGCGAGCAACCGCTGCGGCATGGGTTCCGCCGGCAGACCGTATTGCGCCATATCAATCAATGAGCCGCTGCCCAGATCGGTGGCGGTCGGCAGGCCATGCTCTGCGCCGAGCTGCGCCAGTTCGGCTTCTTCCACCGCGGCGGTAAAGCCCTGGATGCTGTAATTGCTGGTATGCACCTTCATCAGCAGCCCGGTCTGTTCGTTAATCGCGCTGCGGTAATCTTTCAGGTGGGTGCGGTTGGTCGTGCCGACCTCGACCAGTTGGCAACCGGCCTGGCGCATCACGTCAGGGATGCGGAACGCACCGCCAATTTCCACCAGTTCGCCACGCGATACCACCACCTGCTTGCCGGGGGCGATCGCCGCCAGCATCAGCAGCACCGCAGCCGCATTGTTGTTGACGATGCAGGCGTCTTCCGCGCCGGTCAATTGGCATAATAAATCCGCCACCGCACGATCGCGGTGACCACGACCGGCACCGTCCAGATCGTATTCCAGCGTTACCGCCGCGCCCATGGAACTCGTCACCGCCTCTATCACCGGCTGCGCCAGCAGAGCCCGGCCAAGGTTGGTGTGCAGCACGGTGCCGCTGAGGTTGAATACCGGGGCCAAAGCCGGACGCTGCCATTGCTCCAGCCCCGCGCTGAGCGCCTGTGCCCAGTCACCGCACCAGTCGGGTAACCTTTGGTGGTGTTTAATGGTTTCACGCGCCTGCAGTTGCAATTGACGCAGTAACTCGCCAATCAGCGTTTGTCCGTGCTGCGTAACCAGCGGTTCGATAGCGGGATCGCGCAACAGGCGATCGATGGCGGGTAACTGGCTGTAAAGAAGCTGGGATTCAGTGCTCATGGTCGCTCGGTTTCAGTGTAGAGGTCTCGCATCAAATAAAACCCCGCCGCAGCGGGGTGAGGGAAATCAGGGGGGCAAGGTGCGGGCAAAGCTTTCACGGGCAAACAGCCGCTCGGCCAGTTTGATCAGCGCCGGTCGCTCGACGCACCAGTTGGGCATGATGCGGCGGAAATTCAGGTAGCCCAGCGCACAACCGGTAGCAATATCCGCCAGCGTCAGCGCTTCGGCATTGAGCAACGTTTTTTCCTGCGCCAGTTTTTCCAGCGCATCCAGCCCGTGCGTCAGCTTGTCTCGCTGGCGCAAGATCCAGTTTTCGTCCTGTTTTTCCGACGCCCGTTTGCTCTCGCGAAACAACGTGGCGGCAGCCTCCGTCACGCCATCGGCCAAGGCTTCCACCTGGCGTATGCGCAACGCGGCGGCGCGTTCGACAGGCAAAAACGCCGGGGCCACGGACAACATTTCGAGGTATTCGGCAATCACCCGCGAGTCGTAAAATACGGCGCCATCATCGGCCACCAGCACCGGCACTTTGGCCAAGGGGTTCAGCTCAACCACCCGGCTGCCCGGTTCATACGGCGGATCGTTAACGAATTCGAACGCCATCCCCTTTTCCAGCAGCATCACGGAAATCTTGCGGACAAAAGGGCTGGTGTAACTGCCAATAAGCTTCATCAGTCTTCCCCTCGCTTGCAAACCACAACGTTGTTATTGCACCGCCAGCGTGTCGATAATCTTCTGGACCAGCGCCTGGTGCGCCTCCGGCGTTTTGGCCGGCGACAGCATTTGCAACGTCACCACCCGCTTGTTGAACACCGTCAACATGATGGTAGACACTACCTTCTGCCCGCTGACGCTCTGCTCGGTATCCAGCCGATGGAACTTCTGCTTGCCGACGGTGAAATTCTCCTCTTTGGTGGTCCGAATATTTTGATAGCGATCGGCCAGTTCGGTGAGCATGCTCTGCGTCAGGTCCTTGAGCATTTTATCGCTGCCGTTGAGCTTCATGCCATCAGGCGGGATCACTTCGGAAGAGACGGTGCTCTGGCGTGATTTCCCGTCGAGGAAGCGCTGAATGGTGGACTGGCTGTCGTTGACGATGCCGCTGTTCTCAGTCTGATCGCTAAAGCCCGGCGGCAATTCAAAGGTGATCTTGCCCTTTTGCATCGAGACTTTCAGCCCCGGGGGCGTCGCTGGCGGAGTTTCGACCGCCGGCGGTGGCGGTGCAGGCTGCGTGACGGTCGGTTTGGGATCCGGCTTCGGTATCTCCGGCTTGGTATCGTCCTTGTTGTCACAGGCTGCCAGCCCTGCCGCTAAAACAGCAACCGCAGTGAATTTCGCAATGGTCTTCAACATCGTCTGTCCCTTTTCCTTTCGCTTCGCGCGTCATTGCGTAAACGTAGCAACTCGCCCGGGCGAATGCCAGAATCCCCGTCCGAAATTAATGGTATTTACGGCCTTAAAGGCGTAGCGGGCAAGGACAGTTTGAGTGCGGACAGCGCGCAGGCCCCGGAGCGTACACGCAGTACGTGAGGAGGCCGAGCACTGCCCAAGGTTAAAATGTCGCAGCCCGGTAGCCGATCATCATTCCCCCGGGAACAGGAATGGATTGATGCTGCTGCGGGCAAAGCCTTCGTCTTCCATTTTGGCGTCGAGCACCAGCGTGGCCAAATCATCAGCGACGGCCTCAACCTGCGGGTCTTTTTCCTGATACAAAATCTTCAGGTAGGTACCGCAGTCACCGCAGCTCTCCGCTTTAACCGATGCCAGCTCGGTGTCCAGCGACCAATAGTTGAGATCGCGGGTCTGCTCACAGTTGCTGCATTTGATCCGTACCACGTGCCACTCGCTTTCGCACAGGTTGCAGTGCAAATAGCGCAGGCCGCTGACGGTGCCGATATGCACCACGCTGGAAACCGGGATGCTGCCGCACACCGGGCAGAATTGACGGTGTTCGCCGTATTCGGCGCGCGCCTTGCCGGGGATAAGGCTGGCCATCTGCGCCCAATAGAGCGACAGCGCGGCCCAGATGAACGGCGCTTTTTCGCTGCCGATCTTGGCGAAATCCTGGTTAAGCAACGCATCAGCCAACAATTCCAGCTCGTGCGCCGAGGCTTTTTCCAGGTTATCCAGCACCGCCAGAATGTGCTCCGGCGCCTGCGGGCGCAGCTCGGCAATCAGCGATGTCAGCAACCGGTGCCAGTGTTGGCTACGCGGAAAAACGCTCAGATCCAGCGGCGGCTTGCCACTGTCGGCACCCTGTTGCAGGACTTCGGTAAGATCAAGCGTCAGCGGGTTGTCGTGCAACGCATGGTGCTGCGCTTCGGCCAGTTGGGCAGCAAAATTCAGGTAGTCGCCCAGCGGGTTGTCGGTCGCCAGCTTACGCAGGCGTTCAGCGCGGCGGCTGTACAGGCTTTTCAGATTAGCGAAAAGTAACGGCGGGATGGTCTCCGCCGTTGTGGACTTCTCGCGCTGTGCCCCTAACTGCTCTTTAGGAACGATGCGGATGCTCATCAGGGTTTGTCTTCCTGTTGTTTCTCGCGGACCTCTCGGTACCAGCGCGGGTGATGTTTTTTAGCCCAGGCCGCCGGCACCCAGCCTTCCACCATCGCGGTAATGGTGCCTTTTACCCACAGCGCGGCGTAAATGTGCACCATAATCACGATAATCAGACCGACCGCAGCCAGCGAATGCACCAGCAGCGCAATGCGGATCAGCGGTATCGGGAACGACGGCGCAAAGTAAGGCCGCCAAATCACCACACCGCTGGCCAACAGCAACACCAGGCTAATGATTGCCGCCCAGAATACGCACTTCTGACCGAAATTATAACGCCCGGTGTCACCCACTTCCTCGTTCATGGCGATTTTATGGATGTTTTTGGCCCAGACGATGTCCTCGCGATTGATCAGATTATGCTTCCAATAACGCAGGAACATCAGCAGGAAAGCCGCAAACATAATCACGCCGACAAAGGGGTGCAGAATGCGCGCCAGTTGCGGCGTACCGAAAATGTTCATCAACCAGTTGAAGGAGGGGAAAAAGAACCCCAGCCCGCTGATGGCGGCGAACACAAAGCAGAACGCCACAATCCAGTGGTTAATCCGCTCCGGCGCGCTGTAGCGCTGAATACGCTTTTCCTTTTTCATTTGCGCGTCTCCTCATCATGCAGCTCGTCGTTATCTTCCTCTTCGACGCGGTTTGGTCCGACGCCGACGTAGTGGAACACGCTCGCTGCAAAGGTGGCGGCAAAGCCGATGGCCGCCAGGGGTTTCCACACGCCTTTCCAGAACGTGACCGCCGGGCTGATGCTCGGGTTATCCGGCAGACCGTGATACAGCTGCGGTTTGTCCGCATGGTGCAACACGTACATGACGTGCGTGCCGCCCACGCCCGCCGGATCGTACAGACCGGCGTTCTGATAGCCACGGGTGTTCAGCTCGCTGACGCGATCGGCGGCGACCTGCTTCATCGCTTCCTTGGTACCGAAGTGAATGGCGCCGGTCGGGCAGGTTTTCACGCAGGCCGGTTCCTGGCCAACATCAACGCGGTCGACGCACAGGGTACATTTGTACACCCGGTTGTCGTCCTTGTTCATGCGCGGCACGTCGAACGGGCACCCGGCGATGCAGTAACCGCAGCCGATACAGTGCTCAGACTGGAAGTCGACGATACCGTTGGCGTACTGGATGATCGCACCTTCCGATGGGCAGGCCTTCAGGCAGCCCGGGTCGGCGCAGTGCATGCAGCCGTCCTTGCGGATCAGCCACTCCAGCTTGCCGTTTTCCTCCACTTCGGAGAAGCGCATCACCGTCCACGACTTGGCGGTCAGATCGGCGGGGTTATCATACACCCCGACGTTGTGCCCGACTTCGTCGCGAATGTCGTTCCATTCGGAACAGGCCACCTGACAGGCTTTGCAGCCGATACAGGTGGTGACATCGATCAGCTTGGCCACTTCTTCCTGGTGGTCACGGGCGCGCGGCGCCGGCGTGAAACCATTGGTGGCGGATTTACGAATGATGTCCTGAGATTGCATTGCCATAATTCGTCTCCGTTACACCTTTTCCACGTTAACCAGGAACGCCTTGAACTCTGGCGTTTGCGTGTTGGCGTCGCCGACAAACGGCGTCAGCGTGTTGGCGATAAAGCCTTTCTTGGCCACCCCTTCGTAACCCCAGTGGATCGGGATGCCGATAGTGTCGACCTCTTGGCCGTGCACCTGCAGGGTACGGATACGCTTGGTCACCACCGCCTTGGCCTTGATATAGCCTCGGTTGGAGCTGACCTTGACGGTATCGCCATGCTGGATGCCCTTTTTCTCCGCCAGTTTTTCGCCGATTTCCACGAACTGCTCCGGCTGCGCGATCGCATTGAGCAACGCGTGCTTGGTCCAGTAGTGGAAGTGCTCGGTCAGACGATAGGTGGTGCCGACGTAAGGGAACTTGTCGGATTTGCCCATCGCTGCCAGGTCGTCCTTGAACACGCGCGCCGCCGGGTTGGACACCACGTTCGGGTGCAACGGGTTGGTGCCGAGCGGCGTTTCGAACGGCTCGTAGTGTTCCGGGAACGGCCCTTCGGCCATTTTATCGGTGGCGAACAGGCGCCCCATGCCTTCCGGCTGCATGATGAACGGCCCGACGTCACTGCCGGGTGCGGCGGCGCTGTAGTCCGGGATATCCACCCCGCCCCACTTGGCACCGTCCCACTCCAGCAACTGACGTTTTGGATCCCAAGGCTTGCCTTGCGGATCCGCCGAAGCACGGTTGTACAGGATGCGGCGGTTAAGCGGCCATGCCCAGGCCCAACCCAACGTATTGCCGAGGCCGGACGGATCGGCGTTATCGCGCCGCGCCATCTGGTTGCCGGCCGGCGTCCAGCTACCGGCGAAGATCCAGCAACCGCTGGCGGTGGTGCCGTCGTCGCGCAGGTGAGCAAAGGTGCTGAGCTGCTCACCCTTTTTCGCCAACACTTTGCCGTCGGCGTCGAGAATGTCCGCCAGTGCCTTACCGTTGCTCTCCATCGCCACTTCTTCGGCCGCAGGATTATCCGGCGTCAGGTAGTCCCAGGTCATGTTCAACACCTGTTCCGGCACCGCACCGCCGTCACGCGCATACATCTCACGCAGACGGGTAAAGATGCCCGCCAGGATTTCGCCGTCGTTCAGCGCTTCGCCAGGGGCATCGGCGCCCTTCCAGTGCCACTGCAGCCAGCGGCCGGAGTTGACGATAGAGCCGTTTTCTTCGGCAAAGCAGGTGGACGGCAGGCGGAACACTTCGGTCTGAATCTTCGACGAATCGACGTCGTTGAACTCGCCGTGGTTCTGCCAGAAGTTCGAGGTCTCGGTGTTAAGCGGATCTATGGTCACCAGGAACTTCAGTTTGGACAGGGAAGCCACGACCTTGTTCTTGTTCGGGAACGACGCCACCGGGTTGAAGCCCTGGCAGAAGTAGCCGTTGACCTTACCTTGCGACATCATTTCGAAGTACTGCAGCACGTCGTAGCCTTTGTCCCACTTCGGCAACCAGTCAAAGCCCCAGCTGTTGTCCTTCTGCGCCTTGTCACCGTAGAAGCTCTTCATCAGGCTGACGAAGAATTTCGGGTAGTTGCCCCAGTAGTTCACCTGGCCCGGCAGCAGCGCCTTCGGCGTGTTGGCTTTCAGGTAAGTCTCGAGATCCGGTTGCTTATCCGACGGCAACGTCATGTAGCCCGGCAGGCTCTGCGACAGCAGACCCAGATCGGTCAGGCCCTGAATATTGGAGTGGCCGCGCAGCGCGTTAACGCCGCCGCCCGCCATGCCCATGTTGCCGAGCAGCAGCTGGATCATCGCCATGGTACGAATGTTCTGTGCGCCGACCGAGTGCTGAGTCCAGCCCAGGGCGTACAGGAACGATGCGGTTTTATCCGCCACGCAGGTTTCGGCGATGTATTCACACACCTGGAGGAAGTCTTCCTTCGGCGTGCCGCAGATGTTGGTCACCACCTCTGGCGTATAACGGCTGACGTGTTCCTTGAGCAGGTTCCATACGCAGCGTGGATCTTGCAGCGTGACGTCGCGCTTGGCGAAGCCGTTCTCGTCGAACTGGTAGTTCCAGGTGGTTTTGTCGTATTTGCGGTTTTCCGCGTCATAGCCGCTGAACAGGCCGTCGTCGAAGGCAAAGTCTTCCCGCACCAGCAGGCTGGCGTTGGTGTAGGCCTCAACGTATTCGCGGTTAATTTTGTTGTTGGTCATCAGGTACAGCAACACGCCCGACAGGAAAGCAATGTCGGTCCCGGAACGGATTGGCGTATAGAAATCCGCTACCGATGCAGTACGGGTAAAGCGCGGATCGATAACGATCAGCTTGGCTTTATTGTGAATTTTGGCTTCCATCGCCCAGCGGAACCCCACCGGATGCGCTTCCGCCGCATTACCGCCCATGACGATAATCAGATTCGCGTTCTTGATATCAACCCAGTGGTTGGTCATCGCACCGCGACCAAATGTTGGAGCAAGACTTGCTACCGTTGGTCCGTGTCAGACACGCGCCTGGTTGTCTACGGCAAGCATGCCGAGAGCGCGACTAAATTTTTGCGACAAATAACCGGTTTCGTTGCTGGCGGCAGAGGCGCACAGCATGCCGGTGCTCAGCCAACGGTTGACGGTAACGCCCTGTTCGTTGGTTTTGATGAAATTGGCGTCACGGTCTTCTTTCATCAGCTTGGCGATGCGGGTGAAGGCGTCGTCCCAGCTGATGCGTTGCCATTTGTCCGAACCTGGCGCCCGGTATTCCGGGTACTTGAGGCGACTTTCGCTGTGGATGAAGTCGACCAGGCCGGCGCCTTTCGGGCAAAGCGCACCGCGGTTGACCGGGTGATCCGGATCCCCTTCAATGTGGAAAATGCTTTCTTTGGCGTTTTTGGCGCCATCACCAAGGCTGTACATCAACAGCCCACAGCCGACGGAACAATACGTACAGGTATTACGGGTTTCGCGCGCGCGCAGCAGTTTGTACTGCCGGGTTTCCGCCAACGCCACTTCCGGGGCAAAGCCCAGCGCAGCTACCGTCGTTCCTGCCATACCGCCAGCGCAGATCTTAAAGAACTGCCTTCTGCTGACCTGCATGGGGGTCTCCTTTCACTCTCGATTGTCACATTGTTTCAAATGGCGCTTTCCCCCTTGAAGCGGGAAGCGCTAAAATTACTGTTGTTTTTGCGGTGGCAATATTACCACAGCGTGTATGTGGTTGTTACAAACAGGTGCCAGTTAAGTGAACAATATAAACTCAGACCAACACATAAATGAGACCTCGCTCACAGGGGTGACCCAGGCTCAGGTTTATCAACGCGGGCAACTCGCCACCGCACAGCCGGATTGGCTGGCGGAAGAGGTTCCGGTCGCGCTGGTCTATAACGGCATCTCTCACGTGGTGATGATGTGCACGCCCAAAGATCTTGAGGCGTTCGCCCTGGGCTTTTCCCTGTCGGAAGGCATCATCGAATCGCCACGCGATATCTACAGTATAG
Source organism: Serratia sp. BIGb0234 (assembly GCF_024809915.1). Taxonomy (NCBI): domain Bacteria; kingdom Pseudomonadati; phylum Pseudomonadota; class Gammaproteobacteria; order Enterobacterales; family Yersiniaceae; genus Serratia; species Serratia sp. BIGb0234. The sequence goes on from NZ_JANUEI010000009.1 coordinate 62,966, forward strand.
AGATTAACCAAACCTGTAACGGACTGGAGGTGCAAATAGAGCTCTCCAGCCGTCGGTTTGCCGGTTTGAAGGAGCGCCGTCGTGCCATGGCAGGCCGCACCGGCTGCGGCGTATGCGGTATTGAACAGCTGGCAGACATTTTCCGTCCGCTGCCTGCACTGCCATTCACCCAGACTTTTTCCCTGGATAATCTCGACTCCGCATTGAAACAGCTGCGAGAAGTACAGGAAGTTGGGCAACTGACCGGTTGCACCCATGCCGCCGCCTGGTTATCCCCACAGGGTGAAGTACTTGGCGGATGCGAAGACGTGGGCCGACATGTCGCCCTGGACAAGCTGCTTGGCGTACGCGCCAAACAGGGCTGGTCTCAGGGAGCGGTATTAACCTCCAGCCGTGCCAGTTATGAAATGGTGCAGAAGGCCGCGATGTGTGGCGTGGAGATTTTGTTCGTGGTGTCTGCGGCAACCTCGCTGGCCGTTGAAATCGCCGAGCGCAGTAATCTGACGCTGGTCGGCTTCAGCAAACCCGGCCGCGCCACGGTGTTTACCCACCCGCAGCGCCTGGTTGATCAGATTAAACCCACACTGTAAGTAGGGCATTGATAATCATTTTCAATATCATTTAAATAACTATAATGATCCGACTGCTTACGCGGTGCTCACAACATTGCGCCGCCCATACACCACTGGAGATGATGATTATGAGTTATTCACTGCCATCCCTGCCGTACGCCTACGACGCACTGGAACCGCATTTCGACAAGCAGACGATGGAAATCCATCACACCAAACATCACCAGACCTACGTTAACAACGCCAACACCGTACTGGAAGCCTACCCAGAGCTGGCGCAATACAGCGTTGAAGAACTGATCCAGGATCTGGATAAAGTGCCTGCTGACAAGCGCACCTTCATGCGTAACAACGCCGGCGGTCACGCTAACCACAGCCTGTTCTGGAAAGGCCTGAAAACCGGCACCACGCTGGGTGGGGATCTGAAAGCCGCTATCGAGCGTGATTTCGGCAGCGTAGAGAAATTCCAGGAAGAGTTCGAGAAAGCCGCAGCGACCCGCTTCGGTTCTGGTTGGGCCTGGCTGGTGCTGAAAGGCGACAAACTGGCCGTGGTATCTACCGCTAACCAAGACAGCCCGCTGATGGGCGAAGCCGTTGCCGGCGCTTCAGGTTTCCCAATCGTGGGCCTGGACGTGTGGGAACACGCTTACTACCTGAAATATCAAAACAAACGTCCAGATTACATCAAGGCATTCTGGAACGTGGTTAACTGGGATGAAGCGGCAGCACGCTTCGCTGCGAAGAAGTAATTCGCCCCCGGTACTGAAGATGCCCGCGTAATGCGGGCATTTTTTTGCCTAAAATCCGCTAAAGTTTAACCGCCCTTTGCCGATGATTTGTTCAATTGACGTTCGCCCGGAAAGGAAAATCATTATGGCGGCATTGCAAACACTGGCAGGAAAGTTCGTTCATCTCACCGTGGGTAAAAAGCTCGGTCTCGGTTTTGGCCTGATGCTGTTACTGACGGCCATTATCGCCGGAACCGGCGCACAGTATCTGCATACCATCGAGTCCCGCGCCGATCGCATCGACTTCAGCAACAAGCTGAATGACGAGATCAATCAAGCCAAATACAACCGCGCGCTGTTCGGCCAAACCTATAAGCCTGAATACCTGAAAAATAACCGCACCAGCATCGAGAACGCGGTGAAGATGATTAACCAGGGTCAGGACCTGGACTGGGATCCCCAAAGCCGCAAAGACCTGCAGCGTTTGATGGAGCTGATCGGCCACTACCAGCAGCAGCAAAACGCTTTCGAGAAGGCGGTAGCGGCAAAGGATGCCGTGCGCCAAAGCTGGAACATGTCGGAAGTGCAAGACAGCCTGAATCAGGTAGAGCGTCAGCTTACCAATGGCGACCTGCAGCTGGCCTTCATTCAGTTGAACCAAAAACTGACTCTGGTGCGCTACGGCGCGCGCGGCCTGCTGTTGAGCCTGAGCAGCGAGTCCGAAGCCCCGCTGGTCGCGGCGATAGATGATGCCCGTAGCGCGGCCAACGCGCTCAGCCGGCGGCTCAACGACGCTCAGCGTCCTCTGCTGCAACCGCTGCTGACCGCGCTTGATGATTACAAGAACCGTATCCAGGCCTACCTGCCGGCTTATCAACAGGAGCAAAACATCAGCCAGCAGTTGGGCAACAGCGCGCAGGAAGTCGGTACGCTGGTCAACGCCTTTATGCAGGACGAACTGACGCAAACCCATAACGATATCAACGCCGCGCAGCTGCAAATGGGCATCACCACGCTGGTTGCCATCATTGCCGGGCTGCTGATCGCCTGGCGCATCACGCTGCAAATCACCCGACCGCTGCAAAGTACGCTGGCGCTGGCGGAACGCATTGCCAGTGGCGATCTGCGGCAGGCGCAGACCAGCACCCGTCGCGATGAACTGGGGCAATTGCTGAATGCCGTGGCGGCGATGAGCCAGAACCTGCGCGACATGATTGAGAAAATCCAGATGGGCGTCAGCCAGGTGTCCACCGCCGCTGCGGAGATTGCCGCAGGCAATACCGATTTGTCCTCCCGTACCGAGCAACAGGCCGCCGCGGTGGAAGAAACCGCCGCCAGCATGGAACAGCTCACCGCCACGGTGAAACAGAACGCCGAAAACGCCCATCACGCCAATCAGCTGGCCACGGACGCCTCACAAACCGCCCAGCAGGGGGGCAAACTGGTGGAAAGCGTCGTCAGCACCATGCGCGACATTTCCAGCAGTTCACAGCGAATCGCCGAAATTACCACCCTGATCAACGGTATTGCCTTCCAGACTAATATCTTGGCGCTCAACGCGGCAGTGGAAGCAGCGCGTGCCGGTGAACAGGGCCGAGGCTTCTCGGTGGTGGCCAGCGAAGTACGCAACCTGGCGCAGCGTAGCGCCCAGGCGGCAAAGGAGATCGAAGGGTTGATTACCGAGTCGGTCAGCCGGGTACAGACCGGCACCACTTTGGTGGAAAACACCGGCAATACCATGGAGCAGATCGTCCTGTCGGTCACCCATGTGCGCGACATCATGGCGGAGATCGCCGCCGCCTCCGACGAGCAGACCCGCGGTATTGCCCAAATTGGCCAGGCGATTGTGGAAATGGATCACACCACTCAGCAGAACGCCGCGTTGGTGGAAGAATCTGCCGCCGCAGCCGACTCGCTGGAAGAACAGGCGGAAATGCTACTGCAAAGCGTCTCGGTATTCCGTTTGGCGGAACTTTCTGCACCGGCCGCCGTGAAAGGGACGGTGGTCAAGGCACCGGCGATGAAAAAGCCCGCAGCCAGCACCGAAGCGGAAGATAACTGGACCACCTTCTAACGTTTACCCGCCCGAACCTTTCGGGCGGTTATTGTTCCCTCCGGCCAACTCAGGCTATGCTGAACCTTCGAAGCGAGACATGGAGGCGCATATGCATCACCCTGAGGTTTATATCGGTACCGTTCAACCCTACGAGGGCGGGCGGCCGAGCGGTATCGCCAAGCGCCTGGTGGACGGTGCCATCAAGCTGACGTCCCTCGGCCTGGAAGGCGATGAGCAGGCGGAGAAAAGCTATCACGGCGGGCCGGACCGCGCGCTGTGTCACTATCCCCGAGAACATTACCAACACTGGCGCGAACAGTTCCCGACGCAGGCGGAACAGTTCAGCGCGCCGGCCTTTGGCGAAAACCTTTCAACTCTGGGGCTGACCGAACACAACGTGTTTATGGGCGACATCTTCCGTTGGGGCGACGCGCTGATTCAGGTCACCCAACCGCGCTCTCCCTGCTTCAAGCTCAACTACCATTTTGATATCGACGACATCTCGGTGCTGATGCAACAAAGCGGCCGCTGCGGCTGGCTGTACCGCGTGATCTCCGCCGGTAAAGTCAGCGGCGAGCGCCCGTTGGAACTGGTAACACGCAGCAGCGATATCTCGGTCGCCGAGGCGATTGGCATCGCCTGGCATATGCCGTTTGATGAAGAGCAATATCGCCGCCTGCTGGCGGTGGCCGGGTTGTCCGCCAGCTGGAGTAAAACCATGCTGACGCGTATCAGTGAACACCGTATTGAAGACTTTAATCGCCGCTTGCTGGGCCGCTGAGAAACAGCAGCCGGGAAGGAAAAACGTGGCGCAGAATACTGCGTTAAGCCTTTTTACCGACCTATACTGTGATGCAACCCAACCGGCAACCTCTTTCAGGCAGGAGCAAAGTTATGACCTCCCCATCTCATTCGATCCACCATGCCGCAGCCGCTGGCTATCAGGCCAATTCCGATCGCTACGTTAAAGGGCGACCGGATTACCCACCGGAAATTGCCGTTTGGCTGCGCGACACCCTCGGCCTGCATGCCGGTATGACGGTGATCGATCTCGGGGCCGGCACCGGCAAATTCACGCCCCGCCTGCTGGAAACCGGCGCTCAGGTGATCGCCGTTGAACCGGTGGCGCAGATGTTGGAAAAGCTGTCGATTGCGCTGCCGCAGGTGAAAACATTGGCGGGCACCGCGGAGTCGATCCCGCTGCCGGATGAATCAGTGGACGCCGTGGTCTGCGCACAGTCCTTCCACTGGTTCGCCACGCCGCAGGCGTTGGCCGAGATAAAGCGCATTCTCAAACCCGGCGGCAAGCTTGGCCTGGTATGGAATATGCGCGATGCGCGCGTAAGTTGGGTGCGTAAGCTGAACCAGATTGTCGACCGTCACGAAGGCGACGCCCCGCGTTTTTACACCGGAGAATGGCGTAAACTTTTCCCGTTCAAAGGGCTGGATGCGCTACAGGAGCAGGTATTTATGCTCGCCCACCAGGGTGCGGCAGAAGATGTGATTTATAACCGGGTGCGTTCCACCAGCTTTATCGCTGCCTTGCCGCCCCAGCAGCAGGAAGAAGTGATCGATGAGATCCGCCAACTGGTGGCAGAAGAAGAGGAATTGCAGGGCAAAGAAAACCTGACCGTGCCCTATCAGACCAAGGCGTATTTCACCACCAAGCTATGAAAACGGGGCGCCATCGACGGCGCCCCTGGCGATCAGAAAGCTTTTCTGGCGTAGCCGGTAACCACTTTCAGGCCCATTTCACGGCCCAGAGCGGTCATTGGGTGCACTACGATCAGGCCGCGCACGTTTTTCTTCAACGAGCCCATATCCGCCTGTTCTTTCTTGGTGATTTCACGGCTGAACGGCAGTTGGCTCAGCTTTTGCGCTTCTGCGCTCAGCTTTTCAACACGTACGCCTTTCAGGCGCTCGATTTCTGCCGCCAGCTTCTCTTTTTCTTTGGTGTGCTGGGCAATCAGATCGGGATTGCCCTGTTGGATCACCAGGGTGTCTTTGTGGTTCAGTGCGTCCAGCAGGTCGCTAAGGCGCTTAATCTCTGCCTTTTCTATCTCTTTCATGGTTTCTGGCCTGTTGTGCCTGTCGGCACGCTAATCAATGATGCCCACATTGTAGCAAAATGCGCGCGTCGTTACCCGTCTTGCGCAATGCCCGGCGGCAAGCCACTCATCTCGCAGGCTTTAGCCCCCACGCGTGCCAGCGCCTGGCTGTAGCGCGCATTAAACGGATAACAACAGGAGAGCCGCAACGCATTACGATAGCGGCCGCTGGGAGAATACAGCGTGCCAGGCGTCAGGCAGATCTGCTCCTCCAACAGCTGGTGGAACAGCGCTACGCTGTCGACCCCGTCCGGAAATTCCACCCAGAACACAAATCCCCCCGCCGGTTGCGTGGCTCGCGTGCCGCGTGGAAAGTGACGCGCAATCAACCCTCGCGCCTCATCCACCTGGGCGGCATAGCGCTTGCGCAGGTTGCGCAGATGGTGATCGTAGCCACCGGTTTCCAGAAACATCGCCAGAGTTTCCGACAGCAACTGTGACTCGGACATTGACGACACCGCCTTCAGCTTGCGCAACGCATCGTTGAAACGTCCGCCGCTGATCCAACCGATGCGAAAATCCGGCGCCAGCGTCTTGGTAAAGCTGGAGCAAAACAGCACCCAACCGTCGCGGTCGAATGATTTCACCGCCGGGGAGAGTGCGCCACCGAACTGGATCTCCGCGTACAGCCCGTCCTCAATTAGCGGCACCTGATGATCGTTCATCAGCCGAGCCAGGCGTTTTTTCGCCGCCAGCGGCATGGTACAACCCAACGGATTTTGCACCGTCGGCATGGCGATCACCGCGTTCAGTCGTTTCTCGTTCAGCAACAGTTCCAACGCGTCCAATGACAGCCCGTGTTGCGGATCGGTGGGGATTTCCAGCGCTTTCAGCCCCAGACTGGCCAGCAGCGGCAGCAGGTAAAAATAGGTCGGCGATTCCAGCCCGATACAGTCGCCCGGTTTGGTGGTTACCCGCAGCGCCAGTTGCAATGCCTCCATGCAGCCGTGCGTCAGCGTGATATCGCCCGGTTCCAGCAGCATACCCAGCGTCATCGAACGACGCGTGATCTGCTGACGCAGCCGCAGGCTACCGGGCGGCAGCGCGTACTGACCGATCAGGTTCGGCTGGCGACGCAGCTGCGATGAAAGCATCCGCCCCAATTTCCCGCCGGGGTAAAAATCCGAGGTCTGCGGGCAGGCCAGCGAAAGGTTGGTGAATGCCGGGTTCTGCTGGGCGGCAAACACGGTGTCGATCAAGGCCAGCACATCGTCCGCCGGTGGCTCTATTCGGCTGCTGGTCGGCAAAGCGGCCTTCAACGCCGGCAGAGTGTTGCACACATAAAACCCCGACTGTGGCCGCGCCTCTATCAAACCGCGATCTTCCAGCGTGCGGTAAGCCGCGACCACGGTATTGATGCTGACGCTGTGGGTTTGCGCGCAGCGACGCACCGAGGGTAAACGGCTGCCGGGCAGCAGCGTACCGCGGCGAATGGCTTCCGCCAGCGTATCCGCCAGCTGTTGGTAGCGCGTTTCCGGCATTTCATCGAGCAGGGTCACAGTTTGTCTCCAGGCAATGGGTACAGTTTAATATTGGTATAACTGTATCCATAACAATAACTGGTTTTTGGTTCTGTCACCATCCATCGGCAGGTTTTATGCTGGTTCCCTTGCTCCCCCAGCCCTGTGAGGAACCCATTATGCTGGACTCCGCCTTTATCAGTTATGTCACCGTCATGTCGATCACCCCAGGCCCCAACAACCTGCTGCTGGCGTCGTCCGGCGTAAATTTTGGCCTGCGCCGCACTCTGCCGATGGTTTTTGGCATCAGCGTCGGCTGCGCAGTGCAGCTGGCCCTGACCACCACCCTGCTGGCGTTGATTTTGAGCTGGGCCGGGATGATCCGTTTTCCACTGGCGGTGATCGGTTGCACCTATCTGCTATGGCTATCCTGGAAGCTGTTCAAAGCGGCATCGCCGGACGGCAAACAGCAGGCGCAGCCAATGCGCTTAATCAACGGGGCGTTGTTCCAGGCGGTCAATCCCAAAGCCTGGCTGATGGCCATTAACGTCGCCATTCTGTTCACCCCGCGGGAAGGCGCCAGCCTCGGTCATACGTTGATGATTATCGCTGCCTTTACCGCGCTGAACATTCCCTGCGTCTTGGTCTGGGCGGTGTTGGGCGATCGCCTGCGTGATGCGCTGCGAGTGACCTGGAAACTGCGGTTGTTTAACGGCGTGATGGCGGGATTGATGGCAGCCACGGCACTGTGGCTGCTGTTCGACGAGTGGCGCGCCGCCTTTGCCTAACTGCGGCCGAGAGGAGAGAGCCGGGACGGTTGTTTGGCGCCGATACCGGCTATCAGATCGGTGACGGAAAGCACCATAGTGGAACGCAACACCTGTTGATAGCGCTGGCGCTGCATGGCGATCAGCGACTCTTCCGCTTCGCCGGGCTGCAGGAAAGTCGGCACCGGCGGCAACGCGGTCACGCAGTGCAACTCGCCGAACGGCCCGAGGATTTCATCATCGACAAAGCGGTATTCTGTCCCGTCGTGATTCAACTCTTCGCGCATCGCCATCAGCAACTCGGCATCTTCGTATTCGTGGCGGGAGATCACTCCCAGCCCGTACATCAGCTTCAGGCGCACCGACAACTCCCCCAGCGGACCGGCACCGGACAATAGCGGTTCGACGGCATACTTCACCGCATAATCGTCCTTGCGAAACACCTGCACCACCAGTACGTTGAGCGCTTCCGCCAGCAGCTCTACCGCCGCTATCAGGAAACTGCGCACCGTCTTGCCTGCGTTCAGCCTTTCCAGAACCTTATTTTCAAATGCCTGTGCTTCTTCCATCGTCGCTTTTCGAATGGCGTGGGAGGGGTATGCTGTATCGGCCACTAATTTAATACCATAGGCGTTATTGTCGCAGCCAGTTTGCGGGCGGACAGCGCGCAGAATCCGGAGCGTACACGTAGTACGTGAGGAATTCGAGCACTGCCCAACCGTAAAATGGCAAGTAAAATAGCCTATTGGCGCTGCATGGCGTTATACACAGCAATGGCCTGTTCTACAACCTCGCTTTCCGCCGGCAGCCCGGAAATTTGCGCCAGCGCCGCTTTTGGCCCCAGTTCAGTCAGCAGTTCCACCAGCTCTTTGGCCTGCGGATCCTGCTCGCTGCGGTAGCTCATGGCGGCGGCGATGCCCTGAATCAGGTTCGCGTGCGGCAGGCCGTATTCCAAAGTGCCCAACAGGGGTTTGATCAGACGATCGCCCGCGCTCAGCTTGCGCAGCGGTTGGCGCCCCACACGCTCAACGTCGTCGTGCAGATACGGGTTCTCAAAGCGACTGAGGATTTTGTCGATATAAGCGGCATGCTTGGCGGCGTCAAAGCCATAACGTTTGATCAATACCGCTCCGCTCTCTTCCATCGCCCCTTTCACCACGCGGCGGATCGCCGGGTCCAGAATGGCATCGCGAATGGTCTGCAGACCGGCCTGCTGGCCAAGATAAGCGGTGATGGCATGACCGGTATTGAGCGTGAACAGTTTGCGTTCGACAAACGCCATCAGGTTATCGGTCAGCTCCATGCCGGCGATCGCCGGTGGCTGGCCCTTGAACTGGGTCTGGTCGACAATCCACTCGCTGAAGGTTTCCACCGTCACTTCCAGCGGATCGCTGCTGCCCGCTTCCGCCGGCGGCACAATGCGGTCAACCGCCGAGTCAACAAAGCCGACATGCTGCTCGACCCACGCCTGCTCGTCCTGCGGCAACGCATCGAACACATGTTGTTTTAACTGGCTGGTGCCGCGCACCATGTTTTCGCAGGCAATGATGTTCAGCGGTTGGTTGTTGCCCTGTTGATGACGCTTGATCAGCCCTTTGGCAATAGTACCGGCAATTTTACCCAGGATCTGCGGGCCCACGGCGGTCGTCACGATATCCGCTTCGGCGATCAGCGCTACCGCCTCTTCACTGCCGCTGTTCACTGCACTGACGTTGTTGACCGGCTCGACCCGCTCCTGCTCGCCGACCACGTGAACCTGGTAGCTTTTACGGCTGTTCAACAGATCCAACACCGTTTGGTTAACATCGGCAAAAGTCAGTTCGGCCTGCGCGTCCGCCAGCAGCTTGCCGATAAAACCACGCCCAATATTTCCCGCACCGAAATGTAATGCTTTCATATTCCTACCTTTCTAATGTCGAAGGGTGCAGCAAGCTGCACCCCTTAAAATGATTCTGTTATCCGGCTTTCTTGCCGCTAAGCAGGTCCAGCACTTCCTGTACGCTGGTGGTATTCGCCAGCCGCTCGATGACGCCGTCGTCGTCCAGGGCATTGGTCAGGCTGGTGATCACCTGGATATGTTCGTTGTTGCGTGCGGCGATACCGATAACCAGTCGTGCCACCTCGTCCTCTTCATCGCCAAAGCGCACGCCTTGCGGGTACTGGCAGAACACCACGCCGGTGCGCAACACCCGGTCCTTGGCTTCGATGGTGCCGTGCGGCACGGCGATTGACTCGCCCAGGTAGGTTGAGGTGAGTTTTTCACGCTCCAGCATCGCCGCGACGTATTCCGGCTCAACGTAGCCCCCTTTGACCAACTGCTCGCCGGCGAAGCGAATCGCCTGCTCCTTGTCGCTGGCCTGCAGGTTAAGGAACACGTTGCTTTCGCTCAGTTTGAACAGGTTTTGCTCGGTGGCCTCAAAGCTGTCGTCCAGCGTGCTGATGACTTTCTGCTGGTTATCGGTGGTTTTATTGGCCGCCACCAGGCGCTCGGTCAGATCGTTGTACAGCTTGCTGTCGAGGAAATTGGTCAGCGAGATGTGCTGTGCCTGCGGCGCATGACGCATCGCGCGCTCAGTCAGGTCACGGTGAGTGATCACCAGATCCACATCATCCGGCAGGTTGTTGATGGCACTGTTGGTCACGGAGATATTTTTCAGCCCGGCGTCCGCCACTTTTTTGCGCAGTACCCCGGCCCCCATGGCGCTGGAACCCATGCCCGCATCGCAGGCAACGATGATTTTACGCACCGTGGTCAGGTCACCATCCACCGCTGCATGAGCCGCAGCACCGCCTTTAGACTGGGATTTCATCGCCTGTACGCGGCGAGTGGCCTCTTCCAGGTCATCCTCTTCTTTGGCTTTCGAAGTTTTCAGCAGGAACCCGGCAACCACAAAGGACACCACGAACGCTGCGGCGATCGCCGCCAGGTTGGCGAAGTAAGCGCCCTTAGGGGTCATCGCCAATACCGCCAGAATCGAACCCGGAGAAGCCGGAGACACCAGACCGCCGTTCAGCAGGGTCAGTGTGAACACGCCGGTCATACCGCCCAGGATCACCGCCAGCAGCAGGCGTGGATTCATCAGCACGTACGGGAAGTAAATTTCGTGGATACCACCGAAGAAGTGGATGATCGCGGCACCGCCGGCAGACTGCTTGGCACTGCCGCGGCCAAAGAACATGTAGGCCATCAGTACGCCCATACCCGGGCCTGGGTTGGCTTCAATCAGGAAGAAGATGGATTTACCGGTTTCGGTCGCCTGCTGAATGCCCAACGGCGAGAAGATACCGTGGTTGATGGCGTTGTTCAGGAACAGGATTTTCGCCGGCTCCACGAAGATTGACGCCAGCGGCAGCAGGTTGTTGGTCACCATGATGTTCACGCCGGTCGCCAGGATATGTGACAACCCTTCAACCAGCGGGCCAATGGCCAAAAATGCCAGAATAGCCAGCAGCATGCCGATAATGCCGGCGGAGAAGTTGTTCACCAACATCTCAAAGCCGCTTTTGATTTTGCCGTCTACCCAGCGGTCAAAATGCTTGATGGCCCAGCCGCCCAGCGGACCGGCAATCATGGCGCCGAGGAACATCGGCATATCTGCCCCGACAATCACGCCCATGGTGGTGATAGCGCCCACCACCCCACCGCGATCGCCTCCCACCAGACGGCCACCGGTAAAACCGATCAGCAGCGGCAGCAGGTAAGTGATCATTGGGCCAACCAGTTTGGCTAAGGTTTCGTTCGGCAGCCAACCGGTAGGAATGAATAATGCGGTGATGATACCCCAGGCGATAAAGGCGCCAATGTTAGGCATCACCATGTTGCTTAAGAAGCGGCCAAAGTTTTGAACTTTGACTTTGATGTCTGGTGAAAACATAAAACACACCCCTATTGTTACGCGCTGACAATAAGAGCGCGTGATTATTGTTGTTACGATCCAGCCGTGTTGTTGCTGTATGCGAAATGGACTCTATCACGCAGTTTTTACCGTGCGAACTTCACGGAATTTTTGTGACAAACATCACACTAACACCCCCATTATCGGGGCACTTATAGTGATCATGATCACAGTTACTCAGTGTAAAAAAGCCACAACGAGAACAAAATTCGCCTAAAACCCAATTAAATGTGATTTGAGTCACATTTAATTGATGCGCGTTTATTTTTAAATTGTGATGGTGATCACAATCTATTTTTCAGTGGCTACCGAATCCTGGCTTGAAGAAGGTCTTCCCTGTGAGCATTCATCCCGTCGGGAAATAGCGGTGCGATGAATGAAAGAAAACTACATGTCGGAAATAGATGATTAATTGAAGTGTAGTACAGATGCGTGGTGCAAGAAGTGAGCAAGCCGTTGGAAAGTCAGAAGGGAATGGCAGAAGCCGGACTGTCGGCTTCTGCGTTTGGAGATTACTGAGTAACGCTGGAGACGATTTTCTGTGCGTTAAGTAAATCCTGCTGCTTGGCCACCAGATTCGACATCATGGTGTTGTACTGCGTTGCCTGCTGGGAAGTACGGAACTGCACGCCGTTATTATTAAAGGCCACCTGATTGCCCTGGGCACGCAGGAAATCCCCCACCTGAACCAGATCCTGAACGAAGCTGGCCGTGGTCGGAATCACCGGCATCAGCGCATTGGCCGGCCCGGTAACAATCTTGTCGTACGCCTGGTTATACACGGCTTTCAGATCGTCAGGTTGCTTCAGCGCTGTCCGGGCAGTATCCGCCTGCGACTTGGCTGACTGGATTTGCTGCCCCAGCAGGTTCAGCGCCCCAACGGACTGTTGCAGCGTATCGCGCTTGCTCATGTAGTCCTGTGCGGTGCGGATCTGGTTAATCTGATCCAACGCCGGCGTCAGGCTGGCATCCAGTGATTTGGACAGTTGCTGAGAAAAACCGACCAGGATGGCGTAATCACCGGCATAGTTGCCGAACTTCTGTTTCTGATCTTCGCTCAGCGTCGGGATTTTCGCGCCGCTGCGCATCACCGTGTTCTGGATGTAATCAATAAACGCCTTGCGTTGTTCCGGCTCTTTATCGCCGCAGGCAGTCAATTGCATGACCACCAACAATGCCAATACCGGGGCCAACCAACGCGCGAAAACTCTGCTCTTGATCCCTACCGCCATGTGACATAACTCCTGTTATAAACCTGCTTTTTCATCGGACTCCGTCCCTTTTGCTGCACTCCTTGCGCCTATAAGAATAGATCAACTGAATGCGATCCGATACGCGATTCACCTTTTGGTGGTTATTCTTGGGCGAAAGGCCAACATGCAAGACGCTATACGCGCTGGCAAGGGGCTACTGTACCGACTCAGGGGCATGATACACTTTTGTATCATTTATCACCGGGCCAAGCTGCGCATGTCATCCTATCAGCCACCGTTGACCATCAGCTCACGCATGCTGCATCTGGTAACCGATGTTGGCGATCGGCTTGCGCGTTTAAAAATGCAGGCTGAGCAAGAACATGCCTTACGGCTACGCCGCATCAACCGAATCCGTACCATTCAGGGCTCTTTGGCTATCGAAGGCAATACTTTAAGTGAAGAGCAGATCAACGCCATCATCGAAGGTAAACGTATCATTGCGCCACCTCGCGATATTCAGGAGGCGCTCAATGCCATTCGTTGCTATGGAAACTTGAACAACTGGCGTCCCATGCAGGAGGAGGATTTACTCGCTGCACACCGGCTGCTAATGGCTGGCCTATTGCCAGATGCCGGACATTATCGCCACGGCGGTGTCGGGGTGATGAACGGTGAAACCGTCATTCATATGGCGCCACCTGCGGAAAGGGTTTGCCCGTTAATTCGGCAACTGCTGCTCTGGTTAAAAGAGACCGACCTACCGCCGCTGATCGCAAGCTGTGTATTTCATTACGAATTTGAGTTTATCCACCCTTTCGCCGATGGTAACGGACGAATGGGCAGACTGTGGCAAACGCTGATCCTGTCACGTTGGGAGCCCTTGTTTGCCAACGTGCCGGTTGAAAGCCTGGTACATGACAATCAGTCCGGTTATTACCAGGCGCTGAACACCAGTAACCAACAGAGTGACTGCGCTCCCTTTGTCGAATTTATGCTGGGCATGATCTTGCGAGCGTTAGAACATAGCCTTACCCCCCAAGTCACCCCCCAAGTCACCCCCCAAGTCACCCCCCAAGTCGCCGAACTATTGGCGATACTTAAAGGCGAGATGTCACGCGAGGAAATTCAGCATGCGCTGCAACTGCAGGATCGAAAATCTTTCAGTGAGCGTTATTTACGTCCTGCGCTAAACGCGCGGCTAATTGAAATGACCCTGCCCGAAAAACCCAACAGTCGCCTGCAAAAATACCGACTAACCGCTCAAGGTGTTTCGCTGCACCGACGGCAATAAAAAAGGCGCCCTAAGGCGCCTTTTCACGACAGAACCGCTTATTGCAGTACGGAGATATCCGCGACCTGCAGGAACAGCTCACGCAGCTTGCTCAGCAACGTCAGACGGTTTACACGCACCGCTTCGTCATCGGCCATCACCATCACGTTGTCGAAGAACGCATCGACCGGCTCACGCAGCTCCGCCAATTCCACCAGCGCATCCTGGTAGCGGCCTTCAGCAAAGAAAGGCTCCAGCTTATCGCGCAGCACCACCAGGTGGGTCGCCAGTTGGATCTCAGCCGCCTCTTTCAACACCGAAGCGTGAACGCGATCGTTCAGCGTATCGGTAGATTTGGCCAGGATGTTGGAGACGCGCTTGTTGGCCGCCGCCAGCGTCGTAGCCGCTTCCAGCGTACGGAAGTGAGTGACCGCCTTAACGCGTGCGTCGAAGTCCGCAGGCTTGGTCGGACGACGTGCCAGCACCGCTTGAATGGTGTCGACGGCGTGACCTTCTTCCTGATACCAGGCGCGGAAACGGCCCAGCATGAATTCGACAACTTCGTCGACGACCTTGGCGTTGGTCAGCTTGCTGCCGTACAGGCGCACGGCCTCTTCGGTCAGGGTCTGCAGATCCAGCGGCAGGTTTTTCTCAACGATGATGCGCAGCACGCCCAGCGCGGCACGGCGCAGTGCAAACGGGTCTTTATCACCTTTCGGATGTTGCCCAATGCCGAAGATACCGGCCAGGGTGTCCATCTTGTCGGCGATCGCCAGCGAACAGGCCACCAGCGATTCCGGCAGCGCATCGCCGGCAAAACGCGGCTGATACTGCTCGTTCAGCGCAACGGCAACGTCTTCCGCTTCGCCGTCATGACGCGCATAGTGCATGCCCATCACGCCCTGAGTGTCGGTGAATTCGAAGACCATATTGGTCATCAGATCGCACTTCGACAGCAGGCCCGCGCGGGTGGCGTGGTTAACGTCGGCACCAATTTGGCCGGCAACCCAGCCCGCCAGCGCCTGGATGCGATCGGTCTTGTCGCGCAAGGTTCCCAGTTGCTGTTGGAACAGCACGGTTTCCAGACGCGGCAGATTGTCTTCCAGGCGTTTTTTACGGTCGGTATTGAAGAAGAACTCGGCATCGGCCAGACGCGGGCGCACCACCTTCTCGTTACCGGAGATGATTTGCTGCGGATCTTTGGATTCGATATTGGCCACGAAGATAAAGTTCGGCATCAGGTTGCCCGCGGCGTCATACACCGGGAAATACTTCTGATCGCCCTTCATGGTGTAGACCAGCGCTTCCGCCGGCACCGCCAGGAATTTCTCTTCGAATTTGGCCGTCAGCACCACCGGCCATTCCACCAGCGAGGCCACTTCTTCCAACAGGCTTTCGCTCAGATCGGCCTTGCCGCCAAGCTGCTGCGCTGCCAGCTCCGCATCGCGCTTGATCAGCGCCTTGCGGGTTTCATAATCGGCCACCACTTTACCGCGTTCCAGCAGGATCTGCGGATATTGGTCAGCGTTGTCGAGGGTGAGTTCGGCTTCACCCATAAAGCGGTGACCGCGAATAGTGCGGCCAGAATCGATGCCCAACACGGTGCCCGGGATCAGTTCTTCACCCAGCAACAGGGTCACAGTGTGTACCGGACGCACGAACTGCACGTCAGAATTGCCCCAACGCATCAGTTTCGGGATCGGCAGCTTGGCCAACGAATTGCTGACCATGCCCGCCAGCAGCGCTTGCGCAGGCTGGCCTTTAACATGGGCGCGATACAGCAGCCATTCACCTTTATCGGTCACCAGGCGTTCGGCCTGATCGACGGTGATGCCACAACCGCGTGCCCAACCTTCGGCCGCTTTGCTTGGCTTGCCTTCGGCGTCAAACGCCTGGGCAATGGCCGGGCCGCGCTTTTCGACTTCGCGATCGGCCTGCGCAGCGCGCAAGTCGGCCACTTTCAGCGCCAGACGGCGCGGTGCGGCAAACCAGCTCACTTCGCCATGTTCGAGATTGGCACTGTCGAGCTCGGCGGTAAAATTCGCGGCAAAGGATTCTGCCAGTGAACGAAGAGCCTTCGGCGGCAGCTCTTCCGTGCCGATTTCCACCAGGAAAGTCTGTTGAGTCATGGCTGCCTCTTAGTTCTCGTTCTTTTTGCACATTGGGAAGCCCAGCGCTTCGCGGGAAGCATAGTAGGCCTCGGCAACGGCTTTGGTCAGCGTGCGGATACGCAGAATATAACGCTGACGCTCGGTCACCGAGATCGCCTTGCGCGCATCCAGCAGGTTGAAGGTGTGGCCGGCCTTCAGAATACGTTCGTAAGCCGGCAGCGGCAGCGGTTTCTCCAGCGCCAGCAGCGATTGGGCTTCTTTCTCGTACTGCTCAAAGCAGGAGAACAGGAAGTCCACGTCGGCGTATTCGAAGTTATAAGTGGACTGCTCCACTTCGTTCTGGTGGAACACGTCGCCATAGGTGGTCACACCCAGCGGGCCGTTGCTCCACACCAGATCGTATACGCTGTCCACGCCCTGGATATACATCGCCAGACGTTCCAGACCGTAGGTGATCTCGCCGGTGACCGGTTTGCACTCCAGGCCGCCAACCTGCTGGAAGTAAGTGAACTGCGTCACTTCCATGCCGTTGAGCCAAACTTCCCAGCCCAGGCCCCAGGCGCCGAGCGTCGGGTTTTCCCAGTTATCTTCCACGAAGCGGATGTCGTGAATGGTCGGATCCAGACCCAGCTCTTTCAGCGAGCCCAGGTACAGTTCCTGAATGTTGTCCGGCGATGGCTTAATCACCACCTGGAACTGATAGTAGTGTTGCAAACGGTTCGGGTTTTCACCGTAGCGGCCGTCAGTCGGACGGCGGGACGGCTGCACGTAGGCGGTAGCCATTGGCTCCGGCCCCAGCGCGCGCAGGCACGTCATCGGGTGAGAGGTTCCCGCGCCGACTTCCATGTCCAGTGGTTGAACGATGGTGCAGCCTTGGCGCGCCCAATAGTCCTGCAGTGTCAGGATCAGGCCCTGAAAGGTCTTGGTATCAAACTTTTGCATGTTGAATTCGCACGCGATACAAGTGGATTTAAATGGGATGGGCCAGTATACCCGTTGACCGTAAGATATACAGCCAGAATCCCGCAACAAGTGTGAATCATCAAAGAAGCGCGGTCTTTTCGCGCACTAAAACGGGGCAAATGCCCCTCTGTAGCGCCGTCTCAGCGCCATAATCCCCCCAATTCCCCGGCCAGAAGGCGTCACTCAGGCTGGCACCAACCTTGCTAGCGTCCTGATATCCCCCTTTCAGGAGATTCGCTGATGACAACCGCCTTAACCGACAGCCGCTATCGTTACCGCATTTTCGCCATGGTGTTCTTCATTGCACTGATCAACTACGTCGATCGCGGCGCACTGTCCTTCGCCGCCAACGATATCTCCCATGAATTCAACTTCAACAAGGCGCAGCTGGGCGCCGTGCTGGGCTATTTTGGCTTTGGCTATTTGTTCGGTTCGCTGTGCGGCGGTTTTCTGGCCGACCGTATCGGCACCAAAAAAGTCTGGCTGATCGCCGGGGCGCTGTGGTCGCTGCTGGAAATTGCGACCGCCTGGGCTGGCGAACTGGGCGTGGCGCTGTTCGGCGGTTCCGCCATTATGGGGTTTGCCGCACTGCGGATCATGTTCGGCTTTGCCGAAGGTCCGGCCTACGCGCTGATGAATAAAACCATCGCCAACTGGGCGCCGCGCAAAGAGCGTGGCTTTTCGCTGGGTATCGGGTTGCTGAGCACCCAGGTGGGTTCGCTGCTGACCGCGCCGCTGGCCGTGGGGTTACTGCTATTGACCGATGACTGGCGCAGCATGTTCATGCTGCTGGGCCTGTTTTCGCTGATCGCCATTTTGCTGTTTGCCCGTTTCTTCACCGACACGCCGCAGGAGCATCCTGAAGTCAACGCCGCCGAATTGGCCATCATCAGCGCCGATCAGGAAGCCGATAACGCACAAGCACCTCTGCCATGGTGGGCGTTTTTCACCAACCGCACGCTGGTATTTAACGCGCTGGGTTACTTCTCATTCCTTTACGTCACCTTTGTATTGGTGACCTGGGGCCCCAAATACCTGCAGGATACTTTTAACTACGATCTGCATTCGCTGTGGTACGTGGCGATGATCCCGTGGAGCGGTGCCTGCTTCACCGTGCTGCTCGGCGGCCGCATCGCCGATGCGCTGTTGAAACGCTTTGGCAACCTGCGGCTGGCGCGCAACCTGTTTGCGGCAGTCACCTTGTTGCTGACCGCCACCTGCTTCGTCTTGATCCCCTTTATGAGCACGCCGACCGAAATCATTTTGTTGATGACGCTGGGCAATGCGCTGAATGCACTGGTCAATAACGTGTATTGGTCGGTGGTGATAGACGTCACGCCGAAAGCTTCGGTGGGGGCTTACAGCGGCATGACGCTGGCGATCGCCAATATTGCCTCGATCACCGCGCCGATGCTGAGTGGTTGGCTGGCACAGCATCACGGCTATGGCGCCATGTTCTTCGCCACCGCCGTGGTGTCTTTCTGCAGCATGCTGTGCATGACGCTACTACAACCGGAAAAAAAGATTATGGCAGATATCACGCTGCCCAACCGCCCAGGTATGCAGCAAACGGCCCCCTAAGCGATCGGGCATCGACACTCAAAAACGGGCGCTGACCCCGACGTTATACATAAACTGTTCGCCACTGCTCAGGCCGCCGGTCTGAGAAACGGTGGCGAACGCCGCCACCTGATCGGTCAACGGCATATTCGCCCCCAGCGTCACATCCACCCAGTTTTTATCCTGGCTGGCGCTGTCGCGAGTGAACGAAGTCTGCGTGGACTTCAGGCCACCGCCGGCACGGTAAACGTCATCACCAAACTGATGCTGATAGCTCACCTCGGCATAGGGATTAAACAGGCCGAACTTGCTGTCCAACCGCCAACCTAACGCACCGATCTGCGAATGGTAGGTCTGATCGTTAAAGCGCATGGCGGTGCTGTCATTGCCGTCTTCGCTGTAACCGGAAACGTTGCTGTAATCCCAGGCAAACTGTGCCATCGGTCCGGTGGTCAGGTAAGAGGTGACGGGGAAGTCGTAACCGGCGGTGATCCGCGCTCCCCATTGCTTGCCGTCGGTGCTGCCGGTTTCGGTACGGGTTAACGCCCCAAGCTGCATGCTGCGGCGAATATCATCGTAATTCATCGTCGCATAGTGCAAATCGGCATTCACCCAACCGTTTTCAAACAGATCAAGGGCGGTAAAGGCGGAAAATAACAGGCCACGCGCTTTGTAGTCGTAGCGGCTGGAGGGCTGTTGATCGTCATTGGAGCCGGAAATCAGCGCGCCGATCAGCCAGCCGTCGGTCAACTGGTAATCCACCCCTACCGTCAGATTATGAGTAGTGGCATTGCCGTCGCCCGCCGCCAGATTGGAAGAATAATCATAGTGTTGCCCGGCATAGCCTCCGAACACGCCCAGCGATCCTTGCGGGTTTTCGCCACTGCGCAGCTGTTGCAAACGGCTGTCGAGGGTAGCACGGCTGTCACGCGCCATGGCCGCCGTCGCCTGATTCAGCGCCACCACCTGCGCAGGACCGTCGAGCACCGCCTGAATGTAATCGGCAATCAACAGATGCGCCTGCGGGCTGGGGTGGAAATGGTCGGCGAACAGGTAGGCCTGGCTGCTATCAAAACCCGGCATGGTAGAACGGCACACCGCAGAGGAGACGCCCGGCGGACAGGCCATGCCTGCGGTATTGGTGAAGCCAAACTGCGCCGGGTTGGCAATCGCCTCGCCAAACAGTTTGTTCACGTCAACCCGGACGATGTTCCCGCCCCCCTGCGCCAGCAGGTGGTCTTCGCTTTGGTTATAGAAATCGGTCAGTTGTGCCGCCTGCGCGCTGAGGCTGTCATAAGCGGCTATCAGCTGTGCGGCAATCGCCTGCTGCACCTGGGGGATCGCGCTGCCCTGCGCCGCTGCCGCCGTCAGGGCCCGGTGGATAGCCTCGGTACGTGAAGCGTTATCCGGCGTGGCCAGCGAATTCAGGGTGGCGTAGGCCGCCTGAACCGCTGCGTTTTGCACCGGCGTCAACGCCTGCTCGATGATCAGCTCCATCAACTGCGGCGTGGAACCAATATTCGGCACCGTCGGCACGATCACCATACCGGCACCGGCATTCAGCAATGAATGAACCTGCGCGGCCGCCGCCGCTGCGCTGTTGTAGGCTACGCCCGGCGCGGTCGTCGGGTTTAATGCCGCCGCCGCCAGGTCGTTGCCGCCAATCCAGTGTATATACAGGCCATCGCCGTCAGCCCGTCCATTGACCTGACCGAGGTAGCTCTGCACCTGATCCTGCGTATTGTCCGCCGGGTTGAGCGCCGGCACCGCCACGCCCCCGCCGGCGGCGTAGTTATTGCCGCCATCGTCCGAAGCCACTAACGCCGCGCCGATGCGTTGCGCCAGTACTTCGTCGTATAGCAGATGTTTATTGCTGTCGTAGGTAAAGCGGCCATTGTTACCGGTATCGCTCAGACTGTCGCCGAAGACGTAGAGTTGGTCATAAGCCAGCACCGGGGTCGTCATACTGCATAATATCGCCACTGCAAGCACCGCCGGGCGGGGCAGACAGGTTATTTTAAGAGGCATGAATAGACTCCTGAGAGCCAGCAAATGAAGGAAAATACGTTTTTATCATTGGCCTTTTTACCTGCCGGCCATCTAGTAAATATTGCTGGCTTTTCCCCCACGTCAAGCCGACTGATGATAAAACAATCAGGGGCTTGCCAAGTTCACCACTTCAGGTAATGATTACTGTAAATAAACACAGCACAAGGACAGTCAGTATGGCCAATGAACGTTGCGGTTGGGTGACGGCGGATCCGTTATATCTCGAGTATCACGACAAGGAATGGGGCGCACCAACCACCGATGCGCGCGAGCTGTTTGAAATGCTATGCCTTGAAGGCCAGCAGGCCGGGCTGTCCTGGATCACCGTGCTGAAAAAGCGTGAGAATTACCGGCGCGCCTTCCACAATTTTGATCCGCAGCGCGTGGCCGCTATCGATGAACAAGAGATAGCCGCGCTGTTGCAAGACAGCGGCATTATCCGCCACCGGGGCAAAATTGAAGCCATCATCGCCAATGCCAAAGCCTATCTGGCCATGGAAGCGGCCGGGGAAGATTTTGTCACTTTCATCTGGTCATTTGTCGACGGCGAACCGCAGCTCAACAGTTGGCAGCAACTGAACCAGGTGCCGGCGAAAACCGAACGCTCGGACGCGATGTCCAAGGCACTGAAAAAACGCGGCTTCAAATTTATCGGCTCCACCACCTGCTACGCCTTTATGCAAGCCAGCGGGTTGGTGAACGATCATCTCACAGGATGCCTCTGCTACCCAAAGCCGCAGTGATCCGCCCCTGCCACCCGGCAGATATGGAGCGGTTAATGGCCTTGTGGTTGCCGAGCACCATTGCTGCGCACCCGTTCGTCAAGGAAAGCTACTGGCAAGAAAGCGCGACGCTGGTGCGGGAAAACTATCTGCCGCGAGCGCAAAGCTGGGCCTATTGGCATCAAGGGGAAATCGTCGGGTTTATCAGCGTGTTGGATCAACGCTTTATTGGCGCACTGTTCGTTGAACAGGCCTTTCACGGCCATGGCATAGGACAGGCGCTGATGGCGCACGTACAACAGCGCTATCCCCAGCTAAGCCTGGAGGTGTATGAGCAAAACCTGCGCGCCTGCGCGTTCTACCACAAGCTGGGGTTTCAGGTGACGCAGCGTCTGTTTAACGAAGAAACTCAGGCCTATACCTTAATCATGAACTGGCCGTCCGCAGTTTAAATCTTGTCACTTCCGGCTAAAAAAGGCGCATCCCGCACCGGGATGCGTTCAATTCAGAATCCGCTGCATGGTATTCCCTCGCTTTTTGCCGGATAACAGGCTCAAGCCCGTTATCCGCTTATATTTTGTCACGTTTTTTTCCGGAACTGCCGGAAAGTATCCGCGTCATAGTAGCGCCTCGGCACGTCTTGGCATGCCGACAACGGTTTTTTAGCGCCCCCAAATTGGATTGGCGCACCCAGATTCTGATGCCACAAAGGAAAAAAGATGAAAAAACGCATTGCGATTATTGCCGGCGCGGTGAGCGTGGCGCTCACGCTGTCAGCCTGTACCACCAACCCGTACACCGGGGAATCCGAAGCCGGTAAATCCGGTATTGGCGCAGGCCTGGGCGCCGCGCTGGGTGCCGGCGTTGGCGTGCTGTCCTCGTCGAAAAAAGACCGCGGCAAAGGCGCACTGATCGGCGCAGCGGCAGGTGCAGCATTGGGCGGTGGTGCCGGCTATTACATGGACGTGCAGGAAGCCAAGCTGCGCGACAAAATGAAAGGCACCGGCGTCAGCGTTACCCGTCAGGGCGACAATATCGTGCTGAACATGCCGAACAATGTCACCTTTGACAGCAGCAGCGCCACCCTGAAACCGGCGGGTGCCAACACCCTGACCGGCGTTGCCATGGTACTGAAGGAATACCCGAAAACGGCGGTTAACGTGGTCGGCTACACCGACAGCACCGGCTCCCGTTCACTGAACATGACCCTGTCGCAGCAACGTGCCGACGGCGTGGGCAGCGCGTTAATCACCCAGGGCGTGGCGGCTAACCGCATTCGCACCAGCGGGGCAGGCCCGGATAATCCGATCGCCTCCAACAGCACGGCAGAAGGCAAGGCGCAAAACCGTCGCGTCGAGATCACCCTCAGCCCGCTGCAATAATCCCGAGCGGGGCACAATGCCCCGCCATTTTTATCCTGTCGATCCTCTTCCCGTATCCCATTCAACATTCCCGGCTATACATTCTGTGTGATAGTCTCCTTGGCAATTAACCTCAGGGGAGATCGGTTGTGAGCAGTGTTAAGGCAATACGCGCCTCGGGGCGGGCCACCATCAGCGATGTGGCGAAAACCGCCAAGACCGGTAAAACCAGCGTATCGCGCTACTTGAATGGTGAGCAGCACCTGCTTTCTGACGATCTCAAACAGCGCATCGAGCAGGCTATCCTCCAGCTCGACTACCGTCCAAGCCAGATGGCGCGGAGCCTGAAAGGGGGACAGACGCGGCTGATTGGCCTGATCATCGCCGATATAACCAACCCCTATTCGGTGGACGTGATGCGCGGCATCGAAGCCGCCTGCCGTCAGCACGGCTTTACCCTGCTGGTGTGTAACACCAACAACGAAGTCAATCAGGAACAGCACTACCTGCAACTGCTCAGCAGCTACCGGGTAGAGGGCATTGTGGTCAACGCCGTCGGTATGCGCGAAGAGGCGTTATCGACGCTGCAACAATCCATGCTGCCGATGGTACTGATCGACCGAAAAATTCATGATTTCGCCTGCGATGTGGTGGGCCTCAACAACCACGAGGCCGCGACGACCGCCACGGAACACCTGCTGCAACAGGGTTTCGAAGCCATTTTGTTTCTCAGCGAGCCCATTGGCACGGTCAATACCCGCCTGGAGCGGCTGCACGCGTTTAACCAAACCATGGCGCAACATGCCGGTCTGTTGGCAGAACAGGCCGAAGTTCCGCTGAACGACGTCAAGCTGCTGGAAGGGGTGCTCGGCGACTTCAATACTCGCCATCGCGGCATGCGCAAAGCGGTGATTTCCGCCAACGGTGCCCTGACCCTGCAGGTAGCGCGCGCCATGCGTCGACTGGGTATCCAATGGGGCAGCGATATCGGCCTGCTGGGCTTTGACGAACTGGAATGGGCCGAACTGGCCGGCGTAGGCATCACCACGCTGAAACAGCCGACCTATCAGATGGGCCACGCCGCGCTAGAACAACTGGTGCAACGCATTCAGGGTCTGGATACCCCCATCAGCGAGCAGATGTTCCCCGGTGAACTGATCGTGCGCGGTTCCACCACCCGATAATCCCCCCTTCTTTCCCGCTCAGGGCGCGACATACGGCGCCCCAGCCACATCCTCCTCAGACTATTTTTTGCTCATGTTCGTGATTGCGATCATATTTTTACACTCTGTCGCTTTCGCCTGGAACCGGTACCATTTAACGTGTGGTTAACAGCAGCGGTGGGATAACGCCACCTCAGGAGCAAAAAATGACAAGAGAAATTATCGTGGTGACCGGTGCCTACGGCACCGATACCGTCCAACAGCTCGGCGGCCAGACCGCATTATTGCCGATCATTGCCGATGCCGGCGCCGACGGTGTAGAGATCCGCCGCGAACTGTTTTCTGCCCAGGAGCTGGAAAACCTGCCGGCACTGGCTCAGGCCATCGAACAACAGCAGCTGTTTGCCGTTTACTCTGCGCCTGAGGCTCTGTTCACTCCACAACATACGCTCAACCCGAACCTGCCGGCACTGCTGGCGGAAGCCCAAACGCTGAACGCGCGTCAGTTGAAACTCTCGCTTGGGCATTACCAGCCGGGCTTCGACTTTACCGAACTGAAAGTGGCACTGGAGCAACATCCGGTCAGCCTGGTGGTCGAGAACGATCAAACGCCTGACTGCGGGATTTTGTCGCTGCTCAACGCCTTTTTCCACGCCGCAGAAGATAACCGTCTGCCGGTCAGCATGACGTTCGACATGGCCAACTGGCACTGGGTGGGGCAAGACGCCTTCGCCGCCGCCGATCGCCTGGCCCGCCACGTCAGCTACGTTCACGTTAAAGCCGCAACGCATAGCCTGAAAGGCTGGCGTGCCGTGGCGCTGGATGACAGCGACGGTAAATGGCGCGATCTGCTGGCTTGCCTGCCGCTGGACGCACCACGCGGCATTGAATTCCCACTGCAAGGTGACAGTCTGGAAGACGTGACCCGCTACTACGTTAACCTTTTGCGCGCGGAGTAAACATCATGACAACGCTGACTACCGCGCATCGCGCGCAACTGGACGTCGTCACTCTGGGTGAAGCCATGGCGATGTTCGTGGCAACCCAAACCGGCGATCTGGCGGAAGTGGACAACTTCACCAAACGCATTGCCGGCGCCGAGCTGAACGTCGCAATCGGCCTGGCTCGCCTGGGGCTGAACGTCGGCTGGGTCAGCCGCGTCGGCAACGACACTTTCGGCCGCTTCACCCTGCAGCAGTTGAAAAAAGAAGGCATCAATGCCCAGCAAGTGACGGTGGATGCTAATTATCCGACCGGTTTTCAGATCAAATCTAAAACCTCCGATGGTACCGATCCCAGTGTGGAGTATTTCCGCAAAGGCTCGGCGGCCAGCCACCTGTCGGTCGACGACTTCAACCGCGATTACTTTGGTTCCGCACGCCACCTGCACCTGAGCGGCGTGGCGGCAGCGCTGTCCGGTCAATCGCTGGCGCTGTGCAACCACGCGGCGCGCGAGATGCGGGCGATGGGCAAAACCATTTCATTTGACCCCAATCTGCGCCCGGTGTTGTGGTCCAGCCAGCAGGTGATGATCGAGCAGTTGAACAAGCTGGCGTTTGCCGCCGATTGGGTGCTGCCGGGGCTGAAAGAAGGGCAAATTCTTACCGGCCAGTCGACACCGGAAGGGATTGCCGATTTTTATCTGGAGCGCGGCGTACAGGCGGTGATCATTAAAACCGGCCCGGACGGCGCCTGGTTTAAAACCGCAGCGGGCGATCAGGCGGCGGTAGCCGCAATCAAAGTCAGCAATGTGGTGGATACCGTAGGTGCAGGAGACGGCTTTGCCGTTGGGACCATCAGCGCCCTGCTGGAAGGCAAAACGCTGAAACAGGCGGTGCAACGCGGCAATAAAATCGGCTCGCTGGCCATTCAGGCCATCGGTGACAGCGAAGGGTTGCCGACCCGCGCGGCACTGGCTGAATAAATATAACAAAACAATATCAGTTAATAGCCTTCTCCGAACGGCTGATGTCTCTGGCCCTACAACCAGATCCGCCGGGAGAGCACCACGACACCACTGAAGGAATCTGAACATGACCAAAGCGACTATCGCGGCTAAACGCTGGTGGTACATCATGCCCATCGTGTTTATCACCTACAGCCTGGCCTATCTCGACCGAGCCAACTTCAGCTTTGCCTCGGCGGCTGGCATCAATGACGATCTGGGCATCACCAAAGGCATGTCATCGCTGCTGGGCGCGCTGTTTTTCCTCGGCTATTTCTTTTTCCAAATCCCGGGGGCGATCTATGCCGAACGCCGCAGCGTTAAAAAACTGATTTTCTGGTGCCTGATCCTGTGGGGCGCCTGCGCCTCGCTGACCGGCATGGTCAGCAATATCCCGATGCTGGCGGCCATCCGTTTTATCCTCGGCGTGGTGGAAGCCGCGGTGATGCCGGCAATGCTGATTTACATCAGCAACTGGTTCACCAAGTCCGAACGTTCGCGTGCCAATACCTTCCTGATCCTCGGTAACCCCGTCACCGTGCTGTGGATGTCGGTGGTTTCCGGCTACCTGATCCATGCCTACGGCTGGCGTGAAATGTTCATCTTTGAAGGCATTCCGGCGGTGATCTGGGCCTTCTGTTGGTGGGTGCTGGTCAAAGACAAACCGGCGCAGGCCAAATGGTTAAGCGATGACGAAAAGCTGGCCCTGCAGCAGCAGTTGGAAGAAGAGCAGAAAGGCATCAAGGCGGTGCGTAACTACAGCGAAGCCTTCCGCTCACGCAACGTGATCCTGCTTTGCGTCCAGTACTTCGCCTGGAGCATTGGCGTGTATGGCTTCGTGCTGTGGTTGCCTTCTATCCTGCGCAGCGGCATGGAAATGGGCATGGTGGAGGCCGGCTGGCTGTCGGCGGTGCCTTACCTGGCGGCGACCATCGCCATGATCCTGGTGTCCTGGGCTTCGGACAAAATGCAAAACCGTAAGCTGTTCGTCTGGCCACTGCTGCTGATTGGCGCGCTGGCGTTCTTTGGTTCTTATGCCGTAGGCGCCAACCATTTCTGGATCTCTTATGCCCTGCTGGTGATTGCCGGTGCGGCAATGTACGCCCCTTACGGGCCGTTCTTCGCCATCATTCCCGAGATGCTGCCGAAAAACGTCGCCGGCGGTGCCATGGCATTGATCAACAGCATGGGTGCGCTGGGTTCCTTCTTCGGTTCCTGGTTCGTCGGTTACCTCAACGGCGCAACCGGCAGCCCGGCAGCTTCGTATATGTTTATGGCCATTGCGCTGCTGGTGGCCGTGGTGGTGACGCTGATCGTCAAGCCCGCTCGCAACGAGGCTCACCCACAACTGGCTTAGTCTCGTTATAATTTATTTTCTGTTGAATATACCCAATGGATTTCAGGCTGCAGCCAGGCGACAAACGAACTTCCCCCAGGCGCTGACTTAAGTAAGTCACTGGGGGAAGTTCGAGCAGTTAACAACGCTGCAGTCTGAAAAACGAAGGGTATTGCTGGAGTAAGTGATGAAGCCTTCTATCGTGTTATACAAAAGCATTCCCACCGATCTGCGTGAACGACTGGAACAGCACTTCACCGTGCATGCCTTCAACGGGCTAAACCCGGAAAACCGCGATGAGTTACGCCAGGCGCTGCAACAGGCAGAAGGGATCATCGGTTCCGGCGGCAAAATTGATGAGGCTTTCTTGCAGCATGCCCCCAAACTGCGCGCGGCTTCAACCATTTCCGTCGGTTACGATAATTTCGACGTTGACGCGCTTAATGCCCATAACGTGCTGCTGATGCACACCCCAACCGTGCTGACTGAAACCGTCGCCGACACCATCATGAGCCTGGTTTTGGCGACAGCTCGTCGAGTGGTAGAAGTAGCCGAACGAGTGAAGGCCGGCGAATGGCAAGGCAGCATCGGGGCAGACTGGTTTGGCGTTGACGTGCACCACAAAACTATCGGCATCCTCGGCATGGGTCGTATTGGTCTGGCGCTGGCGCAACGCGCTCATTTCGGCTTCGGCATGCCGGTGCTGTATAACGCCCGCCGCACTCATGAAGAAGCAGAGCAGCGTTTTAATGCCCGCCGCTGTGACCTGGATACCCTGTTGGCCGAATCCGATTTCATCTGCATTACGCTGCCGCTGACCGACGAAACTTTCCATATGATCAGCCGTGACCAACTGGCGAAGATGAAAAAGAGCGGTATTCTGATCAACGCTGGCCGTGGTCCGGTGGTGGATGAAGCGGCACTGGTTGAGGCGCTGAAAAACGGCACTATTCATGCCGCCGGGCTGGACGTGTTCGAACAGGAACCGCTGCCGGTATCTTCACCGCTGTTGACGTTGCCAAACGTAGTAGCGCTGCCGCATATCGGTTCTGCGACCCATGAGACCCGTTATGGCATGGCCGCCTGCGCCGTGGACAACCTGATCGCCGCGCTGACCGGCAAGGTCACAAAAAACTGCGTTAACCCGCAGCTACTGAAGTAGTAACTTTCATGGGTGCCAGTAAGCAAGAAACTGGCATCCATGCAAAATCACCAACACCTTTTGGGCGGACGCCTGCGCATATGAAATATTCTCAGGATATGTATTTCATTGTTTTTAATTCTGTACGGGATCAGGTACGGGAAGGTTTTCATCACAATTTCCCGGGTGCCCATCACCCTGCCTGCCCTGCCGAGGGCCGGGTTTGAAACCAGCAAATTCACTAAGCGAAAAACCTCCCTGGCAAACTCTGTCGCAACCTGAGGACTCTCTTGATAAAACCAATCATATTCGTCATCAAAATTGCTTGCGGCTTTCCTTAGCCATTTAATTTTCATCGTTAACAATCACCCCCATCTTCTTGAAGCGGGCTTCCATTTCATCGTCAGAAACAAAATCTCCCTGATCCGCCTCAATAATTGCCTGCTGAGTTTCAGCAATTTGCCAGGCTTCACGGTTAATAAAATCTCGGATGGCCTGCCCGGCCAAAAACGATTTAGTCCTGCCGGTCGCTTTGGCCAAAGCTTCGAGCTGCTCACTGAGATCTTCCGATAGTCGAACGGACATCACGCTCATAGATCACCTCACACTACAATGTATACATTGTAATATAGATTAAAAAATCACCGGATAACAGCCTCACCTCCCCCTGCCTTCTCCTCCCTGAAAATCTCGCGCCGGGATGAGGCTATTTTTTCATCGTTCGTCACACTGGGCGTTACCCTACGATAAAAACGCTTCCTGCCACGCGTAAGGAGAGCCATGAAACGCCTGAACCTTCCCCTGCTGATGCTGCTGTCGCCTGCGGCAATGGCAAACTGGACGCTGCAAAGCTTCCCAGCCTTTGACGGTACTTCCGCCGACGGCTTGTTCACCAGCCACGCCACGCTGCCCAAAGGCGAACTGCCGCTGAAAATTTACCAAGACCAGCAATGCTGGCAGCCAACTGCGCCGGTCAAACTGAACCAGACGTTGTCACTGCAACCCTGCGGCGATAACCCGCCGGTTAACTGGCGGCTGTTCCGCACCGGGGAATATCAGGTGCGCATCGACACGCGCAGCGGCACGCCGACGTTACAACTCAGTCTGAAAACCGCAGCGGAAATCGCCACTGCCGCCGCCACGCGCACCTGCCAACGCTGGGACGGTAAACCGATCACCCTTGACGTCGCGGCAACCTTTGACGAAGGCGAATTGGTACGCGATTTCTATTCAGGCCAAACGGCAAAGGTCAGCCAGGGCAAAATCACCCTGCAACCCGCCGTCGGTAGCGGTGGATTGCTGTTGTTGGAATCTGCCGATAGCGAAAAACCGGCGCCCTTCAATTGGCACAACGCCACGGTGTATTTTGCCCTTACCGATCGCTTTGAGAACGGCAACCCGGCCAACGACCACAGCTACGGACGCCGCAGCGACGGCATGCAGGAGATCGGCACCTTCCACGGCGGCGATCTGGCTGGCCTGACGAACAAACTGGATTATTTGCAACAGCTTGGCGTCAATGCGCTGTGGATCAGTTCGCCGCTGGAGCAAATCCACGGTTGGGTCGGCGGCGGCACCAAAGGAGACTTCCCGCATTACGCTTACCACGGCTATTACGCGCTGGACTGGACCCGACTCGATGCCAATATGGGCAGCGAGCAAGACCTGCGCACGCTGGTCGATCAGGCGCACCAACGCGGTATCCGCATTCTGTTTGACGTGGTAGTGAATCACGTCGGCTACGCCACGCTGGCAGATATGCAGACCTTCCAATTCGGCTCGCTATATCTGAAGGAGGAAGAAATCGAAAAAACGTTGGGTAAACATTGGGGCGACTGGCGACCAGGCCCAGGTCAAAACTGGCACAGCTTCAACGATTACATCAACTTCAGCGATAAAGCGGGCTGGAGTTCATGGTGGGGCAAAAACTGGATCCGTACCGATATCGGTGACTACGATCCACCCGGCTATAACGATCTCACCATGTCGCTGGCTTTCCTTCCGGACATCAAAACTGAAGCGCCCGGTGCCAGTGGCCTGCCCCTGTTTTACCGCCATAAACCCGATACCGCCGCGCGGGAGATTCCCGGCGCCACCACACGCGACTACCTGACCACCTGGCTTAGCCAGTGGGTACGTGACTATGGCATTGACGGTTTTCGCGTCGACACCGCCAAGCACGTAGAAAAACCAACGCTGGCGCTATTGAAACAGCGCGCCACCGCAGCTCTGGCAGAGTGGAAAGCCGCCCATCCACAACAGGCGCTGGATGATGCTCCTTTCTGGATGACCGGCGAAGCCTGGGGCCATGGCGTGATGAAAAGCGACTATTACCAGAACGGCTTCGACGCGATGATCAATTTTGACTTCCAGGATCAGGCTTCCCAGGCCTTGGCTTGCTTCTCCAACATCGATGCCACCTACCGACAGATGGCCGACAAGCTGCAGGATTTCAACGTGTTGAGCTACATCTCCTCGCACGATACCCGGCTGTTCTTTGCCAGCGATGCTAAAGGGTCGCTAACGCAGCAGCAGCGCGCTGCCGATCTGTTGCTGTTGGCACCCGGTGCGGTGCAGATTTACTACGGCGATGAAAGTGGCCGTGATCTAGGCCCTACCGGCTCAGATCCGTTGCAGGGTACCCGTTCCGATATGAACTGGGCCGAGTTGCAGGGTAGCAAAGCTCCTCTGTTGGCACACTGGCAGCGGCTGGGTCAATTCCGCGCTCGTCACCCGGCGATCGGTGCCGGCACACAGCAGTCGCAGCAAACGGCACACTACTATGCTTTCAGCCGTCGGCTCGGCGACGATAAAGTGATGGTGGCCTGGGTCGGCGATCGGTCACAATAATTCAGAGAGATATGCTGCTAAAAAACCATCGGGTGAAGTTTACTCCCGGTGGTTGTTTTATGAACCGCATTGCACCGGAAATTGTCTGGCGGTATGGTGGGGTATTACCTGCTAAAAACAATACAGTTGCACCTATGACTTTTTCACTTTTCGGCGACAAATTTACCCGTTACGCGGGCATTACCCGTTTAATGGATGACCTGAACGAAGGCCTGCGCACCCCCGGTGCCATCATGCTCGGCGGCGGTAATCCGGCGCAAATTCCAGAGATGGAAAGCTACTTCAAACAACTGTGCCAGGACATGCTCGATCAGGGCAAACTGACCGAGGCGCTGTGTAACTATGACGGCCCGCAGGGCAAAGACGCCCTGCTGAAAGCGCTGGCTAATTTGCTGCGCGATGAGCTGGGCTGGCAGATCTCGCCACAGAACATTGCACTGACAAATGGCAGCCAGAGCGCATTTTTCTACTTGTTTAACCTGTTTGCCGGGCGCTATGCCGACGGCAGCCGTCGCCGCGTGCTGTTTCCGTTGGCGCCGGAATATATCGGCTATGCCGATGCCGGGTTGGACGAGGGGCTGTTTGTTTCGGCCAAGCCCAACATTGAGCTGCTGCCGGAAGGTCAGTTCAAGTATCACGTTGACTTCGAACATCTGAATATTGGCGACGATATCGGCATGATCTGCGTGTCGCGCCCAACCAACCCGACCGGTAACGTGATCACCGACGAAGAGCTGATGAAACTCGATCGGCTGGCGCAGCAGCGCAATATCCCGCTGGTGATCGATAACGCTTACGGCGTGCCCTTCCCCGGCATTATCTTCAGCGACGCTACGCCGCTGTGGAACCCGAACATTATCCTGTGCATGAGCCTGTCGAAGCTTGGCCTGCCCGGCTCGCGCTGCGGCATCGTGATCGCCGATGAGAAAACCATCGGCGCCCTGACCAACATGAACGGCATTATCAGCTTGTCGCCAGGCAGCATGGGGCCGGCCATGGCAACGGAAATGATCGAACGTGGCGACCTGTTGCGACTGTCAAACGAGGTGATCCGTCCGTTCTACAAGCAGCGCGTCGAGCAGACTATCGGCATTATCCGCCGCTATCTGTCGCCGGAACGCTGCCTGATCCATAAACCGGAAGGGGCGATTTTCCTGTGGTTATGGTTCAAGGATCTGCCGATCACCACCGAGCTGCTGTATCAGCGCCTGAAAAAGCGCGGCGTGCTGATGGTGCCAGGCCACTACTTCTTCCCGGGGCTGGAGCATGAATGGCCGCATACTCATCAGTGCATGCGGATGAACTACGTGCCGGATCCGGAGAAAATTGAACGTGGCGTGGCGATACTGGCGGAAGAGATCGAGCGTGCTCACCAGGAAGCGGGCTGATTTGAATAAGGGGCGCTCAGACAGCGCCCCAAAGCCTTACATTGCCCAGAACAGCACCGCCAGCAGCTGCGGCGACATGATGCGCAGGAACATCGCCAACGGATATACCGTGGCGTAAGACAGCGCGGCAGCGCCGCTGGTCGGGTGCAGACCGTTAGCAAAGGCCAGCGCAGGCGGATCGGTCATTGAACCTGCCAGCATGCCGGACAGCGTCAAATAATTCATCTTACCCACCATCCGCGCCAATACGCCAACGCTGAGCAACGGAATTGCGGTGATCAGTGCACCGTAACCAATCCACGCCAACCCTTCGCCATTAATCAGGGTATCGACAAAGTTGCCGCCCGACTTCAGCCCCACCACCGCCAGAAATAGCACGATACCCAGTTCACGCAACGCCAGGTTAGCGCTGGGCGGCATAAACCAATACAGCTTGCCAATGCTACCGATACGCCCGAGTATCAAGGCCGCAACCAGCGGCCCACCGGCCAGGCCCAAGCGCAACGCAGCGGGAAAACCCGGAATAAACAGCGGCACAGATCCCAACAGTACCCCCAAACCGATACCGATAAACACCGGCAGCATTTGCACCTGCTGCAGCTTCTGTTGGGCATTGCCGACAATGGCCGCCACCGCCTCGATGGACTCCGGGCGGCCAACCAGATTGAGGATGTCGCCGAATTGCAGCGTTACATTGCTGCCTGCCACCAGTTCAACCCCCGCGCGGTTGAGGCGCGAGATCACCACGTCGTACTTTTGCTTCAGGTTCAGATCGCGGATTTTGCTGCCCAAAACTTTCTCATTGGTCACCACCGCCCTCACCACCTGCAGTTCCGTGCCCCGCGTTGACAGCGAGACGTCGACCTCTTCACCAATCACCAACCGCGCATTTTCCAGACTTTCGCGTTTGCCCACCAGATGCAGATAATCGCCCAGCTCCAGCCTCTCGAGCGGCGCCGGTACCATCAGCAACTCACCGCGTTTCAGGCGTGAACAGATAATATCCTCACCGTTCAGCAGCGGCACATTCTTGATCGCCATCCCTTGCAGGTTCGGGTTACGCACCGCGATATTCATGGTTTGCAGCAGCTCGCGCTGGTTGCCCAGGCTGCTTTCAAAAGCCTGAGCCTCCCGTTCGATATTGATGCGGAAAAACAGGCGTATCAGCCACATCACCAGCAGAATGCCGCAGATACCGAACGGATAGGCCATGGCATAGCCCATCCCCATACGATCGACCATGGCCGGATCTGAGCCCAAATCGGTAAGAATTTGCTGCCCGGCGCCGAGTGCGGGAGTATTGGTGACGGCACCGGAGAACACGCCAAGAATGATCGGCAGCGGGACGTCAAACAGCTTGTGAACCACCGCCGCGACCACCCCGCCCACCAGCACCAGCAAAATGGCGAAGCCGTTGAGCCGCAACCCGGACACCCGCAAAGAAGAGAAGAAACCGGGCCCGACCTGAATACCTATGGTGTAAACGAACAGGATTAGGCCAAACTCCTGAATGAAGTGCAGCATGTCGCCATTCAGACTGAGCTGCCAACTCTGGGCGAAATGCCCGACGATAATGCCGCCAAACAACACCCCGCCAATCCCCAACCCAACCCCATACAGCTTCCAGTTACCCATCCACAGCCCGAGAACGGCCACCAACGCCAACATACTGACGGTCAGGGCGATTTCGCTCATAGGTCACATCCTTGCCAGAAGTTTAACAACCGGTTTGCGGTCAAAGTCACACAATTAACAGGGATTTTGGCATAGGTAGGAAAACGCGACTGTGGGTTAAGCCACATAATGCAACGGGGGAAGCCCGTTTGGACTTCCCCCGTCGATACCTTTCCTCTTTCAGGCCGCCGTACGAACCTCTGCGGCCTGAAATGCATAGGTAAAACTATCAATTTTTCAAAGCGTTATTTTGATTCCAACCCCGGTGTGGTACCGATGGCGATACGCTGTGGCTGCAGAGCTTCTGGGACATGACGCACCAGATCGATATGCAGCAGACCGTTTTCAAACTTGGCCTCAGAGACCTGCAGGTGTTCAGCCAGCGTGAAGGTCAGGTTGAAGTCTTTGAACACCAGCCCCTGATGCAGATATTCCACCTGTTTTTCTGGCGGTGTCGGCTTGCCACGTACGGTCAGGCGTGGGCCTTCTACTTCAATATCCAGTTCACTTTGTTTAAACCCGGCTAACGCCAGAGAAATGCGGTAATGGTTGTCGTCGCTTTTCTCTATGTTGTAAGGCGGGAACCCCTGTGGCTCCTGGCCGCCCATTGAACTGGCCAATTTGTCGAAACCAATCCACTGACGAAGCAAAGGTGAAAGATCGTAATTACGCATGATGTAAACTCCTTCTATGAAGCGAGATTTTACCCGTAGCTTGAAATTTATAGGGTAAATTAAGGTATGCCCCCTGTCGGCAGGCATTAACATTTCACCAGCGAGACGTTTCGCCGATGAAATATGAATTATTTAATTTCTATACGACGCGGTTTTAATGTTTCCGGTACCAGGCGTTCCATATCGATATACAGCAACCCGTTTTCCAGTTTGGCGCCTTTAATTTGGATATGCTCGGCCAACTGGAATTTACGTTCAAAGTTTCGCTCGGCAATACCTTGATATAAGTAGGTTCTTTCCGCTGGATCGTTATTATGAGCGCCTCGGATTATCAGCAGATTGTCCTGGGTAGTGATTTCCAGCTCCTGTTCGGCAAATCCGGCCACCGCGATCGCAATGCGGTAATGATTTTCATCGACCAGCTCAACGTTATAGGGTGGATAACCGCCATTGCTTTGGCTCTGACCTGCCTCCAACGCGTTAAACAAACGGTCAAACCCAATAGCGGAACGGTAAAGCGGTGAAAGATCAAAGTTACGCATAAAACAGCCTCCTAAGGCACTTCAGCGAGGTTGAATAATTAAGCCTTCCATCATGGACAGACTAAATAGCCAGAATTCCCTTACGGCAAATTCTTAATTTGGCCTTGATAAGAAAATGGGGGTCGCTTTCACCATTTCAACCGCCCACGATCAAAAAAATGACAATCAGTTCGGCGAAAGTTTTTTTATCCCTTACAATAAAGTGAGACAACCGCCACAGAGCGGGTCCTTGCTCCTTTTAAAACATCCAGAGGATGTTATAGATCAGCAGATTTTGGGGAACAGCACCCTGCAGGATGGAAAATGAAAACGATAAGAGTCATAGCAACCAGTTGCATGCTGTTAGCGACCAACGGCTGCTCCAGCGTAATGAGCCATACCGGCCCTAATCAGGGTTACTATCCTGGCACCCGTGCCAGCGTGGATATGCTGAAGGACGACAATACCAGCTGGGCAATGATGCCGCTGGTGGCGTTGGACCTGCCATTCTCGGCGGTGATGGATACCGTATTACTGCCTTACGACTACATGCGCTCCGGCAGCGACAGCACCGCAGACTCACCTAAAGCGCGTATTTTGCGCGGCGAAGAGCAGAACCTGGCCGCCAGCGGCGATCCGGCCCATGCCGCTACGACCACACCCCAGTAAAATATTCTGATGCGGGCTTCTCGCCCGCACCCTCGATCAGGCTTCAACCACAAAAATCTGGCTGAATCCGTCGACCTCGCGCATAAAGGCCACTTTGTTTCCATCCGGTGAAAATACGATAGCATCGCCCGATGGGGGTAGCGCCGTCCGCTGAGTCAGGCGCTGCATGCGGCCGCTGGCCACCTCGCACAGCATCAGGCTGTTGTCACACACCAGCGCAATTCGCCCACCCTGTGGGTGCCAACTGAACGCCGATTGGATCCCCTGTTCACCACGAGTGACCTGCCGCGGTTCACCGCCGTTTGGCGAAACCGTCCACAGCTGTACCACACCCGCATCATCCTTCATTAAACAGGCAATCATGCTGCCATCGGGCGAGCTGCGCAGCCAGTGACGTGGGGCGGTTACCACGCCTGGATAACGACGCTCGCCGGTAAAGGTCAACCGCCGTTGGTGCACGCCCCGCGGTGGCGCAGGCAAGCTGTTTGCGGTCCCCTGCAGCGGCCGGGAACCTGCCCTGGCGTAATCCGCGTCATCCTGCGGCAAATCCACAATGAATACTTCCGGCAACTTTTCACCGTGATGAGAAAGAGTGTCGCCGATAAATGCCAGCGCCCAGCGCTGCTGACGCCCATCGGGCCGTACATAGCCCCTTTGCCCGACCCAGCCCTCTTCATAGGCGCGGTTAATCTGATCGCTGCCGGGTTGGGGTTGTGGCGTAGTCTCGCTCACCAGCACGCAGTAATGGCTGCCGTCATATTCACGAGGATGCTGCTTCGGCGGGTTCACTCCCTGTAACGGTACGGCCACGCCAACGTTACGCAGGTCCTGCGCCCGATCCAGTTCGTGCATGACGTGGTCGTTATAGGTAAAGCTCAGGCGGCTGCCGTCCGGGCTGAACACGTGTACGTGAGTGCCGCCACGCAGTGCACCCGGCGTATAAGGGGGAGTGATGTCCATCGCATCAAGGGTAATGGCCAGCTCACGGTCGGGTTCGCTGACGATCACCCCGCGGCG
Organism: Serratia sp. BIGb0234; assembly: GCF_024809915.1. Classification (NCBI taxonomy): domain Bacteria; kingdom Pseudomonadati; phylum Pseudomonadota; class Gammaproteobacteria; order Enterobacterales; family Yersiniaceae; genus Serratia; species Serratia sp. BIGb0234. The sequence continues at coordinate 100,163 of NZ_JANUEI010000009.1, forward strand.
ATGGTGAAAATCGTAATGCCAGACGCTGTCCGGGTGTTCAGGCCCATGAATGAAAGCATAGCGGGCGGGTTCATCCGGGCTGACGGTCACTACACCAACGTGGGCGCCCTGTTGGGCGCGATACACGACTTCGACTACGCCGGTATCGACATTCACCCGCTCGATGCTCAGACCGGTGAAGGAGGCACCGTTCGGGCGTACGTCGTAAGCCAGCCACTGGCTGTCCGGCGTCCAGACATTAATATTGGTTAACTGATGCCCACGTGGGTCAAAAGTCAGCTGTTTTTCCCGATGGCTCATGGCGGCTCTCCTGCGCATGCTGGCACTGAGCCGCCATCTTACCGGATCACCCGACGCGTTTCACATCACCCATCGACATACTCTCCCATAGACAGATAGGGGTTTACATAAAAGACTAAAAAGTACAAACTGGATTTTAAAGTCTACATCATCTTCTTTACTGGAGCCGTCATGAGCCACTTATTCGATGCAATTGTTTCCGCCCACCAACAATTGCGCCCACAGGTTCGCGTCACCCCACTGGAACGCAGCGTACTGTTGTCGCAACGCTTGGGTTGCGAACTGTTCCTGAAATGCGACCACCTGCAGCCTACCGGCTCTTTTAAGTTTCGCGGCGCCAGTAATAAACTGCGGCTACTGAGTGAAGAGCAACGCCAACGCGGAGTGATCGCCGCCTCCAGCGGCAATCATGGCCAGGCGATGGCGCTGGCGGGAAAGTTGATGGGCGTTGAGGTCAAGGTTTATGCCCCGGAGACGGCAGCGGCGATAAAACTCGACACCATTCGCGCTCTGGGCGCCCAGGTAGAGCTGGTGGCGGGCGATGCGCTAAATGCCGAGCAGGCGGGGGAAAAGGCGGCGCAGGAACAAGGGAAGGTTTATGTCTCTCCCTATAATGACGAGCAGGTCATCGCCGGTCAGGGGACCTGCGGCATGGAGCTGGTCGAACAACAGCCGGATTTGGATGCGGTGTTTGTCGCGGTGGGGGGTGGCGGCTATATTTCGGGCATTGGCAGCGTTTTGCAGCAACTATCGCCTAAAACGCAGCTAATTGCCTGTTGGCCGGAAAACGCCACCAGCATGTACTGCGCATTGGAAGCCGGCCACATTTTCCCGGTGGAAGAGCAAGATACCCTGTCCGACGGCACTGCCGGGGGCGTGGAGCCCGGTGCTATTACCTTCCCTCTGTGTCAGCAGTTGATCGACCGAAAAGTCTTGGTCAGTGAAACTGAAATCAAGCAGGCTATGCGCCAAATTGCCGTCAGCGATCGCTGGATTATCGAAGGGGCGGCCGGGGTAGCCTTAGCCGCCGCCATTAAGCTGGCACCGGAATTTCAGGGGAAAAAAGTGGCCGTCGTCCTGTGCGGAAAAAACATCGTGCTGGAGAAATACCTCAAGGCGATCGCCGATGAAAATCCTTAACAAAAGGCAGATACTTGAAGCTTTCGACGCAGATGCCACCACGTTACTGCTAAAAGAAGGGTTTATTGCCTATTCAAAACGGCAGGTACAGCAACCGCCGGTACAACATTTTCTGTTTGAGCAGGCAGCCGGCGACTGCTGTATTAAATCGGCGTGGCTGGAAGGAGACGAGCAGTTTGTCCTCAAGGTTTCCTCCGGTTTTTACCGTAATCCAGCGCAGGGGTTGGCCAGCAATCAAGGGCTGATGATGGCTTTCTCAGCACAAACCGGTGAACCGCAGGCGTTGTTGCTGGACGAAGGCTGGTTAACCGCATTACGCACCGCTCTGGCCGGGCGCATCGTCGCCGAACTGTGCGCACCGACGGAGATCCCGGCCATAGGTATCGTCGGCTGCGGCATGCAGGCCCTGCTGCAGTTGCAACAGCTAAAACCTCTGACCGCCTGCCGTGAAGTCTGGGTATGGGGCCGCAACGAGTCGGCGCTGCAAGCCTACCGCCACAGTGCCGAGGCCGAAGGATTTCGGGTGCATACAACCCAGGATGCGGCAGAACTGGCGGCACACTGCCGGTTGATTATCACCACCACGCCCAGCCGAGAGCCGATTCTGCGGGCGACGGATATTCGGCCCGGCACCCACATCACCGCGGTAGGCGCCGATTCCCATGGCAAGCAGGAACTGGAGAGCGGTCTGGTGGCCAGGGCGGATGTGTTGCTGGCAGACTCTGTATCTCAATGTACAGAATACGGCGAAATCGCCATGGCTTATCGGCAGGGATTGTTGGCTTCGATACCCCTCGTCGAATTAGGTACCGTTCTGGCGCAAGGAAAGAAGGTGCGCAGCGATCCGGAGCAAATCACCCTGGCCGATCTGACCGGCTTGGCGATTCAGGATGTGCAGATTGTGAAGGGAATTTTAGCGCGGTTATAACGGGATTAAGGGGCGCAACTGCGCCCCCTGATGCAAAACAACGTTAGGCATTCAGCACAAATTTCTCGATGGCGCGTGCCACGCCGTCTTCGGTATTGGTGGTGGTCACAAACTGCGCCACCGCCTTCAGTTCCTCAATGGCATTGCCCATGGCCACGCCAACGCCGGCATACTCGATCATTGCGGTGTCGTTGGCTTGATCGCCCAACGTCATCACGTTTTGCTGTGCAATACCAAGATGATCGGCCAGCATTTTCACGCCGGTCCCTTTATCCACATTCTTATGCAGGATCTCCAGGAAATACGGCGCGCTTTTCAGGATGGTATAACGCTCCCGCGTTTCAGCCGGGATGCGGGCGATGGCACGATCCAACAGCTCAGGCTCGTCAACCATCATCAACTTAGGGAAACGGATCGCCGGATCCATCTCTTCCACGCTGCGGTACTTGAGCGGAATGCCGGTCATCTCCGATTCGTGCACGGTGTATTTGCCGATATCTTTGTTCGGTGTATACAACGTATCGAAATCAAACGCCTGATAGTGAACGCCGAGTTCGCGCGCCATCTGCTCGAAGTAGAGATAATCCTCAAAGCCCAGCGTTTCCTGCAGGATGCAGGCACCATCTACCGCCTTCAAAACCAGCGCACCGTTATAGGTAATACAAAAATCACCAGGTCCCTGAATGTCCAACTGACGCAGATAGTCTTGCACGCCGACGTAAGGCCGCCCGGTGGCCAGCACCACATGCACCCCTTTGCGGCGCGCCTCGGTGATTGCCTGCTTTACCGCCGGCGTAATTTGGTGCTGCGGGTTGAGCAGCGTGCCGTCCATATCAATCGCAATCAGTTCAATAGCCATTCGATCCTCTCCCAGTGGTTTTTTTCCATGCTAACGCGTTTCAGCCCGCCGTGTCAGCGTCAAAAACGGCGTAAAAAAATCCGCGCGGGTTGCCCGGCGCGGATTTTCACAGTCATCAATGCGTTAGATATCGATATTTGCCGCTTTCAGGGCATTTTCTTCGATAAAGGCACGACGAGGTTCGACCGCATCACCCATCAGGGTGGTGAACAATTGGTCTGCAGCAATGGCGTCCTTCACGGTCACGCGCAGCATACGGCGGCTTTCCGGATCCATGGTGGTTTCCCACAGCTGCTCTGGGTTCATCTCGCCCAGACCTTTATAGCGTTGTACCGCCAGGCCGCGACGTGACTCTTTCACCAGCCACTCCAATGCCTGCTCGAAACTTTCAATCGGCTGACGGCGCTCACCACGTTCGATGAAGGCACCCTCTTCGATCAGGCCGCGCAGTTTCTCGCCCAGCACGCAGATTTTGCGGTACTCGCCACCGTGGATGAAGTCGAAGTCCAGCGCGTAATCGGTATCCACACCGTGGGTACGAATGCGCAGCACCGGCTCAAACATCTGGCGCTCGCGGTTCTCGAAGATCACCGAGTCATAGCTGCTGCCGTGCTGCTCTTTGTCGTTCAGCAGTTTCACCAGAGAATCAATCCAGGTCTTAACCTTGGACTGATCGCTCAGGTCTTCTTCCTGCAGAGTCGGCTGGTAGATCAGGTTGTTCAGCAGCGCGCGCGGGTAGCGACGCTCCATACGACCGATCAGCTTCTGCACGCTGTAGTGTTCGGCAACCAGTTTTTCCAGTTGCTCACCGCCCAGTGCCGGGGCGCTGGCGTTGGTGTGCAGGGTTGCGCCGTCCATCGCGATGGCGATTTGGTATTGATCCATCGCCTCGTCATCTTTGATGTACTGTTCCTGCTTGCCTTTTTTCACCTTGTACAAAGGCGGCTGAGCAATGAACACGTGGCCGCGCTCAATGATTTCCGGCATCTGACGGTAGAAGAAGGTCAACAGCAGCGTACGGATGTGCGAGCCGTCGACGTCGGCATCGGTCATGATGATGATGCTGTGATAGCGCAGTTTGTCCGGGTTGTACTCGTCACGGCCAATGCCGCAGCCCAGCGCGGTGATCAACGTCGCCACTTCCTGCGAAGACAGCATCTTGTCGAAGCGCGCCTTCTCTACGTTGAGGATTTTACCTTTCAACGGCAGGATTGCCTGGTTCTTACGGTTACGTCCCTGCTTGGCAGAGCCGCCCGCTGAGTCCCCTTCCACCAGGTACAGTTCAGACAGCGCAGGATCACGTTCCTGGCAGTCCGCCAGTTTGCCCGGCAGGCCGGCCAGATCCAGCGCGCCCTTACGGCGGGTCATTTCACGCGCTTTACGCGCCGCTTCACGAGCACGCGCTGCGTCGATGATTTTACCGACGACGATTTTCGCATCGCCCGGGTTTTCCATCAGATAATCGACCAGCTTCTCGTTCATCAGCGTTTCAACCGCGGTTTTCACCTCGGAAGACACCAGCTTGTCTTTGGTCTGAGAAGAGAACTTCGGATCAGGCACCTTCACCGAAACCACGGCAATCAGACCTTCACGCGCATCGTCGCCGGTGGCGCTGATTTTGGCCTTTTTGCTGTAGCCTTCTTTATCCATGTAGCTGTTCAGGGTACGGGTCATCGCGGTACGGAAACCGACCAGATGGGTACCGCCGTCACGCTGCGGGATGTTGTTGGTGAAGCAGTAGATGTTTTCCTGGAAACCGTCGTTCCACTGCAGCGCCACTTCCACACCGATGTCGTCTTTGACGGTCGAGAAGTAGAACACGTTCGGGTGGATCGGGGTTTTGTTCTTGTTCAGATATTCAACAAACGCCTTGATACCGCCTTCGTAGTGGAAGTGGTCTTCTTTGTCGGTACGTTTGTCTTTCAGGCGGATAGACACGCCGGAGTTCAGGAAAGAGAGTTCGCGCAGGCGCTTGGCCAGAATGTCGTACTCAAATTCGGTATTGTTGGTGAAGGTTTCATAGCTCGGCCAGAAACGGACCGTGGTGCCGGTCTGATCGGTTTCACCGACCACTTTCAGCGGCGACAATGGCTCGCCCATGGCATAGGTTTGCTCATGCACCTTGCCTTCACGACGGATCACCAGTTCCAGCTTCTCAGACAGGGCGTTAACAACGGAGACGCCCACGCCGTGCAGACCGCCGGAGACCTTGTAGGAGTTGTCATCAAATTTGCCGCCGGCATGCAGCACGGTCATGATCACCTGTGCTGCGGAAACCCCTTCCTCTTCGTGAATACCGGTCGGGATACCGCGGCCATCATCCTGTACCGAAACGGAATTGTCGGCATGGATGGTCACCTGAATGTCACTACAGTGGCCAGCGAGTGCTTCGTCGATAGCGTTGTCCACAACCTCGAATACCATGTGGTGCAGACCGGTGCCATCATCGGTGTCGCCGATATACATGCCCGGGCGCTTACGCACCGCGTCCAGCCCTTTTAATACCTTGATACTTGAGGAGTCATAAGAATTCGACATCAACGTTTCTCGCTCATTTTAGTCCTGTGGTTGAACCTCTATTTTACCTTGTTCCACGCGGAACATCTTGCCCTTTTCACCGGCCATATCGGTCACTTGTTCAGCGCTCACGGCACTGACAAAGACCTGGGCCTGGGTGGCTTTCAGGCGATCGGCCAGCAACCGGCGACGGCCGGTGTCCAGCTCGGAGGCAAAATCATCAATCAGATACAGGCAACGCCGCCCGCTCTGCCGGGTGAGAAACTCACCCTGCGCTAAGCGCAATGCGCACATCAGCAATTTAAGCTGACCGCGCGATAACAAATCCTCTACCGGCGTGCCGTCGGCACGAATGCGGAAGTCCGCCTTATGCGGCCCCACCGCGGTATAGGTTAACGCCCTGTCGCGCTCAAACTGGCGCTCCAGCAGCTCTCCGTAGTCGCTCTCTTTGTCCCAGCCGCGCTGGAAAGAGAAACTCAGGGCAAATTCGGGCAAAAACTGCGCGCACGTCGCGGTAATATCCGCGGCAATCGCGTCGCTGTAAGCTGCCCGCCACTCGCTGATGCGCTCTGCCAACGGGATCAGTTCCTGATCCCAGGCGCGGATTTGCGCATAGCGACTGACCTGGCGCAGCGCGGCATTGCGCTGCTTCAGTAACCGTTTCAGGTTGCTCCAGGCGGTGAAAAAACCGGGTTCGTTATGAAAACAGCCCCAGTCCAGGAAGGCGCGCCGGAATTTCGGCCCGCCGTTTAGCAGGGTAAAACCTTCGGGGGTGATCAGTTGCATCGGCAATAACTGCGCCAGTTCAGCCACTTTGTGGCCGTCGCTGCCATCGATGCGTACCTTGCTGTCACCCTGACGGCTCTTGCTTAATCCTACGGATATTTCACGTTCTGCACCGTCAATACGGCCGTGCAAAATGAACTCCGGCTGGTCGTGGCGGATCACCCGGCCGGCCTGCAGGCTGCGAAACGCACGCCCGTGCCCAAGGGTATACACCGCCTCAAGCACGCTGGTTTTCCCGCTGCCGTTAGCGCCAACCAGGAAGTTGAATCCCGGCGCCAGCGCCAAATCCGCCGCTTCTATATTGCGGAAGTCTTTAATCAGTAAACGCGTTAATGCCATGCTGCAGTTATCTTAATCATCGAACAGCCCAGGGCGTTATTGTCGCAGACCCTTTGCGTGCGGCCAGCGCACAGCAACCGGAGCGTACACAGAGTACGTGAGGATTGCGAGCACTGCCCAATCGCAAAGGGGCAAGTAAGATAGCCCGATAAATTCTACAGCCGCATTGGCATGACGACGTAAGCAGCAGACTTACTGGCGCCGTCTTCGATCTGCACGCTGGAAACCGAGTCGGTCAGCAGCAGACGCACATCTTCACACTTGAGCGCGTTCAAAACATCCAGCACGTAACTGACGTTAAAACCAATTTCCATCTCGGTGCCGTCGTAGCTGACATCGAGGATCTCTTCCGCTTCTTCCTGTTCCGGATTGTTGGCGGTGATCTTGAGCTGGTTCTGGCTAACGTACAGGCGCACGCCGCGGAACTTTTCGTTCGACAAAATGGCCGCGCGGGCAAACGCCTGCTTGAGCAAGTCGCAGCCGGCTTCCAGCGTTTTGTCCGGGTTCTTCGGCAATACGCGGCGATAATCAGGGAAACGGCCGTCAACCAGCTTGGAGGTGAAGATAAAGTCACCAACGTGAGCGCGAATGTTGTTGCTGCCGATCTGCAGTTGCAACAAGGTCTCGCCACCGTCCAGCAGACGCACCAGCTCCATCACGCCTTTACGCGGCACAATCACCGAATGCGACGGCAATTCCTGGCCGATCGGCATCGAACATACCGCCAGGCGGTGACCGTCGGTCGCCACGGTACGCAGCTCTTCCCCTTCGGTTTCGAACAGCATACCGTTTAAGTAGTAACGCACGTCCTGATGAGCCATCGAGAACTGCGTAGCTTCAATCAGGCGCTTCAGCGTTGCCTGTGGCAGCGAAAATTCAACTTCGCTCTGCCAGTCGTCCAGGTTCGGGAAATCCGCCGCCGGCAACGTAGAAAGTGAGAAGCGGCTGCGGCCGGAACGCACCAGCATGCGCTCGCTTTCAAGCGTTACGGTGATCTCGGCCCCTTCAGGCAGACCACGGCAGATATCAAAGAATTTACGCGCGGGGACGGTAGTCGCGCCCGCTTCATGGGGCTGGGACAGGGCAACGCGCGCCACCATCTCCATCTCCAGATCGGTGCCGGTCAGCAGCAGGGAGCCTTCCGTCACCTGCAACAGCAGGTTACCCAGAATTGGCAAGGTTGGGCGGCCGCCCAGCGGGCTGCTCACCTGTTGCAGCGGTTTTAGCAGATGCTCACGTTCAACGATAAATTTCATAGCGCTAGGAAGATAATGTTCTGATTAAATTGGAGAAATCTTCTTTGATGTCGTGACTTTCCTCACGCAGCTGCTCAATCTTCCGGCAGGCGTGCAACACCGTGGTATGGTCGCGGCCACCAAACGCATCGCCGATTTCTGGCAGGCTGTGGTTGGTGAGTTCTTTTGCCAATGCCATCGCCATTTGGCGCGGGCGGGCAACGGAACGCGAACGCCGCTTGGACAACAAATCCGCGACTTTAATTTTATAGTATTCCGCCACCGTCTTTTGAATATTATCGATGGTGACCAGCTTTTCCTGCAGAGCCAGCAGATCGCGCAGCGCTTCACGCACGAAATCAATGGTAATGGCACGGCCGGTAAAGTTTGCGTTGGCAATCACGCGGTTCAGCGCCCCTTCGAGCTCACGCACGTTGGAACGCAGGCGCTTGGCGATAAAGAACGCCACTTCGCCCGGCAGACGGATATCGTTCTCGTCGGCCTTTTTCATCAGGATCGCCACGCGGGTTTCCAGCTCAGGCGGCTCGATCGCCACCGTCAGCCCCCAACCGAAGCGCGACTTCAGGCGATCTTCCACGCCGTTAATCTCTTTCGGGTAGCGGTCTGAGGTCAGGATAATCTGCTGATTGCCTTCCAACAGGGCGTTAAAGGTATGGAAGAACTCTTCCTGCGAACGCTCTTTATTGGCAAAAAATTGGATGTCATCGATCAGCAGCGCATCGACCGAGCGGTAATAACGCTTAAATTCTTCAATGGCATTGTTCTGCAAGGCTTTGACCATGTCCTGAACGAAGCGTTCAGAGTGCATATAGACCACTTTGGCGTTGGCCTTGCGGGCCATGATGCCGTTGCCTACCGCGTGCAACAGGTGAGTTTTACCCAGGCCGGTGCCGCCATACAGGAACAGCGGGTTATAGGCGCCGCCCGGGTTATCCGCCACCTGGCGGGCCGCCGCGCGCGCCAACTGGTTGGATTTACCCTCAACAAAGTTATCAAAGGTATGCTTTGGGTTAACGTTGGAGCGGTAGGAAAGTTCAGGCTGAGGAGCCGCGTTGTCCCAACTGGGGCGGGACGGCGCCACGGCGCGCGCTACCGGTGCGCTGGGTGCGCTTGCACTCACGCTGGCGGTAACGGTCTGGCTGATGATTTGGGAGATCGGTTTGCTGCCCACTTCAAAACGCAGCAAAGGGGCATCCGTACCGCAGAAATCATTCAACAGGCCATTGATATTGTTTAAGTACTTATCGCGAACCCAATCCAGCACAAAACGATTGGGCGCATAAAGCGCCAGGGTGTTGTCACTCAGTTCCGCCTGCAATGGGCGTATCCACATACTAAATTCTGTGGCAGGTAACTCATCCTGCAATCGGGCAAGACACTGCTGCCAAAGCGAAAGTGACACGGCGGACTCCACTCGAACAAGATCAATAAAAGAAAAGAATCAGGCTAATTTTTTATAACTCATGATTTTTGACACATACCCGGCATCGGCTGTTTGCCTGTGGGGGATGCGAACCGCCTTTCACGGTTTATGTCCCTCACGATCCCCGCTTGAGAGATCGCGATCGGAATGACGGATCATAGCGCAATCCGCGCAAGAGATCCTCCCCTTCATCACAGATTAGATCCATTTTATCCACAGGCCCCGGCCTGCGGCGATCTTTTCGCCAGCCACGCCAAATTGCAGGCGAAATCCCGCCTGATGAACGGTATTTTTTACATTGTCAACCGGTTATACCCTGTTATCCACGTCGGATCCTTGGCTTTAACCACAAGGATCGCGTCGGGATCCTTGCGATTTACCCCCGAGTCCGTATAATCTTCGCCCTACGTGTGTACCTGGTTCCTTAATGGTGTGTCATTAACCAGACAGGATTCTGCGGTGACCACGGGCCAAGACCGGATTTTACTCCGTATTGGCAGACAACCAGGTAGGCTAGCGCGATGTGAATTGACTCAGGACTGTACAATTATTACAATCCCGCTTCTTTATATATTGCGATTGAGGCGTCGGTCGTCTTCACGCCGAATAGCCAAACGCGTTTACTGATCAGTAATTATTTAAGTTTAGGTAGAAATCGCCATGAAACGCACTTTCCAACCGTCCGTATTGAAGCGCAACCGTAGCCACGGTTTCCGTGCTCGTATGGCCACCAAAAATGGTCGTCAAGTTCTGGCCCGCCGTCGTGCGAAAGGCCGTTCTCGTCTGACTGTTTCTAAGTAATAAAAGCTAACCCGCTGAGTGGTTAAGCTAGCTTTTCCCAGGGAGTTACGTTTGTTAACTCCCACTCATTTCACTTTCGTCTTCCAGCAGCCACAACGGGCTGGCACGCCGCAAATCACCATCCTCGGCCGCCTGAACCAGCTGGGGCATCCCCGCATCGGTCTTACCGTCGCCAAAAAACACGTCAAACGCGCGCATGAACGCAATCGGATCAAACGCCTAACCCGCGAAAGCTTCCGTTTACGTCAGCACGAGTTACCGGCGATGGATTTTGTCGTGGTGGCCAAAAAAGGGATAGCGGATTTGGATAACCGCGCGCTGACGGAAGCTTTGGAAAAATTATGGCGTCGCCACTGTCGCCAGGCTCCCGCATCCTGATCGGGCTGGTGCGGGCTTACCAGCTCGTCATCAGTCCGCTGCTTGGGCCTCGTTGTCGCTTCCAGCCGACATGCTCTCATTACGCAATTGAGGCATTAAGCAGGTTTGGCATGATAAAAGGCAGTTGGTTAGCATTGAAACGCGTATTAAAATGCCACCCCTTGAACCCAGGTGGCGATGATCCCGTGCCGCCGAAACCCGACGATAACAGAGAACACTAACGATGGATTCGCAACGCAATCTTCTCCTCATCGCTCTGCTGTTCGTGTCTTTCATGATCTGGCAAGCCTGGCAAACGGACAATGCTCCGCAACCAGTCGCCCAGACCACGCAACAGACTTCGAACACTGCTACCGGTGATGCCGCAAGCTCAGCAGTTCCAGCCAGTGGTCAGGGTAAACTGATTACCGTTAATACTGACGTGCTGTCGCTGACCATCAACACCCGTGGTGGTGATATCGAGCAGGCTAAACTGTTGGCTTACCCGGACACTCTGGGTTCATCGACGCCATTCCAACTGCTGGAAACCACACCGTCATTTGTTTATCAGGCGCAAAGCGGCCTGACCGGCAGAAACGGCCCGGATAACCCGGCAAACGGCGAACGTCCTCTGTTCCAGGCGGCGCAGGACAGCTACACCCTGCCGGAAGGCCAGGAAGAGCTGCGCATTCCGCTGACCTTTACCGGTAAAGACGGCGCTATCTACACCAAGACTTTCGTGCTCAAGCGTAATCATTACGCGGTTGCTGTTGACTACAACGTCGACAACAAAGGCACCACCCCGCTGGAACTGACCCTGTTCGGCCAACTGAAGCAGACGACCGAGCTGCCTAAGCACCGTGACACCGGCAGCAACAACTTCGCTCTGCACACCTTCCGTGGCGCGGCGTACTCTTCCAGCGAAGACAAATACCAGAAGTATGCGTTCGATAAGGACGAAAACCTGAGTGTCACCACGCAGGGCGGTTGGGTTGCCATGCTGCAACAGTACTTCGCCACCGCATGGGTGCCGGCAACTCAAGGCAGCAACACCTTCTATACCGCCAAGCCTGGCGATAACCTGTCCACCATTGGCTTCAAATCTACTCCGGTAGTGGTGCAGCCTGGTGCGCAGCAGCAGCTGAATGCCACCCTGTGGGTGGGTCCGGAACTGCAAGACCAGATGGCCCAACTGGCGCCGCACCTGGATCTGACCGTGGATTACGGTTGGTTGTGGTTCATCTCTCAGCCGCTGTTCAAATTGCTGAAGTTTATCCACGGCTTTATCGGTAACTGGGGCTTCTCAATTATCATCATCACCTTCATCGTGCGTGGCATCATGTACCCGCTGACCAAAGCGCAGTACACCTCGATGGCCAAAATGCGCATGCTGCAGCCAAAACTGCAGGCGATGCGTGAGCGTATCGGTGATGACAAACAGCGCATGAGCCAGGAAATGATGGCGCTGTACAAGTCTGAGAAAGTGAACCCGTTGGGTGGGTGTTTGCCGCTGGTTATCCAGATGCCAATCTTCCTGGCGCTGTACTACATGTTGATGGGCTCGGTTGAGCTGCGCCATGCGCCGTTCGCCCTGTGGATCCATGACCTGTCGGCGCAAGACCCGTACTACATCTTGCCAATCCTGATGGGCGTGACGATGTTCTTCATCCAGAAGATGTCGCCAACCACCGTCACTGACCCGATGCAGCAGAAAATCATGACCTTTATGCCGGTGATCTTCACAGTGTTCTTCCTGTGGTTCCCGTCAGGTCTGGTGCTGTACTACATCGTCAGTAACCTGGTGACCATCCTCCAGCAGCAGCTGATTTACCGCGGCCTGGAAAAACGTGGCCTGCACAGCCGCGACAAGAAAAAGACCTAAGCGTATTGTAGGGGTTCGGCGCGCTGAACCCTTGCAGCAAAAGATAAGAGGCGGTCATTAAGACCGCCTTTTTGCATATTGAATCGTCAGAGAGAATCACTATGAGCACCACCGATACCATCGTAGCCCAAGCCACCCCGCCGGGACGCGGCGGCGTCGGCATTTTGCGTATTTCCGGCCGTGGCGCCAAAGACGTAGCCCAGGCCCTGCTCGGCAAACTGCCGAAGCCGCGTTACGCCGATTACCTGCCGTTCCGTGATGCCGAAGGCGCCACTCTGGACCAGGGCATCGCGCTGTGGTTTCCTGGCCCGAACTCGTTTACCGGCGAAGACGTGCTGGAACTGCAAGGCCACGGCGGGCCGGTTATCCTCGATTTGCTGCTCAAACGCGTACTGGCGCTGCCCGGCGTGCGTATCGCCCGTCCCGGCGAATTTTCCGAGCGTGCCTTCCTTAATGACAAGCTGGATCTGGCGCAGGCCGAAGCGATTGCCGACCTGATCGACGCCAGTTCCGAGCAGGCGGCACGTTCTGCCATGAACTCGCTGCAGGGGGCGTTCTCCACCCGCATCAACCAGCTTGTGGAAGCACTTACTCACCTGCGAATCTATGTAGAAGCAGCGATAGACTTCCCGGATGAGGAAATCGACTTCCTGTCTGACGGTAAAATCGAGGCGCAGCTCAACGGAGTCATGGCCTCTCTTTCCAACGTACGCGCAGAAGCGCGTCAGGGCAGCCTGCTGCGCGAAGGGATGAAAGTGGTGATCGCCGGGCGTCCTAACGCCGGTAAATCCAGCCTGTTGAACGAACTGGCCGGTCGCGAAGCGGCTATCGTCACCGATATCGCCGGCACCACTCGCGACGTGCTGCGCGAGCATATTCACATCGACGGCATGCCTTTACACATCATCGACACCGCCGGCCTGCGCGAAGCCAGCGACGAAGTGGAGCGTATCGGTATCGAACGTGCGTGGAACGAGATCGAACAGGCCGACCGCGTGCTGTTTATGGTCGATGGCACCACCACCGCGGCAACCGAACCGGCAGAGATTTGGCCGGAGTTTATGGCACGTCTGCCGCATCGTCTGCCGATCACCGTAGTACGTAACAAAGCCGACATCACCGGTGAACCCTTGGGCATGACAGAAGTAAATGGTCACTCACTTATTCGCCTGTCGGCGCGCACCGGTGAAGGTATCGACCTGCTGCGGGACCACCTGAAGCAGAGTATGGGCTTCACCAGCAATATGGAAGGCGGTTTCCTGGCACGTCGCCGCCACCTGCAGGCGCTTGAGCAAGCAGCCCAGCATCTGGTCGAGGGCAAAGAACAGTTAGTGAGCGCTTACGCGGGGGAGCTGCTGGCCGAAGAATTGCGACTGGCGCAGCAAGCGCTGAGTGAAATCACCGGCGAATTTACCTCAGATGACCTGCTGGGACGCATTTTCTCCAGCTTCTGCATCGGTAAATAAGCGGCGGTAACGTAACAAGCGACCTATTCACGGCCAGGACAAACCTTTGTTCTGGCCGTTTTTCTTTGCCCCGCTCTGCGCCTTGGCTCACAGAGCCGTCATAACTCCCTAGATATACTGGTGGGTCAGGGATCCTTCTCAGGAACGAGCAAAGATGGCATTAACCTTCAAGGTGCTGCTGGAAAACCGCCGCGCCGCCAGCGCCAATCCGTCACTGCTGGCCAAGGCAGGCTTAAGCCTGCTGCTTCAGGATGAAACTGCCAGCGTTTTATTTGATACCGGCCCTGACGGCAGTTTCCTGCACAATGCGCGGCTGATGGGCGTAGATCTCTCCACAATAACCGCAACCGTGCTCTCTCATGGCCACTATGACCACTGCGGCGGCGTCACCTGGCTGCCTGACGGCAGCCGCATTATCTGCCATCCGCAGATCGGCGACGAACGCTATGCGGCGCTGAAGGTACTGGGCCACACCCGCAAAATCAAAAAGCTCTCTTTGGATATCGATTACTCACGCCACCGCATGGAGTACAGCCGCAAACCACTGTCTATCAGCGATCGTTTTATGTGGTCAGGCGAAATCGCAGTACCCGCACCGCGCGCCTATGGCGTGATTGTCGGGGAAAATGCAGGAGTGGACTATGTCATCGACGAAGGCGTGCTGATTTATAAATCCGATCGCGGGCTGGTGATTATTACCGGTTGCGGGCATCGCGGGATCATTCACATCGTGCGTCACTGCCAGAAAATCACTGGGATCGATCGGATCCACGCTTTGATCGGCGGTTTTCATCTGCGCTGCGCGTCGCCGCGCACGCTATGGCGGGTAAGACATTTTCTTTATCAGCAAAAACCAGAGAAATTAATGGGGTGCCATTGCACCGGAACCTGGGGACGCCTGTGGCTACCGGAGGTGATGTCACCCGCGACCGGAGACACTTTCGTGCTGGAATAAGACGTTAACAAGCCAGCTGGTTTTCGCTTCCTGCCACAGAATCTGGCAGGAAGAACCCCCGACAAACGCCTGCTTTCTCCTCCTTCTTGCAAAAATTCACCTAAGCTTATCTCAGCGATTTCCGTCAAAGAGATAAGAAAAAATGAATGAACCACTGGATTTACTCGGCGTCGGCCTTGGCCCTTTCAACCTCAGCCTGGCGGCGTTGGCCTATGAAAGTGGTGCACTGAATTATGCCTTTCTCGATCGCAACGCCAGCTTCCGTTGGCATCCCGGCATGCTGCTCCCTTCCGCCTATATGCAGACCTATGTGTTGCAGGACCTGGTTACGGCGGTAACGCCTCGCAGCCAATTCTCCTTTATCAATTACCTGGTCGAGCAGAAAAAAATTTATCGTTTTCTGATTACCGAACAGCAAATTATCAGCCGTGAAGAGTTCTCCGACTATTTGAGCTGGGCCTGTAATAGATTAGAAGGGTTACAGTTTTCGCAGTCGGTTGAAAGCATCGATTTTGACGATGAAAAACAGCTGTTCAAAGTACGCACCCGCGACCAAACCCTGTGGGCGAAGAATATCTGTCTGGGCACCGGCCACGACCCCTGGCTGCCTGAGGAGTTTTATCCGGCACTGGGTGAAAACTGCCTGCATGCCGCCGAAATCGGCCTGCGTAATCCGGATCTGACCGGTAAGCGGGTGGCGGTGATTGGCGGCGGCCAAAGCGGTGCCGATATTTTTCTGAACGCGCTGCGGGGGCACTGGGGCGAACCGGCACAGCTCGACTGGATTTCCCGTCGGCCCAATTTTCAGCCGCTGGACGAGTCTGCCTTCACCAATGAATATTTCACCCCGGAGTACGTCGATTATTTTTATACGCTGCCGCAGGATATCCGCGAGCGCGAACTCAAGACTCAGAAACTGCCGGCCGACGGTATTAGTAACCATACGCTACGTACTTTGTACCGGGAGCTTTATATGCGTTTCGATGTGATGCACCAGCCGCGCAACGTGCGTCTTTTGCCGCATCGCACTCTGCTGGCGATCGAGCCGACAGGCAAAGGGTTCCAATTGCGCACCCGACACGGTCTTGAAAATCGCCAGGAAGGATTCAATGCCGATGTCGTCATTTTAGCAACCGGTTATCGCCCTTCACTCCCTGCCTATTTAAACCCCCTGTTGCCACGCATTCCTTTCGACGACCAACAACACTTGCCGTTACTGCCCGATTTTAACCTCGAATGGCAGGGGCCTGAGCAGAATCGCATTTATGCGGTGAATGCCGGTATCCACAGCCACGGCAGCGCGGAAGGCGGGCTCAGCCTGATGGCCTGGCGCTCAGCACGCATTCTGAATCATCTGCTCGGTAAACCCCATTTTGATCTGGCACCAAACGCCTCGCTGATCCAATGGTGGAGCGGCGCTGCCCCGGACGATGATATTACTCAAACAAATAAATAGGATAAAACGCATACTGTTTTTTGATGATAAATCCTCGACTTATGCTTAATCTAACTCCCCTGCGTTTTCAGCGACCCCTCTGGTATGGAGTGAATAATGGCGTGTCATTTTGCCCGATGGATCCCCACGTCCACCGCACTGGATACCCGGAGGCTCTCCGCCGAGGTCGTTGCTGCTACCACCGCTTTTTCCATTAAACGCCGCCAACGCTTTCTGCAGGGGCGTATCCTGCTCGCCGAAATGATGTTTTATCTCTACGGCCTGCCGACATTGCCCCCCATCGCTACCACACCTACCGGCCGTCCCTGTTTTGTCGACAACCACCTGCCCGATTTCAGCCTGGCCTACGCCAGCGATACGGTAGGGGTTTTGTTAAGCGATGAAGGCAAGGTGGGGCTGGATATTGAAGTCATGCGTGCCCGGGGCGGGCAACAGAAAAGGCTGCAAGACCAATTTCAAACGCCGGCAGAAAGTGCCTGGATCAGTGCGCAATACGATCGGCTGGAGGCGGAAACGCAGCTGTGGAGCATCCGTCAAAGCGTGTTGAAAATTTCCGGCCTGGGTAACAGCGGGCAATCGTCGCTGCTGCTGCACCCTTTTTCCGGCCACCTGCGATCCAGCATCACCCCCCAGGTTCAGGTAATGAGCGATGCCGACGAATATCTGAGCTGGGCTTGCGCACGCGAACCCAGCCTGGAACGTCTGGTATGCTGGCAGTATGAAGCCAATAAAGGCCTGCAGAAAAACGGCGAGATCTCTCCACGAGCACCGGCCAGTTCCACCCGCTTTATCAAACTGACCAGCCTGGCACTTCACCGCTGACATCGGCCGCTTACCCTGCGACGAACCCCTGAGATAAAACTTTCTTTAACGCATAAATTCCTGCATAAAACTGTAAAGTCAGCTAAATATTCAGCAATCATCTATTCTCTCCTGCAGCTTTGCCCTACTATCTCCTGATGTTCTAAGCTGAATCTGTTCATTCGAAAGGGAGAATCACCATGTCAGACCAAGCATTAAAAATCGTTACCCTGCTCGGCAGCCTGCGTAAAGGCTCGTACAACGCCATGGTCGCCAATGCCCTGCCGGGCCTTGCGCCACAAGGCGTCACCATCGAAGCGCTTCCTTCAATCCGTGATATCCCGCTGTATGATGCCGATGTGCAACAGGAAGAAGGTTTCCCTGCTGCAGTGGAAGCGATCGCAGAGCAAATCCGTCAGGCGGACGGCGTTATCATCGTTACCCCGGAATATAACTACTCGGTGCCGGGCGGGTTAAAAAACGCCATCGACTGGGTGTCTCGCCTGCCAAACCAGCCGTTAGCCGGTAAACCCGTAGCCATTCAGACCAGCTCTATGGGGCCGATTGGCGGCGCGCGCTGCCAGTATCACCTGCGCCAGATCCTGGTGTTTCTCGATGCCATGGTGATGAACAAACCGGAATTTATGGGCGGCGTGATCCAGAATAAAGTGGATGCTCAGGCTGGGGAGTTGATTGATCAGGGCACGCTGGACTTCCTCACCGGCCAGCTGTCCGCATTCAGTGATTATATTCGTCGACTGAAGTAAGATTATTTTACAGACGCCTTCGGCAGAAAATTGACTGAAGGCGTCATTCTTATGAGAGATCACTTTATAACCCATTAAAATTAAAGTCATAAAATTATGTATTTTCTCATTTTAGCCATATTACTGGCTTTCATCACCAGACCATTATCAGCCGCAGAAATGCGTTATCCCGCCGGAGAAGAGCCGATCGAGCTGCCGGTACATAGCCCTTTGAATGCCCAATACCCACGCACCGCCCAGGGCCAGGAAGACAAAAAGATCGCGGCCATGTCGCTGTACCTGACGCTGATGCGCGAAGACGGGCGGAACATATGGGCCCCCTATCAACTGGCGGCCTCTTCGGCGGAAAAGGGCCAAACCGAACTGGCGGAGCGCTATCTGCAGCTGAGTGCCGATCGCGGGTTGTGGTATTACTACAACCTGTTGGAGGACGACGCCTTCAATAGCATTCAGCACAGCAGGACCTATCAATCAATATTGGCGGTCACCAAAGCCCGCTACCTGCAACATGCGCATTGGTACGAAGGCAAAGCCAGCTACGCCATTCCTGAAGGCACACCGCCTGCCGGCGGCTGGCCAACGGTGGTGTACCTGCATACCTACGGCAAGAGCGCCGGCATCACACCCGAAGAGCGTTTGTTGTTTAGCGAGATGGGCGTGGCCTATGTTGAGATCAACGGTACCCAGATGCTGTCGGAGAACAGCTTCCGCTGGTCGAATTACAGTGACGAAAGCACCCAAAGCGCGATCCGGCGGGCTTTGCAACCGGCCGCAGAACTAAAACTCAACCCGCAGCAGGTCTACCTCACCGCCCGTGGGCAAGGAGCGCTGCACGCGGCCAATCTGCTGGCCAAATATCCCCAGCTATATGCCGGCGCGATGCTGATCGCCCCCAATGGTGAGATCAAGCAGGCCCAGCAATCGCTGGCGACCAATAAGCGCTTGGTGGTGGCGTATTACGATCGGCAAAACTTCAGCGATCAGGCGCTGGCGATGCATTTCGCCAATTTGTTCAGTGAGAATAACCAGGTAGAAACGCTGCATTTTTCTCAGGGAGAGAACCCTGACGGCGGCTGGCAGGCCCGTTTTAAACGACCTTTACAGTGGATGTTGCAGCAGGCGCCCGACGCAACGCCGGGTGCCTAAAAGATAACGGGGCCGACCAGCGTCGGCCCTTGCCGTATTAATGGCCGTCTACAAACACAATTTTCAGCACAAACAGCAGCGCCACCACCACCACGCATGGGCTGATTTCGCGCCAGCGACCGGTCCCCAGCTTCATCACGCAATAGGAAATAAAGCCGAGCGCAATGCCTTCGGTGATCGAGAAGCTGAATGGCATCATCACTGCCGTGACGAACGCCGGAACGGCTTCGGTCAGGTCATCCCACTTCACCCGCGCCAAACTTGATGTCATCAGCACGCCAACGTAGATCAGCGCGCCGGCTGCGGCATAAGCCGGCACCATACCCGCCAACGGCGACAGGAAAATCACCAACAGGAACAGGATACCGGTTACCACAGCGGTCAGGCCGGTACGGCCGCCGACAGACACCCCGGCGGAGCTTTCAATGTAGGCGGTAACCGAAGAAGTGCCGACAAAGGAACCGGCTACCGAACTGATGCTGTCGACATACAGTGCCTGCTTCATGCGCGGGAACTTACCCTTGTCGTCAGTCAGCCCGGCCTTGTCGGTTACGCCAATCAAGGTACCAGAGGAGTCGAACAGGTTGACCAGCATAAAGGAGAAAATCACCCCGGCCAGGCCAATATTCAGCGCCCCGGCCAGATCAACCTGACCCACTACCGACGTGATGTTAGGAGGCATCGAGAATACGCCGCCGTATTTCACATCGCCCAACGCCCAGCCGATCAGCGTGGTCACCACGATAGAAATCAGCACTGCCGCATGGAAGTTGCGTGAAGACAATACCGCGATGATAAAGAAGCCCAGCGCGCCCAGCAGCACGTTGTGCGAAGTCAGGCTGCCGATGGTCACCAGCGTGTCCGGGTTAGCCACCACGATACCGGCATTTTTCAGCCCCATCATGCCGATAAACAGACCGATACCGCTGGTAATGCCCACCCGCAGGCTCATCGGAATATTGGCAATCATCCAGTAGCGTACGCGGAAAATGGTCAGCAGCAATAAACCGACTGCCCCCCAGAAAATGGCACCCATGCCGATCTGCCATGAGATGCCCATTGCGCCGACCACCACAAATGCGAAGAACGCATTGAGGCCCATCGCCGGTGCCAGCGCTACCGGCAGGTTCGCCAGCAGGCCCATGAAAATGCTGCCGAAAGCGGCAATCAGACAGGTTGTCACGAACACCGCCTGCGTATCCATGCCCGCCGCGCCCAGGATTTGGGGGTTAACGAACACGATATACACCATGGTCAAAAAGGTGGTAATACCGGCAATCGTTTCCGTACGCGCCGTAGTGCCATGTTGCTTGAGTTTAAACACGCGCCCAAGCAAGCCTTGCTCGACGTCAAGGCCAGATACTGGTTTGCTCATTATCAGAATTCCGAAGAGGGGAATGGACAGTCGCCGGCTATCCTATGCCCAAAATAATTGGAGTCGCATCACGGCGGCAAGAACGCGAATCCCCAAGAGCTTACTCAAGTAAGTGACTGGGGTGAGCGTTCGCAGCCAACACAGATGCGGCTTCAAGTATGCCGGGTATATAACAAAAAGTCAGGGTTTTGATGCTGATCACAGGTTTTTTTCGCCGTCTTTACGGCCATAAACCCCAACAGGTTGTATTTGCTGATATTCATCGGAAAACCAGGATTCAGGAGTCGCAATCCTGCCTGATGCGGTTAAAGTGGCATTATCGCTGTTGACTCGAAGGACACTGACGCTGATGAACCAGATTGACTGTATTTTGTTTGATTGCGACGGCACGCTGGTGGACAGCGAAGTGCTGTGCAGCAAAGCCTATGTGCACATGTTTGCCCACTTCGGCATCCACCTGTCGCTGGACGACGTGTTCAGAAGATTCAAAGGAGTGAAGCTGTACGAAATTATCGAACAGGTTAATGCAGAACAGGGCACCACGCTGGCAAAGGAAGAGCTTGAACCGCTGTACCGCCAGGAAGTGGCCCGCTTGTTCGATAGCGAGCTGCAACAAATCGCCGGGGCGCGTGAACTGCTGGCACAGGTGAAGGTGCCGATGTGCACCGTTTCCAACGGCCCGGTCAGCAAAATGCAACACTCGCTCGGCCTGACCGATATGCTGCACTATTTTGATGACCGGTTGTTCAGCGGCTATGACATCCAACGCTGGAAGCCGGATCCGGCCATTGTGTTCCACGCCGCCGAAAAAATGCAGGTGCCGGTGGAGCGCTGCATCCTGGTGGACGATTCCGCCGCCGGAGCACAGGCAGGGATCGCCGCCGGGATCCCGGTGTTTTACTTCTGCGCCGATCCGCACAATAAACCTATCGATCACCCCTTGGTCACCGCATTCGATAATCTGGCGCAATTGCCGGCGCTCTGGCGTGAACGCGGCTGGCAGCTGACTAACTAGCCGGCAACGGCGGTTTGTTGCGCCACCAGCGCCATGACCGTTTTACAGCCCGGGTCTGCGGGCTGTAGCGGCGATTGATCGCATTGGCCAGCAGATCCAACGCCAGGCAGAACACGAAGTACACCAACGCGATAAACAGGAATACCTCCATCGGATACACCATGCTGCGGTTGTTGACCTGTGTCGCCAGAAAGGTCAGCTCACTGACACCAACGATATAGGCCAGGGAGGTGTCCTTGATCAGCGAAATCCACTGGTTGATAAACGACGGCACCATCATGCGCAGCGCCTGCGGCAGCACTATCAACCACAGCGTTTGCCAGCGGGTCAGCCCCAACGATAACCCGGCCTGCCACTGCCCCGGCCCGATGGCGGCAATGCCGGCTTTCACCGCATGCGCCAGATAGGCGGAGGCGATCAACGCCAGAGCGCAAACCACCGTGGTAATTTCAGGAATATCTACGCCAAAAACGATGGGCAGCAGGAAATAGGTCCAGAAAATCAGCATGATCACCGGAATTGCGCGGAAAAAGCCCAAAATCGCCGCCAACAGCCCGGCCACCACACCGCGTGACATCGCCAATGCCACCCCCAACAGCGTGCCGAGAATAGCCGAAGCCACCCCCGCCATCAGGCTGATAGCCAGTGTCAGCGCCGCGCCCCCCAGCGGCCCATCCGGCCAGGTGCCCCACAGCAGATATCCCAGGTTGTCGTAAATGATGCTGAAATCCATCTTAATGTCCTCCCAGCGGTTTACGCTGCTGCCGCCACATGCCCCAACCTTCTAATAGCGCAATGATGGCGATATACAACACCGTCGCCACGCCAAAGGCCTGGAAGGTGCGTAGCGTCTCGGTTTCTACCTGACGCGAAGCATAGGAAAGTTCAGCGACGCCGATCGCCATGGTCAGCGAGGAGTTTTTTATTACGTTCATGTATTGGCCCAGTAGCGGCGGCATGGCAATTTTAAGCGCCTGCGGCAGCACCACATAGCGCATGGCCTGCCATCCGGTCAGCCCCAGCGCGTTGGCGGCGTACTTTTGTCCGCTGGCGACACCACGGATGCCGGAGCGGATCTCTTCAGCGATAAAAGCAGTGGAGTAAAGCGTCAGGCCGAAGAAACCGGCCAGAAATTCAAATGAGGGCCACTCAAGCAGGCCGATGTGGTGTGGCGTATTCAGCCACTGCATGGCGGCAGACGGCAAAATCTGCCCGGCGGCGAAATACCAGAAGAACAGCTGCACCAGCAGCGGCGTATTGCGAAACAATGAGCTGTAACCGACCGCCAGCCAGCGCAGCACCCTCAGGCGGCTGTCACGCATCGCCGTCAGTAAAAAACCCAACAGCGTGGCTGCCAGGCTCGCACAGGCGGAAAGCCACAGCGTCAGCAGGAAGCCATCCCATAACCAGCTCAGATACTGCGGCGCCAGCAGCCAGTCTGAGAGTTGTTGCAGATTCATGCCTAATCCTTGTTTTGCACCATGCGCCAAGGGCGCAGCAAGCTGCGCCCCTCCGTTCTGACTTCACGACCCCGCAGAATCAGGCCTTAGGCTGCTGATCCAGGGGTGCGATGGTGAAATCGCCGCGCGGTTGAGCCGTTTTGGTTTCCGGCCCGAACCAGCGATTGTAGATTTTCACCGCTTCGCCGTCCTTTTCCAGTTTGATCAGCGTGTCGTTAACGCTGGCGGTCAGGCGATCTTCGCCTTTGGGAATGCCGACTCCCTGGTACTCTTTGGTAATGCTGAACGGCGAGATCTCGAAGTCAGCTTTCTGGGCGGCCGGCAGGTTGCCGAGCAGGCCCACCAGCTTGGCGTCATCCTGGGTGATCGCCTGCACGTTACCGTTACGCAGCGCCACGAACGCCAGCGGGGTATCGTCGTAAGAGATCACTTTCGCCGTCGGATAATGTTCACGCAGGGTAATTTCCTGCACCGTGCCTTTGTCCGCGCCAATGCGCAGCTTTTTGATGTCTTCCGGGGTTTTCAGCACGCCTTTATGGGCGATAAATTTCTGGCCGGTGGCGAAATACGGCACGCTGAAGTTCACTTCCTTGGCGCGCTCGTCGGTAATGGTGAAGTTAGCGGCAATCAGGTCGACCTTTTTCGAGACCAGCAAAGGAATACGGTTGGCCGGGTTGGTGGCTCGCAGCTCAACCTTCACGCCCAGCGCTTTGCCGATCGCATCGGCGACATCTACATCGTAACCCACCAGCTTTTTGCTTTGCGGGTCGATATAACCGAACGGCGGATTGCTGTCGAACACCGCGATACGCACTACGCCGGCTTTCTTGATGTCGTCGAGTTTGTCCGCATGCGCGGCACCGGTGGCGAGGCTGGTCAGGCTGGCTAATAAGGTTAAGGCCAAAGCGCGATGTTTCATGGGGAGCTCCTAAGGGTTGATGTCCTGCTGGCTGCTAAGCTAGCAAGACCCACTTAGGTCAGGAAATAATATAAAAAGCTATATTTATAACCTTTTTGTCTTTAAGGGTTTTAAACAGCATAAAGGCGCAGTTTTCTGCGCCTTCAGGGGTAACTCTCGGGGGAAATTACTCTTTTTTATCGTCTTTTCCGTCGGATGACAGCAGCTTTTCCAGCGCGTCGCCACCGATATGACGGAAGTCCTGACCTTTGACGAAATAGAAGATAAATTCGCAAATGTTCTGGCAGCGGTCACCGATACGCTCGATCGAACGGGCACAGAATAACGCGGTCAGCACGCTTGGGATAGTACGCGTATCTTCCATCATGTAGGTCATCAACTGGCGTACGATGCCCTCATATTCCTGATCGACCTTCCGGTCTTCGCGGTAAATGCGGATAGCTTCATCTAAATCCATGCGCGCGAAGGCGTCCAGCACGTCGTGCAGCATCTGCACGGTATGGCGACCAAGCGACTCCAGGCTGACCAGCAGTGGCTGGTGCTGGTGCGAGAATTTCTCCAGCGCGGTGCGGCAAATCTTGTCCGCCACGTCGCCGATGCGTTCCAGCTCGGAAATGGTTTTGATGATCGCCATCACCAGACGCAGGTCGCTGGCGGTCGGCTGGCGTTTGGCGATGATCCGTACGCAGGCTTCGTCAATCGCCACTTCCATCATATTGACCTTGGCGTCGCCTTCGATCACGCGCTTGGCCAATTCACCGTCCTGATTGTGCATCGCGGTGATAGCGTCGGTCAGTTGCTGTTCCACCAGCCCGCCCATGGTCAATACCTGGGTGCGGATATGCTCCAGTTCTGCGTTGAACTGGCCGGAAATGTGCTTATTTAAATTCAGGTTATCCATGATGCATCCTATCAACCATAACGGCCGGTGATGTAGTCTTCGGTCTGTTTTTTCTGTGGCGCGGTGAACAGGTTATCAGTATCACTGAACTCGATCAGTTCGCCCAGATACATAAATGCCGTGGAGTCGGAGCAACGCGCGGCCTGCTGCATGTTGTGGGTTACGATCACCACGGTGTAGTCAGACTTCAGTTCGCTGATCAGCTCTTCAATCTTACCGGTGGAAATCGGATCCAGCGCCGAGCAAGGTTCGTCCAGCAATAACACGTCCGGACGAATGGCAATGCCGCGGGCGATGCACAGACGTTGCTGCTGGCCACCCGACAGGCTGTAACCGCTCTGGTGCAGCTTGTCCTTGGTTTCGTTCCACAGCGCCGCCTTGGTCAAGGCCCACTGCACACGCTCATCCATGTCGGCACGTGACAGCTTTTCAAACAGGCGCACACCGAAGGCGATATTGTCGTAAATCGACATCGGGAACGGCGTCGGCTTCTGGAACACCATGCCGACCTTGGCACGCAGCAGTGCGATATCCGAGTTGTCGGTCAGAATGTTCTGCCCATCCAGCAGAATGCCACCTTCGGCACGCTGCTCGGGGTACAGCTGATACATTTTGTTGAAGGTGCGCAGCAGGGTAGATTTGCCGCAGCCGGACGGGCCGATAAACGCGGTAACCTTGTTCTTGGCGATATCCAGCGTGATGTTTTTCAGCGCATGGAATTTGCCATAGTAGAAGTTCAGATCGCGTACCTGAATTTTGCTGCTGGAAGCGTCAGTAACCATACTCATCAAGACTTCTCTCTTTTCATCAGCGCCGCCACGGCAGCGCTCAAAATTTTATGAATGCTTTTTCTTGGCGAAAACCACACGCGCCAGGATATTCAGTAGCAGTACGCACAGGGTTATCAACAGCACCCCGGCCCAGGCCAGCTCTTGCCATTCGGCGAACGGGCTCATGGCGAATTTGAAAATGGTCACCGGCAGGTTGGCGATCGGCTGCATCAGGTCGGTGCTCCAGAACTGATTCGACAGCGAGGTAAACAGCAACGGTGCGGTTTCCCCTGCGATACGCGCAATCGCCAGCAGCACGCCGGTGATGATGCCGGAGACCGAGGCTTTCAACGTGATGGCGGAAATCATGCGCCATTTCGGCGTGCCCAGCGCATAAGCGGCTTCGCGCAGCGTATCCGGCACCAGCTTCAGCATATTCTCGGTGGTACGGATCACGATCGGTACCTGCAACAGCGCCAACGCGATGATCCCGGCCCAACCGGAGAAGTGTTCCATCTTCGCCACCACGATGGTGTACACGAACAGGCCCACAACAATCGACGGTGCCGATAACAGAATGTCGTTAATAAAACGGATGACTTCCGCCAGCCAGGATTTACGGCCATATTCCGCCAGGTAAATCCCCGCCATGATGCCCAGCGGCGTACCGAACACGGTAGCCCACAGGATCAACAGGCCGCTACCGGCGATGGCGTTTGCCAGGCCACCGCCCGCGGTATTCGGCGGAGGAGTCATTTCGGTGAACAGCGCCAGCGACATGCCGTCGATGCCCTTGGTCACGGTGGAGAACAGGATCCACACCAGCCAGAACAGGCCAAACACCATGGTCGCCATCGACAGGAACAGCGCCAGTCGGTTCTTCTGGCGGCGCCAGGCCTGCATTTTGCGGCGGCTTTCCAGCAGCGCTACGCTATTTTGCATATCCATAGTCGTCACGTTAGCGTCCCTCACTCTTTGCCAGGCGCATCACCATCAGCTTCGACAGCGCCAGCACGATAAAGGTGATAACAAACAGAATCAGCCCCAACTCCATCAACGCGGCGGTGTGCACGCCCGACTCCGCTTCGGCGAATTCGTTGGCCAGTGCAGAGGTGATGCTGTTGCCCGGCATATACAGTGAAGCGCTGTCGAGCTGGTAGGTGTTACCGATGATGAAGGTCACCGCCATGGTTTCCCCCAGCGCACGGCCCAAGCCGAGCATTACACCGCCAATCACGCCATTCTTGGTAAACGGCAATACGATGCGCCAAATCACTTCCCAGGTGGTGCAGCCGATGCCATAGGCCGACTCTTTCATCATCACCGGGGTTTGTTCGAACACGTCGCGCATTACGGCGGCGATATAAGGAATAATCATAATCGCCAGGATCACCCCGGCAGCCAGAATACCGATACCGAACGCCGGGCCAGAGAACAGCTCACCGACAATCGGAATGCCGGACAGCACCTCGCCAACCGGGGTCTGGAAATATTCGGCAAACAGCGGGGCGAACACGAACAGGCCCCACATGCCATAAACGATACTCGGGATCGCGGCCAGCAGCTCAATGGCGATACCCAGCGGGCGCCTCAGCCAGTTTGGTGCCAGCTCGGTCAGGAACAGCGCAATGCCGAAGCTGACGGGTACGGCGATAATCAATGCGATCAGCGAGGTGACGACGGTGCCGTAGATCGGTACCAGGGCGCCAAACTGCTCAGCAGGCGCGTCCCATTCTTTGGTCCACAGGAAGGAGAAACCGAATTTCTGTATGCTCGGCCAGGAGGCGAAGATCAGCGAAACAATAATGCCGCCCAGCAACAATAGGGTAATCAGCGCCGCCAGTTTAACCAGCGCGCTGAAGATGACGTCACCATTTTTACTCGGTGCTTTAATGGTCGGCTTGTACTCAGCCATAGATCACTCTCTGTGTTAACCCTGGCAGGCCCAACCTGAATTGAGCCCTGAAAAACTGAGTGGGGCGCGCCGAATCACGCGCCCCTGCGTTGTTAGTACAGCGCTTTACCGGAACTGTCTTTTACGTTGGTTTTCCATGCTGCACGCACCTGCTCGATAACTTCGTTCGGCAGCGTGGCGTAATCCAGGTCGTTAGCCTGCTTGGCGCCGGTTTTATACGCCCAGTCAAAGAACTTCAGAACTTCGGTGCCCTGAGCCGGGTTTTTCTGCTCTTTGTGCACCAGGATGAAGGTGGTGGAGGTAATTGGCCAGGCGTTGTCACCTTTCTGGTTAGTCAGGTCCTGGGCGAAGGTTTTGCTCCAGTCAACGCCTTTAGCGGCGGCGCTGAAGCTCTCTTCTGTTGGGCTAACCGCTTTGCCGTCGGCAGAAATCAGCTTGGTGTAAGCCAGGTTGTTTTGTTTGGCATACGCGTATTCAACGTAACCGATGGAGCCTGGCAGACGCTGTACGAATGCGGCGATGCCGTCATTGCCCTTGCCGCCCAGACCGGTTGGCCAGTTAACGGTAGAACCTGCACCGATTTTCTCTTTCCACTGCGCGTTGGCTTTAGACAGATAGCTGGTGAACACGAAAGAGGTGCCTGAACCGTCCGCGCGACGAACAACCGCAATGTTCTGATCCGGCAGCTTGACGCCTGGGTTCAGCTTGGTGATCGCCGGGTCGTTCCATTTTTTCACGTTGCCCAGGTAGATATCACCCAGGGTTTTCCCATCCAGGGTCAGCTCACCGGATTTGATGCCCGGGATGTTAACGGCCAGCACCACGCCACCGATCACGGTAGGGAACTGGAACAGGCCATCGGCCGCCAGCTTGTCATCACTCAAAGGTGCATCGGAGGCACCAAAGTCAACGGTATTGGCGACGATTTGCTTCACGCCACCAGAAGAGCCGATGCCCTGATAGTTAACTTTGTTGCCGGTTTCTTTCTGATAAGAATCTGCCCACTTGGCATAAACCGGAGCGGGGAATGTCGCACCTGCACCGGTCAGGCTAGCAGCAGCGAACGCGGACACGGCGGTCAGGGAGAAAGTCGCTGCCACAATACTGGCGACGGTGGTACGCATCAGTTTCATAATCCCTCCTAATGGGATATTCAAAAATCGACTTTGAGTCGTTTTCATCAGAGTAAGTATTGCTGCAGGAGGGAAAATAGGACAGTTTGGTGACAGTAAAATGTACGAAATATGACAGTTATATTACAGTGAGAACACGAATGTGATTACTCTATAAAAATCAAACCATTAAACATAAAACCACTCAGTAATTAATCAATAAAAAAACCCTTTCCATCGCCGCTATCCGTTTGAATATGACAACTTTTATCTCCGCTGTAGCACTCTTGTCATATTTGATCCCGTAATGAAAAAAGCCGGCACAGTGGCCGGCTTTTAGAGATTAACAGCAGCGGATTACTCTACGGTGACAGACTTAGCCAGGTTACGCGGCTGGTCAACATCGGTACCTTTGATCAACGCCACATGGTAAGACAGCAGCTGCAACGGCACGGTGTAGAAGATAGGGGCCACGATTTCTTCTACGTGCGGCAATGGAATGATGGTCATGCCTTCGCTGCTGACGAAACCGGCATCCTGATCGGCGAACACATACAGCTGGCCACCGCGCGCGCGAACTTCTTCGATGTTGGATTTCAGTTTTTCCAACAGTTCGTTGTTCGGCGCCACCACGATCACCGGCATATCGGCATCGATCAACGCCAGCGGGCCGTGCTTCAATTCACCGGCCGCATAGGCTTCCGCGTGAATGTAGGAGATCTCTTTCAGCTTCAGTGCACCCTCCATGGCGATCGGATACTGATCGCCACGGCCGAGGAACAGCGCGTGATGCTTGTCGGAGAACCCCTCCGCCAGCGCTTCAATGCTTTTGTCCAGCGACAGCATCTGTTCGATACGCGCCGGCAACGCCTGCAGGCCGTGTACGATTTCATGCTCAACGCTTTCCGCCATGCCTTTCAGTCGGCCCAAACGCGCCACCAGCATCAACAACACCGCCAACTGGGTGGTGAAGGCCTTGGTAGAGGCCACGCCAATTTCGGTCCCGGCCTTGGTCATCAGCGCCAAATCGGATTCACGCACCAGCGAAGAACCGGCCACGTTACACACCGCCAACGAACCGAGGTAGCCCAATTCCTTCGACAGGCGCAGCGCCGCCAGGGTATCGGCGGTTTCGCCGGACTGTGACAGCGTGATGATCAGGCTGCCCGGACGCACGGCAGATTTGCGGTAACGGAATTCAGACGCGATCTCGACGTCGCAAGGCACACCGGCCAGAGATTCGAACCAATAGCGAGCAACCATGCCAGAGTGGTATGACGTACCGCAGGCAATGATCTGCACATGCTGCACCTTCGCCAGCAGCTCATCGGCGCGCGGTCCCAGCTCGCTCAGGTTGATTTGGCCATGGCTGAAACGCCCTTCCAGGGTGTTTTTCAGCGCCAGCGGCTGTTCGTAAATCTCTTTTTGCATGTAATGGCGGTAAGCGCCTTTATCACCGGCGTCGTATTGCACTTGAGATTCAATCTCAGGGCGTTCAACGGCGTTACCCTGTTTGTCGAAAATGTTGACGGTGCGGCGGGTCATTTCCACCACGTCGCCTTCTTCCAGGAAGATAAAGCGACGGGTCACCGGCAGCAGCGCCAATTGGTCGGATGCCAGGAAGTTTTCACCCACGCCGCGGCCGATCACCAGCGGGCTGCCGGAACGCGCTGCCACCAGCACGCTCGGGTCGCGGCTATCCATTACCACGGTGCCGTAGGCGCCACGCAGCTGTGGGATCACGCGCTGCACCACTTCCAGCAAGCTGCCGCCCTGGCGCTGTTCCCAATGCACCAGGTGAGCAATCACCTCGGTATCGGTCTCGGAGCTGAAGTGATAGCCCCGTTCGATCAGCAATTCACGCAGCGGTTCGTGGTTTTCGATGATGCCGTTATGCACCACGGTAATGTAATCAGAAACATGCGGGTGCGCATTCGCTTCGGTAGGTTCACCGTGCGTTGCCCAGCGGGTGTGAGCAATACCGGTGCCGCCGTGCAAGGGATGTTGTTCCGCGGCTTCGGCCAGTTTATTGACCTTGCCCACGCGGCGTAAACGGTTCACGTTGCCTTCCGCATCCACCACTGCCAAACCGGCTGAGTCATAGCCACGGTACTCAAGGCGGCGTAAACCTTCCAACAGGATCTCTGCAATATCACGTTGCGCTACTGCGCCTACAATTCCACACATCAGTTGTATTCCTAATTAAACGCCTTTCGGGGCGCTTTCGATGTCTTGACCTGATTTTGCCGGTTTTTACCGTGCGTCCCCGAGCCTGTAGAGAATGGGGATTATTATGTTTTGTATTGGGCTCTACATTGGAGCGCAATACAAAACATATTCTTTCTACTACATGCTGCCGCCCAATAGATTTCGAGTTGCAGCTAGGCGGCAAATGTCAGGATCCCCAGGAGCTTACTCAAGTAAGTGACTGGGGTTCTGGCATGAAGCCAACAACGCTGCAGCTCGAAAGATGAAGGGCTATCTCTTTTTCACCGGACGCTGCCAACCCTGGATGTGCACCTGCTTAACGCGGCTCAGCACCAGTTCGTCCTCGCCGATATCACGGGTAACCGTAGTGCCAGCGGCGATGGTAGAGCCTTTGCCGACGGAGACCGGTGCCACCAGTTGGGTATCGGAACCAACAAACACGCCGTCGCCAATAATGGTTTTATGCTTGTTGGCGCCATCATAGTTACAGGTGATAGTACCGGCGCCGATATTCACATCGTCACCAATCTCGGCATCGCCCAGGTAGCTCAGATGGCCCGCCTTGGAACCTTTGCCCAAGCGTGCTTTTTTCATTTCGACGAAGTTGCCGACATGGGCGCCTACCGCCAGCTCTGCACCCGGACGAAGACGGGCGAATGGCCCCACGGTGCATTCCGCTGCCAGCACCGCATCTTCCAATACGCTATACGGGCTGATCTCGCAGTCGTCGCCAATTACGCAGTTTTTCAGTACGCAGCCGGCACCGATTTTCACGCGGTCGCCCAGCTTGACCGAACCTTCAATAATCACGTTGGCATCAATAGAGATGTCGCGACCGTGTACAAGTTCCCCACGCAGATCAAAACGCGCCGGATCCAACAGCATTACGCCGGCCAGCAGCAACTTTTCAGATTGTTCTGCCTGATAAATGCGCTCAAGTCGCGACAGCTGCAGGCGGTTATTCACGCCTTCCACTTCACTCAGGCGAGATGGATGGACCGCCTCAATTTTCTTGCCGTCGGCATGTGCCAACGCGATGATATCGGTGATATAGAACTCACCCTGCGCGTTGTCGTTGTTCAGCATCCCCAGCCAGCGCTTCAGATCGCGCCCGTTGGCCACCAGGATACCGGTATTGATTTCATTGATCTGACGCTGGGCTTCGCTGGCATCCTTGTGCTCAACAATTCCCACCACCGTATCCTTCTCGCGCACGATACGACCGTAACCGCTTGGATCAGCCAGTTTTACGGTCAGCAGACCAATACCGCCCTGTGGCTTCGCCGCCAGCAGGCGCTGCAGGGTATCGACAGAGATCAGCGGAACGTCACCGTACAGCATCAGCACGTCTTCATCATCGGCAAAATGCGGTGCAGCCTGCTGCATGGCGTGGCCGGTCCCCAACTGCTCGGCCTGCAGCACCCAGTTCAGCGCACTGTCGGTCAGGGTCTTTTTCAGCAACTCACCGCCGTGGCCGTAGACCAAATGGACGTTTTGCGCGCCCAGTTTCATCGCGGCATCAATGACGTGCTGCACCATCGGCTTACCAGCCAATGGATGTAACACCTTGGGAAGATCGGAATACATGCGTGTTCCCTTGCCCGCGGCGAGGATCACCACACTCATTGCGCTGTTCGACATAAGCAACCTGATAACTCCATTTTGATAGACGAAAGTAGAACTCTTTAGTGACGATATTACTACATATTTCTCTGCACGAACCCGGCGCATGCCATGGGGCACTAGGCGCGCCACAGCTAACACTCAGGCAAGCTCAGCCTGGGTGGAACTGTCGGCGATCGGAGACATTTTTAGCCTCTCTCGAGGGTTATACATCACAATGCCCACCGGGTTGAAACGCTTATTTTAAAGCAAAAAAAAAGCGACCAAATAGGCCGCTTTCTTAATTTTGGTTGCGTTATGCACGCGCCAAAATGTTACATCGCTCTTCTGGTGAGCTCGATAACGCGCAGTTTTGCGATCGCTTTCGCCAGTTCCGCAGATGCCTGAGCATAGTCGACATCGCCATGAGAGCTACGGATGTGCTCTTCAGCTTTACGCTTAGCTTCCAGCGCTCTCGCTTCGTCGAGGTCCGTTCCACGGATGGCAGTGTCCGCCAACACGGTGACCACGCTCGGCTGTACCTCAAGGATACCGCCGGACAGGTAGATGAACTCTTCTTCACCGTGCTGTTTAACAATACGCACCATGCCAGGCTTGATGGCAGTCAGCAGCGGCGCATGGCCAGGGAAAATCCCCAGTTCGCCTTCGCTACCTGTCACCTGGATCTTTTGCACCAGGCCGGAAAACATATGTTTTTCCGCGCTGACTACATCCAGATGGTAAGTCATAGCCATATCACCCTCCTCTCAAGGCGTTACAGTTTCTTGGCTTTTTCCACTGCTTCTTCAATGGCGCCAACCATGTAGAACGCTTGTTCAGGCAGGTGGTCATAGTCGCCGTCCATAATGCCTTTGAAACCACGAATGGTGTCTTTCAGCGATACGAACTTGCCCGGAGAACCGGTGAAGACTTCTGCCACGAAGAACGGCTGAGACAGGAAGCGTTGGATTTTACGCGCACGGGATACGACCAGTTTGTCATCTTCTGACAGCTCGTCCATACCCAGGATTGCGATGATATCTTTCAGTTCCTGGTAGCGTTGCAGAATAGACTGCACGCCACGCGCTACATCGTAGTGCTCCTGGCCAACTACCAGCGGATCCAGCTGACGGCTGGTGGAATCCAGCGGGTCAACGGCCGGGTAGATACCCAGAGAAGCGATATTACGGCTCAGTACCACGGTTGCATCCAAGTGAGCAAAGGTGGTGGCTGGTGACGGGTCAGTCAAGTCATCCGCAGGAACGTAAACGGCCTGTACGGAAGTGATAGAACCGGTCTTGGTAGAAGTGATACGTTCTTGCAGAACGCCCATCTCTTCCGCCAGCGTTGGCTGATAACCTACCGCAGATGGCATACGGCCCAGAAGTGCGGACACTTCGGTACCGGCCAGGGTATAACGGTAAATGTTATCAACGAACAGCAGAACGTCGCGGCCTTCGTCACGGAATTTCTCCGCCATGGTCAGACCGGTCAGAGCAACGCGCAGACGGTTACCCGGTGGCTCGTTCATCTGGCCGTAAACCAGGGATACTTTGTCCAGTACGTTGGAGTCGTTCATTTCGTGGTAGAAGTCGTTACCCTCACGAGTACGCTCACCCACGCCTGCAAACACGGAATAGCCGGAGTGCTCGATCGCGATGTTACGGATCAGCTCCATCATGTTTACGGTTTTACCCACACCAGCACCACCGAACAGACCAACTTTACCGCCCTTAGCGAACGGACAAATCAGGTCCATAACCTTGATACCGGTTTCCAGCAGATCCTGGGAGTTTGACAAATCTTCGTAGCTTGGCGCTGGACGGTGAATCGCCCAACGTTCTTCTTCGCCGATGTCGCCTTTCATGTCGATTGGTTCACCCAATACGTTCATGATACGGCCCAGGGTAGCTTTACCTACCGGTACTTCAATTGGGTGTTCCAGATCGTTCACTTTCAGACCGCGGCGCAGACCATCTGAGGTCCCCATCGCGATACAGCGAACTACGCCACCGCCCAACTGCTGCTGAACTTCCAGCACCAGCTTCTCGGTACCGTTTTCTACCTCAAGAGCATTGTACACTTTTGGTACGGCATCCTGAGGGAACTCGACGTCCACTACGGCGCCGATTACCTGGATAATCTTTCCAGTAGCCATCTTGAATCCTCTACGTAATTCGTAAACCTAGCTTAAACCGCGGAGGCTCCCGAAACGATCTCGGTGAGTTCCTGAGTGATGCTGGCCTGACGAGCCTTGTTGTATACCAACTGCAGCTCTTTGATCAGGCTACCGCCGTTATCGGTTGCGGCTTTCATCGCTACCATTCGTGCGGCCTGCTCGCTGGCCAGGTTTTCCACGACGCCCTGATAAACTTGCGATTCCACATAGCGGCGCAGCAAGGTATCAAGCAGCACTTTTGGATCGGGTTCATACAGGTAATCCCAAGATTTTTTCTTCAGCTCACCGTCATCGGAAGGCGGCAACGGCAGCAGCTGAATAATCTGTGGTTCCTGGGACATCGTATTGATAAATTTGTTGCTGACAATGTACAGCTTGTCCAAACGACCTTCGTCGTAGGCTTGCAGCATCACTTTCACCGGACCGATCAGTTCCGACAGGGAAGGTTTATCCCCCATGCCGGTAACCTGGGCAACCACGTTGCCGCCCACGGAACCAAAGAAAGAGGCCGCTTTAGAGCCAATCAGCGCCAAATCAACTTCAACGCCTTTTTCGGACCAGCCTTTCATCTCTGCCAACAGACGCTTGAACAGGTTGATGTTCAAGCCGCCACAGAGACCACGGTCAGTAGACACCACCAGATACCCGACGCGCTTAACGTCACGCTCATCCAGGTACGGGTGCTTATATTCCAGATTACCCAACGCAAGGTGACCAATCACTTTGCGCATGGTCTCTGCATAAGGACGGCTGGCCGCCATGCGTTCCTGCGATTTACGCATTTTGGAGGCGGCGACCATTTCCATCGCTTTAGTGATCTTTTGCGTGTTTTGCACGCTCGCGATCTTACTACGTATCTCTTTTGCGCCGGCCATCTCTGCTTCTCCTCATTGCCAGACGGCCTGCTGTCTTTCAACTGCAGGCCGCTGAGCGTTACCAGGACTGGGTTTTCTTGAAGGTCTCGAGGACGGCTTTCAGTTTGCCCTCGATCTCATCGTTGAAATTGCCAGTTTGGTTGATGTGGTTCAGCAACTCGGCATGCTCGCGGTCTGCGTAAGCAACCAGCGCGGCTTCGAAGCTCACGACTTTCGCGACTTCAACGTCGTTCAGGTAGCCACGTTCTGCGGCAAACAGCACCAGAGACTGTTGTGCGACGGACATCGGCGCATACTGTTTCTGTTTCAGCAGCTCAGTCACTTTCTGACCGTGGCTCAGCTGTTTGCGGGTCGCATCATCCAGATCGGAAGCGAACTGAGAGAACGCAGCCAGTTCACGGTACTGTGCCAGCGCGGTACGAATACCACCGGACAGTTTTTTCATGATCTTGGTTTGCGCTGCACCGCCCACACGGGATACGGAGATACCCGGGTTAACCGCCGGACGAATACCGGAGTTAAACAGGTTGGATTCCAGGAAGATCTGACCATCGGTAATCGAGATTACGTTGGTCGGAACGAACGCGGAAACGTCACCTGCCTGGGTTTCAATGATCGGCAGAGCGGTCAGTGAACCGGTTTGGCCTTTGACTTCACCTTTGGTGAAGGCTTCAACGTAGTCGGCGTTAACACGCGCAGCACGCTCCAGCAAACGGGAGTGGAGGTAGAATACGTCGCCTGGGTAAGCTTCACGACCTGGTGGACGACGAAGCAGCAGGGAAATCTGACGGTAAGCAACGGCCTGTTTGGACAGGTCATCATAAACGATCAGTGCATCTTCACCGCGGTCACGGAAGTATTCGCCCATCGCACAACCGGCGTATGGCGCCAGGTATTGCAGTGCAGCAGATTCAGACGCGGTAGCAACCACAACGATGGTGTTTGCCAGTGCGCCGTGCTCTTCCAGCTTGCGCACCACGTTAGCGATGGTAGACGCTTTCTGGCCGATAGCCACGTAAACACATTTGATGCCGGAGTCGCGTTGGTTGATGATCGCATCGATAGCCAGAGCGGTTTTACCGGTCTGACGGTCACCGATCACCAGCTCACGCTGGCCACGGCCGATTGGGATCATGGCGTCGACAGATTTGTAGCCAGTTTGAACCGGCTGATCTACGGACTGACGCTCGATAACACCAGGGGCGATAGCTTCAACCGGGGAGAAACCGTCGTTATCAACCGGGCCTTTACCGTCGATAGGTGCACCCAGGGTGTTAACTACACGGCCCAGCAGGCCACGGCCAACCGGAACTTCCAGAATACGGCCGGTACATTTTACCTTCATGCCTTCGGCCAGATCCGAGTACGGACCCATAACCACGGCACCTACGGAGTCGCGCTCCAGGTTCAATGCGATTGCGTAACGGTTGCCTGGCAGTGCGATCATTTCGCCCTGCATAACTTCGGCCAGACCGTGTACGCGGATGATCCCGTCGCTGACGGAAACAATAGTACCTTCATTGTGAGCTTCGCTCACCACATTGAACTGAGCAATGCGCTGCTTGATCAGTTCGCTGATTTCGGTGGAATTCAGTTGCATGCTCCAGTCCCCTTAAGACTGCAAGACGTCTGTCAGGCGTTCAAGACGACCGCGAACGCTGCCATCAATCACCATATCGCCAGCACGGATAATTACGCCGGCCAGTACAGACTTGTCAATTTTGCAATTCAGCTTAACTTTGCGTGACAGACGTTTTTCCATCGCAGCGGCAATATTAGCCTGCTGTTTGTCGCTCAGTGCGCTCGCAGAGAGCACGTCGACTTCGACGGTGGATTCCAGCAAGGCGCGCAGTTCGTTGAACTGCTGCAGCACGGCAGGAAGAACCAGTAAACGTCCATTTTCGGCCATTACACGGATAAAGTTCTGGCCATGTTCGTCGAGTTGATCGCCACATACCGCGATGAACGTCTTGGACAGCGTCTCTGGCGCCATAGCGCCAGACAGCAGTTCAGAAATCTGTTCATTGCGAGTGACATCAGCAGCAAACGCCAGCATATCTTGCCAGCGCTCTACGCTTTGATGCTCAACGGCAAAGTCAAAAGCTGCTTTGGCGTAGGGGCGAGCTACAGTTACAAATTCAGACATCAGCCCCTCCCTCCTTACAGTTCAGCGACCAGTTTATCAACGATGTCGCTGTTAGCAGCTTCATCCACGGAACGTTCGATGATCTTCTCGGCGCCGGCAATTGCCAGCATCGCGACTTGCTTACGCAACTCTTCACGAGCGCGCTTACGTTCGGCTTCGATCTCAGCCTGAGCCTGCGCCACGATTTTGTTACGTTCCTGCTCGGCTTCGGCTTTCGCTTCATCCATGATCTGAGCTTTGCGTTTGTTTGCTTGCTCGATGATCACCTGAGCTTCTGCTTTAGCAGTTTTCAGCTGGTCGGTCGCATTGGCTTGCGCTAAGTCCAAATCTTTTTTGGCACGTTCTGCAGAAGCGAGACCGTCAGCAATTTCTCCCTGACGCTTCTCGATGGCTGCCATAATCGGCGGCCATACATACTTCATGCAGAACCAGACAAACAGAACGAACGCGATGGCCTGGCCGAGGATTGTTGCGTTAAGATTCACAGCACAATGCCTCTTTAAAAGTTAATAGTGTGGTTTCAGTGTAGAGAAATTCTCTACTTACGCGACAGCGAACATCACGTACAGACCCAGACCAACAGCGATCATCGGGATGGCGTCAACCAGACCCATAACGATAAAGAACTGTGTACGCAGCAGAGGAATCAGGTCAGGCTGACGAGCAGCGCCTTCCAAGAATTTACCACCCAGGATGCCGATACCGATCGCAGCACCGATTGCCGCTAAACCCATCATCACAGCGGCAGCCATGTACAGCAGATCCATACTCAGGTTTTCCATGACAGTCTCCAGTTTGTTTCAGTTTAAAAGTGCAAGTGTTTTAAGAAAATCAGTGCTCTTCAGATGCCATCGAGAGATAGACAATCGTCAGAACCATGAAAATAAAGGCTTGAAGCGTAATGATCAGGATGTGGAAAATAGCCCAAGGCAAGCTCAGGACCCACTGTGACCACCACGGCAACAGGCCGGCAATCAGGATGAAGATCAACTCACCCGCATACATGTTGCCGAACAGTCGCAGGCCCAGTGAAACAGGCTTGGACAGCAGGCTGACACCTTCAAGGATCAGGTTGATAGGAATGAATACAGGGTGGTTGAACGGCTGCATGGTTAACTCTTTAACGAACCCACCAACGCCTTTCATTTTAATGCTATAGAACAGAATCAGGATAAATACGCCCAACGCCATCGACAGGGTGACGTTCACGTCAGCCGTAGGCACCACACGCAGTGCCGGCAGACCGAGCTGGGCACCGATGAATGGCAGGAAGTCGACCGGGATCAGGTCCATCATGTTCATCAGGAATACCCAGACAAACACCGTCAGCGCCAGCGGAGCAATTACCTTGCTCTTGCCGTGGTACATATCGCGTACGCTGCTGTCGACAAACCCGA
Organism: Serratia sp. BIGb0234; assembly: GCF_024809915.1. Classification (NCBI taxonomy): domain Bacteria; kingdom Pseudomonadati; phylum Pseudomonadota; class Gammaproteobacteria; order Enterobacterales; family Yersiniaceae; genus Serratia; species Serratia sp. BIGb0234. The sequence goes on from NZ_JANUEI010000009.1 coordinate 139,216, forward strand.
CGACCAGTTCCACTGCGGTTTGCAGCTTACCCGGTACGCCGCTGGTGGCGTTTTTGGCAACCCGGCGGAAAATCACCAGGAACAGAACCCCGAGGACAACGGAGAAAAACATCGAGTCGAGGTTAATCGACCAAAAACCAGTCCCGACCTGAAGTTGCGTCAGGTGGTGACCGATATACTCCTGTGGACTGTTGTATCCCTCTGCAGACATGATGCCTCTACCCTTATTTAGTTAATTTCGGTAACTGTTAATCACGGCGGGTGCGATAATTTGCACCGCTAACACCGCTAAATAGGTCAGGCCAAGCGGTATAAACTCCGCTTTGAACACCCCAAGCGCCACGATCAACAAAACTATGGTGATCAAGACCTTTAACCCCTCGCCGATGGCGAATGACCAGGCGACCCGACCGGGTGCCTGCGTCTGCGTCTGATGACGCAAGGCAAACAGCATAAACATGGTACTCGGCAACCAGGCTGCGAGACCGCCCGCCAGTGCCGAACCGCTCCATTCCAGGCTTTTCAGACCGAAGGCAGCGCTGATCAAAACAAAAGTCATTAACTGCAGAAACAGCAATTTACGAGCAACTTTTCCGCTGTAAAGGGACACAGACATGACGTTTGTTCTCTCCGTACCCCAGAGGGGGTATGCTGAGTGACGTATAAAACTGTTTTTACTGATCTGAGTCAAGCAGCAAAAAACGAGCAAATTATACGGGGCATACCAACGAATTCAATCGATAAGTAGCGAAAAGGTGAACAATTATTTAAATTCCCCCATTTCAGGCTATTTTCACAAGAAAACGGTCGGAATATAGGGCGCATTAAATTGTCTGATTATTCCAGCGTTACAGTACGAAACGTCGAACCGCTCACAATAATGCCTCTTTCTGATTTATAACTCACCGACGTGTAAACCGTCTTTAGCAAATTGAGTGATCAAAAAACATTATAAATCAAAATATTACAAGTTAACCGTTCAAAAACAATCCATCTACTCGGTAAAAACCTTTTATTGACAGCTTGTCGTGTAATATTACAACAGCCAATTAACATTAGCGCCAAAGCAGAATCGTTAACTTATCGTTGCTAACGTGACTATTTCGAATTGCAATTACTCTATTGTCGCTAATTGGCGGCTATTTTTGTGTTAATAAAAAGTAAATTAACTAAAAAAACCGCCATTTGATTAGCCTGCTTACATTTACTCTAGACACTATCTTTTAATTCACGCTTATTTGATCAAAAACAAACTCAGTTTGCTTTAAGTATCACCAAATGACGTTCGCCTTCGAGTTCCGGCACCCGCAAGCGCACCACCGACTCGAGTTCGATACCTTCCGGCAGCTGCGTCAGCTCTTCATCAGGACGAACCCCTTTCAGCGCGTAGAAACGCCCCTGCCCTTTCGCCGGCAAATGGTGGCACCAGGACAGCATGTCCTGCAGCGAAGCAAAAGCACGGCTGATCACACCATCAAACGGCGGTTCGGCCGGGAACTCCTCAACGCGGCTCTGTACCGGCTCAACGTTGGTCAGGCCCAGCTCGTGCTGCACCTGACGCAGGAAGCGCACGCGCTTGCCCAGGCTGTCCAGCAAGGTGAAATGGGAATCAGGACGAACGATCGCCAACGGAATGCCCGGCAGACCGGGGCCGGTGCCTACGTCGATAAAACGGGAGCCCTGCAAATGCGGGTTTACCACGATGCTGTCGAGAATATGGCGTACCAGCATTTGCTGAGGATCGCGCACCGAGGTGAGGTTATAAGCCTTGTTCCACTTGTCCAGCATGCCGACATAGCCCAGCAATTGCTGTTTTTGCTGATCGGGAAGCGCAATGCCTGCTGCAGTGAGCAGCGAGTCTAATTTTTTCTGCACAACGGGTCCTCTGACTGGCGTGGAACGACTAGCCAAATTGGGGCTTGCCAAGAAGCCAAGCATGATAATTCAGGCACGGGACGATGTCAGCGACCGTTTGTCTATCAAGTAGACAAACGGTCGCACAAAAACAAGATTTATGCGCTGCGGCGCAGCAAACCCTGCTTTTTCAGCCAGATCAGCAAAATTGAGATCGCCGCCGGTGTGATGCCGGAGATACGTGAAGCCTGGCCGATCGAGTTCGGCTTATGGTCATTCAATTTGGCAATCACTTCATTCGACAAGCCGGAAACTTGCTGATAATCGAGATCCAACGGCAGCACGGTGTTTTCGTTACGCTGCTGTTTTTCGATCTCTTCCTGCTGACGAGCGATGTAGCCTTCGTATTTTACCTGGATCTCAACCTGCTCTGCGGCCTGGGTATCGGCCAACGGCGGCGCAAATGCGGCTACGGAGGTCAGCTGTTGGTAATCCATTTCAGGGCGACGCAGCAACTCTTCGCCATTCGCTTCACGCGACAGCGGCGCTTTCAGCAGTACGTTGACCTGATCGACATTCTCCGCATGCGGGTGCATCCAGATGTCGCGCAGGCGCTGACGTTCTTGTTCGATGTGCTCCAGCTTTTCGCTAAAGCGCGCCCAGCGGGCATCGTCCACCAGACCCAGTTCGCGGCCTTTTTCGGTCAGGCGCAGATCGGCATTGTCTTCGCGCAGCATCAGGCGGTATTCGGCGCGTGAAGTGAACATGCGATACGGTTCTTTGGTACCCAGGGTACTGAGATCGTCCACCAGCACGCCGAGGTAAGCCTGATCGCGACGTGGTGACCAGCCCTCATCTTCGTTGGCATAACGTCCGGCATTCAGACCGGCCAGCAGGCCCTGTGCAGCGGCTTCTTCGTAGCCGGTGGTGCCGTTAATCTGACCGGCGAAGAACAAGCCTTGGATAAATTTGCTTTCCAGCGTCGGTTTTAAATCGCGCGGATCGAAGAAATCATACTCGATGGCATAACCCGGACGAACGATACGGGCATTCTGCATCCCTTCCATCGAACGAACGATCTGCATCTGTACGTCAAACGGCAGGCTGGTGGAAATGCCGTTAGGATAAATTTCGTTGCTGGTCAGGCCTTCCGGTTCAAGGAAGATCTGGTGAGCGTTACGATCGGCAAAGCGCATGACTTTGTCTTCGATCGATGGGCAATAGCGTGGGCCGATCCCTTCGATGATCCCGGCATACATCGGGCTGCGATCGAGGTTATTGCGGATCACGTCATGGGTTTTTTCGTTGGTATGGGTGATGTAGCACGCCATTTGCTCCGGGTGTTGCCCGGCATTGCCCATAAACGAGAACACCGGGATCGGTGTATCACCGTGTTGCGGCGTCAGAACGCTGAAATCGATAGTGCGTGCATCGATACGCGGTGGCGTACCTGTTTTCAAGCGATTAACGCGCAAAGGCAATTCACGCAGGCGCTGTGACAACGAGATCGACGGAGGATCCCCGGCGCGGCCTCCGCTGTAGTTTTCCAAGCCGATATGGATCTTGCCATCCAGGAAGGTGCCGACAGTCAGTACCACCGCTTTGGCACGGAACTTCAGCCCCATTTGAGTTACCGCACCGACAACGCGATCGTTTTCCACAATCAGATCTTCGACCGGCTGCTGGAAGAGAGTCAGGTTAGGCTGGTTCTCCAGGGCGGTGCGTACAGCCTGCCGATACAGTACGCGGTCAGCCTGGGCACGAGTGGCTCGCACCGCCGGGCCTTTGCTGGCGTTTAGTATCCTAAACTGGATGCCGGCATGGTCAATCGCCGTGGCCATCAGGCCGCCAAGTGCATCAATTTCCTTAACCAGATGCCCTTTACCAATACCGCCAATCGCCGGGTTGCAAGACATTTGCCCCAGCGTATCGATATTGTGTGTCAATAATAAAGTCTGACGCCCCATGCGTGCCGCAGCCATTGCGGCTTCGGTACCGGCATGGCCACCACCGATGATGATGACGTCAAATTGCTCTGGATAAAACATGGAACTGCACCTCGCCGTATTGCGAACGATCGTTGTTTGCCCTGGGGAGGGCGATTCTACTCAAGTTTAGTCGATCGACCAAGTGGTCAGGATCGTCGGTAATTAAAAGAAGATCTTTTTTATTTAAAGATCTCTTTATTAGATCTCTTATTAGGATCGCGATCTTCTGTGGATAAGTGATTATTCGTGATTGAGATCAGCGGATTAAGGAGGATCGTTAGCTGTGAATGATCGGTGATCCTATAGCTTATAAGCTGGGATCTAAATGGCATGTTATGCACAGGACAAAAAGCGACCTAAGGTTGTTATTGGGATAACTACCGCTTTTACCCTGCTTTTAAGCATAGTTATCCACAATCGTTCGGGTGATCTTTGAACAAATTAGAGTAAATTAATCCAAATTTTCACCCATTCCTCTGCCGGATCCTCAGGAATTTCGTGTTCAGTCACGTCGATCTCGAGCCGATCGCCGATCCTTTTCGCCCCGCGAGCGATCAGAAGATCGTCGATCCGTTGGATCGCACCACAGAAAGTGTCGTATTCCGAGCTACCCAAACCGACTGCGCCGAACTGCACCTGGGATAAGTCAGGAAGCTGTTCTTCTATTTGTTCCAGCAGCGGTTGCAGGTTATCCGGTAAATCGCCAGCACCGTGGGTAGAAGACACCACCAGCCAGCGCCCGGACAGGGTCAGTTCATCCAATTCAGGGCCGTGCAGGGTTTCGGTCGTAAAACCCGCAGCTTCCAGTTTTTCAGCCAAGTGCTCGGCTACGTACTCGGCGCTGCCAAGCGTACTGCCACTGATCAGAGTAATGTCTGCCATGAAATGAATGATCCCAGCCTTCTCAAAGTGGCAGCATTGTACGCTGTGAATCGGCTGGGATCTACCTGTGGATAATATGGGTATAGTAATTAATTGGCTAGGGCGTGATGGTACGCATGATGGGGTTCTGCAGCGAGATCAGCGTTTCGGTGGACTGGATCTCGTCAATGGTCTGGATCTTGTTGATAAGTACCTGTTGCAACGCATCTATTGAGCGGCACATCACTTTGATAAACACGCTGTAGTGGCCGGTGGTGTAGTAAGCCTCAACCACTTCTTCCAGGCTTTCGAGCTTTTTCAGTGCCGAAGGATAGTCTTTAGCACTCTTTAATATAATGCCGATAAAACAGCAGACATCGTAACCCAGGCGTTTGGGGTTCACGTCTACCCGCGCACCGGTGATGATACCGGCCTGCTTCATCTTTTCTACTCGCACATGAATGGTACCGGGACTGACGGCAAAGTTCTTGGCCAGTTCGGCGTAAGGCGTGCGGGCATTCTCCATCAAAGCGTTAAGAATGCCGCGATCGAGATTATCGATCTGATAATTTTCAGCCATTTAATCCCCCACTAATTGCTGATTGTTGAATTATTACCGCTTCAAAATGAACGATTAAAAGTGAAAAGGCAATATTGATTAGTGGATATTGAATTACTGTGCCGTTCTGTTGCTTAATCGTTGGAAACAGAGACAGGTTTATAAGAGATACGGCAATGAAAAAACAGTTTATTCAAAAACAACAACAAATCAGCCTGGTTAAATCCTTCTTCTCACGCCAGCTGGAACAGCAGCTTGGCCTGATCGAAGTGCAGGCGCCGATCCTCAGCCGCCTGGGTGACGGTACCCAGGATAACCTGTCAGGCAGTGAGAAAGCGGTGCAGGTAAAGGTCAAAACCCTGCCGGAAGCCACCTTCGAAGTGGTGCACTCACTGGCGAAATGGAAACGTAAAACGCTGGGCAGCTACGATTTTGGCGCCGGTGAAGGCCTGTATACCCATATGAAAGCATTGCGTCCTGATGAAGATCGTCTGAGCGCGATCCATTCGGTCTACGTCGATCAATGGGACTGGGAGCGGGTGATGGGGGATGGTGAGCGCAGCCTGGATTACCTGAAAAGCACCGTGAGCAGTATTTATGCGGCGATTAAGGCCACTGAAGTCGAAGTGAGCCGCGAATATGGCTTAACGCCGTTCCTGCCGGAGCAGATTCATTTTGTTCATAGTGAAACCCTGTTGCAACGCTACCCGGAACTGGATGCCAAAGGCCGTGAGCGGGCGATTACCAAAGAGCTGGGTGCGGTATTTCTGATCGGGATCGGCGGTAAGCTGTCGCACGGCAAATCACACGATGTCCGTGCGCCAGATTATGATGACTGGACGACACCGGCGGCAGAAGGCCTGGCAGGTTTGAACGGCGATATTCTGGTCTGGAACCCGGTATTGCAGGATGCCTTCGAGCTTTCTTCTATGGGGATTCGCGTTGATGCCAGTGCGCTGAAGCGCCAGTTGGCGCAAACCGGCGATGAAGATCGTCTGGCGCTGGAGTGGCATCAGTCATTGCTGCGTGGCGATATGCCGCAGACTATCGGTGGCGGTATCGGCCAGTCACGCCTGGTGATGCTGTTGCTGCAACTGTCGCACATTGGTCAGGTGCAGTGCGGCGTGTGGTCACCGCAAGTGCGTGACGCGGTCGAAGGGCTTCTGTAAAAATCAGCGCCGCCAGCGGCGCATCAAGCGGCTTTTTAACCCGGTATCAAAGCGCCAGATATGATCGAAGATGCGCATGATGCCGGGTTTGCCATAGCTGGACATTGCCACCGCGTGAAAGCGCTGCTGGTGGTTCTGCTGCTGCTGTTTGACCTTCTTTATGACCTCCTCCGGCAACCGCTGGGCAATAAAGTCAGAAATGATCACCGCATCCGCGTCGAACCAGCCGCTCTCCGCCATTTTACTCACCGTGGCGTTCAGGCAGGCTGCCAGATCGGTGCCGCCGCGAAACTGCTGACCGAGAAAACGCACTGCCTGTTCAATTCCGCTGGCGGCCGTAAGCTCGTAATGCACTATCTGGTTGGCGAACAGCATGATGTAGCAGCGGCGATTATCCGCCAGCGCAATGCGCAGCAGCGCCAGACAAAACGCCTTGGCGCACTGCTCATTGAACCCACCCATGGAGCCTGAGGTATCGACACAGACGATAAACGGGCCGCGTGGCTGCTGATCCTGCTGCTGGTGGGTGACCTGCCGGATCGTTATCTGTTCCTGCCAGACATCGCCCTGCAGGCGGTAGCTCAATAACTGCTTTTCCAGCAGGCGCCGGTAAAACTCAAATTCCAATTCTTCGATACCCAGCGTGACCAACTCAGGCGGCAGCAGGCGCAGAATATCGTCGCTCTGATGAATACCGCTGACCTCTTCCGGCAGCGTGGCGGGTACCTGCACCATGACGCGAAACGGCTCTGGCAAAGCATCCTGTTGCTGTACCGCTTTGGCCTGATAGCTGCGCCCAAGCTGCTGCGCCAGCTTTTTCAGCTCCGGCTGTTGCTGCAGGAAGTTGCCGTATTCCACCAGCCGTTGATAATCGCCGCGCTGAAGATGGCCTTTGCTCATGTCCCACAGTCGCCCGGCGGCGGTGTCGTTTTCCGACAGCAGCGGTTCCAGCGCCCCACTCAGTGCCAGACGCTCCTGCAGCTCTGCCATCAGCTGTTCGCGTTCCTGTTCCAGCAACTGGTGGTGCATCATGGTGGCCTGCAGCGTCAGGCTGATACGCCAGCGTTGTAAAAACAGGGTCTGGAAACTGTCGTCCAGCGGATGATTGGGCAGATCGGCGGCGTCCACCAGCGAGCGGGCCTGCTCATAGAAAGGAGAAACCAGCTGGCGCAGCAGGTCCAGAGTGTCATTGAGGTTATGAAAGAACTGGGTATTGTTCTCTAACTGGCACTGTTGATAGCGGTAAAATTCTTGCGCCAGCGCAGGTGGCACCATGGCTTCATGCAGACGCTGTTTCAGTTGCAGCTTCCAGCGCGGCAGGTCGCGATCCAGCGCCCGGCGGATCGCCGGAAACTTCTTGAAGAAAATCGACAGCTGCGGGGCCGCCAGCATACCGATGATCATTTCCTCGATCAGTTCACCTTCGGTGATCGCCAGCAGCAGATCGAGCGTTTCCAGGCTGAGCATGCTTACTGACCGCGCATCTGCTGGTGCTGCTGTTTGATTTGTTCCGCCACCTGCAACAGGCTGGCCTCAATTTTTGCCAGCCTGGCGGCCGGGGTAAACAGGCAGGGCTGATGCTGACTGAACAACCGGCGCTGTTCCGCCAGACGCTGAGCCAACTGGTCCATTTCGTCGAGCATTGCCTGAGGTGTTCCCCCGGTCTTTATACCGGGCAGGGCCAGCAGCGAAGGCTGACGACTGACGTCCAGTACCGTCAGATGCAGTTTTTCGTCCACTTCCAGATCGATCTGCTGGGCAAAGCCGATGCCGTTCAGTTTGGCGCGTACGTCGCCGCCTTTTTGCAGCCAGTTTTCCAGCACGCTGTTTTCAATACTCAGATGGTTGACCTGAATATCATGCAGCTGCAGCGGTTTTTGCAGCAACAGTGTCAGGGGGCCGGTGCCGAGCGGCGTGGCCAGGGCAAACTGCGGCTTTCGGCTGAACATGCCGCCTTTTTTTACCAGTGTGATCGCCTGACTGTCGCTCTGCTGTTGTTGGTGCTGCAGCCAGCGGGTGTGGATCTGTTGCAGCTGGATCAGCAGCGTTTGCTGTTGGTAGGCCGACTCGTTCAGCAACTGCTCTACTTGCTGCTGCAGCAGTTTTAGCGAGGTGAGATCGTGCCACAGGCAGTCTTTCAGCAGCAGCAGGTCGATCGGGGCCACGGCGTCGCGACCACTGAAAAAGGCGCAGGCCTGCAACAGGCGCAATGCCTTTTTCCATCGGCGATCGGAAACGTAAGGAGCATGGTCCAGCGCATCCAGCCGCTGACGCAGTTGGAATATCAGTTCGAAGCAGCTTTCAGGCAGCTTGATTTTGTCGATCTGCGATTGCCACTGGTGATACTCCTCGTCGGTGATGCTCAGGGCTTCCGGCACCGGGTTTTCATTCTCGTTCTGGCGGCTGACCAGCAACGAGCGAAAGTTCTGCTTGTCCTGCACTTTGTCCAGCCACAGGCGTATCAGCATGCGGTCGTACAGCGCTTCCAGGCTGCTGTCGGCTTCCGGTAGTTCGTTGGAGGCGGTGACCAACAGCCGCAGGGGGATCGGTTCCTCCGCGTTGCCGTTACGGAAGCGACGTTCGTTGATCGCGGTCAGCAGGGTATTGAGGATTGCCGGGCCGGCTTTCCAGATCTCATCCAGAAATACGATTTCCGCTTCGGGCAGGTAGCCGGCGGTCAGGCGCTGATAGCGGCCTTCGTCTTTTAACGCCTGGATGGATAACGGGCCGAACACCTCTTCCGGCGTCGAGAAGCGCGTCATCAGGTATTCAAAGGAGCGCGCATGGCGAAAGGCGAATTTTAACCGGCGTGCAATCAGGCTTTTGGCAATGCCCGGTGGACCGAGCAGGAACACGCTTTCACCGCTGAGCGCCGCTAGCAGACACAGGCGAATGGCTTCCTGACGTTCATAAAGACCGCTCTCCAGCGCGCTGCTGAGGCGGGAAATCCGTTCTGCAAGAAGTGATGATGGCGCCATATTATTGTCGTGTTGTCCGAGAGTTAGCCAATCTTGGTGGATAATCCGATGATAAACCACCATTATTTTTAATGGTATAGCTTGTTGATTAGTAAAATCTTTCTATTATCAAAAGAGCGGCCGGTTCACATTTTGTTTATTTTTTGGGTCTGATATAAGAGTAGGCAAGCAGTATAAATCGTGCATACTGTGCGCCTTTTAGTGGGCGTAACGGATCTTAGAGCCCGTATCTCTGGCTGATGCGGATGCATCGCTAACGGATGTTCTAATAAAGAAACGAATTATGAGCACAGAGCATAAACAGTCCTTATCGGCGGTAACCCTGGCGGCAATTGGGGTGGTTTACGGTGATATCGGCACCAGTCCTCTCTATACTCTCAGAGAGTGTTTCTCCGGCCATTACGGCTTCGATGTTCGTCCAGACGTAGTTTTCGGCTTCCTGTCGCTGATTTTCTGGATGCTGATCATCATTGTTTCCCTTAAATACCTCACTTATGTCATGCGGGCAGATAACGCCGGCGAAGGCGGGATCCTGACGCTGATGTCGTTGGCCGGGCGTAATACTTCAGCGCGCACTACTGCAGTGTTGGTGATCCTGGGCCTGATTGGCGGCAGCTTCTTCTATGGCGAGGTGGTGATCACCCCGGCGATATCGGTGATGTCCGCGATAGAAGGGTTGGAAATCGCCGCTCCGTCGCTCGATGGCTATATCGTTCCGCTGTCGATTCTGGTGCTGACGCTGCTGTTCGCCATCCAGAAACACGGTACCGGCAGCGTCGGTAAGCTCTTTGCACCGGTGATGCTGCTGTGGTTTATCGTCCTGGCGGTACTGGGGGCGCGCAGCATTATGGCTAACCCGGAAGTGTTGCAGGCGTTGAACCCGAAATGGGCGCTGAACTTCTTTATTGAATATAAGAAGGTTTCGTTCTTTGCGCTGGGTGCGGTGGTGCTGTCGATTACCGGCGTTGAGGCGTTGTACGCCGATATGGGCCACTTCGGCAAATTCCCTATTCGCCTGGCCTGGTTCACCGTGGTGCTGCCTTCACTGGTGCTGAACTATTTTGGCCAGGGCGCTCTGTTGCTGAAAAATCCGGAGGCGATCAAGAACCCGTTCTTCCTGTTGGCGCCGGACTGGGCGCTGATCCCGCTATTAATTCTGGCGACGCTGGCCACGGTTATCGCCTCGCAGGCGGTGATCTCCGGCGTGTTCTCCCTGACCCGTCAGGCGGTGCGCCTGGGTTACCTGTCGCCAATGCGCATCATCCATACGTCTGAGATGGAATCCGGCCAAATCTACATTCCGGTGATCAACTGGACGCTGTATATCGCGGTGGTGCTGGTGATTGTCGGTTTCGAACACTCCAGTAATCTGGCGGCGGCCTACGGCATCGCCGTGACCGGCACCATGGTGCTGACCAGTATTCTGGTGACGTCGGTGGCGATTAAAAACTGGCACTGGAATCGCTTCTTCGCCGTCGGCATTCTGGTTGTCCTGCTGATTATCGACATCCCGATGTTCTCCGCCAACGCCCTGAAACTGTTCTCGGGTGGTTGGCTGCCGCTGATGTTGGCGCTGGTGATGTTCATCATCATGACCACCTGGAAGAGCGAACGTTTCCGCCTGCTGCGCCGCATGCACGAGCACGGCAATTCCCTGGAGGCGATGATCGCCTCGCTGGAAAAATCGCCGCCGGTGCGGGTGCCTGGCACCGCGGTCTTTATGTCACGCGCCATCAACGTGATCCCTTTTGCGCTGCTGCATAACCTAAAGCACAACAAGGTGCTGCACGAACGCGTGGTGCTGTTGACGTTGCGTACCGAGGATGCACCTTACGTTCACAACGTGCGGCGAGTGACCATCGAACAGCTGTCACCGACCTTCTGGCGGGTGGTGGCCAGCTATGGCTGGCGTGAAACGCCGAACGTTGAAGAAGTGTTCCACCGCTGCGGGCTGGAAGGGCTGCCGTGCCGGATGACGGAAACCTCGTTCTTTATGTCGCACGAGTCGTTGATCCTGACCAAACGGCCGTGGTACCTGTTCCTGCGCGGCAAGCTGTTTATTGCATTGAGCCGCAATGCGCTACGCGCGCCGGACCAGTTCGAGATCCCGCCCAATAGGGTGATCGAGCTGGGAACCCAGGTCGAGATTTAACTCCCCCTCAAGGGCTCAGCCACCGCTGGGCCCTTTCTGTTTAACCCCGTCATACTTGAAGCTGCCTCTTTGTTGGCTGCACCAGCTCATCCCGATCACATAGTGGATTATGCTCCCGGGAATTCGCAGGCTTGCCGCCGCGATGCAACGTCAATTATTTAGGGTATCTGTTCTCGGTAACACGAGCGAAACGTTTCGATGACGATCACACTTCTGCATTATCCCGGTTGCCTTCTACTGACGTTTTTTTAAACTCCAGACACAAGCGAAACGTTTCGCTGGTGGAATGAGAAGAACAAGATGAAAAAAGGCGTGTTGCTGAATGCTGATGTCTCTGCCGTGGTTTCCCGTCTCGGTCATACCGATCAGATAGCTATCGGTGATGCCGGTCTGCCTATTCCGGCGGCCACACAGCGCATCGATTTGGCGCTGACTCAGGGGGTGCCGACTTTTCTACAGGTACTCGAGGTCGTGACGCAGGAGATGCAGGTCGAAAGCGCCATTCTGGCGGAAGAGATCGTTAAGCAAAATCCACAGCTTCATAGCGCGTTATTGGCTCAGCTGACCGAACTTGGCCAACGCCAGGGAAAGAGCATCAGCCTGAGCTATATCAGCCACCAGGCTTTTAAAGCACAAACGGAACACTGCCGTGCGGTGATCCGCAGCGGGGAATGTTCGCCCTACGCGAACGTGATCCTTTGCGCCGGCGTAACTTTCTGAGGCACTTATGCAACCTTTACTGCAACTGAAAGGGATCGATAAAGCCTTTCCCGGCGTGAAGGCGCTTTCCGGCGCTGCGCTCAGCGTGTACCCGGGCAAGGTGATGGCGCTGGTGGGGGAAAACGGCGCCGGGAAATCCACCATGATGAAGGTGCTGACCGGCATTTATAACAAAGACGCCGGCAGTCAGTACTTTCTCGGAAAAGAGGTGGCGTTCAACGGCCCAAAGGATTCGCAGGAAGCGGGCATCGGCATCATCCATCAGGAACTGAACCTGATCCCGCAATTGACCATTGCGGAGAACATCTTCCTCGGGCGTGAGTTCGTTAACCGTATCGGCCGCATCGACTGGAAGCGCATGTATGCCGAAGCAGACAAACTGCTCGCACGACTGAACCTGAGTTACAGCAGCCACCGGCTGGTGGGGGAACTGTCGATCGGCGATCAGCAAATGGTGGAAATCGCCAAGGTGCTGAGCTTCGAATCGAAAGTCATCATTATGGATGAGCCGACGGATGCGTTGACCGATACCGAGACGGCCTCTTTATTTAAAGTGATCAATGAACTGAAGGCCGAAGGGCGAGGGATTGTTTACATCTCCCACCGGCTGAAAGAAATTTTTGAAATTTGCGATGACGTCACGGTGTTTCGTGACGGGCAGTTTATCGCCGAGCGTCCGGTCAGTGAGCTGCAGGAAGATTCGCTGATAGAAATGATGGTCGGCCGCAAGCTGGAAGAACAATACCCGCGCCTCAACCAGCCGCGCGGTGAAAAACGGCTGGAGGTCAGTCAGGTTTCCGGTCCGGGTGTGCATGACGTCAGCTTTACGCTGTACCGTGGCGAAATTCTTGGCGTCGCCGGGTTGATGGGCGCCGGGCGAACCGAACTGATGAAAATTCTCTACGGGGCAGCACCGCGCAAGGCCGGCACGGTCAGCCTCGATGGCCGCCAGGTGGTCACTCATTCTCCACAGGACGGTTTGGCGAACGGCATTGTGTATATCTCCGAAGACCGCAAGCGCGATGGTCTGGTGTTGGGGATGTCGGTGAAGGAAAACATGTCGTTGACCGCGCTGCGCTATTTCAGCCGTGCCGGCGGCAGCCTGAAACAGGCCGAAGAACAGCAGGCGGTGGGGGATTTCATCCGCTTGTTCAATATCAAGACGCCGTCGATGGAACAGCCCATTGGCCTGCTCTCCGGCGGCAATCAGCAAAAAGTGGCAATCGCCCGCGGCCTGATGACGCGGCCAAAGGTGTTGATCCTCGATGAACCGACACGCGGTGTCGACGTCGGTGCCAAAAAAGAAATCTATCAGTTAATTAACCAGTTCAAGCAGGAAGGTCTGAGCATCATTCTGGTGTCGTCGGAAATGCCGGAGGTCATGGGCATGAGCGACCGCATTCTGGTGATGCACGAAGGACACCTTAGCGGCGAGTTCCCGATTGAACAGGCCACCCAGGAAGCGTTGATGGCTGCGGCCGTTGGCAAGCAATACGGCGTAAAGCAGGAGTAATCAGATATGAGTTCCCAGAGTGTGGCAAAGCGCTGGTTCAGTAAAGAGTGGCTGTTAGAGCAAAAATCACTAATTGCTCTGCTGGTGCTGATCGCCGTGGTCTCTTCAATGAGCCCGAATTTCTTCACCCTAAATAACCTGTTCAATATTCTGCAGCAAACCTCTGTTAACGCCATTATGGCGGTGGGGATGACGCTGGTGATCCTCACTTCCGGCATCGATTTGTCGGTGGGATCGCTACTGGCGTTAACTGGTGCGGTAGCGGCATCGATCGTGGGCTTTGACGTCAACGCGGTGGTGGCCGTGGCGGCGGCACTGGCATTGGGGGCCGCGGTCGGCGCCTGTACCGGGGTGATCGTTGCCAAAGGCAAGGTGCAGGCATTTATTGCGACCCTGGTGATGATGCTGCTGTTGCGCGGCGTCACCATGGTGTACACCAACGGCAGCCCGGTGAACACCGGCTTTACCGACGTGGCCGATACTTTCGGCTGGTTCGGTATCGGCCGGCCGCTGGGCGTACCAACCCCGATCTGGATCATGGCGATCGTCTTTATCGCTGCGTGGTACATGCTGCACCATACCCGCCTGGGCCGCTATATTTATGCTCTGGGCGGCAACGAGGCGGCGACCCGCCTGTCCGGTATCAGCGTTGATAAAGTGAAGATTATCGTTTATTCGCTTTGTGGTTTGTTGGCGGCGTTGGCGGGCGTGATCGAAGTGGCGCGCCTGTCTTCCGCGCAGCCGACCGCCGGCACCGGCTATGAGTTGGACGCCATTGCCGCAGTGGTGCTGGGCGGTACCAGCCTGGCCGGCGGCAAGGGCCGCATTGTTGGTACCTTGATCGGGGCGCTGATCCTTGGCTTCCTGAACAACGGATTGAATTTACTGGGTGTTTCTTCTTACTACCAAATGATCGTGAAGGCAGTGGTGATACTGCTGGCGGTTCTGGTAGAGAACAAAAGCAACAAATAATCTCCCCCTACAGGAATCACGATGATGAAAATGAAAAAACTGGCAATTTTGGCTTCAGCCTTCGCACTGAGCGCCACCCTGAGCGCTAACGCGCTGGCGAAAGACACCATTGCGCTGGTGGTTTCCACGCTGAACAACCCGTTCTTTGTCTCAATGAAAGAGGGGGCGCAGCAGGAAGCCAACAAGCTGGGTTACAACCTGGTGGTGCTGGATTCGCAGAATAACCCGGCGAAAGAGCTGGCTAACGTGCAGGATCTGATGGTGCAGGCGCCTAAGCTGCTGCTGATTAACCCAACCGATTCTGATGCGGTCGGTAACGCCATCAAGATGGCCAATCAGGCCAAGATCCCGGTCATCACCCTGGACCGCGTGGCGAGCAAGGGCGAAGTGGTCAGCCATATCGCTTCGGATAACCGCGTTGGCGGCAAAATGGCCGGTGATTTCATTGCCAAAAAAGTGGGCGCAGACGCTAAAGTGATCCAACTGGAAGGGATCGCCGGTACCTCCGCTGCTCGTGAGCGTGGCGAAGGCTTTAAACAATCACTGGATCAGAACAAATTCAAACTGTTGGCCAGCCAACCGGCAGATTTCGACCGTACCAAAGGCCTGAACGTGATGCAGAACCTGCTGACCGCTCACCCAGATGTGCAGGCGGTGTTTGCCCAGAACGATGAAATGGCGCTGGGCGCCCTGCGTGCGCTGCAAACCGCCGGTAAAACCGACGTGGTCGTGGTAGGCTTCGACGGCACTGCCGACGGCGTGAAAGCGGTTGAAGGCGGCAAACTGGCGGCTACCGTCGCGCAGCGTCCGGATCAGATCGGCGTGATCGGCGTAGAAACTGCCGATAAAGTGCTGAAAGGCGAGAAAGTGTCGGCTACCATTCCGGTGGATTTGAAACTGGTCACCCAATAAGTCATACCAGCGCCATCAAAACGGGGCGTTTATGATGGCGCGTAATTCAGGAATCAATGCGATGGCAACAGGTAAGCTGGTGGTTCTGGGCAGTATCAATGCCGACCATATCCTTAATATTGAGCAGTTTCCTCGCCCGGGCGAAACGGTGATCGGGAAACAGTATAAAGTGGCGTTTGGCGGCAAGGGCGCAAACCAGGCGGTGGCGGCTGGGCGCAGCGGTGCAGATATCGCTTTTATCGCCTGCGTGGGTGCCGATGACATCGGTGAACGCGTACGTCAGCAACTGGCAAGCGATCGCATTGATACCCAACCGATAGAAGCTATTGCCGACAGCACCACGGGCGTCGCGCTGATTTTCGTTAATGCGGAAGGCGAGAACGTGATCGGCATCGATGCGGGTGCCAATGCCGCAGTGACCCCCGATTATCTTGCACGTTATCAGCAAAAGGTTATCGACGCCGACGCGTTGCTGATGCAGCTCGAGTCTCCGTTGGAAACCGTTATCGCAGCCGCCAGCCTGGCGAAACAGCATCAGACGCAGGTTATCCTTAACCCGGCACCTGCTCGTGAGCTGCCGGACGAGCTACTGGCGACTATCGATATGATTACGCCAAACGAAACCGAAGCTCAGCGCCTGACCGGTATTGCGGTCAATGACGATAATGATGCCGCGCGCGCCGCTCAGGCGTTGCACGATAAAGGTATCGCAACGGTGATCATCACCCTTGGTAGCCGTGGTGTGTGGCTGAGTGAGAACGGCAACGGCAAATTGGTACCCGGTTTCAAGGTTAAAGCGGTCGATACTATCGCCGCTGGCGATACCTTCAACGGGGCGCTGGTCACGGCGCTGCTGGAAGGCAAAACCATGGCGGATGCGGTGCGCTTTGCTCATGCAGCAGCGGCAATTGCGGTGACCCGTCCCGGCGCCCAACCTTCCGTGCCCTGGCGCGAAGAGATTGACGCCTTCTTGCAGCAGCAGGAGTAACCCCCTTGGCCACCATGAAAGATGTCGCCCGCCTGGCGGGTGTTTCAACCTCAACGGTTTCGCACGTCATTAATAACAATCGCTTTGTCAGCGACAGCGTGCGAGCCAAAATCATGGCGGCCATAGAACAACTGAACTATGCGCCTTCCGCCCTGGCGCGCAGTCTCAAACTGAATCAGACGCGAACCATCGGCATGCTGGTCACCTCCAGCAACAACCCCTTTTATGCTGAGGTGGTGCGTGGCGTCGAGCGCAGTTGTTATGAACGTGGCTACAGTTTGATCCTGTGCAATACCGAAGAAGATGCTGCGCGCATGAACCGTAATATGGAGACGCTGCTGCAAAAGCGCGTCGACGGTTTGCTGTTGATGTGTACCGAAAACCATCGGCCATCGCAGGATGCGCTGAGTCGCTACCCGTCTCTACCAATAGTGATGATGGACTGGGCGCCGTTCGAAGGGGCTAACGACATCATCCAGGACAACTCTTTGTTGGGTGGCGAGATGGCGACCGATCATCTGATCGCTCGCGGGTATCGCAAAATCGCCTGCATCGCCGGCCCGCAGGATAAAACCACGGCACGTCACCGATTGGAAGGCTATCGCAGTGCCATGCAGCGTGCTGGGCTGGCGATCCTGCCGGGGTATGAAGTGCACTGCGATTTTGAATTTGAAGGTGGTGTCATCGCCATGAAACAGCTGTTGGCCTTGGCTGAGCCACCCCACGCGGTGTTCGCCGGCAACGACGCGGTCGCGGTGGGGGCTTACCAGGCGTTGTATCAGGCTGGGTTATCGGTACCGCAGGACATGGCGGTGATGGGTTACGATGATATCGAACTGGCCAAATACCTTGCGCCGCCGCTAAGCACTATCCATCAACCTAAAGATTCGCTGGGCGAATTGGCGATCGATGCGTTGATCAACCGCCTGCAGAATCCGGAACGTGAAGCTCAGGTTCTGGTACTGACCCCTGAGCTGGTGGAACGCGCTTCGGTTGGCCGCCGCTAGCGGGTAGCTTCGGCTTCTTTCTTGCTGTCACGGCCACTGATCAGATTTCGACCGTCCTTCCTTTTTAACAGCATAAAGACAAATGCTGAGGCCAGGGTGACAATCCCCATGGTGATAAAGGTGTAGTGGAAGTGATCGACCATGGTGCCGAGCGACATAGATTCATAGAAACGTAGCACTGCTGCGCTGATCGCCACGCCGAAGCTGATGGAAAGCTGCTGAGTAACCGCCAGCACGCTGTTGCCGGAACTGGCATTGGCATCGTTTAAATCCGCCAGGCTGATGGTATTCATGGCGGTGAACTGTGTAGACATCGCCATCCCCAGCACGAACAGCGGCAGGATCATCAACCACAGCGGCATTCCCGGGCTTTGTAATGCAAACTGGGCGATCAGCACGCCGATAATCAACGTGATGCCAACCAGCGTTTTGCGATAGCCGAACCAGCGCAGCACTTGAGTCACGGTGGATTTCGCCATCAGTGAGCCGATGGCCGTCGGTGCCATCATGCAGCCCGCAATAATCGCCGAGTAACCGAAACCGACCTGCAGCATCAGCGGCATCAGGAACGGCACGCAGCCGGTACCCAGGCGTGAAGCGACATTGCCGGCGATCCCTACGGAGAAGGTGCGAGTCTGGAATAAATCCAAACCAATCAGTGGCTGAGGGTGCCTGCGGGCATGAGCGATATAGCCGAATAGCATCACCACGCCGCTGAGCAGAATACCCAGTGAGATATAGCTGGCCAGCACCTGTTCCCCAAACAGCTCAAGCCCGGTAGAAACCAGCACCAGACTCAGGCCAAACAGCATAAAGCCGAGGAAATCGAACCGACGCTTGGGCGTGGTGAAGTCCGGCATATATTTGCGTGCATAGAAGATGCCGAGCAGGCCAATCGGGATGTTGATAAGGAAAATCCAGTGCCAGGTGGCGTAGGTGACCAGCCATCCCCCCAGCATCGGCCCCATGATCGGGCCAACCAGCCCGGGCATGGTCACGAAGTTCAGAACCGGCAACAGCTCGCTGCGCGGGTAGGCGCGCAACAGGGCCAAACGTGCTACCGGCATCATCATCGCACCACCAACGCCCTGAATGACGCGTGAGGTCACCAACACGCTTAGCGTTGGGGAAAGCGCACACAGCAGCGAACCGAGAGTAAATAGCGAAACCGCAAAGATAAATACCCGCCGGGTACCGAAACGGTCTGCCAGCCAGCCACTGACCGGGATCAGCATGGCAACCGTCAACGTATAGCTGATTACGGCAGACTGCATTGCCAGTGGCGAGCGCTCCAGGCTTTGCGCTATCGCAGGCAACGCCGTGTTGAGGATGGTGGCGTCCAGCGCCTGCATAAAGAATGCCATTGCGGCGATCCAGGGGAGCCCTGCCATACTGCGCGCGGATTTAGTCATTATGATTCCCGGTTAACTGTCGTATTTGTCCCTTCATTGTTCTTCTATATATAAGTAGGGCATGAGTTAGTCTTTCTTTCTGAGCAAGACTTGGCAGGCGGCTAATGCCCCTGCGCCGTCGCCGGCGAGTATCGCATCGACAATGGCCTGATGGTTCTGGAGCTTAATCACTTCGTTACCGGTGATGGCGCGGAAGTAACTTTGATACACCGAACTGAACAGGTTGGCGAATGAGGTTAGAAACGGATTACCGCTGGCCTCATAGATAAGCTGGTGGAACTGGGTATCGACCTGGATCCAGTGCTCGCGGTCAAACTGAACATGCAGTGCCCGCATTTCCGCCATCAGTTCAGCCAACCGTGCGGTTTGCTGCGTGCTGGCGTTGGCAGCCGCCAATGAGCAGGCCTGAGGTTCCAGCGAGGTTCGCAGGATAAGGAAATGCTGCATCACCTGATCGAAGTTCTCTTTTGTCATCCACCAGGTCAGTAAATCCTGATCGAGAAAGTTCCACTGGCTTTGCGGCATGACCCGGGTGCCGATGCGCGGACGGGGGAGCAGCATGCCTTTGGCGGCCAGCATCTTCACCGCTTCACGTACCGCGGTGCGGCTCACGCCAAATTGTTCCCCGAGTTCCATCTCCCCGGGCAGGATACTGCCGGCCTGATAATCGCCTGCCAGAATTTGTTGGCCGAGTTTTTCTGCAAGTAGATAAGAAAGATTGCGTTGGGCGGCCTGTTGTTGAGCATTAAATTGCATGGCTGCGAGTCCTTACTGACATTGTTACTCTTATTTTACTCTACGGATCGCCAGCTTTAGTCGCTGATTTCCGGAAAAAGTGACGAAAACGCTGGCTTGTGCAGCGTTTTGTCGAAAAATACCGCGCTTGAAAAGTTTTTTGCATTTAGGGGTTGCGGCCTTCTGAGAACTCCCTATAATGCGCCTCCACTGACCGGGAACAACGACTCCTCTAACGA
>NZ_JANUEI010000010.1:0-155035 GCF_024809915.1 Serratia sp. BIGb0234
ATCTTTCTGGCTGGGCGACTGGTTCTCGTTAGAGGAGTCGTTGTTCCCGGTCAGTGGAGGCGCATTATAGGGAGTTCTCAGAAGGCCGCAACCCCCTAAATGCAAAAAACTTTTCAAGCGCGGTATTTTTCGACAAAACGCTGAACAAGCCAGCGTTTTCGTCACTTTTCATACTGAATATGGCCAAACTCCTGGGCGAAACGTTCCACTTGCTGCCAATCGGTGTATTCCACTTCTTTACTGCTGTCTGTTTCGCCCCCGGTCATACGCATAATAAGTTGAATCATTACGCGATCGAGCCAGCGATAACGTGGATAGCGCAGTGCGCCGGCAAACACGGCGCACTGTTTTGGCTGCCAAGGCGACGCCAGCAGGAACTTGCGGGTATAAGCATTGGTCTGCGGGGAACGTTTGTCCGCTTTACGGGCGGTCAGGTTGACGCTAAAGAATGCGCTTGGCATCCGGTTCAATTGTTCAGCGTGGCGTTTGACGAACTTTCCCAATGTCGGATGGAAATGACCATAACGCACCGATGCGCCAATCAATACCTGTTGATACTGCGTGAGGTCAATATTATCCGCCTGCAGCAAATCGATCACATCGCAGCGCAGCGTATCCTGCAGTTTGTTTGCTATATAAGAGGCGATAGAACGTGTTTGCCCATCACGGCTAGAATAAAGAATCAGTGCCTTCACGGCGTTACTCCTTTTATCAAGGTCATTCGCGCCAGAACGTCGGCGTAAACAGAACCAGCAGTGTAAAGACCTCAAGGCGACCGAACAGCATCGTCAGAACCAGGATCCACTTTGCCGGTGCAGGCATGGTAGTAAAGTTATCCGCCACCACCCCCAACCCCGGCCCCAGGTTGTTCAGTGTCGCCGTCACAGCAGCGAAGGCAGAGAAATCATCCACACCGGTTGCGATAATGGCCAGCATGCTGACGATAAAGACCAACGCATAAGCCGAGAAGAATCCCCATACCGCCTCCAGGATCCGTTCCGGCAGTGCGCGGTTACCCAATTTTATCGTGTAAACCGCGTTAGGGTGCACCAGCCTTTTTAGCTCACGCGAGCCCTGCAAATAGAGCAACAGAATACGGATCACTTTCAGACCGCCCCCCGTCGAGCCGGCACAGCCACCGATAAAGGCAGAGCAAAGCAGCAACATCGGCAAGAATAACGGCCATTTGGAAATGCTGTCGGTAGTAAAGCCCGCCGTCGTCGCCATCGACACCACCTGGAAGAATGCCTGATTGAGCGTTTCCATACCGGTTTTGTAAACACCATGCCCCCAGAGTACGCCAGTGCAGACCACCACCAGCGTCAACTGGACGGCGATAAACATGCGAAACTCAGGATCACGCCAGTACACTTTCAGGCTGCGCCCGCTCAACAAGGCAAAGTGCAGGCCATAGTTACAACCGGAAATCAGCAGGAAAATAGCAATAATGGTGTTGATGGTGGGACTGGCGTAGTAACCGATGCTGGCATCGTGGGTAGAGAAGCCGCCAATGGCGATGGTCGAGAAGCTATGGCCTATGGCGTCGAACATCGACATGCCTGCCCCCCAGAGCGCCAACGCGCAGGCAATGGTCAGCAGAACATAAATCAGCCACAGGGTTTTAGCCGTTTCGGCAATGCGCGGGCGCATTTTGTTATCTTTCAGTGGACCCGGCATTTCAGCCCGGTACAACTGCATCCCCCCGACACCGAGGATCGGCAGTATTGCTACGGCCAACACGATGATCCCCATCCCGCCCATCCATTGCAGCATCTGCCGATAGAACAAGATGGCTTTGGGTAACGAGTCCAACCCCACCAAAGTTGTCGCCCCCGTGGTGGTCAAACCGGAAAACGACTCGAAGAAGGCATCGGTCAGCGACAAGTTAGGCCGCTCCGAAAATAAAAACGGCAATGCCCCGACGCTGCCCAGCACCGTCCAGAACAGCACCACGATCAAAAAGCCTTCCCGCGGCTTCAACTCGTGCTTTTGTTTACGGTTAGGCCACCACAGCATCAGGCCAATGGTCACCGCCACAAAGAAGGTCTGGCTGAACGCCCGCCCTGCCCCATCGCGGTATATCAATGCCACCAGACCAGGAATAAACATCGTCCCGGAGAACAGGATGACCAACAAACCCACGATACGGGTAATAGCGCGAAAATGCATTTCAGCACGATCCTTAGCAATTCAGTTGGGGGGAATTATTGCGAAATGGGGGTTAATTGCAAATTACCGCGACTGAGATCACGTAATTTATTCCCGAACGCCTCAACGCCGGTGACCGGTAAAGCCAGATGCAGCACGACGGAGGCACCATATTCCCCCTGTACAATCCGCCCTTCTGTTTGCTGCAACAGATTTTCTACCAGCGCCAACTGAGCATAGTCGCATTGCAAAGTATATTCGGCCTGCGGGATCTTGTAGCTTACGGCCAACTGTTTTAATGCCTGCTGCACCCCGCTGCCGTAGGCTCTTACCAAACCGCCGGTGCCCAACTTGATACCGCCGTAGTAACGTACCACTACGGCGGTGATTTCGCCTATGCCACTACCCATAAGCTGCGCAAGGATAGGTTTACCCGCCGTGCCGGAGGGCTCCCCGTCATCTGAGAAGCCTAATTGCTGAGAATCGGTCGGCGGCCCGGCGACAAATGCCCAGCAATGGTGCCGCGCTGCCGGGTGCTCATCACGTACCTGCTGAATAAACGCCTTGGCCGCATCAACCCCGCTGGTCGGCGCCAGCAGGGTGATAAAACGGCTCTTCTTGATTTCCTCGCTGACGCTAATGGGGCCTGCGGGGATCGGATAAGGCTGCATCAGGCCAAGTTCAGATCGCGCGTCATGTTCTCAATGCGCTTTTCATGGATCACGATATTGTCTTCAATACGGATACCACCATAAGGTTTCAGCGCATCGATACGATCCCAGGCAAAGTGATGGCTGAATTCGCCGCTGCGCCACGGTGCCAGCAGGGATTCAATAAAGTAGAGGCCAGGTTCGATGGTCAACACCATGCCAGGTTGTAATACGCGGGTGCAGCGCAGGTATGGGTACTTAGATGGCGCCGCCAGGTGAGTACCTTGTTCATCCTGCATAAAACCGGCTGAGTCGTGTACCTGCAGACCCAGAGGATGGCCCAAACCGTGCGGCAGGAATGGCGTGGTAAGCCCTTGTTCCACCATGGCTTCTTCGCTGATACCGTTCACCAGTTTGTGGCTTTTAAGCAATTTGGCGATGCGCTGGTGCATCTGCACATGGTAATCGGTGTAACGCACACCGGCTTTGATGGTTTCCATCAGCGCCAACTGCTCGTTATTAAGATCTTTAACCAACTGGGCGAAATCGCTGCCGCTCTGGCCAGCATAAGTACGAGTCAGATCGGCCGCATAGCCGTTATATTCCGCACCAGCATCGATCAAGAAGCTCAGCATTTCAGCCGGCGGTTGGTGATCCAGCGTGGTGTAATGCAGTACCGACGCATGCTCATTCAGCGCAACGATATTGTCGTAAGGCACATCGGTATCGCGATGGCCTGTCGCCGTGAGATAAGCCAGGTTGATATCGAACTCACTCATGCCTGACAGGAAAGCTTCGTGGGCAGCACGATGCCCCATAACCGCGGTCTTCTGCGCTTCACGCATGCAGGCCAGCTCGTAGCCGGTTTTGATTGAGCGATGGAAGTCGAAGTAGTTCAGCACCGCTTTAGGGTTAACGTTTTCTGCCGAAATACCGAGATCGCGAGCGCGCTGTTGCGCATAACCGATATAGCCCACGCGCTCACGCTGGGCTGGCAGCTGCTGAGCGATATCGTCAGCATTGGCCAGCGGTATCAGTTCAACAGATTTGGTCCAGAAACTGTCCGGCAGCGGCTCAACGCTATGCCAGTAATCGACCGGCGAATAGAACCACAGCTTCGGTTTGTTAACGCCGTCCACCCACAGCCAGCAGTTTGGAACCGAAGTCACCGGTACCCAGGCTTTAAAATGCGCATTCACTTTGAACGGATAACTGCGGTCGTCCTGGAATATCCGCTGCAGTTCCCCTGAGTGAATCAGCAACGCGTCCAGTTTGTTGCGCGTTAACACCTCACGCGCGCGTTTTTGCAGTTCTGCCAGGTGGTCGTTATACAAAGAAGCCAGTGTTTCCATCACAATACCCTTTTACATACCATTAGAACGGAATGCCTCATCTTAGCACACCGTTCCTGCGTACCAACCTCATCGCCTCTGGCATGCGGGGCGCTTCGCAAATCACTGTAAATGTCGTTACATCCGCAGCTTAACAATTAACCAGGCGATAAAACCTGACGAGGCGATCGCGGCGGCCCACAGACCGTGATGCTCAAGCAAAACGGCACCGGCCGCAGCGATACCCGCCAGGCACTGCTGCAGAAACCCACACAACGCCATGGCATAGGCACCCTGCTCTTTGGCATCGCTGACGGCCATCGCCATACTGTTAGGGAACAATACCGCCTGGCCAAAAATCGTCAGGCAGTACAGCACAATGAATAACGCCATGCCGGAAAGCCCCACCAGCACACCGCTCCACCACAGCAGCATGATCGCGACGGTCGTCATAGCGACAATACTCGCTCCTACCTGCATTAGCCGTTTGCCGCCGAAACGCGCCACCGTCCGATTCACCGCCATCGCCCCGGTAAAGTAAGCTACGCCGATCACCAATCCTAGTGCCCCAAAGGCCGTCACGTTCAGACCAAACCCCTGCTGCATAATAAACGGGCTCACCTCTTGCAGGGTTACCGTAGTCGCGAACCCCAATCCACCGACGCATGCCGGCCAGAAAAATCCCGGCCGACGCAAAATGCGCCAATAGGCCGTGGCCATCGGCGGACGAGGGCCCGCCCCCCTGCCAGCTTCCAACGGCAGCGTCTGCATAAGCAGCAGGATCGCCAGCCCGGTGAGCCCCATCAGTACAAAGCCCATTTGCCAGTGCGAATATTGACTCAGCAACCCACCGATAAACTGCCCACCGCCCAACGCGGCGATAAAGGCAATCGACAATACCGAAAGGCGTCGTGCCAGCTCGTCACCGCTCCAGTTATCGCGAACAATAATGCGTGCGATGATCGCGGCGCCCCCGGCGGCAATGCCCTGCAGTGCCCTCAGCACCAATAATTGGGTGCCATTGCTGCAAAACGCCAGCAGCGCGCTGCAACTGATAAACAACGTCAACGACAACGTCAGCGGCAGACGCCGCCCAAAGCGATCGGCCGCCGCGCCCCAGAACAGCACCGGTAGCGCGGCGCCAATGACGAATATTGATATCGATAGCTCGGTGGCGCGGCGCGTCATCGACAATTCCTGCATCACCGTCGGCAACGAAGGCAGATACACCGTTGTCGCCATCTGCGCCATGAAGACCAGCAAGCAGGCCAGCGTCATGGTTCTGGCGGGAAGACTCCAAAACCCACTCTGTTTTGCACATACCGCCTTACTCATTTCGCACCTCTGGGTGTTTAGCGCTTCGCTCCGGCAAGTGTATGAGGGGTTTCCCACACCAGCAAATCACCATAACGCATAAAATATAACTTCGTTATAAATCAAAATATTAACCCAGAGTCATGTGATCCGCCCTGCAAAAATGCAATCTCTTATTTGCATATTGTTAACATAAAAACCACACTCCTCATCATCTGGTCATACCAGATCAAACGCTGATTCAGGAGATAGACATGCTCTACCAAGGCGAAACATTACAACTGCACTGGCTCGACAACGGCATCGCCGAGCTGGTGTTCAATGCCCCAGGTTCTGTAAACAAGCTGGATACCCGCACCGTTGCCAGCCTGGGCGAAGCGCTCACGGTTTTGGAAAAGCAGACCGAGCTGAAAGGCCTACTGCTGCGTTCCACGAAAGCCGCCTTTATTGTCGGCGCCGATATCACCGAGTTCCTTTCTTTATTTGCGGCTCCAGCAGAAAAACTGCAGGAATGGCTGGTCTTTGCCAATAGCATCTTTAACCGGTTGGAAGATCTGCCGGTACCGACCATTTCGGCCATTAACGGCTATGCGCTCGGCGGCGGTTGCGAATGCATTTTGGCTACCGACTTCCGCGTCGCTTCACCGGATGCACGCATTGGCCTGCCGGAAACCAAACTGGGCATCATGCCCGGTTTCGGCGGTTCCGTACGTCTACCACGCCTGTTGGGTAACGACAGCTCATTGGAGATCATCGCCGCCGGTAAAGACGTCAGCGCCAAAGACGCACTGAAGGTTGGCCTGGTAGATGCAGTGGTTGCCCCGGAAAAATTGGTCGATGCCGCGCTGAAAATGCTGCAACAGGCGATCGACGACAAACTGGATTGGCGCGCTTATCGTCAGCCAAAGCTCGAGCCATTGAAGCTTAGCCCAATCGAAGCCGCCATGAGTTTCACCACCGCCAAAGGCATGGTGATGCAAACCGCGGGCAAACATTACCCGGCACCGATGACCGCGGTCAAAACCATTGAGGCCGCTGCCAAGCTGGGTCGCGATGAAGCGTTGAAATTGGAAACCGCCAGCTTTGTGCCATTGGCCCGCTCCAAAGAGGCGCGCGCCCTGGTCGGCATTTTCCTCAACGATCAGTTTGTGAAAAGCCAGGCGAAGAAGCGGGCGTTGAATGCTGAAGCACCGAAGCAAGCTGCTGTGTTGGGGGCCGGTATCATGGGGGGCGGCATCGCCTACCAGTCCGCGCTGAAAGGCGTGCCGGTGATCATGAAAGACATCAGCGACAAATCCCTGACGCTCGGCATGAATGAAGCCGCCAAGCTGCTGAACAAGCAGCTGGAGCGCGGCAAGTTGGATGGCATGAAGATGGCCCAAGTGCTGTCGACCATTCAGCCAACGCTGGACTATGCCGGTATCGAGCGCGCACAGGTCATCGTCGAAGCCGTGGTCGAGAATCCTAAGATCAAGGCGGCAGTGCTGTCCGAAGTGGAAGGCCTGATTGGCGAGGATACCGTCCTGGCCTCCAATACGTCGACCATTCCGATCAATCACCTGGCGAAATCGCTGAAACGTCCGCAGAATTTCTGCGGCATGCATTTCTTTAACCCGGTACACCGTATGCCGCTGGTAGAAATCATCCGCGGCGAGCAGACCAGCGACAGCACTATTGCTGCGGTGGTGGCCTACGCCAGTCGCATGGGTAAAACGCCGATTGTGGTGAATGACTGCCCGGGGTTCTTCGTCAACCGCGTGCTGTTCCCGTATTTCGCCGGTTTTAGCCTGCTGCTGCGCGACGGCGCGGATTTCCGCCAGATCGACAAAGTGATGGAAAAACAGTTTGGCTGGCCAATGGGCCCGGCTTACCTGCTCGACGTGGTGGGGATTGATACCGCGCACCATGCCCAGGCAGTGATGGCTTCCGGTTTCCCTGAGCGTATGGGCAAAGATTACCGTGACGCTATCGACGTGATGTTCGATAACCAGCGTTTCGGTCAGAAAAATCAGTTGGGCTTCTATCGCTACAGCCAGGACAGCAAAGGCAAGCCGCGTAAAGACAACGATGAGCAAACCGATGCCCTGTTGGCGACCGTCAGCCAGCCACGTCAAACCGTCAGTGACGAAGAAATCATTGCCCGCATGATGATCCCGATGATCAATGAAGTGGTGCGTTGTCTGGAAGAAAACATCATCGCCAGCCCGGCCGAGGCCGATATGGCACTGGTCTACGGCATCGGTTTCCCGCCGTTCCACGGAGGGGTATTCCGCTACCTGGATACGCTTGGCACCACCCATTTCGTCGAAATGGCTCAGCGTTACGCGCATCTTGGCGCTCTGTATCAGGTGCCTGCCGGCCTGCGTGCCAAAGCCGAACGTAATGAAAGCTACTACCCGGTGGCAGCGCCGCTGTCCGATGTCTCCACTGGCCAACCGGCATGAGGTCATAAAGATGGAAAACGTAGTTATTGTTGATGCCGTACGCACGCCGATGGGCCGCTCCAAGGGCGGAGCCTTCCGCCAGGTACGAGCCGAAGATCTTTCCGCTCACCTGATGCGTGCCGTACTGAGCCGCAATTCGGCGTTGGACGCAGCCGAAATTGACGACATTTACTGGGGTTGTGTGCAACAGACGCTGGAGCAGGGCTTTAACATCGCCCGTAACGCTTCGCTGCTGGCTGAGATCCCGCACAGCGTACCGGCCGTAACCGTCAACCGGTTATGCGGCTCCTCCATGCAGGCGCTGCACGATGCAGCGCGCGCCATTATGGTCGGCGACGCGCACGTCAGCCTGATTGGCGGCGTCGAACATATGGGCCACGTGCCGATGAACCACGGCGTGGATTTCCACCCGGGGCTCAGCCGCAGCGTGGCAAAAGCCGCCGGCATGATGGGCCTGACCGCCGAGATGCTGGCCAAGATACACAATATCAGCCGTCAGATGCAGGACGAGTTCGCCGCGCGTTCACACCAACGTGCGCATGCCGCCACCCTGGCCGGCTACTTCAAGAATGAAATTATTCCCACCACCGGCCACGACGCCGACGGTGTGCTGACACGTTATGACTTCGACGAAGTGATCCGCCCGGAAACCACCGTTGAAAGCCTTGCGGCACTGCGCCCGGCATTCGATCCGGTCAACGGCACTGTGACCGCCGGCACCTCTTCGGCCTTGTCCGACGGGGCATCCGCCATGCTGCTGATGAGTGAATCTCGTGCCAAAGCGCTCGGTCTGAAAGCCCGTGCACGCATTCGCTCAATGGCGGTCGTCGGCTGCGATCCGTCCATTATGGGCTACGGCCCGGTGCCTGCCAGCAAGCTGGCGTTGAAGCGCGCCGGCCTGACCGTGCAGGACATCGACCTGTTCGAACTGAACGAAGCCTTTGCTGCACAGTCATTGCCATGCATCAAGGATCTGGGCCTATTGGACAGCATCGATGACAAGATCAACCTGAACGGCGGCGCCATTGCACTGGGTCACCCGCTGGGTTGCTCGGGCTCCCGCATCTCTACCACCCTGCTGAACAACATGGAACGCCGCGATGTGCAGTTCGGTCTGGCGACCATGTGTATTGGCCTGGGCCAGGGGATTGCCACCGTCTTTGAACGCGTTTAGCTGTGTCTATTTGGCCTGACTGCGTCACACTTTAAACCGCAGCACGCCAACAAGTTTAGTTGCCGTACTTCCCGCCTGTCAGGGGCGGGTTTTTTTATGCCTGAAATCCGCAGACGGCCAATAAAAAAGGGCAACCATTGGCCACCCCATTTTTTCCCGCTTCGCCGCTTAGATAAACGAGAAGGCGTCGCCAAACATGTGCGCTTCCAGCGCGCCACGTTCGGCACAGAAGCGTTCACGAGCGATTTTCGCCATCTCGAAACGACCGGCAATATAAATGTCGTGCTCCGCCAGCGTACCGAAATCCTGCAATACCGCACTGAGCACCGTGCCGCTACGGCCACGCCACTCTTCTTCCGGCTGTTCAACCACCGGAATGACTTTCAGGTTCGGATGCTGCACTGACAGCGCTTCCAGCTCGCTCAAATCATACAGGTGCTTGAGCTCGCGCCCGCCCCAATAGATAGAGATATCGCGGTCAGGCTGCTGCTCGAGTGCGGCCAACAGAATCGAGCGCGCATATGAGAAGCCGGTGCCGCCGGCGATCAACACCAGTGGACGGCTGCCCTCTTCACGCAGCCAGGCGTCACCGTGCGGAATATCAACGGTAATCGCCTGCTCTTTCAGAATGCGATCCATCACTGCCATGGCGTACAGATTCAGTTCCGAAGCACCGATATGCAGTTCAATATAATCCTGCTCTGTCGGGGTCGATGCCAGCGAGAACGGACGCTTGTCGCGCTCATCCATCACCACCATCAGATACTGCCCTGCCTTGAAAGAAAACGGCGCCTCTGGCACCAAACGTACCCGGTAAACCGTATCGGTAATGGCCTCTACGGAGGTCACTTTACAGCTCAATATTGTCATGCGTTCCCTCTGTCGGGTCATCAATGCAAAACTGAGAACAGAGCCTGACATACCCTTCATATTTGAAGCTGCATCTTTGTTGGCTTTTCTCGCTTACCCCAGTCACTTACTCAAGTAAGCTCTTGGGGTGCGCTGCGTTGCCGCCGCAATGCAACTCCAATTATTTTGGGTACATTATAATGTCGGTTCTCTGTCACTGAAAATTGCGAGCTCATCCCAGATGTCATCGATGCGCGCACGCACCTTTTCATCCATCTCAATCGGACGGCCCCATTCGCGCTCGGTTTCACCCGGCCATTTATTGGTGGCATCCAGCCCCATCTTCGAACCCAAACCGGAAACCGGTGAGGCGAAGTCCAGATAATCGATCGGCGTATTCTCCACCATCACGGTATCCCTTGCCGGATCCATTCTGGTGGTAATCGCCCAAATCACATCATTCCAGTCACGCGCATTGACGTCATCGTCGCAGACGATAACAAACTTGGTGTACATAAATTGACGCAGGAACGACCAGACGCCCATCATTACGCGTTTAGCATGACCAGCATACTGTTTCTTGATGGTCACCACCGCCAGACGATAAGAACAGCCTTCGGGCGGCAGATAGAAGTCGACAATTTCCGGGAACTGCTTTTGCAGAATGGGAACGAAGACTTCGTTCAGCGCCACGCCCAGCACCGCAGGCTCATCCGGCGGACGGCCGGTGTAGGTCGAGTGGTAAATGGCATCGCGACGCTGGGTGATGTGAGTGATGGTAAATACCGGGAAGTGGTCGATCTCGTTGTAGTAACCGGTGTGATCGCCATACGGGCCTTCCGGCGCCATTTCACCCGGTTCAATGTAGCCTTCCAACACGATTTCCGCGCTGGCCGGCACTTCCAAATCGCAGGAGAGGCACTTGACCACTTCGGTTTTGTTGCCGCGCAGCAGCCCGGCAAAAGCATATTCAGACAGGGTATCCGGTACCGGCGTCACCGCGCCGAGGATAGTGGCGGGATCCGCCCCTAATGCCACCGCAACCGGGAAACGCTCACCGGGATGCGCCTGACACCATTCCTGATAATCCAACGCACCGCCACGGTGGGACAGCCAACGCATGATCACTTTATTTTTGCTCAGCACCTGCTGGCGATAGATGCCCAGATTCTGGCGCTCTTTTTGCGGCCCGCGGGTTACCGTCAGCCCCCAGGTGATCAGCGGCGCAGCGTCTTCCGGCCAGCAGTGCATCACCGGGATACGGCTGAGATCAACGTCATCGCCCTGCCATACTTGTTCCTGACAAGGGGCTGAACCCAACACCTTGGTCGGCATGTTCAACACTTGTTTGAACTTCGGCAGTTTGTCGAACAGATCGCGAAAGCCCTTCGGCGGCTCTGGCTCTTTCAGGAACGCCAGCAATTTGCCGACCTCGCGCAACGAGCTGACATCTTCCTGGCCCATGCCCATCGCAACGCGGTTGGCGGTACCGAACAGATTGCACAACACCGGCATATCGTACCCTTTAGGGTTTTCGAACAGCAGTGCAGGGCCGCCCGCACGTAAAGTACGATCGGCAATTTCTGTCATTTCCAGATAGGGATCAATCGGCTGGCTGATGCGTTTTAGTTCCCCTCTCTTTTCCAGCAACGAGAGGAAATCGCGTAAGTCACGGTATTTCATGCTGATCATTATAACGGCCAGTGAGGAGGGCATTATAAGCCCTCTTCACAGTTGTTGCTGCACTTTTGTTAAACACCGGTAAAGACATCGTCGGCGTTAGTGGCAGGTAAAGGGCACCAGCGGACGCAATGCCCGGGTATCGCGATATTCCTGAGTTTCCACACCGTGGCGGAACACCTTGAAACCTTGATCTCTGGCGCTAAAGTAACGCAGATCATTACCCTCAACGTGCAACAGGCTGCCCTCGCGCAGCGCCACCACGGATTCGCTCGGATTAACCGCGCAGAACTCGGCCAGGCGTTCATCACGGGTTTCCCCCATGTGGCCGCTAATATGGGCGTCGATGTAATGCGGGTTAATCTGCACCGGGAACAGGCTCAGTGCCGGCAGTACGACGCTGTTACGCACCGGCATGTCATTGGTGGTGCGAATACTTGGTGTGGCAACGTTACACCCGGCGCTCCACCCCACGTAGGGCACGTTACGTTCACGAACCGCCCGTTGAATCGGGACGATTAGCCCGTTTTCATGCAGCATCTGGTTCAGCATCCAGGTATTGCCGCCGCTGACCAAAATGCATTCTGCCTGTTCAATCGCCGCCGCGGGAGAGTCGGCGTGGTGAATACTGGTAACCTTGATGCCGAGAATTTTCGCCAGTTCCTGTGCACGCTGATCGTAATCGCTGCGGATCATGGCATAGGGGATAAATACGGCGGACGTAATGTCACGGCGCGCGATCATCGCCAGCAAGTGGCTCTTGGCATAACCCAGCAGCTCATCCTCACCGGACAGCTTGCCGTTGCTCAACAAAAATAACTCCATTTTTCCCCCTCAATCGAAAACGATGAATAACGTCACACCCGACGAAAGCAGCACAAGGCATACTCCGACGGTAACAAATTTTTAGCCCTCTGTTATACCCAAGCCGTGCGAATAAGTGTGTGACCCCTCGCTAATTGCCAACGATTCATGCAGATAGCGGCCGTTACATGCTGAAACTTGCATCACTATGTATCCGTAATGGCTTTTGATATGCTTACCGGCTGACAGAAAGGCATGTGAAATTATGGAATCTTGGTACCTACTGTATTGCAAGCGCGGCCAACTTTTACGGGCGCAGGACCATTTGGAACGGCAGGAAGTGAACTGCCTGAGTCCGATCATAACGCTGGAAAAGATCGTACGCGGTAAACGCATTGCGGTCAGCGAACCCCTGTTTCCGAACTACCTGTTTGTGAAGTTCGATCCGGAGCGCATCCACACCACCACCATCAGTGCAACTCGTGGTGTCAGCCACTTTGTACGCTTTGGTTCAACGCCGACCACTATCCCGCAGAAAGTCATCGAAGAGCTGCAGACGCATACCGGTGAAACCTACGTCGATCCGGAAACGCCACAGCCGGGTGATAGCGTGTTAATCGTCGATGGCGTGTTCGAAGGGCTGAAGGCGATTTACACCGAGCCGGACGGCGAAGCCCGTTCGATGCTGCTGCTGAATCTGATCAACAAGCAGGTCAGCCAAAGCGTGGATAACCGGCAATTCCAAAAACTGTAATGCAAAAAGGCGCCCAGGGCGCCTTTTACATAGATGACTTACGCCTTAGCGCTGCATCGCTTCGTCATGCATCCACTGAGCGACTCGCTTGGCGAAGTAGGTCAGTACGCCATCGGCGCCGGCACGCTTAAAGCACATCAGCGATTCCATCACCGCCGGTTGCTCCTGCAACCAACCGTTTTGAATCGCCGCCATGTGCATCGCATACTCACCGGAAACCTGATAGGCGAAAGTCGGCACGCCAAAGGTATCCTTCACCCGACGCACTACATCGAGATACGGCATACCTGGCTTCACCATCACCATATCCGCGCCTTCCTGCAGATCCTGTGCGATCTCCTGCAGCGCTTCGTCACTGTTGGCCGGGTCCATCTGATAGGTTTTCTTGTTGCCGCCTTTCAGATTACCGCTGGAACCGAGCGCATCGCGGAACGGGCCATAGTAGCAAGACGCATATTTGGCGGAGTAAGCCATGATTTGAGTATTCACCAGACCCTGATGTTCCAGGCGATCGCGGATCGCGCCGATACGGCCGTCCATCATGTCACTCGGTGCCACGATTTCTGCCCCGGCTTCCGCGTGAGACAGCGCCTGACGAACCAGGATCTCTTTGGTGATGTCGTTAATGACATAACCTTGTTCGTCGATAACGCCGTCCTGACCGTGAGTGGTGTAGGGATCGAGCGCCACGTCCGTCAGAATACCCAGCTCAGGCACCGCGTCTTTTAATGCACGCACCGTACGCTGTACCAGACCTTCCGGGTTATAAGCTTCTTCCGCATGCAGTGACTTCAGGCCAGGTTCAATCACCGGGAACAGGGAGATCACCGGCACGCCAAGCTTGGCGATAGCTTCCGCTTCTTTGATCAGCAGATCGATGCTCATGCGCGATACG
Source organism: Serratia sp. BIGb0234 (assembly GCF_024809915.1). Taxonomy (NCBI): domain Bacteria; kingdom Pseudomonadati; phylum Pseudomonadota; class Gammaproteobacteria; order Enterobacterales; family Yersiniaceae; genus Serratia; species Serratia sp. BIGb0234. Next base: position 14,044 of record NZ_JANUEI010000010.1, read on the forward strand.
CCGGGCATCGATGCCACCGCTTCCTGACGGTTACTGCCTTCCATGACAAATACCGGATAAATCAGGTCGTTAACCGTCAGTTGGTTCTCGGCCACCAGGCGGCGGCTGAAATCGTGACGGCGCACACGGCGCATACGGCGACCCGGGAAGGTACCCGGAAATGCATAGCTCATAGTTTTCTCCTAACTCATTCCAGCCGGAATAGCCGGCGGGCGTTCTCATCGGTTTTCTGCCCCAGCCATTCGGGATCTTCTTGTCGCCAGGTAGCCACCTGCCGGACGATATGAGGCAAAAAACAGGGTTCGTTGCGGCGAGATGCAGGTTTCGGATGTAAATCCCGGGGCAACAGATAGGGTGCGTCGGTTTCCAACAACAGACGTTCGGCGGGGATCTGCGGCAACAATGCACGCAACTCCAGGCCACGTCGCTCATCACAGACCCAACCGGTAATCCCGATCGACAGGCCCAGCGACAAGCAACTTTCTAATTCTTCGGCGGTGCCGGTAAAACAGTGCACCACAGCCGCGGGCAGTTTATCCAACCACGGCGTCAACAGTGCGGCAAAACGTGCGTGCGCATCACGGCAGTGAAGAAAAACCGGCATCTCCAGCTCCGCCGCCAGCGCCAGTTGGGCGCTGAATGCCCTCTCCTGCTGCTCTGGGGTAGAAAAGTTACGGTTAAAGTCCAGCCCGCATTCACCTATCGCTACGACCTGCGGCTGCGAGGCCAACTCGCGGATCCGCTCCGCGGTCTGCTCATTCCAACTGCTGGCCTGATGGGGATGCACACCGGCGGTGGACCAGCAATAACCAGGATGCTGCTGCGCCAGTTCACAGGCAGCCTGGCTTTCCTGCAAGTCAGTACCGGTAATCAATAGCCCTGTCACGCCTGCGGTTCGTGCGCGATCCAGCACCGCTGGGCCGTCTTTGGCAAACTGTGAACTGGTGAGGTTTACGCCAATATCAAACATGGTTTTCCCAATGCAAAAGCCGCCCATCGGGCGGCTCAGGAGCAAACAAATTTAAGGTGTCGGGGGTTCGTCACCCTCGTCTTCTTCTTCCGGCTGCGGACGACGTTTACCGGTGTAGAAACGAGCAAAGAACACGCCCACTTCAAACAACAGATACATCGGAATGGCCAGCAGGGTTTGCGAGAACACATCCGGCGGGGTCAGAAGCATGCCGACCACGAAAGCCCCGACCAGAACGTAAGGACGTTTCTTTTTCAGATCTTCCGGTGAGGTGACGCCACTCCAGCACAGCAAAATAATGGCAACCGGCACCTCAAATGCCACGCCAAACGCCATAAACAGCGCCATGACGAAGTCGAGATAGTTATTGATGTCGGTGGCAATCATCACCCCGGCCGGCGCGGTTTTGGCAAAAAAGCCGAACGCCAGCGGGAAGACGATAAAGTAGGCAAAGGCCATGCCGAGATAAAACAGCAGGCTGCTGGAGACCAGTAAAGGCATCATCAGACGGCGTTCATGCTTATACAACGCCGGCGCGATGAAGGACCAGACCTGATACAAGATAACCGGTGCGGACACGAACACCGAGACGATCATCGTCAATTTGATCGGGGTAAAGAAAGGTGAGGCCACGTCTGTGGCGATCATGCTCGCCCCGGCAGGCAACTGCTTGATCAGCGGCGCGGACACCAGTTGATAAATATCATTGGCGAAAAAAACCAGCACCAGGAAAATCGCCAGTATGCTGATAATCGAGTTTAACAACCGCTTACGCAGTTCTATCAGATGACTGATAAGGGGTTGGGTATCTTCAACAGCCATGTTTTAACGATCGCCACTAGGTTGGTGAGACGCTGGGGTTTTATCCACAACAGGTTCTGGGGTTGCCTGAACAGCCGGCTCGACCGGTTGTTTCACCGGTGCAATGACCGGCTGCGCAGCCTGCGGCGTTGCCGTTACAACCGGCTCCGGCACTGCAGCCGGAGAGGATGCTACGGCCGCGGCTTCCGCCGGCGTCACGCCGTCATGAATGGCTTCCGGGTCTGTGACCAGAGGGTTATGGATGGTGTGCGCAGGTTCGGTTTTGGTGCCACTGTCGCCCTGATAAGAGCGTTTCAGCGATTCCGCTGCGTCTTTCAGCTCATCCATTGACGCCTTCAGCTCCGGCGACAAATTCTGCATGCCGGCCTTCTCTACCTTTTTCAGGCTGTCCTGCAGTTCCTGCAGCTTCAGTTCCTGAGAAAGTTCGTTCTGCACCGAAGCCGCAAGCGAACGCAGCGCGCGGATCCAGCCCGAAACTGTTCTTACCGCTACCGGTAACCGTTCTGGCCCAAGTACCACCAGGCCAATCACCAGAACCAGCAGCAGTTCACTAAACCCAATGTCAAACACGGTTTATACCTGCTCTTTGTTCTTCGACTCTTCCGCTTTCACTTCCGGCTGCTTATCGGTAATAGGCTTGGCCGTGAAGTCAGCGTCATCCAGGCTGCTTTTCTCAGCCGTGTTGGTCGGCGGCGTGTTGTCATCGCCGATCGCCTTTTTGAAGCCCTTGATTGATGCACCGAGATCAGACCCCAGAGTACGGAGTTTTTTGGTACCAAACAGCAGCACCACGATCACTGCGATGATCAACAATTGCGTAATACTAATACCGCCCATTGCAATTACCTCTATTTTTACAGGGTTTTTTCAAAATCCGTCGCATTATACGGCAGATTTTACCAGAGTTTCGAATCAATTCAGGTGGTTCGCTTCCAGCCAATCACCCAGGATACGATGCCGGCTGCCATCAGCCATGCGGGAAACACTTCGACGTCCCCCAACAGCAAAATCGTACCGCTTACTAACAGTGTAGCGCCAACGCCGAACAAATAACGTGATTGCCCTTGGCGACCGCGCTGAGCCTGCATCTGGTTGGTGAGCTTATCAACGCTTTGTTGCAACAGCTTATGTTGCTGCAGGCTATCGTAAAATAATTCAGGCAGTTCGGGCAGTTTCTCCGCCCAAAACGGCGCTTTTTCTTTCAGTGCCCGGATCACCGCCGGAATACCGACCTGATCGCGCATCCAACTTTCCAGGAAAGGCTTGGCGGTAGTCCACAAATCCAACTGCGGATAGAGCTGGCGTCCCAGACCTTCAACATACAGCAAGGTCTTCTGCAATAACACCAGTTGGGGTTGTACTTCCATATTGAAACGGCGAGCGGTGTTGAACAGGTTTAACAAGACGTTGCCGAACGAAATTTCCGACAGCGGTTTTTCGAAAATAGGCTCGCACACGGTGCGGATAGCGAATTCGAAATCCTCCACGTTGGTGTCGCGTGGCACCCAGCCTGAATCAACATGCAGCTCTGCCACCTTACGGTAGTCGCGATTGAAGAAGGCGATAAAGTTTTCCGCCAGATAGCGCTTATCATCTTTGTTCAGCGAACCGACAATACCGCAGTCAATGCCGATATAGCAGGGATCTTCAGGATGCTCATAGCTGACAAAGATATTGCCGGGGTGCATGTCCGCATGGAAGAAGCTGTCGCGGAAGACCTGGGTAAAGAACACCTGTACCCCGCGTTCGGCCAACAATTTCATGTTGGTGCCCTGCTTCTCCAACGTAGGAATATCCGAAACCGGAATGCCGTAGATCCGCTCCATCACCAGCACGCTTTCGCGGCAGTAATCGGAATAAACCTCAGGCACATACAGCATCGGGCTGCCGTCGAAATTACGGCGCAGTTGAATGGCGTTGGCCGCTTCGCGCAACAGGTTCAGTTCGTCCAGCAAGGTCTTTTCATATTCGCGCACTACTTCACGCGGGCGCAAACGGCGACCGTCTGGCATCAGTTTCGGCACCCAGGCCGCCAGGCGATACATCAGGCGAACGTCGGCCTTGATGATCGGCCCGATATCCGGCCGGATCACCTTCAGCACCACTTCCTGCCCGGTGGTTTTCAGCCGTGCGGTATGGACCTGCGCTATGGATGCCGAAGCCAGCGCCTGTTGGTCAAAATCATCGAACCAGGTTTCCAGTGGGCCGCCCATCGCCAATTCGATATGCTTGCGCGCCAGAGCGCCGTCGAAGGGGGCAACCCTGTCCTGCAGCAACGTCAGTTGATCGGCAATCTGTGGCGGGAACAGGTCACGACGGGTAGACATCATCTGACCAAACTTAATCCATACCGGCCCCAGTTCCTGCAAGGCCAGCCGCAGACGCTCCCCCAGCGGTTTATCCGCGTGGCGGTTTGGCATCCAAAACAGCAGACGTCGGCCAAAGCGCAACGGCAGCGTCAAACGCATCTTGGGGATCAGTTCATCCAGGCCATAACTGAGGAAAACGCGGACGATCAAATACAGGCGGCGTAGTTCGCCAGGGGTCATCGTTTACCCTCCAACTTGTCCATGCGAGCAATCAGCGCTTCGGCACTGCGAACGGTGGCGTCAACTTCCTCGTTAAACCACACCACTTCCAGCGGGCCAGGAGCCACACGCCACTCTTCCGTCAGGGTTTCGGCCACGTAATGCTGTTGACGCTGCAAGCCTTTCTTCAGCAAATTCGCGCCCTTGCCGAACGCCTGAGTGACGCCTTGAGCGGCAATATCGCCGATATAAGGCGCCAGCCATTCCGCCGGATCCCACTCGGCCAGATCAAGCAGGCCGACCAACTGCTGTACCACCTGAATATCACCTTCAACAATCAGCTCGCCGCTGCGCATCAAGGGCGAAAGCTGTTGGCGGTCCCGCAGTTTCAGCAGTACCGATATGCGGCTGCGCACCGTGCAGTCGGCGGTATCGTCAGACTGACCAAGCACATCGACTCGCTGCTCACTGAAGATCAGTACCAACGGCGAAGCAAGCTCCTGCAACTCTATGCGCAGCACCTTGCCAGCCAGGCGAAGGCGGGCTGCCTTCATGCTGCGATCGCGGAACAGCAGGCTATTGAGCGATGTTTCCAGCACGCCGGTCAACAAAGGGGTTAGCAGCATCGGCATGTCCATATCAGAATTTGAAGCCGCGATGCAGGGCAACAATACCGCCGGTCAGGTTAAAATAGGTCACGTTGTCAAACCCGGCAGCGCCCATCATGCCCTTCAGCGTTTCCTGATCGGGATGCATGCGGATCGACTCGGCGAGGTAACGGTAGCTTTCTGGATCCTTCACCACCAATTCGCCGATTTTCGGCAACACGTGGAAAGAATAAGCGTCGTAAGCCTTGCTCAGCGGGGCCAGCAAGGGTTTGGAGAACTCCAGCACCAACAAACGGCCACCCGGTTTCAACACGCGGAACATGGAGCGCAGTGCCTTGTCTTTGTCGGTGACGTTGCGCAGACCGAAGGAGATAGTGATGCAGTCAAAATAGTTGTCCGGGAACGGCAGCGCTTCGGCGTTGGCCTGCACATAGCTGACGTTGCCGACAATGCCGCGGTCCCGCAGCTTCTCGCGCCCCATTTTCAGCATGGAATCGTTGATGTCCGCCAGCACCACCTGCCCCTGCTCACCGACCATGCGGGAGAACTTGGCGGCCAGATCACCAGTACCACCGGCCAGATCCAACACACGCTGCCCACGGCGCACGCCGCTGCAATCAATGGTAAAACGCTTCCAGATACGGTGGATACCAAACGACATCAGGTCGTTCATCACGTCATACTTTGCCGCTACCGAATGAAAAACGTCTGCCACCATGGCCTGCTTTTCGTCTCGAGCTACGGTGCGAAAACCGAAATCGGTGGTTTCCTGCGGTTGATCTGCCATTGTCCTGCCTGCTATTCAGTCAATTTAGTGTGGTTGAGTGTACCAGAACCCCACGAAATACCCCACCTCGCCGCGGCTGTCATGCCTGCGATGCGGAGCGTGGTTGCTCTGCGGCGTCGTCATCCTCCGCCCCCGGCAGCGCGTCAATGTCATCTTCGCCCGCTGCCTCGAATTCTTCGTCATGCTGTGCGCTGGCCTGCTGGGCCAGCAGCGGGTTGATAGGTCTTTTCACCTCAACCCCCAGCGCGCGGAACCCCTCGGTCTGGCCGATAAGATTACCACGGCCTTCACTCAGTTTGTTCATCGCCTGGCGATAACTCCCCTGAGCCTTGTCCAGGCTCTGCCCAAGCGCCGACATGTCGTCAACGAACAACCGCATTTTGTCATACAGCCGCGCAGCCCGGTCGGCAATGCGTTGAGCATTCTGGCTCTGATGTTCATAGCGCCACAGGTTGGTGATGGTGCGCAGGGCGACCAGCAAGGTGGTTGGGCTCACCAGCATAATGTTGTGCTTGAGCGCTTCGCTAATCAATTCCGGCTCACGGTCTATGGCCAAAAGGAAAGCCGGCTCCACCGGTATAAACATCAACACGTAGTCCAGTGAACGCAGGCCGGGCAACTGCTGATAATCCTTACGACCCAGCAGACGAATATGGCCACGTAGCGAGGCAATATGCTCACTCAGCGCCGCCTCACGCTCCACTTCATCTTCGCTGTTGAAGTAACGCTCATAGGCCACCAGCGACATTTTTGCATCGATCACCACGTCCTTGCCCTGCGGCAGGCGCACGATAACGTCGGGCTGCATCCGACTCTGATGGTCCAGCCGCACGTTGACCTGCGTTTCGTATTCGTGCCCTTCCCGCAGGCCCGAGGCTTCCAGCACCCGACTTAATACCACCTCGCCCCAATTGCCCTGGGTTTTATTATCCCCTTTCAGGGCCTTGGTCAGGTTAATAGCCTCACGCGCCATTTGCGCATTAAGCTGCTGCAGGTTGCGTATTTCGTGGGTCAGCGTATGACGTTCGCGAGCTTCCTGGCCAAAACTGTCCTGCACCTGGCGGCGAAAACCGTCCAGTTGCTCACGCAACGGCAACAGCAGGCGATCCAGACTTTGCTTATTTTGCTCATCCACCTTGCGACCGCTGTGTTCAAAAATGCGGTTGGCCAAATTTTCAAACTGGGTGGTGAGACGCTGCTCGCTGTTGATCAACAGGCGCTGCTTCTCTTCCGCCGCCATACGGGTTTCCTCCAGACGGATGGTCACCTCACGCAGCTCGGCTTCCTGGGCGCTGTTCACTTCACGCTGGGCACGCAGTTCCTGGTTCAACAATTCGCACTCGTTGCGCCAGTGATTAAGCTGCTGAAGCTTTTCGTGCCCTGCAGCCAGCTGGCTGTGCAAATTGCGCAGCTCCAAATCGTTCTGCCGCATTTGCTGTTCATTGCGCAGGAGCGTCTCTTGCCGGGCTGCCGTTTCCTGCTGCGCCTGTTGCAGCGATTGTTCCAGCAGCCGCAGCTCGGTTTCATGCTGCGCATGGGACTGCTGCACCCTCAGGCTGGCGATTAACCAGCCCAACAGCAGGCCTACCGTCACCCCGCCTATACCGTAAACCAAACTGGTATCCACCCTGCCTCCTGTTACACCTGACCGTTCCGGCGTTTTATCCGCCCGCTGCCCGTCACGTTAAGGGGATGCTGTATGGATGTCCAGCCTGATTTCGTCCCAACGGCGCATTATTGCGAACCGCTGCGCAAGTCAGGCAAAGATTAGCCAAACCACTGGCTTAACCACTTGATGCCAAACGCCCCCGGCGCGAGAATGCCGAACGCCCAGATCATCGCCGAAGTAATATTCGCCACCTGAAAATAACGCTGGGGCATACCGCAAATGCCACCAACCAGCGGGACCACGGCCCGCAACGGACCAAAGAAGCGGCCAATGAAAATGCCCAGCACGCCCCAGCGCTCAAAAAACGCATGGCCGCGCGTCAGCAACTGCGGATTACGCGATAGCGGCCACATGTGCGCCACGCGATCTTGATAGTGGTAGCCAATCCAGTAAGAAAGCCAGTCACCAAAGAAAGCGCCCGCAGCGGCAGCAGCCCAGATAGGCCAAAAGGCAATGCCGCTTTCGCCAATCAGCGCACCCAGCGCCAGCAAGATCACCGTGGCCGGCAACAGCAGCGACAGGAACGCCAGCGATTCGCCAAACGCCAGGAAGAAGATAATCGGGATGGCCCAGCCTTCGTGCTGACGCACGGTCTCGCTGATCCAGTGGATAATGTCATTGAGGCTCAATACGGGCTCCTGATGCGGGATTTACTGCCCCAAGGATACGCAATGCCAGCCGGCGTCGGTTAAACCCCGGCTAAACATCCACGCGGTTTACTCGAGGTAGAACGCCTGTAGCGCTGCTCGCTGGCTTTGCCCCAGCCCGTATTCCGCCTCCAGCCAACGGTCGGTAGAACCGTATTGGTCACGGATGCAACCCAGGGCAGTCATCAGGAACTCTTCTCGGGCGCTAAGCACATAGGCAAACTGCCCCAATGCCGAGTCACTTAAACGAATCGACAGTTGATCCAACATTTGTTCACGGAAGGTCGCCAACGTGGTTTCTGTCAGCAGGTAATCTTCCACCACCGTCGCCTCATCGGCACCCAGTGCGAACAATACCAACGCCGATCCGACCCCCGTGCGATCCTTACCGACTGCACAGTGCTGGACGATAGCACCGTTATCGGTATGGCTCAGCAACTGAGTCAACTGTTGGTAGGCCGGATTGCCGAACGGCAGTCGGCGATATAACTCCAGCATAAACGCCCGCGCATCAAAACCGGCCAGCGTTTCGCTGGTCAGTTTTTCCAGGTTGGCATTAACCTCATTGCTCAACGGGTTGGCAGGAAAATGATGGTAATCCGCGCCCTGCCACAGGATATCGGGCTTGGCCTGCACTTCATCGGGATCGCGGTAATCCAGGACTGAACGCACCGGTACGCCGGCCAGGAAAGCGCAGTCGTTTTCCGTCAGGCGCTCCAGCGACCCGGAACGGAACAGTAATCCTCGCTTGATGCGGCGGCCATCAGCAACGCTGTTACCACCGAGATCGCGAAAGTTAATGCCGCCATCAAGCGGTGCCAATGAAGGATGAAGCAGGATCTGGGCGGTCATAGACGTCCTCGTGTTTATTGTCTGATAAAACGCAACCTGAGAGCCAAGGTAAAACCGGGCTCAACGGGTCAAAGAGGTGGCCAGTTAAGATGGCGCTGATGATGATAACCGTAACAGATTACGGCTGAATGGAAAAACGGACCGCGTGGCGGCCCGTTGAATTGCGGAGGGATTACAGCAGGCGACGCGCCGCATCAACCACGATCTGCACCGCTTTGCTCTCGGTGTTTTTCATGGTTTCCGCGTTCGGAATTTCCTGCTGGGTACGGTTAACGATCACACCGGCAACCATACCGGCACGCAGGCCCTGGCTGGCACACATGGTCAGCAACGTGGCGGATTCCATTTCATAGTTCATCACGCCCATCGATTGCCATTCTTCCATCGAGCCTTTGAAACGGCTAACGACGCGCCCGGAGAAGGTATCGTAACGTTCCTGGCCTGGATAGAAGGTGTCAGAAGACGCAGTTACGCCGATGTGCGTGGTCGCGCCTGCTGCCTTGGCAGCTTCGACCAGGGCGGTAGTACAGGCGAAGTCGGCCACCGCCGGGAACTCCATCGGCGCGAAGTGCAGGCTGGCACCGTCCAGACGAACCGCCGCAGTGGTGACCAGAACGTCACCTACATTGATGTCTGACTGGATCGCACCGGTGGTACCGATACGCAGGAAGGTACGAATACCCAGCTGTGCCAGCTCTTCAACCGCGATAGACGTCGAAGGACCGCCGATACCGGTGGAACAGACGATCACTGCCTTGCCGTCCAGCTCTGCACGCCAGGAGGTGAATTCACGATGGGAAGCCAGGTGCACCGGATTTTCCATCAGCTTGGCGATTTTCTCTACGCGCTGCGGATCGCCAGGAACGATGGCAAGCTGGGCCCCTTGTAAATCGTTTTTGGTCAGGCCGAGATGGAAAACGTCAGATTGAGACATACGAGACTCCTCATAGATCATGTTTATTGGGAGGAACAAAAAAGTACTCTACTGAAAATCGCCACGCAATTTCGTGACGGCAATCACTACAGACAAAGAAACAGAATGCAATCTACATAACTCTTGTGACTAAAGTCACAAAAATTAGCAAGAAGGCCCGCCTGATGGCCCCAGTAGCCACCAGTCTAGTCGACAAATCGCACCGCCGGTTTCCCCTGCTACTCGGAGTTTATCAAGGCGGTTTGCCAAAAAATCCCCTATGCAGTCACAGAAAAATAGCCTTGGTTTGTCGGGGACTTAGCCCGAATAAGCGGAACTAACGCACCTTATGGTACTAATGCAGGTCAACTTGCGTAATAGCATGATAAAAAGACAATAAAAACGCGGTAAAGCCGGATATTTAATCGTTTTTTACAGACTTGACTGAAAATGCTCCACTCGATGCCAATAACGGGTAATCTTTCCTATAGTTAATCGCAGCGCTTTTCTCTATTGATTGCACGGAGACCGCAATGAAAACCGATCATGTGATGACATTAAAACAGGCCCAGGGGGGATTCACCCCGGCCGTAACCCCCTTGGCGGCTTCTACCATCCTCACCGACGAGCAGGGCATTCATACCGGGGAAACCACCATTCCTTCTCAGGGTGACAACCTGCCTGCCTATATCGCCAAACCGGCGGACCACAGCGGCCCCTTCCCGGTCGTTCTGGTGGTACAGGAGATATTTGGCGTACATGAACATATTCAGGATGTGTGCCGTCGTCTGGCGAAGCAGGGTTATCTGGCGATAGCGCCGGAGCTGTACTTCCGTCAAGGGGATGCCCGGGAATACACCGATATCAGTGAACTGTTCCAGAATCTGGTGAGCAAGGTGCCGGATCGTCAGGTGCTGGCGGATCTGGATCATGCTGCCCATTGGGCAACGCGCCACGGCGGCGATGCCGGCAAGCTGGCGATTACCGGTTTCTGCTGGGGCGGGCGTATTAGCTGGCTCTATGCCGCGCACAACCCGCAGTTAAAGGCTGCGGTGGCCTGGTACGGTAAGCTGGTGGGTGAAAAAACGCTGAATTCGCCAAAACACCCGGTCGACGTTGCGACACAGCTGACGGCACCGGTGCTGGGACTTTACGGCGGCCAGGACAGCAGCATCCCGTTGGAGACGGTGGAAAGCATGCGTCAGGCGATCCGCGCCGCCAACGCCAATGCCGAGATCGTGGTGTATCCCGAGGCCGGCCATGCCTTCAATGCCGACTACCGGCCCAGCTACAACGCCGAAGCGGCAGAGGATGGCTGGCAACGCATGCTGGCTTGGTTCGCGCAGCACGGAGTGCCAGGCGTTAAATAGCCTCTCGTCTTAAGGCTGCCCGATCGGCAGTCATTTGCGATATGAAAAAGGGCGCCGAAGCGCCCAGAATAATCTACACCCAAATGTCGCTATCAGACCTGCTGTTCACGCAGGCGCTGTGCGGCCAGCACCATGTTGGTCAGCGACTGACGGGTTTCCGGCCAGCCGCGGGTTTTCAGGCCGCAGTCCGGGTTCACCCACAGACGCTCAGCCGGGATGTTCTGCGCAGCTTTGCGCAGCAGCGCTTCGATCCATTCCACGCTTGGCACGTTCGGCGAGTGGATGTCATACACGCCCGGGCCAATCTCATTCGGGTACTCAAACTCTTTGAAGGCTTCCAGCAGATCCATATCAGAACGCGAGGTTTCGATGGTGATCACGTCGGCATCCAGCGCCGCGATGGAGTCCATAATGTCGTTGAACTCGCAATAACACATGTGAGTGTGGATCTGCGTGTCGTCTTGCGCGACAGCGGCGTTCAGTTTGAAAGCCTCCACCGCCCAGTTCAGATAGGCAGCCCAGTCGGATCGACGCAGCGGCAAACCTTCGCGCAGTGCAGGCTCATCAATCTGGATAATGCCGATACCGGCTTTTTCCAGATCTTCCACTTCGTCGCGCAGCGCCAGGGCAATCTGTTTAGCGATCACTTCGCGGGTCACGTCTTCGCGCGGGAACGACCAGCAGAGAATGGTGACCGGACCGGTCAGCATACCTTTTACCGGCTTGTCGGTCAGCGACTGAGCATACTTCGCCCACTCGACGGTGATGGCTTCAGGGCGACTGATATCGCCAATGATCACCGGCGGTTTTACGCAGCGGGAACCGTAGCTCTGTACCCAGCCGTTTTGAGTAAACACGAAGCCGTCGAGGTTTTCACCGAAATATTCCACCATGTCGTTACGCTCGGCTTCGCCGTGCACCAACACGTCCAGCCCCAGGCGTTCTTGTTCAACGATCGCCTGTTTGATGTGTTCGCTAATGCTGGTGCGGTAGTTATTGCCGTCCAAACGCCCCTGCTTGAAGTCCAGGCGCAGGCCGCGAATTTCCGTGGTTTGCGGGAAAGACCCTATCGTGGTGGTCGGCCAGGCCGGCAGGTTAAAGCGCGCACGCTGTGCCTGAGCACGCTCGGCATAAGGACGCTGACGTTCGCTGTCCTGCGCGGTAATCGCCGCCAGGCGTTGGCTTACCTGCGCATTATGCACGCGGCTGGACTGGCGACGAGCGCGGATTGGTGCGCTATAGGCGTCCAGTTCGGCCTGCTTTTCTGCGCTCGGTGCGTTCAGCGCCGCGCTCAACAGGGCCAATTCGGCGCATTTTTGCAGAGCAAAGGCGAACCAGCTTTTCACCTCTTCGTCCAGGCGAGTTTCCACGCTCAGATCGATAGGGCTGTGCAGCAGTGAACAGGAAGTGCCGATCCACAGTGGGCGGCTGCCGACCAACGGCTGCAGGCGTTCAAACCAACTGCTCAGATCCGCACGCCAGACGTTGCGACCATTGATGACGCCCAGAGACAGCAGCCACTCTGTTGGCAGCGCCTTGTTCAATGCGTCGATATCGTCATGACCGGCAACCAGATCAACGTGCAGCCCCTGAACCGGTAGCTCGCGGACGGTGTCGAGATTATGGCCCACGCTGTCGAAGTAGGTGGTCAGCAGCAGTTTTACCTGACCTTGCACCGCTTCGTAAGCCGGCTTGAAGGCGTTCAGCCATTCCTGCGGCAATTCCAGCACCAGTGCTGGCTCGTCAATTTGTACCCACTCCACGCCGCGTTGCGCCAATTCAGCCAGCACCTGCTGGTAAACCGGCAGGATGTCTTTCAGCAGCGACAAACGGTCAAACGCTTCGCCTTTCACTTTACCCAGCCACAGATAGGTCACCGGCCCCAGCAACACCGGCTTGATTTTGTGGCCCAGAGCCAGCGCTTCGTCCACTTCTTCCAGCAGTTGGGTCCACCCCAGTTTGAACTGCTGGCCTTTGTGGAACTCAGGCACCATGTAGTGGTAGTTGGTGTTAAACCATTTGGTCATTTCTGCCGCCGCTGCCGGTTTTCCGGTTGGTGCGCGACCACGGCCGATGCGGAATAGCGTGTCCAGATCGATTGAGCCATCCGCATTCTGATGACGTGCTGGCACGTTGCCCAGCAGCAGGCTGGTGGTCAATACATGGTCGTACCAAGCGAAATCGCCGACCGGCACCAAATCCACTCCGGCCTGCTGTTGTTGTTGCCAATGGCGAGCGCGCAGCTCGCGGCCAACCGCCAACAGTTCTTCCTGCGTTGAGTTACCAGCCCAGTAGCTTTCCTGAGCTTTTTTCAGTTCACGTCTTAGCCCAACGCGAGGAAAACCCAGTGTGTGATTTAAAATTGCCATCGTCATATTCCCCATTTAGCCGTCCAGATGTTTACACATCCATAATCCGCAGGTACTGTATTAACCACAAGCGCAATTTATTCACTGTCACTGTGAAGGACTCTCATGATCGAACTGAAACACTTACGGACGCTGCAGGCGCTGCGCAATACCGGCTCGCTGGCGGCCGCGGCGGCCCAACTCCATCAGACACAGTCTGCTCTGTCGCATCAGTTCAGCGATCTGGAGCAGCGTCTGGGCTTCAAGCTGTTCGTTCGCAAAAGCCAGCCGCTGCGCTTTACCGCGCAGGGAGAGATCCTGTTGCAGTTGGCAGAACAGGTACTGCCGCAAATCCAGCACGCGCTGCAGGCGTGTCACGAACCTCATCAGGCCACGTTGCGCATCGCCATTGAATGCCACAGCTGCATTCAATGGCTGACGCCCGCGCTGGACAACTTCCGTCAGAGTTGGCCGCAGGTGATCATGGACTTCAAATCCGGCGTGACCTTTGATCCGCAGCCGGCGCTGCAACAGGGTGAACTGGATCTGGTGCTGACCTCCGACATTCTGCCGCGCAGTGGGCTGCACTATTCACCGATGTTTGATTTCGAAGTACGACTGGTGCTGGCGCCGGATCATCCATTGGCCAGCAAGCTGCACATTGAGCCTGAAGATTTGATTGACGAAACGCTGATGATTTACCCGGTACAGCGTCAGAGACTGGATATCTGGCGCCATTTCCTGCAGCCCGCAGGCATCAGCCCGGCGCTGAAAAACGTGGATAACACCCTGTTGCTGATCCAGATGGTATCGGCCCGCATGGGGATCGCGGCGTTGCCGCACTGGGTGGTGGAAAGTTTTGAACGCCAGGGGTTAGTGGTGACCAAAACCCTGGGGGATGGGCTTTGGAGCCGCCTGTACGCGGCGGTACGCGACGGTGAACAGCGCCAGGCCGTCACCGAAGCCTTTATCCGCTCGGCTCGGCAACATGCCTGCAACCATCTGCCATTCGTGCGTGATGCTGCACGCCCAAGCGCCGGTGTCGCCAGCGTCAAACCGCTGGCTTCGCAACCCTAAATATCAGGGCAGCTCGCGCTTGGGCTGCCCGTTTATTTGCTGACTATTTTAGGCGCCACCCAACGGCGATGCACCCACAGCGAAGCGACAATCACCGCCCCGCCGATAATGAAACTTGGCCAATGCGGCTGTTGCTGCCAGATAGCCAGATTAACCAACAGTCCTGCCGGCACATGCATGTTATTCATGATGCCCAAAGTACCGGCATCCACCTGCGTTGCGCCGTAGTTCCACATGAAATAACCCAGCCCGGAAGCCACTACGCCCAGCCAGACCAGAATGCCCCACTGCAGATTAGTGGTTGGCAGCTGCTGCGGATTGCCCCACAGGCACCAGGCGACCACCGCCACGACCAAGGCCCCCAGATAGAACCAGGAAAATGCGGTGTGTTGCGGCAGCGGGTGCACTTCCATCAACCGTTTGTAACCGACCATGCCGATGGCAAAGCTGATGTTCGCCGCCTGCACCAGCAACAGCCCCCACCAAAAATGCTCGCTCAATTGATGATATCGAATAATCGCAGCGCCCAGCACCGCCAATAGCGCACTGAATACATAACCCCAGCGCAGGCGCTGTCCGCTGATCAAGTCATAAATCAGCGTAACGTACAGCGGCGTCAGCACGGTAAACAGCAGGAATTCCGGCACCGTCAGGTACATGTACGCGCGGAAGCTGAACAGATACATGATGCCAAGCTGGCAAGCACCCACCAGCATGTACAACAGGATCACTTTTGGCTTGATGTTGCGCCAGCGCAGGAAAGGCAGGAACACCGCCGCCGCCAGGCCGATGCGCATCAGCACCGAGAACCAGCTGTCGACCTGGCCCGCCAGGTATTCGCCAATCAGGCTGAAAGAAAATGCCCACAGGATGGTAGTAATCACCAGAAGCAGCACGATGGGTTCACCCTAAAGATTCAGAAAGGGCGATTGTAACGGAAGGCAGAAAGGGGTGTAGCGAAAAGAAGGTTTACATCTGAGCAAAATACAAACTTTCAGCAAATTTGCACCGCTGGGTTAGGCTTAATAAAAGACGAGGAGAACATCATGAAAAGTTATCATCTGCTCTATGGCCTGTTGCTGCTGTCCGGATTGGCCGCCGCGGCCAACGGCGTCACCGAGCTCAGCTCGCAACAGCAGTTTCTCAACCAACGCACTCAGCAGACGCAACAACAGCGTATGTTGAATAATCAGCAACTGGATCAGCGCCGCCTGCAACAGCAGCGGCAGTTCGATAATAACCAGCAGCAACTGCAGCAAACGGCGCCAAACGGTGGGAAGTTGTTACCCAACGGCAACCAGCCGCGCAGCCCATTTAACCGCACAGCTCCTGCAGTCCCCCAGGCACCGCTGCCGGCTAGCCCCGCACGCCCATGATGGTCAGGATCAATGGCGTAGTCACTGCTGCCAGCACGGTAGACATCACCAGGCTGGTGGCGGCAGGCCCGGTCAATACGTTGAACTGGCGTGACATCAGGTAAACATTGACCCCGACCGCCATCGAACCCAGCAACACCACCACCCGGGTTTCCATCGGCGGCAGGTCCATCATCCAGGCCAGTAGCCAGATGATCAGCGGTTGAACAAT
Organism: Serratia sp. BIGb0234; assembly: GCF_024809915.1. Taxonomy (NCBI): domain Bacteria; kingdom Pseudomonadati; phylum Pseudomonadota; class Gammaproteobacteria; order Enterobacterales; family Yersiniaceae; genus Serratia; species Serratia sp. BIGb0234. The sequence goes on from NZ_JANUEI010000010.1 coordinate 30,222, forward strand.
CAGCTTGAGGAAACAGATGCCGCTGCTGAGGCGCCAGCCTTCGCTGATGCGATACTCCGCCAGCCCCATACCCAGCACCACCAGCGACAGCGGTGCGGCAACCTGACCAAGCATGCTGACCGGCTGGTCGACAAACGTCGGCAGCGGCAAGCCGGTCAGGCTGAACAGCGTACCGGAAAGAATGCCGATAATCAGCGGGTTGGTCAGCACGCTACGCGCCGTTTTGATAAAGCCCTGCAGCGTCGGCGAACCATTGCGCGCCCATTCGATGGAGATAGTCACCAGCGTCCAGAGGATCAGGCCGTTAAACACCAACACCAAGGCCACCGATGGGATTGCCGCCTCGCCGAGCATGACGCTGGCGATGGGCAGGCCCAGCATCACGTTATTGGAGAAAATTCCACCCAACGCGAAAACCGATCCCGCCACTCCATCCAGTTTAAACACCCGACGCGCGGTGATGCGACCGATCACGAACACAATCAGGCAACTGCCGAAAAAGGCGATCAACAGGCGGGCATCTACCGCTGGACGCTGCGAAAAGTCGCACATCATGCGGAACAACATGGCGGGGAGAGCCAAAGAGAAGACAAAACGCGTTAAACCGTCGGTGATGGTCGTTGGCCATTTACCCCAGCGGATAAGCCCATATCCCAACACGATCAGCACAAATAGCGGCAAAGACAGCGCTATTTGATGCCATAACGAACCCATAAAAACAGACATCACATCCCTTCCGTTAGCGCGGCGGCAAAGGACTGACGTCGCAAAATTCAACAGGCGCCGACGGCTTTCTCACGGACGCAGCAAACTGCGTCCGTGGCAACGGGATCACGCGTTGGGAAAGTCCGGGCCGATCAAATCTATCCGGTCAGTGCAAATGCAGTCAACGCCCCAGTTCAACAACAAGCGCGCACGCGCCGGCTGGTTAACGGTATAAACCAGGATGCGCAGCCCTGCGGCTTTCAGCGCTGACACCCGTTCGGCCGTCAGTTCTTTATGGTTGATGTGCAACGAAACGCAGCCCAATCGTTCGGTCAGCGCCTGCCAGTTGTCGTCCCACTGATCCAGCAACAGGCCGCGCGGGAGTTCCGGCACCGTACGCTGCGCCGCCTCAAGCGCCTCAATCGAGAAAGAAGAGAGCAGCGGATCGGTCTGTCCCTGCCACAGCAAACGTGCGGCTAGCGCCACGACACGACCGGTTTCATCATCGCTGCCGGTGGTAGGCTTGATTTCAATGTTCGCCATCATGCCGTGCTGCTGGCAACGCTCCGCCACTTCGGCCAACAGCGGTAAACGTTCGCCCTTGTAAGCGGAGTTATACCAGTTGCCGGCATCCAGCTGTACCAGCTTGTCCCACGGCAGCTCACCCGCCACGCCCCAGCCGTTGCTGGTGCGATCCAGGGTATCGTCGTGCAACAGAAATATTTGCCCGTCCTGCGCCAGCTTGGCGTCGAACTCAATCATTTTATGACCGTGCCGTGCGCCGACGTCGATCGCCGCCAGGGTATTTTCCGGTGCCAGAGAACCGCCGCCGCGGTGGGCGACGATGTGGGGGTAAGGCCAGGCTGTGGTCATGATTCCATCCGTAATCCGCTATCGGTATCAAAAAAGTGCAGCGCCTGTGCAGGCAACTGCAAATATAGCGTGCTGCCCGCCGTCGGCATAGTTTCATGCGACAAACGCGCAATCACGCCGTGACCGCCCCACTGCCCATGCGCCAGGTTATCTGCGCCCAATAACTCCAGCGTTTGCAGCGCCAAGGGCACGCCCCCTTGCTCGGAGGAGGTCAGTTGAAGATGTTCCGGGCGGATGCCAAGCGTCAACCGGCGACCGCCCCACTGCGCTTTGGGTTGCGGTAAATTCAGCGTCATCCCCTCTGCCAGTTGCAGTTGGCTGCCGTCGGCGCTCAACGTGCCGGGCAACAGGTTCATCGCCGGCGAACCGATAAAGCTGGCGACGAACAGCGACGCCGGGCGCTGATAGACCTCACTGGGGGTGCCAATTTGTTCTGCCACGCCTTTGTTCATGACGATCACCCGCTGTGCCAACGTCATCGCCTCCACCTGATCGTGGGTCACGTACAGGCTGGTGGTTTTCAGCCGGCGATGCAGTTGTTGCAGTTCCAGGCGCATTTGGACGCGCAGCTTGGCATCCAGATTCGACAGCGGTTCATCAAACAGGAATACCGCCGGCTCGCGCACGATAGCGCGCCCCATCGCCACCCGTTGGCGTTGGCCGCCGGAAAGCTCGCGCGGCTTGCGTTGCAACAACGGCTCCAGCTCTAAAATGCGCGCGGCTTCCTCCACCCGCTGTTGAATATGCTGTTTGCCGAAGCCGCGAATTTTCAGGCCATAGGCCATGTTGTCGTATACGCTCATGTGCGGATACAGCGCATAGTTCTGGAACACCATCGCGATACCGCGATCTTTCGGCTCCATATCCGTTACGCGTTGACTGTCGATATAAATATCGCCGCTGGTGGTGCGTTCCAGCCCGGCCACCATGCGCAACAGCGTCGATTTACCGCAGCCGGACGGGCCGACCATCACGATAAATTCGCCGTCCGCCACGTCGAGGTCAATTTGCTTGATCACCGGCGTTTTACCGTCGTAAGACTTGGTGACTGCCTGTAGTTTTAAACCTGCCATGTGAAAATTTCTCTCGTTACTTTTCGCTATCAACCAGGCCGCGTACAAACCAGCGCTGCATCAGAAGAACCACCGTCAGCGGTGGAATTAAAGTCAGAATCATCGCCGCCATCACCTGATTCCACTGGGTCGGCGCGCCGGAGGTGGAGATCATGCTCTTGATGCCCGCCACTGCGGTGCCCATCGAGGCATCGCTGGTGATCAGAATCGGCCACAAATACTGGTTCCAGCCGTAGATAAAGGTGATGACAAACAGCGCCGCCAGATTGGTCTTCGACAGCGGCAGCACGATATCCCAGAAAAAACGCATCGGGCCAGCGCCGTCAATCCGCGCCGCTTCCAGCAGTTCGTCCGGTAACGTCATAAAGAACTGGCGCAGCAGGAAGGTGGCGGTCGCCGACGCCATCAGCGGCAACGTCAGGCCGGTGTAGCTGTCCAGCAGGTTGAGGTTGGAGATAACCTCCACCGTCGGGAAAATACGCACCTCAACCGGCAACATCAGGGTGAGGAATATCAGCCAGAAGAACAGGCTGCGCAGCGGGAAACGGAAATAAACGATGGCATAGGCGGACAACACCGACACCACAATCTTGCCGAAGGTGATGGCCAGCGCCATCACCACGCTGTTCAACAGCAGCAGCGAAAACGGCACCTTAAGGTTGCCCACGCCACCCTGCCAAATATTGCTGATGTTTTCCCACAGGTGACCGCCGGGGATCAGGGTCATCGGCACCTGAAACACCTGTTTGTCGTCCAGCGTAGCCGCCACAAAGGCCACGTACAGCGGGAACAGCACCACCAGCACGCCGATAATCAGCATTACGTGGCTGAAAATGTCCAGCCCGCGTCGGTTCTCAATCATTGGTAACGCACCTTACGTTCGACAAAACGGAACTGGATCACCGTCAGGCCAATCACCAGCAACATCAGGATCACCGACTGTGCCGCGGAGCTGGACAGATCCAGACCGGCAAAGCCTTCACGGTAAATCTTGTAGATCAGCGTGGTGGTGGACTGTACCGGTCCGCCGCCGGTCGCGGCATCGATCACCGGGAAGGTATCGAAGAAGGCGTACACCAGATTCACCACCAGCAGGAAGAAGCTCACCGGCGTGATTAACGGCAGCACCAGATTGAAGAAACGCCGTACCGGGCCGGCACCGTCAATGGCCGCCGCCTCAACCAGAGAGCGAGGAATTGACTGCAACGCGGCCAGGAAAAACAGGAAGTTATAGCTGATTTGCTGCCATACCGAGGCCAGCACCACCAGGAACATCGCCTGCCCGCTGTTTTGCGCGTGGTTCCAGCTGTAACCCAGTCCGTTGAGGAAGTGGGTAATCAGCCCCAGGCCGGGGTTGAACAGGAAAATCCACAGCACCGCCGCCACCGCGGGCGCCACGGCGTAAGGCAGGATCATCAGCGTCTGGTAGATCCGGCTGCCGCGCAGCACGTAATCCACTAACGCGGCGAAGAACAGCGACACGACCAGCCCGATACCCGCCACCAGGAAACTGAAAATCAGCGTGGTGTAAAACGAGTCCAGGTAGTAAGGGTCGTGGAACAGTTGGGTAAAGTTGTCCAGCCCGACAAACTGGCTGGACAGGCCAAACGGGTCGAGGCTTTGCACCGAATACCACAGCGCCTCGCCGGCGGGCCACAGAAAGAATATTGCGGTAATCAGCAACTGTGGCAGCACTAAAACATAGGGCAGCCAACTGCAGCCGAAACCGGGACGATGTGAACTCATCATTAGGGACTCATGAAGACAAAAAACGGGTGACTCGAAGCAGGGCGTCGCGAGCAAAGCCAGTCTGGGTGCGGACAGCGCACAGCTCCCGGAGTGGACATAAAGTCCATGAGGAGAGCGAGCACTGCCCAATCCCAGAATGGCAAAGCGCAGTAGCCGCTATTACTTAGTCTGAGACTCGAAGCGACGCAGCAACACATCACCGCGCTGTACGGCGGCATCCAATGCCTGCTGTGGCGTTTTCTTACCGGTCCACACGCCCTCCAGCTCTTCATCCACGACGGTGCGAATCTGCGGCATATTGCCCAAACGCAGCCCCTTGGTGAACGGCAATGGCGGCTTGTTCAGCATTTGACGCGTCGCCACGTCCGCCCCTGGGTTCTTGTCATAGAACCCCTGTTGTTTGGTCAGGTCGTACGCTGCCGTGGTGATCGGCAGATAACCGGTCTTCTGGTGCCACTCGGCGGCGATTTCCGGCTGTGCCAGATACTGCAGGAACTCGGCTACGCCTTTATAGGTGGCGGCATCTTTACCGTTCATCACCCACAGGCTGGCGCCCCCGATAATGGCGTTCTGCGGTGCATTTTTGGCATCGGCGTCATACGGCATCATGCCCACGCCATAGTTGAATTTGGCGTAATGCTTGATGTCCGCCAGCGAGCCGGATGAAGCGGTGGTAATCGCACAGTCACCGCTGTAGAACTTCTCGGTGGATTCGTCTTTACGGCCGAAATAGGTGAAGTCACCTTTTTTGTTCATCTCTTCCAGCAGTTGGATATGCTTGACCTGCAACGGCTTGTTGAACTCCAGCTTGGCGCTCGCGCCACCAAAGCCATTGTTCTCCGTGGCGAATGGCACGCCGTGCCAGGCGCTGAAGTTCTCCAGTTGGATCCAGCCCTGCCAACCGCTGGCATAGCCGCATTTCATGCCGGCTTCACGCAGTTTGGCGGTGTCCGCCGCCAGCTCCTGCCAGGTTTTTGGCGGCTGGTCTGGGTTCAAACCGGCTTTCTTGAAGGCATCTTTGTTGTAATACAGCACCGGGGTAGAGCTGTTGAACGGCTGCGACAGCAGGTGTCCGCTTTTGTTGTCGGTGTAGTAACCGGACACCGTAGGCACGAATACCGATTCGTCAAAGCTGATGCCCACGTCTTTAAACACTTCGTACACCGGCTTGATCGCCTTGCTGGCCATCATGGTGGCCGTGCCCACTTCATACACCTGCAGGATCGCCGGCGCTTTACCGGAGCGGTAGGCCGCGATACCCGCCGCCAGGCTCTGTTCGTAGTTGCCTTTGTAAACCGGAACAATTTTGACGTCGGTGTGCGACTGGTTAAAGCGGTCCGCCAGGGAATCCACTTCTTTACCCAGTTCGCCCTCCATCGAATGCCAGAACGGGATCTCGGTCGCCGCCAGTGCCTGAGTGCTGACCGCCAGGGTCAACGCGACGCACAGCGTGGTTTTGCGAATAGCGTAGGTGAGCATGCCTAACTCCTGAAAAAGCTGGTGTATCCCCTGCATCTTTCACGCCGCAGCCGTGTTGGTTTCCCGCCATCACCTCAGTCATTTACCTATGTAAACTCCTGAGGATTCTGGCGGTCACCGCCTTGCTGCTACGTGAAATCTATTGGGGCAATAAGCGCGTGAGCGAAAAGAATCAGTTTTTTGTTCGGAAGCTAACATGCCATGCTCGGATGACAGAAAAATAACCGTTAGATGACAGCCATATGACGGAAGAGTGAAGTGCAGATTGCGGTTTGATGTCGGCGACGGGGAAAGATCCCCGCCGCCGTGAGGATCACAGTGAACGGCGCAGGCGGGCAACCGCTTCCTGCATTTGCTGTTCAGTGGCGGTGGCGAACGACAGGCGGAAGGTAGAACGGTCCGGATTGTCTGAGAAGAAGTATTCTCCCGGCACAAACACCACGCCCTGCTGCAGGGTGGTTTTCAGCCATTCGGTGGCGTTGAACGGCTGACGGAAACGCGCCCACAGGAACATGCCGCCTTTCGGCATATCGAAGCTGATATGGTCACCCAGCTCTTTTTCCACCAGCCCGGCCAGGATCTCACCCTTTTGTTTGTAAGCCGCGCGGATCTTTTCGATCTGCGCCGGCAGGCGATCCAGCCCCAGGTAACACTCTACGATGCTCTGCGACAATGCGCTGGCATGCAGATCCGCCGCCTGCTTGATGATTGCCACTTTATGCAGCAAAAACGGCGGCAGAATTGCCCAGCCCAGACGCAACCCCGGAGCCAGGATCTTGGAGAAGGTCGAGGTATAGATAATGTTATCGGTATGGCCCAGCACCTGCTGCGAAACCTGGTGCAGCGTCGCGTTACGCTCGTCGGTAAAACGCAGTTCGCCGTACGGGTCATCCTCGATGATCAGGAAATTGTGCTCGGCCGCCAGCTTGACCAACAGTTCGCGACGCGGGGCGCTCAGGGTAATGCCGCTTGGGTTGCCGAAGTTCGGCACCACATACACGCCCTTGATGCGCTGCGTTTTCAACAGCTCGGCCAGTTCTTCGACCACCATGCCATCGCTGTCGGACGATACCGACATGATGTTGGCTTCCGCCAGTTCTAGCGTCTGCAACGCCGCCAGGTAGGTCGGACGTTCCACCACGAACACGTCGCCCGGGTTCACAATGGCGCGCATCACCAGATCCAGCGCCTGCTGGGAGCCGGCCGTGACCATCACTTCATCGGCGGTGGCGGTGACGCCGCGTTCGGCACACAGCTCGCAGATGCGTTCGCGCAGCACCGGGCTGCCTTCGGTCAGACCGTACTGAAAAGCGCTTTTCGGCTGTTCGGTGATCGCCTGATGAGTGGCGATGCTCAGCCCTTCAAAATCAAACAGGGCATCAGAGGGGATGCCGCCCGCCAGCGAAATGACGTTTTCCATCTTACTGTGCTTGAGCAATTCACGGATTGCCGAGCTTTTTACTTTTACGATGCGCTGCGCGAGTAACCCTTCTGTGTTCATTTCTTATTCTTCTCGTAATCGTTAAAAATGTTGTAGGGGTCCGATACGCTGCGCCCGAGTCGCTCGGGGCGAAGATATTCGCCCCCTACCGCTTCGACGGGTATTTCAACCGCCCAGATACGCCGACCTAACTGCTTCGTTTGCTAACAATTCGGCCCCCGTATCTTCCAACACCACGCGCCCGTTTTCCAGTACATAACCGCGATCTGCCAGTTTCAGCGCCTGATTGGCGTTTTGTTCGACCAGGAAGATGGTCATGCCCTCTTCACGCAGCTGTTGAATGATGTCAAAAATCTGCTGAATGATGATCGGCGCCAGCCCCAGAGAGGGCTCGTCGAGCAACAGCAGCTTCGGCTGGCTCATCAGTGCACGGCCTATCGCCAACATCTGTTGCTCACCGCCGGACATGGTGCCCGAGCGCTGTGTACGGCGTTCCAGCAGGCGCGGAAACAGGCCAAACACCCTTTCGATGCGCTGTTGATATTGGTGACGGTCGGCAAAAAAACCGCCCATCGCCAGGTTCTCTTCCACCGTCATGCGCGAGAATACCCGCCGGCCTTCCGGCACGATAGCCACCGCTTCGCGCATGATGCGCGACGTCTGCCACTGGGTAATGTCCTGATCGAGAAAGGTGATGCTGCCTTCGCTGGCGCGGGGTTCACCGCACAGCGTGCCGAGCAGCGTGGTTTTACCGGCGCCGTTAGCGCCGATCAGAGTGACAATCTCGCCCTGCTTTATGTTCAGGCTAACCTGATGCAGCGCCTGGATTTTGCCGTAATGGGCGGATACCTGATTAAATGACAACATAAATTATTCGCCCAGATAGGCCCGGATCACGTCCGGGTTGTTACGGATTTCTGCCGGGGTGCCCTGCGCCAACGGCGTGCCCTGGTTCACCACGTAGATACGATCGGAGATGCCCATCACCAGTTTCATGTCGTGCTCGATCAGCAGCACCGACACCTTATGCTGATTGCGCAATTCGACGATCAGGTGATCCAGCTCGTCGGTTTCCTTTGGGTTCAGGCCCGCCGCCGGCTCGTCCAGCATCAGTAATTCCGGCCGGGTGACCATGCAGCGCGCAATCTCCAGCCGCCGTTGCTGGCCGTAAGCCAGATTACCCGCCGAACGGTTCGCCATCTCCAACAAGCCCACCCGTTGCAGCCAAACCGAGGCACGCTCCAGCGCATCGGCTTCGGCACGGCGGAAGGCCGGCGTTTTCAGCAGCCCGGCGAACACGCCGCTTTTCAGATGCTGATGCTGTGCGACCAACAGGTTTTCGATCACCGTCATCTCGCGAAACAGCCGTACGTGCTGGAAAGTCCGCACCACGCCCATCCGGGCGATGGCCTGGCCGGGCAACCCTTCCAGATGGCGCTCACGCAGTTTGATGGTGCCGCTGGTCGGACGGTAAAAGCCGGTCAGGCAGTTAAACACCGTGGTTTTTCCGGCACCGTTCGGGCCGATCAGCGAGACAATCTCGCCCTCGTTGAGCGTCAGCGCCACGTTATTGACCGCCAGCAGGCCGCCGAAACGCATCGACAGCCCTTCGACCTTCAGCAAAGGTTGCATGCTCATACTTGCTCCCCCTTGCCTGCTTGCATATCCGCCGCCTTCAGTTTTAGCTGTGGCCGCTTCATCGGCAGCAGCCCCTGCGGCCGCCAAATCATCATCAATACCATTAAGGCACCCAGCAACAGCATGCTGTATTCGTTCAGGTCACGCATCAATTCGCGCGACACCACCAGCAGGATCGCCGCCAGGATCACCGCGAACTGCGATCCCATGCCGCCCAAGACCACGATCGCCAACACGAAGGCCGACTCGACAAAGGTGAAGGATTCCGGGCTGACGAAGCCCTGGCGCGCAGCGAACAGCGTGCCGGCAAAACCGGCGAAGGCGGCGCTGATGGTAAAAGCGGTCAGTTTGATTCTGGTCGGATTAAGCCCCAGCGAACGGCAGGCGATTTCATCTTCGCGCAAGGCTTCCCAGGCACGGCCCAGCGGCATGCGCAGCAGGCGGTTGATCACAAACAGCGTCAGCACCACCAGCAACAACGCCACCAGGTACAAAAAGACAATGCGATCGCTCGGATCATATTTCAGGCCAAAGAAGTTATGGAAGGTATCCCAGCCGCCGTCACGCGCGCTGCGGTTGAACTCCAGGCCGAAAAAGGTTGGTTTCGGGATCTGGCTGATGCCGTTCGGCCCGCCGGTGATCTCGGTATTGTTCAACAACAGGATGCGCACGATCTCACCGAACCCCAGCGTGACAATCGCCAGATAATCGCCGCGCAGGCGCAGCACCGGGAACCCGAGCAGAAAACCAAAGAGGGCGGTGACCATACCCGCCAGCGGCAGGCTCTCCCAGAAACCCAGGCCGTAATAATGGTTCAGCAGTGCGTAAGTGTAAGCGCCAATCGCATAGAAACCGCCGTAGCCCAATACCAGCAAACCGGACAGCCCCACCACCACGTTCAGGCCCAGGCCCAACATCACGTAGATCAACGTCAGCGTGGCGATATCTACCGAGCCGCGTGAGACCAGAAATGGCCAGGCAACCGCGGCGATAATGATCGCTGCGGCCAACAGCTTCTGCCGGGCGGTCGTGCCATCGAAGCTCGGTAATACCCAGGCCGGGCCTGAGATTTTTTTCAGCCCGTGCTGCATCAGCGGGCGCAGCAGTTGGAAGAAAAACACGATGACGCAGCCGATGCCGATCCACATCCAGCGCACTTCCGCTGCGCCGTGCACCACCAGTTTGGTACCCTCCAGGCTCAGCTGCATGCCCATCAGGAATGAAGCCATCACAAACAGCACCAGGGTGGCGATCAGCGCGTTGAGCAAATTGAGTTTCATACCTTCTCAACCTCCGGACGCCCAAGGATGCCGGTTGGCATGATCAGCAGCACCACAATCAGCAGCGCGAACGACACCACGTCTTTATATTCGGTACTCAGGTAAGCCGAAGTCAGCGCCTCTGCCACCCCCAATACCAGGCCGCCAATCATCGCGCCGGGGATGCTGCCGATGCCGCCCAACACCGCCGCGGTGAAGGCTTTCATGCCGGCCATAAAGCCGATATAGGGGTTAATCACTCCGTAGAATTGCCCGAGCAGTACGCCGGCGACCGCCGCCATCACCGCACCGATCACAAAGGTCAGCGAGATAACCCGGTCGGTATTGATGCCCAGCAGGCTGGCCATCTTCAAATCCTCCGCACAGGCGCGGCAGGCGCGGCCCATACGTGAATAACGAATAAACATCGTCAGCGCCAGCATCGCCAGGAAAGTGACTACCCAGATAATCAGCTGCATGGTGCTGATGGTGGCGGCAAAGCCGTTGCTTTCCCCCAGCACCCATTGCCCGGTGACCAGGCTTGGCAACGCCAGGTCGCGCGAGCCCTGGGTCAGGCTGACGTAGTTTTGCAGGAATATCGACATCCCTATGGCGGAAATCAGCGCGATCAGGCGTTTGGAGTTGCGTACCGGCTTGTAGGCCACCCGCTCGATGCTCCAGCCGTAAGCGCTGGCGATCACGATCGATACCAGGAAAGCCGCGCCAATCAGCAGCCAACCGACGTCGATGCCGATCATCATCAGGGCGGCGATAACAATAAAGGAGACATAGCTGCCGATCATATACACCTCGCCGTGGGCGAAGTTGATCATGCCGATGATGCCGTAGACCATGGTGTAACCGATGGCGATCAATGCATAGGTGCTGCCCAACGTGACGCCGTTGAACATTTGCTGCAGAAAATAGAGAACCTGCTCAGACATACTCTAACCCTTGGCTGTGCTTTCTATACCCATCACACTTGAAGCTGCATTTGTGTTGGCTGCACTCATTCACCCGAATCGTTCCCTTGCCGCCTTGATGCAACTTCAATTTATTTTGGGTAAAGCAAACCTGAAATGACAATCATTAAAAACGCTTATACCCAATGGATTTCGCGTTGCAGCTAGGCGGCAAGCGGATAAATCCCCAAGAGCTTAGTAAACTAAGTGATTGGGGTGCACCCGTGAAGCCAACAACGCTGCAACGTGAAAGACGACGGGTATATTATTTAATCGGCGTTGAAGTGCCGTCAGCATGCCATTCGAACACGCCGAACTCGAAGCCTTTAAGATCGCCTTTATCATCCCAGCTCAACGGCCCCATCACGGTGTCCACCGGCTTGCCGGTTTTCAGGTCCTTGACGATGTCGGCCGGTTCCTGGCTGCCGCTGCGCTCCATCCCGGCAGTCAGAGATTGCAGCGCCGCGTAAGTGGTCCAGACGAACGGCCCGGTTGGATCCAGCTTTTTGGCTTTAAGCGCATCTACAACAGGTTTGTTGGCAGGGACCTGATCGTAACGTTTAGGCAGGGTCACCAGCATGCCTTCAGAGGCGGCACCGGCGATATTGGACAGTGAGGAGTTGCCCACGCCTTCCGGCCCCATAAAGCGGGTGGTCAAACCGGCCTGTTTAGCCTGACGCAGGATCTGGCCCATTTCCGGGTAGTAACCGCCAAAGTAAACGAAATCGACGTTTTCTTTCTTCAGGCGCGCCACCAGGGTGGAGAAATCTTTATCGCCGGCGGTGATACCTTCAAACATCACCACGTCGGTGCCCTGCTTTTTCAGGCTGTCGCGCACCGAGCGCGCCAGGCCTTCGCCATACTGCTGCTTGTCGTGAACCACGGCAATGCGCTTGGGTTTGATCTCGCTGAGGATGTATTTCGCCGCCGTTGGCCCCTGATCGGAATCCAGGCCGGTGGTACGCATGATCATTTTGTAACCACGGGTGGTCAGATCGGCGTTAGTGGCCGCCGGGGTGATCATGATGACGCCTTCATCTTCATAGATGTCGGAAGCCGGCTGCGTCGAGGATGAGCACAGGTGGCCAATCACATAGCGGATACCGTCATTGATTACCTTGTTGGCAACGGCTACCGCCTGTTTTGGATCGCAAGCGTCGTCATATTCCACGCCGACCAGTTTGTCGCCCTTGATACCGCCCTTGGCGTTGATATCGGCAATCGCCTGACGGGCGCCGGTGAATTCCATATCGCCATACTGCGCCACCGGGCCGGACATCGCCCCGACGATCGCCACCTTGATGTCTTTCGCCATTGCCGCATGCCCGATAGCCATCGCGATACAACCCGCCAACAGCGCCTTACCTTTTGTTAATTTCATCCGCAAATCCCCATCTGTCGTTGTGAACGTACCTGTTGTGTTTGCCGACACCCAACCCTTATTTACTGCTTTTATTCATAAGTAATAATGATTTAGGTGTTTTTGTGGCAATATTTTCTAATAAGACTTTATTTTTCATGCCATTAAACAGGAATTTTCTGCTGCAAATCAACTTGCACAATCAGAAACAAGCGGTGTAAACAGCATAAAATCCGGATTAAATCTGCGCTGTTTTGCATCAGGCACAGCGCGTTATGCTGGTTCTCGATCGATTAACTACATATTTACTCGGAAAATGCGTCCTGCAAAAAACATTTTGCGCAGTAATCGTACAGAAAAACTTACACAACGCTCTGTGCAAGATCTATTACACTGTCGGCATCGATTAGCCGTTCGGAAATCCTGCATGAAACTGACTATTGAGCGATTAACCACGTTGTCCCAGCAAGACCTTATCGACCTTGGCAAAATCTGGCCGCATCAGCAGCCGGAACAGTGGCAAAGCGGGTTGAACGGCAATAAAGCGCTGTTCGCCGCACGCTTCAATGAGCGGCTGCTGGGTGCGGTGAAACTCGAGCTGGACGGTGAACGTGCCCAACTGCAGGATTTGCTGGTGCGTGAAGTCACGCGCCGTCGCGGCGTCGGGCTGTATCTGGTGCAGGACGTGCAGCGTCAGCTACCGCAGATAACGCATTGGCAGCTTTCGACCGCCGGTCTGACCCCACGCGAGCGGGGCGAGGTGGATAACTTTATGCGCGCCTGCGGTTTTACTCAGCAAGGCGAACTCTGGCAACGATGAAGCGCAGGTTCCTCGCACTGTTGGTGCTGGTGCTGGCGTTAATCGCCTGGTTCGGCGGCCGCCAGCTAGCGCTGCGGATACAGCCGACCTGGGATAATCAGGTCTACGTCTGGCAACGCGTTTGGACGCCGCAGCATGTTGCCGCGCTGGCGAAAAGCCGCGATCTGTTCCCTACGCTGCGGGTGCTGGGTTTACAAGTGCACCCGCGTGAGGGCTGGCGGGAAATCCCGGTCAATCTCCCCTTACTGAAACAAGATGGCCGCCCGCTGTGGCTGGTGGCCCGTCTGGATGGGCAGTTAACGCAACTGGATGAAGTCGCGATTCGCCAACGTTTGCTAAAACAGGTGCAACGCTGGCAAGCCGCCGGGCTGCAGGTGATCGGCGTTGAAATCGATCATGACGCAGCTACCGCACGCCTGCCTGCCTATCAGCATTTCCTGCAGCAGTTGCGTCAGCAATTGCCCTCCTCACTGCAACTGGGCATTACCGCATTGCCGGCCTGGATCGGCTCAGCTGCGCTGCCCGGTGTCTTGCAACAGGCAGACAGCTCCGTGCTGCAGGTGCATGCCGTACTGTCGCCCGAACAAGGCCTGTTTGCTGCCCCGCTGGCACTGCGGTGGGTAAAACAGTACGCACAAATCACGCCAAGACCTTTCCGGGTGGCGCTGCCTGCCTATGGTATGGGTTTGGTGGGGTTCGATACGCAAGGCGCGCAGGTGGAAAGCGAAGCCTCCGTGCGCGTGGCGGGTACCTCGCGCGAGCTGACGGTCGCGCCGCAGCAGGTGGCCGATTTTCTGCGCCAGTTGAACACACGGACCACACCACACCTGCTGGGCCTGATCTGGTTCCGTTTGCCACTGGCGGACGATCGCCGCGCCTGGTCACTGGCTACGCTGAGGGCGGTAATAGAAAAGCAACCGCTCGACGTCAGCTGGCAGGTAAAATTTAGCCCTCAGGCGCTGCAAAATGGGCTGAATGATCTGATAATTCAAAATAACGGGCCGGTGGATGCACCGCTGCCGCATGAAATCGTCATCACCGCCAGCGAGTGCCTGGCGGCGGACGCGGCAGGCAACTACCGGCTGGAAAGCGAGCCTCAACGACTACGCTTTGTGCTTACCCGCAGTGACCAGCTGCGCGCCGGGCAGTCCCGGCCGTTGGGCTGGATCCGCTGCCAACAACTAACGCCAGGAGGCACCCTTGTCACACCGTAATGCACGCGCTACACGGACTCTGCGCGGCCGAACTCTTCCACTGGCTGCCCTGATCGGCTCGGCGCTGGCGATGCCACTTAATGGCTACGCCTGCGGGCCGGATTTCCCTAACCGTTTACTGGTCGATCGCAACGGCACGCTGCTGTATATGCCGGAAGGCAACTTTGCCTTTGAAGCCGGGCGTCTGGTCGCAGTGGATAAACAGCTGCCGTTGTGGAAAGCACCGCCACCGGCGATGCCACCGAAACCGATGCCGCTGTCGCCGGAAACTATCATCATCGGGAAAATGCGTGCGGCAAAAACCGTTGAAGAGGCCGATGCGGTCAATAGCCAGGGGCTGTCTGACGCGGCCCGCCTTTACCAACTGGGTGCTGTGGCCTTCGCCGGTAAAGATCCGCGCGCCAGCGAGTACTTCCAGCAGGTTCTGGCGCTACCTGCCGCAGATCAAGGTGACTGGGGGCTAAGGGCGCAGTATTCACTCGGCCGGTTGTTGATGGGCGATCACGGCACGCCGGAAAACGAAGGTGACGGCTCGAGCATCGCAGTCGAACATCCCGCGAAGCCCCAGCTCGAGCAGGCGCTAGCGGCCTTCCAGCAGGCGATTGATAAAGTGAAAGGCGGTACGGCCGATCCAGATCAACTGGCACTAAGCAGCCTTGGGCAGCAGGCCCGCATTCATTTCTGGCTCGGCAACGTCACCCAGGCAGCGAAGTTATATGCTCAACAGGCGGCACAGGGTGACCAAAATGGGGCACTGTCGCTGCAGTACGTCTCCAGTTACCTGGTCAATCCGGATCACTTCGATGTTCTGAAACAGACAATCGCCGATCCGCTGATCCAACAACTGGTCACCATTGAGCTGTTTGCCCGCAGCAGTAATCTGCAAATGACCGATACGGACGGCACCGGCACTCGCTCAGCACAAATCATCAGCCAAATCCTGACGCTGCTGGACGCCTCGGTGAAAAGCGGTTTCAGCGGCAGCGATCGGCTGGCGGCGCTGGCCTACCGAGCAGGACAATACCCGATGGCGGCCAGCCTGCTGAAACACGCTGGCGACAGTGGCCTGGCCTGGTGGTTACGCGCCAAAATGGCGCTGCGCGACGGGGATGTTAAAGCCGCCACCGCAGACTACGCCAAAGCGGCGGCCGCATTCCCCTCCAATGAAAGCTGGGGCGAACAGCGTAATGCGGACTTTACGCCAGAAACCATCGTGCCCGAATGCCGGGTGGCTGGGGAGCAGGCTATTCTGGCCCTGGATCGCGGCGACTATCTGCAGGCAATGGACTTCCTCTATCGCGGCAAAGATATTTACTGGGCGGACGTCGCCGACGTGGCCGAACGCGTGCTGACCATCGATGAACTGAAAGGCTTTGTTGATAAGCATGTGCCAGCCCCAGCTACGCCGTTAAAACCGGTCAATCCCGACGACTACAACGGCCAGCCGCTTACGCCGGAGGTGCAACTGCGCGAGCTGCTGGCGCGGCGGCTGATGCGCGCCGGACGCCCTCAAGAAGCAATGGCCTACTTTGATATCCCGAACTATCGTCAGGTTGCCCAACAGTACGCCGATACGCTGAAAACGGCGCAGGATAAATCCGCAGACAAGCTGGCGCGGGCCAAAGCCTACTATCAGGCGGCCACGCTGCTGCGCAGCCAGGGATTGGTGTTCACGGGTTATGAGATGACACCGGACTATGCAATTTATGACGCCGGTTATTCCTATCTGGGGGATGCCTTTGATACGCGTGAGCTCAAGCATAAGAGCTGGATCAGCAGTGCCGAGGCAGCACGGGCCAAAGCGGCGTTACCGCCACAGGATAATCGCTTCCTGCACTACCGCTGGCAGGCGGTTGATCTGGCGCAGCAGGCCGCCGACTTACTGCCGCCAAAAAGCCAGGCCTATGCCGCCGTGTTGTGTAATGCCGCCGGTTGGGTGATTAAACGTGACGCAAAAACCGGCCGGGCGCTGTATCAGCGCTATATCAATAACGGGACGCGCTATGCCTGGGCCAACAAGTTTGGTTATGACTGTCCGGCACCCGATTTTGCGGCGATCGCGCCGTAACGCCGAATTTCAGGCACAAAAAAGCCCGGCTAGCCGGGCTTTTTAACGCTTATGCGGGATTAGGCTTCGATCGCCATTTTCAGTTTCTTCATGGCGTTCTTTTCTAGCTGGCGCACACGCTCAGCGGAAACACCGTACTGATCGGCCAGCTCTTGCAACGTGGATTTATTGTCGTCATCCAACCAACGGGCGCGAATGATATGCTGGCTACGCTCGTCCAGACCTTCCAGCGCATAGGCCAGTTTGTCTGCGGCGTTGCTTTCCCAGTTATCCTCCTCGATGCCTTCGGCGAAGTCCGAGCTTTTATCCTGCAGATACAGCACTGGCGCCATAGACTGGCCATCACGGGCTTCGTCGTCCGGCGTAGGATCGAACGTCATGTCCTGCGCCGCCATGCGGGATTCCATCTCGCGGACATCCTTGCTGGTCACACCCAACTCGCGAGCAACCAATTCCACCTCATCCTGATTGAACCAGCCCAGACGCTGCTTGGTTTTACGCAGGTTAAAGAACAGCTTGCGCTGTGCTTTGGTGGTAGCCACTTTGACGATACGCCAGTTGCGCAGTACGTACTCGTGAATTTCTGCCTTGATCCAATGCACCGCAAAGGAAACCAGACGCACACCAACCTCTGGGTTGAAGCGGCGAACAGCTTTCATCAGGCCAATATTACCTTCCTGGATCAGGTCTGCCTGAGGCAGGCCGTAACCGGAGTAATTACGGGCAATATGAGCGACAAAGCGCAGGTGAGACAGGATGAGCTGCTTAGCGGCTTCCAGATCGCCCTGATAATGCAGCCGTTCAGCCAGCTCCCGCTCTTCCTCTGCCGTCAGCATCGGATAGGTGTTGGCGGCCCGGATATAGGCTTCCAAACTGCCCTGGGGCACTAAAGCTAAAGTTTGCATTTCTTTGGTCATTCAAACCCTCTCTTGAAAAAACAGGTCATGCAGGTGATTGTCACGGCGGGGAAATGATTGATTCTACGGCAGTTGCTATTGCAAAAGCGGTCCACACGCCGGGCACCATAACATTTTGCTGCAGATTTTGACCGCGTTCCGCCCTATTAGTTCACAGTTTTTCGATCGCATTGCCCATGACAATACGTGACGAATATTCAGGCCGATAGGGAATTTGTGCGCTAAGAAGAGACTGGATGGTGCTTAAGTTAGTGCCGGTAGCTCTTCTCCCGCAACACGCTCGGAGCAGCAGGAGAAGAGTATACCAAAAAATCTTTATTGTGGTGTAAATCGGCGTAAATGTTGCACCGTCGCCAGCCAGGCGGCGATCCAGCCGATCATCGCGGAAACAATCAGCAGCAGTAACGCCTCATCCCAACCCAGGCCGTGCAGGGTAAAGGTGGTGCCGAACACCTTGGCCACGCCGGTGACCACCGACTCCAGTCTCCACACCATCGCCCCGGACAACACCAACGACAGCAATGCGCCAAAGAAGCCCAGCATCGCACCGCCGTTCAGGAACGGCCGCAGGATGAAACCGTCGGTGGCGCCAATCAGCTTCATCACGTTGATGGTATCGCGACGGCTGAAGATGCTCAGACGTACGCTGTTGCCGATCACCAGGAACACCGCCACCACCATCAGCACGCCGATCATTGCAGCCACTTGCCCCACCAGCCCGGTCAGTGCAGCCAGACGAGCAAACCAGCTGTCGTCCATCCGCACTTCATCCACCCCCTGCACCGCCGCGACGCGATCGCGCAGGGTATTGAGGGTGTCGGAACTTTGGAAGCTCATTTTCGGCGTGATGATAGCGACCGCCGGTAACGGGTTCTCTTCCAACATATCCAGCGCGCCGCCAAAGCCGGACCAGTTGCGGAATTCGCCCCGGGCCTCTTCACGCGACAGGTAATTCACTTTCTCAACGCCGGCTTCTGCTTTGATGGCGTCGAGCACTTTCACCGCCGCGTCGTCATCCAGGGATTTATCCAGGTACACCGTTAACTGCGGCGTAGGGTACCATTGCGTCGCCGCGGTGCTGACGTTTTTCCAAACGATATAACACACGCTTGGCAGCGTCAGGGAGATGGCGATTACCATCACCGTCAGCAGCGTCGCCAGTGGCTGGCGCAGCATATCCTTGACGGCGTTCATCCAGGCGTAGCGCCATTGTTCCCGCCAGCCGCCACGCAGCGCTTTACTCTTGGCGGTTTTTGCATTATTCGCCATGATGCGCTCCTCCAGCCATGCGGCCCTGGCTCAGGCGCAGAATGCGGTAATTGCGACGGGCGATCAGCCCGGTATCGTGGGTGGCCATCAACACGGTGACACCCACGCGGTTAAACTCTTCGAACAGACGCAGAATGCCTTCCGACAGTGCATCGTCCAGGTTACCGGTAGGCTCATCCGCCAGCAATACCGCCGGCTTGTTCACCACCGCGCGGGCGATACCCACACGCTGCTGCTCACCGCCGGAAAGCTGAATCGGGAAGTTCTTCGCCTTATCCAGCAGCCCGACCTTGTCCAACGCAGCGGAAACGCGGCGACGGATGTCTTCGGTGCTGGCGCCGGCGATGATCAGTGGCATTGCCACGTTGTCATACACCGTGCGATCCAGCAGCAGATGGTGATCCTGGAAAATCATGCCGATCTGACGACGCAGGAACGGCACCTCGCGGTTTTTCAACCGACTGATGTCATGGCCGCCAAACCAAATATGGCCGGCGCTTGGCCGTTCGATACCACAAATCAGTTTCAGCAGGGTACTCTTCCCCGCGCCGGAATGGCCGGTCAGAAACGCCATCTCTGCCGGGCGCAGATGGAAATCCACCCCCTGCAGGGCCTGCCGTCCGCCCAGATAAGCTTTACTGACCTGTTCAAAGCGAATCATCCGTATTAATCCTCTCGGGCAAAAAGTGCCTCAATAAAATCGTCAGCCTTAAACGGCCGCAAATCTTCGATGCCTTCCCCAACGCCGATATAGCGAATCGGGATACCGAACTGATCGGCAATGGCGAAGATCACCCCGCCCTTGGCGGTACCGTCCAGTTTAGTCAGTGTGATACCGGTTAAGCCCACGGCTTCATTAAATAATTTCGCCTGGCTGACAGCATTCTGTCCGGTGCTGGCATCAAGAGTCAGCATAACCTCATGGGGGGCCTGGTCGTCCAGTTTTTTCATGACGCGGACAATCTTCTTCAGCTCTTCCATCAGGTGCGCTTTGTTCTGCAAACGCCCTGCCGTATCGGCCAGCAGCACGTCGATGCCCCGGGCCTTGGCGGCCTGAACCGCATCGTAAATCACCGAGGCGGAATCCGCGCCGGTATGCTGCGCCACCACCGGAATACGGTTGCGCTCGCCCCACACCTGCAGTTGCTCTACCGCCGCGGCACGGAAGGTGTCCCCCGCCGCCAGCATCACCGATTTGCCTTCCGCCTGGAACTGGCGAGCCAGCTTACCGATGGTGGTGGTTTTACCCACGCCGTTCACCCCAACCATCAGAATGACATACGGGTTTTTACCGCCAACATCCAGCGGCTGATCAACTTTAGCCAGAATTTCGGACATTTCCTCCTTCAGCTTGCCGTATAACGCATCGGCGTCTTTCAACTGCTTGCGGCTGGCATGCTGAGTCAGAGAGGTAATGATTTTACGCGTGGTTTCCACGCCGACGTCGGCAATCAGCAGCTGTTCTTCCAGCTCTTCAAACAGTTCGTCGTCAATTTTCTTGCCGCGGAACAAGCCGACAAAACCGGATCCCAAATTTTGCTTGGTTTTCACCAGGCTACGTTTCAGCCGGGCAAAGAAGCCTTCTTTGGTCGGACGTTCCTGCTCCTGAGTGACCGCAGGGGCCAGCAGCTCGGATTCTTTTTCTTCTTCTTCGATAATGGCCGGCGCGACAATAATCGGTTCCAGCGCCACGCTGGCCGACAATGGCTCTGGCTCTGGCTCTGGCTCTGGCTCTGGCTCTGGCTCTGGCTCTGGCTCTGGCACGATAGTAGGTTCAGGCTCAATTACTTCCAGTTCGGGCACCATCACCGGTTCCGGTTCAACCACTTCCGGTTCTGGCGCAATAATCGGCTCTGGCGTAACCACTTCGGGTTCTGATACCGCGGTCGTTTCTGGCTTAGGCTCGATGACAAGTTCGGGTTCAGGCTGAACCACGGCCACAGGCACGGCAATCTCTTCCGCTGCCGGCTGTTGCTGTTCTGCCGCCACCTGTTCAGTAAGGGTGACAATCTCTTCCGCCAGCTTTTCTGCCGCGGCAGTGTGTTCGACGATCGCCGGCACGCTTTCTGCAATATGCTCGCCGGTCAGACTGCCGTCCCACTCCCCAGGCGTCTCTACGGAAGCGGCAGGTTCAGATTCCTGCGCGGGGAGCTGGTCATCCAGCTTGGGAGCGACCGGTTCAGCCGGGGTCTCCACGGCCTGATTTTCCGCCGCTTCTACCGGCGTCTCAGGTTGCTGTTGCTCTTCTTCCTTCTGGCCGAAGCCCAGCCAGGAGAAAAACCCGCGTTTCTTATCTTTTGCCATGTTATGACTCTACTCCGTACCGAAGGCTTGCTTATGCTGACAATAATTCGCCGAGTCTATCACTTTCCCTCGTTCAGCAACACGCATCCGGCATGCTTTCCACTGTGAAATCAGGCAACAAAGTTTTACCGTTTCCCCCAGCGCCTCTCACCGGTAGAATAGAGGCAACTTATCGCCAACTCATTCGGCCTCACCGCCAGAAAACAATCAAAGCAAACCTATGACAAGACTATCGCCACGGGCATCGGCAAAAAAACCGTCTCAGGCTGCGGCCGGGCAGATCCGCATTATCGGTGGCCAATGGCGCGGGCGAAAACTGCCGGTACCCAACAGCCCCGGGCTGCGTCCGACCACCGATCGCGTTCGGGAAACCCTGTTCAACTGGCTGGCGCCGGTGATCCAGGGGGCACGCTGCCTGGACTGTTTCGCCGGGAGTGGTGCGCTCGGTCTGGAGGCGTTGTCGCGCTATGCCAGCAGCGTCACGCTGTTGGAATTCGAACGCCCGGTGGCGCAGCAACTGGAAAAAAATCTGGCCCTGCTGCAGGGCAATGGCAAGGTGGTCAATACCAACGCGCTGAGCTGGCTGGCGACCCCCGCTCAGCCGTTTGACGTGGTGTTTCTCGATCCGCCTTTTCGCAAAGGTTTGCTGGCTGAAACCGTCACGCTGCTGGAGCAGCAGGGCTGGCTGGCCGATGAGGCCTGGATCTATGTAGAGGCCGAAGCCGAAAGCGCCGCCGCTGATGTCCCGGCCAATTGGCAATTACACCGTGAAAAAGTCGCCGGTCAGGTGGCTTATCGTCTTTATATCCGTTCGCAAGAGAAAACCGAAAATGCTGATTAATCTGGGTCGCCTGCTGATGCTGTGCGTGTGGGGCTTTCTGCTCTCCAACCTGTTTCACCCCTTTCCCAAGCCGCTGAAATATTTCATCGACGTGGCGCTGTTCTTTATGGTGGTGATGCACGGGCTGCAGCTGGTTCTTTTGAAGTCCACGCAACCGAAAGATCAGCCGATAAGCTACTGGCAAGAAGCCAAGATCTTCATCTTTGGCGTCTTCGAACTGCTGGCCTGGCAGAAAAAACAGCCGCCAATCAAAAGAAAATAACCCCACATGGGCACCGGGTCCGGTGCCCTACGGCTGGGCAGTAAATGAGACGAAGCGCGTGCCCTGCATGCTCAACGTGCCCTGTGCGCCTTTTTCAATCGGATTATACTGCCACGGCTTCAACCGCAGCCGGATCTCTTCGCCACCGCGCTGCGGGCTAAACACCACCTCATAATGCATCGGTTCATTGACCAGCGGCTCACGCTGCGGTGCCCGGGTCTTGGCGACCGGAAACTCACGTTTATCACTCACCGTGACCTGCAAACTGCGTACCGGCGCACGATCGTTATCCGCTTCAATACGGCGCTGATTGAAATAGCGGTGCGTCGCCAATATGGCGATCAACGCGATCACAGCGATAAAAAACAGCGGTGGCTTACTCATCTTACTTCCCATCTCCACGCGGTGAAATCAGCGTAAACATAGCACACCTCCTGAAATGGCATCGCAGTTGCCCCGCATACCGGCGTTCACTCCTCACTACGCAGCTTATCATCGGCATTAGATTGAGTTACGCCGAGTACCCCCCCAAGGGGGCGTGGGGAATGTTGATGCCCGCATAGCGCAGAATGTCCAGCAGGCGGTTTTCCCCCTGATGATGAAACAGTCGCCGATCGCTACTGGCACCCAGCTTGTGCAAGGCCTGGACCTTGTGTGAGCTGATGGTTTTTTCACTGCGGCCCAAGCGCCGCGCCAGCTGCTTTTGCGGTTCGCCATGCGCCAGTGCACTGATAACCAAAAGCTCTTTTTGCGTCAGGTGACAGCAGACGCACATCTGAGTCCGCCGATATTCGGCCAAAAAATGCTGATGCCCAAGCCGATGGCGCAGCACCAGCAGCGAATTCAACTCGGCCGGCCCCAGCTTTTTTTGCAGGCAAACCGGCGGTTTCAGCCTGGAAGACAGGCCCGATAAGAAAGGGCCATAACCGTCGCTCCACATCAGCCAGGTCACATGAGAGAGCCTCTTGCAAAACTCCCTGCGAAAGACAAAGTAGTTATCCAGGCTTTCACCCTTACCGTGAGTGTCTGACAGCAACAGGTCAAATGGCTGTTTCTGCACCAGACCCTGCAAATCCGACACCCGGTCAGTGACCCCGCAAACTTCAAACTGAGCCGGAAGCGAGGCAAGCACCGACAACACCCCGAGCCGAAACCAGGGATCCGGCTCCATAACCATCACTTTTAGACGCATTATTGTTTCTCCTTAAACAGGGAGCCTTAGTGGCCACCGTACGATAATCCACTTCAGCCATTCCACCCTGTGGCAAAAACAGCTGGTCCAACAGGTACCTGCCAACCTGCTGATGCAACAGACTACAGAAGTGATACAGCTCGCAACGCTGGCGGCGGTTCAACGAAGCACTGGCATCTGTGGCTGGGCCGATCCCCCATTGAGCAAACCGGTCATTCAGCGCGTGGAGATAACGTCCGGAGTGACGTGCGGGCGATGTATCGAGCGCGCTCGCATCATGGCGACACTGCGCCACTATCTGCGGCAATGCGTTCTTCCGGCAGTTGCCAATAAAAGAAGTCGGCGAGCGGCCCACCCACGTGCTCGCCTCAGCCGGAGAGGAAAACAATACGCCTCCCAACAACGCCGCCGCCATCCCAACGGCGAGCGTATAGCCCTGAGGGGGTAAGCACCCGTTGATAAATTGTTTCAACAGTCGGCCAGGCCATCGCCCACCGGCCATTAAAGACCGGCAAATTTCAACGCGCACCAAATGACCCCCCACCAAAAAATGCCACAAACCAGCAACATCGCCAGCCAGGTGTAGCGACGGATACGTTTATCCCTGGCTGACGACCACATCCGGGCTCCTCCTGGCTGGGCATAGCCGAGATCCATGCAGCAACGCATGGAGTTGTTGATCGCAGCACACACCCAGTTTGCGCATCGCGCTGCGCTTATGGGCGCTCAGGGTCTTCGTCGTGAATCCGCCCGTCGACGTAGTGAGATGTTCCAGTGCACCACAGACAAAATGACTGAGAACCTGCAGCTCGGGCCAGCTGAGCACAATATTTGCCGGCATCCGGGGAAACGAGTCGCTGTTCATAAAGGCAAGGTGGCTCATTGCCTGGCGTTTCTGCAGCAAATCATGCAGCAGATGTGGCTGCAGATCATGCGGCAGGCACAGCGGCCCTTCATGGGGAGCCAACGGGCTGAGGGTGGTTAGCAACGGCGTAAGGGGTTCGCTGTACAGCAGCCAGGTTGTATCGATGTTGAAGCGCAGATAGTGGGAATAGAACAGGAAAAAGTCGCGTAGCCTGTCGCGATGCCCGGAGAGGCCGGTGAGGATGACATCCGCTCCGCCTTGCGACAACGTCTGTCGCAGAGTCAAAAGATCGTCGACCACGGTTAACGATGCGATTGCCTGGCGGGCCAGTTCGAGTACCCGCAGGGTGCCTTCGCGCATCAACCCCGGTGTCATCATCATGACCACGCGCAAACGCGGTGGAAGGGAGGTTGCAGACATAAGTTAGTCCTCTGCAGTGGATTCAGGGTTGCTGGCTATCGGCCTGATAGCGTTGACGTACCAGCAATTGGGTGGCCGGGTGCGAACAATGCCGCTGGCGTAACTGGGCATAGCGCCGTTCATTTTCAGCCAACCAAGGGGTCTCACTGACGCAACGCCACAACTCGGCGGCCTTGCGCAAAGCGCACAACCAGTCTTCTACGCCATAAGCTATACCGCGAAGTTGCATGATGCGCCGCTCCAAACTGGCGGCTTTGATGGCAACGGCACGGGCGGCCTTGCGGGTGAGTATCGTGGGTGCGGCCATCGCGGTTATTTCCTGCTGCATGGTGGTTTTTACTCCTCCTGTCAGATCACCTGCCGCCATTTATTTGCAAAGAAAATAGATGCGTAAAAAAATGGAAACAGGCTATTTTCTCTCCAGTAAGATCCTCATACGGCATCGGGCCGGAGAGGCTATATGGAGCCAAAATAATGAAAACTCGAAAACACCTCACTCTCGGTGAAATAAATGACATCCTGCTTGCCACGCACATTGGAAAACATCCGGAGCGTGACCGTTGTTTAATACAGATGTGTTTTATCCACGGGCTGCGCGCCAGCGAAGCCTGTCAGTTAAAAATATCTGATATCGATCTGCGCGATAACGTGATTTATATCCGCCGCCTGAAGAACGGTTTTTCGACCGTGCATCCCCTGGCGCCAGATGAGCTGCCGCACTTGTTGTGCTGGCTGAATTTGCGTAACAAGTGGCGCGATGCTGACAGCGAGTGGTTATTCCTGTCGCAAAAAGGCGGCCAACTGACGCGTAAACACGTGCATTACTTGATTAAACGCTACGGCGAGGCCGCCAATATTACGGTGGCATCGCACCCACATATGTTGCGACATGCCTGTGGCTATGCGCTGGCGGATTCGGGCGTCGACACCCGTTTGATTCAGGATTATCTGGGTCACCGGAATATTCGACATACGGTGATATATACCGCCAGTAATCCCAATCGCTTTATTGGATTATGGCAAAAAAAGTGAGGTGAAAAATAGGTCATTTTGGACCAAAGTGTTACATATCTTAGTTTTGTACGATTTCAAGTCAATAAGAATACCCCCCTCTTTCACGCAACAATTTTATTTCCTTCAATATCAACAACCCACTAAACAAAATAAAAAAGGCTCACCGAAGCGAACCTTTGTTAAATAAATTAACGCAATTAAACAGCGAAGCAACGTCATTTTGTTTTCAGATACATACACTGACAAATCCGTCAGCACTCCACGAAAACTAAAACATTAGCCCGCGGGGATACCTAAAAACAGATTAATTATCTGAATGTCACAATTTGGTCCAAAATGTCGCATTTTCAGCACGATAAAAAAACCAATGCATCACACTGAAATAAAAGGAGAAAATAAAAAAAATAACTTTAATTGATATACCAAAATGAAATTCTGCATCTCTGCACCAGTTCCCTTTAAAACAGCAAAGGTGGAAATACTGGTGGATACATGCTCGTGAAGAAAATACGCAGTAGTGGCGACAGATTCACTCTTGTTTTTTTCAAGTCACCCAACACGGGTTTCAGCATTAATCGAAAGCACCGGGCACAAGACAATTTATCCATGGCAAAGCCACACCAACAACTATTGATTGTACAAGGAGACAGGGGGTTTTATGAAGCTTCAGCATGACGAGAATATCACCCTGCCGGATACGGTAGCGCACCTGGCCGAACAGCCGTTATGTCGCATTGTGGCCACCTGGGGGTTGCTGCAAAACCACTATCTGAATCGCCAACGCATCATGCAGGCCTTTAACGTACCGCGCCGTAAAGCGGGTTACATTCTGCGCTATATCGTACACAGCCCTTGCATCACCTGCGATCAACACGTTTATACCCATCCGCGATCGCACCGCCAGGAACTGCGGGTCTGGATCCGCACGGTAAGCCAACCTGTGCCATTACGAACAAAGAGTACCAGGGTTCGCAATGAAGACAGGCAAAGCGTCTGGGCACAACTGCTTCAGCGGCCGTGGAGCGAACTGCATCTGTAATAACCGGCCCTTTTCGCTCCCCCTCATTGGAGAGGTTGCCTATAGACAACTTTTTCCCACCGGGGCCAAGCCGTAATGACATGAACAGCGTTGCGTCTAACCGGCCCCGACTTTTTCAAACCAAGGGGGAATGACCCTGTCTTGACCAAAAGAACCTTGTATCACCTGGAGCGGCTTGTCTGGAACCTGATGCTTACCCTCAGTGCACTGCTCTGGTGTCTTTTTGCGCTGCTGCTCTACTGGTTTTTTTAACCCCGGCACAATTTTTTCATTTGATTGCAGGAGAGATGATATGCGTTTGACCGTTAACAATCGTACCGGCTATTTCCCCGCTCCCAAGGAGCTGGACCTGCTTCGTAATATTGCCACGGCGGACAGTCTGCCCAGCATTGTTCTCAAACTGCAGCCCGCCGCCGAAAGCGCCGTGCGGCTAGAGCCCCTGCCCCATACCGGCGGCGTCAACTGGCTACCGCTGCTGTGGCAACTGGTGGTGCTGAAGTCTTGCCGGCATGACCTGGAACTGAGTCTGCAAGCACCGTTTTCCACCCCAGCCTGGCACCGTCTGTTAGGCGTGCTGAACATCTCTCCCGGTCTGGCCACCAAACTGCCACAGAGCCTGCCACTTTTGACGCTAACAGAGAGTCGTGTGTTGCTGACATTGCTTGGCGGCATGCACCCCTGGAAGCTGGCTGCCCGCATGAACCGAGATATCCGCACCATTTCCAGCCATAAAAAACGGGCCATGGACAAAGCCGGTTTGCAACATAACGGCGAACTCTATGCGCTGGGGGCGCTGCTTTACGGCCCACAGCATGCAACCGCGCAGATTGCCTTACCGGCAGCGGAACAGCAAGTGTTGGCCGCCCTGCTGCGCAACGGCAGCGTCACGGCGACCGCGCAGTTGCTGGGGAAAAGCGTCAAAACGGTGAGTGGCCAAAAACACAATCTTATGCGGCGACTTAATGTGCCCCATGAGGTGGCACTGTTTGCCGCCGCCGAACACTACCATGCCGGGCCCAAAAAAAACTGCCTCGTCCACTCTGAATAGGCCTTAAACATTAAATCAATGGCCAATAGGAAAAAAGCCATCGCTTAATTATCACGCTGTGGCCATTTCGCGCGAATTAAGCCCTGGCCGAAAGTTAAAATTCGATTCTTTTGAATCGTTGGGCATTGCTTGCGGTATAGAGTACCGTATGCTGAATATTCCGGTGGCCGAGATAGTCTTGTATCAACCGGGTATCCATACCTTTATTTGCCAGGCTATAACCGCAGGCGTGACGCAACATGTGGGGATGGGCAGGTAATTCGAGACAGGCCGCTTTACCGTAATCGCGGATCAGTCGGTAGATTTGCTGGCGCGATAGCCGGCCGCCCTTGCGCGACAAAAACAACCAGGGCTGGCCGGCATGCGGGCTGTCTTTACGGTCATCCAGCCAGCGTTTAAGCATCAGGGTCTCATCCGGTTGTAATGGGTGCTGAACCGACAGACCATTTTTCAGTCGCGAAATAAAAACCCGCCGCTCGGCGAGTTCTATATTGTCCAGCGTCATACGGCTTAACTCGCTGGCCCGCAAACCGTGAACAAAGCACATGGTGATCATACAGCTGTCCCTGACCGAGTTTAGTCCTCCCTTTATATTTTTTATCATTTTTTTTATTTCTGATTCATTCAGATATTTTCTTATTTTCAATTGCATAACTCCCCAGAAACATCATGTATCAAGCAGGACCGATGGCGGGTTTAAAAAACAGCCAAAAATGCAAATACAGTTACCAAACGTGCTAAATAGTAATGAGACTCTAAGATTAATCCTTAGCTATTATTGTCACGCGCAGCATTAATTACTAATTAATTAGCATTCGCATCGGGCAGTTATTGTTCTTAGAAAATGATTCACGGCGGTCGAGCAGCCATTGTCAGTAAATTTTCCCGAGAAAAACCACGGCTCCCTTTCTTACTCTGCAAATAAGTTACAGTTCATCAGCAAGAAAGCATTGTCGATCGCAGAGGCGCTGCCTACACTGCAAACAGGAAGTGACACTGGTAACAATTTGGAACCGGTTGCTGTGGTTCCCACAATGAATAAGGAAGACATAATGAGTTGGCCGTTCCTTGCCGTATTCTTTTCCGGTTGGCTGTTCGTCGATGCCTCCTACCGTGGGCCTCGCTGGCAGCGCTGGGTGTTTAAGCCCATCACTCTGCTGCTGTTGTTATTGCTGGCCTGGCAAGCGCCGGTGTTGGGGCCTGCAGGGTATTTGATCGTCCTCGGCCTGCTGGCAACCTTAATCGCCGACACCTTGCTGCTGCTGCCGCGCGAACGCGTGCTTTACGCCATCGGTGCCTTTTTCCTGTCGCACTTGCTGTATACCCTGAGCTTCGCCAGTCAGATGACCTTCAGCCTGTTTTGGCCGCTGCCGCTGGCGCTGCTGATTATCGGCGTGCTGTTACTGGCAACAATTTGGACGCGACTGGAAGAAATGCGTTGGCCGATCGCCACTTATGTAGCGATGACGCTGCTGATGGTGTGGCTGGCGGGTGAGCAGTACTTTATGCGCAGCACCGATTTCGGTTTCTCGCTGCTGGCGGGCACTTCACTGCTGCTGCTGGCCAACGTGGTGTGGCTGGTTAACCGCTATCGCTGGACCTTCCGCGCCGCGGATGCGCTGGTGGCCTTCTGCTATTTCTCCGGCCATTTCCTGATCGTACGTTCGCTGTATCTGTAAGGCTGCTCAGGGCGGGTTCGACTGCCGAACCCGCTGTTGTTATACCAGCGCTTTCAGCGTCAGCCCATCATCCGCGCCAAGCTGGTTGCGGTAAATATCGCCATCGCGCGAGAAGAACGCCAGCGTACTGCCATCCGCCCGCAGCAAAGCGATGCCGTCCGGTGCAGGGCGCCAACCGACCACCTCGGCGGTTAACACCTTTTCCAAACAGTGCTGCCGATCAACCAATGAGTAGCCGTTGATTTCACTCTGTTCACCGGCCAAAAACTCAATCTGACATTGTTGTTCGGCATTGGCGACCAGCCATTGCCCCGCCAATGATTGCGCGCTGGGAAGAACCAAACTGCTGGCCATAACTGCCCCCGTAACCATCATGCCGCCTGCCACTAAGGCGGCGTGCGCTAAGCTGCCCTTCATATCGTCTCCTGTATAACGCCCGGCCAACCGGCGCCGGGCGTTAGCACCTGCACTGTTAAACGATAAAGTCAGTGGCGACGTCAACCTGGCCGACGATCTTCACCAGGAAGTCCGGGGCCTGATGGCCGCCGATATTCAGGGCCAGATCGCTGACGTTATTCGACGCATTGTAAGACAGCAAGGCTTCGCCCGCAGCGCCACTGAAATGATCGACGAAGTGGATCTGATCGCCACCCTGCGCGCCCTGATTGAAGAATGACAGGTCGATTTTATCGATGCCTTTCTGGAAATCCTTGATCCAGTCGGAGGCACCCGGCGCAGAATCGCTGACCGCAGAGAAGACAAAGGTGTCTTTGCCCGCACCGCCCCACAGCTCATCAGCCCCACCACCGCCGAACAGCACGTCGTTGCCCGCGCCACCTTTCAACACGTTGTTGGCCGCATTGCCGACGATCACGTCATTGCCTGAACCGCCAATCGCGTTCTCGATGGTCACACCTGCGGCAATGGACACGTTGCCTTTCAGCCCACCCACGTCGGAGAAAGATTTCTCGTTCAGATTAATACGCTGGTTAGCGGTGTAACCGGAGAAATCGAAGGTGTCATTACCACCCGCATCCCAGGCCGCAAAGATCACTTTTTGCGAATTGCTGGTGGTACTGAGGAAGTCACGGCCGGTATTTGAGTTGAAGCCATACACGGTATCGCCGGTACGGGTGGTCTGGTTGGCACCATACAGATGCTGAATAGCGGAAATGTCATCCAGCAGTGGCGCCGCAGCGTAGTGCCCGCCGTTGTCGCCACCGGTGTTGGTTTCGCTCCAGTAACTCATCAGGCTGAACTCACGAGTATCTTCGGCGTAGCTGGCGTCTCTGTAGGTCGGGTTGCCTTCACCGGCGTTGTAATCGCCCGGATGGCTCAAGCCCAACGCATGGCCAATTTCGTGGGTAAAGGTCTGGCGGCCGTAGTCTTCGCTGGCCGGATGTTTCACGTTGGACTGGTTGACGTTGTACCAGGTCTGCCCGCCCAGGTTTTGGCCCTGATAAATGGTGTTCGGCAGGAAGGCGTAAGCCTGGGTATCGTAGTCATAATGGCCGGGACGATCCTGGCTGTAGTTACCGAAGGTGATATTGGCCTTCTGGCCGGCACCAACTTCGGTAAAGGTGATATTGGCCACGTCAGACCAGGACTGCAGCGACAGCTTAGCCTGCTGCTGCTGTTCCGCGCTGAATTTGCTCAGTCCGGTATCGCCGGCGACGTTGGTGGAAGAGAATTTATAATCCGGGAAAGAGAACGTTAATTTAACCGGTTGGCCAAAAACTTTATAACCGTTCCAGGTTTGGTTCTCGCGGGTAATAAACAGCCCGGCTTGCTCGGTAGAAAATGAGTCCTTGCCATTAACCTGAATCCCGTTGCCTCGCTCATGATAATGCAGCAAATCATCTACTGCATTGTAAGCGGAGCTCGCAGCCGCAAGGCTGGATTCAGTAATTTCAATTGCCTTTTTAGTAGATTGCATTGGTTCGATTCCACTCATTAGCTGATTGTTTTCAATCAGACAGATAGACATAACCTGCCAGGAAGCCACGGAGAACGAACCGTACGCTTACGGGAAGGAGTTTATGCGCCGTTGCCGGCAGTGTGTTAGAGAGAATTAATGCATATATATCAGCAAATAAGATTACCACCATAAATGGTAATCGATTCCAATTATAGGCAGCGGTATAAAACTGCACATAAAATAATCAGCCATTTATTATCGTTTCGAAGGCGATTTATGCTGGTTTTTTACGTTCTTTACAATATTAATGAAACTTAAATGCCATGAGTTGGTAACAAACTCCAACAAAAATGCGGCCTGCAGAGCCAAGCGAATCGTGCTGGGATTTAGACGGCTAAAAGTTAAATTTTGCTAAAGCGTTATAGATTAATAACTCTTTATTATTAGCCGCCGGTACTTTTTAGTTCCCGCAGGAATAACATTTTCTTTTTTTGACTAATCACCTCGTGCCTTCCGGGTCCTTCACGCTCGTCGCCCCCTGATAAACGACAGGGGAAAAAAGAAATACCCCAATTCTCCCTCCGGTGCGCCATTAGCAATAATTCTCA
Organism: Serratia sp. BIGb0234; assembly: GCF_024809915.1. Classification (NCBI taxonomy): domain Bacteria; kingdom Pseudomonadati; phylum Pseudomonadota; class Gammaproteobacteria; order Enterobacterales; family Yersiniaceae; genus Serratia; species Serratia sp. BIGb0234. The sequence continues at coordinate 62,239 of NZ_JANUEI010000010.1, forward strand.
TCCGTCGCTTGACTCTGGAGTGGACTCCAGGGTGTAGAGTTGGTTTCAAGAAGCTCATTAACTGCCCTGAGGGGGGACGTTATGCATAACCATGAAAATCACAATCATCAGGAACATAACCATGCCGAAGGTGGCTGCGGGTGCAATCACAGCCACAGCAAAACTCAGCACGGTTGCAGCAGTGAAAAACAAAACGCTGTCAACCCTGGCGAACACTCTCATGCTCACGATCATGGCGCCAGCTGTTGCAGCGCTGACGATCATGGGGATCCGGACGAGGAAAGTGACAGGCTCGCTGCCGCCCCTCTCTCCGGCAGCGAGCGCTACAGTTGGAAAGTCACGGGTATGGACTGCCCCAGCTGCGCTAAAAAGATTGAAAATGCCGTTACTGCCATCCCGGGTGTCGTAAATGCACGGGTGTTATTCGCCACCGAAAAGCTGGTGGTAGACGGCCAGTCGAACCTTAGTCTGCGCATCCAGGACGCAGTGCAACAAGCCGGGTTTACCCTGCTCGGCACCCAGGCAAACCAAGCCGAGCCGCCTAAACCTTCACGCCTGGGGGAATTCGGCCCGTTGCTGCTGCTCACCGCGCTGATGATCGTCAGTTGGGCACTCAGCCTGGTCAACCCTGAGCTGAGCCGCATCGCCTTTATCGCCACCACGCTGGTGGGGTTGGCACCGGTCGCCACCAAGGCGATACGTCTGATCCGCTCCGGCACGCCGTTTGCCATCGAAACGCTGATGAGCGTGGCAGCCATCGGCGCGCTGTTTATCGGCGCTACCGCCGAAGCGGCCATGGTGCTGTTGCTGTTTATGGTCGGCGAAATGCTCGAATCCTACGCCGCCAACCGCGCCCGTCGTGGCGTGAAAGCGTTGATGGAGCTGGTTCCTGAAGATGCCCTGCTGCTGCAGGGTACCGAGCGTAAACGCGTGCCGGTCTCCAGCTTGCGTCCCGGCGATGTGATTGAAATTGCCCCCGGCGGTCGCCTTCCGGCCGATGCCGAACTGCTCAACCCGTTCGCCAGCTTCGACGAAAGCGCCCTGACCGGCGAGTCGGTCCCGGTCGAGCGTCAGCAAGGTCAGAAGGTGGCGGCGGGCAGTTTGTCGGTCGATCAGGCCGCGCAGATGAAGGTGATTTCCGAGCCGGGCAAAAACGCCATCGACCGTATCCTGCAGCTGATTGAAGAAGCCGAAGAGCGCCGTGCGCCGATCGAGCGTTTCCTTGACCGTTTCAGCCGTTACTACACCCCGGCCATTATGCTGCTGGCTATCGCGGTAATTCTGGTGCCACCGTTGATGTATGCTCAACCCTGGGATGTCTGGATTTATCGCGGCCTGACCCTGTTGCTGATCGGCTGTCCTTGTGCACTGGTGATCTCCACTCCGGCAGCCATTACCTCCGGACTGGCGGCGGCAACCCGTCGCGGCGCGTTAATTAAAGGTGGCGCGGCGCTGGAACAGCTCGGCCAGGTGCAAACCATCGCCTTCGATAAAACCGGTACCCTGACGGAAGGCAAACCGACGGTGACGGATGTGCTGCCGCTTAGCGTCATCAGCGAACAGTCACTGTTGATCCTTGCCGCAGCGGTAGAAGCCGGCTCCCATCACCCGTTGGCGCAGGCCATTATCAATCGCGCCGAACAATATGGTGCTCCTTTGCCGCCGGCACAGAACCGTCGTGCGTTGGCCGGCGTCGGTGTGGAAGGCATTGTCGACGGTAAAACCGTGCTGATCAGTACACCGGCCAAACTGGCTGCAGGCTTGCTCAATCAGCAAGGTGCTAACCAGGTGGAACGGTTGGAAAATGCCGGTAAAACGGCGGTTGTGGTACTGGAAGATGGCGTGCCGATCGGCCTGCTGGCCCTGCGCGATACGCTGCGCAGCGATGCCAAGCAGGCGATTGCCGAACTGAATGCGTTGGGGATCAACGGCGTAATGTTAACCGGCGACAACCCTCGAGCGGCCGCAGCGATTGCCGCCGAGCTGGGGCTGGACTACCGTGCCGGTTTGCTGCCGGAAGATAAAGTGAGGGCGGTAACCGAGCTGAGCGAGCTGCGGCCAACGGCGATGATCGGCGACGGCATCAACGATGCGCCGGCAATGAAAGCCTCCAGCATCGGTATCGCCATGGGCAGTGGCACCGACGTGGCGCTGGAAACCGCCGACGCGGCGTTGACGCACAATCGGCTGCTGGGCGTGGCGGAGATGATCCGCATCTCACGCGCTACACACGCCAATATCCGCCAGAACATCACCATTGCGTTGGGGCTGAAAGGGATATTCCTGATCACCACCCTGATGGGCCTGACCGGGCTGTGGCTGGCGGTGCTGGCGGACTCTGGCGCTACCGCGCTGGTCACCGCCAACGCCCTACGCTTGCTGAAGAAACGTCAGTAATAAGAACCAAATATCAGGATGCCAGCAATGGCATCCTGATTCACTTAGCCGAAAAATAACACCGGCAAGTCGCACGTAATAACCATAAAACCAGCATGCCTTTCTATATTCTTCCGCCACCTATTCCTGAAACCCGATAAGCCTACTTAACTTATCAGAGTCATGGCCGAATGAATGAAACCGCTATATTTTAAAATCCTGAACCTGATCGTCGTCCCTTTTATCCCTACACTGGCTCTGGCGCAGCAGCCTGATTCTGCCGCCACAGAGCAACTCATTGATAGCGCCGATCGCCCCCTTTTCACCACCCCTAACGCCTTACCCGCAGCCCAGCATAACGATGCGCCCAAGGCAAAACCCCAGCCTGAGCATCGCCTGTTGCCGATTTGGGGGGATGAAGCACGCGCCCGTGGTTATGATCTGCCGGAACCCTTCGGGATCGGCATCAACTACATGAACATGCGGCAAAATATCGATGTCGACAGTATCCAATTTTCCGGCCTCAGCCTGGGTAAAACTCCCTTGCCATCCAATTTGTTCAACATCGACGTGGGCAAAACTCGCGAGAAAAGCAAAACGGAAACCATGCGTCTGGACACCTGGGTACTGCCATTCCTCAATGTTTACGGCATCATCGGCCATACCAAAGGTAGCTCGCTGTCCCAGGTTTCCGTAGACGCCGATCCCAGTCAACAAAAAGGCTTCCTGAACAAGGTTATCGCGGGTCAGGTGCACCGCATGAATCAAAGTGGGCAACTCCGCGATCTGGATTTTAAGCTCGATTTTAAAGGCACCACTTACGGCGCCGGTTTCACGCTGGTTGGGGGATATGAGAACTGGTTCACCTCGGTCGATACCAACTACACCCGCACCAATTTCGATATCCTTGATGGTCAGATTTCCGCACTGACGGTGTCGCCTCGGGTAGGTTACCGCTTCCTGGTGCCCGGTATCAGTGGCCAAACCCATCTCAACCTGTGGGTCGGCACCATGTATCAGGACGTCCAGCAGAGGTTCAAAGGCAGCCTGAGTGATTTAAAAATGCCAACCGAACTTCAGAGCCTGATGATGATGGCCAATCAGCAGGGTGAAGGCCGTTTTGACGTGAAACAGCACCTGCAATCGCCGTGGAACGTACTGATTGGCACGCAATACGAGATCACCAGACACTTTAACCTGTTGACCGAATTTGGCTTTAGCGAACGTAACAGCTTTATGGTCTCCGGTGAATATCGCTTCTGATGGCAATATCGATCCGCAGTTTGCCGCTGGTATTGTTGGTTCTGCTACCCGGAGCTCACGCCACTTTGTTGTCACGCCAGCAAATAGATGAAATGTTGGCCCCTTTGGGGTCTAACAACCAATTCGACAGCAGCAAAACCATCGATTGGGGGGTGTTGCCCGGCCCGTTCTATACGCCAGAACTCGGTCTTGGCATCGGTACCGCCGTCGTGGGGATATACCGCCCGGACAGCCAGGATAAAGTCAGCCAAAACTCGACGCTGGCGTTAAAGGGCTTTTTCAGCACCACCGGTGCCTTCGGCGTCGGTTTCCAAAACCACAGTTTTTTCGCTGACGACCAATGGCGTTTTTTTGCCGACGGCTCGTTGAATAATATGCCCACCTATTTCTGGGGCACCGGTTACCAGGCTGGGCATAACAACGGCAACAAAGAAAAGTACACGCAGCAGGCATTCCAGATAGCCCCGCAGCTGCTGTATCGCATTGCCAATGCCACCTACGCGGGGGTTGGCTGGGATTTTTCCTCGACGCACGCCAGCAAAACTGATGAGGATGACAGCAGCCTGTTAAGGGCCCAAAAAGCCGGCGTTTCATCGCTAAGTTCAGGAGTCAGCGGTTCGCTGAGTTACGATACGCGCGACTTCGTTTCTAATGCCAGCCGTGGCCAGTATCTTCGCCTGAGCGACACCTATTTTGCGCCAGAATTGGGCGGCGACAGCCGTTTCAATGCTGTAGAAGGCCAGTACAATGCCTACCACAGCTTGAGTGCGAAAAGCGTGCTGGCGTTAGACGCTTACAGCCGCCTGACGACGGGCGAGGTGCCCTGGGACAGGCTGTCCGGCCTGGGTGACGACAAACGCATGCGCGGCTATTATCAAGGCCGCTATCGCGACAGAAATGTGTTCAGCAGCCAGATCGAGTATCGTCGCAAGCTGAACTGGCGCCACGGTTACGTTCTTTGGGCCGGTGCGGGAACGCTAAGTAGCAAGGCCGGCGATTTGGGCCAGGGGCCCTGGTTACCCACGCTGGGAGCGGGTTACCGTTTTGAATTCAAACCGAAAATGAACGTGCGGCTCGATTTTGGCATCGGACGTGGCAGCAGTGGATTTTACTTTCAGGTTGGGGAAGCTTTTTAATGCGCTCTGTTGTACTGCTGGTTTTGTTGTCGTTTACTTCCGCGCTATCTGCCAAACCCGTGGAAACGTTGGTGACCTCGCAACCCATCAACGAAAGCCGTATCGCCTGGCCGGTGGCTGCGCCGCTGTCCCCGCCGGATGGTTTGCGCCCCTGCTGTGCCTTTGGCTACAACCTCAAAGCGCAAGTTTGGGGTATCCCAGTCCCCTTTTATCAGTTGGGTAACCTGGTGGATGCCGACCGGCTTGGCCGTCACCACTATAACGACAGCGCTTTCAATGCCGTTAGCAACTTGGTGGGACTTGGCAGCGAGCAATTGGGGGTGATGTACACCCGCCGCGGGGGATTTATCGATATCGCTCACGTACGCGACACCGCCGACAATACCCTTTTCCTGTTCAGCCAACTGCTACCCCGATTGGGCCAGCAATGGAATATCGATCTTAGCCCCGAGTTGGCAATACGCCGTATCCAGCTGAACGCCTTTACCCCACCTCAGGATGCTGCGCAGCGCTATACGCTCGCGGCGTATTTGGCAGGAGAACTCGCCTTTCAAATGGCGGCGTGGCATGAAGTGGCACAGTGGTATGGCTACCAGTCGGTACCGGGGTTTTCGGAGGAGGTCTCGGCTTTTTCACCGGAAGATTTGTATTCCAACCTGCTGGGATCACGGCTGGCGATCGATGCTATCTTGCAGGGGCAGGCGGTTTCCCTAACGGCCTACAACCAGGCCATGGAGAATTTGCTCCCCCAGGCCCTGCACCAGCTTGGCGCCGTCTCCATCAGGGCAACTCAGCGGCAGTTTGACGGGATTGACGGCGACTGGTGGGACAGCCATCGCCGGGTACCGGAGAAGTTTCTGGTCTTAAAACGGGATTACACGACCGGCAGCAATCGCCTGCCGGCTCTGCCGCCGTTCGAAAACACCGCCCCACAACGCCTGATGTTACCGCTGCAGGTTCAGGGGTTCTGGCTGGCAAAGCTGGGTGAACTGCAACTCTGGCCGACGGATGCGATGCATTCTCTGCCGGTGCCGCCCCACTATTACCGCCCGCAGGATTTCAGGGGGCTGGCAATGCATGCTCGCGCATCGGACGCACAGCAAATACTGCAAAAACGCTAGGCAAAATCGGCGATTAGCGCTCAACACCTTTGCGCAATAAATAGCGGTAAGGCGTTTTTTCAGTTTCCTGCGCCACCAGCGTGTGCTCCATAAAACGGCAAAAACCCGGAATATCGCGGGTGGTGGCCGGATCGTCAGCAATAATCAGCAGGGTTTCACCGTTATCCATATGGCGCACGGTTTTACGCACCATCATTACCGGTTCCGGACAGCGCAGCCCCAGCGCATCAAGCGTCTGGTCGGCCTGGGCAAACAAGTCAGTCATGCAATTTTTCTCGGTCAAAAGCGATCGGCGTACGCTCGCCGCATCTCATTAGCGCCTAGTTTACGCCGGTAGTTTTTCTGCGCAAGATGCGTTAACGTTTGCGTTAAATTTAACCATTGCATTGGTTGCGCAAACGCGTATCATGCGGCCGCGCAGCTTATTTCGCTGCACAGACAAGACATTCTGGGTTCCCTCACCCCACTGCTAAAAAGGCTACAACATGTATTCGTTTACCGCTCGACAGCGCCTTACCGCGTTGGTCTGGCTATCGCTGTTCCATATTGTCATCATTACCTCCAGTAACTACCTGGTGCAGTTGCCGATGTCCATTTTCGGTTTCCATACCACCTGGGGTGCGTTTACCTTCCCATTTATCTTTCTGGCAACCGACCTGACGGTGCGTATTTTTGGCGCCCCGCTGGCGAGACGCATCATTCTTTCGGTGATGGTGCCGGCCCTGTTTATCTCGTACGTCATCTCCACCGTCACCTATCAGGGGGAATGGCAGGGGTTTGCCGCACTGGGTAGCTTTAACCTGTTTGTCGCACGTATCGCCGTCGCCAGCTTTATGGCTTACGTGCTCGGTCAGATCCTCGACGTACACGTTTTCAACCGGTTACGCCAGCGCAGCGCCTGGTGGGTGGCCCCTGCCGCGGCCATGTTCCTCGGCAATATCAGCGACACGCTGTCGTTCTTCTTTATTGCATTCTACAAGAGCAGCGACGCCTTTATGGCCAACAACTGGGTCGAGATTGCACTGGTCGATTACAGCTTCAAAGTGCTGATCTGCATGCTGTTCTTCCTGCCAATGTACGGCGTGCTGCTGAATATGCTGCTCAAACGCATTGCCGCTCGCCAGGGCGACAGCAGCCTGCAACCGAGCTGACCCGTGTTATCATTGGCGGCCTACCCATCCGGAGGCCGCCATGACCGTCACCACCCGCCACGCCACCCTCGAAGAAATTCATCGTCTGTATCAGCAAATCCCCGAATTCGGCAATCTGCACAACCTCAACGATCTGCAACAGCGCATCGGCTCACTCCCGATGGCCGCACTGATCGCCGAAGTCGACGGCCAGGCTACCGGTTTCAAGCTCGGTTATCAGCAACAAGACAGGGTGTTTTACAGCTGGTTGGGTGCCGTATTGCCGGCTTATCGCCGTCATGGTGTGGCAATGGCGCTATTGGCCGAGCAGGAAAACTGGGCACGGGCACAGGGTTATCACCAGTTGAGGGTGAAAACCCGTAATCAGTTCCGTGCGATGCTGATGATGCTTATCAACAATCACTATCAGATTGTTCAACTGGAAAAGAAAGGCGAAGTGGCTGATTATCGGCTATTACTTGAGAAAACCTTGTGACAACATCTGCCTTGCATTTCACCCTGGAATAGGTTGCGATACGGCAGTGAAACCCTACCTGAAAGGAAGAAGGAAGCCCAATGCGTAAAGTAGCAAAATTGATGGGTATCAGCCTGTTAGTGCTTGGCCTCGCGGCCTGCGACGGCGAAACCAAAGACACCAAAGCGCCGGCGGGCGATGCCGCAGCCAGCGCACCGGCCGGGCAACAGGTAAGCTTGCTGGAGGGTAAGCTGGCGTTCACCCTGCCGGTCGGTATGGCGGACCAAAGCGGCAAGCTGGGTAATCAGGCGAACAACATGCACGTTTACGCCGACAGTACCGGCCAACGCGCAGTGATCGTGATCCTCGGCGACAAAACCGCCGACAGTCTGGAAACCCTGAGCAAGCGTCTGGAAGATACCCAGCGCGCGCGTGATGCGAACCTGCAGGTGGTCACCAACAAAGCCATCGACGTAAACGGCGTGCCGCTGCGTCAGTTGGACAGCATCATTACCAGCGGCGGCGAGAAGGCCTACTCCTCCATCCTGATTGGCACGCTGGATAACAACATGCTGACCATTCAGGTGACGCTGCCGGCGGATAACCAGCAGCAGGCGCAAAGTGAAGCCGAAGGCATCATCAAAACGCTGAAACTGAACAAGTAAACTTTTACTGACTCAGCCTATAGGGCGCAGTTCACCCTGCTGCGCCCTACGCCAGGGCCTGTGCCAACAGGGTAATCGGGTGTTCGCAGCGCTTGCTGGTCGACATCTCGATTTGCCATTTACAGGTTTCGCAGTCCGTCACCACCAAATCGACCCCACTCTCCTCAATCTGGCTAAACAGCGATGCGCCAATCCCTTGCGAAGTCGCATAGTTCTCGGATTTAAATCCGTAGGTGCCGGCAATGCCGCAACACTGCGAATCCAATACCACCAGCTCCAGCCCCGGTATCTGCCGCAATAATTCCAGCGTATAGGCCGTCCAGCCCATTTTCTCCATGTGACACGGCGTATGGTAGGCCACCCGCAACGGCGTGCGCTTCAGCGGCAGGCTGCGCCCCTGATTGAGCAGGCGGTACAGATAGCGCGTCGCCAGCTCCACCCGTTCACGCACCGCCGAGGTATCCACCTCCAGCAAATGCGGGTATTCGTCACGCAGCGTAAAAGTACAGCTCGATGATGTGGCCACAACAGGGATGCCGCGCTCCAACACCGCCTCATGCAGCGATTCGGCATTCACCTTGGCCTGTTTCTTGGCCTGGGCGATAAAGCCGTTGGCAATCAGCGGCACACCGCAGCATTTTTCGCGCTTAAGCAGCTGCACGCCGATATCCATCGCATTGAAGACTTTGATCAGATCCTTACCCAGCTGTGGATGGTTGTAATTGACGAAGCAGCCGTGGAAAAAAGCCACCTGCTCGGCGTAACGCTGTTGGGCCTGCGCTTGCTGGCGGTACCAGCGGCGGAAGGTGCCGAACGAGTATTTGGGCAGTTCGCGACGGTGATCAATTTTCAACGCCTTGTCCAGCAGAACGCGCACCGGCTTTAACCCGGTGGCAGCGTTGACGATCGGCGCAAACGGCGTCGACAGTGAGCCCATGATATCGGTATGACTGAGGATGGCGTCGCGCAGCGTCGGCTTGCTCTGGGCAAAGTCGGCACGCGCCCGCTGAATGATATCGCCAATTTTGACGTCGGACGGGCAGGCCACCTCACAGCGTTTGCAGTTGGTGCAATACTTCAGCGCTTCGTCGTACAGCGCCGGATCTTTTAACCGTAGGCGTTCGCCGTCCGGCCCCGCCTGCTTGGGCCCGGGATAAAGCGGATTGACCTTGGCCACCGGGCAATAGGTGGTGCAGACGGTGCACTTGATGCAGTTCTCAAAACTGTTGTCTTTGTGCAGGCTCATGGTTGCTCCTCCTGTGCCGCAATCTGTTGCGCGACATGCAATGCTCCCACCAACGAAACACCTGCACCGCAGCCCTGCTGCAGCGGATCGTAGCCGCCGGTTACCGCCCCTATGGCATACAGGTTACTCAAAGGCTCTCCCTGCCTTAGGGCACGCAGCTGGTTATCGGTGCGTACCCCAAACTGCAAATAGGGTTGCGGAGCAAACAGCTCGCGACAACTCCAGTCTGCACGCTCCGCCTTACTGTCGACATCCAGTCCAAATACCGGTTCACGTATGCCGTCGAAGTCCGCCACCAGCCCATTACTGAAAAAACTGCCGCTGGCCAGCACCACCTGCTGCGCCACCAACGGAATGTCGGTGTGGTTACGGGTATAAACACCGGTGACTCGCCCGGCTTCAATATCCGCCCGCAGCACGCTGTCCCCCGGCATAAAAACGCCGCCCAATTGCTGTAATCGCGAGCGCAGTGCCTGGTGCAACCGCATCCCGAGCACTGAAGGCGGCAGCGTCGGCAGCAGGCGAATCGGTTTGCCGACCGCCGCCTGCAGCGCCGCCAATGGTGCGTCATCCTCCAGCCCCAGACAGGCCGGCAAGAATATCGCCTCGGCGTCCGCAGCCAACCGCCGAAGCTCGTCCGCCATTGGCGTCAGGTTTTCCGGCAGATCCAGTACCCTGGCGATATTTACCGCTCGGAACTCACTGGGGTTATTGCGCAGCCGGTCCAGCGCCGGCAAGTGCATATCCGCCACCTCAGCCCGAACGTCCAGGGCCTGCGTCAGGGAACTGGCGGCCAACTGTGGCTGAAAATCCAAAAATCCTTCAATGCCGATCACCGCAATGTGCCGCCACGGCAGTTCACCGCCTAACGGCGTAACGGGGATAGCCTGCGGGCTGAGCCAGGTGGCCCGGCGCGTGCCCAGCGGCGTGATGCGCAGATGATTGCGTTCGCTGTCACCCTGCAGAGCAAGCCCACAGCGCTGCAATAGTGAAGCGGCTTCACCCGACAGCGCCGCCACCCGCTCGGCACCGATCAACGCATAGGGATGCCGGGGTGCCTGTGTTGCCAGTGCGGACAGCGCCGCCAATGGCTCTGTCACCGGGGTGCCGTCGGGCAGTTGCGCCAGCAGATCAAGCGAGCCGGATGAAAAATAGAGTGCACTCTGGCCAGAACTGACCACCGCACAGCGCTTGCCCTGTTCCGCCAGGCGGATGGCGCAGGCCATACCCGCCAGGCCACCGCCAATCACCACTACGTCAAATCGCATCATCGGCCTCCTGTTCCCCCCGGGCATCGAGCCCGCACAATCCCTGGTAAACCCAACTGGTAAATTCACTTTCGCGCAGCGCATCGCCCCAGGCGATAGGCCGGACGCCTTTCCAACGCTCGTTGAGGAAATGCGATAGCTGGTCGATCGACTGCTGCGGGGTGGTGACGTTAAAGCGTGTCAGCAGCCCCGCGGCACGGCAGGCGCAAAGCTCCCCCTGGCAGGTGCCCATGCCAACGCGGGTACGACGACGCAAATCGACCAGGTTATTGACGGTGAGAGAGTTAACCGCATAACGCACCTCGCCGGCGGTCACCGCTTCGCATTCGCACACCAGGCTGTTGTCCAACCGATCCCCCGCCGGTACGCGGTTTGCACGGTCGCCGTGGCGATAAACCGCCGAGCCACGAATACTGGCAGGCAAAGACACCACGCTACGCACCGTTTCTTCCGCCGACTGACGAGAACCCGGCAACGCCTCCTGTGCGGTAGTGCAGGGGCTGTCTACCCGAAGCTTTTCGCACACTTTATCGGTCGCCCACTGCGCCATCAGCCGGTAGGTCATCAGCTTGCCGCCGGTGATGGTGATAAAGCCTTCCAGACCGTCGCGGCTGGCATGATCGAGCAGCACGATGCCACGGCTGACGTTGCGACCGCTAGGGTCGTCGTCACTGGCTACCAAAGGCCGAACGCCGGCATAAGCACGCAGAATTCGGGTTTGCGCCAATTCAGGTGCCAGCAGCGCGCCCTCGCGGATTAAAATGTCCACTTCCTGCGGGGTCACCAGCATGTTGTCGATCTGGTCATAGTCAATGTGGGTCGAGGTGGTACCAATCAGCGAGATGGTGTCGCCCGGCACCAGAATGTCGGCGTCCGCCGGCTTGCGGCAGCGGTTGATCACCATGTTGTTGATGCGATGACCCAGGATCAGCAGAGCGCCCTTGGCCGGGAACATGCGAATTCGCAGATCGGCATATTCTGCAATCTGCTGACCCCAGATACCGGCGGCGTTGACCACCACTTCGGCGTGAATATCGTAACGGCGCGACGATTGATGGTCGAAAACACGCACTCCGGTAACGCGATCGCCCGTGCGTAATAAACCGACCACCTGGTGATAAGTGAGGATCTGCGCGCCATGCTCACGGGCATCGAGCATATTGGCGGCGGTCAAACGGAAAGGATCGACAGTGCCGTCCGGCACGCGCACGGCACCGATGAGCGCCGGATTAGCCGCCGGCTCCAGCCGCAACGCCAACTGCGGATCAATAGCTTCAGCGTTGATACCGGCGCTGTGGCAGGAGACAATAAACTGCTGTTGGTAAGCCAGCGAATCCTGCGGCAGGGTGATAAACAGCCCGTCGGTTCGCTCGATACAGTGATGCGCAATGCGTTTGAGGATACGGTTCTCTTCTATGCATTCGCGCGCCGATTCGCCGTCGGTTACCGCATAACGCGCACCGCTGTGCAGCAGACCGTGGTTGCGCCCGGTCGCGCCGGTGGCGATATCATGACGCTCCAGCAGTATGCAACGCAGTCCGCGGCGTGCGCAGTCACGAGCAATGCCCGCGCCGGTCGCGCCGCCGCCAATGATGATCACATCCGTTTCGTTTTCTGCTGAATGGCTGCTCATGACGCTCCCTCTGGATCCGTGGTTATTGCCCTATTGGGCCACAGTCATTGGGGTCTTTGTTTGATAAGGAACAATAACGAACTTAAAACGAAAGTAAAATGTCCACAAAAAACCACGAATGTGATCACAATCACGATTTTTAGGCGTTTTTCTATTTCATAACGTTAACGAATCGCTCAAAATCCGCCGGTGTTTCATAAAAGTGTAACATTTGCGCCATTCATCACAGCGACACCAGGCGGTTTTGACTAGGATGACGCTCGTTATGGAACAAAAAAACACCACATTCGATATCCGCTCAATCATCAAATGAACGTAAAAGATCATATTGATGTGATAACTAGATAAAGCCATCGGAGGCGCTCATGTTGAGTATTTTTAAGCCGGCAGCACACATTTCACGTGTGCCGGTCGACAAAGTCGACCCGCTGTACCGTAAATTGCGCTGGCAAATATTTATGGGGATTTTCTTCGGTTATGCCGCCTACTACCTGGTGCGCAAGAACTTCACCCTGGCCATGCCTTACCTGATTGACCAGGGCTTCAGCCGCGGTGACCTCGGTTTCGCGCTGTCCGGTATTTCCATCGCCTACGGTTTCTCCAAATTTATCATGGGGTCGGTTTCTGACCGCTCCAACCCTCGCGTGTTCCTGCCCGCCGGCCTGATTTTGGCTGCTGCGGTCATGCTGTTCATGGGCTTCGTTCCATGGGCGACATCGAGCATCGCGGTCATGTTCGTGCTGCTGTTCCTGTGCGGTTGGTTCCAGGGCATGGGCTGGCCGCCTTGTGGCCGTACCATGGTGCACTGGTGGTCGCAGAAAGAGCGTGGCGGTATCGTTTCGGTCTGGAACTGCGCCCATAACGTGGGTGGCGGCCTGCCACCGCTGCTGTTCTTGCTGGGTATGGCCTGGTTCAACGACTGGCACGCGGCGCTGTACATGCCGGCCTTCGGTGCCATTCTGGTAGCCCTGATCGCCTTTGCCCTGATGCGCGACACCCCGCAATCCTGCGGCCTGCCGCCGATTGAAGAATACAAAAACGATTATCCGGACGACTACACCGACAAAGCGGAAGAAGAGCTGACGGCCAAGCAGATCTTCATGCAGTACATCCTGCCGAACAAACTGCTGTGGTACATCGCCGTAGCCAACGTGTTCGTTTATCTGCTGCGTTACGGCATTCTGGACTGGTCACCGACCTACCTGAAAGAAGTGAAACACTTCGCGCTGGACAAGTCTTCATGGGCTTACTTCCTGTACGAGTATGCAGGTATTCCGGGCACCCTGCTGTGCGGCTGGATGTCGGACAAGGTGTTCAAGGGTAACCGCGGCGCTACCGGCGTGTTCTTCATGACGCTGGTGACCATTGCCACCGTCGTTTACTGGCTGAACCCGGTCGGTAATCCTGGCATCGATATGGCCTGTATGATCACCATCGGCTTCCTGATTTACGGCCCGGTCATGCTGATCGGCCTGCACGCACTGGAACTGGCACCGAAGAAAGCCGCCGGCACCGCCGCAGGCTTCACCGGTCTGTTCGGTTACCTGGGCGGCTCTGTTGCAGCCAGCGCCATCGTCGGCTACACCGTTGACTACTTCGGTTGGGACGGCGGCTTTATGGTGATGATTGGCGGTAGCATCGGCGCGGTAGTGTTGCTGTTGCTGACCATGATGAGCGAGAAAAAACACCACGCGGAAATCGCTGCCAACAAACGCGGTTAAGCGTCATACAACTTTCGCATTATTTAAAGGCCGCCTTGCGGCCTTTATCTGATGACAAACACCCGAAAAATGGGATTTTCGGGCGTTTGGAGTAGCTCATAAGACATAATCCTTTGTTTTTATTAGTCCCCAGATCATAACGTTTAACTGCAAAAGACTTTGTCAGCAGTCTTAGGCCGGTTAATCACCGGCCTTTTTACTACCCCTGCACCTACAACATGGAGAACAACAATATGCGGACTCAAGTCAAAGCCCTGCTGGCAGGGATTATCCTGGCCACCTCAATGGTCAGCGCCGCACAAGCCGCCGACAAGGTGGTAATCGCCCACCGTGGCGCCAGCGGTTATCTGCCGGAACACACGCTGCCGGCGAAGGCCATGGCCTACGCGCAGGGCGCGGATTTCCTCGAACAAGATCTGGTGATGACCAAGGACAACGAGCTGGTGGTGTTGCATGACCACTACCTCGATCGCGTCACCGACGTAGCAGAGCGTTTCCCGGACCGCGCGCGCAAAGACGGCCGTTATTACGCCATCGACTTTACGCTGCCTGAAATCAAGTCGCTGAAGTTCACCGAAGGTTTTGAGATCGAAAATGGCAAGAAGGTACAGGGTTACCCGGGTCGTTTCCCGATGGGTAAATCCGACTTCCGCGTCCATACCTTCCAGGAAGAGATCGAATTTGTGCAGGGTTTGAATCATTCAACCGGCAAAAACATCGGTATTTACCCGGAAATCAAAGCGCCGTGGTTCCATAAGCAGGAAGGGAAAGACATTTCCAGCAAGGTGCTGGCGGTTCTGAAACAGTACGGCTACACCGGCAAGGGCGATAACGTTTATCTGCAATGCTTCGATGCCAACGAGCTGAAGCGGATTAAAACCGAGCTGGAACCGAAAATGGGCATGGATCTGAAGCTGATCCAATTGATCGCCTATAACAAGTGGCAGGAAACCTACGAGCAGAAAGCCGACGGCAAATGGGTGGAATACGACTATGACTGGATGTTCAAACCGGGCGCGATGAAGCAAATCGCCCAGTATGCCGACGGCATCGGACCGGACTACCACATGTTGGTGGTGGCGGAAAAATCCAAACCGGGCAAGGTGGTGCTGACCGACATGGTGAAAGAAGCGCATGCCAACAAGTTGGCGGTGCACCCATTCACCATCCGCGCCGATGCGCTGCCAGACTACGTGACCGACGTGAATCAGCTGTATGACGTGATTTACAACCAGGCGGGCGTGGACGGCGTGTTCACCGACTTCCCTGACAAGGGCGTGCAATTCCTGCAAAAGCAGGGCCAGCACAAGTAATACCAATCAGGGCGCCGCAAGGCGCCCTGTTCATATCAACCCAGGAACATTTTCCGCAGGTAATGTGGCACCGCGTCGTCGACGTTTGAGCCAATGACTTCCAGCTCAGGCAGTTTATCTTTCAAACGCTGATGCGCGTCGCGCATGATGCAGCCTTTACCGGCCATCGACAGCATTTCCAGATCGTTCATGCCGTCGCCGAAGGCGATGCACTCTTTCAACGTATAACCGATGATCTTGGCCACTTCTTCCAGCGCATGCCCTTTTGACACGCCACCCGCCATCACTTCCAGACAGGTTGGGAACGAGAAGCTGACGTTAACCCGATCGCCCCAGCGTGCATTGATGGCATCTTCCAGCGGCAGCAGCTTTTCGTGATCGTCGCAGGTGAAGTACACCTTGCACACGCCGTCTGTTTCCAACAGGCCCGGTTCGAACAACTGGTACTGGAAAATGGATTCCTGGAAAAACTCTTTCTGTTCAGGGCTTTCGCGGTTGATGTACCAGTCGTCGTTGCGGTAGACGTTGGTGGTGATATCGGCATCGTTATGCAGCATGCCGTAAAGGTCGCGGGCAATGTCTTCGGCCAGGTTATGGCTGAAAATCAGCTCACCGTCGGTGTTGTGCACGCGAGCGCCGTTGGACGTGATCATAAAGGCGCTGATGTCGAGGTTATCGCGGATCTGCGCAACGTCGATATGGTGACGCCCGGTAGCGAAGACGAAATGTACCCCACGCTGGGTCAGCAGCTTCAAGGTCTCTTTGGCGTACGGGGACAAGGTGTGGTCAGGTGACAGCAGCGTGCCATCTAAATCGGAAGCGACGACGTGATACATAGCGGTATGTTCTAACCTCTGATGGAGTGGTCGGCGGTAGGGGTACCACCTAAGTGTTGAGCAAAGAAACGCAGGATTGCGTTCAGTGCTTCGGCGCGCATCGCGTCCCGCTCAAACAGGATCTCATGCCGTGCGCCTTCGATAACCTGCGGTTTTTCCCCTTCGCAAGGGTGCCCCGCTTCTGACAATGCCTGACAAAAAGCCTGGTGAGAGCGGTTGTCGACCACCCGATCCTCCCCGGCCTGCAATAACAATAGCGGCGTAGTGATGTTAGCCGCCTGAGCGATGATATCCCGACCGGCCTGGAGACTTTCTCGCACCCAATGGTAAGTGGGCCCCCCCACCTGCAGCTCGGGATAGTCGGCGTAATAGCGCAAGCAGCGCCGATAACGTTCACGGCTGTGGGTCAACACGTTGACCACGTACGGCAGTGGCCGCCACTGGCCGGTGCCTATCGCATAGTACTCACGCACCTTCGGGTGCTTCTCCGCCCAGTCAAGAATGCGATTGGCCATCCAACCCGGCATAGGTAAATAAATGCCGAACATTGGCGCACAAAACGCGGCGGCGTCAAAGGCCTGCGGCTGACGAGCCAGGAATTGCGCCAGGATCGCGCCCCCCATTGAGTGCGCCAGCGCAAAGCGTTGCCGGTAACCGCGTGGCTTCACTTCCTGCTGATAAAACTGGGTGAAATCGTCGACGTAATCGCTGAAGTTTATCACATGACCACGGTGCGTATCCGCCAGCAAACGGCCGGAACGGCCTTGCCCACGGTGATCTAAAATCATCACATCATAGCCACACTGGAACAGATCATAGGCAACCTCAGGATATTTAACGTAACTTTCGATGCGGCCGGGGCTTACCACCACCACCCGCTGATGACGCGCAGAACAGAATCGTACGAAGCGGATGGGTACGCCGCCAACGCCGATGAACTCGCCCTCCTCACGCAGCCGCCAAAAGTCCAGCAGCGGGCCGGTGGCGAAAGCAGCAAACTGCGTTTCACGCGTTAACCAGTCATCGGTGCTGAGAGTAAACGACGTCATCAAATGCTTTTCCCTGAGCCGCCAGCGGTAAAAATGTGACCGCTGGCACAAGAAATAATACTAGCGTATTGTGATTCAATTCCTACAAAAACCGAATCATTTTGGCACAAATTGGCGCTTTCAGGGAGCACTGCAATGACTTTGGACTGGTGGCTAACCTACCTGCTGACAACCCTTATCCTCAGCCTGTCACCCGGCTCTGGAGCGATCAACACCATGAGCACCGGCATCAGCCACGGTTATCGTGGGGCAGCAGCCTCGATCGCCGGGCTGCAGGTCGGGCTGAGCCTGCATATCCTGCTGGTGGGCATTGGCCTGGGGGCGCTGATCTCGCAGTCGCTGATGGCTTTTGAATTGCTGAAATGGCTGGGTGCCGCTTATCTGGTGTGGCTCGGTATTCAGCAGTGGCGCGCCGCCGGTTCGCTGGACTTGCATACGCTGGCGGGCACCATGCCGCGCCGCCGTCTGTTCCGCCGCGCCGTGCTGGTGAATCTGACCAACCCGAAAAGCATCGTTTTTCTGGCCGCGCTGTTTCCACAGTTTATTTTGCCCAATCAGCCCCAAGCCGAGCAGTACCTGGTACTCGGCGTCACTACCGTGGTGGTCGATATCATCGTGATGATTGGCTATGCCACTTTGGCGACCCGTATTGCCGGTTGGCTGAAGACCCCACGCCAAATGCAACTGCTGAACCGCATCTTTGGCTCGCTGTTCATCCTGGTCGCAGGGCTGCTGGCCACGGCCCGAAAAGCCTGATGCAAAAGGGCCGAACATCGCTGTTCGGCCCTCTGGTTCACTGCCCCAAAATTAACGGGTAAAGATCAGGTGCAAGCCGAAACCGGTGAACAATACCCCCGCCAGTCCGTCGATCCATTTCGCCAGGCGTTGATAGCCCCGGCGCATTGCCGGTAGCGCAAACACCACGGCCACTAGGCTGAACCAGACAAAAGTCTCGGCGATGATCAACAGGAACAGCCCCCAGCGCGCACCGGCGCCCACGTCGTCACCGACAAACAGTGAGAACACGCTGCCGAAATAGATAACGGCCTTTGGGTTTGACAGGTTGGTCAGAAAACCGCGAATAAAACTGCGTCCCGGCTTAGGCAAGGCCACTTTCACTTCCGGCGCTGGCGTTGATTGTGCATTCTGAGAGCGTGCGGAGCGCAGCAGCTGCCAGCCCATCCAGCACAGGTAAATCCCCCCGCCCACCATAATAACCTGATGCAGCCAGGCCATTTTTTGCAGGATCAGGTGCAGGCCCATCAGCGCCACGCCCGCCCAGACGACGATGCCCAGCGAGATGCCCACCACCCCCATCATCGCCTCACGGCGTGAACGGCTGGCGGCGGTTTGCGAAACAAAAAAGAAGTCCGGCCCCGGGCTCATCAGCGCAATCAGGTGCACCAGCGCCACGGTCAGAAATAACATCAGCATGATTTACTGCCCTTAGTCTTCGTCATTATCGAGATGATCGCGGATCATCGCCATAAACGGGGCGCCAAAACGCTCCAGCTTACGCTGGCCAACGCCGTTAACGCTCAACAGATCGCCGGCCTTGATTGGCATCTGTTCCGCCATTTCCAGCAGCGTAGCATCGTTAAACACCACGTAAGGCGGAATATTTTCTTCATCGGCAATCGATTTACGCAGCTTGCGCAGTTTGGCAAACAGTTTGCGATCGTAGTTGCCGCCGTAGGATTTCTGGTTGGCACTGCCACGCGATTTCAGGCTTTGAATGCGTGGCACCGCCAGTTGCAGCTCCAGCTCGCCGCGCAACACCGGGCGTGCGGCCTCGGTCAGCTGCAATGCCGAATGCATGGCAATGTTCTGAGTGATAAACCCCAGGTGGATCAACTGACGCAGCACGCTGGTCCAGTGTTCGGTGGTTTGGTCGCGGCCAATGCCGTACACCGGCAGCTTTTCATGGCCGTATTCGCGGATACGCTGATTATTGGAACCGCGTAACACCTCGACAATGTAGCCCAAACCGAAACGCTGCCCGACGCGATAGACACAAGACAGTGCTTTGCGCGCATCTTCCAGCCCGTCGTAGCGCTTGGGCGGATCCAGGCAGATATCGCAGTTGCCGCAGTTCTGATGTTTGCCCTCGCCAAAATAGTTAAGCAGCACCAGGCGGCGGCAGGTTTGCGCTTCGGCAAATGCGCCCATGGCGTTCAGCTTGTGGCGCTCGATGTCCAACTGTTGTCCGGCAGGCTTTTCTTCCAGGCAGCGGCGCAGCCAGGCCATATCGGCCGGGTCATACAACAAGATAGCTTCGGCGGGCAGGCCATCGCGCCCGGCGCGGCCAGTTTCCTGATAATAAGATTCGATATTGCGCGGAATATCAAAGTGCACCACAAAGCGCACGTTCGGTTTATTGATGCCCATGCCAAAGGCGACGGTGGCCACCACCACCTGTAAATCGTCACGCTGGAACGCTTCCTGCACCTGGGCGCGGCGATCGTTGTCCAGCCCGGCGTGATAGGCACCCACGCTCAACCCACGGCTTTGCAGGCGCGCGGTGGTGTCTTCCACCTTGGCCCGGCTGTTGCAGTAAATAATGCCGCTTTTGCCGCGTTGGTCCTGTACAAAACGCCACAGTTGATCGAGAGGTTTAAACTTCTCCACCAGCGTATAGCGGATGTTCGGCCGGTCAAAGCTGCTGACCTGCACCAGAGGGTCCTGCAGTGCCAGCAGGCGCACGATGTCGCCACGGGTAGATTCATCGGCTGTCGCCGTCAGGGCTATCACCGGCATCGCGGGGAAGCGTTGCTTCAACTGCCCCAAGGCACGGTATTCTGGGCGGAAGTCGTGGCCCCACTGCGAGATACAGTGTGCTTCGTCTACTGCCAGCAACGCCGGCGGACAGTGGTCGAGCAGATCGAGAAAGCTGTCCATCATCAGCCGCTCGGGAGCGATGTACAGCATTTTGATTTGGCCGCTGCGGCACCCCGTCATCACTTCGAGCTGCTGCTCACGCGTTTGCGTCGAGTTATAGCAGGCGGCGGAAACGCCATAGGCCAACAGCTGATCGACCTGATCTTTCATCAGCGAAATCAACGGGGAAACCACTAACGTCAGGCCATCCATCACCAGCGCCGGGATTTGATAGCACAACGATTTACCGCCGCCGGTCGGCATAACAACCAGGCAATCCTGCCCGCCGATCGCCGTGTTGATAATCGTTTGTTGACCCGGTCGGAATTGCTGATAGCCGAAGGTATCGCGTAATACCTGCTCTGCCAGCAACTCTTTGTTTATCACTGCTGCGGTTGACACACACTTCCCCATTTTTTGCTGCGTAGCGACGCCTGTATGACGGCCGGATTACATAATATCGTTAAGCATGACACCAACGCCAACCCGTGTCTGCCGGAAGTTGTAATCAATCAAGGATTCGCCGTAACCGCTGAAGACTTGCGTGTAGAAACGCACGTGCTTGCTGATCGGGTAGCTCCAGCCCATTTCCGCGCCGCCGTAGCCGCTGTTCCAGTTATAGTGGCTGTCGACGCTGAAGATGCTGTCACCCCAGGCATAACCGACTTTCAGGCGGTAGTAGCCCATGTATTTGGTGATATCCGGGTTATCGTCGCTGCTGCTGCTTTCCGAGAAACGGAACCAGGGCTTCAGATCCACCTGCCAGTTGCCGTTTTGCGCCATAAAGCGCGCGTAACCGCGGTTCCAACTGCGTGAGGTGGGATCAGAACGGCCGTTGGACTGGTGATTGAGGCCCACTTCCACATCGCGCAATGTCCAGCCGGCGAAGCGGTAATCGGTCGCCCAGCCGAGGAACACCTGCGGCTCGTAGTTGGTTTCGCGAAACGGCGATGATTCACCGTGGTTGGAAAGCTGCCACCAGGAGCGCTGAGTATAAGATGCACCCAGCACCGAGTTGTCGCCGGCAATGCCGCGCCACAGTGGGAATGCCAGACTAAGCTGGAACTTCACCTCGTCCTTGCGGGCGTTATCGGACCAGTTATAGGACTGGATGGCTTCTTTATTGATATTGCTGGTATCGGTATACAACACATAGTTGGTTTCATACGGATACAGCGTAAATGGGTTGTCGTGATCCTGCAGCATGTTGGCAATAATGCTGCCGCGTACCGCCGGTTTATCATGAATTTGCTGCTCTTTGGCTTCTTCCGCCTGTACCAGCAGCGGCGCGGCCAGCGTGGCCAAAACGATCCCTGACAAAATGCGCATAACGTTCCTCACCCCAACAAAAAATGACAAACTCTGAAATAAAAACAGGCCATTTTACACACAAAGGAGATTTTACAGCAGCACGGCGTGTATTTATTGGATTAGTCTGGAAAGCAACAAAATATAGGCATAATATCAACAAACGATTAACCTGGACTGACCAGTTTACTTCCCTACGACACAGAACAAGAATGGGTATTTATGTCTACCACACCACTCACACTAGAAGCCGCACGCCAAAAAATTGGCGAAATCTTTGTTTATCACATGCCGTTTAACCGCGAGCTGGGTCTCGAGCTGCGCCGCTTTGACGACGACTACGTGGAGCTGAGTTTCACCAATCAGCCCAAGCTGGTTGGCAATGCGGCCCAGAAGATCCTGCACGGTGGGGTGATCGCCTCGGTGCTCGACGTCGCTGCCGGGTTAGCCTGCGCCGGTAGCGTGCTGATGCGCCTGGATCCACTGATCGAAGAAGAAGTCGCTAGCCGTCTGTCGCGCATGGGCACCATAGATTTGCGCGTTGATTATCTGCGCCCGGGCCGTGGCGAGCACTTTATCGCGGCGGCCAGCGTATTGCGCAGCGGCAACAAAGTCGCGGTCGCCCGCGTTGAACTGCATAACC
This sequence comes from Serratia sp. BIGb0234, assembly GCF_024809915.1. Classification (NCBI taxonomy): domain Bacteria; kingdom Pseudomonadati; phylum Pseudomonadota; class Gammaproteobacteria; order Enterobacterales; family Yersiniaceae; genus Serratia; species Serratia sp. BIGb0234. The sequence goes on from NZ_JANUEI010000010.1 coordinate 84,299, forward strand.
ACGATGGCCTGCACATCGCCAGCGCTACCGCGACCTATCTGGTCGGGTGATTGTATGCGGTGAGGCTCTTCAGTACACTCACCGCATCTCCGTTTTTCCCATCTGAGTAACGTCATGGACGCACAGCAAACGCGGCAGGGCATCTTCTTTGCTCTGGCCGCCTATTTTATTTGGGGCATAGCTCCAGCCTATTTCAAACTGATCCAACAGGTACCTGCGGATGAGATCCTCACCCACAGGGTCATTTGGTCATTCTTCTTTATGCTGGCGCTGATCACGCTCGGGCGTAACTGGTCGCAGGTGCGAGCCGCCTGCCACAATCGCAAACGGCTGTTCTTGTTGGCGGTGACCGCGGTGTTGATCGGCGGCAACTGGCTGCTGTTTATCTGGGCGGTGAATAACCACCATATGCTGGAAGCCAGCCTGGGGTATTTCATTAACCCGCTGGTGAACGTGCTGCTGGGGATGCTGTTCCTGGGTGAACGTTTCCGCCGCATGCAGTGGATAGCGGTAGTACTGGCATTTGCCGGCGTGTTGATTCAGCTGTGGCAATTCGGTTCGCTGCCGATTATCGGGCTGGGGCTGGCATTTAGCTTTGCGTTCTACGGTCTGCTGCGCAAGAAGATCGCCATCGACGCGCAAACCGGCATGCTGATTGAAACCCTGTGGCTGCTGCCGGTCGCGGCGGCGTATCTTTTCCTGTTCGCCGACAGCCCAACCAGTCACCTGAGCGCCAACCCTTGGTCGCTGAACCTGCTGCTGGTGGCAGCCGGCATCGTCACCACCGTACCGCTGCTGTTCTTTACCGCCGCAGCCACCCGCCTGCGCCTGTCGACACTCGGCTTCTTCCAGTATCTCGGCCCCACGCTGATGTTCCTGCTGGCCGTCACCTTCTATGGCGAAACTGTCGGCCAGGACAAGCTGGTGACCTTTGGCTTTATCTGGGCCGCACTGCTGTTGTTTATCCTCGACGCACTCTATACCCAGCGCAAACTGCGTTGAAGCAGCGCTAAGTTGAAGCCGGGGTGGCGCGGTTAGAAATGAATCGTGCCATCGCCGGGCCAGTCAGCAAGATGGTGAACAAGCGCAGCGTCTGCATCGCCATCACGAAAGACATGTCGACCCGACTGCCGGCGGCGATGATCGCCACGGTATCCAACCCACCCGGGCTGGTCGCCAGATAGGCGGTCATCAAATCCACCGGCAGGAAACGCGTCAGCATCCATGCCAGCAGACCGCAAAACAGCATCAGCGCGACGATCGACACCACCATCTGCGGCAAGGTACGCAGCGCCAACAAAAAAATCGGCCGGGTGAAGCGCAGCCCGACGCTCCAGCCAATCAGGGTATAAGCCAGGGCCAACAGCCATTCCGGCACCTGTAACGCCATGGTACCGCTGGAATGCAGCGTCGCGCCGATGATCATCGGCAGCAACAACGCGCCGGAGGGAATACGCAACCGGGGGCCAAGCCAGGCGCCGACCACGGCAATGCCCAGCGTCGCCGGGAAACGCCAATCCAGTGAAGGGAACCACTCCAGCATCGCGCCGCCATGCCCCGCTTCATCACCCAACCCAATGCGCGCCACCATCGCCGCTGCGGTTGCGACAAACAGCACCCGCAGGTATTGCATAAACGCCACCAGCCGCACGTCGGCACCGAAATCCCCGGCCATCGCCACCATCGCCGATGCCCCGCCGGGCGATGAGCCCCAGGCACCGGTTGGCCCCGGCAGACTGCTATAACGCACCAGACACCAGCCTGAAACTCCGCTGGCCAGCAGCGTAGCGATCAACACCAGCAGCACCAACGGCCAGTCATCCAGTAACGGTGTGAGAATAGCAGGCGAGAGACTTTGCGCGATCATGCAGCCCAGCACCGCCTGTGCGGCGATGAACAGGTAACCTGGAATGCGAACCGTGGCGCCCAGCAGCCCCATGGCCACGCCGACAATCATCGGCCCCAGCAACAGTGCAGCGGGAATATGGAATCTTTGCAGGCCAAACCCCAGCACCAGCGAAGCCAGCAGCAGGATTGACCATTGGATCAAGCGGGGAAACCTCTCCATCAAAACGCATGCCTTACGGACAGATAAGCCAAAGGGGCATTCTACCCCTATTTAGCAGGCTAAGCGTTGGTCGACAGCAGAAATATCGGGCGAACAGGTTCGCCCGTCAGCTTACAGCCAGTTCTTGCGTTTGAAGTACAGATACGGGGCCAGCCCCGCCAGGATCATCAGGCTGATGGCGCCCGGATAGCCGAACGACCACTTCAGCTCCGGCATAAACTCGAAGTTCATCCCGTAGCTTGAGGCCACCAGCGTCGGTGGCAGGAACACCACCGACACCACCGAGAAGATCTTGATGATGCGGTTCTGTTCGATATTGATAAAGCCCATCGCCGCTTGCATCAGGAAGTTCACCTTCTGGAACAACGATTCGTTGTGTGGCAGCAAAGATTCGATGTCGCGCAGCACTTCACGCGCCTGCTCCAACTGACCGGTCGGCAAACGCGCCTTACGCACCAGGAAATTCAGCGCACGCTGGGTATCCATCAAACACAGTCGCACTTTCCAGCCGATATCTTCCAGTTCGGCCAGCGTCGACAGTGCTTCGTCGTATTCATCGCCCTGATGGCCTTCCATGATTACCCGGCTGAGCTTTTCCAAATCGCTGTAGACGTTTTCAATTTCGTCCGCCAACTGCTCAATCTTGGTTTCGAACAGATCCAGCAACAGCTCGTAAGCGTTGCCGTCCACCATCGTCAGGTTACGTGCGCGCATGCGGTACAGGCGAAACGCCGGCAGCTCACGCTCACGCAGGGTATACAGACGCCCATCACGGATGGTGAAAGCTACGGTGGAGTTACCGGCATGGTCTTCCGCATCTTCAAAGTAGAAGAAGGAGTGAATATGCAGGCCGTCTTCGTCTTCGAAGAAACGCGCGGAAGCTTCGATATCATCCAGCTCCGGACGTGTCGCCAGGCTTTGGCCCAGCTCGTTTTGCACGCGTTCACGCTCGCCTTCTTCCGGCTCAACCAGATCAACCCACAGCGAGGTGGTGAGATCATCGGAGTCATCCAACTCCAGACGGGACAGGCGGCTTTTATCTAATTTAAACGCGCTCAGCATCTGCTAAAACTCCCTTAGGGTGACAGGGGTAAACAACGCGTGGAAGCACAGAAACAGAGGGGTGTTGCATCACCAGCTTGTTTCAGACCATGAAGGATCTGACTCGTAGCGACACTTAAGAGGTCGCCGACAACCACGAAGGCTATCAGCTCGATGGGATAGCCTTAGAAGTTGTACCTGTTGTTGTCCAGGTCAGTGAGCCAGTATCTACTGGGTGTGTCCAAGGCGTATGTCCTCATTGATAATAGTGCGCGCATGTTACGCCGAGAAGAAAAAGTCTGTCAACCGGTTAGGCCCGATAATTGCGCAACAATTCATCGCCATAACCAATGGGACAAAATCGGTTTAATCCGTGATAAAGGGTAACGAAAAAGTCGCGGGGATCTCTGACCGCGTCTGTGAATATTGCTAATATGAAGCCACGATAAGCTTGCGGACTTTAACGATGAAACAGATTACCGCCCACGACCTGACCGACATGAGTGAGCAGGCCGCTAAAGTGGCTCGCCTGCGCGCGCACCGTACGTTACACGACGAGTTGAGCGAGCCGGTGCAGCGACTGGCGATTGCCATGGAACCTGGCACCTATATTCGACCGCACCGCCATCCACAAACCTGGGAACTGTTGACACCGCTGCGCGGCCGCTTTGTGGTATTGCAGTTTAATGAGGAAGGTGTCGTCACCCAACGCACGCTGCTGGGTGAAGAAACCAAAGTACTGGAGATGCCGGCGTTTACCTGGCATGCCGTGCTGTCGGTTGATCCCGGCGGCGTGGTGTTCGAAGTAAAACAGGGGCCTTATCAGGCGCTGTCGGAAGAGGACTGCATGCACTGGGCCCCTCCAGAAGGTGGTGAAGGCATCGAAGCTGTGATGCGTTGGTATGCCACCGCGCAAGTTGGCGATCGCTATACCCGTACGCTTTAAGCCTGAGTGCTGGGGCGAAGAGATTCGCCCCTTTGGGTTCGGCGGCTACTGCCCCGCTACACCGTTTCCAGTCTGGCATAGGCGGCCACCAGCCACTTGATGCCTTCCCCTGGGAACGCAATTTGCAGCCGACTGTGTTCGCCGCTGCCTTCCAGATTGACGATGGTGCCTTCGCCAAATTTAGGGTGACGCACTCGCTGCCCCAGCTTGTAGCCGGTATCGTTTTCACCGATCGGCGTGCCCATACGACGATGGCTCACCGGTCGCGATACGCTGGCACGCAACCGCACTTCTTCCACGCACTCCTCCGGCAGTTCGCCGATAAAACGCGAAGGCCGATGGTAAACTTCCTTGCCGTACAGACGGCGCGTTTCGGCATAGGTCAGCGTCAGTTTCTGCATGGCACGCGTCAGGCCGACGTAGGCCAGACGACGTTCTTCTTCCAGCCGCCCGCCTTCATCCAACGACATCTGGCTCGGGAACATCCCCTCTTCCATACCGACGATAAACACCAGCGGGAACTCCAGCCCCTTGGCCGAGTGCAGGGTCATCAACTGCACCGCATCCTGATAGGCATCGGCCTGGCCTTCGCCCGCCTCCAGCGCAGCATGCGACAGAAACGCCTGCAGCGGCATCAGATCCTGATCTTCATCCTGATAGCTGTATTGACGGGTTGCCGTCACCAGCTCCTCAAGGTTTTCGATACGCGCCTGGCCTTTCTCGCCCTTTTCCTGCTCATACATAATGAACAGCCCCGAATCGCGGATCACCCGGTCGGTCTGTACGTGCAAGGGCATATCGGCGGTTTCATGCGCCAGGGAATCTACCAGTTCGGTAAAGCGCTGCAGCGCAGAGGCCGCACGGCCGGCCAGCACCTTGTCTTGCAGCAGGGCGCGGGTGGCCTGCCACAGGGTCAATTGACGATCGCGCGCCGTTCGACGCACTTCGTCCAACGTCCGGTCGCCAATGCCACGGGTCGGGGTATTTACTACGCGCTCGAACGCAGCGTCGTCATTACGGTTGGCTATCAGCCGCAGATAGGCCAGCGCATCCTTGATTTCCTGACGTTCGAAGAAGCGTTGCCCGCCGTAAATGCGGTAAGGCATGGCGGTTTGCAGCAGCGCCTCTTCCAATACGCGCGACTGGGCGTTGCTACGGTAAAGGATGGCGCAGTCATTCAGTGCGCCGCCATTTTCCTGCCAGGTTTTGATGCGGCCGACGACAAAGCGCGACTCGTCGAGTTCGTTGAACGCACAGTAGATAGAAATAGGTTCGCCATCCCCGCCCTCTGTCCACAGGTTTTTACCCATGCGCCCGCCGTTGTTGGCGATCAGGGTGTTGGCTGCCTTTAGAATATTGCTGGTCGAACGGTAATTTTGTTCCAGAAGGACGCTCTGCGCACCGGGGAAGTCCTTCAGGAAACGTTGAATATTTTCCACCTGAGCGCCGCGCCAGCCATAAATCGACTGGTCATCGTCACCCACGATCATCACGTTGCTGTTATTGCCGGCCAGCAGGCGGATCCAGGCATATTGAATGCTGTTGGTATCCTGAAACTCATCTACCAGTACGTTGGTAAAACGTTCGCGGTAATGGTTGAGGATATGCGGTTTGTTCAGCCACAGCTCATGGGCGCGCAGCAACAGCTCGGCAAAATCCACCAATCCGGCGCGATCGCAGGCTTCCTGATAGGCCTGGTAGATACGCAACCAGGTTGCCTCCACCGGATTATTATAGGTCTCGACGTGTTGCGGGCGCAGGCCCTCATCTTTTTTGCCGTTGATGTACCACATCGCCTGACGCGGGGGCCATTGTTTCTCGTCGATATTCAACGCCTTGACGATGCGTTTGAGCAGGCGGAACTGGTCGTCGCTGTCGAGGATCTGGAAATCCTGCGGCAGATTGGCATCCATGTGATGTGCGCGCAGCAACCGGTGAGCCAGCCCGTGGAAGGTGCCGATCCACATGCCGCCCTGACTGGTGCCAATCAGATGTTCGATACGGTGGCGCATTTCCGCCGCGGCTTTGTTGGTGAACGTCACCGCCATGATCGAATACGGCGAACAGTTCTCTACCGACAGCAGCCAGGCGATGCGGTGCACCAGCACCCGGGTTTTACCGCTGCCCGCGCCGGCCAGTACCAACAGGTTGCCACGTGGCGCCGCCACGGCTTCGCGTTGTTTTTCATTCAGGCTGTCGAGCAGATCGGAAACGTCCATAGGCACCATTAATTGGTAAGGGAAAGCGCGTCAGCGACGCGATTCCACTGGGAATTTATACAGAGTTCTGGCAGGGATTATAACAATGCTGTCAGCGATGCCAACTGCGAAATCTCAATATGTGGCAGCAGCCGGCTATCGGCAGCCTGCATCAGGCTGCGCTGACGGTCGTTGATCCAACAGGCCTGCAGGCCTGAGCGCAACGCGCCGGCGACGTCGGTGGTTAAATCATCGCCGACGTGGAGAATATGCTCAGGGGCGATGCCTAAACGCTCTGCGGCCAGTTGATACATGTCCTGATAAGGTTTGGCGCGGCCATCCGGCCCGGAGCGCAGCACAAACTGAAAGTAACCGTCCAGCCCGCACATTGCAGGATCGGCATTGCCGTTGGTGATCGCCACCAGCGGAAAGCGTTCGCCCAGTGCTTTCAACGTGGCGTGGGTAGCTTCAGGCACTTCGATGCGGCTGCGCCACAGCGCAAAATTCTGCATCGCCGCGTCAGCCCCTTCAGCAGCCTGGGCATCACGCAGCCCCTGACGGCTCAGCGCCAGGTGGATGGCACGCCAACGCCACTGGGTGACGTCGTGGTAAATCTCTGGATCCTGTTCACGTAACTCTTGGCGCAGGCGGTGAAAATCCGCCGACTGGAAGTGGTTCAGCCCGGGATGATAATTCTGCAGGAAAGCCACCGACTGCAATTCGGTCTGTTTGATCACCGGACGGTTGTCGTACAGCGTGTCGTCCAGATCGAAGGTCAATGCCGCCAGCGGGCGTAGCGGACGATAAAAGTGCATCAGGATTTCCCCCGTTTGGCGCGTGGATGCGCGGCATCGTACACGTTCGCCAGATGTTGAAAGTCGAGATGGGTATAGATTTGGGTGGTGGTCAGATTGGCATGGCCAAGCAGTTCCTGCACCGCACGCAGATCGCCGCTGGACTCCAGCATATGGGTAGCAAAGGAGTGGCGCAGCTTGTGCGGATGGATGTGGCTGTTAACGCCCTGCTTGACGCCCCACTCGGCAAAACGTTTTTGCACGTTACGGGTCGAGATGCGTTTTCCCTGATTGGACAGGAACATCGCATCGTCTGACGGCCCGAACAGGTCGCGCATCGCCAGCCAGTGTTCCAGCCAGGTCACGGCGGTGCGGCCGACCGGCAGCTTGCGTTCCTTGCTGCCCTTGCCCAAAACCCAAATTTCACCGGCGGCCAGATCGACGTGGCGACAGTCCAGCCCCACCAGTTCAGAAAGACGCAGCCCTGCACCGTACATCACCTCAAGCATAGCGCGATCGCGCACCGCCAGCGGATCGTTGAGATCGATATCCAGCAGCTGATTCATTTCATCGACGTCGATGTTTTTCGGCAGATGACGGCCACTGCGTGGCGTGCGGATCCCTTTGGCGGGGTTGGCTATCAGCATGCCCTGGCTGACCTGCCAGTCGAGAAAACTGCGTAATGCCGACAAGCGTAACGCGAGGCTGGAAGACTGCAGGCCGGCGCGTTTACTGCGCGCCGCCAGCATCCGGACTTTGGCGGCGTCCAACGCCGGCCACTCCGTGATGCCCATATCCTGAGCCAGCGCCATCAGCGCCTGCAATTGGCGTGAATAGCTTAACTGCGTCAAGGGGCTGAGCTGGCGTTCCACCTTCAGATAGCGCAGAAAGGCATCGACCGGCTGTTGCAGGCTGGCCGCCAGCGGGGTCATGCGCGTTCGATCCAGCGTTCCAGCAGTTCCGGCAGCATGCGCGCCAGTTGATTAAGCATCACCGTGCCCATGCCCTGCTGATAATGTTGCGTATCGCGGCTGCTGAAAATCACCATACCCAGCTCGCCCTCATCACCCAGCATCGACAGCGCTACCGAGCCGACCAGTTTGGCCTGCGGCAGCAGCAACAACAACTCGGGGCCATTCAGGCTGCCAAGAAAGTGCTGTTGGTCGCCCAGACGCTGAATGCGCAACGGTTCAAACGAAGAGCGCGTCAGGGCAAGGTGAGTGAAATCGGAAGGTGCGCCGATTTTCCAGCTTTCGGAAAACAGGCGGATATTGGCGCCGGCCAAACCGAAACCGCGCGCCCAACGCTGCAGGCGGTTAAGCATATCCTGCAGGCTGTCGGCGGTGGCCAGATTGGCCTGCAAATGCAGCAGGCTGGCAAACAGCGTTTCGTTGGCGCTGGCCTGCTCCATCAGCAGCGTGATTTCTTCTTCCAGCCGATGGATGTGATTGCGCTGGCGAGCCAGATGCCACTCGACCAACGATACGGTGCCGCGAACGGGATGGGGAACGCGCATTTGCTCCACCAACCGCGCGTTGCGCATAAAGAAATCCGGGTTTTGCAGCAGAAACTGCATCACGGCGTCGTCATCAAGCTCAATGCCTGCGACAGCCTGGTCCTCAACGCTCTTCATAGATGAATAAATCCGTCATATACATGGGTTGCCGGACCGGTCATAAACAGCGGGCTGCCCGGCCCTTTCCAGCGAATATGCAGGCTGCCGCCCGGCAGTTCTACATGCACCTCTTCTGACAGCAATTCCTGTTGAATCCCTACTGCCACGGCCGCACAGGCTCCGCTACCGCAGGCCTGCGTTTCGCCAGCACCGCGCTCATAGACACGCAGTTTAATGTGCTCGCGACTGACAATTTGCATAAAACCGATGTTAGCCCGTTCCGGGAAGCGCTCATGCCCTTCCAGCACCGGCCCGAGCAACTCCACCTTGGCGGTTTTTACATCATCCACCTGTAAAACACAATGTGGATTGCCCATCGACACCACGCCGCACAGCACCGTATGCTCCGCTGCGCGCATGATGTAGGTCTTTTCTTCTTTGGTTGCGCGAAACGGCACTGCCTGGGGATCGAAGTTCGGCTCACCCATATTCACGCACACCAGATCATCGTCGGTCACGCTCAACACCATGCGCCCGGTCTGGGTACTGACGCGAATATCGCGCTTATTGGTCAAGCCTTTCAGCCGTACAAAGCGGGCAAAGCAGCGAGCGCCGTTACCGCACTGCGCCACTTCACTGCCGTCGGCGTTAAAAATGCGGTAATGGAAATCCAGTTCCGGATCGTAAGGCGGTTCTACCACCAGCAGCTGGTCAAAGCCAACGCCCAAGTGCCGATCGGCCAGACGGCGGATCAACTCGGGTGAGAAATAGACATTCTGTGTAACGGCATCGACCACCATAAAGTCGTTGCCCAGACCGTGCATTTTGGAGAACTGCATATCATACTCCGCTATCCGTCTTGGGTTTGCGGTGACTCACGCCGCCGCAAACAAGGTGTTACTGGTCGCTCATCGACGGTTTTTGCTGAGAGCCAGAAAGTTCCTGCTGATTTTTCTGTACCTGATCGCCGGTCTGAACCTGGGTAGCCGGTTTCTTAGTGCTGGCCGGATCGGCTGGCGGGAAGTACAGCGGGCCCTTCAGGCCGCAGCCGGAGAGCCCGGCAAGCAGAACTGCCATCAGCGCATAGCGTAGTTGTTTTTTCATTTGCATTAATGCCTGTAATTCATGCGTCCAAGGTCTCTATAATCGCAGGTGGATCATGAAAAGCAATAGGAATTGAATATGAACGACAGTGAGTTTCACCAGTTGGCTGACCAACTGATGCTGAATATTGAAGAGACCCTGGACGATTTTGACGGCGATGCGGACATCGATTACGAAACTAACGGCGGCGTAATGACGTTAAGCTTCGAAAATGGCACCAAAATTGTGATCAATCGCCAGGAGCCATTGCATCAGATTTGGCTGGCGACCAAAACCGGCGGCTACCACTTTAACTACCGTGACGGCGTGTGGCTGTGCGATCGCAGCGACCGCGCCTTCTACCCCTTACTGAGCGAAGCGGCCAGCGCACAGGCCGGCGAAGAGGTGAAGTTTTCCTGAGAATGGCCGCATCCGTCGTCAAGGCTCAGCCTGCTGAACCTTGACGATATCAATGCAGCTGGAACTGCTGCTTCAGCGGTTGGACGGCGCTGTCGGTCAGGGGAACGCACAGGCTCGACAGCACATTGCTGCGGAACGGGATCACCTGAGTTCGGCCATCAAGATGCACTATCTGATAGAACTGGGGTAGGTTGAAGTTGATGAAGCTGGAGCCGTAGGTGAAGCGATCGTGCGAGGACGAGTAGAAACGGCTAACGTCACGCACCAGTTCCTCATTACTGCCTTCGCAATGGTGATAAACCTCAACCCGGTTAGACTCATCCAGAATATAGATGTTAAAACCTTTATCGTCCGTGGTGTCTTCGAAGAAGAACTGAATAATCCCTTCGCTGGCGAAACCGTCCACCACCGGCGGCAGATGCACCTGATCGGTTTCCACTTTGATCGACAGGCCGTGCAATTTGTTGTTGGAAATTGCGCCGTAGAACTCCACCGCGTTTTCCAGCTTCTGCACCGACACGCTCAGCCGTTCGAAGAACAAGCCCCAGGTCTGGCCGGCAACACGTACCGCTTTAAAACGGCCCGGCTCCAGTCGGGTGCTGGACAGGCGTAGCTCAATACACTCCGACACCAGCTGCTGTATACGGGTACGGATCAGGCCGCGCAGGTGCTGACTGTAGCAGAACACCTCGACCGATTCCGGCGGCGCGGCATCCTGGTGCATTTTGCCGAGAATGGTCTTCAACGCTTCAAGCACCGATTGCTCGCCGCTGAAATGCAAAGTACGCACTTCGTTCCAGGAGTTGCGATACAGCAGATCGATACTGCCCACCAGGCACTGCTGTTGCTGACCAAAGCTGAATACATCGAGCTTGCGGAAATCGAAATGCACCACCTGATTGCGGAAGGCGGCGGTCGGATCGTTTTCCAGATTGACGATTATCGCCAGGTGACGAATTTCGCACGGGCTGTACAGCGCTTTTGGCGTGGGGGCCGCCAGGCGCAGCGGGAAGTGGTGCGACACATCGGCCACCAGTTCCTGCAGTTTAGCGGTATCGCACAGGTTACCGCTCTTGATGTGCAGACGGGTTTTCGGCGTCAGCAGCCCGTTGAAATAGGCCCAGGCCACCAGTTTGTTGAGGTAGCGGTTATATTCCAGCGGTTGATGGCTGACGATCGAGTCCATGGCCGGTGCCTGGTTATAAAGATACCAGCCGGTACGGTTGGCGCGGCCAATCGGCACGTGAATAAAGGTCAAGTCGTCTTCTGACAGGTCCGGCGAAATCTGTGGGTTCACCAGCGTCACCTTGCCGGGCAGCGCTTCAAACGCGGCGTACAGCTTACGTGTCAACACGCCGATATCCTGCGGGCTGGCGCTGACGCTAAGGTTGTTGCGGCGAGCGAAGCGGATCAGGTTGCGATAGCTTTGCATCATCGCATCCAACAGTTCGTTGTGAGCTTCACGTACCCGTTCGATTTTCCAGTTGGCGCGATTATCCAGGATCGCCAGACGCTCTTCGTCCCAGCCCCATTCGCTGACCAATTGGCTGAGAATTTCACGACGCCAGCCGACGCACGCATTGGCGCGGGACAGTTTTTCACAGACTTTCAGGTAGAAACAGCGGCGGACCAGGTCGAGGCGGGTAGTGTCGTTGATTTGATTCAGATAATGCGTAACGCGTTCGAGCATCATACAGTAGGCGTCGAGACCAAAGCAGACAATCTCGCCCTGATGCAGGCGCTGTTTGATGTCCATCGCCAGCAGTTGCGTATTCGGGTATTCCCAGGAATAGGCTTCCAGCAGCAGGGTTTTCAGCACCGCCTTGTAAGGCGAGTCGATGCTTTTGTACAGTTGCCACAGGCTGGCACCGAAATATTCTTCCGCCGACAGCGTGCTCAGACCGCCGAGATCCAGCCATTCGTTCGGCGTTAACGCGCCTTGCGAGTACAGCGACAGCACATACTCATCGTAATGTGCTTCTTCTTCGCCCGGCACCATGTTCCACAAAATACGTTTGCCGGCCAGGCGCACCGCGGTGCGGTAAAATTCGTCCAGCAGCAGGATATGTTGGGTGGAGCCGCAGTCTTCGCCCCCCAGGCTGCCGCTTTCGTTATGACGGAAGCGGTTTTCATCGATCAGGAAGAAGCTGACTTCCACCCCCATCGACGCCGACCATTTTTCCAGCAGGCTGCATTTTTGCTGTAGGCGGTTACGCTCTTCGTTGTCCAGCCAGGATTGGTGGCACACCCAGATGTCGAGATCCGAGCTGCAACTCTGGCCGATCGACGAGGTGCTGCCCATCGAGTAAACCCCGGTAATCGGCAGTTCACCGCTGGCCATTTTGTCAAATGGGCTGCCCCATTTGTCTTCTAAATCATTGAGGTAATCTTGTTGAGTTTCATCAGGCGTGTAGAGGCAAACGCCATGGGGAACGTTACCGTTCAGGTAACCTGGCATCAGTGGGTGGTGGTGGTGCAATAAGGTAGGCAGCAGACTGTATACCCGTTGAAACGCGGGCTTCATGGCCGCTAGGGCGCGATCGATTCGTAATTGATTGATCGCATCCAGTCTCTGCTTCAGTGTCTCGATGTAGAGGTACAAGACGTCTCGCCTGATTATCCCGGTGTTTAGAAAAAAACCCGTATTCCATAAGTGCCGTTAGTGTTGGAAGAATATTTGGCAACTTATTGTTGGAAACGTGATCAATTTAACACCTTGCTGATTGACCGTAAAGGAAGTAACGCTTCACTATTATTGTAGCGCCACTCCAAACGATTTACCCGCAGTGTTAACTGCCCCAAAACACATCACACGTCCCGTTGATTCCGTTGTCCTTTCTTCGCCTGTGGCTTCTTGCACTGACAGTTTTCACACTCAGTGGTAGGATGAACGGCGAATTATAAAAACGGTAACAAGCATGTTAGACAAAATTATTCGAATTGCCACCCGACAAAGCCCACTCGCGCTTTGGCAAGCACATTATGTGCAGCAGCGCCTGATGGCCAGCCACCCCGGCCTGCAGGTCGAACTGGTGCCGATGGTCACGCGAGGCGACATTATTTTGGATACGCCGCTGGCGAAAGTCGGCGGTAAAGGGCTGTTTGTTAAGGAACTTGAACTGGCGTTATTGGACGGCCGTGCGGATATCGCCGTTCACTCAATGAAAGACGTCCCGGTCGATTTCCCCGAAGGCTTGGGTTTAGTGACTATTTGCGAGCGTGACGATCCTCGCGACGCATTTGTTTCCAATCGTTTCGCATCGCTCGATCAACTGCCGCAGGGCAGCGTGGTCGGTACCTCCAGCCTGCGTCGTCAGTGCCAACTGCGTGAGCGCCGTCCGGATCTGATCGTGCGCGATCTGCGCGGCAACGTCGGTACCCGGCTGGCAAAATTGGATAACGGCGATTACGACGCCATTATTCTGGCGGTCGCCGGGCTTAAGCGCCTGGGGTTGGAACAGCGTATCCGCAGTCCATTGAGCCCGGAAGAGTGCCTGCCGGCCGTTGGCCAGGGCGCAGTGGGTATCGAATGCCGCCTCGACGACGAAACCACCCGCGCGCTGTTGGCACCGCTCAATCACGTTGCCACAGAAACCCGCGTACGTGCCGAACGTGCGATGAATACCCGGCTGGAAGGCGGTTGCCAGGTACCGATCGGCAGCTATGCCGAACTGGAGGGCGACAGCCTGTGGCTGCGAGCCCTGGTGGGCTCTCCAGACGGTAGCCAAATGGTGCGCGGCGAACGCCGCGGTCCGGCAGCTCAAGCAGAGCAGATGGGCATTGAACTGGCGGAAGAACTGCTGGCGCAAGGCGCTCGTGAAATTCTGCAGGACGTTTATCAGGGGAATCCCCCTGCATGACGATTCTGGTAACCCGCCCCTCGCCTTCCGGAGAAGAACTGGTCAGCCGACTGCGTGCGCTCGGTCGGGTTGCCTATCATGCTCCGTTGATCGACTTCGCCCCCGGCGGCGATTTGCCAAAATTGCCGCAGACGTTACAGCAGCTTAATGATGGCGATCTGGTGTTCATCCTGTCGCAGCACTCGGTGAGCTACGCCCATTCTGTGATGGGCCGCGTCGGGCTGTCATGGCCTGCCAGGCTTGCCTATTACGCTATCGGTCGTACCACGGCGCTGGCAATGCACCGCATCAGCAGCCTGCCGATAGAATACCCGCGTGAGCAGGAGATCAGCGAAACATTGCTGCTGCTGCCGGCGCTGCAGAAGCTGGAAGGTAAACAGGCGCTGATCTTGCGCGGTAACGGCGGCCGTGAGCTGCTCGGCAACACACTGAGCGAGCGCGGCGCTGCGGTCAGCTATTATGAATGTTATCAACGCAGCCCGGTGCACTATGATGGCAGCGAGCAAAGCGCCCACTGGCAGCGTGCCGGTGTTGATACGCTGGTAGTCACCAGCGGTGAAATGTTACAACAGCTCTATACTTTAGTTCCTGATTACTACCGTTCTTCGTGGCTGTTACGTTGCCGCCTGGTCGTAGTGAGTGAACGTCTGGCTACCCTCGCCCAGGAACTGGGCTGGAGCACAATTCGGGTAGCTGATACCGCCGATAATGACGCGCTGATCCGCGCGCTACAATAAACCTGACTATGGGATGTGCCACTATGACGGAACAAAATACCCCATCCGCCCCGGTTGAAGAACCAACCTCTGCGGTTGAGAGCCCCCAGCAGCCAGACGCTGAAAAGCGTAAAGGTAAAAATACCGGCCCGGTGTTGGGCGCGATCGCGATCGTGCTGGTTATCGCTCTGGCTGCCGGCGGCTATTACCATACACATCGACAGGCGCAGCAGCTCATCGCCGCCAATCAAACGCTGCAGCAACAGCTGGAAACGCTGAAACAAAGCCAACAGCAAGAAAGAAGCGCGCTGGAAGGCCTGCTGCAGCAACAGGGCAAAACGCTGGACGCCGCCGATCGCGAACAGGCAACCCTGGCGCGACAGCTCAATGAACTGCAAGAGAAAGTCGCCATCATCTCCGGCAGCGATGCCAAAACCTGGTTGCTGGCGCAGGCCGATTTTCTGGTGAAAATGGCCGGGCGTAAGCTGTGGAGCGATCAGGACGTCACCACCGCCGCCGCGCTGTTAAAAAGCGCCGATGCCAGCCTGGCTGACATGAATGACCCGAGCCTGCTCGAGGTTCGTCGCGCCATCACCGAAGACGTCAGCACGCTGTCCACGCTGACTCAGGTAGATTTCGACGGCATCATTCTCAAGACCAATCAGTTGTCCAATCAGGTGGATAATCTGCGCCTGGCGGATAACGACAGCGACGAAGCGCCGATGGATCAAGACAGCAGCGAGCTGTCGAGCTCGATCGGCGAATGGCGGCAAAACCTGGCCAAAAGCTGGCACAACTTTATGGCCGACTTTATTACCGTCCGCCGCCGCGATAGCAATGCCGAGCCGCTGCTGGCCCCGAACCAGGACATTTACCTGCGCGAAAATATCCGTTCGCGCCTGCTGGTTGCCGCACAGGCCATCCCACGCCATCAGAACGAAGTGTATAAGCAGTCGCTGGAGACCATTTCCACTTGGGTTCGCGCCTACTTCGATACCACCGACCCGGCCACGAAAGCGTTCCTGGAAGAGTTGGATGCCCTGAGCCAGCAGTCGATCACCATGGACGTGCCGGATCAGCTGAAAAGCCAGCCGCTGCTGGAAAAACTGATGCAGACCCGGGTGCGTAATCTGATGGCCCAGTCCCCTGCCGCTCATCAGGAGGGATAAGCCATGTTACGCGTGCTATTTCTGTTCCTGGTGCTGATCGCCAGCGTGGTGGTTGGGCCGATGTTGGCCGGCCATCAGGGCTATGTGCTGATTCAGACCGATAACTACAATATCGAAACCAGCGTCACCGGCCTGGTGATCATGGGTATCTTGCTGTTTGTGGTGCTGCTGGTGATCGAGTGGATCCTGCGCCGCATCTTCAGCACCAGCGCCCGCACTCGCGGCTGGTTCCTGGGCCGCAAACGCAGCCGTGCGCGTAAGCAGACCAAGGCCGCACTGATCAAACTGGCCGAAGGTGATTACAAGCAGGTTGAAAAACTGCTGACGCGCAATGCCGATCACGCTGAACAACCGGTGGTGAACTACCTGCTGGCAGCTGAGGCCGCACAGCAACGGGGTGACGATTTCCGTACCAATCAGTACCTGGAACGCGCCGCCGAAGCCGCCGACACCGACCAGCTGCCGGTAGACATCACCCGCGTGCGCATCCAGCTGGCTCAGGGCGAAAACCATGCGGCACGTCACGGTGTCGATCGCCTGCTTAACCAGGCTCCGCGTCATCCCGAAGTATTGCGACTGGCGGAAATGGCTTATCTGCGCACTGGCGCTTTTGCCTCATTGCTGGAGATCCTGCCGTCGATGAGCAAGATCAATCTGCACAGTGAGGCTGAGCTGCAGGCGCTGCAACAACAGGCCTACATTGGCCTGATGAATCAGGCGATGGCGGATGAGGGCAGCGATGGCCTGAAACGCTGGTGGAAAGATCAGAGTCGCAAAATCCGGCATGAAGTGCCGTTGCAAATCGCGATGGTGGAACACCTGATCGAATGCAATGACCATGAACTGGCGCAAGAGATCGTACTCGACAGCCTCAAGCGCCAGTATGACGAACGCCTGGTGTTGCTGATCCCGCGTCTGAAGTCCGGCAACCCGCAACAGCTGGAGAAAGCGTTGCGTCAGCAGGTGAAGCAGCATGGTGCCACACCACTGCTGAACAGTACCCTGGGCCAGTTGCTGATGAAGCACGGCGAATGGCAGGCGGCGGCCGATGCATTCCGGGAAGCGCTGAAACAGCGTCCAGATGCCTACGATTACGCTTGGCTGGCTGACGTGCTGGAGAAGCTGCACCGCTCGGATGAAGCAGCACAGATGCGTCGTGAAGGCCTGATGCTAACGCTGAAGCAGAACGGCGAATAACGCACAATGCACTGTCTTCAAGGCGCGCCCACAGGTCGCGCCTTTTTTATCTAACGTTGTTTATACCCAAGATAGTTAGAGTCACAGCAAGGCGGCAAGCTCACGAATCCCCAGGAGCTTGGTCAACCAAGTGACTGGGGTGAGAGCGCGCAGTCAACGCAGCTGTGGCTTCAAATATGATGGGTATTAGGCAAAAAAAACACTTGCCGCGGTGGCAAGTGTATAAAAAAGCAATCAGGTCTAGGACAACAGGGGCGGTGCCTCACTCAACGTTTTGCCCGGAGTGTGATGTCAGCCATTGCAAGCAACGCCGTCATCGTTCTGGTGGGCAATAGGCACCCTAAATCGGCTCTGCGTCATTCCCAGGGTTTATGAAGCCTAAGGCGAACATAAGAGGTGGAATGAGCATCTACATAGTGGATATTGCACTTGGCGTGCCAACTTTGGGAAAAACGCATCACCCCTTCAGGTGAATAGCCTAATAAGCTGAATTAAAACAGATTTAATCTCAGCACTTCGTTTCATTCCGCTCACTGCCCTTTCTGCTGCTATCACCTGACGTCTACAGATATGTCGCCTTAAAACGACGACTTAAGCCAAAGTCATTTTTATTAAATAAAATCAATATATTAAATGTCTCAAGCTGACGACAATGCGGCATGCCGATGTCGCCGGAAGCCAACACCAAGCCAAAAGCGTCCTGCCGGGATACGATAGCTAGCGGGCAGAGGCAAAACCAGAGCAGGAGGGCGTAAAGCGGAATGTCAGAAAGCAAAAAGCCCGTTCATTGCTGAACGGGCTTTTCTGAATGTGGTCGGCGAGAGAGGATGACTTGCATCTGCGATGCCGCCCTACGGGCCGTTGCTAAAGCAACGTTGTCTCGCTGCGCTCGGCTCAAACCTCCTTCGGAGGTGCTCATCCTATAAACTACAGATGTAAAAAAACCCGCTAAAAGCGGGCTTTCTTGAATGTGGTCGGCGAGAGAGGATTCGAACCTCCGACCCACTGGTCCCAAACCAGTTGCGCTACCAAGCTGCGCTACTCGCCGATTTCTTGTTGCAGATACTACTAAATTTTATCGCTTATGTCTATGTAAATATTAAATTTATTAGACATTTTGTGTGGTGCGAAGAGAGGGACTTGAACCCTCACGTCCGTAAGAACACTAACACCTGAAGCTAGCGCGTCTACCAATTCCGCCACCTTCGCACAGTCACAAAACAGCTTAAAATTCTTCACTTCTCTTAGGAAGTGGGGTGGCTAATGGGACTCGAACCCACGACAACTGGAATCACAATCCAGGGCTCTACCAACTGAGCTATAGCCACCATTACTTCTTAACTACTTCACGCGGTAATACTACCACCGCAGCTCTTGCACACAAACTTAATGGTGCGCCCGACAGGATTCGAACCTGAGACCTCTGCCTCCGGAGGGCAGCGCTCTATCCAGCTGAGCTACGGGCGCATAGCGCCGTTGCGGGAGGGGATACTACGGATTTAACCCAATCCTGTCTAGTGCTTTTTCGCAGAAATGTTGTGTTTGATTACGCTTTGCTCACTCCCGCGCAGGAAAGCGCTATCCGTAGCCCCTTTTCACCGGTTATTGCTGTGTTTCTGTCCGTTTTTCAGCCGGATGATGTTTCTTGTGCATGCCGAAAGCAAAGTAGCACAGGCTGACTGCCGCTAAGAAAATCGCCCCGACCAGCAAAGAAATTCGCGTATCCGGGTTAATTCCCATGCCGATCAGCACGCAGACCAAGAAAGCGATGGTCAGATAGTTCACATAGGGGAACATAATCGACTTAAAGCTGTGGGTTTTAATCGCTTCCTTATGGGCACGGCGGAAATACAGTTGGCTAATCAGCACCACAAACCACGGCACCATGCCCGGCAACACGCTGGCGCTGTAGACATAGACAAACACCGCCTGCGGATTGGGAATAAGGTAATTCAATCCGGAACCGACTAACAGACAGGCAATGGTCACGGCGATACAGTTAACCGGCACGCCGTTGGCGGACAGCTTGGTCAACGACGCCGGCAACTGCCGGTTTTTAGCCAGTGCGTACAGCATACGGCCACCGCTATACATCCCGCTGTTACAGCCTGAAAGCGCAGCCGTGAGCACCACAAAGTTAATGATACCGGCGGCAGCGACAATACCGATCTTGGCAAAGGTCAGCACGAAGGGGCTACCTGCGGTGCCAATGCCGTTCCAGGGGAAAATCGTGACGATGACAAAAATGGCACCGACGTAGAAGATCAGGATACGCCACAGGATATTGTTAATCGCACGCTTCAGAGTCACCTGCGGGTTTTTGGCTTCACCGGCGGTGATCCCCACCAGTTCAACGCCCTGATAGGACGCCACAACAATACAAAGCGCGAACAAGAAGCCCTTCCAGCCGCCGGCAAAGAAACCGCCGTGCTCGGTCAGGTTGGCAAAGCCAATCGGCTGCCCGCCATTCCCGAAGCCAAAGAAGATCACCCCCAACCCCACCAAAATCATCACAATGATGGTGGTAACCTTGATCATGGCAAACCAGAACTCCAGCTCGCCGTACAGACGCACGGCGGCCAGGTTGGCCAGCGCTACCATCGCCACGGCGATCAACGCCGGTATCCACTGCGGGATTTCCGGGAACCAAAACTGCACGTAGACCCCAACGGCGGTGATTTCCGAGATGCCTACGGCAATCCACATAAACCAATAGCCCCAGGCGGTCAGGTAGCCAAAATAGGGATTCATGTATTTATGGGCATAAACGGCAAAGGAGCCCGCGACCGGTTCAAGGAACAGCATCTCGCCCATCGAACGCATAATGAAGAACACGAACAGGCCGGCGATGATATAAGCCAGCAACACCGATGGCCCCGCCCATTTCAGCGTGCTGGCCGAGCCCATGAACAGGCCCACCCCGATGGTGCCCCCCAGAGCAATCAGCTCGATATGCCGGGCTTCCAGCCCCCGGTGTAGGCCTTGCGGTTTTTCTTTGTGTGCCATAAATCCTCAATATTATTTTTTTGATTGTGTTTGCATGCCGGCCGTTACCGGTCGTTATTGTTTTAATGAAAATAGCGTAAAACCTCTCCCGCCGCGTTGGCGGACACCAGCTTGTGATGGGACGATCTTACGGTGAGAAAAACGTCGTTAAGCGCTATCACGTTTTGCGCCAACGCTCAGGGATAATTTCCGGGCGGTATCGTTTCGCATTTTGCCGCTATAAGCAAACCGCAATTTAAAACTTTATGGAATAAATACAGGCGAGTTTATGGGCTGAGGTTATAGGAGTGCTGACGAATCCGTCATAAAGCAGGTTATTTGAACAATTGGTTGCATCGGGGCGGGATCCTCCGCCCCAACGCAGAGATCACATCTTACCGCGGTAATAGTAGCCGACAAACTTCAGCAGTTTAAGTTGGCGCCCCAGGCGGCTCGGTTGGCTTAGCAGCCGATACAACCACTCCAGACCGAGGTTCTGCCAAATCTTTGGCGCACGCTTCACGTGCCCGGTGAACACGTCGTAAGTACCGCCTACGCCCATATAGAGCGCCTGCGGATGCACTTTACGGCAGTCACGCATCAGGATTTCCTGTTTCGGCGATCCCATGGCCACCGTCACAATGGCGGCACCGCTGCCGCGAATGCGTTCGAACAGCGCATCTCGCTGTTCAGGCTTGAAATAACCGTCCTGGCTGCCCACCAGGTTTACATTCCACTGGCTACGCAGCTTCTGTTCGGTTTCCGCCAGCACCGAGGGTTTGCCGCCAATCAGGAAGACCGGCGTACCCTCGCGTCCGGCGCGCTGCATCAACGCTTCCCACAGGTCGGCTCCCGCGACGCGCGATACCTCTGCCCGCGGGTATTTACGGCGGATCGAACGTACCATGCTGATCCCGTCCGCATACTTGTATTCGGCTTCATCCAGCAAGGCGTGCAGCGCAGTATCTTCTTCCGCCTTGAGGATCTTTTCGGCATTCATCGCGACCAGCGTGCCCTGCTTTACCCGGCCGCCGTCAAACAGAAAATCCAGGCATTGCGCCATATCGCGAAATCCCCACAGGCTGAAACCGCGCAGCTCATATTGGGGAACCGAAATCTTTGCTTCCATCGTTATTATTACCCTTACAGAAGGCCGTCGACCCGAACGGATGATGGCGTCGATGCCAGCGTACGCGTACGCCGCACCCGTGCCTTAATCAACCCGGCAGTGTCAAACAGCCAGTACAACAACTTAGCCATCAGCAGGCAGGCGCCAAAAATAAGGCAGAAGAACACCACTCGCGAGACAAAGGAATCTACCCCTTCGCGCGCCAACACGATGATGTTGAAAACCGCACCGAAGCAGAAACTTTGCAATATCGCGGCCTTATACCGGTTAGGTTCGCTTTTGCCCATCTCATACAGCCAGTCGAACCACTTGATGATCATCCCGACCAGTACCGCGCCAACGGGAATAAACACCGCACCGCCCATCACCACCAGTGAGCCGATAAGCGTGGGTGATATCGCCAGGCCGGAATGGTTATTCAACACTTCCCAGGTGAAATAGTTGGCGCTATTGAGCACCGTGTCCGGTCGCCCCGGCCACAGCCAGGCCGGAATGAACACGTAGAAATCGCGCACTATCGGTGCCAGGCCCTGGAAGTCAATCTTGTCGTAGTTCTGCAGCAACAGCGCCAGGTTTTCCCATGGCGAGAAGGTATCGCGCGTCAGGTAAAGGAAGGTATAGAACGCTTCGGGACCGCTGACGTCCAGGCTGTAGCGCTTTAACGCCAGCCAGAACATGCCGACGATACCAAACACGCCGGCGGCCACCAGCATCCACAACGAGATCCAGCCGCGCACGATGCCGATAAACAGAAACAGCGAGAAGGCAATAATGATATTGGCGCGGGTACCGCCGACTATCACGTAAGTCAGGATGCCAAAGGCCACCGTCGCCGCCAGGAAAAAGAACCAGGCGCGCAGATCTTGCTTCAGGAAATACACCACCAGCATCGCCGGGATGAAGAAATAGAAGAACCGCTTGAGCGCCACCCCGGAGACATCGCTGGAGAAAATCTGGCTGTAAGAGTTGAGCTTGAACAGCAGGAAACCGTTTTGCATGAAGAAAATGCCGACGGTCGCCATTGCCACCAGCGCCAGCAGCATCCAGGTCAGATGGGTTTCCACCCGGTTCATGGTGAACACCGGCTTACGCGGTTGCACGCTGCGCTTTCGCAGCCGGGTTTTATAGCTGACGTAATAAATCGCATAAAACGCAGTAGCGGAGAGGATCGCATAGAGTAAAAACTCTACCGGTACCACCTCGACGTCAAACTGAAACACCAGCAGACAGGTCAGCGGGAAACCGAAGTAAAACGTCAGCAAATACAGTAGCGTAAAGAAGACGTTAAAATTGAAACGGACGCGCCTAAACTCCTGGTAAGCCAGCGTCAGAATAAACAGCACGCTCACCAGATAAACGATAAACAACCCGCCAAATTGCGCCAGCGTCATACGTTGTCCCCTGCCGCCAGGGTTAATGCCTGCTGCCAGCCATCAACGTAGTTAGGGTTGAAGAAAGCGATGGCCTGTTTATCGACGGATGCCAGTTGGCGTTGCGCTTCACGCACGACCGCCTCATCCAGCGAATCGCCATAGAACAGCACCGGCAGATGTTGCTCCGCCAGATCCTGCCAGAACGGGTTCTGTCGGCTCAGCACAAAGGGCACGCCAAACTGGATCAGAAGACACAGCGTGCCTATGCCCTGCTGGCGGTTAAAAATAAAGTAACCGAGATCGCACTCGCGCAGGATATTCAGGTAATCGTCGAACGCCACCTGCTGCGTCAGCACCTGCAGGTTCCTGGCGCTGAACAGCTTTAGCCCGGCGCTGCGCACCTGTTCAATATAGGCGTCGTTATTGGCCGGGTAGCCCATCGGCAGGATCACCCGTACCTCGGCGCCAAACTGCTGATGAATCGCTTTCAACGCCTCAATATGACGGTTGGTACGATCGCCAGAGTTCCCCACCAGAATGGTCATCGGTCCGGCCAGGTTTTTCTCTACCTCAATGCCGGTTAACGCCGGATCCATCCGCGTCGGGAAATACAACAGAGAGGCCGGTACGCGGGCATGGCGCTGCTGGTAATGAATAATATCACCGCGGGTCGCGAACACGTGTCTCACTCTGCCCTGCGCAATACGGCGCAGCAAATAGAATAGACGGAATTTCCAACTGGTGGCGTTTTCATACAAATCAGCGCCCCAGATATGCCAACTCACCTGATCGGCCTTGATTTTACCGCTCAGCAACGCCAACCACAGCGTAGGGTTAAACTGGCCGTGCAGGAAGAAACGTTGATTGCGATCGGCCTGCGCGCGGGCGATGACCGCCATCGCCAGACTTTTCTTGTCCGGATGGCATTCAATGCTCAGCTCGGGGACCCCCCCTAACGCAGCGGCATCTTTGGCAGCCACCATAAAATGACGCGTCTGTTCGGACGGCAGGCGTTTCGCCAACACATCGTTGAAGAAACGCAGCACCGTCTGATTGTGATGCGGGATGTCAGATCCCAATACGTGAATCAGTGTCGTCATACTCGTCTACGGTAAAGAATAAATACGCAGCCACAGAGCGTGAAGTACACGATGTAGGTTGCCATGTAGGCCTGTGCCGCTCCCAGCGCACCATGCAGCGGTATCAACCAATGCGAGAACAGCGTTAACAGCAGGAACTGACTGACTTCGGTCAGGATATAAAAACGCAGCGACGCCTTGGCAATCACCAGATAGCCGAACACATAGGCGCCCACTTTCAGTACGTCCCCTACCAGTTGCCAGGCAAACAGATCGCGCATCGCGACGAATTTGTCCGTGAACAGCAACCAGATGGCGAAGTCGCGCAGTAACCAGACCGTGAAACTCGCCGCCGCTACTGCAGGCAGTACAAATTTTAATGAGCGCACAATCTCTTGAGAGATGGCGCTTTTTTCCTTCAGCCGCGACAGCGTAGGCAGCAGATAAACGGTAAACGAGGCGGTGATAAACTGCAGGTAAGCGTCGGAAATACTGCTGACGCCCTGCCAAATCCCGACCTCATCCCAACTGTAATGGCTGGCCAGCAGGTTACGCATCATCACATAGGCCACCGGCAGCGTCACTGATGTGATCAATGCCATGATGGTGAACTTGCCAAGATGGCTGGCTAACGCCTTGTCCCATGCCAATGCCAAATAGCGCAGCGGCAAGGTTTTGCGCCGCCAAAGGATAAAACCTGCGGGCAACACCACCAAGGCCGGCACCAGTGCCAACCCCGCCAGCGCGCCTTCGTAGCCGCCCAGCTTAAAGCACAGGTAGTAAGCCACCACGCCAATCAGGCTACCGCCAATCACCGCCAGCGCGTTGCCCATCGCATCGCGGTAGCCTTTCAGCACCGCCATAAACAGGTTGGCATAGGCGATACCCATCTGAATAAAGGCTACCGCCCGCACCACGCCGACATAGTCAGCATGGCCGAACAACCCGATACTGATAGGCTCCGCCGCAAACAGAAAAACCAGCGCCAACAGCGTGGAAAAGCCCAGCACGATGCTTGACGCCGTTCCAACAGCCAGCCGTAACCGCTGCGGATCCTGATGATATTCAGCTACGTACTTGGTGATGCCGTTAAAAATCCCGGCACCGGACAGCACGCCCAGCACGGTAATCAGCTGACGGAAGTTGCCCGCCTGCCCAACCCCGCTGGGGCCAAAGGCCACCGCCAGCAGTTTCACCACCAACAGCCCCACGCCAATCTTGATCAGCGTGGAGCCCGCGGTCCAAATTGATGCTTTTGCCAACGACATATCAGGCGCAGAAGCTAAGAATGGTATTGATCACCGTACGTTGAGTGACATCAGACATATTGTAGAACAACGGCAGACGCACCAGACGCGCACTTTCCTGGCTGGTGAAGCGGTCTTCGCCGGAAAAACGGCCAAAACGATCGCCCGCCGGGCAGTCGTGCAGCGCGATGTAATGGAACACCGCCATGATTTCCGCTTCTTTCAGATAATCGATAAAGGCCGTGCGATCTTCAATATCACGCAGTTTGATATAGAACATGTGCGCATTATGCACGCAGTCCGCCGGGATGGTCGGCAGCACAATACGGCCGGCGTTTGCCAACGGCTGCAGGCTGTCATAATAGGTCTGCCACAGTGCCAGACGACGCTGGTTGATGCGGTCAGCCGCTTCGAGCTGGCCCCAGAGATAGGCAGCCTGCAAATCTGACATCAGATAGCTGGAACCGATATCGCGCCAGGTATACTTGTCCACCTGCCCACGGAAGAACTGGCTGCGGTTGGTGCCTTTCTCACGAATGACTTCTGCCCGGTCGATCAGCGCCGGATCGTTGATCAGCGTTGCGCCGCCCTCACCGCCGGCAGTGTAGTTTTTGGTTTCGTGGAAGCTAAAACAGCCAATATGACCAATGGTACCGAGCGCTTTGCCCTTGTAAGTGGACATCACACCCTGCGCGGCGTCTTCTACCACCCGCAGGTTATATTTTTTCGCCAGCGCCATGATGGTGTCCATCTCGCAGGCCACCCCGGCGTAATGCACCGGCACGATAGCGCGTGTCTTATCGGTGATAGCCGCTTCGATTTTAGTCTCATCGATGTTCATGGTATCCGGACGCAGATCGACAAACACCACGGTGGCCCCGCGCAGCACGAAGGCATTGGCGGTTGAAACAAAGGTGAAGCTCGGCATGATCACTTCATCACCCGGCTGAATATCCAGCAGGATAGCCGCCATCTCCAGCGACGCGGTACAAGACGGCGTCAACAGCACCTTCGGGCTGCCAAAACGCTGTTCCATCCACTGTTGGCAACGGCGAGTAAAACCACCATCTCCGCACAGCTTGCCGCTGTCCATCGCAGCCTGCATATAGTCAAGTTCAGTGCCAACAACCGGCGGAGCGTTAAATGGGATCATGTTTTCCTCTGTATAACCAATACGAGGTGCTTTCAATAACAGCACCCTGTCGTTGATAGAGCCGTAATGCGGCGATATTGCCGAGCTGTGTCGCCACCCGCAGACGCATCCGCGAGTCTTTCCGACACTCTGCAATGGCCGCCGCCATTAATCGCGCACCAATACCTTTACCTGACGCGCCGGGGAAAGCTGCCAGCAGGCCGATTCTAACCTCTTGGCCGCCGATATCACGCAGGCTGACAAAGCCCTCCGGCTGACCGGCTTCGTCCAGTGCCAACAGGCATTGGTGATCGAAGGTTCCCAGTACCGCTTTTTCGATCCAGGCGGCATAGAAACGCCCGCTATCCTGAACGTCGTACCAAGGGGCCCGAAAACGGCTGGCGGTGAACACATTGGCCGCTGCCGCACGCAATACTGGAATATCCTCCGGCACTGCCAGGCGAATCGCTGGCGGTAGCTCACTCTGCGACGATGCACATTCCGTGCCGATATTCAGCAACAGATCGACCTCCGCCTCAACCAGTTGGAAACCCAGACCCGACAATGCGTCCGCCCAGGCGGTTTGGTGCGCCGGGATTTTAGCTTGCACCAAGGCGTAGGCTGCCAGAGCGGCCTCGGTCAACGCCGGGGCCGTGGTGGAAAAGTTGAGCCTGGCGCTGCCAAGAGCGAAAAATTCGCTTTCCCAGGCTAAGGGCTCAATATTGGCGTGGACGCGCATGCAATAAATCCAGCAGATACTTGCCGTAACCGGTTTTGACCAGCGCCTGTGCGGCACGTTTCACACCGTCATCATCCAGCCAACCGTTGCGCCAGGCGATCTCTTCCAGGCAGGCAATTTTAAAGCCCTGGCGTTTTTCCACCGTCTGCACGAAGCTGCTGGCTTCCAGCAGGCTGTCATGAGTACCGGTATCCAGCCAGGCGAAACCGCGGCCCAGCAGTTCAACGGTCAGTTCGCCACGCTCCAGATACATCTGGTTAATGCTGGTAATTTCCAGCTCGCCACGGGAGGAAGGCTTGACCTGTTTGGCAAACTCCACCACCTGACTGTCGTAGAAGTACAGGCCGGTCACCGCCCAGCTGGACTTGGGCTCGGCAGGCTTTTCTTCGATCGATAAAGCGCGGAAGTTATCGTCAAACTCCACCACCCCAAAACGTTCGGGATCCATCACCTGGTAGCCGAACACGGTAGCGCCCTGGGTACGTGCAGCGACCGTTTTTAGTTTCGGGCTAAACCCTTGACCAAAATAGATATTGTCGCCTAACACCAGACAGCTCGGCTCGCCGGCCAGGAACTCTTCACCGATCAGAAACGCCTGAGCCAGACCATCGGGGCTGGGTTGTTCGGCATAGCTGAGATTAATGCCAAACTGTTCGCCGTTACCCAACAGACGTCTGAATGAAGGGAGGTCTTCCGGTGTGGAAATAATCAGAATGTCGCGGATCCCGGCTAACATCAGCACCGACAGCGGATAGTAAATCATCGGCTTGTCGTAGATCGGGAGCAACTGCTTGGATACGCCGCGAGTAATTGGATGCAAACGTGTACCGGATCCACCCGCCAGAATAATACCTTTCATACTCACTCCAGAATCCACTGGGCCACCACTCAGGCAGCCCGGGTAAACTTAGTCGGATAAACCTAAACGCTCACCCGCATAGGAACCATCCTGAACGCGACGCCACCAGGTTTCATTGTTCAGGTACCAGGAAACCGTTTTGCGAATGCCGCTTTCAAAGGTTTCTTGCGGGTGCCAGCCCAGCTCCCGGTCAATTTTCCCGGCGTCGATCGCATAGCGCATATCATGGCCCGGGCGATCCTTGACGTAAGTGATCAGATCGCGGTATTGCGCCACGCCCTGCGGTTTGTTCGGTGCCAGTTCTTCCAGCAGATCGCAAATGGTATGCACTACTTCAATATTCTTGCGCTCGTTGTGACCACCGATATTGTAGGTTTCCCCTACCACACCTTCGGTAACGACCTGATACAACGCGCGCGCATGGTCTTCGACATACAGCCAGTCACGCACCTGCGCACCGTTGCCGTACACCGGCAACGGTTTGCCGGCAACGGCATTGAGGATCACCAGCGGGATAAGTTTTTCCGGGAAGTGGTACGGGCCGTAGTTGTTGGAACAGTTGGTGACCAGCGTCGGCAAGCCATAGGTCCGCAGCCAGGCGCGGACCAGATGGTCGCTGGACGCCTTGGAGGCCGAATACGGGCTGCTTGGCGCGTAAGGTGTGGTTTCGGTGAACAAGTCATCCGTACCGTGCAAGTCGCCATACACTTCGTCGGTGGAGATATGGTGGAAACGGAAGCTCTGCTTCTTCTCCGCCTCCAGCGGATGCCAATAATGACGGGCCGCCTCCAGCAGGGTATAGGTCCCCACCACGTTGGTTTCGATAAAGGCCGCCGGGCCATCAATCGAACGATCGACATGGCTTTCCGCCGCCAGGTGCATGACCACATCCGGCTGATATTGGGCAAACACCCGATCCAATGCCGCGCGATCGCAGATATCCACCTGCTCGAACGAATAGCGTTCGCTATCAGCAATCACCGCAAGCGATTCCAGGTTGCCGGCGTAAGTCAGCTTATCCACCACCACCACGCTGTCCCGCGTGGCTTCAATAATATGCCTGACGACCGCGGAACCGATAAAACCGGCGCCCCCAGTGACTAAAATACGTTTCAACGCCATACCCCTTTGGTATCTACTACCCAGGATTGCGTGATCTCTTCCGGCCTGATTGCCTTGAATTGCTTATGATCGACCAACATCACGATCACGTCCGCCTGCTGCAACGCGTCGGCCATCGCTTTCAGCGTCACATGGCCCGCCAGCGATTTCGGCAGTTGCTCAACGTTCGGCTCCACCACCAGGGTTTCACCCACGTGCCAATCAGCAATTAAATGCGCCACTTCCACCGCCGGGCTTTCGCGCAGGTCGTCGATATTCGGCTTGAATGCCAGGCCGAAGCAGGCAATTTTCACTTCCGACGCACGCTTATCGGTTGCTGCCAGACAGTCAGCCACTGCGGCTTTCACACGATCAACCACCCACAGCGGTTTTCCGTCATTCACCAGGCGCGCGGTATGAATCAAACGCGCCTGCTGCGGATTTTGCGAGACAATAAACCAAGGGTCGACCGCAATACAGTGGCCGCCGACGCCGGGACCAGGCTGCAAAATATTGACCCGCGGATGGCGATTCGCCAGGCGGATAAGCTCCCAGACATTGATGCCCTGATCGGCACAAATCAACGACAGCTCATTGGCAAAGGCGATATTCACATCGCGGAAGCTATTTTCGGTCAGCTTGCACATCTCAGCGGTGCGTGAATTGGTAATCACACACTCGCCCTCGAGGAAAATCTTGTACAGCTCGCTGGCGCGCTCCGAGCATTTTGGCGTCATACCGCCAATCACCCGATCGTTTTGAATCAGCTCAAGCATCACCTGCCCCGGCAGCACGCGCTCCGGACAGTAGGCAATGTTCACATCAGCGGCCTCACCGGCCTGCTGCGGGAAACTGAGATCGCTACGCGCTTCTGCCAGCCACTGCGCCATCTGTTCGGTCGCGCCCACCGGCGAGGTGGACTCCAGGATCACCAGATCGCCTTTTTTCAGCACCGGCGCCAAAGATTTGGCGGCGGCCTCGACATACGCCAGATCCGGCTCATGGTCGCCTTTAAACGGCGTCGGTACCGCAATCAGGAAAGCATCCGCTGCCAGAGGTTTGGTCACCGCCTGCAGATAGCCGCCGTCGACCGCGTCTTTCACCACTCTATCCAGGTCGGGTTCAACGATATGGATCGCACCACGGTTAATGGTATCCACCGCATGTTGGTTAACATCTACGCCCACCACTTTTTTCTTGCGGGAGGCAAACGCCGCCGCCGTTGGCAGACCGATATAACCCAGGCCGATAACCGAAATAGTGTTAAAACTCATAGTGTCACCTGATGATTCTTCAAAGCTTCCAGAATACGCTGGCAGGCATGCCCGTCACCGTAAGGGTTATGCGCCCGGCTCATGGCGTGATATTCGTTTTCGTCCGTCAGCAGCCGGTTAACCGCATCAACAATTTTTGCTACGTCGGTACCCACCAGCCGCACCGTGCCAGAATCTACCGCCTCCGGCCGCTCGGTGGTGTCACGCATCACCAGCACCGGCTTACCTAATGATGGTGCCTCCTCCTGAATGCCGCCAGAGTCGGTCAGGATCATATATGACTTGGCCATCAGATAGACAAAGGGCAAATAATCCTGGGGATCTATCAGGATGATATTATCAATCCCTTTCAGAATGCGGTTGACCGGCTCGCTGACGTTGGGGTTGAGATGCACCGGATACACCACCTGCACTTCAGGATGAGTACGGGCAATTTCTGCCAGCGCGCTGCAAATTCGCTCGAACCCACCGCCAAAGCTTTCGCGGCGATGCCCAGTTACCAGAATCAACTTTTTGTTGTCGGCATCCAGGAACGGGTAGCGTTGAGCCAGGCTGTCATGCAAGGCCGCATCACCCATCACCCGATCGCGTACCCAGAACAACGCGTCGATTACCGTGTTGCCTGTGACGAAGATATGATCGTCCGGTAACAGTTCGCGCAACAGGTTCTGTCGCGAGTTTTCCGTCGGGGCAAAATGGTACATCGCCAGATGGCCGGTCAGCTTGCGGTTAGCCTCTTCCGGCCACGGGGAGTAAAGGTCGCCGGTACGCAGGCCCGCCTCTACATGCCCTACCGGGATACGCTGATAAAATGCCGCCAGGCTGGTGGCCAGCGTGGTGGTGGTATCGCCATGAACCAACACCACATCCGGTTTGAATTCCTCAAGAACGCCTTTCAGGCCTTCGAGGATGCGGCAGGTGATCTCACTTAATCCCTGGCCGGGTTTCATGATGTTCAGATCGTAATCAGGCACTATCTCAAATAACCGCAATACCTGATCCAACATCTCACGATGCTGTGCCGTCACGCAGACTCTTGATTCAAAGGCTTCATCCTGAGCCAGGGCATGTACCAGCGGTGCCATTTTGATGGCTTCAGGTCTGGTGCCGAAAACAGTCAACACTTTCACAGCGAATCTCTTTTGGTCGGTTAACCGCAGGCGAACCTGCGAATTGGGCGCTCTCACGCCCATCAGCGAATTATTATATTATTTTTATTTACGCGGCCGACGCACCAGGGCAACACCTGCGCCAACCAAAGCGCCCATCGCGCCCCACATGATCAACCAGAATACACGACGTGGGCTGTCACGTTTTACCGGCTCTTCCGGGGTCCGCAAATAGCGGTAAGTCTGAAATTTCTCGTCCAGCGTTGGGCCAACGTTCAGGGTCGCCAGCATCGCGCGATTTTGGTCGTAGTCCAAATCAAAGGTTGGGCCCGAAGCCTGTAATCCTTCCAGACGCGCCTGCAGCATAGGCTTGCCCAGCAGGAACAAATCGGAGTCTGGCAGCTGTTCTGCCGGGGTATCGGTCTGAGTCCGGCTAATGCCCTGCGTCTCGGCAATTTTTAACGCCTGTTGGATGGTGTTCAGCTCACGCTTGTACACGGCCTCTGCCACCGCTTCCTGGCGCTTAACCTGCGCCTTCATCGACGTGGTACGAGCCGCCCAGGCACCCTGGATCTCTTCGTTTAAATGCTGAGCCGCGCGGTGGCTGGCAAACGCCACGTACTGACGCAGCAGGCGATTGGCATCTACCGCCGTTTCCGCCGTCAGTTTCACACCGTCGTTCGGCACTTTTTTGTCGTCACGCGGCGTAAACTGGATATTGTTAATCAGCTCGTCGAGCAAGGCCGCATCGGCGCCCGCGTCGCCTTCCTGGCGCTGTTTGTAATAATCGCTCTGCAGCCAGAAATCTCGGCGCGTATCGTAAGCCGCCAGCTGCATAATAAATTCATTATAGGCTTCGTCAGCGATGCCCGGTTGCTCGGTAGCCGCCGCCGGCAGAGTGCGCACATCCAGATTACGCAGGAACTGTTGCTGGGAATAATACCCCCCCAACGCATTCACCGTTGGCCGATCGGTAATCGCCGCCGCGCTCCACTCCTGTTTCACCAGGTAGGACACCACCAGCGCCACTACGGCGAACAGTACCGCAATACCGATAATCCATGACTTACCGCGCCACAGGGTACAGCACAGGCCGCGAATATCGAGTTCGTTATCCACTGCCGGGATAGTCTTGTCAGACGTTGTTTCTGGATTCATCACTGCCCAAAAGCCTCTGGTTAGGATTCTTGCTTATTGTCGTTCGAACGGCGCAGGCGCCGTTTGATACGCTTAATGTAACGTGCAACACGCCAGGCGCGCTTAATGCAGTAACCGTACAAGAAGAAGGCAAGCAAAAATAATGCCAACATTACCCATTCAGGGATAAAAGTAAGACGTTCGCCGATCACGCCGATGGCCGCCAACAGCGCCGCCGCCAGGGTAATCAGCACGAAGGCCTGCCGTGGCGTAAAGCCAGCGCGCATAATCAGATGGTGAATGTGTTGACGGTCTGGGGAGAAGGGGCTCATCCCTTTGCGTAAGCGCCGATACATGATCGCAATCATGTCCATCAATGGAATAGCGATAATCCACAGGGCGGTAACAGGATTGATGGAATGGGCTTTACCCTGTGAACTTTGCAGCAGCAGCCAAATTGCGGTGAAACCGATCAGCGTACTGCCGGCATCCCCCATAAACACCTTGTAACGTCGGCCAAGAATGCCGAGGTTAAGCAGGATATAAGGAACGATAGCGGCAATCATCGCGAAGCACCAGAAGGCCAAATCGGAGTGGCCGCTCAGGTACAACAGCACGCCCAGCGCACCGAAAGAAACGCACGAAAGCCCGCCCAGCAGGCCATCAATGCCGTCTACCATGTTAAAGGCGTTGATAGCCGCCCAAACGGCAAACAGCGTGACCAGATAGCCGAACGGCCCCAGTTGCATTTCCCAGTCGCCAAGCACATGACCAAAACTGCGCAGGTAGAGCCCGGCAAACACCATCATCGCAATGCCGACCAATGCCTGGACCAGCGCACGAATTTTAACGCTGATATCGAAACGATCGTCGAGAGCACCAACAAACACTAATAACCCCGCACAGGCGAGGTAGAGTTTTCCGTGCGCAATCGTTTGGTCAGAGATCAAGAAAGCGAAGCACAGCCCGGCGTAAACAGAAATACCTCCGACAAGTGGGATCAACCCCTGATGACGTTTGCGGTAATTAGGTTTATCAACCAGTCCAATACGTTTTGCTGCTTTGCGAGCAACAAAGAGAAAAGCCAAGGAAAACAGGAAAACAAATAGAATTTCAGTACTCATAGTGAGTAAGTTCACAGTTAACAAGATCTCTGTAGAAGATAAGGCAGCTTAACACGGGCGACAGGTCGCGCCATGAGGTCCCGCTACCTTTCAGTCATTTCCTATGACAACAGCCATTCATTCTTATTCCAACGCTTCTGTCTGCCGTTTAAACAGTAACAATGTGCGAACGACGAAACGCCGACCGCAAATAAGATGAATTCTCAGTAAGCCATGAAAATAACTTACGTTTCCATTTCTGTTACTTATCGTATCTGCCAAAAGCAAAAAACGCCACGACTAGGCGTGGCGTTCTCTGAATTTTTTACTCAATTATGAGCGCATCGTCATTTATGAGCGCTTCATCATATCGAAGAATTCATCGTTGGTTTTGGTCATGGCCAACTTGTTGATGAGGAATTCCATTGCGTCAATTTCGCCCATTGGGTGAATAATTTTACGCAGGATCCACATTTTCTGCAGTTCTTCAGACGTGGTGAGTAATTCTTCTTTACGGGTACCGGAGCGGTTGTAGTCAATCGCAGGGAATACGCGCTTCTCGGCGATTTTACGCGCCAGATGCAATTCCATGTTGCCGGTACCTTTAAACTCTTCGTAGATAACCTCGTCCATTTTCGACCCGGTGTCGACCAGCGCGGTAGCGATGATGGTCAGGCTTCCGCCTTCCTCAACGTTACGTGCCGCACCGAAGAAACGCTTGGGACGATGCAGGGCGTTGGCATCCACACCACCGGTCAACACTTTACCGGAAGCCGGTACTACGGTGTTGTAGGCACGCGCCAGGCGAGTGATGGAGTCGAGCAGGATGATAACGTCTTTCTTGTGCTCAACCAGGCGCTTGGCCTTCTCGATCACCATTTCTGCAACCTGGACGTGGCGGGAAGCCGGCTCGTCAAAGGTAGAAGCGATAACTTCGCCCTTCACCAGACGCTGCATCTCGGTAACTTCTTCCGGACGTTCGTCAATCAGCAGAACCATCAACACACAGTCTGGATGGTTGTAAGCGATGCTTTGTGCAATGTTCTGCAGCAGCATGGTTTTACCGGCTTTCGGCGGAGCAACAATCAGACCACGCTGACCACGGCCAATCGGCGAGGCCAGATCCAGCACGCGAGCCGTCAGGTCTTCGGTTGAACCGTTACCG
Source organism: Serratia sp. BIGb0234 (assembly GCF_024809915.1). NCBI lineage: Bacteria > Pseudomonadati > Pseudomonadota > Gammaproteobacteria > Enterobacterales > Yersiniaceae > Serratia > Serratia sp. BIGb0234. Next base: position 118,838 of record NZ_JANUEI010000010.1, read on the forward strand.
CGTTCCATCCGCAGACGGGAGTTGGCATGCAGTGGGGTTAAGTTCTCGAACAGGATCTTGCTGCGGGCGTTTTCCGGTTTGTCGTAGTTAACTTCGTTAACTTTCAACAGGGCAAAGTAGCGCTCGCCTTCTTTTGGCGGACGAATCTTACCGGAAACGGAGTCACCTGTACGGAGGTTAAAACGGCGGATTTGGCTGGGGGATACGTAGATGTCGTCGGGGCCTGCAAGGTAGGAGCTGTCTCCAGAGCGGAGGAAACCAAATCCATCCTGCAATATCTCCAACACGCCATCGCCGAAGATATCTTCTCCACTTTTCGCATGCTGCTTAAGGATAGAGAAGATAATGTCCTGCTTGCGCATGCGGGCAAGGTTTTCCAGCCCCATATTTTCGCCGAGAGTAATCAGCTCAGAAACCGGCGTATTCTTTAATTCGGTAAGATTCATAGTGGTGGGTTCTTAAACTCGGGGTATGTCTCGAACTTGTATCGTGAATGGTATGGCAGCGGGATATATCTTTCGTCTTTCTGGTGGTTGCCTTGGCCTTCCTTGCTTACCCCGCCACTTAGCGGACTAAGCTGCAGAGATTCGTTCGGTTGCCGACGGGCCACACCTTGAAATCCTTTGGATATTCGTGCCTGTTTACTGGACGTTCGATCGCCGGGCGCTGAGCCGTCACGGTAAGAAATGGCTTACAGAGGACGCGCGCATTGACGGTTTAAGATCGAAGGTACCTTAAAATTGATTTTGCAAAACCGTTTGATTGTTAAAACACGGGCTGAGTTCATTTTTTCTTTCAACGCCAGCGGTTCAACACAGAGTAAAGCTTTAGATTTAGACTCTTTAGATTTAAAACTTCGGGCAAGTTCTATATGCAGTATGGTTAAACTTAACACGCTTCTTGGCAGGCGTCTAGCGGTGAATTGAACATCCCCGCTAGACGCCTGTATATCCCCGCAGTCTCTCACTTCGCGGCTTTTTTACCGCGACGTCAGACCCCTTGGGCATAGGGCATCCCGCCCGATTACAGATTCGCGTTAAGGAAATCTTTGAGCTGGCCTTTGGACAGCGCACCAACCTTGGTCGCGGCCACTTCACCGTTCTTGAACAGCAACAGCGTAGGGATACCACGGATACCGTACTTAGGTGCGGTTGCCGGGTTTTGGTCGATATTCAGCTTGGTGATGGTCAGCTTGCCTTCGAACTCCTCGGCAATCTCATCCAGAATCGGAGCAATCATCTTGCACGGTCCACACCATTCAGCCCAGAAATCGACCAGGATTGGCCCTTCAGCTTTCAGCACGTCGTTTTCGAAGCTGCCGTCAGTCAGGTGAATAATTTTATCGCTCATGTTCTACTCCAAAGGATTGTGTCTACCTTGTTGGTGTAGCATTAACCAACCTAAGGTGACTTTATTTCACCGGATACGCTTTCGTAAAGCAATAGTTAGCTGATATTCTACCACACTATGAGCAAAACACACTTGACCGAACAGAAGTTTTCCGACTTCGCCCTGCACCCGTTAGTCCTTGAAGCCCTTGAAAAGAAAGGGTTTCAACATTGCACGCCTATCCAGGCGTTAGCATTGCCGCTCACGCTCTCCGGGCGTGACGTTGCAGGTCAGGCGCAAACCGGTACCGGAAAGACGCTGGCATTTTTAGCGTCTACTTTTCACTATTTGCTTTCTCACCCGGCGAAACAGGATCGCCAGACCAACCAGCCGCGCGCCTTGATCATGGCGCCAACGCGTGAACTGGCGGTACAGATCCACTCCGACGCGGAAGCCCTGTCCCAATCCACCGGCCTAAAACTTGGCCTGGCGTATGGCGGCGACGGCTACGACAAACAGCTGAAAGTGCTGGAAAGCGGCGTGGATATCCTGGTCGGTACTACCGGTCGTTTGATCGATTACGCCAAACAGAACTATATCGATCTGGGCGCAATCCAGGTCGTGGTGCTGGATGAAGCCGACCGTATGTACGATCTGGGCTTTATCAAAGACATTCGCTGGTTGTTCCGCCGCATGCCTGCGGTCGATCAACGCCTGAACATGCTGTTCTCTGCCACCCTGTCCTATCGCGTACGCGAACTGGCTTTCGAGCAGATGAACAACGCTGAATATGTCGAAGTGGAACCGGAACAAAAAACCGGCCACCGCATTAAAGAAGAGCTGTTCTACCCTTCTAACGAAGAAAAGATGCGTCTGCTGCAGACGTTGATCGAAGAAGAGTGGCCAGACCGCTGTATCATCTTCGCCAACACCAAGCACCGCTGTGAAGACGTCTGGGGCCACCTGGCCGCCGATGGTCACCGCGTAGGCCTGTTGACCGGCGATGTGGCGCAGAAAAAACGCCTGCGCATTCTCGACGATTTCACCAAGGGCAACCTGGATATTCTGGTCGCCACCGACGTCGCCGCTCGCGGTCTGCACATCCCGTTGGTGACGCACGTATTCAACTACGACTTGCCTGACGACTGCGAAGACTACGTCCACCGTATCGGTCGTACCGGCCGTGCTGGCGAAAGTGGCCATTCCATCAGCCTGGCCTGCGAAGAGTACGCGCTCAACCTGCCGGCGATCGAAACCTATACCGGCCACAGCATTCCGGTGAGCAAGTACAACAGCGATGCGTTACTGACTGACCTGCCTGCGCCGAAACGCCTGGCTCGCCCACGCGGCGGCAACGGTCCACGTCGTAACTCAGCGCCACGTCGTGGCGGTGCGCCGCGCAACAACCGTAAACGTTCAGGCTGATAGACAATGCTCAGTTCCAGCGCACTTTATGCCGCTATCGATCTCGGCTCCAACAGCTTCCACATGTTGGTGGTGCGCGAGGTGGCCGGCAGTATTCAGACCCTGGCGCGCATCAAGCGCAAAGTGCGTCTGGCGGCCGGACTGGATCAGAACAACCTTCTGTCGCATGAGGCCATGCAACGCGGATGGCAATGCCTGAAGCTGTTCGCCGAACGCCTGCAGGACATCCCTCGCGAGCAAATTCGCGTGGTCGCCACGGCCACGCTGCGGCTGGCCTCCAATGCCGATGAATTCCTGCAGACCGCCGAGCAGATTCTCGGATGCCCGATCCAGGTGATCAGCGGCGAGGAAGAAGCGCGCCTGATTTACCACGGTGTAGCCCATACCACCGGCGGTCCGGACCAACGTTTGGTGGTCGATATCGGCGGCGGCAGCACAGAGCTGGTCACGGGGACCGGTGCGCAGGCCGCTCAGTTGTATAGCCTGTCGATGGGCTGTGTCACCTGGCTGGAGCGGTTCTTCACCGATCGTAATCTGGGGCAGGAAAACTTCGAGCGGGCCGAACAGGCTGCGCGTGAAATGGTGCGCCCGATAGCACCGCAGCTGCGTCAGCACGGCTGGCAAATCTGCGTCGGCGCTTCCGGCACCGTCCAGGCGCTGCAGGAAATCATGGTGGCGCAGGGCATGGATGAACGCATCACCCTGTCCAAACTGCGCCAATTGAAACAGCGCGCCATTCAGTGCGGCAAGCTGGAAGAGCTGGAAATTGAAGGGCTAACGCTGGAGCGCGCCTTGGTATTCCCAAGCGGGCTGTCCATTCTGCTGGCGATCTTCCAGGAGTTGGGCATTGAAAGCATGATGTTGGCCGGCGGTGCGCTACGCGAAGGTCTGGTTTACGGCATGCTGCATTTGCCGGTCGAACAGGATATCCGCAGCCGCACCATTCGCAACCTGCAACGGCGTTATCTGTTGGATACCGAGCAGGCCGAGCGCGTCAGCCAACTGGCCGCCAATTTCTCGCAGCAGGTGAGCAATGAATGGCAGTTGGACGCTCGATGTCGCGAGTTATTGCACAGCGCCTGTCTGATCCACGAAATCGGCCTCAGCGTTGATTTCAAGCAGGCGCCGCAACACGCCGCCTACCTGATCCGCCATCTGGATTTACCCGGTTTCACTCCGGCACAGAAAAAACTGTTAGCCACCCTGCTACAAAACCAGAGCAACACCCTCGACTTGCCACTGCTGAGCCAGCAAAACGCCCTGCCGCCACGTACGGCGCAACGTTTATGCCGGATTTTACGCCTGGCGATCATCTTTGCCAGCCGTCGCCGCGACGACACGCTGCCTGCGGTGCGTCTGCGCGCCAATCATGATGACGAGCTGACGGTGATCCTGCCGCCTGGTTGGCTGGAGCAGCACCCGTTACGGGCAGAAGCGCTGGAGCAGGAAAGCCATTGGCAAAGTTACGTTCACTGGCCGCTGATACTGGAAGAACAACGTTAAAATGACAAGGGCGCTAACCGCGCCCTTAGTCTGATGACAAACACCCGAAAAACGTGGTTTTCGGATGTTTGGGGGTAAATCAGAAGACATAATCCTTTGTTTTTATTAGCCCCAAGGTCAGGACGTTTAACTGCAAAGGACTTTGTCAGCCATCTGAGGGCGCTAACCGCGCCCTTTCTTCTAGTTGCCGCCCTTGGCCTTGGCCAACTGAGCACGAATATTGGCCAGATGGCTCTGCCCTTTTTGCATCCTTTCCTGCGGACTGACCACTTTGCGCTCACTTTCCCACGCCAGGTCATCCTGCGGCAGTTCCAACAAGAAACGGCTCGGCTCCGGGCGAACCAACTCGCCATATTGACGACGCTCGCGGCACAGAGTGAAAATCAGCTCCTTTTGGGCGCGAGTGATGCCTACGTAGGCCAGGCGTCGCTCTTCATCAACGTTATCTTCGTCAATGCTGCTCTGATGCGGCAATAACCCTTCCTCCATCCCCACCAGAAACACATAGGGGAACTCCAATCCTTTGGAGGCATGCAGCGTCATCAGTTGTACCTGATCCAGCTCTTCATCGCTTTCACCGCGTTCCATCATGTCGCGCAGGGTAAAGCGCGTCACCACCTGGGTCAGCGTCATCGGCTCATCCAGCTCGCTGCCTTCCAGCATTTCCGTCATCCAGCCGAACAGCGTATTGACGTTTTTCATGCGCATTTCGGCGGCTTTCGGGCTGGGAGAGGTTTCGAACAGCCAGCTCTCGTAATCTACACCGTGGATCAGGTCACGCACCGCAGCCACCGGCTCGCGCTCCGCCAGTTGGGCGATGCCGTCCAGCCAGTGAGTGAAGCGTTGCAAAGACTCAAGCCCCCGTCCGGTCAGGTGCTGGCTCAATCCAAGATCAAAACTGGCACGGAACAGGCTTTTATTGCGTTGGTTTGCCCATTCACCCAGCTTTTGCAACGTCGCCGGGCCAATCTCGCGTTTTGGCGTATTGACGATGCGCAGGAAGGCGCTGTCATCATCCTGATTGGTCAGGACGCGCAGGTAGGCCAGCAGATCCTTGATTTCCGGCCGCGAGAAAAACGAGGTGCCGCCGGAGATCTTGTAGGGAATGCGGTTCTGCATCAGCATTTTTTCAAACAGCCGCGACTGATGGTTGCCGCGGTAGAGGATCGCATAATCGCCGTAGTTGGTTTTCTTCACGAAATGGTGAGCTATCAGTTCACCCACTACGCGCTCGGCCTCGTGATCCTCATTATTGGCGGTCACCACCTTCAGCTCTTCGCCGTAACCCAGTTCGGAAAACAGCCGTTTTTCAAATACGTGCGGGTTATTGGCGATCAGAATGTTCGCCGCCTTCAGAATACGCTCGCTCGAACGGTAGTTCTGCTCCAGCTTGATCACCTGCAGCGCCGGGAAGTCTTCCTTCAACAGCACCAGGTTCTGCGGGCGCGCACCGCGCCAGGAGTAGATTGACTGATCGTCATCCCCCACTACGGTGAAACGCGCACGGTTACCCACCAACAGTTTTACCAGCTCGTATTGGCTGGTGTTGGTGTCCTGATATTCGTCCACCAACAGGTAGCGGATTCGGTTCTGCCAACGCTCGCGCACCTCTTCATTGCGCTGCAACAGCAGGGTCGGTAACAGAATTAAATCGTCGAAATCCAATACGTTACAAGCACGCATATGCGCGTGATACAGACCGTAGCAATGCGCGAACAGCTTGTCGCGTTCAGAGCGCGCCAGCTCCATCGCCTTCTTGGGATCGACCAGATCATTCTTCCAATTGGAGATGGTGGAAATCAGCTGCGCCACCAGCGTCTTGTCATTCTCCAGCCATTTTTCGGTCAGCTCTTTCAGCAGCGCCAACTGGTCCTGATCGTCGAACAGCGAGAAGTTGGATTTCATCTCCAGCGCGGCATATTCCCGCTTGATGATTTCCAGCCCCAGGGTGTGGAACGTAGAAATCATCAAACCGCGCGCCTCTTTGCGCCCCATGGTTTGCGCCACACGTTCTTTCATCTCACGCGCGGCCTTATTGGTAAAGGTCACGGCGGCGATGTGCCGCGCCTGATAGCCACAATTATGGATCAGGTGAGCAATCTTGTTGGTGATGACGCGCGTCTTGCCGGAACCTGCACCGGCCAGCACCAGGCAGGGCCCGGTAACGAATTCGACGGCTTGTTGTTGGCTGGGGTTTAATCGCATGGCGCTTTATTGCTCGACTTTATAACGTGGAAGGGGATTGTAGCAGAAAGCGCCGATGAGATTTAACGGGTATAATCAGCGCAATTTCTGTATCGATAAAGGCAATACCATGGCAAAGACGGCGTGCGCCCTGCACATTCTGGTAGATAACGAAAAACTGGCTGAAGAACTGCTGGCCAAGCTTAAACGCGGCGTCAGTTTTGACACGCTGGCGCGCAAATACTCAACTTGCCCGTCAAAGCGCAACGGCGGCTCGCTGGGCGAATTCAACAAGGGCACCATGGTGGCGGCCTTCGATAAAGCGGTGTTCAGCATTCCGCTGCTGAAGCCCTACGGCCCGGTGAAAACCCAGTTTGGCTACCACATCATCAAGGTGCTGTACCGCAACTGAGTGAGGGGGCAAACGCCCCCTCAGCCGTTATTGTGCGCTGGTTTCCGGGGCCGGTGCGGTATCGGCCGGTTTGACCTCCTCCGACACCACGGCCGGAGCCGGAGACATAATGCCGTTATAGGTTTCCTGTAACTGCTTCATGCTCATTTCCGGTTCGCCCTTCGGCTGCATCAACACCAGCGTCGCATCCTGAGAAAGCTGAAGTTTCAGCTCCTGATTCAGCGCTTCCAGCGTCAATCCGCTCAAGAACTCCTGGCGCAGTTTCTGATACTGCTCCGGTGCGATATCTACGACGCCGCTCTGCTGTGAACGCAGGCGTTGGCTCATCAGCACGTCCGTATCGGTGCGGGCATAGGTTGCGAACAACTTGCTCAACTGATCGGTTTTCTGCGCCAGCAGGGCGTTAAACTCATCCTGCGACAGCCCGTTGTTACGCACATTAGCCAATTCGCGAGCGATAAAGCCCAGGCTGTTGTTCAGGTTGTTATTCGGCGTGTCGAGATGAATTGCGCACTGGGCACGCTGGTATTGCACGCGGCAATCAAAGCCCAGATGCAGGTTTTTCTGGTCACTCTTTTCCAGCACCTGCTGGAGATGCCAGAACAGCGCCTCGCGGGCCATATCACCACGCCAGTAGCGGCTCAAATTCTGCGAATCGCGGATCGGGTGCCATGGCGCATCCCACATGATCGACAGCGTATCCTGCTTGACCTGCTCGCTGATCAGGCTGACCGGCTGCGGTGGCAGCGGCGTCAGCGTCGGCATGGTGGCCGGCGTTTCACGCTTGCCTTTCAGCGGCGAGAAGGCCTTGTTGATTTGTTCGCCCAGGCTGCGGCTGTCTACCTTGCCCACCACGTACAGCGTCATGGCGTCCGGGGTATACCACTGCTGGTAGAATTTTTTCAGTTGATCGACATTCACCGGTCGCTTCGGTGGCTGGGCCGGATCGTGCGCCAACAGCGTCGAGCCTTTCAGGCGGTATCGCCACCAGGCATCTTTCGGATTCGGCGGGAAAGTGCCCACCGGATCGACATTGGAGTTTATTACCGCATGCACGGTATGCTCGTCGATCGCCAGTTTGCCGGTGGTGTCGGAAAGCCACGCCAGCGCTTCTTTCAGCAAGTCTGGGCGGTTATTCGGCAAGCTGAGATTATACATGGTGAAATCGTAAGAACTGATGGCCGGCGGCAAAGGCCGCTCAGGATCCACGCTCTGCTGCCACAGCGAACGCAACTGCGGTGGCGTAAAGCTTTCGCTGCGCGCTAAAGACAGGCGCGGCAGCAGATGGGCAAAGCCGATCTGCTGTGAGGACTCGACCAGCGAGCCGGTATTAACCATTAACCGCAGCTCTACACGGTCGCTCGGCCGCTGCGGTGTATCCAGTATCTGCCATGAAAACCCGTTGGCCAGTGCCCCCTGCTGCCAGGCAGGATCGGGTTGCAGTGCTTCGGCCTGCACGCTGCTGTTGGCTGCAGCCAACAGCAGCCCACCTACGATGAGATGAATTCTGGTGCCCTGCATGTGAACCCCTACTTAATGACTATCCAATTTCTTTATGCAAATGCGGATATTCCATTCGCCGGAATATTAGGCCATAACGCACAGCCTATAAAAACGCCCTGAGTTTCACGGTGGGGCGGAAAGCAGAAAGTGTACCATCGAGTTAGACCGCGCGCCTTTGCGGATGTCACTCATTAGGGTGAAAAATAATGGATAAGCGGTTTTTAAATGCAAGAAATCATTACGCGGGGGGATAAAACGTCACCGGCTGCGGCTGCAACCGGTGATTTGAGGATTAAATCAGGCTGAAGGCAGCGTTTTGTCGGCACCTGCACCCGGCTTGTTGGATAGGGTGTCTTGCAGCTGTTTTTCGTCCAGCTGTTTACACCATTTAGCCACCACCACCGTAGCCACACCGTTACCGACCAGGTTGGTCAGGGCGCGGGCTTCAGACATGAAGCGGTCAATGCCCAGAATCAGCGCCAGGCCGGCCAGCGGCAGGTGGCCCACGGCAGAAATGGTCGCCGCCAGCACGATAAAGCCGCTGCCGGTCACGCCCGCAGCCCCTTTCGAAGACAACAACAGCACCACCAGCAGCGTCACCTGATGCACGATATCCATATGGGTGTTGGTCGCCTGCGCGATAAACACCGCCGCCATGGTCAGGTAAATCGATGTGCCGTCCAGGTTAAAAGAGTAGCCGGTGGGAATAACCAGACCCACCACCGATTTCTTACAACCCAGTTTCTCCATTTTGTCGAGCATGCGCGGCAGCACCGACTCGGAAGAAGAGGTCCCGAGCACGATCAGCAGCTCTTCTTTTATATAGCGAACGAATTTGAAAATGCTGAAGCCGTTGGCACGAGCAATGGAGCCCAGCACCACCACCACGAACAGAACGCAGGTGATATAGAAGCAGGCAATCAACTGGCCAAGCTGCAGCAGCGTGCCCACGCCATATTTACCGATGGTGAATGCCATCGCCCCGAAGGCCCCCAGCGGCGCCAGACGCATAATCATATTGATAATGCCGAAAATCACGCGGGAGAAACTGTCGATCACGTTGAAGATTAACTGGCCTTTCTCACCCAGGCGGTGCAGGGCGAAGCCGAACAGCACGGCAAACAGCAACACCTGCAAGATGTTACCGCTGGCGAAGGCGCCGATGACGCTACCCGGAATGATATCCAGCAAGAATGGAATGATGCCCTGCTGCTGAGCCTGCTCGGCGTAGACCGCCACCGCTTTGGCATCCAGCGTACCCGGATCGATGTTCATCCCGGCACCCGGCTGTACCAGGTTGACAATCAGCAAACCGATCAGCAGCGCAATGGTACTGACGATTTCAAAATAAAGCAGTGCGATCGCACCGGTACGGCCAACGGCCTTCATGCTTTCCATGCCCGCGATGCCGGTCACCACGGTACAGAAGATCACCGGAGCGATGATCATTTTAATCAGCTTAACGAATCCGTCGCCCAGAGGTTTCATCTGTGCGCCAATGTCAGGATAGAAATGGCCAAGCAGGACACCCAGCGTAATCGCCGTCAGCACCTGAAAATAGAGGCTTTTAAAGATAGTGAGTTTCATATGGACATCCTTTGGGGGAAGACACGCACCAGGCGGTGTTATGGTTATCTCGCCTGTTCATCGCTTGCGCGGAAAATAACACCCGCCTAACAACATGGAAATAATTTGTTGCACCAATAGATACATGTTGATACGAATTTAAGAGCTGAAACGCGCCAGCCCGAATGCAAGGCTGTAAAGGATGTAACCCTTTCTTTGCACTAACGCAAAAGGGGTAGATAAAGCGGGGGTATTTCAAGCCAGAAGGCCAGCGGGCAACGTGGATGCCGCCCGCCGCAAAAGGCTCAAGAGGGAAATCAGGCTGGCGGCGGGCAGAACTCGGCTTCAAATTCGCTGCGCGGCAACGGGCGGGCAAACAAAAACCCCTGACCGCTATGAATACCGTGCTGCAGCAGCCAGTCGCGTTGTTCGGCATTCTCGACGCCTTCGGCCATCACCGGCAGCGCCAGCACCTCGGAAATCGAACTGACGATGCGCACCATCGCGTCGTCCATCGGCAGTCCCTGAATAAAGCTCTTGTCGATTTTAATCAAATCTATCGGCAGGCATTTCAATCGATTGAGGTAATTAAGGCTGGAATAGCCCATGCCGAAATCGTCCAACGCGATGGAAAGCCCCAGATCGTGCAGTTGCCGCAGCAGCGCCAACGCACGATCGAGGTCGTCAATGCGCACCGTTTCGGTAATTTCCAGCAGCAGCTTGCGCGGGTCAATTCGATGCTGGGCCAGCAGGCTTTTCAGATGCGGGACAAAATTCTCATGCTGCATCTGGATTGGCGACACGTTTACCGCCAGCGGCAGAGTGATCCCCCGAGTCTGCCAATCCGCCAGGATGCGGCAAGCCTCTTCCAGTACCCAGTTACCCAGCGGCACAATCACCCCGAGCTCTTCAGCCAATGGAATGACGTCTGCCGGCAAGGTAAAGCTGCCGTCGTACTGCTGCCAACGAAGTAATGCTTCCGCGCCGATCACCGCGTTGGACTGCATATCTATCTGCGGCTGCAGGAACAGGGTGAAACGACGCTGCTCAATGGCATGCAAGATCTCACTTTCCTGCGTCAGACGCTTTTGGGTGCGTTCCGTCAGGCTCGGTTCGAAGAACAACACCTGATTTTTGCCTTCGCGATGCGCCGACATCATCGCCGAAGTGGCGCTACGCAACAGCTGCTCCGCGCTCTCCCCTGCGTTCAGGTAATGGGCGATACCGATACTGGCGCTGGGCCGCAGCGGCATTTCCTGCAGGCTCAGCGGCGCATTGATCTGCGCCATGATGCGGCGGGCCAACTGCATGGCGTGGAACGGCCGTTCAACGCCTTTAGCCAGAATGGCGAATTCGGTATTGCTTAACTGCGCCAGCACGCCGTTTTCATCAATGCATTCACGTAATTTCTTCGCCAGCGTCAACAACAGCGCTTCACGCATCGTCGGATTAAGTACGCCAGAGGCTTCGTGCAACGTTTCAATGCCGACTACCAGCAGATTGAAACGCTCGGGCCGCAGGCTGGAAGCAATGTGCTGTTCCAACAGCGCGGTGAACAGCGCCTGATTTGGCAACTCAGTGACCGGATGGCGAGTGCTCATGCGGCTCAGTTCGGCATAGGCTTTGGCCAGCCGCTGCTGATTGCGGTTGTAGTTGCGCACCAGCAAGCCCAGCTCATCGTCCTGGTGCAGCGCCGGCAACATCAGTTGATGATAAGGCGCCTCTTCCTGGGAAATGTTTTCCAGCTCTTTGGCCATCGCGCGTAGCGGATGCACCATCAGCCGGTTCATACACCAGCTAATGGCGACCGACAAAATCAAGGCCAGCAGCAAATAGGTCGACAACATGGTCGACAGCATGCTGAGAATAAATTGATACATGCGGAACGAATCGGCCTGCAACACCAGATAAGCCAATGGCTGCGGGTTGGCCGGCACGCGTTCCAGCGAATAGAGGGGAACGGAAATCTGGATCGGCAACTCGAACAGGCGGGCGATCATTGTCGGTACCGGACGTTCCGGCGGGAAGTTGGCGTGCAGTGCCTGAAATTCGTTCGGCAGCACGATATCCGCGCGCGTCAGGATGCCTACCGGCAGCAGCGTATTCAGCACCTTCTTCGTTTCCGGCACGTCCATACGCAGCACGGCTTCCGCCAGCGGCTGGCGTACCGAATGAGCGATATTTTCCAGTTGCTGGGCATAGTCATCCCTGCGCTGCTGCACAAAATGGAATAACTGGATCACGATAAAGATACAGATCGTCACCAGCGCCACACCGGACACCGTTGCCATCTGTTTAATCGTTAATGAGCGCCTGACCCGCAAACCTGCTCTCCGCTAATTCGGGCTGAAATAAAAAAGGGATGAATAATACCCATCCCTTGAACCGGTCTGAGTATACTCGATTGTTGACTGTTTTTATCTCTTCATGCCCAGGGCAAAACCAAGAAAAACGAGGGTTTCAGTCTTTTCCTAATGAAAGGCTGCGCGCCACAGCCAATTGTGGGACACAGCCTGTACACAGGGTAGCAAAACTCCTCTGTGCCGACACTCCGAATCTCCCTTAGCGGGGTTACTTGAAGTCGGCGTAAGGCGTCAGCGGTTGCGGCGGTAAATCCAGGTCACCCTGCCAACCGGCCAGCGAATAGCGCAGATAAATCAAAGCGTGGCTCGGGGTATAGTCTTTTGCCTGCTGGATGTCGATGCCGGCACCGAGTGTCCAGTGCGAACTGAGACGCCGTTCGACAATCGCCCGCAGGGTATAGCCGACGCCGGAAGAAGAGCTGCCATCCTCGACGGCAAACTTGTCCGGCAGCGAATCCGGGATCAGCCCCTGCAGCGGGTAACGCCGCTGGCTGTTGGTTTTCGAATGGGACAACGACACCGAACCGCCCAGCTCCCAGGACCAATTATCAGTACGTTGGCGATAGTTTACCGGTATCGCCAGCGACATATATTGCTGCGGGCTGTAATAGCCCCCCTGACCGAGAGAATAACCGCTCAAATCCTTCTGGTAGTGCCACAGCATGGTGTTCAGCCCGACGGTGACACGGCGATTATCTTCGTTGATCAACTTATAGTAATAGCCGGCCATAAAGCGCTCACGCTGATTGTCTTCAACGTTTTTGCCGGTTAACTGATGTGCGCTGAGGTCGGCCCAGACACCGTGCGCTTCGCCGCGGTCGTAACTGGCGCTAAGGCTGACCCCAGTCGCGCGCACGCCGCCCCAGGTGGTACCGGTATTTGGGTCCTTGGTGCCGCCGAACGCCAGCAATGAGCTGGAAATGGGACGTCGCGAGGCCGCCAACGTCCAACCAATGTGGTTCCAGTCATTGCTGTAGGCCAGTCCACCGACCCAGTCAACCACCTCAAAGCCCATTGGTGTGGTGCCGATATCCCCCGCCCAGCGATCGTTTTTCCACCCCACGGCCACGCTGGTGCCGGTGGTTTTCTGACGCTCATCGCCGCTGCACCCCTGAGTATTGCAGGTACCGAAGGTTTCGTAATATTTGCCGCTGCCGTCGGTGGAGAAGCTGCCGGCATCCAACTGTACGGTATCGGAACGGAAAAACGCCCGCCCGTCATACCACGGCATATCGACCTGTAACATGGTGTCATGCGCTTTGTAATCGGAGATGCCACCCGTGCCGCTGGAGCTCCAATAATCATGGTCGAGGGTGACATTCACGTCTTGCTGGCGGTACAGATCCGCCGCGTCCGAACGAATGCCCCGTTTAAGCCAGTCATCTGTCGGATTGTTGCGCGTCAGGTAAGTGTAACTGTCGTTATCCTGCGGCACACTCGGGGCAATACCGCTGGCGACCATCGCCTGTTTATAATCCTGCTGGGCCAGCACCGGCTGCTGTTGATCACGTTCGAGCCGTGCCGCGTCGCGGTAAATCAGCGCCTTCGCCTGGCTGGGTGGCGCTAGCTGCGCCGTCGTTTTCAGCCGGGTAAAAATCTCGGTCGCTTTTTGCGGCTCGCCAACGGCATACCAGGCGTTAGCCACCCGCCGCCCGCTGTTGTCTGATTCGCTCGGGTCCGGCGCGGCGGTTTGCAGCCGCTGGCGTGCTTCACTCAGCTTGCCCTGCGCTACATAGGCTTCTATTTCACCCAACCTGGCATCCGGGTTGTTCGGCTCACGCGTCCGTACGCGCTGATAGTCAGCCAGTGCGGCGTCATATTCACCGCGCGCCAGCGCCCAGTCGGCCAACTGGAGATCAATGCGGGTATCCGCCGGCTGGCGGCGCAGATAAGCCACCGCCCCCGGCTCATCGCCCGCAGTACGTAACCGATCGGCATGTTCCAGCGTCGCCTGCATCTTCAAGCGCTGCGCCAGTTCGCGCATATTGTCGTTCCACTGCGCGGCGGGCAGGGTATTCAGCTGTGCCAACGCCTGAGTATCACGATCGCTGCCGGAGAGATACAGCGCATAGGCGTATGCCAACTGCGGATTCGCACGCTGTTTTTGCGCCAGACGACTGAACAGAGCATCTGCCTGTTCCGGCTGCCCGGCCTGACGCAGCGTCTGCGCATAGTGGTAAGTCAGCCAGACGTCATCAGGATCCATCTGCTGAGCACGACGGAATTTCTCCGCCGCCTGATGCCACTGCTTTTGCTGTACGAGCTGGTCGGCCTGCTGCTTGAGCATATAGAGCTGCAAACCTTCCAGCGTGCTGCGCAGCTTGTTTTGCTGGCCGCGTGGCAGGCTGTTGAGATAGGCCAGCGCCTTTTCCGGCGACTGCCGCTGATAAATATTCACCAGACCGCGTACCGCGCTGCCGCTGCCGGGATCCAACCGCAGCGCCTGCTGGTAGAAACGTTCGGCGGCAGCATCATCTTTACGCGCCACCGCAACGTCGCCCAAGCCAATTACCGCACTGCTGTCACCGTTGTCTATCTGTCGCGCCTGTTGGTATTTTTGCTGTGCCAGCGCCAAATTACCGGCTTTCAGCGCCTTGTCACCTTCATCCACCGCCAGCCAGTAACTGTTGCTCTTGATCAGGCTCTGCCATTTACTGCTGCCGTAGCCGCTTTTATCGGCCTGCAGGGCCTGACGAAACAGGCTCAGCGCCTGTGGACGATTACCGACGCGGGAATAGGCTTGCCCAAGCGCGCCCAGCACGTCGGCGTCGTTGGGTGAAGCCGCCAACGCTTTTTTCAACTCTGGAATGGCGGCACGACTGCCGCCCTTGTCCACCTGCGCCAGCCCGCGCACCCGCGCCTGGTAGGCAGGATCCGACAGCAGCGCCTGCTGCCGGGCCAGTTCTTGTCGGGCGCTGACCGCCTGATCGCCGGTTTCAAAAACGCCAAGAAAACGGTTAAGGGCAGCAACGCTCTGCGGACTGACCGGCATCGCTTTGACTTTCTCCAGCCACAGATCGGCGGCATCTCCGCGTCCGGCAGGATCGGCAGCTACTTTCTGCAAAAGATCATAGGCCTGGGCGTCGCGGTCCTGGCTAAATAGCATCCGCGCCAGCGACATGCGCAGCGGCACGTTGCCGGAATATTGCTGATCCAGCGTCTGCAACTGTTTCAGCGCCGCGGCTTCCTGCCCCGGCAACCGCGCGACCAAACGCCAGTATTCCACCGCCAACTCCAACGTCGGCGGATCGCCGTGGAACAGCTCGTCATACTGCGCTTTCGCCTCCGGCAAACGCCCGGCGGTCGCCATCAGCCGCGCCTGCTGCAGCTTTTGGCGGGTTTCCGGCTGGGTAAGCAGCATGTTCATTTCCGCCTGCCGATAGCTAGTTGACTGCGGCGCAATCTGTTTCAGCTTATCCAACTGCTGCTGTGCCAATGCCAAATTGCCCTGTCGCAATGCCAAACGCATACGCGCGGAAATCACCTCCGGGTTATTCGGATCCATCAGTTCAAGCCGGTAGAGCGACTGGCGAACCAACTCATCTTTGTTGCCGGCCTCTCCAACCCGCACCTGCTCCAGCAGCCATTGTTCCGGCGCAACGGTTTCTGCTCCTTGCGCCTGTGGCAGCATCGCCAGGCTTAAAGGCACCAGGCCCAGCCAGTTTATTCGGAAGTTACGCATTGGCCGCCCCAGGAGGGTTGAAGTTCACCCTGCCGATTAAAACGATAACGTTGTTGATCCCATCCCTGACCAAACAGCGCCAACGAGGCGCTGAAATAGGCCCGATCGCCAGGCGGGTTTTGTTTGATACGTTGGCGCTGCACCTGCAAGGCCTCTGGCTCGTGCGCCAACATCGGCAACATCGACGCCGAGAAACCCACCGGACCATCGCCGTGGGTTTTACCGCTGGCAGTGTCGGTTTTCTCCGGCGGCACGCCTTGCTGAGCCGTTAGCTGCGCCATAGGTTGCAGTTGCTTGAGCAACGCCGCCTTATGTTCATCGTCGTCCGCCAGCATGCCGGCCCACAAATAAACCCGGATGGCGTCATAACTGCCGATATTCGGTTTGACGGTATCCGGCTGCCAGCCTTTGCCGACCTGCCACACCACCCAGTCCGGCGAAAAGCCGTGCGGCGCGGTTTCCAACCACAACCGCTGGTTGGTTTGCTGCATCTTCCGCCATGGGCCATTCAGCACGGCAAAACGTGCCAGCAGTTGCGGGGGTAAATAGCTCGGATTGAGGCGCCAGCGATCTTCCGCCACGAAGCCGACTTTGCCCGGTAACAGCATCAACCCCAGCCCCGGGATATCCGCCACTTCTTCACGAGCGATACGTTGCAACAACAGGGTGCCAAGGGTTTGATAACGGCGACTTTTCCACAACCGACCGGCTTCCAGCAAATTGTAGGCAATCCACAGGTCGGCATCGGATGCCGAATTGCTGTCCAGCACCGTCCACTGTTTTTGTTCGTTTTCGCCCCACAACCAGGCGGGCAAATGCGCACTGAGATCGCCCGCGGCCAGATTGTTTTCCGTCCATGTCAGCAATTGATCGAAAGCAGGCCGATCGTTTGCCACCAGCGCGAAGAACAGTCCGTAACTCTGGCCTTCCGAGGTGGTGATTCGGTTAGGACTGCTCGGATCGATCACTCGCCCCTGCTCACTGATATAAAACTGTTTGTACTGTTGCCAGGCCGGCCATTCACAGGCTGCAGCCGCGCTGAATGCGCACAGCAGCAGCATGCCGATGGTCAGACGCTTCAACCTCGCAGGCATGGCAATCAGTCCCGGTCTTCAGGTGACAGGCGACGGCGGCTGAAGGCCTTCAGGCCACGCCATAACATCAGCGCCAGCACCACCACGACCACCACGGCGATCACCGCCAGCCACACCGGATGGGTCGACAGCGCGTGCCAGATACGCTCCCACCATGGCAGATGGCCAACATAATAAACGTCGCCCACTCGCAGACTGTTCACGCCTGATTCACGGATCACCGCAACCGAGCCAAACACCGCGGCACGCTTGCCGCTGTCCAGCTGCGCCGTGTTCAACAGGTCGTAACCCCGCGCGCTGTCCGCCAGCAATGCCACAATGCTGCGCTGAGCGTTAAACGGCGACTGCACGCCGATAATTGCAGCCATCGCCCCTTCAGAACTGATGGTGGTTTTGCTGTCCGGCTTGGTGTCTTCTGCCAGCACGTCCATGGTCGGCAGCGGCAACTGCCGCGTCGGTTGTTTGACCCAGCTCTGGGTGGCGTCCACCAGCAGGCTGATCTTTTTATCGTCCTTCAGCTCCGGGGGAATAGTGCCGATCATCAAAATATCGGCATCCCGATCCTTGGCCTGCGACCAGTCGTCACTCAGCGTCATCGCCAACGCCGGGTAACCGGTTTGCGCGCCAATGATGCCCATCGCGTTCAGCAAAGCGCTGACCTGCGCCGGTTGCGGCTGCTTGTTCACCAACACCAGCGTTTGCGACAAATCGGCCAGGCGGCTGAAAGGGAAACCGGCATTGGCAAAGGCCCGCAGGTCCGGCATCGCCATAAAGTGACGGTAACCGGAGAAATCAATGGTCGATGCGCCGTCGATCACCGCATGGTTAGCGGTGAAGGAATAGGTTTCGCAACGCCCTTCCGCGCCGCTGGCCAACAGCGTGGTGTAGTCAAAGTCGAAACGCAGTTGGTTGGTCGCCCCCAGACGCAGCGCCGGAATATTGACGTTCTTGTCCGAATCGATCAGCCCCTGGGTCAGTGGCAAGCGCAGCAACTGAGTACCCTGCTCATGCTCCGGCACCAGCGAGTAAGCCTGCACGAACTGGTTGTTCAGGCTGACGCTCAGCCGTGAACCGTCCTGAATGCGCGGGGCGGTATAGCGGTATTTCAAGTGCATATCGATGCCGGTACTGCGGATCAGGAACAGGTCCGGCGGCAAATTCATGGTCAACGAAATGGGGCCCGGCTCGATACCGCTGGTTTGCAATTGCTCAGCGTACTGCTGCAGCTCGGCGAAGGTCATCGGCCGATCGGTGCGCACCCAGTTAGGCGCATCATAGGGCTGACGCGGAGCCAGCTGTTCGACCTTGTCCACCGTGACGTTTTGGCCACGGAACAGAATATTGCCCTGCGCGATACCTTTCACCGCGGTGATCAAATCGTTGTCATCGCGCCCCTGCACCAGCAGCAGTTTGATGTACGGGTTATCCGGATGGCTTATCATCTCCACCGTCGGCCCGTTGACCGCCGGATAATCCCGCAGGAAATCCGGACGCTGCTTGTTGGTGGCGAAGACGATGGCGTGCTGTTCCGGCAGCTTGTTGTATAGCGTCGGGAACGACTGACCGCGCCACTGTGCTTTGCTGCCGAACCACGAAGCCAAAATGCCTGCCGCGCGCTGCTGAGTGATATCCGGCTGGCCGGCAAACACCATCGGCAAGATCAGTGGGCGGTTGTCGCGGCTGTCGAAAAACGGCTCCGGGAAATGCGACAGTTCGTTCTTCACCGGCAAGGTCTGGAAGCGCAGGTTCAACGAGCTGGATTTACTGACTTCCAACCACAAGGTCGTGCTGGCCGGGTTTTCGCAAATGTTTTGGTAATGGCCAACGAACACCAGCCGTACGCGGTTAAAATCGGTGATATAGCGAGGATCTATCGCCATTTGGATGCGATTTGGTTTACCGAGCTGCTCTTTGGCAAGGGTCGTCACCCCCATCAACTCATCATTAAGGTACACCTTGACGTGCGATTCCACCGGGATCAGCGACGGTGACGGCGTAAACTCCAGATCAAGCATCGCCTGCGACACCACCTCATCGCTGCGCACGCCGAATTCAACCTGGCCATCCGGCCGGGTACCGCGCAGGGTAAAGGTCCCCGGCGGCGGAGCAATAGTGGCGAACGGCAACTGCACATCACGAACCGGCGCATTCGGATCCACCGGCGCGGCCGATCCCATAGGGGTGGTGACCGACGCATCGGCGGGTATCGTCACCGGCGGCTGTCCGGTCGGCGCGGTGGCGGTTTCAGCCTGAGACAGGGTGCTGATGCCTAAGGCCAGGGCGGTAAACCAGGTTATTTTTCTCGTCATCGTATCATCATCAATGTTATAGCCTGGGGGCCAGGCGAGTGAGCGGGCGGTTTGCCTATACCACTGTCTCTTTTTGGCTGAAGGCCGGGGCTCTGCCAACGCCGTGTGGGATAAATGACACTCCCCACGCAATCAGCGTCGTGAACCCGACCAGCAGGCGGCGCACCATCGGCGGTGCATAATCCGCCATACGTACGTAACCCCGGAAGCCCAGCGCCAGAACGTCGCGCAGGCTTTCGATCGGTTTATCTTCAGGGAACCCGTCCTGCCACAACGCCCAGGTATCGGCGCGGGCAAAGGTGCACTGAATAAAATCAATGTGTTCGCGGGTGGTCATGGAAACCATACGGATCCCCACCTTGCTGCCGAAGGCTCGGGTCACCACACACGGAAAGCTGTATTCCTGCTGCCCGCGTTTGAGCAGCAGCGACACCTTGTCGCCATCTTTCAGCGCATCCGCTACGCGCATCTCAATGCCCACCCCTCCATCGGAATAATCGCGCAGCGTACAAGGGAACAGATGGCCGTCGGCACGAGCGATTGCGGCCGGCATCGCGATCTCTACCCGGTGCGCCTGACGCACCTGTTTGGCCTCTACCGCTACCGCCACCGCCCCACCGAGAATGGTCATGTTGTACAGCACCCACACCAGGCTGATGATCACCGTCATGACTTCATCGGCCGGGCCGTAACCCAGCCGCCAAACGCCGAAGAACAGCCCGGCCAGATTCAGGATCACCAGGAACATATAGGGCCGGGTGATCACCCAGTCGACGTGCTCTTCTTCCACCAACCCGCCTTTGGCGGTGACGTTGAATTTGCCCTTGTGCGGATTGAACAGCGCCACCGTCGTTGGCCGGGCGATATACCAGGCCAATACCGTTTCGTAGATCTCACTCCAGAAAGAGTGCCGGTATTTCCCCTGAATACGCGAGTTGGTCAGACTGGCGTGGATCATATGCGGCAACACATACAGCGCGATCGCCAGCGCCGGGGCGAAAATGATGTAGGCATGCAGCAACAGAAAGGCCAAGGGTGCGGTCAGGAAGATCAACCGTGGAATACCGGACAAGAAGTGCAGCATGGCGTTGGCATAACATAACCGCTGCGCCAACTTCAGCCCCTTGCCTAACAGCGGGTTATCCAGCCGGAAGATTTGCACCATGCCGCGTGCCCAGCGAATACGCTGGCCAATGTGCGCCGACAGGCTCTCGGTCGCCAGCCCGGCGGCCTGGGGGATACGGATATACGCTGAGGTGTGTCCACGGCGATGCAAACGCAATGAGGTATGGGCATCTTCGGTGACGGTTTCCACCGCGATACCGCCGATTTCATCCAGCGCACTGCGACGCAGAATGGCGCAGGAGCCGCAGAAGAAGGTCGCGTCCCACATGTCGTTGCCGTCCTGCACCAGGCCATAGAACAGCGTTCCTTCGTTCGGCGTCTGACGAAAACGCCCCAGGTTGCGCTCAAAAGGATCCGGCGAGAAGAAGTGATGCGGGGTCTGCAGCATCGCCAGCTTTTTGTCTTTGAAGAACCAACCCATGGTCAGTTGCAGGAACGAGCGCGTGGGTACGTGGTCACAGTCAAAAATCGCGACAAACTCGCCGGTGGCCTGTTTCAGCGCGTTGTTGATGTTACCGGCCTTGGCATGCTCATGAGTCGGCCGGGCGATATACTTAACCCCCACCTCTTCGGCGAACGCTTTGAATTCTGGCCGGTTACCGTCATCGAGGATGTAAATACTGACCTTCTCTTTCGGCCAGTCGATGCCCAGCGCGGCGTAGATGGTCGGCTTCACCACCCCCAGATCTTCGTTGTAGGTCGGCACCAGCAAATCGATCGTTGGCCAGGTTGCGCTGTCGGCAGGCATCGGCACCGGCTGGCGATTCAGAGGCCAGACGGTCTGGAAATACCCCAACACCAGCACCACCCAGGCATAGGTTTCCGCTATCAGCAGCAGCAGGCCGCAGGTCAGGCTGAGCGGATCGTCCCAGTTCAAGGTGGCGGTATAGCGCCACCACAGGTAGCGGCAGGAAACGGTCAGCGACAGCACGATCAGCATCAGTCCCGGCAGACGGCCCGGTACCCGGCGCACCACCATGGCAATGGCCCACAGCAGCACCACAAACACAAACTGCGCCGGCAGATCGAACGGTTGAGAAATACAGAGTATGGCGAGGATTGCCGCCAATACGCCGACAATAATAAACAGCAGACGGCGCATGCGCTGGCTCATCCGGCCAAGGCGCTCAACCGAACGCTGCTCCAGCCCGGCATTTTCCAGCCGCTGTGGCAGGGTTTGCAGCCACTGGGCGTAGCGCAATTGCAACCGCCGCCAGCCGGCGAAACGATGATGGGTTACAGGTGCACGATCGGTGCGGAACACCAGCAGCCACAACCCTTGCACCAGATAGCGCAGCGCGTCCGCCGGCCGCGGACGGCTGGAGGATAGATGGGGGAACCAATAGCTGCGCGCAGCCCGCAACCGTTGCCAGCCGGGGGATTCGAAACGCAGGAAAATCCAGCCCAGTGCCACCAGCAGCGTGGTGAAAAAGGCGGTAAACGCCGACGAACCATGCCGTCGGTAGGTACGGTAACGCGTCTGCACCGCCTGATGGACCGGCGGCACCAGCAGCAGGTTCATCACCCGGCTCATGTCGGCGTCCCCTTCAGGTTAATCAGACACCAGTTAGCCAGCGTCAGCACTTCATCCGCAGCCAGGCTTTCCGGCCGATATTCCCCCAAAGGCTGTTTCACCGCCAGGGCTTCGGCCATCGCCTCATCGCGGTGGATAACCACCGGCAACAATCCCCCCAGCGTTTGCAGCCACAGTTGGTGTAAATCCTGCTGGAGTCGGCTGGCGGCGAAATAGTGGTTAATCAGGAAACGGCAGCCTGCCGGAAGCGCTTGCTGATGCAGCCGCACCTGGCAGTTTGCGTCCGGAGCAATCAGGGTAAAGACGCAATCTGCCACCGCCAGCGCCGGCTGAGCCAGTGCTTCATCATCCGCCGGCAGATCCAACAGGATCCAGTTGTACTGCGCCGCGGCGTTTAGCTGCGCCAGATTGTCCTGCCAGCGGGCGGGCTGCTGCAGACAAGATTGCTGTACATTCACCCGTTCCGCCAGGGTGAGCTGGCCAAAGGGGAGAAAGTCGAGGTTTTCACAATAGCACATCGCGCCCTGTTGCCAATCGCCGCCGTCCTGCTCGGCCCGGGCCCAACCCCGTGCCAGCTCGAATGGCATATTAAAATGCAGACGCAGCAGGTTATCCGGCGCAAAATCAATCGCCAATACCGACTCGCCCAGTTGCTGTAATGCCCACGCGAGCGCCGCGGTGACCGACGTCGCCCCCATCCCGCCTCGCAACCCCTGCAGAGCAATCACTGGCATAAACTAACGGCTCCCCGTGGTCTGCGCTAATTCGGCCAGCAGCGGCCAGTTGGCCATCATTTGCGTTAACCGCTCCTGACGTGCGATATCGACATAGCTTAATTTTGGCAGCGAAAATGCCTGACTAAGCGCCAGCAAATCGTCCTGAGTTTCCGATGGCACCACTGCGTGAAAGCGCGTTAATTGATCATTCATTCTGCCGCCTCAAAAAAATAGGCTAATGTTAATTACTATAGCAACGCTAAAAAAAAGACATGGCCAATAAGATGATTCTCAACAAATATTAGTACATGGCTGGTTTTAATTTTTTTATTATTGTTCCCAATGACAGGATGGCCGAATAGCTATACTCAGTTGGCCGCGACGACACTTTCAACGAAAGTAGAAAAATATCCTATGGCGCAATCTTTCTCATTAGGTGTTCGGCAGATTTGGGAAGAACTGTCTGTCATGCAAGCCCCGGGGCTGTATTGGGTGAATGTCGACCGTCAAACCGATGCCAACCTGCTCTGCCAGCAAACCTTGGCTGCTCAGGCTGCAACCAGCCAGGTCGCGTTGATATGCAGCGGAGAAAAACCTGACGGGTTGCTGGCGGAACTTGTCTCCCCCGCATTGAAAAAAATCCCGCTGTACCAGCTACCCGAGAAAAAAGCGGCGCTGATGCACTTTAGCGACGACCTGATGCGCGCCCTAAAACCGCAAAATCGCCTATTGATTCTGTTGGCCCATGCCAGCTTATGGCAGACCTTCACCCGCGAAGAGTTGGGTGACTGGACCCGCGCCACCGGCGCCTGGCTGCGCCGACAAGGCTGCACGCTGCTGATCCTCAGCCACGGCGGCGGCGTAAATAAACTCAAAGGGCAACTCAGCACTCAACACCGCATCCTTAATGGGCTGGCCAGCCTGCAGTGGCAGCAGGACAGCGCACAGTATCTGGTTAACTGGTGGAGCACCGAAAACGGCATCAACGCCAACCAATTGCTGACGCTGTATGCCGGCGAACACGGCTGGCAGGGTGACGACGACAGCAATAAACCTTCTCCGACCTCCATCCGCAGCGATGAAGGGCGCTACCTGGCCCAGCAGAGCATTCTTGAAGGCGCGCCGCCGCTATCGGCCAACTGGCAACTGCTGCAAACCAATGCGCAACTGGCGCAGCACGGCATGTTGACGCTTTCGGCTACGTTGATCTTCGCCCTGTACCAAAGTGATGAAATTGATGCGCTGGCACATCAAATCCACAGCCTGCGCCGTCAGCGCGGCAACGGACTGAAAATCGTGGTACGCGAGATGAGCGCCAGCCTGCGTTACAGTGACGAACGCTTGCTGTTGGCCTGCGGCGCCAATCTGATTGTGCCGCACGTAGCACCGTTATCGCGCTTTTTGACCATGCTTGAGGGTATCCAGGGGCAACGCTTCTCGCGCCACGTTCCGGCAGATATTGATGCCCTGCTGGCCGGGCTGCGCCCGCTGCAACTGAAAGGTTATATGCGGCCGGACGATTTTAGTCAGGCGGTGATTTCGCTGATGGGCAACACGCTGCTGCCGGAAGACGGTAAAGGTGTGATGGTAGCGCTGCGCCCGGTGCCCGGGTTGCGCGCCGAACAGGCGATGACCCTGTGTTTTCTACGGCGCTTCGGCGACGTAATGACCGTGGTGCAAGGCCGACTGGTCCTGTTTCTCTCCACCTGCCGGATTAACGATTTGGATACCGCTCTGAAGTTTATTTTTCGTCTGCCGGTAGATGAAGCCTTCAGTAACCGGGTGGTGTGGCACCAGGACGTAGATATTATTTCTGAAATTAAACGGCTGGCGCACAACGCCAATATTCCGTTGCCTGCAGCGACCGCACAGGCCACACCGCGCCAGGCCGCCGCCGAGGCAGACCGCCCGCAGGAGCGCCGTCAACCGGTGGCTTTCACGCTGACTACCGGTGCGCAGGAGAATAAGCATGTTGAATCTTAACGACATTGTGCAACTGATTATTCTGTGCGCCATTATTTTCATCCCGCTGGGTTATGCCTTTCATCGGCGTTTCCCGCACTGGCGTCAGTACTGGCAAAACCTGTTGTTATCACCGCGCTATTTAAAATCCATCGGATTATGGGTGCGCGAAGGTTCTTCATCTCAGATTAAGCGTAAGAAACAGCCATGAAGCCAACAAACAACCCGCAATCCGACAACTCCCTGTGGCGCTACTGGCGTGGGCTGGGTGGCTGGAACTACTACTTCCTGGCCAAATTTGCCCTGCTGTGGTTCGGTTACCTGAACTTCCACGCCTTGCCCAACCTGGTGTTCATGGCATTTCTGTTGATGCCGATACCGGCGATGCGTCTGCACCGCTGGCGTCATTACGTGGCGATCCCGATTGGGATTGCATTGTTCTATCACGACACCTGGTTGCCCGGCATCAACAGCATCATGAGCCAGGGCTCGCAATTGACCGGCTTTAGCGCCCAGTATCTGCTGGAGCTGATAAATCGCTTTATCAATTGGCAGATGATCGGCGCGGCCTTCGTGATGCTGATTGCCTACCTGTTCCTGGCCCAATGGGTACGGGTTACCGTATTCACCGTTGCCGCACTGGTGTGGTTGAACCTGGTCAACATTGCCGGGCCGGCCGTCTCCCTGTTACCGGCCAGTACCAACGCTTCTACCAGTAGCACCCCGGCAACGACGCCGCCGGCTGCCGGGGGCGACAGCGCACCGGCGGACAGTGCGCCACCAACCAGCGCCAACCTGACGGCCTATCTGAATCAGTTCTACGACAAGGAAAAAACCCGCGCAACCGCCTTCCCGGCCAGCCTGCCTGCCGATGCTCAGCCGTTTGACCTGCTGGTGATCAATATCTGTTCGTTGGCCTGGGCCGACATGGACGCGGTAAAACTGGAAAACCATCCGCTGTGGTCGAAGATGGACATTATGTTCGACAACTTCAATTCGGCCACCGCCTACAGCGGCCCGGCGGCAATCAGGTTGTTACGCGCCAGCTGTGGTCAGCCTTCGCATCACGATTTGTATCAGCCGGTCAATCAGCAATGCTATCTGTTTGATAATCTTGCCAAGCTGGGCTTCAAAGAGCAGCTGATGCTGGATCACTCCGGCGTGTTCGGCAACTTCCTGAAAGAGCTGCGCGAACAGGGTGATATGCAGGCACCGCTGATGTCTCAGGCCGGGATCGGCAATGAGCTGGCCTCGTTCGATGGCGAACCGATATACAACGATTTGGAACTGCTCACCCGCTGGCTGGATCAGCAGCAGAAAGCCGGTGATGCCCGCAGCGCCACCTTCTTCAATATCATTCCACTGCATGACGGTAACCGTTTCGTCGGTTCGAACAAGAGCGCGGACTATCAACCCCGGGCGCAGAAATTGTTCGACCAGTTGAACACCTTCCTGGATCAATTGGAGAAGTCTGGCCGCAAGGTGATGGTGGTGATCGTGCCGGAACACGGCGCGGCACTGGTGGGAGACAAAATGCAGATGTCCGGCCTGCGCGATATCCCAAGCCCGAACATTACCCATACGCCGGTAGGTATCAAACTGGTTGGTATGAAAGCGCCGCATCAGGGCAGCCCGCTGCAGGTCAAAACGCCAAGCAGCTACCTGGCGCTTTCCGAGCTGGTTTCTCGTTTGGTAGACGGCAAGGCCTTCACCGCACCGAGCGTAGACTGGCAGGCGCTGACGCAGAACCTGCCGCAGACGGCGGTCATTTCCGAGAATGACAACGCCATCGTGATGCAATACCAGGGCAAGCCTTACATCCGGCTAAACGGCGGCGATTGGGTACCTTATCCCCAGTAATTGCATTACCTGATGACTCAGGGGCACGCCTTCGGGCGTGCTTAGTCTGATGACAAACACCCGAAAAACGTGGTTTTCGGATGTTTGGGGTAAATCAGAAAACATAATCCTTTGTTTTTATTAGTCGCTAAATCAGAACTTTTAATTGCAAAGGACTTTATCAGCCATCTGGGCACGCCTTCAGGCGTGCTTTTTTTTGCAGCCATCAAGCTGCGGCGGAACCTTAATCCTTAACATTGGCTTTGGGCATTCCATTCCAATCGGCGTAATAATCCGGATAGAAAAAGCCAAGAGATTAATTATCAGTGGTTTGCGAAGATTCCTAATTCAGCTTATTTCGTCAGGATTTCGCTAAGAAAAATAAGCGCCATTAATACAAATAAAAGATCCACTCAATAAACTAATTAATACGATCATAATTAAAAGCAAAAAAAATGCCGGCGTAAAAACCGGCATTTTTAGTTAATTGTCATGGATAACAAAGTTATGCCGCAGAATTTTCATCCTGATCGACCGCAAAGCAGGCCACCATCTGCTCGCCGTATTGCTTTAACTGGGGTTGCAATTGGGTACAAGGCCCGAAAGCACGGCGGCAGCGAGCATTGAATGCACAACCTGGCGGCGGGTTCATCGGGCTGGGCAGTTCGCCGGTCAGCTTGATGCGCTCGCGACGCATATCCGGATTCAGGCGCGGTGTCGCGGACAGCAACGCCTGGGTATACGGATGACGCGGGTTGTTGAAGATGGCGTCTTTACTGCCCTTCTCCACGCAGCGGCCGAGATACATCACCATCACTTCGTCGGCAATGTGCTCCACCACCGACAAATCATGGGAGATAAACACGTAAGACAGCCCCAGATCCTGCTGCAAATCCATCATCAGGTTCAACACCTGCGCCCGCACGGACACGTCCAGCGCGGAAACGGGCTCATCGGCAATCACCACGTCCGGGTTAAGCATCAACCCGCGTGCAATAGCGATACGCTGCCGCTGCCCGCCGGAGAACATATGGGGATAACGATCGTAATGCTCGGTTTTCAGTCCGACCTTGGCCATCATCTCCAGCGCTTTCTCACGACGTTCTGCGCTGCTTAACGCGGTATTGATCTGCAACGGCTCCTCAAGGATCTGCCCGACCTTCTTGCGTGGGTTGAGCGATCCATAAGGATTCTGGAACACGATCTGGATCTTCTGGCGTCGCAGCTTCTCGGCCGTGACATCCGGCTTCAGCAAATCCTGCCCCTGATAGTACAGCTCACCGCCGGTCGGAACTTCAATCATCGTCAGCAGGCGACCCAGCGTCGATTTACCGCAGCCGGATTCGCCCACCACCGCCAGCGTTTTGCCACGCTCAAGCGTAAAGGAAACGCCATCCAGCGCTTTGACCAGCCGCTCCGGGGCAAATAGCCCCTTCTTGACCGGGTAGTGTTTCTTCAGGTCAATCGCCTGCAATAAGGGTTGGTTCTGGCTCATACGGTCGGCCTCCCCGCATCATCCAGCGGTGTGTGACATTTAACCTGACGGCCGGGAATGCTGCGCAGTTCCGGCTCTTCAGTACGGCAACGCTCATTGGCGTACGGGCAGCGTGGATTGAGCAAACAGCCGCTTGGGCGGTCATATTTGCCCGGTACCACGCCAGGCAGCGAAGCCAGGCGCGCTTTATCGGCGGCGAATTCCGGCAACGCGCGCAGCAGCGCCTGAGTATAAGGGTGACGCGGTGCGCGGAAGATTTCCGATGCCTTACCGGACTCCACCACCTGCCCGGCATACATCACGATGATGTGATGCGCCGCCTCGGACACCAGCGCCAGATCGTGAGTGATCAGCAACAGGGCCATATTTTCACGCTGCTGCAATTCCAGCAGCAGTTCGATGATTTGCGCCTGAATGGTCACGTCGAGCGCGGTGGTCGGTTCATCGGCAATCAGCAGCTTTGGTCGGCAGGCGATCGCCATGGCGATCATCACGCGCTGGCTCATCCCACCCGAAAGCTGGTGCGGATACACGTCGAGACGCGAAGCCGGGTCGGGGATACCTACCTGGGTCAGCAAATCAACAGCCCGTTGCCGACGAGTGCGGCGGTTGCCGCCCTGATGCACCTTCAACGCTTCCATGATCTGGAAGCCGACGGTGTAGCACGGGTTAAGGCTGGTCATCGGATCCTGGAAAATCATCGCCACTTCCGAGCCCACCAGTTGGCGACGCTCTTTTTCGGAAATTTTGCGCAGATCCTGGCCGTTAAACTCCAGTTTTTCGGCCATCACCTTACCGGGGAAGTCGATCAGCCCCATAATCGCCAGCGAGCTGACGGACTTGCCGGAGCCGGATTCGCCGACAATGCCCACCACCTGGCCCTGCTCCACGCTGTAACTGATGCGGTCTACCGCGCGGAAGGGAGTGCCTTCGTCACCGAAGTGCACCGAAAGCTTGTCTACATTTAATAACGCCATCTCTCTCGTCCTCTGTTACTGCTTGAGTTTGGGGTCGAGAGCGTCACGCAAGCCGTCCCCCATCAGGTTAAATGCAAGCACCGTCAGCAGAATCGCCACGCCGGGGAAGGTCACGACCCACCAGGCGCTTTGAGCGAACTGCAGTACGTCGGAGAGCATGGTGCCCCACTCCGGCGTTGGCGGTTGCGCACCCATGCCCAGGAAGCCGAGAGCGGCCATATCCAGAATGGCGTTCGAGAAGCCAAGAGAGGCCTGGACGATCAGCGGCGCCAGGCAGTTTGGCAAGATGTTGATAAACATTTGGCGCAGCGCACCGGCGCCCGCCACGCGTGAAGCGGTGACGTAGTCGCGGTTCACTTCCACCAAGACCGCCGCGCGCGTAAGTCGCACGTAGTGCGGCAAGGCGACGAAGGTTAACGCCAGCGAAGCGTTGACGATGGAGGGGCCGAAGATAGCCACCAGCACCAATGCTAACAGCAGGCTCGGCAACGCCAACATGATGTCGACGATACGCATGATGATTGCATCTACCACGCCGCCGAAATAGCCGGCCAGCAGGCCCAGCACCACGCCCATGATCAGCGAAAGCACCACCACCAGACAGCCGACCAACAGCGACAGCCGCGCGCCGTACATCAGGCGCGACAGTACATCACGGCCCACATCGTCAGTACCGAGGATATATTGCCAGCTGCCGCCTTCCTGCCAGACCGGCGGTTTGAGCAGCGCGTCGCGGAACTGATCCGCCGGCGCATGCGGTGCCAGCACCCCGGCACCGATGGCGATAACGAACATCACAATGATATAGACCAGGCCGACAACGGCCCCTTTATTGCGCTTGAAATAGTGCCAGAACTCCTGAAACGGGGTCATGGGCTTCGGCGCACCTTTAACTACAGACTCAGTGACTTGAGACATTAGAGCGCCCCTTATTTCTTGTGGCGAATACGCGGGTTGACCACGCCGTAGAGCACGTCTACCAGCAGGTTAACCAGAATAATCATACAGGCGACCAGCAATACGCCGCCCTGAACAACCGGATAGTCGCGACGCTGCAACGCATCCATCAGCCAGCGCCCCAGGCCCGGCCAGGAGAAGATGGTTTCGGTCAGGATGGCACCGGCCAGCATGGTGCCGACCTGCAGGCCAATCACCGTTACCACCGGCAGCAAGGCATTGCGCAAAGCATGCACCACGATCACCCGCATGCGGCTCACGCCTTTGGCGCGCGCGGTACGGATGTAATCTTCGCCCAACACTTCCAGCATTGAGGAGCGCGTCATACGCACGATCACCGCCAGCGGAATGGTGCCGAGTACGATAGCTGGCAGGATCATATGCATCACGGCATCAGCGAAGTCGCCCGGTTCGCCCCAAATCAGGGTATCAATCAGCATAAAGCCGGTTAACGGCAAGGTATCGTCGAGGAACACCGTGTCGCTGACCCGCCCCGATACCGGCGTCAGGTTTAGCTGCACCGAGACCAGCATGATCAGCATCATGCCCCACCAGAAAATCGGCATCGAGTAGCCGGTCAGCGAGATGCCCACCGCGGTGTGATCGAATATTGAGCCTCGCCTGACTGCCGCCAGCACCCCGACCGGGATACCCACCAGCACGGCAAAAATCATCGCGCAGAACCCTAATTCCAGCGTGGCCTTGAAGCGTGGAACAAACTCATCCCAAACGGAGATGCGGCTTTTGAGGGACGTACCCAAATCACCCTGCAACACGTTGGATACGTAAGAGAAATATTGTTGATAGAGCGGTTTATCCAGCCCCATTTCCGCCATCAACTGCGCATGGCGTTCTGCGGAGATCCCGCGTTCCCCGGCCATGATGGTCACCGGGTCACCGGGGATCATATGGACGAATGCAAAAGTCAGCAAAGTTATGCCGATAAACGTTGGGATAACTAACCCCAAACGTCGGAGTATGAACTGCAACATATCCCGAACTCTCTGTATAAAGTGCCCGGCAGCTCATCGTCCGCCAGGCTTATTAAAGCTCACACACTTTGAACAATCCTGATGCCATACGCCGGAGACTGGTCAGCAGAAGCGCAACCTGTTGCGCCCCTGCCAAGTCCATTCGTGTGTCGCCGGCTTAACGGCCAGAATTAATCTAGAGAGACATTCTCAAAGTGATGCTTACCAAGCGGATCCACAACATAGCCCTTCACTTCTTTACGCACTGGCTCGTAAACGGTGGAGTGGGCGACAATCAGTGCCGGAGCCTGATCGTGCATCACTACCTGAGCCTGTTTGTACAGTTCGATGCGTTTGTCGTGGTTCGATTCAGCGCGTGCCGGTTGGATCAGATCTTCAAACGGCTTGTAGCACCAACGAGAGTAGTTGGAACCATCTTTCGCCGCCGCACAGCTAAACAGCGTGGCGAAGAAGTTGTCCGGATCCCCGTTGTCGCCGGTCCAGCCCATCATCACCGTCTGATGCTCGCCCGCTTTGGCGCGCTTGAGGTACTCACCCCACTCATAGGTCACGATTTTGGCTTTCACGCCGATTTTCGCCCAGTCAGACTGGATCATTTCCGCCATGCGGCGCGCGTTCGGGTTGTACGGACGCTGTACCGGCATAGCCCACAGATCGATGGCGAAGCCGTCTGCCATGCCCGCTTCTTTCAGCAGCTCTTTGGCCTTGACCGGATCGTAGGTGTAATCCTTCACCGCGTCGTTATAGCCCCACATGGTTGGCGGGATCAGGTTTTTAGCCGCCTGGCCTGCGCCCTGGTACACCGCGTCGATGATCGCCTGCTTGTTGACCGCCAGGGTCAACGCCTGACGCACCTTCAGGTTATCCAGCGGTTTTTTCTCAACGTTGAACGACAGGTAGCCAACGTTCAGCCCCGGTTGTTCCATCAGGTTGATGGTTTTGTCCTGCTTCATGCGGGCGATGTCAGCCGGGTTCGGGAACGGCATCACCTGACATTCGTTTTTCTGCAGCTTGGCGTAACGCACTGAAGCGTCTGGCGTGATAGAGAACACTAAACGGTCGATCTTCGGCTTGGTGCCCCAGAAACCGTCGAATGCCTTATAAAGGATTTTGGAGTCTTTCTGGTATTGCAGCAGTTGGAACGGACCGGTACCGATGGGGTTCAGGTCAACTTTTTCCGGAGTACCGGCTTTCATCATCGCGTCGGCGTATTCGGCAGACAGAATGGATGCGAAGTCCATACCCAGGTCAGCCACAAACGGGGCTTCCGGACGGTTCAGCACGAAACGTACGGTGGAATCGTCCACCTTCTCGATTTTGGCGATCAGTTTCGGCATGTCCATGCCTTCAAAGTACTCATAGCTGCCGCCGGAGACTTTGTGATAGGCATTATTCGCGTCCAACTGGCGTTCGAAGGAGAACACCACGTCGTCGGCGTTGAAGTCACGGGTCGGTTTGAAATCTTTGCTGCTCTGCCACTTCACGCCTTTACGCAGGTGGAAGGTGTAGACTTTGCCGTCTTCGCTAACGTCCCATTTTTCAGCCAGGCCCGGCTGCAGTTCGGTGGTGCCGATTTTGAATTCGACCAGACGGTTGTAAATCGGCACCGAGCTGGCGTCATAAGTGGTACCCGAGGTAAACAACTGCGGGTTGAACCCTTCCGGGGAACCTTCAGAACAGTAAACCAGAGTCTTGGCTTGCACGCTGGCCGCAACGGTCAACGCAATCAGCCCAATACCGAATTTCAGAATCCCTGTTTTTCCCAAGGAACTTGTCATCGCTAGTGCTCCATTATGTGATGTGATGTGTGTTTTACCGCCAGAGCCTGTATTTTTTATTGCGCGGCCTGTGCAGTGTGCCCGAAGGCTGGGAGGGATAATTGCGCGAGAGAGCCGGGTGGAACGCGTCCCGGTGGGGGCGTCTGAGCGCGTGGAATTCACTCAAACAACTCTCGCTCTTACCCCTGAGGCTACCAAATTGCCAACTGTTTGGGGTGTCGTCAATATAACCAGTAGGGATTTACACAGACTGTGAGAAACAGCAAACAAACATAAAAAAAACCTTTTTTTAACAGTTGCAGCATTAAAAATTATGCTACACGGTCATTTTTAGTTCGATAGCCTGCACTGAAGAAAGTTACTGGTGTTTAACTCCGATAAAAAACTAAAAAAGTTTGTTGCTGAATGATGAATATCTGAACGGTTATTTTTGTGATCTGCGTTAAATACAGGATGAAATGCTGATCCCCTACCCGAAAGAGTGAGGCACTGAAGCCCTTTTTGATCGAGACGACACCACAATCTATGCGCCGTTAAAAAACTTTCGTCTGTAAAAAGCCGGGGGCGAAAAGATATCCCCCGGCAACGTACTACAACCGATTTAAGGCGTACCGACGCTGTTGCCCAGGCTGCTGTTCATGTTATTCAGAATTTCGCCGTTATCGGCGTCAATTTCCCATGAGAACAACCCGCCCAGCTGCTTATCCAGCACATATTTGCCCTTCGCCTGCACCGAGCGCGCATCGTCGAAGGTGATCAGATCGCCAGTGGAAGGTTTGAAGACATAGGGTGCTTCAGCGGTAGCATCGTAGCTGTACTGCCATTCGCCGCTCATAAACTCATTGGCGATCTGGCGGTAATCCACGATGCCATTTTCCCAGGTACCTTTCACCGGGCCAGTGGCGGTGCCGGTAAACGGAATGTTGTTCTGGTAACCGTTCACCCCGGTCCAACCGCGACCGTACATGGCGGTGCCCACCACGATTTTGCCCGGCTTCACGCCCTGCGTCAGCAGTGCATTAACGCCATTCACCGTGGTATACGCCGTATCCGGTTTCCAGGCCGGCGCTTTCAGCGCAGTCTGGTGGCCCAGATTTTTCAGATCGAATGCCCCATAGAAGTCGTAACTCATCAGGAAAATGTGATCCATCGAGTTTTGTGCGGTGTTGTAATCCACCTTATCGATTTTATCCTTGCCGGCGCTGATCGCAGAGGTCAGTTCATACTTACGGCCCGTTTCCGCCGAAAGCTGATCCAGCATGGCGCGCAGCTCTTTCATCAGTTGCACATAGGTTGCCCCATCCTGCGTACTGCCCAGTTTCGGGTTAGCACCCTGCCCGCCCGGGAATTCCCAGTCGATATCTACGCCATCAAAGAACTTCCAGGTTTGCAGGAACTCCTTCACCGAGCCGACGAAGCGATCGCGCTTCACCTTATCGCCCATAAAGAAGAACGGATCGGACAACGTCCAGCCACCGATCGACGGCAGGATTTTCAGGTCCGGGCGCGCCTGTTTCAACGCCATCAGCTGACCGAAGTTGCCTTTGTAGGGGTCGTCCCAGGCGGTCACGCCCTTCTGACCTTTCTGCAGCGCAGCGAACGGATCGTGGATCGATACCTTAAAGTCTTCACGCCCCTGACAGGAACGCTGTAACGCCTGGAAGCTGCCTTCGATCTCTTTCAGGCTGTCGTTGATGCCGTCACCGCCACAGATAGGAATAAAGCCGTACAGCAGGTGCGTCAGGTTCTGAGCCGGAAGTTTATCGACGGTGAATTTACGGCCGTAAACGCCCCATTCAACGAAATAAGAGCCGACCACTTTGCCGGAGTCTTGTTTATAAGGCTTATTCTTTTCCAACAAAGGTTCTTTTAAAGGTGCCAAATGGCTACCGTCGGTATCTGCCACCACAATTTCGGTTGCATCGCTGGCGGTACAACCGTCGGCGTTGCATAACGCCACCTGCATTTGATAACGGCCGCCTTTATTCACCTTAAAGTTTGCGGTTCCCGAACCACCGGTTGAGGCACCACTCCAAACTTCTTTGCCATTTAATAATACTTTTGCCGTGGTACCGGTATCGCCATTCCATAAATTCCATGAAACAGAAACGTCGGCGGCATTTTTTACTTTCACCAGATTATTATAAGCCGTCGCCGCTTGATCAACTTCGACAATGGCGAATTTGGTATTGCCCCAGGCCAACGTAGGTTTGCCCGGTGCAGCGGCCTGCGCCGCAGAGCACAGCGTGCTGCCGATCAGCAACGCCAACAGCGGTTTATTAAATTTGCGCATAACTGATTCCTTTATTCCGAGAGGATAAACATAAAATAATTAATCATGGCCACCCATTGTCGGAACAAAATAATCCCGCAATAATCCTGGCCGATTAAAGTCAATAAATAAGCATTCATCTTTCCACGCAACGGAAATCTATCATTCCCATTTCGTGTATTCAGACTATAGATAAAATAATCATTAAAACAAGATGGCTATCAAGCGGGTTTTATTGAGCAGCGATGAATTTATTTAATAATGAATCACTGCTGCCAATAGGAATAAGGAGTGTGAATTAATTTCTGGGCAAGGATCAATATTTGTCATGTCACACAGTGTTGTCATCATTGACAACACTTAAAACATGCTGTTATTTTAAACAATATGAAGGAGATGGAAGTGCCTTCTCAACTGATCTATCAGGACAGGATCCCACTGACAAACACCGAATTTATACAATTGGTTATTTGGCATGTCGAGCCACCTGTTCACGGCAGCACTCATCACTATAAGTACCGGTTTGCCTATGTGAAAGAGGGTATTTGCCGTTTGCGTTATGACAACGAGGCAGGTAAAGGCGATCACAAACATGTGGGCAACACTGAGCAGCCTATTGTTTTTACCCATCTCATCGAGCTGAAACGCAGTTTCTTCAGTGAAGTTGCTCAACTAAGAGGAGAAAGAGAATGAACAGAGTCACCATCCGTGTTGCTTCTCTTGATGAGCTTCAATGCAACATGGAAGAAGCCCTACAGGGCAATAAACAGCAACAGGGAAGCTATATCACTTTTTTAGATTGGGAGAGCCTGTGGAAAACCCTGTCGCCCAAGAAAATGCAAATCCTGCACACCATGACCGGCGGTGGTGAACTTTCTATCCGGGAAGTGGCACGCCGCGTCAAAAGGGATGTGAAAGCGGTGCATACCGATCTTCAGGCACTGCTGAGGTGCGGCATTGTTGATAAAAGCGAACAGGGGATTATTTTTCCCTATGACGAAATCCATTTTGACTTCGTGGTCGGAAAAGCAGCCTGAAGGGCAAATAACAGGCGAAAAAAAACCTGCTTATAAAGCAGGCTTTTCGAATGTGGTCGGCGAGAGAGGATTACGCGCATCTTTGATGCTTGCCCTGCGGGCCGTTGCTAAAGCAACGTGGTCTCGCTGCGCTCGGCTCAAACC
>NZ_JANUEI010000011.1:0-123181 GCF_024809915.1 Serratia sp. BIGb0234
CACTCTTCAAGACTTGATATTTTTTTGAACCCGAAGGTTCTGGATATCGTCTTGTGGAGTGCCCACACAGATTGTCTGATAAATTGTTAAAGAGCGTTCGTTACTAAGATGTTTCTCGGTAACGCGGGAGGTGCATATTACGCTTTCCCGCTGAAGAGTCAAGCTTTTTTCTTATTAAGAAACGGTGTTTTCACCGGCTTGCTTCTTCCTGGCTGGGCGACTGGTTCTCGTTAGAGGAGTCGTTGTTCCCGGTCAGTGGAGGCGCATTATAGGGAGTTCTCAGAAGGCCGCAACCCCTAATTTCAATATTTTTTCCGACCGTTGAACATTTAACCAAAACAGCCTTAAAGAGGCAGTTTTTTCAACGATTTAAAGCCATATCCCTGTAGAACGGGCAATAAAGCGTCAGTATCTTCATTTAACGCCATGCAATACGCCAGATTCTCTTCCTGCGTCGACACCAGATTTTCCTGCGTCGAAATCAGCCATGCGGTACGACGGGCAATCGCCGCGCCGGAATCGATCAGTCGAGTTCCCTCAGGCAACACCTGCATTAGCTCTTCTGCTAATAAAGGGAAATGGGTGCAACCGAGTACCACGGTATCCGGTGGCTCGCGCATGCTCAGCCATGGATGGAGAATTTTCTTCAGCGCCGGCAGCGGTACGGCTTCACCATGCAGCTTGGCTTCTGCCAGTTCCACCAGCTCAGAGGAGCCAAGCAGCTCGATCTTGCAATCGGTAGCGAAACGGGCGATCAGCTCATGGGTATAAGTACGCTGTACGGTACCGCGGGTAGCCAGCAGGCCCACCACACCATTGGCGGTCAGGCGGGCAGCAGGCTTGATGGCAGGCACCACACCGACAACCGGGAAGGTAAAGCGTTCACGCAGGGCCGGCAGGGAGACCGTACTGGCCGTGTTACAAGCGATGATGACTATCGCCAGAGGATGCCGTTGCTGCACCGCGCTGACAATCTCCAGCACGCGCTCAACAATAAACTCTTCGGATTTCTCGCCGTAGGGAAACGCCACATTATCGAAGGCGTATATATAGTGGAGGTCCGGCAGCAGTTGCCGAACCTCTTGATACACCGATAACCCGCCGACGCCGGAATCAAATACCAGCACCGTCGGACGGGCCATAGCAGGGGTGTTAGAAGGTATAGCTTCCAGTGAGGTAGTATTCTCTTCCTGGAGTAGCGTAGCCATAAGCCGTCTCATAATCTTTATCAAACAGGTTGGCGATTCTACCACGAACTGTCAGATGAGATGTGACCGGATACGAAACTGCGAGATCCCACAGGCTGACACCGCCAAGTTTGACGCTTTGCTCTGGATAGGTGCTGTAGTCTTTATCATAACGCTCACCCAGGTATTGATAGGTCACTGCCCAGTCAAAATCATAGACCTGCCAATCCAGCTCATACTTCACCTGCTGTTTGGCACGGCGCAGCAACACTTCATTGGTTTTGGCATTACGCGGATCGACATAGTCGTAACCAATGTGATGGGTTAACGGACCCGTGTCGAATGAAGCTGTAGCTTCAATACCTTTAATTGTGGCCTTGCCAACATTGTAATAGACGTAGTTGGTCTCGCCGGTGGAATCAATCAGGTTATCAATATCGTTGCGGTAGCCGGACACGCGCCAGGTTACCGGCCCGGTCAAACCTTCAAAGCCCCCTTCCCACTGTTTGCTTTCTTCCGGCTTCAGATCGGTATTATTGCCGAAGTTGCCATACAGCTGACCCATATTAGGGGCTTTGAATGCCGTGCCGTAGGAAGCGATGAAACGGTAACCTTCTATAAACTCCCAGCCCGCACTGGTTTGCCAGGTGCCATGCCAGCCAAATTCGGAATGATCGTCGCCGCGAACCGCTCCTTCCAGAGTGACCGGCCCGACCAACTGCTGCGCAGTCAGATAAACACCGGCGTTGCGTTGGGTTTTTTCACCGTTAACCGTGGTGGAGTCTGGCTTGATTTGCTGATGCTGCCAGTCAATCCCCGAACTGACCGTACCCTGACCTACCTGAAGAGTATTTCCCCATTGCAGGTTGTACTGCTCGGAGTCCACCAGGCTGGCTGAGCTGTCATACATGCCGCGACGAGGATCGTAATCATAATCCTTGCTGTGGCTATAGCTGCCAATCAACTGCGTCGCGTAGATGCCTTCCTTATAACGCAGGCCGGTATCCCAGGTTTGACTATAGAGTTTGCGGGTATCGACCAGCGCGCTGGTAGGCGAAGAGTAATACGCGTCGTAAGCCGTGCGGTTGTCGTAACCGTAACCACGAACAAAACCGCTGATAGCCTCGTTGAACTGATGATCAACAGCGCCGTACAACGACTTGCTCATAAAGCCGTCGCGATCCTGCTGGCTTTGCATGCCGGTGCTGCCGTAGGCCACCACATCATAACCTTTGGTATAGGTGTAGTTACCGGCGACCGTGGCAACCGTGCTGTCGCCCAGCTGTTGTTGAGTAGACGCGTCATAGGCCTGGTAGCCGTTAGACCCCACACCGGCGGAAAGCGTAGTGCCGTTCTTTTCGCGGGTGGTTATAATGTTAACCACGCCGCCGATGGCATCGGAGCCATAAACCGCCGAACGCGGGCCACGAATATATTCAACTTTCTGCACCAGCGAAATCGGGATCTGGCTGAGATCGGAAGAGCCGCTGATACCGGCCTGATTAAGACGGATACCGTCGATCAGCACCAGCACATGGCTGGAATTGGTGCCGCGAATGAACAGCGAGCTTTTTTGCCCCAGGCCACCGTTCTGCCCAACGTCTACACCCGGCAGGCGGCGCATCACATCGGTCAGGCTTTTTGCCTGCCAGCGGTCGATTTCATCACGGGTGACGACGGAAGTGGGTGCCAGCACGGAAGAAACCGGCTGCGGGAAGCGGTTGGCGGAAACCACCAGATTTTCGCTGTTATTCGCTGTGGTGTTGTCTTGCGCCCAGCCAGAAAAAGCCGTGACGGAGGAAACCACCGCCAGCAGCGTATTTTTTGTAATTGTCATGAAAAAGCATCCAAACTTAATTGGCGGATGCCGCAGGATCATGGCCGGTATTTCGCGACGGCCACGGACATTGCGACGTAACACCGGCAGGTCTTCGGGCTTGGGAGTTGCGGGCGGCCTCTTAGCTACCAGCACCGGGCGATGACTTCCCGTCCTGCAATGGACAGTGTCTGCGTAAAACGCTATCGCCGTGACTTCCCCTTACCGCTGCGCGTCAGCTCCGGATTCACACCGGATTCCCTTTTCACTCACTGCTTGAGGCCGGACGACAATGCTACGATCAATGTAAATAGATGTCTAGACTGCTATCAATGTTACAAATAATAAACACGACAAAACTGGACTTCACGGACTGATTCCCTACAATCCCCGCTGATCAAATTTGCCTGACGAGAAGAAACATGACGCCCGAGAATTTGCCTATTGAACGTTACGATGACCA
This sequence comes from Serratia sp. BIGb0234, assembly GCF_024809915.1. Classification (NCBI taxonomy): domain Bacteria; kingdom Pseudomonadati; phylum Pseudomonadota; class Gammaproteobacteria; order Enterobacterales; family Yersiniaceae; genus Serratia; species Serratia sp. BIGb0234. Next base: position 3,467 of record NZ_JANUEI010000011.1, read on the forward strand.
ACTGGCGGAAAAAACTGCCCGGCTGAAGACGCTGATGTCACCGTTCACGGCACCCGAGCCGGAAGTGTTCCGCTCGCAAGTCGAACACTACCGCATGCGCGCAGAATTCCGCATCTGGCATGATGAGGACGAGATGTACCACATCATGTTTGACCAGCAGACCAAGCAACGCATCCGCGTCGAGCAGTTTCCTGCCGCCAGCGAATTGATTAACCGCCTGATGAGCGCACTGATCGCCGCCATCAAGCCGGATCCTATTTTGCGCCGCAAGCTGTTCCAGATTGATTACCTGTCGACCCGCAGCGGCAAAATCATCGCCTCGCTGCTGTATCACCGTAAGCTGGACGACGCCTGGCAGCAGCAGGCAGAAAAGCTGCGGGATGATCTCCGCGCCCAAGGCTTTGACCTGCAGTTGATTGGTCGTGCGTCGAAGATGAAAATCATGCTGGATCAGGATTACGTCGATGAAGTCCTGCCGGTCGCCGGCCGCGACATGATTTACCGTCAGGTGGAAAACAGCTTCACCCAGCCGAATGCGGCGATGAACATACAGATGCTGGAATGGGCGCTGGACGTGACCGCCGGCTCTAAAGGCGATCTGCTGGAGCTGTATTGCGGCAACGGCAACTTCTCCCTGGCGCTGGCGCATAACTTCGAGCGGGTGCTGGCCACTGAAATCGCCAAGCCTTCCGTTGCCGCGGCGCAGTACAACATTGCCGCCAATCATATCGACAACGTACAGATTATCCGTATGGCGGCGGAAGACTTTACCCAGGCGATGAACGGAGTACGCGAGTTTAATCGTTTGAAGGGTATCGATCTGAGCAGCTATAACTGCGAAACCATTTTTGTCGATCCGCCGCGCAGCGGACTGGATGATGAAACGGTAAAAATGGTGCAGGCTTATCCGCGAATTTTGTATATCTCATGCAACCCGGAAACGCTGTGCGCCAATCTGGAGACGTTGCAGGAAACTCATCAAATCAGCCGTCTGGCATTGTTCGATCAGTTCCCGTATACCCATCACATGGAATGCGGCGTACTGTTGGAAAAACGCGTTTAATCTCACAGGGGCGCCGCGCTTGCTGCGCCCCTGGTTTTCCCCTTACGCCGGGGTATTCTCATCCAGCGCCTTGCGCGCCTTCAGCTTCATGCCAATCCAGAACACCAGCGCCACGGAAATAATCGCCGGCAGGAAGTTAGAGCCGATCTGCGGGTATTCGGCACGCACTATCGCACTGTACAGCAGCACCCCAAGCAGGAAGGTCGCCGCCGCCAGCTTAGGTATGCCATCCGGCATCACGCGGTGCAGATACCGTTGATGCAGGCAATACACCGCCAACACCAAAGCAATAATCGGGAAAATCGAAAACGGCACCACCGAGCTGAACAGCGCGGCGAACGAACCGTTGATTGAAAGGCCGGCAATCAACGCCAGCAGTAAGGTGCCATTCTCACGGCCTGGTTTTTCCATCGCTTTCTACCTTTTTATACGTGGGATACAGAAGTTTTTTCTTGTTCGCGGCGATACCAATAATAAGCGCCTTTGGAAATCATCCGCAGTTGCAACACTAAGCGCTCCTCAAGCCGACGCCGTTGATCGATGTCGATATCCAGCGCTTCAGCACCGGCGCTGAAAACGATGGTGACCATAGCTTCCGCCTGCGCTTCGGTGAAACTGCGCGGCATATGGTTTTCCAGTTCGAGGTAATCCGCCAGTTCGGCGATAAAATGTTGGATCTCACGCGCCACCGCCGCACGAAAGGCCGCCGAGGTCCCGGAGCGTTCACGCAACAGCAGGCGGAAGGCGTTGGGATTATTGCCGATAAACTCCATAAAGGTGGAGACCGAGGTGCGGATCACGCTGCCCCCCTTGGCGATACGCTGCCGCGCCTGCCGCATCAGTTGACGCAGCATCAGGCCGCTCTCATCCACCATGGTTAACCCCAGCTCGTCCACATCACGGAAGTGGCGATAAAATGACGTCGGCGCGATGCCCGCTTCACGCGAGACCTCGCGCAGGCTCAGACTGGCAAAGCTGCGTTCAGCGCTCAGTTGGCTGAAGGCCGCTTCGATGAGGGAACGACGAGTCCGTTCTTTTTGTTGTGCTCTGACGCCCATATGCATATCCAGATAAGATCCATTTTCTCAGTCTAACGCCGTAGACCCGGCAATATAGCAAATTTTATTGCAACAGCATTTATACAAACGCGCCCTGTCACAGTTTCAGCCTGCACCATTTGTGCTTTGCCTCAAAAAGCCTAATGGTGATTGGGCACTCAGCGCTATGATGTTAAGATACCGTTGTAATTTTGTATAAGACAGGTCTCTCCCCTATGCAACAGCACTATCAATTTGATGCCATAGTCATTGGCTCGGGCCCAGGTGGTGAAGGTGCCGCTATGGGGTTGGTGAAGCAGGGCGCCCGCGTGGCCGTGATAGAACGGTACAATAACGTAGGCGGTGGATGTACCCATTGGGGCACCATCCCATCCAAAGCCCTCCGCCACGCCGTTAGCCGCATTATCGAATTCAACCAGAACCCGCTTTATAACAATTCACGCACGCTCAGCGCGACATTCCCTGACATTTTACGCCACGCCGATAACGTCATAAATCAGCAAACCCGGATGCGTCAGGGATTCTATGAGCGCAACCAGTGCAAGCTGTTTGCCGGCGATGCGCGCTTTATCGACGCCAACACCGTTAGCGTCAGCTATATGGACGGCACCCAGGACACCATCCGCGCCGATCACATCGTTATTGCCTGCGGCTCACGCCCGTACAACCCGTCGAGCGTCGATTTTAACCATCCGCGTATTTATAACAGTGATTCCATTCTCGAACTGAACCACGAACCGCGTCACGTCATCATCTATGGCGCCGGGGTGATCGGCTGTGAATATGCATCTATCTTCCGCGGTTTGAACGTGAAGGTGGATCTGATCAACACCCGCGATCGTCTGCTGGCGTTCCTCGATCAGGAAATGTCGGACTCGCTGTCATATCACTTCTGGAACAACGGCGTGGTGATCCGCCACAACGAAGAGTTCGAGAAGATCGAAGGCACCGAAGACGGCGTGATTGTTCACCTGAAATCCGGCAAGAAAGTGAAGGCAGATTGCCTGCTGTACGCTAACGGCCGCACCGGTAATACCGACTCGCTGGGGCTGGAGAACGTCGGTCTGGAGTCAGACAGCCGTGGCCTGCTGAAAGTGAACAGCATGTACCAGACCGCGCTGCCGCACATTTATGCCGTGGGTGACGTGATTGGCTACCCGAGTCTGGCATCTGCCGCCTACGATCAGGGCCGCATTGCCGCACAGGCGATTTCCTCCGGCGAAGCCAGCGGACATTTGATTGAAGACATCCCGACCGGTATCTACACCATTCCGGAAATCAGCTCCGTCGGTAAAACCGAGCAGGAATTGACGGCGATGAAAGTGCCGTATGAAGTGGGTCGTGCACAGTTCAAGCATCTGGCCCGCGCGCAGATTGCCGGCATGAACGTCGGCAGCCTGAAAATCCTGTTCCATCGCGACACCCTGCAGATCCTTGGGATCCACTGCTTCGGCGAGCGTGCGGCAGAGATCATCCACATCGGCCAGGCGATCATGGAACAGAAAGGTGAAGGCAATACTATCGAATACTTCGTTAATACGACCTTCAACTATCCGACCATGGCCGAAGCCTACCGGGTGGCAGCGCTGAACGGCTTAAACCGCCTGTTTTAACGTGGTGCCCATGTAGCTTTGCATGTGCTCGCGGATCGCCTCGGCCAATTGCTCATAACGACTGCGCAATGGGGAGCCGGGGCGGTACACCAGCGCAATGGTGCGCTTGGGTTCAGGTTTGAAGCAGTCCAGGTAACACACGCCGTCGCGCTCACGCTGCGGCGGTACCGCCAGTGACGGCAACAACGTAATCCCACTGCCCGCCGCAACCATATTACGCAGCGTTTCCAGGCTGGTCGCCCGGAAATGGGTATCTTCGTCAGCCCCGGCCTGGAAACAAAAGCCCATCGCCTGATCGCGCAGACAGTGGCCATCTTCCAGCATCAACAACTTTTCACCGGCCAGATCCGGCATCGCCACGCGGTCACGCTGCGACCATGGGTGATCGGAATACACCGCCAGCTTCATCGGTTCGTCAAACAGCGGCACTTCAATAAAGGCTTCTGTTTCTTTCACCAGCGCCAGAATGGCGCAGTCAAGTTTACCGCTGTCGAGCTGTGCCAATAGCTGTTGGGTTTGCGCTTCATGCAGGTACATTTCCAGCTTGGGAAAGGTTTTGTGCAGCGTAGGAATGATCTGCGGCAGCAGATAAGGCCCGACGGTGGGGATCAGGCCGATATGCAGCGGCCCCGACATGGCTTCACCTTGCTGGCTGGCCATCTCTTTCAGAACTTTGACTTCGCGCAGCACGGTACGCGCCTGTTCCACCAGCAACAGGCCCGCCTGGGTGAATAACACCTTGCGACTGGTACGTTCGAGCAGCATCACACCCAGTTCGTCTTCCAGCTTACGGATCTGCCCACTCAGCGTGGGTTGGCTAACATGGCAAGAATCGGCGGCACGGCGGAAATGCCGGTGCTCGGCCAAAGCGACCAGGTACTCTAAATCACGAATATTCATTGTTTCCCTCCAGACCACGATAGCTCATGGCGATAGATAAGATAGCAATGAGCGATTAGATCTATCAAGCCCCGACGTCAATAATGTCACCCAACGAAGCGATACCGCGCTAACAGCTAAAAATTATTTTTCCTAATTAAGGGGTTAATTCATGTTTACCAGTCAAGAAGGCAAAAAAGTCCCTCAGGTTACCTTCCACACCCGTCAGGGCGACCAATGGATTGACGTCACCACCGACGACCTGTTCAAAGACAAAACCGTCATCGTGTTTTCACTGCCGGGCGCGTTTACCCCAACCTGTTCTTCCAGCCATCTGCCACGCTACAACGAACTGTCCAGCGTATTCAAACAGCACGGCGTTGACAGCATTCTGTGCGTTTCAGTGAACGACACCTTCGTTATGAACGCCTGGAAGGCCGATCAGCACGCAGAGAACATCACCTTCATTCCAGACGGCAACGGCGAGTTCACCAAAGGCATGGACATGCTGGTCGAGAAAGCGGATCTGGGCTTTGGCCCGCGCTCATGGCGTTATTCCATGCTGGTACGCAACGGCGTGGTGGAAAAAATGTTCGTCGAACCTAACAAGCCGGGCGACCCGTTTGAAGTGTCTGACGCCGACACCATGCTGAAATACCTGGCGCCGGAATTCAAAGTGCAGGAGTCGGTTTCCCTGTTCACCAAACCGGGCTGCCCATTCTGCGCCAAAGCCAAACAAATGCTGCAGGAGCGTGGCATCCAGTATGAAGAGATCGTACTGGGTCAGGACGCCACCACCGTTAGCCTGCGCGCCGTCACCGGCCGTGCAACCGTACCTCAGGTCTTCATCGGCGGTCGTCATATCGGCGGTAGCGATGACCTGGAAACCTTCCTGTCAGCCTGATTTATAAGTAATAACAAAGCCAACGTGAACTTTTGGCGGGCTTCGGCCCGCCCTTTTTTTAGCTTTCAGGAGCGGATATGAAACAGTTGAATGTTGACGTCGCGGTCATCGGCGGCGGCACCGCCGGTCTGGGCGCCTATCGCGCCGCCAAACTTGCCACCCCAAGCGTGGTGATGATCGAAGGCGGAGCTTATGGCACCACCTGTGCCCGCGTTGGCTGCATGCCATCAAAATTGCTGATTGCCGCCGCCGAGGCGGTGCATCAAATCGAGCGGGCACCGGGTTTTGGCGTGTATCCCGCCGGAAAAACTACCATTAACGGCCGTGAAGTCATGGACCGTGTTAAACGCGAGCGCGACCGTTTCGTCGGCTTCGTGCTGGAAGGTGTCGACGAAATCCCGGCCACCGACAAAATTCAGGGTTATGCCCGTTTCATCGACGACAATACTTTGCAGGTGGACGATCACACCCGCATTGTGGCGCAACGCATCGTTATCGCCACCGGGTCCCGCCCAAGCTGGCCGGCAGCATGGAATGCGCTGGGCGACCGCTTGATCGTCAATGATGACGTGTTCAACTGGACTGATTTGCCAGACTCGGTGGCCGTGTTCGGGCCCGGCGTAATTGGCCTGGAGTTGGGTCAGGCGCTGCATCGCCTCGGCGTCGAAACCAAAGTATTTGGCGTTGGTGGTGCCGTCGGGCCGCTAACCGACAGTACGGTACGCAACTATGCCGCCAAAGCGTTGGGCGAAGAGTTCTATCTGGATGCCGATGTGAAAGTGGACATGATGCAGCGCGAAGGCGACAAGGTCTTTATCCGCTATCAGGGTCTGAACGGCTTACCGCAGGAGATCATGGTGGATTACGTCCTGGCTGCCACCGGTCGTCGACCGAACGTCGATAATCTGGGTCTTGAGAACACCCGTCTGGTGCTCGATGCCAGAGGCGTGCCTCAGGCCGATCGCCTGACGATGCAAACCAACGTGCCGCATATCTTTATCGCCGGTGACGCCAGTAACCAGCTGCCGTTATTGCACGAAGCCAGCGATCAGGCGCGCATTGCCGGAACCAACGCCGGGAGCTTCCCGGAAGTGACCCCGGGCCTGCGCCGCAGTGCGGTCTCGGTGGTATTTTCCGATCCGCAGATTGCCATGGTCGGTTCCACCTTCCGCGAGCTGAATGAAAAATTCAGCGCCTGCGGCTGTTTCGAAATCGGTGAAGTGTCATTCGAAAATCAGGGCCGTTCACGGGTGATGCTGCGTAATAAAGGCATCCTGCACGTCTACGGCGAACAAGGTACCGGGCGTTTCCTCGGCGCAGAAATGATGGGGCCGGACGTCGAGCACATTGCTCACCTGTTAGCCTGGGCACATCAGCAGAAAATGACCATCAACCAGATGCTGGACATGCCGTTCTATCACCCGGTGATCGAAGAAGGCCTGCGTACCGCACTGCGTGACTTGCAGTCAAAACTGAAACTGGGCGAAGCCGAGGCGGAGCGCTGCCAACGCTGTCCGGGCGAGTAGTTCTTCCCCCTGCTATCTATCCCCACCGGGCCTTCGTGCCCGGTTTTTTTTGCGCTTCGAATTCCACTCTTGTCGCTTGCTGCTTGCCGCTCAGCGCATATCAGGTCATTTTTATGTCGCCACATTGAAATGATATCAATAATGATACTAAAATAAGATGCATGCATGAAAGGAATCAGGAGTGCCATTGAAGATCTGCAACAACGGCAGAACAGCATCAGATTCACTGAGTTGGTAACAATTTGTACGCGCTGGTTCGGCCCACCGCGTTTGAACGGCGGCAGTCATCACGTTTACCGCATGCCCTGGCAAGGCGATCCCCGGATTAATATACAACGCGGAAATGGAGGCACGGCAAAGGTATATCAGGTTAAACAGGTCATTGCCGCATTGGTCAAAATGGAGGATGAACATGGAAAAGCATGAGCATTACACTTATCGCATCACCTGGTCGGAAGAGGACAACGAATATGTCGGCCTCTGCACAGAATTTCCTTCCCTGTCGTGGCTGGCCGCAACGCGTACCGCAGCGCTTGAAGGTATTGAAAAACTGGTTAGTGAGATGATCAATGACCTGTTGGCACAGGGTGAAACACCGCCACAGGCGCTGGCCGAGAGAGTTTTCAGCGGCAAACTGGTATTGCGTATGACACCGGAACAACATCGACGTCTGGCGATCAACGCTATAGAGGAAGGTGTCAGCCTGAACCGCTATCTTTGCGCACGGCTGGCGGGATAATCGATAAAGGGCAGCACCGGGCTGCCCTTACGCCACTCAAGCCAAACGCTGTTTCGCTGCGGCGATCGCACTGGCGACCTGCTGAGGAGAAACACCGCCCTTGGCCGAACGTTTATCCAGACATGATTGAAGTGCCAGAATTGGGTATACGTCGTCGCCAATCACCGCGCTGAATTTCTGCAAATCAGCCAACGGCAGGGCTTCCAACGCCTTACCCTGGCGGATCGCCTCTACCACCGCCTCACCGACGATATGGTGCGCCTCACGGAATGGCACGCCTTTGGCGACCAGATAATCCGCCAGTTCGGTCGAGTTGGCGTAGCCCTGCTCTGCCGCTTCCTTACAACGCGGACGTTTCACCTGGATGCCATCCAGCACCAGCGCCGCCATCTGCAGACAGTCCATCCAGGTATCCAAAGCGTCGAACAGCCCTTCCTTGTCTTCCTGCATATCTTTGTTGTACGCCAGCGGCAGGCCTTTCAGCGTCATCATCATGCCCGTCAATGCACCCTGTACACGCCCGCATTTACCGCGGATCAGCTCCAGCGCATCCGGGTTTTTCTTCTGCGGCATCAGCGAGGAGCCGGAAGTCACGCGGTCGGACAGATCGACAAAGGCCGCTTCGCCGCTGTTGAAGAAGATCAGGTCTTCGGCAAAGCGCGACAGGTGCACCATGCTGATGGAGGCGTTAGACAACAGTTCCAGCACGTGGTCACGATCCGAAACGCTGTCCAGGCTATTACGGGTTGCCGAAGCAAAGCCCAGCCAACCGGCCAATTGCTCACGGTCGATCGGGTACGCAGTGCCGGCCAGTGCACCACTGCCCAGCGGGCTGACGTCCAGGCGTTTCAGCGTATCCTGCAGGCGGCTTTCATCACGCGCCAGCATTTCAACATAGGCCAGACACCAGTGCGCGAAGGTCACCGGCTGCGCACGCTGCAGGTGGGTATAACCCGGCATCACCGCATCCTGGTTGGCTTCGGCGGTTTCCACCAGCGCCTGTTGCAGTTGCACGATGGCCTGATGCAGTTCACCAATTTGGTGTTTGCACCACAATTTCAGATCGGTCGCGACCTGATCGTTACGGCTACGGCCGGTGTGCAGCTTTTTACCGAGATCGCCGACCTTGTCGATCAGCTTTTGCTCCACCCAGCTGTGAATATCTTCCGCATCGCTGCTGACAATCGCCTGCGGATCGGCCTGTACCTCTTCCAACAGCACGCTCAACGCCTGTTCCAGCTGTTGCTGCTCGGTCGCCGTCAATACGTTGACGGTCACCAGCGCTTTCGACCAGGCCACTGACCCTACGATGTCCTGTTCCGCCAGGCGATAATCGAAGCGCAAAGAATCATTTAACTGCTTGAACCGCTGATCTGCCGCCTGACTGAACCGTCCGCCCCAAAGTGCCATACCTTACTCCTGAATTTTATGCGAATAAGGGCGCAGCACGCTGCGCCCTTATCAAGTCACGCCGAATAATCAATAAAGTTACTTGTTCTTTTTCTCGTTCAGCGCACGGATGCGTGAAGAGAGCGAGAACAGGCGGATAAAGCCACCGGCATGGCTGTGATCGTAAACTTCGTCTTCGCCAAAGGTGGCGAACTCTTCAGAGTACAGGCTATTGGCAGATTTCTTCTGAATTGCCGTTACCTGGCCTTTGTACAGCTGCAGCACCACTTCGCCGTTCACTTCTTCGGCCAGTGCCTCAGCAGATGCTTGCAGTGAACGACGCAGCGGCGCGAACCAACGGCCATCGTACACTACGTAAGCCATTTCCAGGCCCAACTGCTCACGCCATTTGAAGCTATCGCGATCCAGAACCAGCTGCTCAACGCCACGCAGTGCCGCCACCATGATGGTGCCGCCCGGGGTTTCGTAGCAACCGCGGGATTTGATACCCACCAAACGGTTTTCCACGATATCGATACGGCCCACACCATGTTTGGCGCCCAGCACGTTCAGGGTTTCCAGGCATTTGTACGGGCTCAACGCTTCGCCGTTTACCGCCACTACCCGACCTTTCTCGACGGTGACAGTCACCTGCTCTGGCTGATCCGGAGCTTCCTGCGGATCGACGGTCCAGACCCAGCAGTCTTTATTCGGTGCATTCCACGGGCTTTCCAGCACGCCGCCTTCGGTAGAGATATGCCAGGCGTTTTCGTCACGGCTGTAGATTTTTTCCAGCGACGCCGTGGTCGGAATGTTGCGCTCTTTCAGGTAGTCCAGCAGCGCTTCACGGGAACGCAGGTTCCACTCGCGCCAAGGGGCTACCACTTTCAGGTGCGGCGCCAGTGCGGTATAGGTGGTTTCGAAACGCACCTGGTCGTTACCTTTACCGGTTGCGCCGTGGCACAGCGCGTCAGCACCGACCTTCAGCGCCAGCTCAACCTGCGCCTTGGCGATGATCGGACGGGCCATTGAGGTCCCCAGCAGGTAGCTGCCTTCATACAGAGCACCGGTTTGCAGCACGGGGTAAACATAATCACTGATGAATTCTTCACGCAGATCAACAACGTGACACTCAGAGGCACCGGATTGCAGGGCTTTTTGCTCCACGCCTTCCAGATCGCTGCGCTCCTGGCCGATATCTGCCACGAACGCCACCACTTCGCAGCCGCCGTAGTTTTCTTTCAGCCAGGGAATGATGGCCGAAGTATCCAGGCCGCCAGAGTACGCCAGAACGATTTTTTTGATGCCTTGGTTTTGCATGGTCTTTTCCTTTTTAATTCTAAATTTAAGCGAGGATCCGGGTGCCAATCGACACGCCGTTAAACAGTGCAGGAAGCTGATCGGCATGGCGCCAACTGGCGATATCTACCGGGCGACCGAGGGTGCGGGCCGCATCGAGCGCCGCATTCACCTTCACCACCATACCATCAGTGATGATGCCCTGGGCAATCAGTTGTTCCGCTTTTTGCGCCGTCATTTCTGCGATGCGCTGCCCTTTTCCGTCGAGGATGCCACTGACATCCGACAGCAGGATCAAATCCGCACCCAGCGTGGCGGCCAACGCGGTCGCCGCCTGATCGGCGTTTACATTCATTAACTTCCCATCGGCGGTAATACCGATAGAGCTGATCACCGGCAGGTAGCCGGCACCCAGCAGGGTATTGAGCAACGCCGGCGACCCCGGCTGCGCGTTGCCTACGTGGCCAAGCGCCGGATCGAGCGGGGTGACGGTGACGCTGCCGCCGTCCGCCAGGCTCAGGCCTACGGCATTAATCTGGTGTTTGATCGCCCATGCCAGCAAGGTTTTGTTGGCCGTACCGGCCAGTGCGCCGGTGATAATGTCGATCTGATCGGCCGGGGTGACCCGCAGCCCATTTTTCTTCACCACCGGCAGGGAAAGCTGCTTCATCAGTTCGTCCACCACGCAACCGCCGCCGTGGACGATAACCAGTGGGCGCTGATGCTGCTGGCGGTAGCTGTCCAGCGCGGTAAACAAACGCTCCAGCGCTTCTTCACTGTCTAATAACACGCCACCTAACTTGATAATTAACGGGTTCATCGCTGTTTACATCCCACGCTGGTGATTTATTAAAGTAATGACTGGGTTTCCGGGAACCCAAAACGGATATTCAGGCATTGCACCGCCTGAGCGGCTGCGCCTTTCAACAGGTTGTCTTCCACCGCCACGGCAATCAGGTGTTCGCCCTGCACGGCAAAGCCGATATCGCAAAACGGCAACCCAACCACTGACTTCAGCGCCGGCACGCCTTTGTCGTACAGCCGCACCAGCGGTTTGTCGTCATAGGCAGCGTGATAAACGGCGGCCACGTCCTGCGCGGTCACGCCGGCTTTAAGGCGACAGGTGATGGTTTCGAGAATACCACGCGGGAAGTTACCCAAATGTGGCGTAAAGATGACCGGCACTCCCAGGTGCGCGACGATTTCCGGATGATGACGGTGGTTGAAAATTCCGTACGGCTGCAGGCTCACCTCACAGAAGCTGGTGGTAACGCTGGCCTTGCGGCCCGCGCCGCTAACGCCGCTAGTGGCGTTGATGACCGGCCACTGGTCGAGGTTCAGCAAACCTTGGTCGATCAGCGGTTTCAGTGCCAGCTGCGCTGCCGTTGGGTAACAGCCTGGCACGGCTATCAGCTGCGCCCGTTTGATTTCGTCGCTCTGCCACTCCGCCAGGCCATATACCGCCTGCTCCAGCAGCTCGGCATGCTGATGTTCAAAACCGTAGTACTGGCTGTAGAAAGCGGTATCTTTTACGCGGAATGCACCGGAAAGATCGAACACCACACAACCTGCGGCCAGGAATGCCGGCGCGATATCGTGGCTGACCTCATGCGCCGTGGCCAAAAACACCACGTCGATACCTTCAGCCGCTTTCGCAACGTCAACCAGTGGTTGCAACGGCAGATCGACGATACCTTTTAACTGAGGGTGCAAATCGGAAAGCAATTTTCCTGCATCTGCACTTTGCGCTGAAACCGCTAAAGCGGTTATGTTCATGTGTGGGTGACGATTAAGGTACGCCGTGAGCTCCGCTCCGGCATAACCGCTGGCACCGACAATCAGCGTATTCAACATGGGGCCTTTCACCTTCTTGACTTGCGTTTGGTCGTTTTCGACTCAGGTTTCCAGGCTCACCAGCGTTGTTTCGCCGTTCACCCACGAGGTCGAGCGTTGATGTTTTTATAATCATCCGGGAATCGGGTTCCCTTACGCTCCAGCTTATTGTATTTTTATTCACAATAATTGCATGAATATTGATACCAACCTAACCAAAGGCTGTCAACAGTGAAGATGAAATTACCTCCATTTATTGAGCTGTACCGGGCGTTGATCGCCACTCCGTCGATCAGCGCCACCGATGGTGCCCTCGATCAGAGTAATGAAGCGTTAATCAACTTGCTGGCCGGCTGGTTTGCCGATTTGGGTTTCCGCGTCGACGTGCAGCCGGTGCCGGACAGCCGCAACAAATTCAACCTGCTGGCAAGCATTGGCGAAGGCAGTGGCGGCCTGCTGCTGGCGGGCCACACCGATACCGTGCCTTATGATGAAGGCCGTTGGACACGCGATCCTTTCACCCTAACCGAGCACGACAATAAGCTGTATGGACTGGGTACCGCCGACATGAAGGGCTTCTTTGCCTTTATTTTGGATGCGGTGCGTGACATCGATGCCAGCCAGCTGACCAAGCCGCTGTACATTTTGGCCACCGCAGATGAAGAAACGACGATGGCCGGCGCACGTTACTTCGCCGCCTCGACCAGCATCCGCCCTGACTTCGCGATTATCGGCGAACCGACCTCATTGCAGCCGGTGCGTGCGCACAAAGGCCATATGGCCAACGCCATTCGCATTGTCGGCCAATCTGGCCATTCGAGCGACCCGGCGCGCGGCGTGAACGCCATCGATCTGATGCATGACACCATCGGCCGTTTGATGGAGCTGCGTAAAACGCTGCAGGAGCGCTACAACAACCCGGCATTCGCCGTGCCTTATCCCACCATGAACTTCGGCCATATCAGCGGCGGCGATGCAGCTAACCGCATCTGCGCCTGCTGTGAACTGCATCTGGATATCCGTCCGCTGCCGGGCATGACGCTCGACAATATCAATGAACTGATGCACCAAACGCTGGAACCCATCAGCCAACGCTGGCCGGGCCGCCTGAGCATTGAAGAACTGCATGCCTCGGTACCGGGCTACGAGTGTCCGACCGATCATCAGATGGTGGCGGTGATTGAGAAACTGCTGGGCACCCGTACACAGGTGGTCAACTATTGCACCGAGGCGCCGTTCGTCCAGCAGGTCTGTCCGACCCTGGTGCTGGGCCCCGGCTCTATCGACCAGGCGCATCAGCCGGATGAATACATCGATACCGGCTTTATCGAACCCACGCGCAAACTGCTGGGCCAACTGGTCGATCATTTCTGCCGTCAATAAACCTGATACAAAGTAGGGGTTATGATTTATCATTTCCCCTACCTCAAAATACGTATTAAACCAATGAAATAAGCCAGACTGATAACCGGCGTGCCGTAATTAAATTTCAGAAAATGCGCCGATTTTGATGTTTTTTTGCTAAAAATAGTGTCAATTGACGATTGGACAGGAACGTGGCGAGATAAAACAGGCGCTCTTCGCCTGACATGTGAAACTTACTTACAAGATAAAAATCATCTACCCAATAGATTTCAAGTTGCAGCTAGGCGGCGAACGCTTGAATCCCCGGGAGCTTGGATCAACCAAGTGAACGGGGTGAGAGCGCGAAGCCAACACCGCTGTGGCTTGAAAGATGAAGGGTAAATACAGAACTGGGTCAGGGGTTATATGAACGAACAATATTCGGCAATGCGAAGTAATGTCAGTATGCTCGGCAAATTGCTCGGCGATACCATCAAAGAAGCGCTGGGCGAGCATATTCTCGATCGCGTTGAAACTATCCGTAAGCTTTCCAAATCTTCACGTGCAGGCAATGAAGCGCACCGCCAAGAGCTGCTTTCCACCTTGCAAAACCTGTCCAACGACGAGTTGCTGCCGGTCGCACGCGCCTTCAGTCAGTTTCTCAATCTGACCAATACCGCCGAGCAGTACCACAGCATTTCACCCAACGGTGAAGCCGCCAGCAACCCGGAAGCGCTGGCTCAACTGTTCACACGGCTGAAAGACAAAAAGCTCAGCACCAAAGAGCTGCAGAATGCGGTGTCTCAACTTTCTATCGAGCTGGTGCTGACTGCGCACCCGACGGAAATCACCCGCCGCACCCTGATCCACAAACTGGTAGAGGTGAACACCTGCCTCAGCCAGCTCGACCATAACGATCTGGCCGACTACGAGCGCAACAAGATCATGCGCCGCCTGCGTCAGTTGGTGGCTCAATCGTGGCATACCGACGAGATCCGCAAACACCGTCCGTCCCCGGTTGACGAAGCCAAGTGGGGCTTTGCGGTGGTGGAAAACAGCCTGTGGGAAGGGGTGCCTGCCTTCCTGCGTGAATTCAACGAACAGCTGGAAAACTCCATCGATTACAGCCTGCCGGCGGAAGCGGTGCCGGTGCGTTTCACATCCTGGATGGGCGGTGACCGCGACGGCAACCCGAACGTCACGGCCGAGATCACCCGCCACGTGCTGCTGCTGAGCCGCTGGAAAGCCTGCGATCTGTTTACCCGCGATATTCAGGTGCTGGTGTCCGAACTGTCGATGACCGAATGTACTCCGGAACTGCGCGCCCGGGCCGGTGGTGACGAGGTTCAAGAGCCGTACCGCGAAATCATGAAGCAGCTACGCAGCCAGTTGATGAGCTCTCAGGCCTATCTGGAAGGCCGCCTGAAAGGCGAGCGCGTACTGAAGCCGCACGATCTGCTGGTGAATAACGAACAGCTGTGGGAACCGCTGTTCGCCTGTTACCAGTCGCTGCAGGCCTGCGGCATGAGCATCATCGCCAACGGTCAATTGCTGGATACCCTGCGTCGCGTGCGCTGCTTTGGTGTGCCGCTGGTACGCATCGACGTCCGCCAGGAAAGCACGCGCCACACCGAAGCCATCGCCGAACTGACCCGCTACCTGGGCCTTGGCGACTACGAAAGCTGGTCAGAAGCCGACAAGCAGGCGTTCCTGATCCGTGAACTGAATTCCAAACGCCCGCTGGTCCCGTTGAAGTGGGAACCGAGCGCCGATACCCAGGAAGTGCTGGAAACCTGCCGGGTGATCGCCGAGGCGCCAGAAGGCTCGATTGCCGCCTACGTGATCTCCATGGCGCGCACACCTTCGGACGTGCTGGCGGTTCACCTGCTGCTGAAAGAAGCCGGTTGTCCGTTCCCGCTGCCGGTCGCGCCGCTGTTCGAAACTCTCGACGACCTGAATAACGCCGACGACGTGATGACCCAGTTGCTGAATATTGACTGGTATCGCGGCTTTATCCAGGGCAAACAGATGGTGATGATCGGCTATTCCGACTCGGCGAAAGACGCCGGGGTGATGGCCGCCTCCTGGGCGCAATACCGCGCTCAAGACGCACTGATCAAAACCTGCGAAAAGGCTGGCGTAGCGCTGACTCTGTTCCACGGCCGTGGCGGTTCGATTGGCCGCGGCGGCGCACCTGCGCATGCGGCACTGCTGTCGCAACCGCCGGGCAGCCTGAAAGGCGGCCTGCGCGTGACCGAGCAAGGCGAGATGATCCGCTTCAAATTCGGTCTGCCGGAAGTCACCATCAGCAGCCTGGCGCTGTATGCCGGTGCCATCCTGGAAGCCAACCTGCTGCCGCCGCCAGAGCCGAAAAAAGAGTGGCGTACGCTGATGGATGAGCTGTCAGACACCTCATGCAAAATGTACCGTGGCTACGTGCGCGAAAACCCGGATTTTGTGCCTTATTTCCGCGCCGCCACGCCGGAACTGGAGCTGGGCAAACTGCCGCTGGGCTCCCGCCCTGCCAAGCGCAAGCCAAACGGCGGCGTAGAGAGCCTGCGCGCCATTCCGTGGATCTTCGCCTGGACGCAGAACCGTCTGATGTTACCGGCCTGGCTGG
The DNA here is from genome assembly GCF_024809915.1 of Serratia sp. BIGb0234. Taxonomy (NCBI): domain Bacteria; kingdom Pseudomonadati; phylum Pseudomonadota; class Gammaproteobacteria; order Enterobacterales; family Yersiniaceae; genus Serratia; species Serratia sp. BIGb0234. The sequence continues at coordinate 19,734 of NZ_JANUEI010000011.1, forward strand.
GCGCCGGTGCCGGTTTGCAGGAAGCGGTAAAAGCCGGCAAGCAGGATCAGCTGGAAGCCATGTGCCGCGACTGGCCGTTCTTCTCCACCCGTATTGCGATGCTGGAAATGGTGTTCGCCAAGGCCGACCTGTGGCTGGCGGAATATTACGACCAACGCCTGGTGGACAAATCGCTGTGGCCACTGGGCCAGCAGCTGCGCGATCAGTTGGAAAGCGACATCAAGGTGGTGCTGACCATCGCCAATGACGCGCACCTGATGGAAGACCTGCCGTGGATCGCCGAATCCATTGCGCTGCGTAACGTGTACACCGACCCGTTGAACGTCCTGCAGGCTGAGCTGCTGCACCGTTCGCGCCAGCAGGAGCACCCGGACGCCCGCGTTGAGCAGGCGCTGATGGTCACCATTGCCGGCGTTGCCGCCGGGATGCGCAATACCGGCTAGGTTAAGCGCCAAAAGCACGGCTCCTGCTTGCAGGGGCCTTTTTTTTATCCCTCGCTGACGGATGCTGCATCTCGACGGGTTGCCCAGCAGCGGTAGCGGTATTGGAGGAAATTGCGCCCAACAAAAAGGGCGCTGTATTGACCCAGCGCCCTTCCCGATGATGATGAATAGAGTGAATCAGGCCGCGACCGGACGCACACCCAGCGTATGGCAAATGGCGTAGCTCATCTCGGCACGGTTGAGCGTATAGAAGTGGAAATCCTTTACCCCTTCGCGGCTGAGGATCTTCACCATATCCATCGCGATATTGGCGCCGACCATTTTGCGGGTTTCCGCGTCGTCATCCAGCCCTTCAAACATGCTGGTCATCCAGCTCGGTACGCGTACGTTGGTCATGGTGGCAAAACGCTGCAGCTGCTTGAAGTTGGATACCGGCAGAATGCCCGGGACGATTTCCACATCAATGCCGGTAGCGACGCAACGATCGCGGAAGCGCAGGTAGCTTTCCACATCGAAAAAGAACTGGGTAATCGCCCGGTTGGCGCCGGCATCGATTTTACGTTTCAGGTTAATCAGGTCCGCCTGCGGGCTTTTCGCTTCAGGATGCACTTCAGGGTAAGCGGCAACCGAGATATCGAAATCGCCGACCTCCTTCAGCAAGGCCACCAAATCGGTCGCGTACATGTCCGGCTTGCCGCTGCCCGGTGGCAAGTCGCCACGCAGTGCCACTATATGCCGGATGCCGCTGTTCCAGTAATCGGTCGCAATCTCACGCAGCTGAGCCGGGCTGGCGTCGATGCAGGTCAGGTGTGGGGCCGCATCCAGACCGGTGCGATCCTTGATCCCTTTGATGATGCTGTGGGTGCGATCGCGCTCGCCGGAGTTAGCGCCATAGGTCACGGAAACAAATTTTGGCTTCAGGCTGCTCAGGCGGTCAATGGATTGCCACAGGGTGTCTTCCATCTCGCTGGTGCGCGGCGGGAAGAATTCAAATGATACGTTAATCTGGCCGTTTAACTCCGCCAGACTCTGATTCAGCGCTTCCCGCTGGTTTGCGTGGAAAAAACTCATACCCTGCCCGCCTCTTATCGATCGCTGTTCTGCTTGTTTTGATAAGCGTCTATACGTTTAGACGTCTAGATAGAAAATGCCGCATGTTGGCTAAAGAGTCAACAGGAAAGTGAGGGGAATACGATGATTAATCCTCACCCGTTAAGAGAAGGAATTTCATGTTCGCAACACAGAGAATTATGGCAGGAAAAACGAGGGGCGCGACGAATGCGCGCCCACAAGAAAATTAAAGCAGCTGCGCCAAACGGTTAAGGTCTGACTGGATCGCGCCGGCAGTGACGTCGCGCCCGGCCCCGGGTCCACGGATCACTAGCGGATTGTCACGATACCAGCGGCTTTCGATAGCGAATACGTTATCGCAAGGCAGCAACGACGCCAGCGGGTGCTCAGGGCGGACCGCTTCTACACCGACCCGCGCCTTGCCGTTGGCATCGAAACGCGCAACATGGCGCAGCACCAGCCCCATTTCACTGGCGGCCTCAAAGCGCTGCAGCATCTGTTGGTTCAACGCATCACCATTTTCAAAGAACTGATCCACGGAGCCAAGCTCTGCGCCCGCAGGCACCAGCGACTCCACCCGCACCTGATTCGGCTCAATGTCGTAGCCCGCTTCGCGCGCCAGGATCACCAGCTTGCGCATCACATCCTGACCGGAGAGATCGACGCGGGGATCCGGTTCTGTCAGCCCCTGTTGCCAGGCCTGATCCACCAGGTCGGTGAACGGCACCGTGCCGTCGAACTGCAGGAACAGCCAGGACAGCGTACCGGAGAAGATGCCGCTAATGGCCAGAATGCTGTCACCACTGTCGCGCAGATCGCGTACCGTGTGGTTGACCGGCAGACCGGCACCGACGGTAGCGTTATACAGCCAGTGGCGGCCGGTCTTGGCAAAGGCATCGCGAATTTGGCGATAGTTGGCGCTGCACGACGCTCCCGCCAGTTTGTTGGCGCTGATCACATGGAAACCGTAGCTGGCGAAGTCCAGATACTGCTCGGCCAGATTTTCACTGGCGGTCACGTCCAGCACCACCAGATCGTCAAACGGGTGCGCGCGCATCCACAAGAACAACGACTCCTCGTCCAGTTCCTGCGCTTCGTCCTCGAAGAAGGCCAATACGCGGCTGGCGTCCAGCCCGTCGTAATTGAGCAGGCTGCGGCGACTGTCCACCACGCCCGCCAGGCTGAATTCGAAGCCGCTGCGGGCGGAGATGTTTTTCTGCTCGCGGGCAAACAGCTCCAGCCAGCGTGCGCCGATATTGCCTTTGCCGAACAGCACCAGACCAATACGTTTTTCAGCGCGGAACAGGGTCTGATGCAGGCCCTGAATCAGCAGCGCGGTTGGCCCCTGACGCAGCACCGCCACCATGCTGATGCCGTCTTCAGCCTGCCAGATAAACTCTACCGGCTGGTCTTTCAGTTGCTGATAGAAGCGATGGCTGTGCAGCGGGTTTTTACAAACGCCGGCACCTACCAGCGCCACCAGCGCCAAGCCTTCGCGCAGTTGCAGCTCCCCCGGCAGCCCCGCGTTTTGCAGCGTGTGCAGGACGCTGTTCACCACTTCGGAGGTGTAGCACAGCTGAACCAGACTGCGGTCCGGATGAACCCCTACCGCCAACGGTTTGATCTGCGCGCGCTTAAGCACCAAATCCAACTCTTGCTGCGCCAGTTTAAAATCATGCTGACTGGCAACCTGCAGCTCAATCAAACACACGTCGTCATGGCTGGTGACGATCTTCGCACCGGTGCCCGAGGCCAGCACGCGTTCGATACGCGTTGAACCCTGTTCCGGCTGATAACTGCAACGCAGTTGAAGATCGATATCGCTGCCGGATACCGGCTGCAAAGTACGGGTGTGCAGCACCGGAGCCGCCAAACGCGCCAGTTCACTGGCTTCGTCCAGGCGCAGCAGCGGCAGCAGGCAGGCGTCTTTCACCTTGCGGGGATCGGCGCTGTAGACCCCAGCCACGTCGCTCCAGATGGTCACGCGCTCCGCACCGGCCAACGCACCGACCTGCGTGGCGGAATAGTCACTGCCGTTACGCCCTAACAGCACGGTTTCACCGGCGTCATTGCGTGAAATAAAACCGGTCACCACCAGGCGTTTGCCCGGATGCTGTGCCAGCAATTGTTGCAGCAGAGGATAAGAACGGCCTTCATCAACCTGCGGCTGGGCAGCACGTTCCGCCCGCAGGAAATCGCGCGCGTCCAACCAGGCCGCCTGCATATCCAGTTTGTTCAGTACCGCCGCCATCAGACGCGCCGACCAGATCTCGCCGTGACCAACCACCTCGGCATAGATGACGTCGTCGAGCTTTTCGTCCAGCAACACGGCCAGACGCTCCAGATCCTGAATAAACTCGGCGATCAAGGGTTCAGCGGTTTCCGGCGGTAACAGACCGCTAATCAAATCGCTGTGATAACGACGCAGCGTCTGCTGAACCTGATGCGCAGAAAGGCGATCGCTCTGACTAAGCTTCAGCCAGCTAATCAGTTGGTTGGTGGTGCTGCCGGCAGCCGACACCACCATCATGTCGCCTGGCTGGCTGTATTCGGCCATGATCCCGGCCACCCGCAGATAACACTTCACGTCCGCCAGGCTGCTGCCGCCAAACTTGTGCAGTTGACGCCCGCTCACCGGCCCTGCTACCGCAATTGCATTCATGCTTACCTCGTTGCCGCCGCCTGGAAGGCACGTTCCAGATCGGCAATCAAATCTTCACTGTCTTCAATACCCACGGAGATACGCAGCAGGCTCTCGGAAATACCGGCCGCCGCACGGGCTTCTGCCGCCATACCTGCATGGGTCATGGTCGCTGCATGCGAGATCAGGCTTTCTACGCCGCCCAACGATTCTGCCAGAGTAAACAGCTCAAGGGCAGACAGAAAACGGCGCAATAGCGCTTCATCACCGTCCAGTTCAAAGCTGAGCATCGCGCCAAAACCGCGTTGCTGACGACGTGCAATCTCGTGCCCAGGGTTCTGTGGCAGAGAAGGATGATACAGCTTTTTCACCAAGGGTTGCTGCTGTAAATAACTGACAATAGCTTCGGCGTTTTGTTGCGCCGCCTTGATACGCGGCGACAGGGTACGCATGCCGCGCAGCAACAAATAGCTGTCGAACGCGCCGCCGGTCACGCCGATATTATTGGCCCACCACGCCAGCTCCACCGCCAGATCTTTATCTTTGGCGATCACCGCGCCGGCGACCACGTCGGAATGGCCGTTAAGATATTTGGTGCAGGAATGCACCACCAGATCGGCACCCAGCCCGATGGGTTGCTGCAGCGCCGGGCTGAGGAAGGTGTTGTCCACCACCGTCAAGGCCCCCACTGCGTGTGCCGCATCGCATATCGCCGCAATATCCACCACCCGCAGCAGCGGGTTACTTGGACTTTCAATCAGCACCAGCTTGGGCTTTTGCGCCAACGCCTGCTGCAGCGCCTCTTCATTCCCCTGATCGACAAACAGCACGCGGTAAGCGCCACGCTTGCTGAGGCTATCGAACAACCGGTAGCTGCCGCCGTAGCAATCATGCGGCGCCACCAGCAGATCGCCGGGCTGCAGCAATACGGTGGTCACCAGATGGATCGCCGACATTCCGCTGCTGGTCATCACCGCACCGGCACCGCCTTCCAGTTCCGCCAGCGCACGCTGGACCACGTCACGCGTCGGGTTACCGCGGCGCGAGTAGTCATGAGCGCGAGGCTGATTGAAGTCGGTAAAATTATAGGTGCTGGAAAGGTGGATCGGCGGAACAACGCAGCCGTACTGTTCGTCATCGTTCAGGCCGCTACGTACGGCAATCGTGGCAGGTTTACGCGTCATAGGGTCGCTCGGCTCTCGGGATTCGGATGAATGAGGCCTAAAGATTAATCGCAGCGAGGATAGACGTCAATACATCTGGACATCTAAACTTCTTTGCGTATAGATTGAGCAATGCCCTAATACCCGCTAAAATTATGCCGGTTTGATATGACGATACGATGTTAACCCGGAATGCATAGGCGACACCTATTGATCGTCCGCATTCAGTGACCCTGGTCGCGTATAATTGACATTTATTTAGTGAGAACAGTGAAGATCGGGCATAATTGGCCGGTTTTTAGAATTTTGTAATTTTTCTGACAAATTTAAGGTGTCCCATGGCTGAGTGGAACGGCGAGTATGTCAGCCCTTACGCTGAACACGGTAAAAAAAGCGAGCAAGTCAAAAAGATCACGGTATCCATTCCGCTGAAGGTCCTGAAAATCCTCACCGATGAACGGACCCGTCGCCAGGTCAATAACCTGCGCCACGCCACCAACAGCGAATTGCTGTGTGAAGCGTTTCTGCACGCCTTTACCGGCCAGCCGCTGCCGAACGACGAAGACCTGCGCAAAGAACGCAGCGATGAAATCCCGGAAGCCGCGAAGCTGTTGATGCGTGAATTGGGTGTGGATCCCGATACCTGGGAATACTAAGCGCCGGTCTGCGAAAGCAGACGGTAGAAACGAAAAAAGGCGCCGAAGGCGCCTTTTTCATCTGACGATAAGAAATCTTATTTCTTAGCGCCTGGCACGCTGAAACGCTTGTTGAAGCGGTCAACGCGGCCACCGGTAGCAACGTCACGCTGCTTGCCAGTGTAGAACGGGTGGCATTCGCCACAAACGTCCAGGTTCAGATCGTGACCCACGGTAGAGCGGATTTTGATCACGTTACCGCAAGAGCAGTTAGCAGTAACTTCTTCGTATTTTGGGTGGATACCTTGTTTCATGGGAAACCTCAGTTAAGGCCGTGTCGCTATCCAGCCCTGTTTCGCCAGACACCACACGTGGTTGATAATAAAATTTGGTATCGAATTATACCAAAGGCGGCAAATTATACAGAATTAAAAGTACCACGCAATCGGAACCGTACATTTGCCGATGCGCCGTGTAAACTGATGGACTGTTTTTTTACTCTGGATGACCTCAATGCCTGTTGTTCACGTTGCTTTGCCGGTACCCCTCGCCCGCACCTTCGACTATCTGCTGCCGCAAGGCCTGCAGCCTGCGGTCGGCGCGCGCGTAGGCGTTCCCTGGGGCAAGCAGCGGGCGATCGGTATCGTCACCGGCTGCAGCGAAACCAGCGAATTGCCGCTGGATAAGCTCAAACCGATCGACAGCGTGATCGACGACGCCTCCTTATTCTCCTCCAGCCTGTGGCGTATTCTTCGCTGGGCCAGCGACTATTACCATTACCCGATCGGCGAAGTGCTGTTCCACGCGCTGCCCATCCTGCTGCGTCAGGGGAAGGCGGCGGAAACGGCCCCGCTGTGGCAATGGTTCGCGACCGAACAGGGCCGCGCCACGCCGCCGGAAAGCCTGAAGCGCGCCCCCAAACAACAGCAGGCGCTGGCGGCATTGCTGCAACGCCCGGTTTATCGCCACCAGGTCAATGAACTGGCGTTAACCGAGAGCGCTTTGCAGGCCTTGCGCACCAAGGGGCTGGTCGATTTACGGGCCCAGACGGTAGCAACGCAAGACTGGCGGCCCGGCTTTGAAGTGCTGGGCGAACGGTTACGATTGAACACCGAGCAGGCAACCGCCGTGGGTGCCATCCGCAGCGAAGATACTCAGTTCGCCGCCTGGCTGCTGGCCGGGGTCACCGGCTCCGGCAAAACCGAGGTCTATCTCAGCGTGCTGGAAAACATTCTGGCTGCCGGCAAACAGGCGCTGGTGCTGGTGCCGGAAATCGGCCTGACGCCGCAAACCATCGCCCGCTTTCGCGAACGCTTCAATGCGCCGGTAGAGGTGCTGCACTCCGGTCTTAACGACAGCGAACGGCTGTCGGTGTGGTTGCGCGCCCGCAGCGGCGAAGCGGCGATTGTCATCGGCACCCGCTCGGCGCTGTTTACCCCGTTTGCACGCCTGGGCGTGATCATCATCGACGAAGAGCACGACAGCTCTTATAAACAGCAAGAAGGCTGGCGCTACCACGCACGCGATCTGGCGGTGTTTCGCGCCCGCGAGGAAAACATCCCGATGGTGATGGGCTCCGCGACGCCGGCGCTGGAAACGTTGCACAACGTGCAATTGGGCAAATATCGCCAGTTGAAACTCACCCAGCGTGCGGGCAACGCCAAACCGGCGGCTCAGCACCTGATCGATCTGAAAGGCCTGCCGCTGAAGGTAGGGTTGTCGCAGCCGTTGCTGAAAAGCATGCAGCACCATTTGAAGGCCGGTAACCAGGTGATGCTGTTCCTTAACCGTCGTGGCTACGCCCCGGCGTTGCTGTGTCACGAATGCGGCTGGATTGCCGAATGCCAGCGCTGCGATCATTACTACACCTTCCACCAAAACCAACGTCAACTGCGCTGCCACCACTGCGACAGCCAGCGCCCGGTACCGCACCAGTGTCCGCAGTGCGGTTCGACGCACCTGGTGTCGGTGGGCGTCGGCACCGAACAGTTGGAAAACGAACTGGCGCCGCTGTTCCCGGAAACGCCCATCACCCGCATCGATCGCGACACCACCAGCCGCAAGGGCTCGCTGGAACAGCACCTGGCGGATATTCACCGCGGCGGTGCGCGTATTTTGATCGGTACCCAGATGCTGGCAAAAGGGCACCATTTCCCGGATGTCACGCTGGTGGCCTTGCTGGACGTTGACGGTGCGCTGTTCTCGGCCGACTTCCGTTCCGCCGAGCGTTTTGCCCAGTTGTATACCCAGGTTTCCGGTCGTGCCGGCCGGGCAGGTAAAGCCGGCGAAGTGTTGCTGCAAACCCATCATCCGGAACATCCGCTGCTGCAAATTCTGTTGCAACAGGGCTACGACGCCTTTGTCAAACAGACGCTGGCAGAGCGCAACAGCGTATTCCTGCCACCCTATACCAGCCACATCATTGTCCGTTCGGAAGATCACGACAACCAACAGGCTCCGCAATTCCTGCAGCAATTGCGCAATCTGCTGGAAGCCAGCCCGCTGAAGGACGATTCCCTGTGGGTGATGGGGCCGGTTCCCGCGCTACAGTCAAAACGCGGCGGCCGTTTTCGTTGGCAGTTACTGTTGCAGCACCCTTCACGGCAGGTGTTACAACGGCTGATGAAGAGCACCCTGCCGTTAGTCGGTACCCTGCCGCAGGCACGCAAGGTGAAATGGACGCTGGACATCGACCCGATAGACAGCTGAACCCAGAAAAGTCTGATTCAGTTCCTGCCAGGCAAACGTTTACCCTTGAAATTGCGAGCGAACGCTAAAAAACCTCCTCAGGTCACACTTTTTATGCAAATTAGGTAACAAAGGCAGGACATATTCTGTTTAGAATGTCTGTGAAGGCAATTTTGTCACCGCTGCACTACCGTGACCGAATGTTTAAGCGCGGATGGCGCTAAATCATAACAACTCCACCGCACGCCAGAATTTGTGAGCAAACTGAAGTAGTCGCGTTGGCATGGGGCTAACGCAAGGAGAAAGGCGTTGGAACACAAGAAAGAATTATCCATGGCAACCATGAAAGACGTTGCCGAAATGGCGGGCGTTTCAACGGCAACCGTGTCGCGTGCGTTGATGAATCCGGAAAAGGTGTCAACGCCGACGCGTCAGAAAGTGGAACAGGCCGTGCTGGCCGTAGGCTATTCTCCTCATGCCCTCTCCCGTAATATCAAACGCAACGAATCCCGCACCATCCTGGTGATCGTCCCCGACATTTGCGATCCCTTTTTCGCCGATGTGATCCAGGGGATCGAGCAGACCGCGGCACAACAGGGTTATCTGGTGCTGATTGGCGACTGCGCGCAGCAAAACCAACAGGAACGCACCTTCGTCAATTTGATTATCACCAAGCAAATCGATGGCATGCTGCTGCTCGGCTCCAACCTGCCGTTCGACGCCAGCAAGGAAGAACAACGCAATCTGCCGCCGATGGTGATGGCCAACGAGTTTGCCCCGGAGCTGGAACTGCCGACGGTACACATCGATAACCTGACCGCCGCCTTCGAGGCCGTGCATTATTTACATCAGCTCGGACACAAGCAAATCGCCTGTGTCGCCGGGCCTGAACAGATGCCGTTGAGCCATTATCGGCTGCAAGGTTACATTCAGGCGCTACGTCGTAATGGCATTAGCGTCGAAAGCAGCTATATTACCCGAGGTGATTTCACCTACGAAGCTGGCGCGCAGGCGCTGGCGGCGCTGATGGCGCAACCAAAACCACCGACGGCAGTCTTCTGCCATAGCGACGTAATGGCGATTGGCGTGCTGTCGCAGGCGAAAAAAATGGGGCTGCGGGTACCGCAGGACCTCTCCATCGTCGGCTTTGACGACATTAAACTGGCGCAGTATTGCGATCCGCCGTTAACCACGGTGGCTCAACCGCGCTACCAGATTGGCCAGCAGGCAATGCTGTTGCTGTTGGAGCAGTTGCACGGACAGAACGTGGCCAGCGGCTCCCGGCTTTTGGACAGTGAATTGATTATCAGAGGCAGCACGGCTGCCCCTAAACGCTAGTCAAACATTTTAGGGTTCAGTAACATGACGGACTTATCCCCTCATCAGGACACAGCGGAATAATAGTGGCACAAAAAGACTATGTAAGCCGTGGGCGCGCAGCAGGAGCTAAGCGAAAAACCCCCAGCCGTAAAAAACGCAGTTCTCCGAAGGTCTCCAAAACCGTGTTGGCGCTGGCCGTCGCACTTCTGGTGATATTTGTCGGTGGCCTCTATTTCATTACGCACAACAAGCCGGATGACGTGCCGCTGCTGCCTGCGCACACCAATCGTCCGGGCAATGGCCTACCGCCGAAGCCGGAAGAACGTTGGCGTTATATCAAAGAGCTGGAGAATCGCCAGATTGGCGTACAAACCCCGACCGAACCGACGGCTGGCGGCGAAGCCAACTCCAAGACTCAGCTGACCGCCGAGCAGCGCCAACTGCTGGATCAAATGCAGGCGGATATGCAACAGCGCCCGACGCAGCTCAATGAAGTGCCGTATAACGACCCTTCACAAGCCGCTGCGCGTAACAACCGCCAGCAGCAACAGCAGATGCAACAGCAGCCAATCCAGCAGCAACAGGTCCAACAGCAGCCGCAGGTGACTCAGCCGCGTAATCCATTTAACAACGGTGCGACGACACAGCCGGTGCAGCAACAGCCTAAGCCGCAACCCAAACCGCAGCCGGTCACACCGCCGCCTGCGCAGGTTAAGCATCCTGAGCCAAAACCGCAGCCGAAACCGGAAGTGAAACAGGAAACGGCCAAGCAGGAAACGGAAACCAAGCCAGAATCGAAGCAGAAGTGGATGGTACAGTGCGGCTCGTTCCGCGCCACCGATCAGGCAGAATCCGTACGTGCGCGCCTGGCGTTTGAAGGCATCGAAAGCCGTATCACCGCCGGCGGAGGCTGGAATCGCGTGGTTCTTGGCCCATACAGCAGCCGGGCTGCTGCGGACAAAACCCTGTCGCGCCTGAAGGGCGTAGGCATGTCAAGTTGCATTCCCCTCTCCGTTGGGGGTTGAAAAGCGTCAATCCCCCCCCATCTATACTCTCAATATGCCTCGTAGTGTCTGCGCAAGCAGATGCTGCGAGGGCTTCTTTCCGTCTTCAACGAGGGTCTGCTCGTGACAACAATTGTAAGCGTACGCCGCAATGGCCAGGTAGTGATCGGTGGCGATGGCCAGGCCACCTTGGGCAATACGGTAATGAAGGGCAACGTCAAGAAAGTACGTCGCCTGTATAACGATAAAGTGATTGCCGGTTTTGCCGGTGGCACCGCGGATGCCTTCACGCTATTTGAGCTGTTCGAGCGCAAGCTGGAAATGCACCAGGGTCACCTGGTGAAAGCAGCCGTTGAATTGGCGAAAGACTGGCGTACCGACCGCATGCTGCGCAAGCTCGAAGCGCTGCTGGCCGTCGCGGATGAAAACTCATCGCTGATCATCACCGGTAACGGTGACGTGATCCAGCCTGAAAACGATTTGATTGCGATTGGCTCCGGCGGTCCGTACGCCCAGGCAGCCGCTCGTGCGATGTTGGAAAATACCGAGCTGAGCGCCCGCGAAATTGTTGATAAATCCCTCAACATCGCCGGTGACATCTGTATTTACACCAACCATTTCCACACCATTGAAGAATTGCCTTCCAAAGCGTAAGGATCGAATACTATGTCTGAAATGACCCCGCGCGAGATCGTCAGCGAACTGGACAGCTACATCATTGGCCAGAACAAAGCCAAACGTGCCGTTGCCATCGCCCTGCGTAACCGCTGGCGCCGGATGCAGCTCAACGAGATGCTGCGCCATGAAGTCACACCAAAGAACATTCTGATGATCGGCCCGACCGGCGTCGGTAAAACCGAAATCGCCCGCCGTCTGGCGAAGCTGGCCAACGCGCCGTTCATCAAGGTTGAAGCCACCAAGTTCACCGAAGTGGGCTACGTCGGTAAAGAAGTGGATTCCATCATCCGCGATCTGACCGATGCCGCGATCAAAATGGTGCGCCTGCAGTCAATCGACAAGAACCGCACCCGTGCCGAAGAGCTGGCCGAAGAGCGTATCCTCGATGTGCTGATCCCGCCGGCCAAGAACAACTGGGGCCAGGCGGAAGAGCATCAAGAGCCTTCTGCTGCACGTCAGGCATTCCGCAAGAAACTGCGTGAAGGCCAGTTGGACGATAAAGAAATCGAGATCGATCTGGCTACCGCGCCGATGGGCGTGGAGATCATGGCTCCTCCGGGCATGGAAGAGATGACCAACCAGCTGCAGTCGATGTTCCAGAACCTCGGCGGCCAAAAGCAGAAACCGCGCAAGCTGAAGATTAAAGAAGCCTTCAAACTGCTGGTGGAAGAAGAAGCGGCCAAACTGGTGAACCCGGAAGAGCTGAAAGAACAGGCGATTGAAGCGGTTGAACAGCACGGCATCGTGTTTATCGACGAGATCGACAAAATCTGTAAGCGCGGCGGCCAGAGCTCCGGCCCGGACGTGTCACGTGAAGGCGTTCAGCGCGATCTGCTGCCGCTGGTGGAAGGCTGTACCGTCTCCACCAAGCACGGCATGGTGAAAACCGATCACATTCTGTTTATCGCCTCCGGCGCATTCCAGACCGCCAGCCCGTCAGATTTGATCCCGGAACTGCAGGGCCGCCTGCCGATTCGCGTTGAATTGCAGGCGCTGACCACCGAAGATTTCGAGCGCATCCTGACCGAGCCAAGCGCGTCGCTGACCGAGCAGTACAAAGCGCTGATGGGTACCGAAGGCGTCAATATCGACTTCACCGCCGATGGCATCCGCCGCATCGCAGAAGCCGCATGGCAGGTTAACGAAAGCACCGAAAACATCGGCGCGCGTCGTTTGCACACCGTGCTTGAGCGTCTGATGGAAGATATTTCCTATGATGCGAGTGAAATTAATGGTCAATCCATTACAATTGATGCGGATTACGTACGTAATCATCTGGATGAACTGGTAGCGGATGAAGATTTGAGTCGTTTTATCCTATAATCGCTCAATCATGTCCAGTCAGTCATCTGTGGGAGGCATTGCCTCCCACAATTATTTCTAACGGACACAGCCACTAACTCTGAAGCGAAAAATGAGCTCATCAACTACCACCTCCCCGGCCAGAGCCTGGCTTGAAAGTTTACGACCGCGCACCCTGCCGCTGGCCTTTGCCTCGATCGTCGTCGGTTCCGCCATTGCCGCCTGGCAAGGCAGCCTGAAACCCGGCGTGGCGCTGCTGGCACTCCTGACTGCTGGCCTGCTGCAAATCCTCTCCAACCTGGCGAACGACTATGGCGATGCGGTAAAAGGCAGCGATAAAGAAGATCGCATCGGGCCGTTGCGCGGCATGCAGAAAGGCATGATCACCCAGGCACAAATGAAGCGCGCGCTGGTGGTGACGGTAGTGTTGATCGCGATTGCCGGCTGTTCATTGATCGCCGTGGCCTGCGAACAACCCAGCGACGTGGTGGGCTTCCTGGTGCTGGGCGGGCTGTCTATCGTCGCCGCCATTACCTATACCGTCGGCACCAAACCCTATGGCTATCTGGGGCTGGGTGACATTTCGGTGCTGGTGTTCTTTGGCTGGCTGAGCGTGGCAGGCACCTACTACCTGCAAACCCATGCGTTCGACAGTATCGTGATGTTGCCGGCCACGGCCTGCGGCCTGCTGGCCACCGCGGTGCTGAACATCAATAATTTGCGCGATATCGAAAGCGACCGCGCCAACGGCAAAAATACGCTGGCGGTACGCCTTGGGCCACAGAATGCACGCTATTACCACGTGGCGCTGCTGATCGGCGCAGTAGCCTGCTTCGCGCTGTTCACGCTGCTTAACCTGCATAGCCCGTGGGGCTGGCTGTTTGTCCTGGCTATCCCGTTACTGGTGCGCCACGGCCTGCGCGTGTTACGCGATCCAACGCCGGCAGGCATGCGCCCGATGCTGGAACATATGGTCAAAGCGGCGCTGTTGGCCAATGTGTTGTTCGCGATTGGCGTGGTGCTCAGTTAGCCATCGAACTGATGATTTTGCCAACAGGGCGGATAAAGGGATATACTGGTTATTCCAGCGGCAAACAGACGTAAAATCCTATGAAATACGATACTTCCGAACTTTGCGACATCTATCATGAAGAGGTAAACGTTGTTGAACCTCTATTCTCCAATTTTGGCGGGCGTACTTCATTTGGCGGGCAAATCACTACGGTGAAATGCTTTGAGGATAACGGCCTGTTATTCGAGCTGCTTGAAGAAAACGGTCGCGGCCGTGTTCTGGTGATTGATGGCGGTGGTTCGGTTCGCCGTGCCCTGATCAACGCAGAACTGGCGCGCCTGGCTACCCAGAACGAATGGGAAGGCATCGTGGTTTACGGTGCGGTACGCCAGGTGGACGATCTGGAAGAACTGGACATCGGCATTCAGGCGATGGCGGCCATTCCGGTCGGCGCAGCCAGTGAAAGCATCGGCGAAAGCGACATCCGCGTAAACTTTGGCGGCGTGACCTTCTTCTCCGGCGATCATCTGTATGCCGACAACACCGGTATTATTCTGTCCGAAGACCCGCTCGATATCGAGTAATCTTCCGACATGAAAAAGGGCGCCTCAGGCGCCCTTTTCGATCGTGCAATACGGAATCAGACTTCTTCCATTTTGCCCAACAGCGCGCGCAGGCGGTCTTGCCATACGTGCTGCTCTTCTTTCAGTTGCTGGTTCTCGCGTACCAGCGATTCCTGGTTGCCGGAGGCAGCCTGAACTTCCTGAGACAGAGTATTGTTTTTTTCTTTCAGCTCTTCAATTTCCATCTGCAGCAGGGTGATGGTATCGATCGCCTGCTGAACTTTTGATTCCAATTTCTCAAATACTTCAAATGACATTCTTCAGTCCCCTCATGATAGCAAGGCGTACATCTATAGGTAACGGCCGCAACTCAGGTTGCAACTGCTGCGAATATGCATCGCGCCAAGTGACACACGCTTTTATTGAAAATAACGCGCCTGTCTCGATAAAACGCTTCTTTCGATAAAAACGATTGTAAGTAGCCTGTCCCCGGCTGTCTAGCAACATCCGGCTCATCGCGCAGTCTGTTGCAATTTTCCTGCCCCCACCATCAGCAAAAACCGAAAATGCCTCTCGGTCATAAATTGATTTGTTAACAGTCGGGGATAAAAGCACTGGTCAGATCACAGTTTTATGGAGCAGAAAGAACACAAAACGACGCGAATTCGCTCAATTTTATGACGAAGCACACACATTTTGATTTCGCTATTTCTCGTTTATGTTCGTTAACGATAAATTTACATCACGTCCTCAATTAATAATTGGACGAGATGAAAAAAACTGTACCCCTAGGACGGATCGATACACCTTCCGAGCCTATAAACCTATAACCGCCGTTTTGCAGGACAACAACATTATGAGCCAAACCACCAGTCCGACCCTAAAAGGCCAGTGCATCGCTGAGTTCCTCGGCACCGGTCTGTTGATCTTTTTTGGCGTAGGCTGCGTTGCCGCGCTGAAACTGGCAGGCGCCAGCTTCGGCCAATGGGAAATCAGTATCATTTGGGGCCTGGGCGTCGCCATGGCCATCTATCTGACCGCTGCCATCTCCGGCGCGCACCTCAACCCGGCCGTGACCATTGCGCTGTGGTTGTTCGCCTGCTTTGACGGACGCAAAGTACTGCCTTACATTGTCGCGCAGATCGCCGGAGCCTTCTGTGCAGCAGCCCTGGTCTACGGGTTGTACTACAACCTGTTCTTCGATTTCGAAGCGGCCAATCATATGGTACGCGGCAGCGACGAAAGCCTGGCCCTGGCCGGCATCTTCTCTACCTACCCGAATGCGCACATTTCCGTTGGCCAGGCGTTCCTGGTTGAAACGGTCATTACCGCAATCCTGATGTGCCTGATCCTGGCACTGACCGATGACGGCAACGGCATCCCGCGCGGCCCGCTGGCCCCGCTGTTGATCGGTATTCTGATTGCCGTGATCGGCGCCTCTATGGGACCATTAACCGGCTTTGCGCTGAACCCGGCGCGTGACTTCGGCCCGAAAATGTTCGCTTATCTGGCCGGCTGGGGCAAAGTGGCCTTCACCGGTGCACGTGATATTCCGTACTTCCTGGTGCCAATCTTTGGTCCAATCATCGGTGCCTGCCTGGGTGCCTTCGGCTACCGCATGCTCATTGGCCGCAATCTGCCGTGTGACGTTTGTGTAGACGAAGAGCAACCCGCCGCCAAGGCCCAGCAGCGTAAAGCGTGATTGGCACAGTTTTAAAACGGTTAACAACAGCAGGACTAAGATCATGACTGTAGAAAAAAAATACATTGTCGCTCTCGACCAGGGTACCACCAGTTCACGTGCCGTAGTGCTCGACCACGATGCCAACATTGTTGCGGTATCCCAGCGCGAGTTCACGCAGATTTACCCAAAAGCCGGCTGGGTTGAGCATGATCCTATGGAGATCTGGTCATCACAGAGCTCCACGCTGGTGGAAGTGCTGGCGAAAGCCGATATCAATTCCGATCAGATCGCCGGTATCGGCATCACCAACCAGCGTGAAACCACCATCGTCTGGGAAAAAGAGACCGGCAAACCGATTTACAACGCCATCGTCTGGCAATGCCGCCGCACCGCCGACATCTGCGAAAAGCTCAAGCGTGACGGCCTGGAAGAGTACATCCGTCACAATACCGGCCTGGTGGTTGACCCATACTTCTCCGGCACCAAGGTAAAATGGATCCTCGACAACGTTGAAGGCGCCCGCGAACGCGCCAAACGCGGCGAGCTGCTGTTCGGTACCGTCGATACCTGGCTGGTGTGGAAAATGACCCAAGGGCGGGTGCATGTGACCGATTACACCAACGCCTCACGTACCATGATGTTCAACATCCATGAGCTGGATTGGGATGACCGCATGCTGGAAGCGCTGGATATCCCACGCGCCATGCTGCCTAAAGTCCGTCCTTCTTCTGAAGTGTATGGCCAGACCAACATCGGTGGTAAAGGCGGTACGCGTATTCCTATCGCCGGTATCGCCGGTGACCAGCAGGCGGCGCTGTACGGCCAACTGTGTGTTCAACCGGGCATGGCGAAAAACACCTACGGTACCGGCTGCTTCCTGCTGATGAACACCGGTAAAGAAGCGGTACGCTCAAGCCACGGCCTGTTGACCACCATCGCCTGCGGCCCACGCGGCGAAGTGAATTACGCACTGGAAGGTGCTGTGTTCATCGGCGGTGCTTCTATCCAGTGGTTGCGCGACGAACTGAAACTGATCAGCGATGCGGCCGACTCCGAGTACTTCGCCACCAAGGTGAAAGACAGCAACGGCGTGTATGTGGTCCCGGCCTTCACCGGCCTGGGCGCTCCTTACTGGGACCCGTATGCCCGTGGCGCGATCTTCGGCCTGACCCGCGGCGCGAACAGCAACCACATCATCCGTGCAACGCTGGAATCCATTGCGTATCAGACGCGCGACGTGCTGGATGCCATGCAGGCAGACTCCAATACCCGTCTGCAATCGCTGCGTGTGGACGGTGGCGCGGTCGCCAACAACTTCCTGATGCAGTTCCAGTCAGACATCCTCGGTACCCGTGTCGAGCGCCCTGAAGTGCGTGAATCGACTGCGCTGGGTGCCGCATTCCTGGCAGGCCTGGCTATCGGCTACTGGAATGACCTGGATGAAGTGAAGAGCAAGGCGGTTATCGAACGCGAGTTCCGTCCAAGCATTGAAACCACCGAGCGTAACTTCCGTTATAGCGGCTGGAAAAAAGCGGTTGCCCGCGCACAAGCATGGGAAGAGCACGACTAACGCTGTTTTGCTTTGTTACCCTGATCACGCGCTGCCTTCGGGCGGCGCGTTTTTTTTGCCCCGCCCTCGCCGTCGCCCGCTGTGATAAACTTTGCCGATATTTTCTTCCTTTCTCACAGACAGGTTTTGCCATGAAACGTGAATTAGCCATCGAATTTTCCCGTGTTACCGAAGCCGCCGCGCTGGCGGGCTACAAATGGCTGGGACGCGGCGACAAGAATGCCGCCGACGGCGCCGCAGTCAACGCAATGCGCATTATGCTCAACAAAGTGGATATCGATGGCCGCATCGTGATCGGCGAAGGCGAGATTGATGAAGCACCGATGCTGTATATCGGCGAGCAGGTCGGCAGCGGTCAGGGCGATGCGGTAGATATCGCGGTCGACCCGATTGAAGGTACCCGCATGACCGCCATGGGCCAGCCCAATGCATTGGCGGTGCTGGCGGTCGGCGATCGCGGCACCTTCCTGCACGCGCCGGACATGTATATGGAAAAACTGGTGGTTGGCCCGGCGGCACGCGGCGCTATCGATCTTAACCTGCCGCTGGCGGAAAATCTGAATAAGGTGGCGGCCTGCCTGGGCAAACCGCTGACTCAACTGACCGTGGTCATTCTGGCCAAGCCGCGTCACGACGGCGTTATCGCCCAGATGCAACAACTCGGGGTTCGCGTATTTGCCATTCCTGACGGTGACGTAGCGGCTTCTATTCTGACCTGTATGCCGGACAGCGAAGTCGACGTGATGTACGGCATCGGCGGCGCGCCTGAAGGGGTGATTTCTGCCGCGGTGATCCGCGCATTGGATGGCGATATGCAGGCTCGCCTGCTGCCACGCCATCAGGTGAAAGGCGACAGCGCCGAAAATCGCCGTATTGGCGAAGAAGAGTTGGCACGCTGCAAAGCGATGGGCATCGAAGCCGGCAAAGTGCTGGTGTTGGATGACATGGCGCGCAACGACAACGTTATTTTCTCCGCAACCGGCATCACCAAGGGCGATCTGTTGGAAGGCATCAGCCGCCAGGGAAATATGGCCACCACGGAAACCCTGCTGATCCGCGGTAAATCACGCACTATCCGCCGCATTCGTTCGACCCATTATCTGGATCGCAAAGACCCGGCGCTGCACGAGTTCCTGCTGTAATGAAACAGGGCGCCGATTGGCGCCCTCAGACTGCTGACAAAGCCCGTTATTAGGGAGAGCGTGCCGATGGGGTCGTAGCGGCTTGCCCGCCGACCCATTTGCCGGGAGCAAATGGGAACGACTTCCAGTCGGCCCGTAGGGTGGGACACAAGGATGTGTCCCATAATGGCCCCTCGGTGCGCTAGGCCCGAGTATCTCGGGTCCACAGACCACTTTGTCATCAAACTCCCTACACGCTTTATGCGGTATGGCCCTGATGCTGCATTCGATTCGACAGCGGCCACCAGCACAGCAATATCAGCAGCGCCATGGCAAACATCAGCAGACCGAGGCTGAACTGCCCGGTTTGCGGCAGCATGGCAGAAAGCCAGGTCGCCAGGCCAGACCCCATATTCTGCATACCACCGACCAATGCCCCCGCCGCGCCGGCCAGATAGGGGAACGGCTCCATCGCACCGGTGGTGGCCAACGGGAACATCATCCCCGCGCCGAAGAAGAACAGCGCAGCCGGCACAATCAGCGTCCAGATGTTCATCACCCCAAACCAGCCCGGGATCCACATCATCAGACCCGCCAACAGGCAGCTGATAACCGAATGCCACACCAGAGTATGGAAGGTTTTACCGTCGCGACCAGCATACCAGGCGCCAAAGAACGCCGCCGGGATCGGCAGAATAAACAGCAGACTGACGGTCAGGCCACTCAGACCCAGCACGCCACCCATCAACACGCCACAGCTGGCTTCAAATACGGCGATCCCCGCCAGCGCACCAATCAGCATGACCAGATAACAACTGAACGTGCCGTCAGCCAGCAGCTTGCGGAAACTTGCCAGCATACGCCGCTTTTCGGTTTGCTGCGGCCGGGTTTCCGGCAGCCAGCGGAACATGGAGAAGGCTACACCGGCGCACAATACCAACAGGAAGGCATAACAGGCGCGCCAACCAAAGACCATCGCCAAAGCCCCGCCGATGATCGGCGCCAGCAGCGGACTCACCAGGATGCCCATGTTAAGCAGGCTATTGGCATACCGCAGCGAAGTGCCGGCATACAGGTCACGCGGCATGGTACGCGCCATCACCCCCGCCACGCCGGTGCCCATACCCTGAATGGCGCTGGCAGCAACCAGCATCGTCAGGCTGTTGGACAACAGCGCGCCCAGGGCCCCCATCAGGAAGATCATCATCCCGGCCAGGATCACCGGACGGCGGCCTATGCGGTCCGACAACGGGCCGTAAATCAGCTGCGAGAACCCGTAGGTCATCAGATACGCCGCCATCACGCGCTGCACTGCGCCGGAGCGCACCGACAGATCCTTGGCGATATCAGCAATAACAGGAACATAAATGGTTTGTGCCATCTGACCGACGGCCACCAACAGGATAAGCATCACCAGCAGGTGAAAGTTTTCTATTTTTCTCATTATCTTCGTTAACGTTTTAACTCGTCACAGCGTCCCGGTATGGCCCCACTTTCAGCCAGAACGGCGAGCAGCCCTCTATGGCGGCATAAGCTAACAAATCTGATTTTTTTAGCGAGTTTCAGACAGATATTGATCTGCGTCACAGTGGCAGCAAAGGCAACCAGCCTCGTAAATTAAACTGTACGTCTACCGCTTAAGGGTTAAAAAGGGTAAATTTTCAGTAGTTTAGCTTTAGCATTTAATCGATAATTATTTTCATCATCTTGAAATAAAATAACACCATAGGGATTTGGATTATGAAGACACCAGAGCTGATTTTATTGCAGTTAAAAACCCTGGGGCCACACTCCGCCAAAATGCTGGCCGAGCATCTGGATATCACCCCCATGGGCATTCGTCAGCATCTGCAATCCCTGGAAAAACGTGAGCTGGTTTGTTACGAGGAAGCGCGCACCAAAGTGGGCCGTCCGACGCGCTACTGGTCGCTGACCCATGAGGGACACAGCCGGTTCGCCGATGGTCACGATACTTTGGCGACGACGTTGTTGGATTCCGCCCATCAGCTGTTTGGCACTGAAGCGGTTGAACAGTTACTCAGTGCGCGCGAAGAAAAACTTTATCAGCGCTATGCCGAAGAGCTGTCGGAAGAGACTTGTCATCAGGCGAAACTCGCCCGGTTAGTGCGTCTGCGGCAACACGATGGCTATATGGCCGAACTGCTTGAGCATCCGGAGGGCACATTGCTGGTGGAAAACCACTGCCCCATCGGCGTAGCGGCCACCGCCTGCAGCAGCCTGTGCAACTCGGAGCTGCAGCTGTTTCACCGCCTGTTTGGCCACGGCTATCGTATAGAGCGTACTGCGCATGCTATTTCCGGCTCACGACATTGCGCTTATTTGATTCGACCATTGGAGCTTTAGAGTATGGCTGATTGGGTTAATGGCAAGGTTACGCAAGTCAAACAATGGACCGACGGGCTGTTCAGCATTATCGTCGACGCCCCCATAGATCCCTTTATTGCCGGGCAGTTTGCCAAGCTGGCGCTGGAAGTTGACGGCGAACGCGTGCAGCGCGCCTATTCTTACGTCAACGCCCCCAGCGATCCGAATCTGGAGTTTTACCTGGTTACCGTGCCGGAAGGCAAACTGAGCCCACGGCTCAATCAGCTACGGCCGGGTTCGGACGTGATGGTGACCAAAGAGGCCGCCGGATTTTTCGTGCTGGACGAGGTGCCGGAATGCGACACCCTGTGGATGTTGGCCACCGGTACCGCCATCGGCCCTTACCTGTCGATTCTGCAGGAAGGCAAAGGCCTGGAGCGCTTCAAAAACCTGGTGCTGGTGCATGCCGCACGCTTTGCGCGCGATCTCAGCTACCTGCCGCTGATGCAGCAGTTGCAACAGCGTTACAATGGCAAACTGCGCATTCAAACCATCGTCAGCCGTGAAGAAGTCCCCGGCTCGCTGACGGGACGCGTACCCGCGCTGATTGAGGATGGCCGGCTGGAAGCGGCGGTAGGCTTGACCCTCGACGCCGAAACTGACCACGTCATGCTGTGCGGTAACCCGCAAATGGTACGCGATACCCAGCAAACGCTGAAAGATCAGCGCCAGATGCGCAAGCACCTGCGCCGCAAACCGGGCCATATCACCAGCGAACACTATTGGTAATTGATAGCCTCTGGTTTTAATCCGCGCCGAACTTAACGGGTTTGGCCGGCGGACCAAAACGATTATCCTCGGGCGTGCCGACAAACGCGCCCAAATCGATCATCATCATCACAATGATCAACGTCGGGATAAAACGCCCCACGCCCCACTGCCAAACCGGCGCCAGCATTTGCCAGTTACCCGCCGCCAGCAGCCAAGCCACAATCAGTAACAACGCCCACCAACCGGCTTTATTGCGGTCATGCAAACGCTTCACCAGCACCGCCGCCGTTGGCCACAGCAGCCCAACGATAAAAAAGGCGATGGTTTGGATATCCACCAGTTTATTGCTGGCGAGTGAAAAAGCCACCGCCATCAGCACTACCCACAGCACCATCCAAATCCAGAAATCACGCCGCCCAATACGACCCTTAAACGAAAAACACCACTGTTGTATTGTCATTGAATCCTGCGTTGTTTGCCTGCCCATATTCTGCCGTGCAGTGTAACATAGGCGCTGCCGGGCGAAGATTTCTGCCCTGCATTACGCGGAGTAACGCACAGCTTTCTTGTCAGCGAGCGATAATGGCGCGGGATCTTTGACACCCCCCTCTGTTCTCGCTTTAATCGGAGCCATCTTTGTCATTGATGCCGTGTATACCATGCTGAGAAAAACCATCGCCATTGCCTGCCTGTTGCTGGGCATCGGCAGCGCCTGGGCCGATCCGCCGGATGCCCCCGCCAACGCTTCGCCTACCGCGCCCTACCTGCTGGCCGGAGCGCCAACGTTTGATCTGACGGTGGTGAAGTTCCGCGAAAAATATAACCGCGATAACCCGACGCTACCGATCGGCGAATTCCGCGCTATTGCCACCACCGAAGACGATACGCCGCTGTTGACGCGCGCTGCCAGCAAGCTAAATGAAAATCTCTATGCCTCAACCGCGCTGGAAAAAGGCACCGGAAAAATCAAAACGCTGCAAATTACCCACCTGCCGCTACAGCAGAGCAACGAAGAAAAAGCCGCTCGCACCATTGCCGTCAGCTATATGGCCGCGTTGATGCGCCAGTTTGAACCGACGCTGACGGTGGAAAAAAGCCTGAGTAAAGTGGCCAACCTGCTGGAAAAAGGCAAAGGCCAGCGCTTTTACCAACAGCAGGTCGGTGCGATCCGCTATGTAGTGGCAGACAACGGCGATAAAGGAGTAACTTTCGCTGTTGAACCGGTTAAGCTGACGTTATCCGAGCCGTAACGGCAGGCTATTTAATGACAAAAAGCAAAGCCTTCGCGCTTAATCATCTCTATACTGTTGGGCAGGTAAACTGCCGGTCCGGCAGTGGTTATTTCGACTCTCGCGTTCCCTTGTTGGAGGAAAAAACATGCGTCATCCATTAGTTATGGGTAACTGGAAGCTTAACGGCAGCACTCACATGGTTAACGAACTGATCGCCGCTCTGCGCAATGAGCTGAGCAGCGTTGACGGTTGTGGCGTCGCTATCGCACCGCCTGTGATGTACCTGGACCAGGCGAAACACGCACTGGCCGGCAGCCGCATTGCTCTGGGCGCTCAAAACGTAGACGTGAACCTGTCCGGCGCATTCACCGGTGAAGTTTCCGCCGACATGCTGAAAGATATCGGTGCGCAATACATCATCATCGGCCACTCCGAGCGTCGTACTTACCACAAAGAAACCGATGCAGCGATCGCCGAGAAATTTGCCGTGCTGAAAAAAGCCGGCCTGATCCCAGTGCTGTGCATCGGTGAAACCGACGCAGAAAACGAAGCGGGTAAAACCGAAGAAGTTTGTGCACGCCAGATCGACGCCGTGCTGAAAACTCAGGGCGCAGAAGCCTTCAAAGGCGCCGTTATCGCTTATGAGCCAATCTGGGCTATCGGTACCGGTAAATCCGCCACCCCTGCGCAGGCTCAGGCAGTACACAAATTTATCCGCGATCACATCGCCAAACAGGACGCTGCAGTAGCTGCAGAAGTGATCATCCAGTACGGCGGTTCTGTGAACGATAAAAATGCCGCCGAGCTGTTCACCCAGCCGGACATCGACGGCGCGCTGGTTGGCGGCGCCTCACTGAAAGCCGATGCTTTCGCTGTGATCGTCAAAGCCGCTGCCGCTGCTAAAAAAGCCTGATTTCTTTCTCTGGCTGCTAAATAAAAAACCCCGGCTTGCCGGGGTTTTTTATTATTGTCATCAAGGCATCAGCGTTTGCTGATTTCGTCGAACACACCGCCGGTGGCGAAGTGTACCTTCTGTGCCTGAGTCCAACCGCCGAAGGTATCATCCACCGTGAACAGCTTCAGTTTCGGGAATTGCTCGGCAAACTTGGCCGCCACAGCCGCGTCACGCGGACGGTAGTAGTTTTTCGCCGCGATGGTTTGTCCTTCCGGCGTATACAGATATTTCAGGTAAGCCGTCGCCACATCACGGGTACCGCGCTTATCAACCACTTTATCCACCACCGAGACGGTCGGCTCCGCCAAAATCGATTCACTTGGGGTGATAATTTCAAACTTGTCTTTACCCAGCTCTTTCTCCGCCAGCAAAGCTTCGTTTTCCCAGGCGATCAGCACATCGCCAATACCACGCTCAACGAAGGTATTGGTTGAACCGCGTGCGCCGGAATCCAGCACTTCGACGTTCTTATACAGGTTTTTAACGAACTCCTGCGCTTTGGCCTGATCGTTATTGTTCTGGTGTAGTGCGTAACCCCAGGCCGCCAGATAGTTCCAGCGTGCACCCCCGGAAGTTTTCGGGTTCGGGGTGATCACCGAGACGCCCGGTTTAATCAGATCTGGCCAGTCGTGAATTTGTTTTGGGTTGCCTTTACGCACCAGAAATACAATGGTCGAGGTATAAGGTGCCGAGTTGTCCGGCAGGCGTTTGATCCAATCTTTATCGATGCGTCCGCGTTCGGCAATGGCATCCACGTCATAGGCTAGCGCCAGCGTGACCACATCGGCTTCAATGCCGTTAATCACCGAGGTCGCCTGCTTGCCGGAGCCGCCATGTGACTGACGTACCGTCACTTTATCGCCGGTCTGCTGCTGCCAATATTTACCGAATGCGGTGTTATATTCCTGATAGAACTCGCGTGTCGGGTCGTACGAAACGTTCAGCAGTTGGATATCTTTCGCCATGGCGCCGGACGCCAACAGCATTATTGTCAGACCTACACCCCATTTACGCATACGCATCGACTCGCTCTCCCAGGAAAATTAATCACAACCTCAATCGGTTGATTTAGCATCAGAGCCTGCCAGAAACTTTCCCGCCAATTAAAGAATAAAAAATGTTGGGCTAGACGATTATGGAATATAACTACCACGGGCATAAAAAAAGCCTCCGCGTGCGGAGGCTTCTCGAGCTGAATTAATGCGGGATCAGTACAGCTTTTTCGCTGTATCCAGCCAGTCGCCCTTGAACGGACGCTTCATGTTTTCGATCGCATCGATGATGTCGTGGTGCACCATCTTCTCGTTCTGGATACCGACGCAACGACCGCCGTAGCCCTGCAGCAGCAACTCAATCGCGTAAGCGCCCATGCGGGAAGCCAGAATACGGTCATAAGCTACCGGCGAGCCGCCGCGCTGAATGTGGCCCAGCACGGTCGCGCGGGTTTCACGCTTGGTTTCTTGTTCGATATGGCGAGCCAACTCATCGATATCGCAGATGTGTTCGGTGATCGCCACAATCGCGTGTTTTTTGCCTTTGGCAATACCAGCCTTGATTTCGCAGACCAGGTCTTCGCGGTTGAACTCGGTTTCAGGCAATACGATAAATTCACAACCACCGGCAATCGCCGCCGCCAGGGTCAGATCGCCACAGTAGCGCCCCATCACTTCAACGATGGAAATACGCTGATGAGAAGATGAGGTATCGCGCAGACGGTCAATAGCTTCCACGACGGTTTCTAGCGCGGTGAAGAAGCCGATGGTGTAGTCGGTACCGGCCACATCGTTATCGATGGTGCCTGGCAGGCCGATACAAGGGAAACCTTCTTCCGTCAGGCGTTTGGCGCCCATATAGGAACCGTCGCCGCCGATCACCACCAGCGCGTCAATACCGCGGTTTTTCAGATTCTCAATTGCCTTGGCGCGTACGCTGTCGTCTCTGAACTCAGGGAAGCGGGCTGAACCGAGGAAAGTGCCGCCGCGATTGATCATATCGGACACGCTATAGCGGTCCAATTGTTCCATGCGATCTTCGTACAAGCCAAGGTAGCCATCGTAAATACCAAAAACTTCCAGACCTTCCGAAAGTGCAGCACGCACAACGCCGCGGATTGCAGCGTTCATACCCGGCGAATCACCGCCACTCGTCAGTACACCGATTTTCTTGATCATGACTACCTCTGAACTGTAGATGCAATTTCTTAAGAATTCTGTATTCGCCGATTGTCTTGAAACCTCTCCGGCTGCAGAAAACCAGCTTTACGGCTTTATTGCTGGATATTATAGCAAAAACACCCAGCTGAATTGATTCAAGTCACGCAATATTGCGGTAAAAAAGCGTCATGGCACGCGGAGCTAATGCCGTTATCTATCCGCTGTGCGAGTTCCCGTTGTCCTGCATTAATTATAGCTCCCAACGCCCCTGTCGGCCCGCGGGCACTACAGAACAAGGATCCTGATGGATAAGAACATCAGCCCCCGGGAAACGGTGCAACAGCGCCTGTTCCACCTGTTCAGCCAGAATATGCGCCTGCATCAGCGGTAACGCATCGTCCATCTCCAGATGCAACTGAATAAAACGCGTCGGACCGGACTGGCGAGTGCGTAGATCGTGCGCGCCTTTGACCCCAGGCCATGAGGAGATCACGTCGATAATCGCCTGGCGCTCGTCGTCCGGCAATGCCCGGTCCAGCAGCGATTGCACAGCTTCATTGCCCATTCGCAGCGCGCTATAAAGAATGTAGACGCCGATTCCCAGTGCAAACAGCGCATCTGCCCGGTGAAAACCGTACCAGCTTAGCGCAAGCGCTATAAGAATAGCACCATTCATCATGACATCTGACTGATAATGCAGCATATCTGCTCGGACGGCCTGACTGCGAGTTTTTCTTACCACCCAACGCTGATAGGTGACCAACAGCAGGGTGCTGACCAACGCCACTATCGTCACGGCAATACCGATGCCAGGGTCACGCAAGGTTTCCGGTGAGTACAGATGCTGAAAACCGGTGAGAAACAAAAATAGCGCCGAGCCAGAAATGAACATGCTTTGCGCCAGCGCCGCCAACGATTCGGCCTTGCCGTGCCCGAAGGTATGCTCCTCATCGGCCGGCTGCAGCGAGTAACGTACCACCAGCAGGTTGGTCAGCGACGCGGCAATATCCACCAGCGAATCCACCAGCGCGGCCAACAGGCTCACCGAACCGGTGCGGTACCAGGCGACAATTTTGATCAGTAACAGCGTTGAGGCCAAAACGGTGGCCGCTAACGCGGCGGATTTAACCAAACGCGCATATTGCGGTTCCATAACCCATCCCGGTTAAACGTTCAGAGGGTCAGTATAACGGAATGGTGAGCAAAAAAGCCCTTCAGATAACCGCCGCCAACGTAGTGCATATCGCGAAGGGATGTCGCCATATCGATGCAAACAATCCGTGCGACCGGCGCTAAACGTCGTCATGGTCCATACTCTGTGGTTTAACCTTGCAGAGTTGCCTGGCGGGCTATCAAGCTGTAATTGATGGATAAAAAAAACCCCGCCATCATGGCGGGGGAAGACAGGGATGGTGTCTATGGCAAGGAAAAAACAGGGGACTACTCAGTCGTACTTAACTTCTGGGCAGAAGTTTGCTGCAAACCAGAAATCTGTTGCTCCATCTGCTGCATGCGCTGCTGATGTTTCTGGTCTAAAACGCTTTTTTGCTGTGGCGTCAGCAGGTTATACATTTGGTTGCGTACCCGGGCCATTTCGACCTGACGCTTAACCTGCTGCTGGGCCATCTGTTCCGCCTGGGCATACACGGCGGCTTCATCAAATTTGTCTGCGGTCACCAGCTTATGCATGGCTTCCATTTCAGCTACATTGACACCTGGCAGATCGTGGCGCGCCTGGCGCATTAAATCGCGCATTTGCTGGCGCTGTTGCTCAGTCAGGCTGACACCGTCAAACATGTGGTGTTGGCCAGGTGTTCTGGTGGTCGCATCGTTTCCGGGAGTCGGTGCAGTTTCCGATGTAGTGTCGGCAGCGAACGCAGCGGTAGAACCTATTGCCAGCATTGATGCCATAACTAATGCGGTCACCTTACGCATTTCAACTCCTCGTGCTTTCTCACTTTGCGAATCAACGAGGAGCAGTGTACTGCTGCACCTGCAAACATGCGTCAGTGCATGTAAAACTACGTAAAGTCATGGAATGCCAACAGTTGATGACGTATTTTGCGTCAGGAGGTAAAACATAATGAATAAAATTCTGTTAGTTGACGACGACCGCGAGCTGACCTCGCTGTTAAAAGAACTGCTTGAAATGGAAGGCTTTACCATCGTGGTTGCTTACGATGGCGAACAGGCGTTGTCGCTACTGGACAGCTCCATCGATCTGCTGCTGCTCGATATCATGATGCCGAAGAAAAACGGTATCGATACGTTGAAAGAGCTGCGTCAGCATCACCAGACGCCGGTCATCATGCTGACCGCTCGCGGCAGTGAACTTGACCGCGTTTTGGGCCTGGAACTGGGCGCCGATGACTACCTGCCAAAACCCTTTAACGATCGCGAACTGGTGGCACGTATCCGCGCAATTCTGCGCCGTTCCAACTGGAGCGAACAACAGCAGAATGTCGATACCGGCGCACCAACGCTGGACGTAGACGGCCTGCAGCTCAACCCGGGTCGCCAGGAAGCCAGCTTCGACGGCCAAACGCTGGATCTCACCGGCACCGAATTTACCCTGCTGTACCTGCTGGCGCAGCACCTTGGTCAAGTGGTGTCACGCGAACTGCTGAGCCAGGAAGTACTGGGTAAACGGCTGACGCCTTTTGATCGCGCTATCGATATGCACATCTCCAACCTGCGACGTAAGTTGCCGAACCGCAAAGACGGTCATCCGTGGTTCAAAACGCTGCGTGGTCGGGGTTACTTAATGGTATCTGCAACATGATCAACAGTTTGACGGCACGCATCTTCGCCATTTTCTGGTTCACATTGGCCCTGGTGCTGATGTTGGTGTTGATGGTGCCCAAGTTAGACTCCCGCCAAATGACCTCGCTGCTGGACAGCGAACAGCGGCAGGGGCTGATGCTGGAACAACACGTCGAGGCCGAGTTGCAAAACGATCCGGCCAACGATCTGATGTGGTGGCGACGCTTATTCCGCGCCATTGAAAAATGGGCCCCGCCAGGGCAGCGCCTGCTGCTGGTCACCAGCGAAGGCCGGGTGATTGGCAACATGCAGCGCAACGAAATGCAGTTGGTGCGCAATTTTATCGGCCAATCCGATAACGCCGATCATCCGAAGAAGAAGAAATATGGCCGTGTCGAACTGGTCGGCCCTTTCTCGGTGCGGGATGGTGAAGACAACTACCAGCTGTACCTGATCCGCCCTGCCAACAGCCCACAATCCGATTTTATCAACCTGATGTTCGACCGGCCGCTGCTGCTGCTGATCGTCACTATGCTGATCAGCGCCCCCTTGCTGCTATGGCTGGCCTGGAGCCTGGCAAAACCGGCGCGCAAGCTGAAGAATGCGGCGGACGATGTCGCACGTGGCAACCTGAAACAGCATCCTGAGCTGGAGGCCGGGCCACAAGAGTTCCTGGCGACCGGCGCCAGTTTTAACCAAATGGTCAGCGCGTTGGAACGCATGATGACCGCTCAGCAACGGCTGATCTCCGATATTTCGCATGAGTTGCGCACGCCGCTAACCCGTTTGCAGCTGGCCACGGCATTAATGCGCCGTCGCCACGGCGAAGGGCACGAGCTGGCACGTATCGAAACCGAAGCACAGCGCCTGGACTCGATGATTAACGATTTACTGGTGTTGTCGCGTGGGCAACAGAAAAGTGAGTTGGTGCGTGAGCGCTTGCTGGCCAACGAACTGTGGGCCGACGTGCTGGACGACGCCAGCTTCGAAGCAGAACAAATGGGCAAACAGCTGGAGATCACCTCCCCTCCCGGCCCGTGGACCCTGTACGGTAACGCCGGTGCGCTGGATAGCGCGTTGGAAAATATCGTGCGTAATGCCCTGCGTTATTCGAACACCCATATTGCCGTGGCGTTCAGCGCAGACAACCAAGGCATCACCATTGTGGTCGACGACGACGGTCCCGGTGTCAGCGCGGAAGATCGCGAGCAAATATTCCGACCGTTCTATCGAACCGATGAAGCACGCGATCGCGCATCCGGCGGGACAGGTCTGGGCCTGGCCATCGTAGAGGCAGCGGTTAACCAGCACCGTGGCTGGGTGAAAGCGGAAGACAGTCCGCTCGGCGGCCTGCGTCTGGTGCTGTGGTTACCGCTCCACCAACGCTGATAGCCTAAGACAGGCCGGTAAGATTTTGCTATTCTGCGCCCCTCGTCATGAGGGGCTTTTTACATGCTGAACATCGTTTTATTCGAACCTGAAATTCCACCCAATACCGGCAATATCATCCGTCTGTGCGCCAATACCGGTTTTCAACTGCATCTGATAGAGCCAATGGGCTTCCCGTGGGATGATAAACGCCTGCGCCGCGCCGGGCTGGACTACCATGAATTCGCCAGTATCCGACGTCATGCCGACTACGCCGCCTTTATCGCCAGCGAAAATCCGCAGCGTCTGTTTGCCCTGACCACCAAAGGCACCCCGGCACACAGCGCAGTCAGCTACCAGGCTGGCGACTACCTGTTGTTCGGACCGGAAACTCGCGGTCTGCCCGCCGAGATCCTTGACGCCTTGCCGGCACAGCAGAAAATCCGCATCCCCATGCAGGCACAAAGCCGCAGCATGAACCTGTCCAATGCTGTCGCGGTAGTCGTGTACGAAGCCTGGCGGCAGTTGGACTACGCGGGCGCGCTGATTAAGTCTTAATCAATGACAACCGCTCCTGCGGAGACGATAATACTGAAAGGTTTCCTCTCCGGGGACATCGCATGGCTTTGGCTAAGAGCATTATTGCGCAGATACGCAGGCTCGAGCGCGCGCTGAATCAGGCGCTGCTGCGTTTGCAGGCCCCCTCAGACGTTGAGGCCTTGCACGACGTACGCATCAACCTGCAGCGTATCAGAAGTCTGCTGCGACCATTACGCGGTATCCCCGGCGTAACTGGCCTCAGCAGCGCTGCTGCCGACTTGGGAAAAATCACTACGCCGATACGCGATCTGGAAGTGCTGATCGCCGAACTGGAACTGCATCAGTTGGCATGGCAGGCCAATACGCGCAAAACCGAGCTGTACCGCCGCAAACTCGCGCTGATGTCACACCCGTTGCTGACCCATTTTCCCACTCTGCTACATACCTGGCCAAAAATCTTTCACCGAACTCAACCCCGACACATCAAACGTCGTGTTGCCCTCCGCCTGCGCCTCCAGGTAAAACAGCTACGCCTGGCATTGGCCGACATACATTACGATCGGCACCAACTGCGCCTGCTGGTTAAGCGTCTGCGTTATGTTGCCGAAGCCTATTCTCAACTCTCCCTCATCACGCCTGAAACCGTCGCCAGCCTGAAAACGGCACAAAGCGCACTCGGAGATTGGCACGATCGTTTTGTCTGGTGCCAGCAGGCCGAAAACCAGCAAGATCTCTGGCCGCTGTTGCCGCAGTGGCAAATGGCGCTGGAGACGACGCGGGAGCAAGCAGAAAAGGCACTGCTTTCACTTTCGCGAACGCTGAGTGCCTAAAACCAGCGGCGTATCACGATACTGTCAAAAGAATGCAGAAACAGGGCACGGCGAGCGCCGAAAACATTCACTGCCCCGGAGGATAATAAGCTATGTTTTGTAAGGGTAATCGACATTCATCATAGGAAATCGTATGAAAAAACAACGTTTGGGCGTTGCCATGGCGGTTTTGGCAGCGGGCCTGTTACTGGCGGGCTGTTCGTCCAAAGTAACCAAAACGGATCAGTACTCGGGATTCCTGTCTGACTACAGCAAACTGCAGGAAACCACATCACCAAGCGGCCACAAAACGCTGCGCTGGATCGACCCAAGCTACAAAGAGTCCAACTACCGCGGCCTGTATTTTGAGCCAGTAGTCTATTTCCCTGCTGAAAAACCGACGACGCGCGTTAGCCAAGATACGCTGAATAAAATAAAGGCTTACGCTTCTCAGCGGATTAAAACCGCGCTTCAAGATCGCTTTACCGTACTCAATAGTCCGGCCGGATCACGCGTGCTGGTGGCTAAACTCGCCATCACCGCAGTGTCTGCAGAAAACGAAGATATGAAATTCTATGAGGTGGTACCGGTCGCGGCTGTGGTTGCCAGCACCATGGCGGCCAGCGGTCACAGAACCCAAAACACCACGCTGTATATCGAAGGTGAATTGATCGATCAGGACACCGGCAAAACGGTGCTGGAAGTCGCTCGTAAAGCCTATGGTAAAACCGTCAGCAACGACAGCTCACCGGTAACAGCGGAAGACGTCAAAGCAGCGATCGACGACATGGTTAAAGACATCACCAACTTCCCTAAACAGGGTTAACCCTGCGAAGAAACAAATCAGGGGAGCCAAAGCTCCCCCGATTTTATTCGTCAACTCACCGGATTAAATCCCGTCACCGTATTCAAAGCCGTGATTGGTACCGTTGAAGTACTGGTCCATATCCATCGACGGCGTATCGCTTTCTGGCCGGCCGACGAGGCGTGCAGGCACGCCCGCGGCGGTCGTATGCGCAGGTACAGACTGCAGCACCACCGAGCCAGCACCGATTTTAGCGCCTTTACCCACTTCGATATTGCCGAGAATTTTAGCCCCGGCGCCAATCATTACGCCCTCACGGATCTTCGGATGGCGATCGCCGCTGGTCTTTCCGGTACCACCAAGGGTAACCGACTGCAGAATAGACACGTTATTTTCTACTACGGCAGTTTCACCGATCACGATACCAGTAGCGTGGTCAAGCATAATGCCGCAGCCAATCGTGGCCGCCGGGTGGATGTCCACGCCGAAAGCGACCGAAATCTGATTCTGCAGATATATCGCCAATGCCTGCCGCCCCTGCAGCCACAGCCAGTGGCCGATACGGTAGGCCTGCAGCGCATGAAAACCTTTCAGGTACAGCAGCGGCGTTGAATATTTATCTACCGCCGGGTCTCGCAGGCGCACGGCCAGGATGTCACGGGCGGCCGAAGCGATCATTTGCTGGTCGGCTAAGTAGGCGTCTTCCACCACTTCACGCACCGCAATGGCCGGCATAATGGGATTTGCCAGCTTGTTTGCCAGAATATAGCTGAGCGCACCGCCCAGGTTATCGTGCTTGAGCAACGTCGCATGATAAAAGCTAGCCAGCATCGGTTCACACTCAGCCAGCTCTCTCGCCTCTGATTTAATGCTATTCCAGACCTGCTCTAACTCTTCTGACGACATCAGGTTCCTCTCCGCCTTGCAAAACAGGCTACCTCATCGCATAGCAATCAGGCAGCCCAATTCAGTTGCCGGGGTCAGCATGCCGCCCCGCATTCTATTTTATAGGTCAAGCGTTGTGTTTTTCGTCTTTTCTGGTCCGCCCCAACAGGCTTAGCGCGGCCTCGCGGGCATCTTTATGGCAGTACAGCACCTGGTAAATCTGTTCGGTAATCGGCATTTCAACGCCGTGCCGCTGCGCCAACGCCAATACCTCTTTGGTATTGCGATAGCCTTCGACCACCTGACCTATACTGTCCTGCGCTTCCTGCACGCCTTTTCCCTGCCCCAGCATAATACCGAAGCGGCGGTTGCGCGATTGGTTATCGGTGCAGGTTAACACCAGATCGCCCAGCCCTGCCATGCCCATGAAGGTCGAAGGATCGGCACCCAGAGCAGAGCCAAGGCGTGTCATTTCCGTCAAGCCGCGGGTAATCAATGCGGTACGGGCATTGGCACCAAACCCGATACCGTCTGACATCCCAGCGCCAATGGCAATCACGTTTTTCACCGCCCCGCCCAACTGCACGCCGATAAAATCGGGGTTGCTGTAGACGCGGAAACTTTTGCCGCAGTGCAGCAACTGCTGCAAGTCATCGGCGAACTGCGCATCGGTAGAGGCCAACGCAATGGCGGTAGGCAGCCCGGCGGCCAGCTCTTTGGCGAACGTCGGTCCGGAGACCACCGCCAGCGGAATGGCTTCGCCCAGTGCTTCGCGCGCCACGTCCTGCAACAGCCGACCAGTTTCTGCCTCCAGCCCTTTGGTTGCCCAAACGATACGGGCATCCGGCCGCAAATGCGGTTTCAACTGGCGTAGCACATCACCGAATACATGGCTTGGCACCACCACCAACACGTCGCGACTAGCCGCCAGCGCACGGGCCAAATCGGCTTCAAGCAACAGCGTATCGGGGAAGGTGACGTCGGGAAGAAAGGCCTGATTGCAGCGATCGTGCTGCATTTTTTGAATCTGCTCGGGGTTATGGCCCCAGAGCACCACGGAGTGGCCGTTACGCGCCAGCGTAATAGCTAATGCGGTGCCGTACGAGCCGGCACCGATCACTGTCATTGAAGCATTGACGCTGTTCATCAGGCATCCTGATGTGGTGCGGCACCTTCGCCTTCCGCCTGCTGCTGCAGATAGTTCATGAACAGCGCGTCAAAGTTAACCGGTGCCAGGTTCAGCTGCGGGAATGTACCGCGAGAAACCAGGCTGGTGATGCACTCACGCGCATACGGGAACAGAATGTTCGGGCAGTATGCGCCCAGGCAATGCGCCAGCTGCGTGCCGTCGATGCCCGCTACGGAGAAGATGCCCGCCTGCTGCACTTCACACAGGAACGCAGTTTCTTCGCCCAGAGACGCCGTCACGGTTACGCGCAGTACAACCTCATACACTTCGTCAGCCAACTGGCTGGAAGCGGTATCTAGATCCAGTTTAACTTCTGGCTGCCATTCCTGCTGGAAAACCTGCGGCGCTTTTGGCGCTTCGAAAGAGATATCCTTGGTGTAAATACGCTGAATCTGGAAAGCCATCTCTGTGCTGTTTTGTTCTGACATGTGTGTAATACCCTTGGTTAAACGTCCTTATTGACACTCAGTAACCGGTAGCGGCCCGCTTAAAGCAGCGGATCCAGACCACCACGAGCATCGAGTTCATATAAATCATCGCAGCCGCCGATATGTTGGCCATCGATGAAAATCTGAGGCACGGTGGTGCGCCCACTGCGCGCAATCATCGCTTCGCGTTTTTCATTATCGCCATCGATGGCGATTTCGTTAAACGCGGCGCCCTTGCTGTTCAGCAGCGCTTTAGCGCGATGGCAGAACGGGCAGGTCGCTTTGGTGTAGATATCAATGTTAGCCATGGATTACCACCTCAACTACGTTAAACAATTACTTACCGCGCACTAACGGCAGGTTTTCCCCGCTCCAGCCGGCAATCCCGTCCTTCAGCGTAGTGACGTTTTCAAAGCCCGCCTTGTGCAGGTTTTCTGCCGGCTCACGTGAAGTCGTGCCGTTGGCACACACCACGATGATTGGCTGAGCCTTGTGTTTTTCCAGCTCGCCCAGGCTGCCGCTTTTGATTTCGCTGGCGGTCAGGTTAATGGCGTTGGCCAGGTGGCCTCTGCGGAAATCATCACGGCTGCGGGTATCCACCACAACGGCATCTTCTTTATTAATCAGTCGGGTGGCTTCACCACGGGTGATCTCTTTCACCTTGGAGAAACTGCTCTTGAAGGTCATGACGATCACCGCAACCAGCAGGGCGATCCAGGCCAGGCTCAGTATGGGATGCTTGCTAACGAATTGCATAATTTCTTGCAGCATGAGGTGTAACAACTCCCGTCAGTTTAAGGAAAAAATAACTCAAGGTTCCAGAGTATACCTGCCGAGTGCAGCAAATACAGCCAATAAGCAAGTGCTAGTGCAGAAACTGCGGGCTACGCTGAGAAATTCTCTGCGCCACAGCCTAAAAGCCGCCCTTGTTGACCGCAACTTTGATCTCTCTGGGCTCTTTTTAACCGTCGGCGTTGTAAAATCGGCCGGTTTTTAGGGTGAATAGCCATCACTCCGGCATCGGGCAGATGGCTATTCACAACTTAAAATTCATAATGAGGTTAATGCAATGTCGAGCAACAAAAAACCGATGGTACTGGTGATCCTGGACGGCTACGGCCACCGTGAGGAGCAACAGGACAACGCCATTGTGAACGCCAAAACGCCGGTGATGGATCGCCTGTGGCAACAACAGCCGCATACTCTTATCGCCGCATCCGGGCTGGATGTTGGCCTGCCTGACGGTCAGATGGGCAACTCGGAAGTCGGGCACGTCAATCTGGGGGCCGGGCGCATCGTTTATCAGGATCTGACCCGGTTGGATAAAGAAATCAAAGAAGGCGATTTCTTCGCTAACCCAACGCTGACGGCGGCGGTCGATAAGGCCGTGCAGGCCGGCAAAGCAGTGCATATCATGGGGTTGCTGTCGCCGGGCGGCGTGCACAGCCACGAAGACCATATTCTGGCCATGATTGAACTGGCCGCGCAACGCGGTGCAAAAGCCGTTTATCTGCATGCCTTCCTCGACGGTCGCGATACCCCGCCACGCAGTGCTGAACCCTCCTTGCAACGCTTTAGCGATACCTTTGCCAGCCTCGGCTGCGGGCGTATCGCATCGCTGATCGGCCGTTACTACGCCATGGACCGCGACAACCGCTGGGATCGCGTTCAACTGGCTTATGATTTACTGACCCAGGCCAAGGGCGACTTTGTCGCCGACAACGCCGTTGCTGCCCTGCAGGCCGCTTACCAGCGCGGCGAGAACGACGAGTTCGTCAAGCCGACCGTTCTCCAGACTGCCGGGGAGGCCACGGCCGAACTGCACGACGGTGACGCACTGATTTTCATGAACTTCCGCGCCGATCGCGCACGCCAGATCGTTCGTGCCTTCGTGAAGGCGGATTTCGACGGTTTCCCACGCGCCAAAGTCATCAACTTTGGTGATTTCGTGATGCTGACCGAATACGCGGCCGACATCAAAGTTCCCTGCGCCTATCCGCCGGCATCGTTGAACAACACCTTCGGCGAATGGTTAATGAAGCACGACAAAACCCAGCTGCGCATTTCGGAAACCGAAAAATACGCCCACGTCACCTTCTTCTATAATGGCGGCGTTGAAGAGCCGTTTGCC
This sequence comes from Serratia sp. BIGb0234, assembly GCF_024809915.1. Taxonomy (NCBI): domain Bacteria; kingdom Pseudomonadati; phylum Pseudomonadota; class Gammaproteobacteria; order Enterobacterales; family Yersiniaceae; genus Serratia; species Serratia sp. BIGb0234. The sequence goes on from NZ_JANUEI010000011.1 coordinate 56,983, forward strand.
GGGGAAGAACGTGTGCTGATCAACTCACCGAAGGTCGCGACCTACGATCTGCAGCCAGAAATGAGCGCCGCCGAACTGACCGACAAACTGCTGACCGCCATTAACAGCGGCAAGTACGACGCCATCATCTGCAACTATCCAAATGGCGATATGGTGGGTCATACCGGGGTTTACGACGCGGCAGTGAAAGCGGTGGAAACGCTGGACGGCTGCATCGCCCAGGTCGTCGAAGCGGTGAAAGCCGTCGACGGGCAACTGCTGATCACCGCCGACCACGGTAATGCCGAGCAAATGCGCGATCCGGCGACCGGTCAGGCGCACACCGCCCACACCAGCCTCCCGGTACCGCTGATTTACATCGGCAAGCCTGCCCGCGCAGTCAACGGCGGCAAGCTTTCGGACATCGCGCCGACCATGCTGACGCTGATGGGAATGGAAATCCCGCAAGAGATGACTGGTAAGCCGCTGTTCATCGTGGAATAATCCTTCCCTATGAGGGAAAAGGCGTTTTTTGCACTATCAAGGGTAACCCGAAGCGCAAACCCAGGCAGCCAGCCGCTGCCTGAACGCACCGCGCCAAGGAAGTTAACCACCCTGTGCGCCAGCGTATTTTACGCTGGCGTCTTGTTGTTGCCGTTAGCCAGCCAGGCGGCGGAAGACAATAAATCCCAGCTCAAAGACATCCAGCAAAGCATCGCCGAGAAAGAAAAGGCGGTTAAGCAGCAGCAGCAACAGCGCAGCTCATTGCAGGATCAGCTTAAGCAGCAAGAAAAAACCATCGCGCAGGCCAGCCGCCTGCTGCGTGACACCCAAAGCACATTGAGCCAACTGGGGAAAGATATCTCCGGCCTGAATGCCTCAATCGCCAAGCTACAAAAGCAGCAATCCACCCAGCAGGAAATCCTCGCCAAACAGCTCGATGCCGCCTTCCGCCAGGGCCAGCACAGCGCCGTGCAATTGATCCTCAGCGGTGAAGAGAGCCAGCGTAGCGAGCGTATTTTGGCTTACTTCGGCTACCTGAACGACGCGCGTCAGCAAACCATTGAAGAACTGAAGCAAACCCGCGCCGAGCTGGCAAAGCAAAAAACCACGCTGGTGGCCAAGCAGGGCCAACAGAAATCGCTGCTAGGGGAACAACAAACGCAGCAGCAGAAGCTGGAGCAGGCACGCGGTGCACGTAAGAAAACGCTGACCGCGCTGGAAGCCTCGCTGGAAAAAGATCAGCAGCGTCTGGTGGAACTGCGCCAGAACGAAACCCGCATGCGCGACAAGATTGCCCGGGCCGAACGAGAAGCCCGTGCCCGAGCGGAACGCGAAGCGCGTGAGGCCGCCAAGGTTCGCGAGCAGGTTCGCGTCAAAGAACAGCAGGCGAAGAAAACCGGCACTAGCTATAAGCCAAGCGAAGCCGACCGCTCATTGATGGCCCGTACCGGCGGCCTTGGCAGACCGAATGGGCAGGCAATATGGCCGGTCCGCGGCCGCACGTTGCATGGTTTCGGTGAACAGCTGCAAGGTGAACTACGCTGGAAAGGCATGGTGATCTCCGCCGCCGAAGGCAGCGAAGTGAAAGCTATCGCCGACGGTCGCGTGCTGCTGGCCGACTGGCTGCAGGGCTATGGCCTGGTTGTCGTCATCGAACACGGTAAGGGTGACATGAGCCTGTACGGCTACAACCAAAGTGCACTGGTTAACGTCGGGGCACAGGTGCGCGCCGGCCAACCGATAGCCCTGGTAGGCACCAGCGGAGGCCAGGGAACGCCGTCGCTCTATTTCGAAATTCGTCGCCAGGGTCAGGCCGTTAACCCACTACCGTGGTTGGGAAGATAGATTTGCGCTATAACAAAATCCGTACTGCCGTCTTGATTGGCTGTCTGCTGCAGGTCTGCGCCGCACAGGCAGGGAAACTCTCCATCGTCATCGATGACGTGGGCTATCGCCCGCACGAAGAAGGTGCGGTGCTGCAAATGCCGACGGCCATCTCCGTTGCAGTGCTGCCCAACGCCCCCCATGCCCGCTTAATGGCCACCCGCGCCCACAGTCAGGGCCGGGAAGTACTGATCCATATGCCGATGGCGCCGCTCAGTAAGCAACCGCTGGAGCGTGACACGCTACAGCCTTCCATGAGCAGCGAAGAGATCCAGCGCATTATCCGCAATGCGGTCAATAATGTGCCCTATGCGGTGGGTATGAATAACCACATGGGCAGCGCCATGACCTCCAGCTTGCCCGGTATGCAGAAAGTCATGCAGGCGCTCGACAGCTATCAGCTCTATTTCCTCGACAGCATGACCATCGGCAACAGCCAGGCCACCCGAGCGGCGGCCGGCACCCATGTGAAGGTGATCAAGCGTAAGGTGTTCCTGGACGATACGGCCAGCGAAGCCGATATTCGCCGCCAGTTCAACCGGGCGGTCGAATTGGCACGGCGCAACGGTTCCGCTATTGCCATTGGCCACCCACGGCCGGCGACGGTGAAAGTGCTGCAGCAAATGCTGCCTACGCTGCCAAGCGACATCGTGCTGGTGAAACCCAGCTCGCTGCTGAACGAACCACAGGGCGGCGGTAGTGGCGGCAGCTATGTTCCACCACCGGTCAAACCGCAGAAACCGCAGCCGAAGAACCCGTTCAATGGCGGGATCAAGCAGTGTAAGGTCAAGTTGCCGAAGGAAAAAGTCAACGCGGGCAAGGTCATGAGTGTGATCGGCGAAAGCGTGACCCAGTCGCCGGCCGTGACCTTCATTAAACGTCAGTGGCAACGCTGGACGGACTCAACGCCAGACAAACCTAAAGCATAAAATCAGGGCCGGAATTCCGGCCCTTTTTACTGTTAATCCCAGCTCAAAATCACTTTCCCGGATTGGCCGGAACGCATGGCATCAAAGCCCTGCTGGAATTGGTCGATCGAGAAACGGTGAGTAATGATAGGCGTCAGATCCAAACCAGACTGAATCAGCGCCGCCATCTTATACCAGGTTTCAAACATCTCACGACCGTAAATCCCTTTGATAAACAGCCCTTTGAAGATCACCTGATTCCAGTCGATCGACATATCCGACGGTGGAATACCCAGCATGGCAATACGCCCACCGTGGTTCATCGCATTGAGCAACGAACGAAACGCCGGTGGCGCACCGGACATTTCCAGCCCAACGTCAAAGCCTTCGGTCATCCCCAACTCGGCCATCACGTCGTTCAGGTTTTCTTTGCTGACGTTCACCGCACGGGTCACGCCCATTTTACGCGCCAGATCCAAACGGTACTCGTTAACGTCGGTAATCACCACGTGGCGAGCGCCAACGTGCTTACATACCGCTGCGGCCATGATGCCAATCGGGCCGGCGCCGGAAACCAGCACGTCTTCGCCCACCAAATCAAACGACAGCGCGGTGTGCACCGCATTGCCGAACGGGTCGAAGATTGACGCCAGTTCATCGGAGATATTATCCGGGATCTTGAAGGCATTGAACGCCGGGATCACCAGATACTCAGCAAACGACCCTGGACGGTTCACGCCCACACCGGTGGTGTTGCGACACAGGTGCGTGCGGCCACCCCGGCAGTTGCGGCAATGGCCGCAGGTGATATGGCCTTCGCCTGAAACGCGGTCGCCGACGTTGAACCCTTTGACTTCCTGGCCGATGGCAACCACTTCACCCACGTATTCGTGGCCGACGACCATAGGCACCGGGATGGTTTTCTGTGACCATTCATCCCAGTTATAGATATGAACATCGGTACCGCAGATCGCGGTTTTACGGATTTTAATCATGATGTCGTTATGACCCAGCTCCGGCTGAGGCACATCGGTCATCCAAATCCCTTCTTCCGCTTTCAGTTTTGACAATGCTTTCATGGTTTTACCTTATGCAATAACGCCAAGATCTTTACCGATACGAATGAACGCCGCAACAGCACGCTCAATTTGCTCCGGGGTATGATCGGCAGACATCTGGGTACGGATGCGTGCCTGGCCTTTCGGCACCACCGGATAGAAGAAACCTGTTACATAGATGCCTTCCTTGAGCAACGCATTGGCGAATTCCTGCGCCAGTTTTGCTTCACCCAACATCACCGGGATGATGGCGTGATCGGCCCCGGCCAGCTCAAAGCCCGCCGCGGTCATTTTTTCACGGAACAGGCTCGCATTGGCCCACAGGCGATCGCGCAGTGCATCGCCCTCTTCCAGCAATTCCAATACTTTGATCGACGCGGCGACAATCGCCGGCGCCAGCGAGTTGGAGAACAGATAAGGGCGCGACCGCTGACGCAACCACTCCACAACCTCTTTCTTCGCCGCGGTATAGCCGCCGGAAGCGCCGCCCAACGCCTTGCCCAAGGTACCGGTAATGATGTCGACGCGCCCCATCACTTCGCAATACTCGTGGGTGCCACGCCCGTTGGCGCCAACGAAACCAACCGCGTGGGAGTCATCCACCATCACCAACGCCTGATATTGGTCCGCCAGATCGCACACGCCTTTCAGATTGGCGATCACGCCGTCCATTGAGAACACGCCGTCGGTGGCGATCATGATGTGCCGTGCGCCATCAGCCTTGGCCTGCTTCAGCTGTGCGGCCAATTCAGTCATATCGTTGTTGGCGTAGCGATAGCGCTTCGCCTTGCACAAGCGGACACCGTCGATGATCGAAGCATGGTTCAACGCATCAGAGATAATGGCGTCTTCCGGACCCAGCAGGGTTTCGAACAGACCACCGTTGGCGTCAAAACAAGAGGAATACAGGATGGCGTCTTCCATCCCGAGGAAATCGGCCAGCTTTTTTTCCAGCTGTTTATGGCTATCCTGGGTGCCACAAATAAAGCGCACCGACGCCATGCCGAAACCGTGGCTGTCCATACCGGCCTTGGCCGCCGCGATCATCGCCGGGTGGTTAGCCAGGCCCAGGTAGTTGTTGGCGCAGAAATTGATCACATGGCTACCGTCGGCTACGGCGATATCAGCCTGCTGAGCGGTAGTAATAATGCGCTCTTCTTTGAACAATCCCTCGCTACGGGTGGTCTCAAGTTGTTGTTCCAACTGCTGATAAAAAGACGCGGACATTCGGTTATCTCCAGGATTGGGCTGTTTTCAACATATTTTACTGATTTGTAACCAAACTGACGAGAATCAGCGGGAGAGAATATGAAAATTGCAGCAGATATCACGGCAAAGTACTGCAGTGCTCGACATCACGGGATATTCAGAGCCCGTCCGATGTTTGCAGCGGCATGAAATGCTATTATAAGCGGCATTGAGCGTGGGACACCGTGTCCCACCGGGCAGAATAACAGGGGTAACCCAATGATTATCGTCACTGGTGGCGCCGGCATGATCGGCAGCAATATCATTAAAGCGCTGAATGACACAGGGTATCGCGATATCCTGGTGGTAGATAACCTGAAAGACGGCACCAAATTCGCCAATCTGGTCGATCTCGACATCGCCGACTATATCGACAAAGAAGATTTCATCGCCAATATCGTGGCCGGTGACGATCTGGGTGAAATCGACGCGGTTTTCCACGAAGGTGCCTGCTCGTCCACCACCGAGTGGGACGGCAAGTACATGATGGACAACAACTATCAGTACTCTAAAGATCTGCTGCACTACTGCCTGGATCGCGAAATTCCGTTCCTGTACGCCTCTTCTGCAGCCACCTACGGCGGTCGTGAAGAGTTTATCGAAGAGCGCCAGTTTGAAGAGCCGCTGAACGTTTACGGCTACTCGAAATTCCTGTTCGACCAGTACGTACGTGAAATTCTGCCTGAGGCAGACTCACAGATCTGCGGCTTCCGTTACTTCAACGTCTACGGCCCGCGCGAAGGCCACAAGGGCAGCATGGCCAGCGTGGCATTCCACCTGAACAGCCAGATCAACCGCGGCGAGAACCCGAAACTGTTCGACGGCAGCCAAAACTTCAAGCGTGACTTCATCTACGTCGGCGACGTAGCGGCAGTGAACCTGTGGTTCTGGAAAAGCGGCGTCTCCGGCATCTTCAACTGCGGCACCGGCCGTGCGGAAACCTTCCAGGCGGTGGCCGACGCGGTAGTCGACTTCCATCAGAAAGGCGCAGTGGAAAACATCCCGTTCCCGGAAAAACTCAAAGGCCGTTATCAGGCGTTTACCCAGGCCGACCTGACCAAGCTGCGTGCCGCCGGCTATGACGCACCGTTCAAAACGGTCGCCGAAGGCGTGAAAGAGTACATGGCCTGGTTGAACCGCACCGCCTAAGCTGAAGGAACAAACGTAGGGTATGAAAATACTGGTTATCGGCCCTTCATGGGTTGGCGATATGATGATGTCGCAAAGTCTCTACCGCACCCTGAAGGCCGAGCACCCGACGGCAGAAATTGATGTGATGGCGCCGGCCTGGTGCCGTCCATTGCTGGCGCGTATGCCGGAGGTCAACCAGGCCCTGTCGATGCCGTTAGGCCACGGCGCGTTGGCACTCGGTGAGCGTCGACGTCTCGGGCATGCCCTGCGCGCTAACGGATACGATCGCGCTTATGTGCTGCCGAACTCCTTCAAATCTGCGCTGGTGCCCTTCTTTGCCCAGGTGCCACGGCGCGTTGGTTGGCGCGGGGAAATGCGCTATGGCCTGCTGAATGATATTCGCGTACTGGACAAGGCCGCCTTCCCGCTGATGGTGCAGCGTTATGTCGCGCTAGCCTATGACAAGCAACGCATTCAACGCGCAGAAGATCTGCCGCAGCCGCTACTGTGGCCGCAACTGCAGGTCAGCGACGAAGAGATTGCCGAAACTACCGCCGCCTTCAACCTGACCGATCATCGGCCGATCATCGGCTTTTGCCCCGGCGCCGAGTTCGGTCCGGCCAAACGCTGGCCGCATTATCACTATGCCGCTCTGGCACAGAAGCTGATCGATCAGGGTTATCAAATCGCCCTGTTCGGTTCCGCCAAGGATAATGAGGCGGGCGAACAGATCCGTGCTGCGCTGGATGATGACGCCCGCGGCTTTTGCATGAACCTGGCTGGGGAAACTCAGCTGGAGCAAGCGGTGATCCTGTTGGCCTCCTGTTCGGCCGTGGTCAGTAACGACTCAGGTTTGATGCACGTTGCGGCGGCGTTGAATAAACCGCTGATAGCCTTGTACGGCCCGAGCAGCCCGGACTTCACGCCGCCGCTGTCCGACAAGGCCAAAGTGATCCGCTTAATTAGTGGTTACCATAAGATACGCAAAGGCGATGCCGATCAGGGTTACCATCAAAGCCTGATCGATATTCAGCCACAGCAGGTGTTGGACGCGCTGACGCCGTTACTTGCCGCCAGCGAGGAATAAGCATGCAGGTGTTGATTGTAAAAACCTCTTCCATGGGAGATGTGCTCCACACGCTACCTGCGCTCACCGACGCCATGCAGGCCATTCCCGGTATTCGCTTTGATTGGGTGGTTGAGGAAAGCTTCAGCCAAATCCCCACCTGGCATCCGGCGGTGGACCGCGTGATCCCAGTGGCGATTCGCCGCTGGCGCAAAAACTGGTTTGGCAGTGAAACTCGCCAGCAACGCTGCGACTTTAAACGCGTGGTGCAGGAGCGAAATTACGACGCGGTGATCGACGCCCAGGGGCTAATCAAAAGCGCCGCGCTGATCACTCGCATCGCCAAAGGTAGCAAACACGGTCAGGACAGCAAAAGCGCCCGTGAGCCCTTCGCCAGCTGGTTCTACAACCACCGCTACGATATCGACAAACAGCAACATGCCGTTGAGCGTACGCGCGAGCTGTTTGCCAAAAGCCTGGGCTATGAAAAACCCGACAGCGTCGGCGATTACGCCATTGCGGCCCGCTTTCTCAGCCATCTGCCGGCCGATGCTGGCCAGTATCTGGTGTTTTTGCATGCTACCACCCGCGATGAGAAGCACTGGCCGGAAACACACTGGCGCGATCTGATCGCGTTAACTGAGCCAACCGGTTTGAAGATCAAACTACCGTGGGGCGCAGAGCACGAGCGTCAACGCGCACTGCGTCTGGCGGAAGGTTTCCCGCACGTCGAGGTTTTACCCAAGCTCAGTCTGCAGCAGGTGGCCGAAGTGCTGGCCGGTGCGAAATGCGTGGTCTCGGTTGATACCGGCCTTAGCCACCTGACCGCCGCGCTAGACAGGCCGAATATCACGCTGTTTGGTCCCACCGATCCAGGATTGATCGGTGGTTACGGTCAGAATCAACATTCTCTGATTTCCCCAGAAAAAAGCATGGCGACGCTCTCCGCCGGTTCAGTCTGGGCCGAGTTGCAAAAGGTTATTGGATGAAAAAGCTGCACGTTATCAATTTAGGGAAGATGGGTGGCGTCGAACGCCTGTTCCTGCAGTATATCAACGACACTACCGACGGCAGTAACGAGGTGATTTGCATCAGTAGCGAGGTCGGTGAAGAGATCCGCCGGCAAATGCCTGACCAAAAAGTTACCTTTGCCAACCGGCTGGTGAACGCTTTGCCACTGCGCTGCCCGCAGTTTTTACGCAAATACCTGCTGAAAAGTAAAATCGAAAAGGCCAATGCCGACGTGGTCATCGTTTGGGATCTGGTACCCGGTCTGGCCGCCAAACCGAAACGCGGTAAGCTGGTTTACTACGATCACGGTTGTTCATGGCGCTACCCGAAGAATCACAAAACCTTGCGTTTTCTCGCCATGCTGGACGGGGTGATATCGGCTTCATTTGCCTCAAAACGGGTGATGGAACTGCGCTTTAATTTGCCCTGTCCGAATCACGTGGTGATCAACCGACTGAAAACGCCCTCCGGTATCAGCGATAGCCTGAAACCACTCAGCAAGCCGATCAGAATAGGCACCGCCTCTCGCCTGGTCAGCCTGAAAGGCATCAGCGTGTCGTTACTGATGATGCAGGAACTGCTGCGCCGCGGGCATGATGTCACTCTGGAAATTGCAGGCAAGGGACCCGACAGGGCAGAATTTGAAGCCTTGGCGGAAAAGCTCGAGCTGGGCGACCGGGTCATCTTCAGCGGTTTTCAGGATAACGTCGCGGATTTCTTCAACCGCACACATATCTATATGAGTACGCCGATCACCGAACCCTTCGGCTTATCCTGTATGGAAGCGTTGTATTTCGGCGTGCCGGTCATATTCCCGCAGGTCGATGGTCAGCCAGAGGTGATCAAAGATGGGCACTGCGGTATTGGCTTGCTCCCCTCGGTAACGATTGAAGAACATCAACGGCTAACGGGTATCAAGGTGGATTTCCCTCACGATGTCTATGATCCGCTCAGCGATACCTTGGTCATGCCGAAACTGCTGTCACATCTTGAGTGCGCAGATGCAGTGGAAAAGCTGATAGTGCCGGAAACATATCAAAGTATGAGTCAAAATGCGCAGCGTTACCCGGTTGAACATTTCAGCTACGCTATGTTCAAAACAGAATTTGACGACGCGCTGAAATCATTTACTGCTTAACATTAATGCGAGCCGGAAACCCAGCCCCATGCAACTACTCAAAGAAACCACACCGCACCCTGTCTTCAGTTATCTGATCTATTTGGGATGCGCTATCGCGTTTTGTACTATCCCCTTCGGTTCCGACACCGGGCGCAATCTTTTTTATGTCGCCAGCTATATCTCATTTATCGCCGTGTGTTTAAACCTGAAGTATTACTTTAAAAACAAAAAAAACCTTATCGTACCCGTTCTGTTTTTCTGCGTAGGCATGGGGAGCATTTTCTGGTTGCAGCACTTTAAACAACCGGGCGATTACATCAATATTTACCGCTCATACATGTCGACCGGCAAGTTGCAGATCGCCACCGCCTTTATTCTGCTGATTGCGTTAAATGAACGCCTTTGCATGCAACGCGCCTTTATTGTTATTGCGTTGGTGACGGGTATTGCGGTCAACGGTTATTCCCTTTATCAGGGCTTGTGGCTGGATATTGGCCGCGTAGAGATTAACTTCGATCGCGCTACCGTTGCCGCCTATTTGATTACCGCCATCAATCTGGTCATGCTGCAGGCAATTCTGATGCTGCGAACGAAATACCGCATTCCGCTCTATATCATCGGCTTTCTGGTCACCTTATCCACGCTGGTGCTGACCGGCACCCGGGCGGCGATGCTGGTCTACCCGGTCGCGGTAGGCCTGTCGATACTGGCGACGAAAAACCTGATTTCCCATAAGCACAAAATCCTGCTGATAGCTTCAGTACCTTTATTGTTGGTCGCCTGCGGGTTCATCTTTAAACCACAAATTGAACAGCGTATTGCCGATTTTAAAACCAACATGCAGCAAGCGAATAATCCAGAAATCGACAATTCCATTATGTCACGCCTTACGATGCAAATAATCGGGGTGCGTACCGGAAACCTGGCCCCGTTGGGACAATCGGCAGAACAGCGCGGAGAGGAAATCAAAGCTATAGTTGCCAAGCAGCCCGAACTGTATGGCGTAATGCCTTATATCAATGTTCATATGCACAATGAGCTGCTGGAAACCTACTCGCTCAAAGGCGTCTGGGGGGCCCTGTTTTTACTGGCGCTGTACATCGGCTTATTTGTTTCCTCATTAAAGCCTCACCGCAATGCACTGTTGCTGGGTGTGACCTTCAGCCTGTTTGTTTATGGGCTCAGTGACGTCATATTCTTTAGCACTGAAGGTACGGCGATTTTTTGCCTGGCGATCGTTGCCAGCGTGCTTTCAGTGAAAAAAACGTCGGTCGCTCAGGATTAACCTCATGAACTCATCGCCGCCTCTGCTCAGCGTTATCGTGCCATTTTACAACAACGAAAATTTCGTCGTTGCCAGCCTGAGCTCGCTGTTTAACCAGATCGGCGATGATATCGAGGTGGTCATCATTGATGACGGCTCGACCGACAATTCCGCCTCGCTGGTGCGCCAACTGTTAGCCGAACGCCGGCATCCCCAGGTGGTCTTTATTTCGCAAGAAAATAGCGGTATCGCCCACGCCCGCAACGTCGGCTTGCAGCTGGCTACCGGGCGCTATGTCACCTTCCTCGACGGCGACGACTTGCTGAGCAGCGACTATCTGGCCATTCTGCGGCCATTGCTGCTGGCAAACGAAGACGACCTGATCGATTTTAATTATCAGAAGTTTGCTGACAGTCCGCCGGTACAGCCTGTTGGCACCGCGATCCGCAGCAGCACTTATGACTTTGCTGGCCAAGGCCTGGCCTGTCTCACCCCGTTATTTTCCCACTCAATGTGGCACCTGTGGAGCCGTGTCTATCGACGCTCATTGTTGGAAGGTGACCGATTCGAAGACGGTCGACGCTATGAAGATGTCATTTTCACGCCTTTTCAATATTTCAAAACGCGCAAAATTACTCATCTCGACCACGTGCTCTATTTCTATCGAGATAACAGTCAGGGGATCACCCGCAATATCAAATCCAAGGATATTGAGGACATGCTTTTTGCGACGGGGAAAATGTTGAGTTTTGTCGAACAGCACCGAGATGACGAGCCACTGCGCCAACTGGCGGCTCTGATGCTCGGGAACTGTTTTTCAGAAATCAGAGCGATGTCGAAAGCGCTGTACGGTTACTATCACTATGAACCGGAAACACTACGTACCTTCAAACGCCTGGCTGAAGTCTGCAGCAACAGCGGCGTACCGCGAAAAAAGATCCGGCAAATGCGGTACGCACGAGTGGACACCTGGCTGTCAAAAATGCGCTGGCAACTGAAAAAGCGCTAACTCACTCTTTATTCAGCGATAAATGATCCACCACTTCAGCGTAAATACGCTGTGGTTGGATCACGCCCATCGGGCTTTCAGCCTCCAGCGGCATAGTATAGCCGGTACGGGAAACCTGAATGATCCGATGCAGCTCCGGATCCTGAATCGGTCCGGTAGAACGCGAATCCGCGGTGACAAACAGGCTGATGGTTTTTACCTTCAGCGCCACGGCTAAATGCAGTGGGCCGGTATCGCCGGTAACCAACACATGGAAGCTGTCGATCAGCGTCAGCAACGTCTGCAGCCCCGTTTTACCGATGCGGTTGTCTACACACTCCCGGGTTTGAGGGCTAACCTGGCTCAGAAACTGCTGCGCTTTCCCTTCGTCGAAAGGCCCGCCAATCAGTACGATGCGCACATTGGCATGCTTGGCCACCAGCTCATCGGCCAACCGAGCAAAATGCGATACCGGCCAACAGCGCGATTCGGTAGACGCGCCCAACTGAAAGCCTATCGTACAGTGCTCGCTGCTTTTGACGCCCGGTTGATACGGCGCGGGAATTTCCATGGTGGGATCGTCGCTGCGGCAACCCAAAATGGAAATCAGCTCCAACTTGCGGCGAATAAAATGGCCGTAGTAATGGAAGATATAGTTGGTCAACCAAGGTTCCAGCCCACAAATTCCGGAGCTGTAGTTATCCCGGATAATGTATTTAGCCCCGGATAAGACGGCGCTGATAATGTCGTACGGCAGATGTGAGTGCAGGATCAGCGCCAAATCCGGCTGATGTTCGCGCAGCGATTTCAACAGCGGACGTAGACTTTTGATTTTGCTGTCCCAATACACCACGCGATCGTAGTAGCGGCCGTTTTCCACCAGCTCCTGATTCTTCTTGTGAACCACCAGAGTAATATGCGCGTTCGGATAGCGTTCACGCATCGCCCGCAGCGCAGGCGTGTTAAACATAAAGTCGCCCAACGCCGTCGTGGAATAGATGACGATATTGTCAAATTGAAGCCGACTGTCGAAAGTCGCCTTATCCTGGAAACGGCCGGACTTTGCGGTATAACGTCGCAAAAACCAATCCGCGACCTTAATTTTCCATTTTTTCGACATCTCAGTTCACTTTAAGTTGATAATACTCGGCCAGCGTCATGCCAACCGTACGCTGCTGCAGCCAGGCGAACAGCTGCTCTAAATCACGGTACAACACTTCAATATCCTGTTCGGTCTTAAAGGTTGGGCTGCCACCCGGCATAAACTCGGAAGAGTGGAGCATAAATTCCACGTAATCATGCCCCTGCGCCAAACAGCGCTCAGCCACAAGCTTCATTTTTTCCAGGTTTCCGCCGCTTGGGCGCAGCCAGTTGACCGACGGCGAACGTTGTTTGCCACGCAGCCGATCGTAACCCTGCTTCAGCGTATTCATCAGCGCAGAATGTTTATATTGAGTGCTCATCGGCACTTCCAGCAGCGATGAGGAACCCGCTCTGGCGATATTTTCCGGATCGATAAAATAGGCTTGCGATGGGAAATGGCGATAGTCAGTGCCGCCGTTACCCTGCGGGTTGCCCGGTGAGTACTGCCAGTTAACGCGCGGCGTAACCGAGCAATCCACCTGATAACCATACTCCAGCAGCAAGGCGGCATAGTATTCGTTAAACGCCCAACGCCCGGCGCGATGGCTGAGCATTTTTGTCTGGAAGCTGTCTTCCAACAGTTTGGTCATGTGATCGACCTTGGCGCGGATTTGCTCGGCCGGGTATTCGATCAGATAGGGTTTGTGTCGCCAGTCATCTTCGGTCAACGGCGTCAGCGGCGGGCTGTTCCAGGCATGCAGATGCATTCCCACTTCGCCGGTGCCGCGGGCAATCACATCGCGAGCGAACTCGACATATTCTGCATCCATCGCCATTTCATAGTTGGTGAGGTACACCGGCTTAAAGCCATATTTCTCACACAGCGCCTGAAAGCGCGGCAAAAAGCGCGTGTTATCGGTCGAAATGCGATCGTGGTTTTGCCACAGATTGTCGCCTTCGGTATCAATGGTGATGAGAAATGCCGGTTTGGTCATAAATATCGGGCCTGATATCAACAGAATGCATTATGTTACGCAGGGCGTTTCGCCAGGGCAAACGACTTTAGTGCCTGGTTTTGACAACGTTGAAGGCATTTTGTCACTTCCCAAGGCGATTTTTTCTCTTCACGGCAAGAAAACCGTGCAACAGTAGCCACATGCGATCGGGTCATTTAGAATCAAAGATTGGTTTCCCTGAAAGCGACTCATGATGAACGACGCGCCAGCCCTTGCTCCTGATACCTCGATACAGCGTATTTTGATCGTTAAACTTCGCCACCACGGCGACATGTTGCTGATCACGCCGGTCATCAATACCCTGCAGCAAAACTACCCGCAGGCGCAGATCGACGTACTGCTGTATAAAGAAACCCAGGAAATGCTGGTCAGCCATCTGGCCTTGTCGAACGTCTTCGTGATCGATCGTCAATGGAAAAAACAGGGTACGAAAGCGCACCTGAGTCATGAACTGAATCTGATCCGACAGCTTAAGGCCCGGCATTACGATCTGGTGGTCAACCTGGCCGATCAGTGGCGCAGCGCTATTCTCGCCCGGCTGACCGGTGCACGTATCCGGCTGGGGTTCGATTTCCCCAAGCGTCAGGGCTTCTTATGGCGGCACTGCCACACGCATTTGGTACCGGTCAGCGATCATGCCCGGTTGCACACCGTTGAACAAAACCTGTCGCTGTTACAGCCGCTTGGCCTGCCAGGCGTCAGTCAGCAGGTCACCATGAGCTATCCATCGCAGGACTGGCAAGCCTGCGAGCAACTGTTGCAGCAACAGGGCATTACCGGCGATTACATTGTGGTGCAACCCACTTCCCGCTGGTTCTTCAAATGCTGGAGCGAAGAAAAAATGGCCGCCACCATCAGCGCGTTGCAGGCCGACGGTCACTCATTGGTGATCACCTCTGGCCCGGATCCAAAAGAACGCGAAATGGTGGCGCGCATTCTGGCGCTCTGTCCGCCACAGGGCGTAGTGTCCCTGGCTGGGCAACTGACGCTGCGGCAACTGGCCGCCCTGATCGACCACGCAAAACTGTTTATCGGCGTAGATTCGGTGCCTATGCACATGGCCGCCGCGCTGCAGACCCCTTGCGTCGCGCTGTTTGGCCCTTCCAAGCTGGTGTTCTGGCGTCCATGGCAGGTCATTGGCCATGTGATATGGGCCGGTGATTATGGCACCTTGCCCGATCCAGACGCCATTGATACCGGCACCGATGAACGTTATCTGGACCTTATTCCTACAGACGCGGTGATTGCAGCCGCGCGGAGCACGCTGGCATGAAAGCATTTCGTTTGGCGATCGTTCGCCAAAAATACCGCCCGGACGGTGGAGCTGAGCGTTTCGTCTCACGCGCCCTGGAGGCGCTGGAACAGCAGGACCTGGATCTTAACGTCATCACCCGCGAATGGCAGGGTGATGCCAACCCGAACTGGCACATTCACCTGTGCAATCCGCTGAAATTTGGCCGCATCAGCCGTGAACGCGGCTTTGCCGACGCGGCCAGAGCCCTGTGGCAAAAGGAACGCTTCGATTTGGTGCAAAGCCATGAGCGCATTCCGGGCTGCGATATTTATCGCGCCGGCGATGGCGTGCATCGCCGCTGGTTATTGCAGCGGGCGCGCCTGCTGCCGGAATGGCGCCGCAAGTGGCTGTTCTCCAACCGCTACCACCGCTACGTTATGTGTGCGGAACGGGCGATGTACGCCGCTCCGGAGCTGAAAGCGGTCATCTGCAACGCCGAAATGATTAAACAGGAAATCATCGATGATTTCGGCGTTCCCGCCGATAAAATTACGGTGATCTACAACGCCATTGATAATCAAAAATTTCTGCCCGCCAATGCCGAACAGCGACAGCAGCTACGTCAGCAATACCAGATCCCGCAACAGGCGCACTGCCTGATTTTTGTCGGCTCAGGTTTTGAACGCAAAGGGCTGGCCGCCGCCATTCGCGCCGTCGCAGCCACCGACAGCTATCTGCTGGTGGTAGGCAAGGATAAGGCCGAAAAACGCTATCAGGCGCTGGCGCAGTCGCTCGGTTGCAGCGAACGGGTGCGGTTTATGGGAGTGCAGAAACAAACGCTGCCCTTCTACCAGGCCGCCGATGCGCTGTTATTACCGACGTTGTACGACCCGTTCCCCAATGTGATTCTGGAAGCCATGTCCTGTGGCCTTCCGGTGATCACCAGCACCACCTGTGGCGGTGCCGAGTTTATCACTCAGGGGCAAAATGGGTTTGTGACCGATGCCCTCGACGTACCGGCGCTGATCGAGGCGATCACCGCGTTGCCACGTCAGGCTCAGGGTTCCACCATGGGTGAAGCCGCAAGATTACGTATCATGTCGGCTACCCCGGCACACCTGTCGGAACAGCTGATATCCCTTTATAACCGGCTGCTGGATTAACTATGCGTATTCTGATGATTATTGACGGCCTGCCCGGCGGCGGCGCAGAAAAAGTGGTGCTGACGCTGTGCCAGGGCATGCAGCAAATGGGCAATGACGTCAGTCTGATTTCATTGCGCGATGTCTGTAACTACCCTATTCCTACCGGCATTCACTACCAGGTGGTGGCGGACAGCAGCCGTTCGCCATGGCGTAAACTGACCGAACTGTCTCGCCGCGCCGCCGCGTTGGACAAGGCCATCGCAGATAACGAACGCCAACAGGGCGCCTATGATCTGGTGTTCTCCAACCTGCATAAAACCGATCGCATCGTCAGCCGCAGCAAACTGCTCTCGTCAGATCGCCTGTGGTTTTGCATTCACGGCATCCTTTCAACCTCTTATCTGGGCCACCGCAAGGGGCTGGATCGCTGGTTGAAACAGCGAAAAATCGCGGCGGTTTACCAAGGCAGAAATATCGTTGCGGTATCAAAGGCCGTCGGGGACGATTTACAGCGGAACCTGCCGATCCAGCCAAGCAGACTGGAAGTGATCAATAATCCGTTCGACATTGCCAGCATCGAGCAGCAGGCGGCAGAGCCCTGCGAGTTGGCGGGCAAAGATTACCTGGTGCACGTTGGGCGTTTTCATCCGCACAAACGGCACGATCGCCTGCTGAAAGCCTATGCCCAATCGGGTATACAGGCGCCGTTGGCGCTGATCGGCACCGGCAGCGAATCCCATATCGCACAGGTGAAGCAACTGGCGAACCAGTTGGGCATTGCCGAGCGCGTGCTGTTTCTCGGCTTCCAGGCCAATCCCTACCCGTTTATTCGCCACGCATCCCTGCTGGTGCTGAGCTCCGACAGTGAGGGCTTTGGCAACGTACTGGTTGAAGCGCTGCTGTGCGATACGCCGGTGGTCAGCACCCGTTGCCCGGGCGGTCCTGCGGAAATTCTGGAAAAAGCGGGAATGGAAAACGCATTGGCGGAGCTCAATGAAAAATCGCTGGCGGAAAAAATGGCGGAAATGTATGCCTCGCCCCCGGAGATTAATCACCAACAGCTGCTGAGCTATGGGTTACAGCCTATTTGTCAGCAATATTTATCGCTCAAAAAATAATTAAGGCAGGGGAAACCCTGCCTTATTTTTAATTAATTGAACGCCTGTATTTTTTCCCACACATCATCAACGGGCACATCAATACAGTCACCCGATTCGGTCTGCAAAATGTGATAGCGGCCGGACCATGGGTGCCAGGATTCTTTATCCGTATCGCCAAAGAACACCACCATATCTTTATTCAACGCGGCAGCCAGATGCATCTGCCCACCATCGCTGCACAACACCCTGTCGCATAAATCAAAACCGGCCAGTAATTCCCGCACCGACGCCGTTGGGTACAGCGCCACACGCTCGTTCTGGCACAGCGCCAACAGTTGCTCGGCCCGTTTCTGATCGCCAATATCATCCGGCGTCAGCGTGCCCTGAGGCGACCAAAAAATCAGGACTCCCGTGTTGGGTTCAGCAAGTAAGCGATTGATAATTTCAGCATAGCGTTCGATCGGCCAGCGCCGCTTAGGACTGCGGCTGCTGATATGAACGGCACAAATCCGCTCGACCGACGGTAAGCTGGCTTGCAACCGCTGCGCTGCCTGTTGACGCTCTTCCGCGGTCAGAAACACCCGCACCGGCGGGATAGGGATGGATTGTTCGGTAATAGCCGAGAGGTAGCTGAAGGTATGTTCTACCTGATGTTTTCCGCTGAAATTCGCCTTGCGGAAAGGATGATGAATATCAGGCGTGCCTAAATCTGCACCAATGATATTGCTGACCCCGGCCATTTTTGCCAATCGCAGACTGTACTTGCAGGGTACCGGATTGGCCAGGATGGCCGCGTCGAATTTTATTTTACGCAGCTGAAGAAAAATCATCAGCCGTTCGAAATAAACCCCCAGCGTGGTTTCATTTTTCGCCTTATGCTTTGCTTTTTTATAGACAAAGACTTTTTCCAGATGCGGGTTATTTTTAACGACATCCTGGCTAACTTTATTGATTAACAGATAAAGTTTGGCGTCCGGATAGGCAATTTTCACCCCTTCGATCAACGGGGTTGTACAAACAAGATCGCCAATATTGTCACGGCGAATAATTAAAATATTCTTCATTCCAAGCCTATCAGCGAAATCTCTCGCCTGTTGTCTGAAACTGACACCCAAGGTTACCAAATTAGCGCCTTTCCCTTCCAGTTATGGTACTATTCTGAATAACCCATATAAATGAAATTGATAGAATGTTGCTGCGTTTATATCAGGTACTACTCTACCTTATCCAACCCCTGATCTGGCTCCGCTTACTGTTGCGCAGCCGCAAAGCTCCAGCCTACCGTAAACGCTGGGCAGAACGCTATGGCTTCTGCGCCGGTAAAGTCGTGCCGGGCGGGATCATGCTGCATTCCGTCTCCGTGGGTGAAACGCTGGCCGCCATCCCCTTGGTCCGCGCGCTACGCCACCGCTACCCCTATTTACCGATTACTGTGACCACGATGACCCCGACAGGTTCAGAACGCGTGCAGTCCGCCTTCGGTAAAGACGTTCATCACGTTTATCTGCCTTACGATCTGCCTGGCTCGATGCGCCGTTTCCTGGATCAGGTGAATCCCAAGCTGGTCATCATCATGGAAACCGAGCTGTGGCCCAACCTGATTAACGCATTGCATCAGCGCCAAATTCCGCTGGTGATCGCCAACGCCCGTCTCTCTGCCCGCTCAGCCGCCGGTTATAAAAAAATCGGCGGTTTTGTCCGCGATATGCTGCGCCGTATTACGCTGATCGCCGCGCAAAATCAGGAAGATGGCGAGCGCTTTATCGAGCTTGGCCTGAAACGCTCACAGCTTACCGTTACCGGTAGCCTGAAATTCGATATTTCCGTTACTCCGGAACTGGCCGCACGCGCGGTCACATTACGCCGTCAATGGGCGCCGCGTCGCCCGGTATGGATCGCCACCAGCACCCATGAAGGCGAAGAAAGCATTCTGCTGGCTGCACACCGAAAACTGCTGGAGAAACACCCTGACCTGCTGTTGATCCTGGTGCCTCGCCACCCGGAACGCTTCGCGACGGCCAAAGATCTGGTACAAAAAGCTGGTTTCAGTTACACCCTTCGCAGCAGCGGTGAAATCCCTTCCGGCGGCACTCAGGTGGTGATCGGCGATACCATGGGCGAGCTGATGCTGCTGTACGGCATTGCCGATCTGGCCTTCGTTGGCGGCAGCCTGGTGGAACGCGGCGGGCATAACCCGCTAGAAGCCGCGGCACACGCCATTCCGGTACTGATGGGGCCACATACCTTCAACTTCAAGGATATTTGCGCCAAACTGTCGCAAGCCGAAGGGTTGATCACCGTGACCGACGAGGAATCGCTGGTCAAGGAAGTGGCTACATTGCTCACCGACGAAGACTATCGTCGCTATTACGGCCGCCACGCGGTGGAAGTGCTGTATCAAAACCAGGGAGCGCTGCAACGCCTGCTGCAACTGTTGGAACCGCACCTGCCGCCTCGGAGCCATTAAATGAGCGACCGTAAAAGCCTGTCGGTGGTGATTATCGCCAAGAACGAGGCCGGGCTGCTGCCGGATTGCCTGCACTCCGTTGCCTGGGCAGACGAAATCATCATGCTCGACTCTGGCAGCCAGGATGACAGCGTTGCCGTTGCCGAAAGCCTGGGTGCCAAAGTATTCACCCATACCGACTGGCAGGGCTTCGGCAAACAGCGCCAACTGGCTCAAAGTTACGCCAGCCACGACTATATTCTGATGATTGACGCCGACGAACGCGTTACGCCGGAATTGCGCCAGTCGATTGAACAAGCGCTGGCCGCGCCAGATGAGAATAAGGTCTACAGCTGCGCACGCCGCAACCTGTTCCTGGGGCGCTTTATGCGCCACAGCGGCTGGTATCCCGATCGCGTCAACCGCCTGTATGCCAATCGGCGTTATCGCTATAACGACAATCTGGTGCACGAGTCCCTCAATACTGACGGGGCGAAAGTGGTGCCCCTTAGCGGCGACCTGCTGCACCTGACCTGCCGTGACTTCTTTGCCTTTCAACGCAAACAGCTGCGTTATGCCGAAGAGTGGGCCATTCAACGCCACCAGGCCGGCAAGCGCTGCAGCTATCTGTCGATACTGACCCACACCCTTGGCGCCTTTTGCAAAACCTGGCTGCTGCGTGCCGGCTTCCTGGACGGTAAACAGGGGTTGCTGTTAGCCGTGGTCAACGCGCAATATACCTTCAATAAATATGCCGCACTCTGGGCATTGGGCCGCAACTATTCAGAGAAGTGAATCATGACCCGTAAAGCCATTTATCCCGGTACTTTCGATCCCATGACTAACGGCCACCTGGATTTGGTGACACGCGCATCTTTGATGTTCGATCACGTCATCCTGGCCATCGCCGCCAGCCCGAGCAAAAAGCCGCTGTTCACGCTGGATGAGCGCGTAGCCTTGGCCAGCCAGGTGACGTCGCACCTGGATAACGTGGAAGTGCTGGGGTTCAGTGAACTGATGGCACACTTTGCCGCCCATCAGAATGCCAATATTCTGGTACGCGGCTTGCGTGCGGTCTCTGATTTTGAATATGAATTGCAGTTGGCGAACATGAACCGCCATTTAATGCCGACATTGGAAAGCGTGTTTCTGATGCCTTCCGAAGAGTGGTCGTTCATCTCCTCCACCCTGGTGAAGGAAGTCGCACGGCACGGCGGCGATATCTCACCTTTCCTGCCGGCCGTAGTCACTCAGGCACTGTTCGAAAAGCTCGCCGAACACTAATCAGCGCTGGCAGCGACGGCAGAAAAATGTGCTGCGCTGCCCGTGTTTCGCAGACTCAATCGGCGTGCCGCATGCGCGACAAGGCTCCCCCGCACGGCCGTACACCTGCAACTCCTGCGCGAAATAACCCGGTTTACCGTCTGACTGCAGGAAATCGCGCAGCGTGGTGCCCCCTTGTTCGATTGAACGCAGCAACACCGCCTTGATGGTCTCCGCCAATAACTCCGCCTCCGCTTTGCTCAGCGAGCCCGCTGGACGGTCTGGCAAGATCCCGGCGGTAAACAGCGATTCACTGGCGTAGATGTTGCCTACCCCGACCACCAACTTGTTATCCATCAACCAGGGTTTGATCAGCGTGCGCTTGCTGCGTGACTTTTCGTACAGGTAAGCGCCGTTAAAGGCTTCGCTTAGCGGTTCCGGCCCCAGGTGCGCCAGCACGTTGCTGGCCGCCAGATCCTCGCACCATAACCAGGCGCCAAAACGGCGGGGATCGGTATAGCGCAGTGTCATGCCATTGCTGATCACCAGATCGACGTGGTCGTGCTTGCCGGCTTCGGTTTCCTCAGCCAGCATGCGCAGGCTGCCGGACATGCCCAGGTGAACGATAATCCAACCGTGGTCCAGTTCAATCAGCAGATACTTGGCACGGCGTTGCACGCTGCGCACCGGTTGGTCGCTCAGCGCCAGAATTTGCTCGGAAACCGGCCAGCGCAGACGGGCATTGCGCACCACCGCATATTGAATGCTGTGACCGACGAGATAAGGTTCAATCCCGCGTCGGCTGGTTTCAACTTCTGGTAATTCAGGCATCTGGCGCTCTCCCGTTGATTTCCTACCTTTATAAAACAAAAAACCCGGCCGAGGCCGGGTTTTTATTAATCCACTAAAATTATTTAATTTTAGCTTCTTTGTACAGTACGTGTTGACGGACAACTGGATCGAATTTCTTCAGTTCCAATTTTTCCGGCTTAGTACGCTTGTTCTTCGTGGTGGTATAGAAGTGACCAGTACCAGCAGAAGAAACCAGCTTGATCTTCTCGCGAACACCTTTAGCCATGATTCAGTTCCTTAATACTTCTCACCACGGGCACGCAGATCGGCCAAGACCGTCTCAATACCCTTCTTATCGATAACACGCATACCTTTAGCAGATACACGCAGAGTTACAAAGCGCTTCTCAGCCTCAACCCAAAAACGGTGTGAGTGCAGGTTCGGCAGAAAACGGCGTTTGGTCGCGTTCATTGCGTGGGAACGGTTGTTACCGCTCACCGGGCGCTTGCCAGTAACTTGGCAGACTCGGGACATGTCTATTCTCCAAAAATCAAATCAGCTCGAGCTTCGTATAGGGTATGGCCGCCTCGTCAGGCTTTTAGAGCCCATCTCAGCAAACTTCATACTGAGGAGACTCTCGTCATCAGGTCAGAAACCACACATCAGGTTAGAAACCTGCTGAGATAGGCTCTTGCGCCAAACCCAAGATTCTCAAAGGTGGCGTAGTATACGCTCTGAAGCGTAAGTGCTCAAGTCCCGAACAGCTAAAGATCCCATAAGGATCGCGAAAAAATCGCTTAAAGCCATCCGCGTTCGGCAAAAGAGACGCATTCACCCCGACCTATAACCAAATGATCGAGCACTCGGATCTCCAATAACAGGCAGGCATTAACCACTTGCTCCGTTATCAAACGGTCGGCGTGGCTGGGTTCAGCCTTACCCGAAGGATGATTATGCGCCAGAATAATGGCGGCCGCATTAGCCTTCAACGCTTCACGCACAATTTCTCTCGGGTGTACGACGACGCTGCTGATGGTACCAGCAAACATCTCCTGATGGCGAATAACACGGTGCTGATTGTCTAAAAACAATACCAAAAACACTTCCCGCTCATGGTGCGCCAGCAAACTTTGCAGATAATGCTGGGTCATCCTGGGGTTGAGCATGGCATTTTCCTGTGCCAGATGACTGGAAAAGAAGCGGAACGCCAGCTCCGAAATCGCCTGCAGTTGGGCATAACTGGAATTACCCAGCCCCTTGTGACTGCAAAAAACCGAATGGTCTGCCGACATCAGGTGATACAGCGAGCCAAACTGCGCCAATAATTGCTCTGCCAGTTGCATAACGTGCACGCCGGGAAAGCCGGTGCGCAGGAAAATGGCCAGCAGCTCCGCATCGGACAATGCCGACGCCCCGTAACGCAACAATTTTTCCCGTGGCGCCAATGTATCCTGCCACAGGGTGATTACCTGACTGCTCATTAACACCCTCCCGAAAACGCCACAGCATGCCACGCAGCGAAGCAGCTCACGACAGGTGTTTGATAACATTGCGAAGTGCTGCGCAAAGCACAATGTAACGCGTTGCAGGCGCAGCGGAATCACTCACCTGTCGGACGGTTATGCTAAAATGGCACATCTTTCGGATTCAATCGGACAATCATGATGACGGGACTTTCCGGCAAACATATTGTGCTTGGCATCAGTGGCGGTATCGCCGCATACAAATGCCCAGAACTGGTACGCCGCCTGCGTGACAGAGGCGCGGAAGTGCGTGTGATAATGACAGGCGCGGCGAAAGCCTTTATCACGCCGCTGACGCTGCAGGCCGTTTCCGGCTACCCGGTCTCGGACGATCTGCTGGATCCCGCCGCCGAAGCTGCAATGGGTCATATTGAGCTCGGCAAATGGGCGGACCTGGTGATTCTGGCGCCGGCTACCGCCGATCTGCTGGCGCGCGTCGCCGCCGGAATGGCCAACGATCTGCTGACCACCGTCTGCCTGGCCACGGCGGCACCGATCGCTGCCGCACCCGCCATGAACCAGCAAATGTACCGCGCCGTCGCCACCCAGGCCAATCTGCAGACGCTACAAGCGCGCGGTATGCTGCTCTGGGGGCCTGACAGCGGCAGTCAAGCCTGTGGCGACGTCGGCCCAGGCCGCATGCTCGATCCGCTGGAAATCGTCGAACTGGCGAACAGCCATTTCTCCGCACCGCAAGATCTGAAACATTTAAAGATTATGCTCACCGCCGGCCCCACGCGCGAAGCGCTGGATCCGGTTCGTTTCATCAGCAACCACAGCTCCGGCAAGATGGGCTTTGCCATCGCCGCCGCCGCCGCCGCACGCGGTGCGCAGGTCACGCTGATCGCAGGGCCGGTCAACCTGTCGACGCCGCCATCGGTCACCCGTGTAGATGTGATCAGCGCATTGGAAATGGAGCAGGCGGTCCAGCAAAGCGCCGGCCAACAGGATATTTTTATATCTTGCGCTGCCGTGGCCGATTACCGCGCCGAGCAGATTTCCGATGAAAAAATAAAAAAACAGGGTGATGAAATCATCCTCAAAATGGTAAAAAACCCCGATATCGTTGCCGGCGTCGCCGCGATGACCAAAAATCGGCCTTTTGTCGTGGGGTTTGCTGCCGAAACCCAGAATGTGGAAGAATACGCGCGACAAAAACTGGCGCGTAAGAAACTGGATTTAATTTGCGCTAACGATGTATCGCTTGCAGAGCATGGGTTTAACAGTGACACCAATGCCTTGCACCTTTTTTGGCAGAATGGAGAAAAGCGCCTGCCGCTGAGCGACAAGGCACTCCTTGGCCAACGTTTAATAGACGAGATAGTCAGCCGTTATGATGAAAAAAATCGACGTTAAAATCCTCGACCCGCGTATCGGGAAGGACTTCCCTTTACCGACCTACGCCACCCCAGGTTCCGCAGGCCTTGATCTACGTGCCTGCCTGGACAGCGCTGTCGAGTTGGCGCCGGGTGAAACCACGCTGCTGCCAACGGGCCTGGCTATTCATATTGCCGACACCGATCTTGCCGCAGTGATCCTGCCGCGTTCCGGTCTGGGCCATAAACACGGTGTGGTACTGGGCAATCTGGTCGGCCTGATCGACTCCGACTACCAGGGCCAGCTGATGGTTTCCGTCTGGAACCGTGGTCAGAAATCCTTCACTATTGAGCCAGGTGAACGTATCGCGCAGATGGTGTTCGTGCCGGTAGTTCAGGCTGAATTCAATCTGGTAGAAGAGTTCGACAGCAGCGAACGCGGTGCCGGTGGCTTTGGCCACTCCGGCCGCCACTAAGCGCTGCCTGATACCTGACCGACGACAAGGAATTGTCGCCTTAAATCTTGCTACCCCGGAGAGAAGGACGGCTCCATGGCAAGATTTTGCCGACTACGATTACAGCGCACACCAGGGCGCACGGAGAATACAGGTCGTTAAGGCCGCTGACCCCAGCATCGTAAAAAAGCTATCACATAAGCCGCACAGAGCTTTCTCTGCAACGGCCGGTGCCCGGGTTTCCGAAAGTCTAAGCAGTTTTAGCAAGGGTCTAATCAGACATGGCAGAAAAAGAAAATATCAAAAGGAATCGGCGCGAGGAAATACTGCAGGCATTAGCCCAGATGCTGGAGTCCAGCGACGGTAGCCAGCGTATTACCACCGCTAAACTTGCCGCTAACGTCGGAGTCTCCGAAGCTGCACTGTACCGGCACTTTCCCAGCAAAACACGGATGTTCGACAGCCTGATCGAGTTTATTGAAGACAGCCTGATCACGCGCATCAACCTGATTTTGCAGGATGAAAAAGAGACCTTTAACCGTCTGCGCCTGATTTTGCTGCTGGTATTGGGGTTCGCCGAACGCAACCCTGGCCTGACGCGAATCATGACCGGCCATGCGCTGATGTTTGAACAGGATCGCCTGCAAGGCCGCATCAACCAGCTGTTTGAACGCATTGAAGCGCAATTGCGTCAGGTACTGAAAGAGCGAAAACTGCGGGAAGGCAAAGGCTTTATCGTGGACGAAACGCTGCTGGCAAGCCAGCTGCTGGCGTTCTGCGAGGGGATGCTGTCGCGCTACGTGCGATCTGAATTCCGCTATCGCCCAACCCAAGAGTTCGATGGCCGCTGGCCACTGCTGGCGGCACAGCTGCAATAAACCCGTTACCGGGCGCATTTTACGCGCCCGGTAACGTAGATACTGAGTTAGACCCCGTACTGCTCACGATAGGCGCGCACCGCCGCCAGGTGATCCGCCATTTCTGGCTTTTCTTCGAGATAAACAATCAAATCCTTCAGCGTCACGATGGAAATCACCTTGCAGTGATAGTCACGCTCAACTTCTTGAATGGCCGAAATATCCGCACGACCTCGTTCCTGACGATCGAGTGAAATCAGCACGCCGGCCAACGTTGCGCCGCTGGCACCGATGATTTCCATGGATTCACGGATAGCCGTACCGGCAGTGATCACATCGTCCACCAGCATCACGCGGCCCTGTAGCGGGCTGCCTACCAGCGTGCCACCTTCGCCATGGGTCTTGGCTTCCTTACGGTTAAAGCAGTAAGGCACGTCGCGCTCATGGTGCTCTGCCAAAGCCACCGCCGTGGTGGTGGCAATCGGGATACCTTTGTAAGCAGGACCAAACAGCAGATCAAACTCAATACCGGAATCCATCAGAGCTTCAGCGTAGAAACGCCCGAGTAGCGCAAGATCACGCCCGGTATTAAACAGGCCGGCATTAAAGAAATATGGGCTGGTGCGGCCGGATTTCAGGGTAAACTCGCCGAATTTCAATACCTGCTTGTTAAGCGCGAACTCGATAAACTGGCGCTGATAGGCTTTCATTACTGCTTCTCCTCGTCTGGTCGGTTAGATCTGTTAATACTGCCGCCCGATCGCCGGGCGTAAAAAAGGCGACTCTTGAGTCGCCTTAAAAAATTAGTCTGCCAGCGCCGCTTTCTGCGCCTGGAAGATGGTATCGATGCCCCCTCGAGCCAGCGCCAATAACGCCAACAGTTCATCATGGCTGAACGGCTCGCCCTCGGCGGTGCCCTGCACCTCGATCATACGGCCATCTTCCATCATCACCACGTTCATGTCGGTTTCTGCTGCAGAGTCTTCAACGTACTCCAAATCGCACAGCGCTTCGCCGTTAACGATACCGACGGAAACCGCCGCCACCAGCCCTTTCATCGGGTTGGCTTTCAGCTTGCCGTTGGCCACCAGCGCATTCAACGCATCGGCCAGCGCAACGCAGGCGCCGGAAATGGACGCGGTACGGGTACCGCCATCGGCCTGCAATACGTCACAGTCGAGAGTGATGGTGAACTCACCGAGTTTTTTCAGATCTACCGCGGCACGGAGCGAACGGGCAATCAGGCGCTGGATCTCCAGCGTGCGGCCACCCTGCTTGCCTTTTGCGGCCTCGCGGGCGTTACGGCTGTGGGTGGAACGCGGCAACATGCCGTACTCAGCGGTGATCCAACCCTGGCCCTGACCTTTCAGGAAGCGCGGCACACCCTCTTCTACCGTGGCGGTGCACAAAACTTTGGTATCGCCAAACTCAACCAGCACTGAGCCTTCTGCGTGTTTGGTATAATGACGGGTCAGTGTCAGTGGGCGAACTTGTTGTGGTGCTCTGCCTGCAGGACGCATGGGCTCTCTCCGGCTTCTTATCAACGATTGGCTGCGCATTATACGGGCTTCGTGACGTAATGCCTATCCTGCCCGAAGGTCCAACGCTATAATCGCTCCATCTTTTCCTATTACGGGTACGCATCAATGATCCGCAGCATGACAGCCTACGCTCGGCGAGAAATCAAGGGTGAATGGGGCAGCGCAGCTTGGGAGCTGCGTTCCGTTAACCAACGCTATCTGGAAACCTACATCCGTCTGCCGGAACAATTCCGCAGCCTGGAACCGGTGATCCGCGAACGCATTCGTGGTCGTTTGACCCGCGGCAAAGTGGAGTGCAACCTGCGCTTTGAGCTGGATCCGAGCGCGCAAAGCTCGATGATCCTGAACGAAAAACTGGCCAAGCAGCTGGTTGAAGCCGCCAACTGGGTAAAAATGCAGAGCGACGAAGGGGAAATCGATCCTATCGACGTCCTGCGTTGGCCTGGCGTGATGTCTGCTCAAGAGCAGGATCTGGACGCCATCAGCGCACAGCTGATGCAAGCGCTGGATGGTGCACTGGATGACTTCATTGTGGCTCGCGAAAGCGAAGGCACCGCACTGAAAGCGCTGATCGAACAGCGTCTGGAAGGCGTGAGCGCTGAAGTAATCAAGGTTCGCGCCCAAATGCCCAACATTCTGCAATGGCAGCGTGAGCGTCTGGTCAGCAAACTGGAAGAAGCCCAGGTGCAGCTGGAAAACACCCGCCTGGAGCAAGAGCTAGTGCTGATGGCGCAGCGTATTGACGTTGCCGAAGAGCTGGATCGCCTGGAAGCTCACGTAAAAGAAACGCACAACATCCTGAAGAAGAAAGAAGCCGTGGGCCGTCGCCTCGACTTTATGATGCAGGAGTTCAACCGCGAATCCAACACGCTGGCATCCAAGTCCATCAATGCCGAAGTGACCACTTCAGCCATCGAGCTGAAAGTGTTGATCGAGCAGATGCGCGAACAGATCCAGAATATCGAGTAATACATTGCTTCATTCGTTTAAGCCCGCACCCGCGGGCTTTTTTTATGGCGCAGAAGACCGCACCTGAAAAGGCGCGGCGGTGGTATGCGGCTTAATACAGCTCTTGGGTTGGCCGCAAAACAATTTCGTTGATATCCACCTCCGCCGGTTGCTCGATGGCATAGGCGATGGCACGCGCTACGGAATCCGCCGGGATGGCCTGTTGATAAAACTCCTCAACGAACTTCACGCTTTCCCGGTCCGAGGTGCCAAGCTTCAGTTCGGAATCCACGGCTCCCGGACAGATAATGGTGGTGCGAATATGTGCCCCCACCTCATAACGCAAGCCTTCGGAGATAGCGCGTACCGCAAACTTGGTGCCGCTGTAAACGGCGCCGCCCGGGCTAAGTACCTTCAGACCGGCGACGGAGGCGACATTGATAAAGTGACCGCTCTGCTGTTGCTCAAACACCGGTAGCGCAGCGGCAATGCCATACAGCACGCCTTTGAGGTTGATATCGATCATCCGTTCCCATTCGTCGACCCGGGTGGCGCTCAGCGGGGCTATCGCCATTAACCCTGCGTTGTTCACCAACACATCAACGCGCCCAAATTCCGTTATTGCGGCATCGACCATTGCCTCCACGTCGTTACGGTGAGTGACATCTACCGCTACCGCGAGCGCTTTACCCCCGGCCGCGATGATTTCATTCGCCAATGCATCAAGACGCGTTTTGCGACGCGCTGCCAATACCAACGTTGCGCCCCGAGCGGCGAGATGGCGAGCTGTCGCCTCGCCCAATCCACTACTGGCGCCGGTAATAATCACAACCTTGCCTGAAATCTGGTTCATACAGTTCTCCTCAGCAAAAAGGCCATAAAGCCTCCGTTATAGAACCGGATGTCGCGATGTGTCGTGAAGCCAAAAATAACCCTGCGATTTATAAGTCATCGCAAAGGCTGAAGTATAGTACAGCCGTAAAAATCCGGCTCACAAGCGACTCTCGCCGTGAAATTCGCGTTGAATTTATTTATGAAAAACTGCCGATAAGTAAGAGAGGATGACAATCGGCAACTTACCCGGCTTACCGAAAGTATTTTGTTCTAATTATCACGTAATGTAATGAAAGGCCGGGAGAGCTGTGGCTAAATGTGTTTTTTCCTGCCCGTTTAGCCGTACGGACTCTTTATGCCGCAAATTCTGCAATTTATTTTTGCCCTGGTGGTGATCATCGCCCTGGCACTACTGGTCAGTAATGACCGCAAGAAAATCCGCCTGCGTTATATTATTCAGCTTTTAGTCATTGAAGGCGCACTCGCCTATTTCTTCCTGCATTCAGAGAGCGGCCTGAGCGTCATCAAGCACGTTGCAGGTTTCTTTGAAACGCTGCTGACCTACGCCGCACAGGGTTCCGACTTTGTGTTTGGTGGCATGAGTAAAGACGGGCTGGCGTTTATCTTCCTGGGCGTGTTATGCCCGATTATCTTTATTTCCGCGCTGATCGGTATTTTGCAGCATTTCCGCATTCTGCCGCTGATTATCCGTCTGGTCGGCACCCTGCTGTCCAAGGTTAACGGCATGGGCAAACTGGAATCTTTCAACGCCGTCAGCACGCTGGTGCTCGGCCAGTCTGAAAACTTTATCGCCTACAAGGGCATCATCGGCGATATCTCGCCGCGTCGCATGTACACCATGGCAGCCACCGCCATGTCGACGGTATCCATGTCCATCGTCGGTGCCTACATGTCGATGATCGATGCGCAATACGTGGTAGCCGCGCTGATCCTCAATATGTTCAGCACCTTTATCATATTGTCGATCATCAACCCTTATCAGTTGGACGATGAACCCGAACTGAAACTGAGCAAGTTGCATGAAGACCAGAGCTTCTTTGAAATGCTGGGCGAGTACATCCTGGCGGGCTTCAAAATCGCGATGATTATCGCCGCCATGCTGATTGGCTTTATTGCGCTGATTTCAGCGGTAAACGCTCTGTTCTCCGCCGTGTTCGGCATCAGCTTCCAGCAAATCCTGGGCTATGTATTCTATCCACTGGCCTGGCTGATCGGTATCCCGGCACCGGATGCGCTACGAGCAGGCAGCATTATGGCGACCAAACTGGTGGCCAATGAGTTTGTGGCAATGATCGAACTGAAGAAAATCGCTACGGAGCTGTCACCGCGCGGCCTGGGCATTCTGTCGGTATTCCTGGTGTCTTTCGCCAACTTTGCCTCTATCGGCATCGTCGCCGGGGCAATCAAAGGGCTTAACGAGCGACAAGGTAACGTGGTTTCTCGTTTTGGTTTGAAGCTGGTCTATGGTTCCACGCTGGTCAGCCTGCTTTCGGCAGCCATCGCCGGACTGGTACTGTAAACACTATCCCGGCCTGCGGGCCGGGAGCTTATCAGAACGCGACGCACACGGGCGCATCAACCCGCATCACGGAATCCTGTGCAAACTGTTGTTTATAGCTGCTGCGCAATGCCTCAATATGGGTTTCACTTTCCTTGCCCGGCGCATGAATCAGCATCAGCGCTTTGCTGTTTTCGCGCGCCAGCTTGCCGTCATTACCCAACCACTGTCCTTTGGCATCAAATACCGATAACCCATCTTTAAAACGCGGCGTCACTTGCCGATCGACAAAACTCTGCCATTCGGCAGCACCGATCGCTGGCCCCGCAGGGCGATTAAGGCCAAAATAAAGCGTAGTTTGGACCATAGGATCGCCAACCTGGCAGGTCGCCGATTTTTGCGGCCCGGTGTTCTGAACCGGCGCAACGCAACCGCTCAACAGGATGGTCACAGCGGCAGCCGCCGCCAGTAGGGAAGTAGCTTTCATTTATCTTCATGTTCCTCAGTAAACGCCATCATCAGCCAGAGATCCCTCACCGCCAAGCGGCCTCGGGATCGCATGCAAAAAGCATAGTCAGCAATAGAAACCAATGCGAAATATCTAATGCTTTCTTGAATAAAATAAGGTTACAAAAGGCAATGGATAAGCAAATAAAACAAAAAATGGATTAACTAAAGTAATCCGAATTGCCATCGGTTAGAAAAACTCAGTGGTGCTATGTCCTCGCGGCTATTACCCTGCCACCATGACACTCATTCCCGCCCACCCTGTGAATATCTTATGTTATTGAGCATTCTTTATATCATCGGTATTACTGCCGAAGCCATGACTGGCGCACTGGCTGCCGGCCGCCGCCAAATGGACATGTTTGGCGTCATTATTATTGCCTCTGCCACGGCAATCGGTGGCGGTTCGGTACGCGACATGTTGCTCGGGCATTTCCCCCTGGGGTGGGTCAAACATCCTGAATATATCGTTATCGTTGCCATTGCCGCGATCGTCACCACCTGGCTGGCCCCCTTGATGCGTCACCTGCGCCGTCTTTTTCTGGTGTTGGACGCCGTTGGGCTGATTGTATTTTCAATCATCGGCGCACAGGTCGCGCTGGACATGGGCCACGGTGCCATCATTGCCGCGATTGCCGCGGTGATCACCGGCGTATTCGGCGGCGTTCTGCGCGATATGCTCTGCAATCGCATTCCCTTGGTATTCCAGAAAGAAATCTACGCCGGTATCTCCTTCGCCGCCGCCTGGCTGTACATCGGTCTGCAACACTTCAGCCTGCCACATAATATGGTGGTGATCATCACTTTGGTAGCCGGCCTCAGCGCCCGACTGATTGCTCTGCGCTTTCGGCTGGGTCTGCCGGTGTTTAACTATCAGCATCCGGATCATTAATAAGGGCACCATAACAGCATAGGCAATCCCGTTGTTGATGGACTTCAAGAGGAACATCACATCAAGGCGCGCCGGCAAAACCCACAATCCCTTGTGAGCCCAGGATGCTGACCAGCGCCAGGACTGGCT
This sequence comes from Serratia sp. BIGb0234, assembly GCF_024809915.1. Classification (NCBI taxonomy): domain Bacteria; kingdom Pseudomonadati; phylum Pseudomonadota; class Gammaproteobacteria; order Enterobacterales; family Yersiniaceae; genus Serratia; species Serratia sp. BIGb0234. Next base: position 89,243 of record NZ_JANUEI010000011.1, read on the forward strand.
GGTGCTGGAGAAAATCGGCAATCTGTTGTGCCCTTTTTGCACCAATACCGACGATTTGCCGCCACGCCACGGGGGACATTTGCTGGACCTGATGCCAGTTTGTCAGCGCCATCGTTTGCTGCGGGGAGAGCGGTATACCTAAAGCGAGCAGCCAACGCGCGAACGGTTGTTGTCGCGCCTGCTGAAATTGCCGGTGAATGCTTTGCCCTCGCTTACCGCCGATCCCGGGCGCGGCCATCAGTTGTTCCGGCGTCAGCAACAGCCAATCCAGCAAATTCCGCACTAACCCCTGATCGATCAGCGTCTGCCAGGTGGATTCACTGACGCCGCGCAAACTTAACCCCTGCGGGCCGCTCAACCACACCAGTCGGGCAAGAAACTGCTGACGGCAATCCGGTCGCCAACTGAAACAACTCAACGCGTGGTAACGTTCAGCAGACGGCGCACTGGGCAGCGACCGGTCCGTTCCACGCCAGACCACATTATTGAGATGTGGAATGCCGTGTCCCATCAGGCTGATGGTTACCTGATCTCCGGGCACAACCGCCCATTTTCGCCAACGTGGTAGCGAGCCGAGGTTAACTCTTGTCACCCATTTATCGTCCATCCTGACGGGTTCAAGCCGCAGTACCACGGCGATTTTTCCGGTGCGACCAATATTGAAATCAATACCATTGACCCTCGCCACTTGCTGCACGGGCGGATACTTCCAGGCAACGGCCCAATCACCGGGCCTGGCTTGCCAGTAGAGCCCCTGGGGTGAGTGTGCCTGATGGATCACCACACCATCGGTGACGAAAGGCAAAGCGGTTTTATGCCAATGCTCTCGCCATTGTTGCACCTCCGCCGAGGATTTCACCGGCTGCGAAAAAGTCAGGGCAAGAGGAAAACCCATTTCAGCAAGCTGGCGTAAACGCTGCGCCATCTCCTGCGGACCGTTCGGCCAGGCCCAGACAAACAGCCCGATCTGCTGGAGTAGCGGCGAAGGCTTATTTTTCATCAGCGCGCCGGCGACCTTGGCACGGGCGTTGATGCCGCCGCTGACCTTTTGTTGATGACCGTTCACCATCAGAAACAGCTCGCCCTGCAGAATCAACGTTGGCGGGGCCCCCTTAATACTGACCGGCACCGCAGGAATAGTCCGCACTTTTTCCAGCCAGTTCTCGCCTTTCAGCCCGTTCCCTCGGCTGATCGCCGACGTCAGTTTTCCGTCGTGATAAACCAGCGTGATGGCGACACCGTCCACTTTGGGTTGAACCCAGAGATCACTGCGCCCCTTTAACCATTGGTCGACGGCGGCAAGATCCGGCAATTTCCGCAACCCGGTATGCGCCACCGGGTGCGGCACCTTGCCTTCGGGTAAAAGCGGGCCAGCCCCCTCCTCCGGCGCTGCCCCGGCGCAACGCTGCCATAACCGCAGCTTTTCGCGCAGACTGTCGTAGACTTCATCTTCAATTAAACTGCTGCCCTGCTGGTAATAAGCTACGTCCCAGCGTTCAAGCTGGTTTTTTAAGGCGGTTATCTCCAGCTGCATCCGCACCGGGCGCCACGCCGGACAGGCTTGCGCCCGAACAGTCTCACTGCACAGCAAACCGAACAGCAGCATCATCCCTATTCTCATGACACTTTTGCGCATCTTTCACCTCCCTGATAACCGGCAGTAAAGCCGGAAGAGGAAAGCACGACAATGGCCCATGTGGCGTTCTGCGCAGCGGCTCGAGAAAGCCCGCTCGCATTGCAGAAAACCGTCAAAATTTGGCGATACGCTGCGCAAACCACCCTGTTTGAGGTTTTTTCAGCATAAAGGGGCGGGCAAAATGCGAGCTAACGCTGCATCCGGCACGTTAGCCGTGTATACTGTGCGGAGAAAATACACATCCGCTGTTATTGGCATATCAACGAATATCATCATGGCTCAAGGCACGCTTTATATTGTCTCTGCCCCTAGTGGCGCAGGGAAATCAAGTCTGATTCAGGCTTTGTTAAAGACGCAACCGCTGTACGACACGCAGGTTTCGGTTTCGCACACCACGCGCGACAGCCGCCCGGGTGAACAGCATGGCGATCATTATTTCTTCGTCTCAAAAGAAGAATTCTGCCGAATGATTGAGCAGGATGCGTTTCTTGAGCACGCCGAAGTGTTCGGCAACTATTACGGTACCTCACGCGCTGCCATTGAGCAGGTGCTGTCGACCGGGGTAGACGTTTTCCTGGATATCGACTGGCAGGGCGCGCAACAAATTCGTGCCAAAATGCCCCAGGCGCGCAGCATCTTTATTTTGCCGCCGTCGAAGGAAGAACTTGGCCGTCGCCTTCGTGGACGCGGACAAGACTCTGATGAAGTGATCGCCAAACGCATGGCGCAAGCCGTGGCGGAAATGACGCACTACGCGGAGTATGACTATTTAATCGTGAACGATGATTTCGATCTGGCCCTGTCCGATCTGAAAACCATTATTCGCGCCGAACGCCTGCGTTTAGGCCGCCAATTACTGCGGCATGACGCTTTAATCAGCAAACTATTGGCAGACTGAAGACAGTTTCAGTATTATGCCCAGTCTTTTCGTCACCTGTGGAGTAGCACAAATATGGCACGCGTAACTGTTCAAGACGCTGTAGAGAAAATTGGTAACCGTTTTGACCTGGTGTTGGTCGCTGCTCGTCGGGCACGTCAAATCCAGACTGGCGGTAAAGATGCACTTGTTCCGGAAGAAAACGACAAGTACACCGTTATCGCGCTGCGCGAAATCGAAGAAGGCCTGATCACCAGCCAGATCCTCGATGTTCGCGATCGTCAGGAGCAGCAAGAGCAGGAAGCCGCAGAAATTCAAGCGGTTACCGCGATTGCTGAAGGTCGTCGTTAATTAATTAGACTGCGAGCCTGCCTTGTACCTGTTTGAAAGCCTGAATCTGCTGATTCAACGTTACCTGCCTGAGGAGCAGATTAAGCGCCTCAAACAGGCATACCTCGTTGCACGTGATGCTCACGAGGGACAGACACGCTCCAGCGGTGAGCCCTACATTACTCACCCGGTTGCTGTGGCCTGTATTCTGGCGGAAATGCGTCTCGATCATGAGACGCTGATGGCAGCCCTGCTGCATGACGTCATCGAAGACACCCCAGCCACCTATCAGGATATGGAACAGCTGTTCGGCAAAAGCGTCGCCGAATTGGTTGAGGGCGTATCCAAGCTCGACAAACTGAAATTCCAGGACAAAAAAGAAGCCCAGGCGGAAAACTTCCGCAAGATGATCATGGCGATGGTGCAGGATATCCGCGTCGTGTTGATCAAGCTGGCCGACCGCACGCACAACATGCGTACCTTAGGTTCGCTGCGCCCCGACAAACGGCGGCGTATTGCACGTGAAACCCTGGAAATCTACAGCCCACTGGCCCATCGTCTGGGTATTCACCACCTGAAAACCGAGCTGGAAGAGCTGGGTTTCGAGGCGTTGTATCCGAACCGTTATCGCGTAATCAAAGAAGTGGTGAAAGCCGCACGCGGTAATCGTAAAGAGATGATCCAGAAGATTCTCGCCGAAATCGAGGGGCGATTGACCGAAGCCGGCATCCCCTGCCGCGTCAGCGGGCGAGAAAAACATCTGTATTCCATTTACCTCAAGATGCACCTGAAAGAACAGCGCTTCCATTCGATTATGGATATCTATGCGTTCCGGGTGATCGTGAAAGAGGTGGATACCTGCTACCGCGTGCTGGGTCAGGCTCACAGCCTGTATAAACCGCGCCCTGGCAGGGTCAAAGACTATATCGCCATTCCCAAGGCCAACGGCTATCAATCGCTGCACACTTCACTTATCGGCCCGCATGGCGTTCCGGTAGAGGTGCAGATCCGTACCGAAGATATGGATCAGATGGCCGAAATGGGGGTCGCCGCGCACTGGGCTTATAAAGAAAAAGAACAGGGCGAAACCGGCACCACCGCGCAAATCCGAGCCCAGCGCTGGATGCAGAGCCTGCTGGAGCTGCAACAGAGCGCCGGTAGCTCGTTTGAATTTATTGAGAGCGTCAAATCCGATCTGTTCCCGGATGAGATTTACGTTTTCACCCCGGAAGGCCGCATCGTTGAATTGCCTGCGGGCGCCACCCCGGTCGATTTCGCCTACGCGGTGCATACCGATATCGGCCACGCCTGCGTTGGCGCACGGGTTGATCGTCAGCCATACCCGCTGTCGCAGTCACTGACCAGCGGACAGACGGTCGAAATCATCACTGCCCCGGGCGCACGGCCAAACGCCGCCTGGCTGAACTTTGTCGTCAGCTCCAAAGCGCGCGCTAAAATTCGCCAGATGTTGAAAAACCTCAAGCGCGATGATTCGGTTGGCCTCGGCCGCCGTTTGTTAAACCATGCGTTGGGCGGCAGTCGCAAACTGGCCGAGATCCCGCCGGAAAATATCCAACACGAGTTGGATCGCATGAAGCTGGCGACGCTGGACGATCTGCTGGCTGAAATCGGCCTGGGCAATGCCATGAGCGTCGTGGTCGCGAAAAACCTGCAGGGCGATCAGTCCAATCTGGGCACCTCTTCCGGCGTTCGTAATCTGGCGATCAAGGGTGCAGACGGCGTGCTAATCACCTTTGCCAAATGCTGCCGACCTATTCCGGGTGACCCGATTATCGCCCACGTCAGCCCAGGTAAAGGCCTGGTGATCCACCATGAATCCTGTCGCAATATCCGCGGCTACCAGAAAGAGCCTGAAAAGTTCATGGCGGTAGAGTGGGATAAAGACATCGAGCAGGAATTCATTGCCGAGATCAAAGTGGACATGTTTAACCATCAGGGGGCGCTGGCCAACCTGACGGCAGCCATCAATGCGGCTGAGTCCAATATTCAAAGCCTGAATACCGAAGAGAAAGACGGCCGGGTTTATAGCGCCTTTATCCGCTTGACCACCCGCGATCGCATCCATCTGGCAAATATTATGCGTAAAATCCGTATCATGCCGGATGTCATTAAAGTTAACCGCAACCGAAATTAGCGCTTATGAGCCCTGAACGCTATGCGCGGATTTGTGAAATGCTGGCCACCCGGCAGCCGGATTTAACCGTCTGCCTGGAACAGGTTCACAAACCGCATAACGTCTCCGCCATTATCCGCACCGCCGACGCTGTCGGCGTGCATCAGGTGCATGCCGTGTGGCCAACTACACGCATGCGAACCCTGGTTTCCTCCGCCGCCGGCAGCAACAGCTGGGTCAATGTTCAAACCCATCGCACTATCGGCGACGCCGTAACTCATCTGAAAGGCCAGGGCATGCAGATCCTGGCGACTAACCTTTCCGCCCGGGCGGTAGACTTTCGCGAAGTGGATTACACTCGCCCTACCTGCGTCCTGCTGGGCCAGGAAAAAACCGGCATTACCGAAGAAGCGCTGGCGCTTGCCGATCAGGACATCATTATTCCGATGATCGGTATGGTGCAGTCACTCAACGTGTCGGTTGCCTCAGCCTTGATCCTGTACGAAGCGCAACGCCAGCGGCAAAATGCCGGCCTGTATCGCCGTGAGCACAGTATGCTCGACGCAGAAGAACAACAACGTCTGCTGTTTGAAGGTGGCTACCCGGTGCTGGCCAACGTGGCCAAGCGTAAAAAGCTGCCGCGTCCTCATATCGATCAACAGGGCCAGGTGGTCGCCGATGCCGAATGGTGGGCGGCCATGCAGGCGACGGTACGCAAATGAAAGGCCGTCTGCTGGATGCTGTCCCACTCACTACGCTTTCCGGGGTTGGCGCCAGCCAGGCGGGCAAACTGGCCAAGATTGGTCTGGAAACCATTCAAGATCTGCTGCTGCACCTGCCGCTGCGCTATGAAGACCGCACCCGCCTCTACCCGATAAACGATCTGCAGCCTGGCATTTTTGCCACGGTGGAAGGCGAAGTGCTGCGTACCGACATCAGTTTTGGACGCAGGCGCATGCTAACCTGCCAGATCAGCGACGGTACCGGCCTGCTCACCCTGCGTTTCTTCAATTTCAACGCTGCGATGAAAAACAGCCTGGCCACCGGCCGTCGCGTGACCGCCTACGGTGAAGTCAAACGCGGTAACCACGGCGCCGAAATTATTCACCCTGAATATCGCATTCAAGGGGAAAGCAGCGAAGTTGAGCTGCAAGAGTCATTGACACCGGTTTATCCCACCACCGAAGGCATACGCCAGGCCACGCTGCGCAAGCTGACCGATCAGGCGCTGGAGTTGCTGGATACCTGCGCTATTGCCGAACTGCTGCCGCCGGAACTGAGCGGCGGTCTGATGAGCCTGCCACAGGCGCTGCATACCCTGCACCGCCCGCCGCCGGATATCCAATTGGCGGATTTGGAACAGGGCAAGCATCCGGCGCAAAAACGCCTGATCCTGGAAGAACTGTTGGCGCATAACCTCAGCATGCTGGCGGTACGAGCCGGTGCGCAGAGCTATCAGGCCCTGCCGTTAATGCCCGACGACCGGCTTAAAAAGCAATTCCTCGCCCAGTTGCCCTTTGCCCCCACCGGCGCGCAAGATCGCGTAGTGGCCGATATCGAAGCCGATATGCAAAAAGGCTTCCCGATGATGCGCCTGGTGCAAGGCGACGTTGGCTCCGGCAAAACGCTGGTGGCCGCGCTGGCAGCACTGCGCGCTATCGCTCACGGCAAGCAGGTGGCGTTAATGGCCCCAACGGAACTGCTGGCCGAACAGCACGCCAATAACTTCCGTCAGTGGTTTGAACCGCTGGGGTTAGAGGTTGGCTGGCTGGCTGGCAAGCAAAAAGGCAAGGCGCGTATCGCACAGCAAGAGGCAATTGCCAGCGGGCAGGTCTCCATGGTGGTCGGTACCCACGCCATCTTCCAGGAACAGGTGCAATTTTCCGGTCTGGCGCTGGTGATCATCGATGAACAGCACCGTTTTGGCGTACACCAGCGGCTGGCACTGTGGGAGAAAGGCGAAGAACAAGGCTTCCATGCCCATCAGTTGATCATGACCGCCACGCCAATCCCACGCACGCTGGCAATGACCGCCTATGCCGATCTCGACACCTCGGTGATCGACGAACTGCCACCGGGCAGAACGCCCGTCACTACCGTTGCCATTCCAGACACCCGGCGCGCCGATATTATTCAGCGGGTGAAAAGCGCCTGCATGGAAGAAGGCCGCCAGGCGTACTGGGTTTGTACCCTGATCGAAGAATCCGAACTGCTGGAAGCCCAGGCAGCCGAAGCCACCTGGGAAGAATTGAAAACCGCGCTGCCAGAGCTGAAAGTGGCGCTGGTGCACGGTCGCATGAAAGCACAAGAGAAACAGGCGGTAATGCAGGCCTTTAAACAGGGTGAGCTGCAGTTGTTGGTGGCGACGACGGTGATCGAGGTGGGGGTCGACGTGCCCAACGCCAGCCTGATGATCATCGAAAACCCCGAGCGACTGGGGCTGGCTCAGCTGCATCAGTTGCGGGGGCGCGTGGGTCGTGGCGCCGTAGCGTCTCACTGCGTGTTGTTGTACAAAACCCCGTTGAGCAAAACGGCGCAAAAGCGCCTGCAGGTGCTGCGCGACAGTAATGACGGTTTCGTTATTGCCCAGCGCGATCTGGAGATCCGCGGTCCCGGTGAACTGTTGGGCACCCGCCAAACCGGCAGTGCGGAGTTCAAAGTGGCGGATTTGCTGCGCGATCAGGCGATGATCCCGGAAGTACAACGCGTCGCCCGCCATATACACCAGCAGTACCCGGAGCATGCCAGAGCCCTGATTGAACGCTGGCTACCGGAGAAAGCACGTTACTCCAACGCCTGATTTTCAGGCAGAGAAAAGGCGCCAGATAGGCGCCTTTTTCGTTATTACGACCGCTTAATCAGCCAATCGCCGGAAACACCGGCAACAGCAGATACAGCTTAATCACAATCGCGTTGGCGATATCGATAAAGAACGCCCCCACCATAGGCACCACCAGAAACGCCAGGTGCGATGGACCGAAGCGATCGGTAATCGCCTGCATGTTGGCGATCGCCGTAGGCGTGGCCCCCATGCCGAAACCGCAGTGGCCCGCAGCCAACACCGCTGCATCGTAATTTTTACCCATCACCCGGTAGGTAACGAAAATTGCGTACAGTGCCATCACCAGCGTCTGTACGGCCAGGATCGCCAGCATTGGCAGCGCCAGAGAAGCCAGCTCCCACAAACGCAGGCTCATCAACGCCATCGCCAGGAACAGCGACAGGCTAACGTTGCCCAGCACCGACACCGCACGCTCAAACACGGTATAGAACCCGGTGAAGGCCAGGGTGTTGCTGAGGATCACCCCAACGAACAGCACGCAAACAAAGTTGGGTAATTCAAATACCGTACCGCTCAGCAAGCCGGAGATAAACTGCCCCAGGCTCAGGCAGATGGCGATCATCGCGATGGTTTCAATCATGATCAGCGAGGTGATCAAACGGCCGCTCTCCGGTTTTTCAAAACCGCTTGGCTGGACGCTGTCATCCGGCGAGCCTTCCGGGGTGGAAGAGTGCTTCACCAGGTAACGCGCCACCGGACCGCCGATCAGGCCACCCAGAACCAGACCGAAGGTGGCACAGGCCATCGCCACTTCCGTGGCGTTTTCAAAGCCGTAGCGTTCGATAAACAGCTTGCTCCAGGCCGCCCCGGTACCGTGACCGCCGGACAGGGTAATCGAGCCGGCGATCAGGCCCATCAACGGGTCCAGACCCAGCATTTTCGCCATGCCGATGCCGATAGCGTTCTGCACCAGCAGCAGGCCCAGCACCACAAACAGGAATACCATTAATGCCTTGCCACCCGCGCGCAACCGCGACAGGTTGGCGTTCAAACCGATGGTGGCGAAGAAGGCCAACATTAACGGGTCTTTCAGCGACATATCGAAGCTGATTTCCCAGTTAACGAACTTTTTCAGGGCTAACAACAGGAGTGCCACCAGTAAACCACCGGCGACAGGAGCGGGAATGGTGTATTTCCTCAACAGGGGGATGCTGGTGACGCATTTGCCCCCAAGGAGCAGAACCAATGTTGCTGCGACTAACGTGCCATAAGTATCAAGATGAAACATCCAGTTACTCCATGTAAGGGAAAAGATCCAATTAATAAATAATAAGTTAGAGAAAACCGCTTAGTTTTTAAAACTTGATGAGTGCAGGATTAGAAGTAAAAAACGCTGATAACACAAGAAAAAATGAACGAAAATGCGACATAAGTGACGATACTGCTAACAAAGCATTAACGCGCAACCGTTTGCTTTTATGGGCCAAATCATTAAAATGCCTGCTTTGCCGTTTCTGGAAATGCCACACCATGACCCAGCCATCCGCCGAGTTCGATGCTGCGCAAAAAGCATCCGCCACTCCCCGCAACAGTGAACTGATTTATCGCCTGGAAGATCGCCCACCGCTGCCGCAAACGCTGTTCGCCGCCGGTCAGCACCTGCTGGCGATGTTCGTTGCCGTGATCACACCGGCCCTGTTGATTTGTCAGGCACTGGGTCTGCCGGCGCAGGACACTCAGCACATTATCAGCATGTCGCTGTTCGCCTCCGGCCTGGCCTCTATTTTACAAATCAAAACCTGGGGACCCGTCGGCTCGGGCTTGCTGTCTATTCAGGGCACCAGCTTTAACTTTGTTTCGCCGCTGATCATGGGCGGGCTGGCGCTGAAAAATGGCGGCGCGGACGTTCCCACCATGATGGCTGCGCTGTTCGGTACGCTGATGGTCGCCTCCTGCACCGAGATCCTGCTGTCACGCGTGTTGCACTTGGCACGGCGCATTATCACCCCGCTGGTCTCCGGCATTGTGGTGATGATTATCGGTTTGTCTCTGATTCAGGTCGGTTTGACTTCCATCGGCGGCGGCTATGCTGCGATGAACGGAGGTACCTTCGGCGCCCCCAAAAATCTGCTGCTGGCCGGCGCGGTATTACTGGTCATTATTCTGCTTAACCGTCAGCGCAATCCCTACCTGCGCGTCGCCTCACTGGTGATTGCCATGGCGGTGGGTTATCTGCTGGCCTGGGCCATGGGCATGCTGCCAGAAAGCCAGCCCACCCCCGAGACGGCGGCGATCATCATCCCGACCCCGCTGTATTACGGTCTGGGTTTTGACTGGAATCTGCTGCTGCCGCTGATGCTTATCTTTATGGTCACCTCGCTGGAAACTATCGGCGATATCACCGCGACCTCTGACGTGTCGGAACAACCTGTCAGTGGCCCACTGTATATGAAGCGCCTTAAGGGCGGCGTACTGGCCAACGGCCTGAACTCCATGCTGTCGGCGGTGTTTAATACCTTCCCTAACTCCTGCTTCGGTCAAAACAATGGCGTGATCCAACTGACCGGCGTCGCCAGCCGCTACGTCGGCTTCGTGGTGGCACTGATGCTGATCGCGCTGGGGCTGTTCCCGGCGGTGGCCGGCTTCGTACAACACATTCCTGAGCCGGTATTGGGCGGCGCCACCCTGGTGATGTTCGGCACCATCGCCGCATCCGGTGTGCGCATCGTGTCGCGAGAGCGTCTGAACCGCCGTGCAATCATGATCATGGCGCTGTCGTTGGCCGTGGGGATGGGCGTTTCCCAGCAACCGTTGATCTTGCAGTTCGCACCGGACTGGCTGAAAACATTACTCTCCTCAGGCATTGCTGCCGGCGGCATCACTGCCATCGTGCTGAACCTGCTGTTCCCGCAGGAACACGAGAAACAATAATCCATCGAACTGCCTTGTGACAAACGGCCGCTTGCGGCCGTTTTTTATTGCCTATCAGACCATTGCACTTGAGATGCCCGGCCAATTGCGGCATAAACAGGGTATCTTTTTTGACCGACGCGGATGTAGACGATGAAATTTATCGGAAAACTGTTGCTGACGTTGCTGCTGCTGGTCGTGCTGGCCGTTGCACTGTTGTACGTCATAGGGCAAACCCGTTGGGCCGCGGGCTGGGTCAGCCGCTGGGTCAGCGATAACAGCGACTACCGCCTGTCGGTGGCGGCAATCTCGCACTCATGGAACCAGCCGGGCCAAATCAGCCTGGAAGACGTTCAGTTGGCCAAAAAAAATCAGCCTCAATCACTGGTGGCCAAACGTCTGGACCTCGGTCTCAGCCTGCGCCAAATTACCGAACCTCGTCATTTCCATAGCGTCACGCTGCGTGACGGCACGCTGAATCTGCAGCAGCAGGACGCAGCAATGCCAATACAGGCCGACGTGCTGCAACTGAGCAATATGGCGCTGCAATCCAACGATGAAACCTGGCAGCTCAACGCGCAGCAGGTCAACGCCGGCATCACGCCATGGCAACCCAAAGCCGGCCATCCGCTGGGTGATAACAATCAGTTCCAGTTCAGCGCTGGCTCGATGACGCTCAATGGCATCCCGGCCTCTCAGGTCCTGGTTCAGGGCGAGCTGAAACAAAATCAGCTGCTGCTCAGCAATTTCGGCGCCGACCTGGCGCAGGGGGATTTGACCGGCGTAGCCACTCGCGCCGCCGACGGCAGTTGGCAGGTAGAGCGACTGAGGCTCAGCGGCGTGCGCATGCAAACTCCCCTGACACTGGAACAGTTCTGGCAACGTTTTACCGCTCTGCCCCCCGTCACGCTCAAACGTTTTGATCTGATAGATGCACGGCTGGAAGGCAAGGAGTGGGCATTTAACGATCTCGACCTGTCACTGCAAAATGTCACCTTCCAACAGGGCGACTGGAGCAGCCAGGACGGTTCGCTGAACTTTAACGCCAGCGACCTGATCAATGGCAGTTTCCATCTGATTGATCCGATCATGAATATGCGACTCTCGCCGGCTGGGATCGCCATTCAGCAGTTCACCACCCGCTGGGAAGGTGGGTTATTGCGCACCTCTGGCAACTGGCTGCGTGCCAACAACCGCCTGCAGCTGGATGAGGTCGCGGTCGCTGCGTTGGAATATACGTTGCCTATAGACTGGCGCGCATTGTGGTTACAACCGCTGCCGAACTGGCTGGCGGAGGTGTATGTCAATAAACTGACCACCAACCGTAACCTGATCATCGATATCAACCCGGCCTTCCCTTTCCAGATCACCGCACTGGACGGTTATGGCAGCAACCTGTTGCTGGCGCGCGATCACCAGTGGGGCATCTGGTCCGGCACGCTGAATTTGAACGGCAGTGAAGCTACCTTCAACAAAATTGACGTGCGCCGACCATCGCTGGCGCTGAACGCCAATGACGGGCAGATCAACGTCACCGAGCTCAGCGCCTTTATGCCGCAGGGGTTGTTGGATGCCAAAGCCACCGTCGAGCAGCTGCCGGGCAAGCCTTTTACGCTGTCGCTGAATGGGCGTTCGGTACCGCTGAATACGCTACAACAGTGGGGATGGCAAGCGGTGCCGCTGGAAGGCGACGGTAATCTGCAATTACAGTTGAAAGGTTTGTTGAACAGCGATGGGCCATTTAAGGCTTCATTGCAGGGCAGGTTGCAGGCCACTGCCGCCGATGGCCAAACGGTCAACCAGCAACTGCCTTAATCCTGGATAGGCCCTCTCCGCATAGAGAGGGCCTGGGTGTTAACTGTCTATCGCCTCACAGCCGCCCTGATCCAGGGGCACTTCCGGCTCGGCCGGCAACACCATATAAGTGCCTTCAAATACCGCACCTTTGTCGTCGTCACCGAACAGATGGACTTCCGCCTGTACGCGAGCGCGGCGGCCACGGGCCAAACGGGCCAGATCGCCGCTCAACGAGCTGAGATCCGCCACTGCACGCGGTCGGCCTGTGATGGGCTTGCTGTAACGAATATGGGCATCGGCTAAAATGATGGTGCCACCGAGATGGCGCTCACGCAGCAATAGCCAGATCAGGCCCCAGGCGGTCAAGGTGGCCAGAGAGAACAGGCTGCCGGCAAACAACGTGTGGTGCGGGTTCTGGTTGCCAATTTCCGGCATGGTGGTGACAAAACGCTGGCCGGTATATTGGCTGATGCGCACCCCCATCTTCTCGCTGAGCGGAATGTGATCGTACCAGGCCTGCTGCAGCTGACCGCACCAGTCGGGCCGATGCAGGATGTCGTCCAGCGTCGCCACCGGTTTGATCATCAGGAAATGGCGAATCGGCGTGGTTTGCGGCGCGGTGATCTCACCCTGATTAATGAAACCCAGCTTGGCAAAGAAATCTACCGCGTCTTCACGGGCGCTACAGACTACGCGCTTCACGCCCTCCTGGCGCGCCACGGATTCCAGCGTCATGGCTACCAGCGTCCCCAGGCCTTTGTCCTGCACCGTCGGGTCTACCGCCAGAAAACGAATCGCGGCTTCGTTATCGGCATTGATGTACAGCCGCCCAATGGCGACAATTTTTCCGCTCTCGTCCACCACCATCTGGTGATGTGCCATGGCGTCGTAGGCATCCTTTTCCGACCCCACCGGCTGGTGCAACGGCTTGCGCAGCATTTCCCAGCGGAACTGGTAATACTCTTTCAGTTCTTGCTCTGTTACCGGTACTCGTAGGTGATACATAGACGCCTTCTCTCTCAGAATTCTTAGACTTGAAGCCAAAACGTCACCGGCCCGTCGTTCACCAGCGCGACTTTCATGTCGGCCGCAAACTCACCGGTTTGGGTTTCGATACCGCGTTCGCGGCATTGGCCAACAAAATATTGGTATAACCGATCGGCCTCTTGCGGTACCGCGCCACGAGAGAAACTCGGACGCATCCCCTTTTGCGTGTCGGCCACCAGCGTGAATTGCGAGACCACCAGCAAACTGCCCCCTGCCTGTTGGACGTTGAGATTCATTTTGTCGTTCTCATCGCCAAAGATGCGGTAGCCCAATACGCGCTCACACAGGCGCTCGGCCTTCTGTTCGTTATCGTCCTGCTCCACGCCCAATAACACTAACAAACCGGGGCCTATGTTGCCTACCGTCTGGCCTTCCACCGTGACGCTGGCATTTAATACCCGTTGAATTAACGCAATCATAACTGCCCTTCTGATGACTGTTCCTGTTGTTGTGCCTTTTGCTGTCGGTAGTCGCGGTATTCCCCAATGGTAACCGTGATTTCCGCGCCGAGTAACACGATACACCAGCTCCAGTAGACCCAAAGGAATAAAATGGGGATCACCGCCAACACGCCGTAAATCAGCTGATAAGACGGGAACATGGTGACATACAGCGCAAACCCCTTCTTGCCCAGCTCAAACAGCAAACCGGCCACCAGTGCGCCAATCAACGCATCCTTGGGTGGCACCCTAACCGTCGGCACGATGCAATACAGCAGCCAGAACGATATCCACGACAGGATCAGCGGGAAAATACGCAGCACCTGATCCACCAGGCTGTTGACGCCGGTCTGCGCCAGCCAGTTAAGCGACAGCAGATAGGAACTGATCGCCATACTGGCCCCCACCAACAGCGGCCCCAGGGTCAGCACCATCCAGTACACGGCGAAAGAAAACACGATAGGACGCTGATTCTTGCTGCGCCAGATGGTGTTGAGCACGCTGTCCACCGACGAGATCAGCAACAGCGCAGTGACTATCAGGCCGCAGGTCCCGACGGCGGTCATCTTGTTGGAGTTGGCGACAAACTGCTCCAGATAACTTTGGATCACGTTGCCGGCGGCCGGCATGAAGTTGGAAAAGATAAAGCTTTTCAGTTGAACGCTGATGTCGGAGAACATGGGGAACGCGGCAAACAGCGCAAACACCACGGTCACCAGAGGTACCAGTGACAGCAGTGATACGTAGGCCAGGTGGCCCGCCAACATGGTCAGGCCATCGCTGTCGACGCGTTTAATCAGCAGTCGTAAAAAGGTGACGCTGGGTTTGATCGAAGCGGGCAGCTTCTTGCGGCGGAAAAACGACATGGCCACTCCTTGATGTCAGTTTGTACGCCTTAAGCTTAACCCTTTGCGGTCATTGGGCAAAATAAGCCGGTACTACGTCGCGGTCGGTCACGTGAACCGTTTTGATGCCAAGCGCCTGTGCCGCGGCGACGTTATCCGGGTGATCGTCAAAGAACACCGCGTCATCCGGCGAGGTATTTTCTGCATCCAGTACGTGCAGATAAATATTGGCGTCCGGCTTACGCATGCCAAGATCCTGCGACAAATAGAGATGATCGGCGGCTTCGGCCACCTGCGGGTAGTGCTGCGGCCAGTAATTGCAGTGCAAGCGGTTGGTGTTCGATAACACCACCACCCGGTGACCTTCGCTGCGCAGGCGCTTCATGATGTCGATCACTTCTGGACGCAGGGCGACAAACACCGCCTGCCAACCGGTAGCGAACTGCTCGAAACTGAGGGCAATCCCCATTTCGGCACTCAGCCCTTCGGCAAAGTCTTCATCGCTGATTTCACCGCGCTCGTGCTGCTGAAACAATTCGCCCATAGCAAAACGTTCGGACAAGACCGCCAATGGCGTACCGCTCAAACTGCTCCATACACCCAGTACACGTTTGAAATCGATATCGACGATCACATTACCTAAATCAAAGATATACAGCATAGTCCTCTCCTGATGGGCCGGTGAGATTTTACTGTAGCGGGAAAAGCAGAGGCTGAATAGAGAGCGAATGGAAAAGCATATAGCACGCGGCAGAAATGAGAAAAGACAGAGGAAAAAACTCAGGGCGCTGGCGCGCCCTAAGTGTTGCAGACTAAATCGGCGATTAAGCTTCTTTAGGACCGCGGCTTGCACGCTTACGATCGTTTTCCGTCAGGTGACGCTTACGGATACGGATCGAGGTTGGCGTGACTTCTACCAGTTCGTCATCATCGATGAATTCCAGAGCTTGCTCCAGAGTCATTTTGATAGCCGGAACCAGGGTAGTGGCTTCGTCAGTACCGGAAGCACGCATGTTGGTCAGCTTCTTACCGGTCAGGCAGTTCACGGTCAGGTCGTTGGAACGTGAGTGAATACCGATGATCTGGCCTTCATACACTTCCGCACCGTGACCCAGGAACAGCTTGCCGCGATCTTGCAGACCGAACAGGGCGAACGCTACCGCTTTACCCTGGCCGTTAGAGATCAGCACGCCGTTCTGGCGCTGGCCAACTTCACCCGGACGCACGTCGTCGTAGTGGCTGAAGGTGGAGTACAGCAGACCGGTACCGGAAGTCATGGTCATGAACTCGTTACGGAAGCCAATCAAGCCGCGGCTTGGGATCACGTAGTCGAGACGCACACGGCCTTTACCGTCTGGATCCATGTTTTTCAGGTCAGCTTTACGCTCACCCATGGCTTGCATGACTGAACCCTGGTGCTGTTCTTCGATGTCCAAGGTCACGTTTTCGAACGGCTCTTGTTTACGACCATCGATTTCACGGAAGATTACTTTCGGACGGGATACCGCCAGTTCGAAACCTTCACGACGCATGTTTTCGATCAGAACCGACAGGTGAAGTTCACCACGGCCAGATACGCGGAATGCATCAGCATCTTCAGTTTCTTCAACGCGCAGTGCCACGTTGTGCACCAGTTCCTTGTTCAGACGCTCAAGGATTTGACGCGAAGTCACAAACTTACCTTCTTTACCACAGAAAGGTGAGGTGTTGACGTTGAAGAACATGGTTACGGTCGGCTCATCTACAGACAGCGCCGGCAGTGCTTCCACTGCAGAGGTGTCACAGATGGTGTCGGAAATGTTCAGCTCGCCCAGACCGGTGATAGCGATGATGTCGCCCGCTTCAGCCAGGGTAGACTCGATACGCTCCAGACCCATGTGGCCCAGCACTTTGCCCACTTTACCGTTGCGAGTTTTACCTTCGCTATCGATGATGGTGACCTGCTGGTTTGGCTTCACTTTACCACGCTTGATACGGCCGATACCGATCACGCCCAGGTAGTTGTTGTAGTCCAACTGGGAGATTTGCATCTGGAATGGCGCTTCGAGCTCAACCTGCGGTGCAGACACGTGGTCTACGATCGCTTGATACAGCGGGGTCATGTCTTCCGCCATCTCATTGTGGTCAGTACCGGCGATCCCCATCAATGCAGAAGCATAGATGATTGGGAAGTCGAGCTGCTCGTCGGTTGCGTCGAGGTTAACGAACAGGTCGAAGACCTGATCAACAACCCAATCAGGACGTGCGCCCGGACGGTCAACCTTGTTGATTACCACGATCGGCTTCAGACCATTAGCGAAGGCTTTTTTGGTCACGAAGCGGGTTTGCGGCATTGGGCCATCCATTGCATCCACAACCAGCAGCACCGAGTCAACCATTGACATCACACGCTCAACCTCACCGCCGAAGTCGGCGTGTCCTGGGGTATCCACGATGTTGATGCGGTAGTCTTTCCAATTAATGGCGGTGTTTTTTGCGAGGATGGTAATCCCACGCTCTTTCTCCAAATCGTTGGAGTCCATTACGCGTTCGGTGGCTTCTACACGCTCTCCGAAAGTACCGGATTGTTGCAGCAGCTTATCAACCAGGGTGGTCTTACCATGGTCAACGTGGGCAATAATGGCGATGTTACGCAAATTTTCGATCACAGCTTTGCCTCAGGCATTAGAAATAGCGCGCTATTGTACACGTATTAAGCGAGGGACTAAACAAGATCACAACAGTCTCTTATAAACAACTGTGTACAGGTCAGTATGTGATCCCTTTCACGGTGCAAAAAGCAGCATCCGGTGCACTTTTGCACCATTACAGTGCCCCACCCCGCACCGATTGCACCATTTAAGTGCAAAACGTCACTGATGGTGCATACTGATTCTGTGCAAAACCCAAGCAGAAAGGCGATTAAAGCGCTTTAGCAAAGTTGGCACAGTTTTCGCTTTAGTCTTTTCAAGGCAAAAAAAGCCAGTTTCACAGATTCGTTCCACGACGACGACAATGATAAATCCGGGAGAGTTAAGTATGTCCGCTGAACACGTTTTGACGATGCTGAATGAGCATGAAGTGAAATTCGTAGACCTGCGTTTCACTGACACCAAGGGTAAAGAACAACACGTCACCATCCCTGCTCATCAGGTAAATGCCGACTTCTTCGAAGAAGGTAAAATGTTTGACGGTTCCTCGATCGGCGGTTGGAAGGGCATCAACGAATCTGACATGGTGCTGATGCCAGACGCCAGCACTGCGGTACTGGATCCGTTCTTCGAAGAATCTACCCTGATCATTCGCTGCGACATCCTCGAGCCAGGCACCATGCAGGGCTACGATCGTGACCCGCGCTCAATCTCCAAGCGTGCAGAAGATTTCCTGCGCTCTTCCGGCATCGCAGACACCGTTCTGTTCGGACCTGAGCCAGAATTCTTCCTGTTTGACGACATTCGTTTCGGCAGCAGCATCCGCGGTTCCCACGTGGCCATCGACGATATCGAAGGCGCATGGAACTCCGGCACCCAATACGATGGCGGCAACAAAGGCCACCGTCCGGCAGTCAAAGGCGGTTACTTCCCGGTTCCTCCGGTCGATTCTTCACAGGACATCCGTTCTACCATGTGTCTGACCATGGAAGAAATGGGCCTGGTCGTTGAAGCGCACCACCACGAAGTGGCAACCGCAGGTCAGAACGAAGTGGCAACCCGCTTCAACACCATGACCAAGAAAGCCGACGAAATCCAAATCTACAAGTACGTGGTTCACAACGTGGCTCACGCATTTGGCAAAACCGCGACCTTCATGCCGAAGCCAATGTTCGGTGATAACGGTTCCGGCATGCACTGCCACATGTCGCTGTCCAAGAATGGGACTAACCTGTTCGCCGGCGACAAATACGGCGGCCTGTCTGAGACTGCCCTGTTCTACATCGGCGGTATCATCAAGCACGCTAAAGCGATCAACGCCCTGGCCAACCCGACCACCAACTCTTACAAGCGTCTGGTCCCAGGCTACGAAGCTCCGGTCATGCTGGCTTATTCTGCCCGTAACCGTTCCGCTTCCATCCGTATTCCAGTGGTTGCCAGCCCGAAAGCGCGCCGTATCGAAGCCCGTTTCCCGGATCCAGCGGCTAACCCGTACCTGTGCTTCGCGGCCCTGCTGATGGCAGGCCTGGACGGTGTGATTAACAAAATCCACCCTGGCGACGCCATGGACAAAAACCTGTATGACCTGCCACCGGAAGAAGAAGCTGAAATTCCAAAAGTTGCAGGCTCCCTGGATGAAGCGCTGGCAGCACTGAGCGAAGACCGCGAGTTCCTGACCCGTGGCGGCGTATTCACTGACGACGCTATCGATGCTTACATCGATCTGCGCAAAGAAGAGATGGACCGCGTTCGCATGACGCCACACCCGGTTGAATTCGAACTGTACTACAGCGTTTAAGTTTTACCGCGCCGTCTGCGGGCGGCGCCCAGATTTAGTTGTCTTTTTTTGTTGCCGTGGAAACTTTCAGCCCATCTTCGGATGGGTTTTTTTCTCCACCGTATTTTCTGCAAAACTATTCCATGCCGCGTGCATAACGGATGGAGTAGGATAAATGCACTAAAAAGGTGCAGTCGTCTGCTATGCCCAAGAGATTTCACGGTGCAGCTAGGCGGCAACCGAGCGAACCGACAGGAGCTTGGTCTGCCAAGTGACTGGTGTGAGTAAGAGCAGCCAACAACGCTGCGTCTTGAAAGATAAAGGGCATATATGGCAACTGGCAAGCTGCCCGACGCAGGGCAGATCCTCAATTCTCTCATCAACAGCATCCTGCTGTTGGATGACTCACTGGCGGTTCATTACGCCAATCCGGCAGCACAACAACTGCTGGCACAAAGTTCTCGTAAACTTTTCGGTACACCGTTACCCGATTTGCTCGGTTATTTCTCACTGAACGTCGATCTGATGCGTGAGAGCCTGCATGCCGGTCAGGGCTTTACCGATAACGAAGTGACCCTGGTGGTTGACGGGCGTGCGCATATCCTCTCCCTGACCGCTCAGGCTCTGCCTGATGGCTATATCCTGATCGAGCTGGCACCAATGGATAACCAACGCCGTTTGAGCCAGGAACAACTTCAGCACGCCCAGCAGGTGGCAGCCCGCGATCTGGTCCGAGGCCTGGCGCATGAAATTAAAAACCCGCTTGGCGGGTTGCGCGGTGCGGCTCAATTGCTGGCCAAGGCGCTACCCGATCCGTCGCTGACCGAATACACCAAGGTGATCATTGAGCAGGCCGATCGCCTGCGCAACCTGGTCGATCGCCTGCTCGGCCCGCAGCGACCGGGCCAGCACATAACCCAAAGCATTCATCAGGTGGCAGAGCGAGTGTGCCAACTGGTGTCGCTTGAGAAGCCGGATAACGTGACGCTGGTGCGGGACTACGACCCGAGCCTGCCTGAAATGGCGCACGACCCAGATCAAATCGAACAGGTATTGCTGAACATCACCCGCAATGCGCTGCAGGCGCTGGGAGAAACGGGCGGCACCATCACGCTGCGCACTCGTACCGCTTTCCAGATCACCCTGCACGGCACCCGCTACCGGTTAGCGGCACGTATCGACGTAGAAGATGACGGCCCCGGTGTGCCGGCGCAGTTGCAGGACACGCTATTTTACCCGATGGTCAGCGGCCGCGAAGGCGGGACCGGCCTGGGGTTATCCATCGCCCGTAATCTTATCGATCAGCATTGCGGAAAAATTGAATTTAACAGTTGGCCAGGACATACCGAATTCTCGGTTTACCTGCCTATTCGCCAGTGAGGTTTTCTATGCAACGAGGGATAGTCTGGATCGTCGATGACGATAGCTCCATCCGCTGGGTGCTTGAACGTGCGCTCACTGGAGCCGGTGTGAGCTGCGTGACCTTCGACAGTGGCAATGCGGTGCTCGAAGCCCTGGCCACGCAAACTCCTGACGTGTTGCTGTCTGACATCCGCATGCCGGGTATGGATGGTCTTGCGTTGCTCAAGCAGATCAAACAGCGTCATCCGATGCTTCCGGTCATCATAATGACCGCACATTCGGATCTCGACGCCGCCGTCAGCGCCTACCAGCAAGGGGCGTTCGATTACCTGCCGAAACCCTTTGATATCGATGAAGCCGTAGCGCTGGTAGAACGCGCCATCAGCCATTATCAGGAGCAGCAGCAGCCTGCACGCAGCCAACCGGCCAACGATCCGGTGGCAGACATCATCGGTGAAGCCCCGGCGATGCAGGACGTGTTCCGCATCATCGGGCGCCTGTCGCGTTCGTCGATCAGCGTACTGATCAACGGCGAATCAGGTACCGGTAAAGAGCTGGTTGCCCATGCCCTGCACCGTCACAGTCCGCGCGCCAAATCGCCTTTTATCGCGCTGAATATGGCGGCGATCCCCAAAGACCTGATCGAGTCCGAACTTTTCGGGCATGAAAAAGGGGCCTTTACCGGCGCCAACCAGATCCGTCAGGGTCGCTTTGAGCAGGCCGACGGCGGGACCTTGTTCCTGGATGAAATCGGCGATATGCCGCTGGATGTGCAAACCCGCTTGCTGCGGGTGCTGGCAGATGGCCAATTCTATCGGGTCGGTGGTTATGCCCCGGTGAAGGTTGACGTACGCATCATCGCCGCCACCCACCAGAACCTGGAAATGCGGGTACAGGAAGGTAAATTCCGTGAGGATTTGTTCCACCGCCTGAACGTGATCCGCGTGCACCTTCCGCCGTTGCGTGAACGTCGTGAGGATATTCCGCGTCTGGCGCGTTACTTCCTGCAGGTGGCGGCAAAGGAGCTGGGTGTGGAAGCGAAAAACCTGCACCCGGAGACTGAAACTGCACTGACGCGCCTGCCATGGCCAGGTAACGTTCGCCAGTTGGAGAACACCTGCCGTTGGTTAACCGTGATGGCCGCTGGTCAGGAGGTGCTGATTCAGGATCTGCCGAGCGAGCTGTTTGAAACCTCTGCGCCGGAAACGACCGGGCATAGCCTGCCCGACAGTTGGGCCACGCTGCTGGCACAGTGGGCAGACCGCGCGCTGCGTTCCGGTCATCAAAACCTGCTGTCGGAAGCGCAACCGGAGATGGAGCGCACCTTGCTCACCACTGCACTGCGTCATACCCAGGGGCATAAGCAGGAAGCCGCCCGTTTGCTGGGGTGGGGGCGCAATACGTTAACGCGTAAGTTGAAAGAATTGGGAATGGAATAGTTTGCGGCATTGATGATAGAAAATACAATCAAGCGCACAAAAAAACGGCTATTTCAGGCTTTACAGCCGAAGAGGCCGCAGTATGATCGGGGCGCACACCCTGGAGGCTTCCATGCTGGATTCGTTAATCGCATTCATTTCTCAAGGCGCAGAACTTGGTTCTGCCGCCAGCCACACGCCGCAGGCAGCCGTTGCTGCGGTATTGTGCGCCGCACTGATTAATTTCTTCAGTTAAAACAAAGGCCGCGAAAGCGGCCGATGTTTTACTCATCAAATAACCCGAGAGAATTGCTGAGCGCGGGCCTGTTGACGCAGGTAGATATCAAAGCACATGCAAATATTGCGGATCAGTAACCGGCCACGCGGCGTAACCTGAATGCCCTGCTCGTCACGCTCCACCAGCCCATCGCGTTCAAACGGCGCCAACAATTGCAAATCCTCGGCAAAATAATCGGCAAAGTTGATGCCGAACTGACGTTCTATGGCCAGATAGTCCAGTTTGAAATTGCAGATCAGCGTTTTGATCACCTCACGCCGCAAGCAGTCGTCTTCGGTCATCGCCAGGCCGCGCCACAGTGCATGACCTTGCGCTTCAACGCTGTTGTAATAAACCTTCAGCTCTTTCTGGTTCTGCGCATAGCTGTCCCCCAGCATGCTGATGGCGGAGACACCCAGCCCCAGCAAATCACTGTCGCCCTGGGTGGTGTACCCCTGGAAGTTACGATGAAGTTTTCCTTCGCGCTGTGCCACCGCCAACTCATCGTCCGGTCGTGCGAAATGATCCATGCCGATAAACTGATAACCCGATTCGGTCAGGGAGGCTATGGTGTGCTGCAAGATATCCAGTTTCTGCTGCGCGCTCGGCAGATCTGCGTCTTTGATTTTGCGCTGGGCAGCAAACAGGTTCGGCATATGGGCATAGTTAAATACGCTCAGGCGATCGGGGCTTAGCTCTGCCACACGCTGCAGAGTGTAGGCAAAGCTCTCCGGCGTTTGCTTTGGCAAGCCGTAGATTAGATCGATATTGGTGGAATTAAAGCCAAGCGCTTTAGCGCGAGCAATCAGGGCAAAGATAAAGTCTTCATCCTGCTCGCGGTTCACCAGCCGCTGCACCTCTTTATTGAAGTCCTGCACCCCCATGCTCAGGCGATTAAAACCTTCGCTACGTAAATGATCGAGCACATCCAGCTCAATCTCACGCGGATCGACTTCGATCGACATTTCGGCATCGGGAAGGAAATCAAAGTGTTGGCGCAGCATCGTTACCAGCTGGCTGATTTGTGCCTTGCTCAGATAGGTTGGCGTACCGCCGCCCCAGTGCATCTGGCCGACCTTACGCCCGGCAAACAACGGTGCACGTTGAGCAATCTCTTGCGCCAGCACCGCCAGATATTCATCGGCCTTGTGCGTTTGACGCGTCACCAGCTTGTTGCAACCACAGAAATAGCAGAGCTTGTGGCAGAAAGGAATATGCACGTACAGCGATAAAGGGCGCTCAGGATAACGCGCCGCGGCGCGTTGAAACGCCGCTTCGTCGTAGCTCTGGTTGAATTCCAGCGCTGTGGGGTATGAGGTGTAACGCGGCCCTGAATAGTTATATTTCTGGATCAGGGCCAGATCCCAGACAATTGCCTGCTCTGACATGCTCACTCCTTCCGATATTTTTTCCTACCGGGCCGGGAGATGGGCAGTTGTCTACGCTGTCTGGCCGCGGAAGCGCTGCGAAAACGCTTTTTGCGTTTAGACAGCCGCCATAGTTTACCGAATAACCACAGCAGATAACACATCAAGAGTAGGGCTATTGACGGGATCAGCCACATGACGCGTTAAATTACGTCTTTCGGGTTACCGCCTTTCAGCAGTTTCAGGATATCTTCCTTTTTCTCTTCTTCTTCGTCGTCTTCATCGTCGCCCAGCTCAATGCCCAGTTGTTCCATCAGGGCATCAATGCGATCCAGAGTCTGGTCAACATAACTCTGATCTTCTGCGCTCAGCGTCTCGCCGTCGTCAATACGATCCAGCAGTGCGTCCAGACGCTCATCATTTTCCAGCTTCGCCAGCTCTTCTTCCGGGGACAGACGTGGTTTGGCTTCGGCCTTAGGTTTTGGCTGCGGCTTGGCTTTTGGCTTGGCTTCAACCACCAGCGCTACCGGCACTTTGCTACCAATGCGCGGATCTTTGGTCTGCGCGTCGGCCTTATTCTTTTGATTGGCAGACTCAACCTGGGTGCGAGAACCGGAAGCAAGACCACGGCGCTTTTTCAGACGCTTGCGCTCACGGGCTTCCTGATCGAGCTCCACACGGCTTTTCTTTTTGGTTTTCGACGTCGCCGCGCTGCTGCGTGGGGCGCGAGGTGCTTTTGATGGCTGGTTCATAGCGTATGCTCTTAGGTATGTAGATTCAGTATAGAGATAGATGCTATACGATTGCGGCGGAATCTAGCAGAAAGCGAACAAAGAAAAAAGGCGGCAGGTTAAACCCGCCGCCTTTTTGCACCCTCTTTCGAAGGATATTCCTGCTACGCATTCCGTGCGCACACTCAACATCCAGGTTTTTCCTTTTGCTATAAGCGCATTCCCTGCCGCACTACTTCCTTCATCCTGAAGGGAAAATCGTCCATGGTGAAATCCGTTCGTGTCCACTCTTCCTGAGTTTGCTTCCTGCCGGCATCCCAATTGCGGTAACTTCACCATCCCTGTGCTATTTGCAAATTCCGATGCAAATAGACCCATTCCTTCGGTTATTCGTCCTGGTACTCATTAGCACGTCCCGTGCTCTCCCTGAGATTTATCACCCTTCCCGGATGTTCCTTAATCCTGCACAGCCCTGTGCTGCAACTTACTTTACGCTATCAGGGGTCAGGCTCAAGGCACCCGCTGCGTAATAGGCTGATAAAAATACGCATCGGAGAATTAAACACATGTTTTATAATAAAAAGAATAAAAACAACTTTCGAATAAAAGCGACATTACCCCCTATTCGAATGGCAAATGTCTCACAAGCCTGCCCCACATAAATTGCCACACCCAACTGGCCCGGCGCTTAAAAACAGAGAAACACACCATTTTTAGCGCTGATGCAGTTATAATCGCCAACCAGTTAGCCATCCTCACGGAGACGAAAAATTTTGACCAGCAAGAATTACAATTATCATGTGACCCATTTCGTCACCAGTGCGCCCGATATTCGCCATCTGCCGGGGGATGAAGGTATTGAAGTTGCGTTCGCCGGCCGTTCTAACGCCGGTAAGTCCAGCGCGTTAAATACCCTGACCAACCAGAAAAGCCTGGCGCGTACCAGTAAAACGCCGGGCCGTACCCAGCTTATCAACCTGTTTGAAGTGGAAGAAGGTATTCGCCTGGTCGACCTGCCGGGTTATGGCTACGCCGAAGTGCCTGAAGAGATGAAACGCAAATGGCAGCGGGCGCTGGGTGAATACCTGCAAATGCGCAACTGCCTGAAAGGCCTGGTGGTGCTGATGGACATCCGCCATCCGTTGAAAGATCTCGACCAGCAGATGATCCAATGGGCTGTCGATGTCGGCACGCCGGTTCTGGTTCTGCTGACCAAAGCGGACAAACTGGCATCCGGCGCACGTAAGGCGCAACTGAATATGGTGCGTGAAGCGGTAGTGCCGTTTATGGGTGATATCCAGGTTGAGGCCTTCTCCTCACCGAAAAAGATGGGCGTCGACAAACTGAGCCAGAAACTGAACACCTGGTTTAACGAGATCCCGCCGGAAGTGCTACCGGAAGATGATGAAGCCGCCGGCGAATAAAAAGCCGTTGCTCTGCAACAGCCGATGTGGAAACGCATCGGCTTTTTTATGCGCGTTATTCGGGCGCCAGGCTATTTTCGTTATCTAATTACAGTTCTGACTGAAATCCATCATAAATACTTATGATGACTTGGTATTGAGAATCCGATGAGCAGGCCATTTCGGGGGGTAACCTGAAGGAAAGAGGTCGCGGGACGAATAAGAAGAACCTATGGTTTGGCTTTGTTTTTACAATAAAAAACGCCCCAGTCAATACTGACTGGGGCGGCTAAATATTCAGCCAAATCCGATTACGTGAAGTAAAAGGTCTGAAAGATAGAACATCTTACCTCTGTACCCTACGCCAGTAACTCTACATGATTTTTTCGCAGTGCAAAAGAATTTTTTGTAGTTTACTTACACAGTTTGGCGCGTAATAACGGCGAGGTTGGGGAAACAATCGCCGTATCCTGTAGCTTAATTACAAAAACTGCTTAGGTTATCGCCAGTTAGCCCATCCTTTAAGAACGAGGCATGCGAACGGCCGCGCAATCAGTGGGCTTCGTCCCAGTTGGCCCCCACGCCGACATCCACTTTCAGTGGGACAGCCAGCGTCATGCTGTTTTCCATCAGCTCGCGAATGCGTTGGTTAGAGGCTTCCAGCACCGATTCATGCACCTCGAACACCAATTCATCGTGTACCTGCATGATCATACGCACCAGCGGCTCTTCCTGAGCTTGCAACCAGGCGTCCACCTCGATCATCGCACGTTTGATGATATCGGCGGCAGTCCCTTGCATAGGGGCGTTAATCGCCGCGCGCTCGGCCGCCTTGCGTCGCATGCCATTACTGGAGCTGACATCCGGCAGATAGAGACGGCGGCCGTCCAGCGTGCTTACATAGCCCTGACTGGCAGCCTGCTGGCGGGTACGCTCCATATATTCCAATACGCCCGGGTAGCGCTCGAAGTAGAGATCCATGTAGCGCTGCGCTTCACCACGCGGAATGCCCAATTGGCGTGCCAGACCAAACGCGCTCATGCCATAAATCAGGCCAAAGTTAATTGCCTTGGCGCTGCGACGCTGTTCGTTGGTCACTTTATCAAGCGGCAGGCCAAATACCTCGGCTGCGGTGGCACGGTGGATATCCTCACCGGCCGCAAAGGCCTTCAGTAACCCTTCATCCTGTGACAGATGGGCCATAATGCGCAGTTCGATTTGCGAATAGTCGGCCGCAACGATGCGGTAACCCTCAGGAGCAATAAAGGCCTGGCGGATCCGGCGCCCTTCGTCGTTACGCACCGGGATATTCTGCAGGTTAGGATCGCTCGAGGAGAGACGTCCAGTAGCCGTCACCGCCTGATGATAAGAGGTATGCACCCGGCCACTGACCGGATTGATCATCAGCGGCAGCTTGTCGGTGTAGGTCGTCTTCAGCTTCGCCAAGCCACGGTATTCCAGGATCACCTTAGGCAACGGGTAATCCAACGCCAGTTCGGCCAACACTTCTTCGTTAGTAGATGGGGCTCCACCCGGCGTTTTCTTCAGTACCGGCAGCTTCTGCTTTTCGTAGAGGATCGCCTGCAGCTGTTTGGTTGACGCCAGATTGAAAGGCTCTTCCGCCAGTTCATGGGCCTGAATTTCCAGCTCGGCCAGGCGTTTGGTCAATTCGATGGAGTGCGTGGCCAGAATGCTTTGATCAATCAGCACCCCGGTTCGTTCGATGTGCGACAACACCGGCAACAGCGGCATTTCAATCTCATTGAATACTTTCAGCAGCTCGGCGCTTTCCTTCAATTGCGGCCACATCGCCAAATGCAATTGCAAGGTAACGTCGGCATCTTCGGCAGCGTAAGGAGCCGCCTGCTCCAGTGCAATCTGGTTGAAGGTGAGCTGTTTTTTCCCCTTGCCGGCGATCTCTTCGAAGGTCACGGTTTTATGGCCGAGGTAACGATCGGACAAGCTGTCCATATCGTGACGACCGCCCACGCTGTCCAGCACATAAGATTCCAGCATGGTGTCGAAGGCAATGCCGCGCAGGGTAATGTCGTAACGCGCCAGCAGGCCCATATCGAACTTCAGATTTTGCCCGACCTTGAGCGCTTTCTCGTCTTCCAGCAGCGGCTTCAAGGTGGCCAGCACATAATCGCGATCCAGCTGTGCCGGGGCATCGAGATAGTCATGCGCTACCGGCAAATAGGCGGCTTCGCCCGGTGCAATGGCAAACGACAGGCCAATCAAATTGGCGGTCAGGATGTCCAAACCGTCGGTTTCGGTATCAAACGCAAATACCTCGGCTTTTTTCAGCTTTTCCAGCCACTGCGCGAAAGTATCTTCATCCAGGATGGTGACATAACCTTCTTGCGATAACGTCGCTTCGGCAGGTGCTTTGTCTGTTACGGCAGCGACTGCCGTCGCTTTTGGCGCACTGGCAGCTTTCACGCCGGCACCCTTTTTACCTTCCAGCCAAATACCGGCTTCGACATCCGCCAGCCAGCGTTTAAATTCGTATTGTTTAAACAACTGCTGCAGCACATCGACATCCAGCGCTGATACTTCGAGATCGGCGCAGGTAAGATCCAGTTCGACGTCGGTTTTGATGGTCGCCAGCTTGTAGGAGAGGTAAGCCACCTCTTTGTTCTGTTCCAGCTTGGCCGCCATGGTCTTGGCGCCGCGGAAGCTGAGCGTGGCGATACTGTCGAGGTTGGCATAGAGCGCATCCAGCCCCCCAAGCCCCTGTAGCAGCGCCTGCGCGGTTTTCTCGCCCACACCGGGTACGCCAGGGATATTATCCGAGGAATCACCCATCAACGCCAGGAAGTCGATAATCAGCTCCGGCGGAATGCCGTACTTATCGCACACTTCCTGTGGACCAAGGATGGTGTTGTTCATGGTGTTGATCAGGGTGACGTTCGGTGTGACCAACTGCGCCATGTCTTTATCGCCGGTGCTGATCAGCACCGCATGGCCGGCTTTTTCTGCCTCCAGTGCCAAAGTGCCAATCACATCGTCGGCTTCAACGCCGGGCGTGACCAGCAGCGGCAACCCCATCGCCTTGACCATTTTGTGCAACGGTTCGATTTGCGCGCGCAGGTCGTCCGGCATCGGTGGCCGGTGCGATTTGTATTCTGCGAACAGCTCATCGCGGAAGGTTTTTCCTTTGGCATCAAACACCACCGCAACATGGCTTGGCTGGTACTGCAGCAATAGACTGCGCAGCATGTTCAGCACGCCATACATTGCCCCGGTAGGTTCACCCGCAGAGTTGGTCAGCGGAGGGAAGGCGTGGTAAGCGCGGTAGAGGTACGAGGAACCGTCAACCAGGATTAATGGGTTTTCTGCAATCTGGGCCATAGCGTTTCTTTATCGTGATCGGACATGACGGTAAGCATGCCATAGCTGGCCGCCTGAGACGAACCTTAGCGTGCATTAAGGACGAAAATCATGTGATTCTGCAAAGCGATCCGCAAGATCCTGCCTGTGGATAACTTTGTGCATAGAAAAGACAACAAATTATAACGATGAGTTTATCGTTATAATGGGAAATAAAAATCCTATTGAAATCACTGCGTTAAACAGTGCTATTTTAACTGAAGGTTATTATCGACTTTTACACAATTTGTGGATATAACTTGCGCCAGATTTTAATCGCACTATTAATCAAAATTGGCGCCTCAATTACCATAGCACAAGATGAGCAAGTTGCACGAAAACGCAGCAAATGCCCATTTTTTCCGCTTTAAAACAGCTACTGCTGGCAGGCATTTTCCCCCTATAATGTCGCTAAAATATTTTTTGTTCATGCATACTGGCATGTAACGCTGTTCTCACCAACCGTCAGCCTATAACCATGCCAAGATTGCTATCCCCTGTTATTTTTATTGTTTCCAGCCTGCTCGCCATTTTGGTCACCGTACTGTGTTCGATCCCCATTACGATCGCCGGCGTCATTAAGTTACTGGTGCCCTTTCCTGCCGTATGGCGACGTATCTCCGCCTTCGCCGACTTTATGATGTGGTGCTGGTGCCTGGGGTTATCGCTGCTATTACGTATTAACGGCCAACTGCGCTGGGATATAGAAGGGTTGGAAGGCCTGGATCGAAAAAACTGGTATCTGCTGATCAGTAATCACGAAAGCTGGTCGGATATTGTGGTGCTGTGCGTATTGTTCCGTAACCATATTCCAATGAATAAGTACTTTCTTAAACAGCAATTGGCCTGGGTCCCTTTTGTCGGTCTGGCCTGCTGGGCGCTGGATATGCCCTTCATGAAACGCTATTCGCGCGCCTATTTGCTCAAACACCCGGAAAAGCGCGGTAATGATATCGAGACCACACGCCGTTCCTGCGAGAAGTTTCGTAAACGCCCGACCACCATCGTTAATTTTGTAGAGGGCTCGCGTTTTACCGAAGCCAAGAAAATTAAAACTCGTTCGCCCTACCGTAATTTATTAGCCCCTAAAGCTGCCGGTATTGCTTTTACACTCAGTGCATTAGGTAAGCAGTTCGATAAGGTGTTAAACGTCACCCTGCTCTATCCAGATAATACTGAGCGGCCTTTTATGGATATGCTGTGCGGCCGGTTAAAACGCATTGTGGTAAGGGTTGAATTGCTGCCAATCGAGGAAAGCATGCATGGCGATTACTTTAACGATAAGCAGTTCAAGCGACGTTTCCAGCTTTGGCTGAACACGCTGTGGCAGGATAAAGACAGATTGCTGGATAGATTGAAACGGCAATGAAGTTAAAAAAAAGCCGGCTAAGCCGGCTTTTTTACTTTAAATTTCGGTTACTTCTGCTCGCTGAGGAATTTAACCACGTCGGCGAATTGCTTCACGTAAGCATCCATCGAACTGGTGTCCAGGCCGTCATTTTTAACCATGTATTTGCCGTTAACAAATACCGCCGGTACGCCACGCAGTTGCAGATCTTCTGCAGCTTTCTCCTGTTGAACCACCAGGGATTTAACTACGAAGCTGTTCAGAGCCCCGTCATAATCAGCCGCGCTCACGCCTGCTTTCACAAACACGTTGCGGATATCATCAGGCGTTTGTACGGTCTGGGTTTTCTGCACCGCTTCGAACATCAGCGGGCTGACTTTATCTTCCACACCCAGCGCCATTGCAACAGCCCATGCCTGAGTCAGTTGCTTACCCAATGGCCCCAGGAACTCAACGTGGTACTTGGTCATTTTAGTGCCCGCAGGCAGCGCTTTTTTCACATTTTCGGAAACGTGATAAACCTGCTCGAACTGATAGCAGTGTGGGCAATAGAAGGAGAAGAACTCCAGTACCTGAGGTTCACCCGTCACTGGCTTGTCCAGGGTGACATACTGGGTACCATCGCTAAACTGCGCAGCCGAGGCACTGAATGCCATTACCATGCCAACGAGCGCCAACCAAATTTTCTTCATAAGACTAAACTCTCCATTGTGTTAAAGCTTCAATACATTGGCATCAGCTGCAGAGGGGGCTCCTGCAACAGCTTAACCTGTTCGGTGAATGCCGCCGTCTGAGACAACCAAAAATCAGACTCCGCCATCCACGGAAAACTTTTAGGGAACGCAGGATCTTGCCAGCGGCGAGCAACCCATGCCAGGTAGTAAACCATACGCATAGCACGCAGCGGCTCGATCAACGCCAACTCACTTTGATCAAACTCAGCAAACTCTGAGTACGCTTCCAACAAAATATCTAACTGCATCAAACGATCGCGACGCTCACCGTGCAACAACATCCACAGATCCTGTATCGCCGGCCCGTTACGCGCGTCATCAAGATCAACAAACAGTGGGCCATCACGCCACAGAATATTGCCCGGATGGCAGTCACCGTGCAAACGCCGCAGCTGCCAATCCTGATGCCAATGCTGTTTGATCGCCTCAATCAGCTTGTCAGTCGCTGCAAGAAAGCTGTCACGCTGCGCTTTGGGCAACAGCGCGCAGCCCGCCAAAACCTGACGCGGTAAAGTGAGGTACTCCTCGATGCCCATCGTCGGACGTTCAACAAACAGGCTTTCGCTGCCCACCTGATGAATGCGCCCCAGGAAACGGCCAACCCACTCCAGTTGATCGAGATTGTCGATCTCATACTGCCGCCCGCCAACGCTGGGAAAAACCGTAAAAAAGAAACCGTTGTGCGTATGCAGCGTATTGCCCTGCAGAACTAATGGGGCAACTGCAGGGATCTCCGCCAGAGCAAGATCATGGGAGAACTGGTGTTCTTCACCAATTTGTTTCGCGCTCCAACGTTCTGGCCGATAAAACTTCACCACATAACGCTTACGATCCTCGTCCATAAACTGATAGACGCGGTTTTCATAACTGTTAAGCGCCGTTAGCCCGGAGTCTACACGCAGGCCAACCCCTTCCAGCGCGTCCATAATCAGGTCGGGCGACAGGGTCTGAAAATTAAAAGCTGAGTTGTTCATAACAACATTCGGTTTCGTTTGGGCGACATCACAATGCCGGGATTGAGAAATAGTAGCATTAATGACGGGCTGCACGAGCAACGGCTTCACCCCGGCGCACGAATGCTAATCTTTGATCACACCACGGGCGCGTAGCAGTGCCGTTTTGAAATCTTCCTCATAATCCTTTTTCAGACCAGGGATCTGTTCGTTGCCGGCGCTGCCGCGCATTTTCAAATGATAGATCAGGATATCATCGCTCAATTCAGTCAGATTGCCCTGAAAGCCAGCTTCTTGCGCCAACTTCTGTAAAAACTGGATCAGATTAAGATCTGGATCTTCCTGCCAGGCCGGGTGCAGAAGCTCAATCAGCTCGTTTACGCGGTGCGTTTTCATCGCAATATTGTCCAATAGAATCAATAAACACACAAAGTAACAGGCTTGCCAACGCAGTGAAAGAAGCAGCTTGTCAATAAAGGTAAATCCTGATGCCACACCGGCTTTAGCGCTACAATCATGGCGTTAGTCACAATGTGGAATTTGAAATATGCATGAAGAGATTACCGGCATTATTCTGGCCGGAGGGCGTGCCACTCGCATGGGTGGGGAAGATAAAGGTCTGGTTCCCATTGCCGACATCCCCCTGTATCAGTATGTGCTTGCCCGGCTACGGCCGCAGGTCGGGCCGATAGCCATCAACGCCAATCGCAATCAAGCACGGTATAGGGAAAGTGGCCTGCCGATAATTGGCGATCTGATCCCTGACTTTTCAGGCCCGCTCGCCGGTATGCTGGCCGGCCTGAAATACGCAACGACCGAGTGGGTGGCCTTTGTCCCCTGTGATGTTCCTGACTTTCCTGCAACGCTTATCGAGAAACTCTGGCAACAAAAAGGAAGTGCGATAGCCGCCTATGCCAGTGATGGGGAACGGGCTCACCCAACGCTAGCGCTATTGCACACCAGTCTGGCGACTCCGTTGGAGGATTATCTGGCCCGCGGGGAACGCAAGCTGATGCTGTTCCTGGACGCTGCGCGTGCACAGCAGGTGGAGTTCAAAGGGCAACAATCGGCCTTCCACAATATTAATACCCTTGAGGACTGCCGACGTTGGGTAAAAGAAAAAGGAATTATCCATGAATAGCCCTTCCCAACCCCCTCTACTGGCCATTGCTGCCTATAGCGGCACGGGCAAAACCACTCTGCTTAAACAATTGATTCCTTTATTAAAGCAGCGGCAAATCCGCGTAGGGCTGATCAAACATACTCACCATGATATGGATGTCGATACCCCCGGCAAAGACAGTTATGAACTGCGCAAAGCCGGTGCCGACCAAACGTTGGTCGCCAGCAATAACCGCTGGGCATTAATGACAGAAACGCCGGAACAACCCCCACTGGATCTGCAATATTTGGCGAGTCGTTTTGATACTGGCAAGGTGGATATCATTTTAGTCGAAGGGTTCAAGCATGAGCCCATCAGTAAAATCATTCTCTATCGTGAAGAGGTGGGTAAACCACTGGAGGATATGCTGGACGAGTTTGTGATCGCCATTGCCAGCGATCGATCAATCACTGGCAATGCCCCACTGTTGGATCTTAATGACCCAGAGTGCATCGCTGACTTTATCGGGGACTGGTTAAAAAGCGCAGCCTAGCTGCGCCTTTTTCTTTCGCACATAGCAAAAAGGCCATCCTTGCGGATGGCCTCTTGGCTTAATTGATGCCTGGCAGTGTCCTACTCTCGCATGGGGAGACCCCACACTACCATC
>NZ_JANUEI010000012.1:0-37266 GCF_024809915.1 Serratia sp. BIGb0234
CGATGGTAGTGTGGGGTCTCCCCATGCGAGAGTAGGACACTGCCAGGCATCAATTAAGCCAAGAGGCCATCCGCAAGGATGGCCTTTTTGCTATGCGCAAAAGAAAAAGGCGCAGCCAGGCTGGGCCTTGTTAGCCGATAATCTGCACTTTCCTACGAATAAATTCCTGCCAGTTATATTCGCGATTATAAATATGGTTAATGTTTAAAAAACATAACTGTTTTCAGATGAATGTAAATCAGCCCTAATTGGATTGGTTTGGATCTCAACAATAAGCGCACCCACCAAGAAAAACTTTTATTAATCACCTTAACCATTATCTCTAATGTATTACCTAATTAATTTATATAGAAATTACCTTATAAAACAATTAGAAATATTTCATCTATGGATGATCTCCAGATAAAAGCAATATCAATGAAAACAAATATTAGTCTGACGTACCGAATCGAGTAGACTAGGTGGAGGTTCATTTCCGTATAGGTATTTATCGTTATGTCTACTGAAGGCGCGTCATTAAAAAACCACAATACCTTTGCGCTCCCGGTCAACGCAGCGCATCTGGTCATTGCCAACACTATCGAATTAATGATCAAGGTTTGGCAGAAAACGCAGAAGCGCCAAGAGCCGCTGCTGGTACTCGGTGAAGGAAGTAACGTCCTGTTTCTTGAAGACTTTGCCGGTACGGTCATGATCAATCAATTGAAAGGCATTGATATTAGAGAAGAAAAGGA
Source organism: Serratia sp. BIGb0234 (assembly GCF_024809915.1). Lineage (NCBI taxonomy): Bacteria > Pseudomonadati > Pseudomonadota > Gammaproteobacteria > Enterobacterales > Yersiniaceae > Serratia > Serratia sp. BIGb0234. The sequence goes on from NZ_JANUEI010000012.1 coordinate 735, forward strand.
TGCCTGGTTCCTCCACGTCAGCTCAGGTGAAAATTGGCATGGCCTGGTTTGTCGGACCCTGGATATCAGCATTCCTGGCCTGGAAAATTTGGCTCTGATCCCTGGCCTGGTCGGCTCTGCCCCCATTCAGAATATCGGCGCCTATGGCATCGAGCTCAAAAGCGTATGTGACTACGTTGATCTATTGGATCTGAGTACGGGAGCCATCGATCGCATTTCAGCGTCAGATTGTGGGTTTGGCTACCGTGAAAGCATTTTCAAACATCATTTTCAGAAGGGGCATATCATTGTTGGCGTAGGCTTGCGCCTGAACAAACAATGGAACCCGATGCTTAATTATGGCGAGCTGGCAAAACTGGATCCGGTAACGGTGACCCCACGTCAGGTCTTTGATTCAGTGTGCGCCATGCGTCGCAGTAAGCTGCCGGATCCTAAGGTGATGGGTAATGCCGGTAGTTTCTTCAAAAATCCGTTGGTCAGTAGTGAAAAGGCCGCTGCGCTGATGCTCGAATATCCTGGTATGCCGCATTACCCACAGCAGGATGGTCAGGTGAAGCTGGCAGCTGGCTGGTTGATCGATCAGTGTGAGCTGAAAGGTTATCGTATTGGCGGTGCGGCGGTACATAGTCAACAGGCGCTTGTTCTGGTTAATGTGGATAGTGCCACCAGTCAAAACGTGGTCGCCTTGGCTCGCCATGTGCGTAATACCGTAGCGAAAAAGTTTGATGTCTGGTTAGAGCCAGAAGTACGCTTTATCGGTAAGGATGGCGAGTTGAATGCCGTAGAGGTTCTGTCATGAAGGATACCAAAGTTCCCCTCAAGCTGATTGCAATACTGGCCGATGGTGGTTTCCATTCAGGCGAGCACCTTGGTGAATTACTGGGGATGAGCCGCGCAGCCATTAACAAGCATATACAGACCATCCGTGAGTGGGGCCTGGACGTGTTTACCGTACCCGGAAAAGGCTACAGTCTGCCTGCTCCAATCCAATTGCTGGATGCCGAACGTATTCTCAGCCAATTGGCAGATAAGCGTGTCACCGTGCTGCCGGTCGTGGATTCTACCAACCAATACCTATTGGAGCGTATTGCTGAGCTGCAGTCGGGTGATGCCTGTGTCGCTGAGTATCAGCAAGCCGGACGTGGTCGACGTGGACGCCAATGGATATCTCCATTTGGCGCCAATCTCTATCTTTCAATGTTTTGGCGCCTCGAGCAGGGGCCTGCCGCCGCAATGGGTCTGAGCCTGGTGATTGGTATAGTGATGGCCGAAGTGTTGCAAGGCCTCGGCGCGCAGGATGTCAGAGTCAAATGGCCGAATGATTTATATCTTAACGATCGTAAGTTGGCTGGGATCTTGGTCGAATTGACAGGGAAAACCGGTGATGCGGCACAGCTGGTCATCGGTGCAGGTATCAATTTGGCGATGCGTGAAACTAATGCCAATGCCATTAATCAAGGCTGGATAAACCTGCAGGAAGCGGGGATTAATATCGATCGCAATGAGCTGGCCGCGACTTTGCTTAATGAGCTACGCCAATCGCTGCGTCAGTTTGAGATTGAGGGTTTGACTCCCTTTATTTCACGCTGGCATGCGTTGGATAACTTTATTGACCGGCCTGTTAAGCTATTAATCGGTGAGCAGCAAATATTCGGCACTGCTCGCGGTATCGATCAGCAAGGGGCATTATTGCTTGAGCAAAATGGTGTTATTAAGCCATTCATTGGCGGAGAAATATCGCTACGTAGTGCAGAGTAAATTATTATTAATAAGGGGCTCTAAGGCCCCTTGTCGCTAATGAAATTACTTTCTCAAACGAACACTCTCGACTGCATGATTAGCGCTTTTGGTCATAATCAGGCTCGCACGTTCGCGTGTTGGAAGGATATTTTCCTGTAAATTCAATCCATTAATTTCATTCCACAGTTGAGTGGCTATATTAACAGCCTCAGGTTCTGGCAGCTTGGAATAGTTATGGAAATAAGAATCAGGATTAGAAAACGCTCCCTGACGGAATTTAAGGAACCGGTTAATGTACCAGGACTGTAACAGTTCTTCCGGTGCGTCGACATATATAGAGAAATCAACAAAGTCAGAAACAAATACGCGATGCGGATCATGAGGATAGTCCATACCGCTTTGTAAAACGTTGAGCCCTTCCAAAATAAGAATATCCGGCTGCTCGATGACTTTATTTCCTTCAGGAACAACATCATAAATCAAGTGGGAATATACCGGAGCAGTGACGCGTTTGGCGCCGGATTTCACTTCAGAAACGAACTTGACCAGGCTGTGCATATCGTAAGACTGCGGGAAACCTTTTTTCTTCATCAGCCCGCGTTCGTTCAACACTTTATTGGGATGCAGGAAACCATCAGTGGTTATCAGCTCAACGCTACGGTGTTCTGGCCAACTGCTGAGCAATGCCTGTAATAAACGTGCGGTGGTACTTTTGCCTACAGCAACGCTGCCGGCGATGCCGATAACGTAGGGGATTTTTTGTCCATCGGTTCCGAGAAATTGCTCGAGTACGGCCTGACGGCGCAGGTTGGAACTGATATAGAAGTTCAGCAACCGCGACAGCGGCAGATAAATCTGAGCCACCTCTTCCAAAGAGAGATCTTCGTTAATCCCTTTCAGTTTAACAATCTCTTCTTCTGACAGTGTCAGCGGCACCGAATCTCGCAACGCAGCCCACTGGGTACGATCGAACTGAAGATAGGGCGTCGCTAAAGATTGATCTCTTTTTATCATAAGCCAAATTCTGCCTGTTAACGCAGGTTGGGAAAGGCGCCGGACGCCAACTCCAGATAATAAACAAGCTGCATATTATAGACAGCTTCGTTTTTGGCGTAGACTTTTTTCGCAAAAGTTATCGATTGGCGGCAGTTTATGTCAATTGTGAGAAGCGGCGCGCAGTTGATGGCAGAGGCGTTGCAAAGCGGTATCGCTAGGAAATGATACCGCTTTCATGCTAGCTGGCGATGGCTGGGGAGGTTTGGTTAACCGCGAACAGGCGCTTGTAGTAAATGACTGTCGGGTGATAGTAGCCATCGGGTGCGGCGGCATAGTCGGGTAACTCTCCGAGGCAGCGATAGCCCAATGAGCGATACAGCGCCTCTGCAGCGGAACCTGCCTGCGTGTCGAGATAAAGCAGGCCGCGCTGTTGCTGAAGTGCTGACTGTTCCAATGCTTTCATCAGGGCTTGTCCGACACCGTTACGACGTGCCCGGCTGTGGACTAATAGTTTTTGTACTTCAGCCCTGTTGCGTCCATTCGGTTTCTGGCACAGCTCCAGTTGTACTGTGCCAATGACGCCGCGCTCGTCTCTGGCAATCCACAACAACAGCTCTCCTTTGGCCAAGGCAGGCCTCAGGCTGTGGAAGTAACTCTCGGCGTCTTCATGCGGGATCAGTGTGTCGTAACCCACTGAGGCCCCATGCGTTACCGCATCGGTCAACAGGCGAGCCAGTTCATTTCGGTAAATGGGCAGCGTGGCGGCATTAATCAGGACAATTTTCATCGGTCATTCCTCCTGGGTGAGGGGGTAATGAAGACAAGCAATAATTGCGCCAGAGCGGTGGTGGGTGCTGTGGCAGCGAAAGCGGTGAGAAATAATGATAGTTGATGTCATTACGTGGGGCACTCATCCCTTTTTTGGTGCATCGATATCACTCACAGTTTCCTGTTTTGGGTTTACGGATTTGAGATAACGGGCACGGGGAAAGAAAGGGTCAATACTTGCAAAAAGTGGATTAAATTGTAGAGAATGATGCCTGCAGTTGATGAATCTTTGCACGCTACGCGCAGTAAATTGCAAGACACCGTGCAAAATTGGGTGATTTGTGAGCGAAAGTGCAACTAACGCAATTTTTTTGTTGCATAGGTCGTCCGGTCTACCTAGAATGCGCTGCACTTGATGCCGGCTTAGCTCAGTTGGTAGAGCAACTGACTTGTAATCAGTAGGTCACCAGTTCGATTCCGGTAGCCGGCACCAATCAAGTCACAGTAGTTAAAATCTGGTGGGGTTCCCGAGCGGCCAAAGGGAGCAGACTGTAAATCTGCCGTCACAGACTTCGAAGGTTCGAATCCTTCCCCCACCACCATATCTTGCCTTAGGCAGTTAACTGGCCAGCGATAATCTCGCAACGGTTGACTTGCAGAAGGAGAAGGCGAAAGCCTTCGCAAGGTTCGAGTTGTACAGCGCATAGCGCAAACAACTCGAAGGGTGAGAGTTAAGCGATAAACAATCCTTCTCCTCCCTTAAAATTCTACAGAAAAGTCAGGTAGCCGAGTTCCAGGATGCGGGCATCGTATAATGGCTATTACCTCAGCCTTCCAAGCTGATGATGTGGGTTCGATTCCCACTGCCCGCTCCAAGATGTGCTGATATAGCTCAGTTGGTAGAGCGCACCCTTGGTAAGGGTGAGGTCGGCAGTTCGAATCTGCCTATCAGCACCACTTCTTATTATCTCGCCCCCTGATTTTCTTTCTGTTCTGGATTCAACAAGCAAATGCTTGGTTGATGTGGTGATACCACCGATTTATCCGTGTCTTAGAGGGACAATCGATGTCTAAAGAAAAGTTTGAACGTTCAAAACCGCACGTTAACGTCGGTACTATCGGCCACGTTGACCACGGTAAAACTACCCTGACTGCAGCAATCACCACCGTTCTGGCTAAAACCTACGGCGGTTCTGCACGTGCTTTCGACCAGATCGATAACGCGCCAGAAGAAAAAGCTCGTGGTATCACCATCAACACTTCTCACGTTGAGTATGACACCCCGACTCGTCACTACGCGCACGTTGACTGCCCAGGGCACGCCGACTACGTTAAAAACATGATCACCGGTGCTGCTCAGATGGACGGCGCTATCCTGGTTGTTGCTGCGACTGACGGCCCAATGCCTCAGACCCGTGAGCACATCCTGCTGGGTCGTCAGGTTGGCGTTCCTTTCATCATCGTATTCATGAACAAATGCGACATGGTTGATGATGAAGAGCTGCTGGAACTGGTAGAAATGGAAGTTCGTGAACTTCTGTCTGCTTACGACTTCCCTGGTGATGACCTGCCGGTTGTTCGTGGTTCAGCGCTGAAAGCACTGGAAGGCGAAGCTGAGTGGGAAGCTAAAATCATCGAGCTGGCCGGTTACCTGGATTCTTACATCCCAGAACCAGAGCGTGCTATCGACAAGCCGTTCCTGCTGCCAATCGAAGACGTCTTCTCCATCTCCGGTCGTGGTACCGTTGTTACCGGGCGTGTTGAGCGCGGTATCGTTAAAGTTGGCGAAGAAGTTGAAATCGTTGGTATCAAAGACACCGTTAAGTCTACCTGTACTGGCGTTGAAATGTTCCGCAAACTGCTGGACGAAGGCCGTGCTGGTGAGAACGTTGGTGTTCTGCTGCGTGGTATCAAGCGTGAAGACATCGAACGTGGCCAGGTACTGGCTAAACCAGGTTCAATCAAGCCACACACCAAGTTCGACTCAGAAGTGTACATCCTGAGCAAAGAAGAAGGTGGTCGTCATACTCCATTCTTCAAAGGCTACCGTCCACAGTTCTACTTCCGTACAACTGACGTGACCGGTACCATCGAACTGCCAGAAGGCGTTGAAATGGTAATGCCAGGTGACAACGTGAACATGGTTGTTACCCTGATCCACCCAATCGCGATGGACGACGGCCTGCGTTTCGCAATCCGTGAAGGCGGCCGTACCGTTGGCGCTGGTGTTGTTGCCAAAGTTATCGCTTAATCGCTGATAACGTTTGACGCGACACGCGGTAAAAGGGCATCATTTGATGCCCTTTTTCTACGCTGTGAACTAGAACCTATCTCATCAGCGATTTTGCAGTCATAATCATTGGTGAGATGGGCTCTTAAAGCCGTATTGACTGAGATACGTCATAGCGTAAAACACCGAAATGCTGCCGAGCGGCATTTGATCGGTTTGGTTTGTCTTGCTGTGCGAGGCAAAGTTGTCTGTTCTGAATTCATTGTGACAGGTTGGTTTATGAGTGCGAATACCGAGGCTCAAGGGAGCGGGCGCGGCCTGGAAACGGCTAAGTGGCTGATCGTCGCCGTTCTGTTGGTTGTAGCGATTGTCGGTAACTATTACTACCGTGATTTCAGCCTGCCATTACGTGCGCTGGCTGTTGTAGTGGTTATCGCTGTTGCTGGCGCTGTAGCGCTGATGACCACCAAAGGCAAGGCCACCGTTGCGTTTGCACGCGAAGCGCGCACTGAAGTGCGCAAGGTGATCTGGCCAACTCGTCAGGAAACGCTACACACCACGTTGATCGTTGCCGCGGTAACTGCCGTGATGTCACTGATTCTGTGGGGCCTGGACGGTATTCTGGTCCGTCTGGTATCGTTTATTACTGGCCTGAGGTTCTAAAATGTCTGAAGCTCCAAAAAAACGTTGGTACGTCGTTCAGGCGTTTTCCGGTTTTGAAGGTCGCGTAGCGCAATCGCTGCGTGAGCACATCAAACTGCACGATATGGAAGAACTGTTCGGCGAAGTGATGGTACCTACGGAAGAAGTTGTTGAGATCCGTGGTGGCCAACGTCGTAAAAGTGAACGTAAATTCTTCCCGGGCTATGTCCTGGTCCAGATGGTTATGAACGATGCCAGCTGGCACCTGGTGCGTAGCGTTCCGCGCGTAATGGGTTTCATCGGCGGCACCTCTGACCGTCCGGCACCGATCAGCGATAAAGAAGTTGATGCGATTATGAACCGCCTGCAACAGGTCGGTGACAAGCCGCGTCCTAAAACGCTGTTCGAACCGGGTGAACTGGTCCGTGTTAACGATGGTCCGTTTGCTGACTTCAACGGTGTTGTTGAAGAAGTGGATTACGAGAAGAGCCGCCTGAAAGTTTCCGTTTCCATCTTTGGCCGTGCAACGCCGGTGGAACTGGACTTCGCTCAGGTTGAAAAGGGCTGATCAATTAATCAGCAGCGAGTGGCTTTTGCCGCTTGTCAGAGGCGCGAAATTGAACTATAATTTCGCGCCTTTTGTTTTTATAGGCCTTGCTCATTGAGTTGAGCGGGGTGAAACACGGGGAGCCTCTATTGAGGCGATATTACCCAAACCGAGGAATTGTAAATGGCCAAGAAAGTACAAGCCTACGTTAAGCTGCAGGTTGCAGCCGGTATGGCTAACCCAAGTCCGCCAGTTGGTCCAGCTCTGGGTCAGCAAGGCGTTAACATCATGGAATTCTGTAAGGCGTTCAATGCTAAGACTGACAGCGTTGAGAAAGGTCTGCCGATTCCGGTTGTTATTACCGTTTATTCTGATCGCTCCTTCACTTTCGTTACCAAAACCCCGCCAGCAGCAGTTCTGCTGAAAAAAGCGGCTGGTATCAAGTCTGGTTCTGGCAAGCCGAACAAAGACAAAGTAGGTAAAGTGACTCGTGCTCAGGTACGTGAAATCGCAGAAACCAAAGCTGCGGACATGACTGGTTCTGACGTTGAAGCGATGACTCGCTCCATCGAAGGTACTGCTCGTTCCATGGGCCTGGTAGTGGAGGATTAAGAAATGGCTAAGCTGACCAAGCGCATGCGCGTGATCCGTGACAAAGTTGATGCTACTAAACAGTATGACATCACCGAAGCTGTTGCTCTGCTGAAAGAGCTGGCCACCGCTAAATTCGTAGAAAGCGTTGACGTTGCTGTTAACCTCGGCATCGACGCTCGTAAATCTGACCAAAACGTTCGTGGCGCTACCGTTCTGCCAAACGGCACCGGTCGTTCTGTTCGCGTTGCCGTATTTGCCCAGGGCCCTAACGCTGAAGCTGCTAAAGCTGCTGGCGCAGAGCTGGTAGGTATGGAAGATCTGGCAGACCTGATCAAGAAAGGCGAAATGAACTTCGACGTTGTTATTGCTTCCCCGGATGCAATGCGCGTTGTTGGTCAACTGGGCCAGATCCTGGGTCCACGTGGCCTGATGCCAAACCCGAAAGTGGGTACCGTTACTCCGAACGTTGCTGAAGCAGTGAAAAACGCTAAAGCAGGTCAGGTTCGTTACCGTAACGACAAAAACGGCATCATCCATACCACTATCGGTAAGGTTGATTTCGAGTCAGACAAGCTGAAAGAAAACCTGGAAGCCCTGCTGGTTGCGCTGAAAAAAGCAAAACCATCTCAGGCGAAAGGCGTGTACATCAAGAAAGTTAGCCTCTCCACCACCATGGGTGCTGGCGTTGCTATCGATCAAAGCGGCCTGACTGCTGTAGCGAACTAATCGTCCTGCGATTATCGCTTTGACTTGGGGCTAAGGTTCGTCTAGAATCTTATGCCCCAAGGTTTTGCTATTGGCAATAGCCATAGTGGAACAAAGATTTTTCGGTTGGAGCCTGGCCTATCCAGGCCTCCGTCCAAGACCGCAGGTGTATCGAAAGGTACTTAATCCTTCCTGCGTAGACGGTGACAGAGCCTAAAGAAAATTTTTAAATTGTCTTTGCTGGATTCTGCTCACCGTGTTTGAACGCTCTCGCTGCGTGATTTATCACAAGGTGTTGAGTGATGTGAGTGCTGGGGATTTCCCCCGGCTAAATCCAGGAGCAAAAAGCTAATGGCATTAAATCTTCAAGACAAACAAGCGATTGTTGCTGAAGTCAACGAAGTAGCCAAAGGCGCGCTGTCTGCGGTTGTTGCGGATTCCCGTGGCGTTACCGTTGATAAAATGACTGAACTGCGTAAAGCAGGTCGTGAAGCTGGCGTTTACATGCGTGTTGTTCGCAACACCTTGATGCGTCGCGTAGTTGAAGGCACTCCATTCGAATGCCTGAAAGACACGTTTGTCGGTCCTACCTTGATTGCATTCTCTAACGAACACCCGGGCGCTGCTGCTCGTCTGTTCAAAGAGTTCGCGAAAGCGAATGCAAAATTCGAGGTTAAAGCTGCGGCCTTTGAAGGTGAGCTGATCCCTGCGGCACAAATTGACCGCTTGGCAACTCTGCCTACTTACGATGAAGCAATCGCACGCCTGATGGCAACCATGAAAGAAGCCGCTGCCGGCAAATTGGTTCGCACTCTGGCTGCACTGCGCGATCAGAAAGAAGCGGCATAAGCCCTCTTTCTTAGCCTTTGCTTACGTATTTAAACTATTTCTGAATTTTAGGAACATTTGTTATGTCTATCACTAAAGACCAAATTATCGAAGGCGTTGCAGCTCTGTCTGTAATGGAAATCGTTGAACTGATCGCCGCTATGGAAGAGAAGTTCGGTGTTTCTGCTGCTGCTGTAGCTGCAGGTCCTGCTGCTGCTGCTGAAGCTGTTGAAGAAAAAACTGAATTCGACGTTGTACTGAAAGGTATCGGCGCGAACAAAGTTGCAGTAATCAAAGCAGTACGTGGCGCAACTGGCCTGGGTCTGAAAGAAGCTAAAGACCTGGTTGAGTCTGCACCAGCAGCACTGAAAGAAGGCATCAGCAAAGACGACGCTGAAGCACTGAAAAAAGCTCTGGAAGAAGCTGGCGCTGAAGTTGAAGTTAAATAAGCCACTGCTTTCTGAGTGCAGTCTGTTTTAACTAACAGACTGATGGCTGGTGACTTTTTGGTCACCAGCCTTTTTGCGCTGTAGGGCGTCAGTAGAGTTTCACACTGTTTGGCTACTGACTAACCCCAATATTTCTTTCTATCGACGACTTAATATATTGCCCTCCCTGCCGCAGCAAAATCTGCCGTACAGCGCAACGAAATGATTTAAGCGTGATAGAAACGAGTATTGCGGAAAGTGTTCCCGCTTTCCGGTCGACAAAATGGTGTTGCGTGAACCGTCCTATATCCGGACGGACAGATAGGTTCGACTTTCCAGCGAGCTGAGGAACCCTATGGTTTACTCCTATACCGAGAAAAAACGTATTCGTAAGGATTTTGGTAAGCGTCCGCAAGTTTTGGACATACCATATCTCCTTTCTATCCAGCTTGATTCGTTCCAGAAGTTTATCGAGCAAGATCCAGAAGGGCAGTACGGCTTAGAAGCCGCATTCCGTTCTGTTTTCCCTATCCAGAGCTACAGTGGCAATTCGGAGCTGCAATACGTTAGCTACCGTCTTGGTGAGCCGGTCTTCGACGTCAAAGAGTGCCAGATCCGTGGTGTGACGTTCTCTGCACCGCTGCGCGTAAAACTGCGCCTGGTAATCTACGAGCGTGAAGCTCCGGAAGGTACGGTCAAAGACATCAAGGAACAAGAAGTCTATATGGGCGAGATTCCGCTCATGACCGAAAACGGCACCTTTGTGATCAACGGTACTGAGAGGGTTATCGTATCTCAGCTTCACCGTAGTCCTGGCGTATTCTTCGACAGCGATAAGGGTAAAACCCACTCTTCGGGTAAAGTGCTGTATAACGCACGTATCATCCCTTACCGCGGTTCATGGTTGGATTTCGAGTTTGACCCGAAAGACAACCTGTTTGTACGTATTGACCGTCGCCGTAAATTGCCTGCGACCATCATTCTGCGTGCATTGAACTACACCACTGAGCAGATCCTTGACCTGTTCTTTGCGAAAGTAGTTTTCGAGATCCGTGATAACAAGCTGCAGATGGAGCTGGTTCCAGAGCGTCTGCGTGGTGAGACTGCTTCGTTTGATATCGAAGCCAACGGCAAGATCTACATTGAGAAAGGCCGTCGTATCACCGCTCGTCATATCCGTCAGCTCGAAAAAGACGAAATTCATAGTATTGAAGTACCGGTCGAGTACATCGCGGGCAAAGTGGTCGCGAAGGACTATATCGATACCAATACCGGTGAGCTGATCTGCGCAGCCAACATGGAGCTGTCGCTGGATCTGCTGGCCAAACTGAGCCAGTCAGGCCACAAGCGTATTGAAACGCTGTTCACCAACGATCTGGACCACGGTGCGTACATCTCTGAGACCGTACGTGTCGATCCAACAAGCGATCGTTTGAGCGCGCTGGTAGAAATCTACCGCATGATGCGCCCTGGTGAGCCGCCAACGCGCGAAGCTGCCGAAAGCCTGTTCGAGAACCTGTTCTTCTCTGAAGACCGCTATGATCTGTCTGCGGTTGGTCGTATGAAGTTCAACCGTTCTCTGCTGCGTGACGAGATCGAAGGTTCGGGCATCCTGAGCAAAGACGACATCATTGAAGTGATGAAGAAGCTCATCGATATCCGTAACGGTAAAGGCGAAGTGGACGATATCGACCACTTGGGCAACCGTCGTATCCGTTCCGTCGGCGAAATGGCTGAGAACCAGTTCCGTGTAGGTCTGGTACGTGTTGAGCGTGCGGTGAAAGAACGTCTGTCCCTGGGCGATCTGGACACCCTGATGCCACAGGACATGATCAACGCCAAGCCAATTTCGGCGGCGGTGAAAGAGTTCTTCGGCTCCAGCCAGCTGTCTCAGTTTATGGACCAGAACAACCCGTTGTCCGAGATCACGCACAAGCGTCGTATCTCTGCATTGGGCCCAGGCGGTCTGACCCGTGAACGTGCCGGCTTTGAAGTTCGAGACGTACACCCGACTCACTACGGTCGTGTGTGTCCAATCGAAACGCCGGAAGGTCCAAACATCGGTCTGATCAACTCCTTGTCCGTGTACGCACAGACAAACGAGTATGGCTTCCTGGAAACTCCGTACCGCCGCGTGCGTGACGGTTTGGTTACCGATGAAATCAACTATCTGTCTGCTATTGAAGAAGGCAACTTCGTTATCGCTCAGGCGAACTCCAACCTGGACGAAGACGGCCGCTTCATAGAAGACCTGGTCACCTGTCGTAGCAAAGGCGAATCAAGCCTGTTCAGCCGCGATCAGGTTGACTATATGGACGTATCAACCCAGCAGGTTGTTTCCGTTGGTGCCTCACTGATTCCATTCCTGGAACACGATGACGCCAACCGTGCATTGATGGGTGCGAACATGCAACGTCAGGCGGTTCCAACCTTGCGTGCTGACAAGCCGCTGGTAGGTACCGGTATGGAACGTGCTGTAGCGGTTGACTCCGGTGTTACTGCCGTAGCTCGCCGTGGCGGTGTGATCCAGTACGTGGATGCTTCCCGTATCGTTATCAAAGTTAACGAAGACGAGATGCACGCGGGCGAAGCAGGTATCGATATTTACAACCTGACCAAGTACACCCGTTCTAACCAGAACACCTGCATCAACCAGATGCCGTGTGTGAATCTGGGTGAGCCAATCGAGCGCGGCGACGTGCTGGCAGATGGCCCGTCCACTGACCTGGGTGAACTGGCGCTGGGCCAGAACATGCGCGTGGCGTTCATGCCGTGGAACGGCTACAACTTCGAAGACTCCATCTTGGTGTCCGAGCGTGTAGTTCAGGAAGATCGCTTCACTACCATCCATATCCAGGAACTGGCGTGTGTGTCTCGCGACACCAAGTTGGGGCCTGAAGAGATCACTGCCGACATCCCTAACGTGGGTGAAGCTGCGCTCTCCAAACTGGATGAATCCGGTATCGTGTATATCGGTGCTGAAGTGACCGGTGGTGACATTCTGGTCGGTAAGGTAACGCCGAAAGGTGAAACCCAACTGACGCCAGAAGAGAAACTGCTGCGTGCGATCTTCGGTGAGAAGGCATCTGACGTTAAAGATTCCTCTCTGCGTGTACCAAACGGCGTTTCCGGTACGATTATCGACGTGCAGGTCTTCACCCGCGATGGCGTGGAAAAAGACAAGCGTGCGTTGGAAATCGAAGAGATGCAGCTGAAGCAGGCGAAGAAAGACCTGACTGAAGAACTGCAGATCCTGGAAGCTGGCTTGTTCACGCGTATCCATGCGGTGCTGGTTGCCGGCGGTGTCGAAGCTGAAAAGCTGAGCAAACTGCCACGCGATCGCTGGCTGGAACTGGGCCTGACCGACGAAGAGAAGCAAAACCAGCTGGAACAGCTGGCAGAGCAGTACGACGAGCTGAAATCCGACTTCGAGAAGAAGCTGGACGCCAAGCGTCGTAAGATCACCCAGGGCGATGATCTGGCACCAGGCGTGCTGAAAATCGTTAAGGTTTATCTGGCCGTTAAACGTCAGATCCAACCGGGTGACAAAATGGCAGGCCGCCACGGTAACAAAGGTGTTATCTCCAAGATCAACCCGATCGAAGATATGCCTTACGATGAAAACGGCACGCCGGTTGACATCGTACTGAACCCGCTGGGCGTACCATCACGTATGAACATCGGTCAGATCCTGGAAACCCACCTGGGTATGGCTGCGAAAGGCATTGGTGAGAAAATCAACCAAATGCTCAAGCAGCATCAGGAAGTGGCCAAACTGCGTGAGTTCATTCAGAAGGCCTACGATCTGGGCGACGACGTCTGCCAGAAAGTTGACCTGAACACCTTCACCGACGACGAAGTCCTGCGTCTGGCAGAGAACCTGAAAAAAGGTATGCCAATCGCAACGCCGGTGTTTGATGGTGCGAAAGAGACTGAAATCAAGCAACTGCTGGAAATGGGCGGGATCCCAACCTCGGGTCAGATTACGCTGTTCGATGGCCGTACCGGTGAGCAATTTGAGCGCCAGGTTACCGTTGGCTATATGTACATGCTGAAACTGAACCACTTGGTTGACGATAAGATGCACGCCCGTTCAACCGGTTCTTACAGCTTGGTTACTCAGCAACCGCTGGGTGGTAAGGCGCAGTTCGGTGGTCAACGCTTCGGTGAGATGGAAGTGTGGGCACTGGAAGCATACGGCGCGGCTTATACCCTGCAGGAAATGCTCACCGTTAAGTCGGATGACGTTAACGGCCGTACCAAGATGTACAAAAACATCGTGGATGGCGATCACCGCATGGAACCAGGCATGCCGGAGTCCTTCAACGTACTGTTGAAAGAAATCCGCTCGCTCGGTATCAACATCGAACTGGAAGACGAGTAATCGTTTTTCCGGCTCAGGCTCCCGGCCTTAGGGAGCCTGAGGGTGGTTGTTCAGGTCACACGGGTGCGCGATTTGTCAGCGTGCACCCAACAGGTTTAACTCCGACAGGAGCCAATCCGTGAAAGACTTATTGAAGTTTCTGAAAGCGCAAACTAAGACCGAAGAGTTTGATGCGATCAAGATTGCTCTGGCATCGCCAGACATGATCCGTTCGTGGTCGTTCGGTGAAGTTAAAAAGCCGGAAACCATTAACTACCGTACGTTCAAACCAGAACGTGACGGCCTTTTCTGCGCCCGTATCTTCGGGCCGGTAAAAGACTACGAGTGCCTGTGCGGTAAGTACAAGCGCTTAAAACACCGCGGCGTGATCTGTGAGAAGTGCGGCGTTGAAGTGACCCAGACCAAAGTACGCCGTGAGCGTATGGGCCACATCGAGCTGGCTTCACCGACTGCGCACATCTGGTTCCTGAAATCGCTGCCTTCGCGCATCGGTTTGCTGCTGGATATGCCGCTGCGTGACATCGAACGTGTACTGTACTTCGAATCCTATGTGGTTGTTGAAGGCGGTATGACTAACCTCGAGCGTCGTCAGATCCTGACTGAAGAGCAGTATCTGGATGCGCTGGAAGAGTTCGGTGACGAATTCGACGCCAAGATGGGTGCGGAAGCTATTCAGGCCCTGTTGAAAAACATGGATCTGGAAGCCGAGTGCGAGCAGCTGCGTGAAGAGCTGAACGAAACCAACTCCGAAACCAAGCGTAAGAAGCTGACCAAGCGTATCAAGCTGCTGGAAGCGTTCGTGCAGTCTGGCAACAAGCCAGAGTGGATGATCCTGACCGTGCTGCCGGTACTGCCGCCGGATCTGCGTCCGCTGGTTCCGTTGGATGGGGGGCGTTTCGCGACTTCAGATCTGAACGATCTGTATCGCCGCGTGATCAACCGTAACAACCGTCTGAAACGCCTGCTGGATCTGGCTGCGCCTGACATCATCGTGCGCAACGAAAAGCGTATGCTGCAAGAAGCGGTAGATGCCCTGCTGGATAACGGCCGTCGCGGTCGTGCCATCACCGGTTCCAACAAACGTCCTCTGAAATCTTTGGCCGATATGATCAAAGGTAAACAGGGTCGTTTCCGTCAGAACTTGTTGGGTAAACGTGTTGACTACTCTGGTCGTTCTGTAATCACCGTAGGTCCATACCTGCGTCTGCATCAGTGCGGTCTGCCTAAGAAAATGGCACTGGAGCTGTTCAAACCGTTCATCTACGGCAAATTGGAGCTGCGTGGCCTGGCCACCACCATCAAAGCCGCCAAGAAAATGGTTGAGCGCGAAGAAGCTGTCGTTTGGGATATCCTGGACGAAGTTATCCGCGAACACCCGGTACTGCTGAACCGTGCACCAACCCTGCACCGTTTGGGTATCCAGGCGTTTGAACCGGTTCTGATCGAAGGCAAGGCAATCCAGCTGCACCCGCTGGTTTGTGCGGCATACAACGCCGACTTCGATGGTGACCAGATGGCTGTTCACGTACCGTTGACGCTGGAAGCTCAGCTGGAAGCGCGTGCGTTGATGATGTCTACCAACAACATCCTGTCACCTGCGAACGGCGAGCCAATCATCGTTCCTTCTCAGGACGTTGTATTGGGTCTGTACTACATGACCCGTGACTGTGTTAACGCCAAAGGCGAAGGCATGGTGCTGAGCGGCCCGAAAGAAGCGGAGCGTATTTACCGTGCCGGTCTGGCTTCTCTGCATGCGCGTGTCAAAGTGCGTATCACCGAAGAGATCAAAAACACCGAAGGCGAGTCTGTACACCAGACTTCGATCATCGACACTACCGTTGGTCGCGCCATCCTGTGGATGATCGTGCCGCGCGGTCTGCCGTACTCGATCGTTAACCAGCCTTTGGGCAAGAAAGCTATCTCCAAGATGCTGAACACCTGTTACCGCATCCTGGGCCTGAAGCCGACCGTTATCTTTGCTGACCAGATCATGTACACCGGTTTTGCTTACGCAGCCCGTTCAGGCGCTTCCGTAGGTATCGACGACATGGTTATCCCGGCCAAGAAAGCGGAGATCATCGAAGAAGCGGAAACCGAAGTTGCCGAGATCCAGGAGCAGTTCCAATCTGGTCTGGTTACCGCCGGCGAACGCTACAACAAAGTGATCGATATCTGGGCTGCAGCAAACGAACGTGTTGCTAAAGCGATGATGGAAAACCTGTCGGTTGAAGACGTGGTTAACCGTGACGGCGTTGTGGAACAACAAGTTTCCTTCAACAGCATCTTTATGATGGCCGACTCCGGTGCGCGTGGTTCCGCCGCTCAGATTCGTCAGCTGGCCGGTATGCGTGGTCTGATGGCGAAGCCGGACGGCTCCATCATCGAAACGCCAATCACCGCGAACTTCCGTGAAGGTCTGAACGTACTCCAGTACTTCATCTCCACGCACGGTGCTCGTAAAGGTCTGGCGGATACCGCACTGAAAACGGCTAACTCCGGTTATCTGACCCGTCGTCTGGTTGACGTGGCGCAGGACTTGGTAGTTACCGAAGACGACTGTGGTACTCACAACGGCATCATGATGACTCCGGTTATCGAAGGTGGTGACGTTAAAGAGCCACTGCGCGAACGCGTTCTGGGTCGTGTGACAGCAGAAGATGTTATCAAGCCGGGTACGGCTGACATCCTGGTGCCACGCAACACCCTGCTGAACGAGAAGACCTGTGACCTGTTGGAAGAGAACTCTGTCGACAGCGTTAAAGTCCGTTCCGTAGTGAGCTGTGAAACCGACTTTGGTGTGTGTGCAAACTGCTATGGTCGCGACCTGGCACGTGGTCACATCATCAACAAAGGCGAAGCTATCGGCGTTATCGCGGCACAGTCAATCGGTGAGCCGGGTACACAGCTGACGATGCGTACGTTCCACATCGGTGGTGCGGCATCTCGTGCGGCTGCTGAATCCAGCATCCAGGTGAAAAACAAGGGTAGCCTGAAGCTGAGCAATGTGAAGTTCGTCATGAACGCCGCAGGCAAGCTGGTGATTACCTCTCGTAACACCGAACTGAAGCTGATCGACGAATTCGGCCGTACCAAAGAAAGCTACAAAGTGCCTTATGGTGCCGTGATGGGCAAAGGTGACGGTGCAGAAGTTAACGGCGGCGAAACCGTTGCTAACTGGGATCCGCACACCATGCCAGTTATCACCGAAGTGAGTGGTTTCATCCGCTTCGCTGATATGGTTGACGGCCAGACCATTACACGCCAGACCGACGAACTGACCGGTTTGTCTTCTCTGGTTGTACTGGACAGCGCAGAGCGTACCGGTAGCGGTAAAGACCTGCGTCCGGCACTGAAAATCGTTGATGCCAAAGGCGACGACGTGTTGATCCCAGGTACTGATATGCCTGCTCAATACTTCCTGCCAGGTAAAGCGATTGTGCAGCTGGAAGACGGCATTCAGATCGGTGCGGGTGATACTCTGGCGCGTATTCCTCAGGAATCCGGCGGTACCAAGGATATTACCGGTGGTCTGCCACGCGTTGCGGATCTGTTCGAAGCACGTCGTCCGAAAGAGCCTGCAATCCTGGCTGAAATCAGCGGGATTATCTCGTTCGGTAAAGAGACCAAAGGCAAACGTCGCCTGGTCATCTCTCCACTGGACGGCAGCGACGCTTACGAAGAGATGATTCCAAAATGGCGTCAGCTCAACGTGTTTGAAGGCGAAGTTGTGGAGCGCGGTGACGTTGTTTCTGACGGCCCAGAATCTCCGCACGACATTCTGCGTCTGCGTGGTGTGCATGCGGTTACCCGCTACATCACCAACGAAGTGCAGGAAGTTTACCGTCTGCAAGGCGTTAAGATTAACGATAAACACATTGAAGTTATCGTTCGTCAGATGCTGCGTAAAGGCACCATCGTCAGCGCAGGTGGCACCGAGTTCCTGGAAGGCGAGCAGGCTGAAGTGTCACGCGTTAAGATTGCCAACCGTCAGCTTGCTGCTGAAGGCAAAATCGAGGCAACCTTCTCACGCGATCTGCTGGGTATCACCAAGGCTTCCTTGGCGACCGAGTCCTTCATCTCC
Organism: Serratia sp. BIGb0234; assembly: GCF_024809915.1. NCBI lineage: Bacteria > Pseudomonadati > Pseudomonadota > Gammaproteobacteria > Enterobacterales > Yersiniaceae > Serratia > Serratia sp. BIGb0234. The sequence continues at coordinate 18,678 of NZ_JANUEI010000012.1, forward strand.
GCAGCATCGTTCCAGGAAACGACGCGTGTTCTGACCGAAGCGGCTGTTGCCGGTAAGCGTGATGAACTGCGTGGCCTGAAAGAGAACGTCATCGTGGGCCGTCTGATCCCAGCCGGTACCGGTTACGCTTATCATCAGGACCGTATGCGCCGTAAAGCACAGGGTGAAGTGCCAGTTGTTCCGCAGGTGAGCGCGGAAGAAGCAACGGCTAACCTGGCTGAACTGCTGAATGCAGGCTTGGGCGGCAACAACGATTAATCGTTGAATGCACTCGGGATCCGGCTTGCCGGTTCCTTGCCAGATAAACCGCTCCTCCGGGGGCGGTTTTTTTTTGCCCGCTCCGGCAGGGGGAATCTTTGCTACTATGAATAAACCCGAAATAATGGCTAAAATCACCTGCGTGCTATTACAACCAAGGATTGTACAGATATGGACAGCCTGATCACCTTCGAGAAACTTACGGCAAAACACCTGCCTTACCTGTATGAAATTAGATTCTCCGTCGAAGAGAACCCGCTTCACCCTCACCAGATCCAATATCTTCATAGGACCCAGGCACTGGATGATATTAACCAGGGTGGTGGTTGGATTTGCAAATGCGGTGATGATTACGCCGGCGTAGGTTTCGGGCTCTTTATTCCTGAACCCTTGATCGGTGGGCTGTTTGTTAAACCGGAATACCAGTCGAAGGGGATAGGTTCTGCCTTACTGAATGCAGTAACGGCATGGTTATTCGAAAATGGCGCTCAAGAGATCCATCTCACTACCGAGCCGGGATCGAAGGCTGAAGCGTTTTATCAGCGGCGCGGGTGGGTTGCCATTGGCAAGGATGAGTTTGGTCAGGCGGAGCTGGTTAAACGTAAAGGTGATAAGTAATGAAAATCAAAGGATTGATAGCATTATTTCTGATGTCTCTGTTTAGCGCTCCACTCTGTGCTGGCGTTGATTATTTTTATCTTAAAAAGAGCGATGGCGAGAAGGTTAAGATTACGCTAAAGGCATTAGAGGCGATGCCATCTTCTTCGATTAAAACCTCTACCAATTTCACTCCTGAGGCCGTTTTTACCGGCGTTGAGTTTAGCGTGCTGGCAAAGGAATATGGCCTGACGGGAAGTAAGGTTCGCGCTTTTGCCTGGGATGATTATTCATATTCAATGCCCGTTGCTGAGTTGGCTAAATACAAGGCTATTATCGCCTATAAGAAAAATGGCGAGCTTATGGACGTCGCACAGTTAGGGCCTTTTGCGATTATCTATCCTCGTGATAGCCACCCAGAGTTGAACAATATTGATGTGAACGCAAAAACCGTTTGGCAGATAAAGATGCTAGAGGTTAAGTGAAATGAGCAAAAAATTTATCGGGACGCTTGTCGCTCTGGTTGCAGTGTTGGTGCTCTTAGTTTTACTGATTGCCACAAATTTCGGCAATGTGAAAGAGCGATACAAGCAGATTGAGCCCAATCTCGATAATTACTCCGTTGCTGAAATCCTCTTTTTGTCATTTGAAAGGACAAAAACCGCATTGCTGCTGGGCGATGAGGATAACTACGACGCTTTTATGCTCAAAAAGAAAATATTTGCATCAAAAATTGCCATTCTTGAGGGGCGCTCGACGTTCAGCGATGCTTTTTATTATGATGAAGAATTTATAAAAACCATTGCGGTTTTGAAGCAGCAGTATGCTGAGCTGGATCAACTTAGCGTTGAGTTGTTAAATGGCACCAAAACCAGAGCAGATATACTCTCCTTTATGGACGAGATGGAAATTACCTTGGTCGATATTCAAGAGATAATCTACAAAATACAGATAAGGAATTTCACCGAGGTTAAAGACATCATCAAAGATAATTCAGGTAAAGCCGAGCTGTTTGCTATTATTTCACTGGTGCTGATTTTCTTGATGATGTTCCTGATTTTGAAGCATGCGTTTTCACTGAAGGAGATAGTTAAGAATAAGAATATCTTTATTTCTTCCATTTACCATGAGATAGCCGGCTCAACGCAGGCCATCGTGATTGCGGCAGACATCATGGAGCATGAGTTGGTGCAGGATGAGTTAAAAAAAGAGGCCAGGCTCATCTCGCATCACGGCAATAAAATTGCAGAGCAAACGCGTGAGGTCATGGATTACTCACGGCTTGAAATGGGGGAAGTAAAGGTCAATGATTCTCTGTTTTCACTCAATGAGGTGGTTGACGATGCTGTTGCTGCAGTGGGTGGGGACGGTCGCAATAAATTTATTGTCCGGTATTCGTCTTATTCAGGGGAAGTTCATTCCGATAAATACAAGTTATATCGAATAATCGTCAATCTGTTGGGTAATGCCGATAAATATACCCATTGCGGCTTGGTAATTCTGAATGTGAAGGTTTGTCACGGTCGTCTTTATCTTCTGGTGAAAGATAACGGTATCGGCTTTAACGTGAAAAATATTAACAGATTATATAAAGCATTTAATCAGGGGGTGGAAAGAGAGACGCGCCAGGGGCTGGGCTTGGGCCTGACCATTATAAAGAACTATGTGACCAGGATGAAGGGCACCCTCAGAGTAAAATCTGTTGAAGGTAAAGGCTCGTCATTCCTCATTTGCTTGCCAATAAAATCAGTTGAAAAACAAATGGGAAAGCAACAGTGAAGAAATAATCAGCGGCTTGGCTGGTTTCTCAATCAAATGTACGTCGTAGTTTAATATCATATCGCCGATGTTTTTCTCATAGTGGTGTAACTGGCCTGTCAGGATGATGATTTGTGCATGGGTATCCACTCGGTCTTTTATCTTTTCTACGACCTTTTCTGATGTCTCGCCAAAGTCTAACAGCCAATCAAGGATAAAGGCCTCGTAGGTATGTTGCTCCAGGCTGTCGATGATCGCCTTAGCGGTTGGAAAAGTCTCTGTTTCGATACCGTAGCGGGTGGTGATTTTTTTTAGCAACTCCAGGATGTCTTGGTCATTGTCGAGGATGGCAATTCTGGGTGCCGGAAGAAAGTCTATTTTCCTGACCTTATACAGCTCTGCGCCTGCGCTTTTATCTCTGCCGGTGTTAATAATAAAAAGATCGTCTTTTCTGAACGCATAGGTTTCCCCGTCCTCAATGCTGTCTACCGGCTTGTCATCAACCTCGATATTGCACCGTTTATGTATGCTGTTCATGATAAACACGCAGTTGTGGGCTCTGCGTCCTTCAAACGATTCATTGAAGTATTGAAATACTCTTTTTATCTCGTCGAGAGTGATGCCTCTTTTACCGTCCAGCTTCTGCTTGGCGCTGTTATATTGAAGGTTCAGAATGCTTGCCATGGTTGATGCGTGCTTTCTGTCACCTACCCCTTTCTGGGCCAGCAACATACTGATTGCCTCTGCGTAATTTGGCGTTTTTTTCATGATCACCTCGATTTTTCTGATGTTGACCACGAGCATTTGCTGTCCCGAGGTTGCCTGCTGGCTCGATTATAGATGAAGTCAGGATGGCTGCGGCGATATCCGTTTGATTTTCATGACTAAACTCAAATTACACTCAATAGCACTCAAAAAAACACTCAAAAGACATTCACATTTTATCGTTGATATGATTAATTAGCTCTTATATGTGCGATTCGCGTTCCTGGGGGGGCTGCCTGTCTCACAGAATAAGCTGCCTGCTCCTGTCTTCAAGCTAGGGGCAGGCAGCAAAAAAAGATACACGGCCGACGCCAGGGCCATTACAGCATCAGGGACTCATCACATCACCGCGGCGCAGGTGGTCACACCTTGCTCGCCTGTTGATATTGCCGCACGCTTTCTGCTACTTCTTCTGGCGCCACTACGCCTTCTTTCCCGACTACGACTGCCTGTGACGTGCCCAGTGCCACAATCCGATCGCCGACACTGAAAGTATGAGTCGCATAAAAGTAACGATCGTCCCAGTGAGTAATGGTCATACTGACTTGATAACGTTGGAAGGGCTGCAGCGCCTTTTTGTAATTCATATTCAGTTGACTGACGATCGGCGACCAACGCCGCTTGAGCATCAGCTTCATTAATCCGGTTCGAATAAACATATCCACCCGATTGAGGTCGCACACCGTCAGGTAGCGGCCATTATTCATGTGCAGATTGATATCGATATCATTTAGCCATACTCGAGTTTGCAGGGTGCTGGTCAGGTCATCCATTGACATGCGCGCTTTCCAGCGTGATGAGATAAAGATCCAAATCAGTCGCAGGTACAGGTTCATGGTTATTATTCCGCCGGGGGTGAGAGGTTAAATGTGGTCCAACCAGTTGACTTTGTCAAAATCCCCGAACCGCGTTGATGAGTGAGCAAACCGAAAAGGAAGGCCCGGATCGCGCGGGAGGGTATCCGGCACGATCCGGGGATGGGTAAGGCGGGGCCATTGAGAAGGTAACGGCCCCGGCCGGCGCCGGGTTTGGCGGCCGGCAGAGGGACTATAGCCGGTGTGATTTTCGGCACCAGCTTGGTTGATAGACTTTGCGCAGTCTATCTTTGGATTTCCCTGCAATGGTTAATGGATTGCAGCTTATTGCGCGCCACGCCCAAGATAGCCGTCCCAGTCTTTCCACACCGGCTGCAAACCGGCATCGCTAATCGCTTGCGCCACCTGTTGCGGCGTACGGCCATCATGCGGTTCGAACTGCTCCAGTTCAGGCGGCACGTCGTCGGCATAGCCACCGGGTTGTGTCTTGGATCCGGCGCTGACGCTGTTGATCGCCACCGGGATCATATGATCGCGGAAGAACGGGGATTCACGCGTCGACAAAGAAAGTTCCACGTCGGGGGCGAACAGCCGGAAAGCACAGATCAACTGCACCAGTTGCGGTTCACTCATGATCGACGCCGGTTCTATACCGCCGGCGCAGGGGCGCAAACGCGGGAACGAGATGGAATAACGGCTCTGCCAATAGGTTTGCTGCAGGTAGAATAAGTGCTCGGCCAGCATATAGCAGTCGGTGCGCCAACTGTTGGAGAGCCCGACCAGAGCGCCGAGACCGATCTTGTCGATCCCGGCGCGGCCCAGGCGATCCGGCGTGGCCAACCGCCAATGAAAGTCCTGTTTCTGCCCACGGAGGTGATGCTGCAGATAGGTGGCGGGATGATAGGTTTCCTGATACACCAACACGCCATCCAGCCCCAGCGTTTTCAGTTCGGCATACTCTTCCTGCGCCAGCGGTTGTACCTCCATCATCAGCGAACTGAAATGGCGGCGGATCGCCGGAATATGCTGGCGAAAGTAATCCATGCCGACCTTGGTTTGGTGTTCACCGGTGACCAGCAGCAGATGCTCAAAACCCAAAGCTTTAATCGCCAGACACTCGCGTTCGATTTCTGCGGCATCCAGGGTTTTGCGCTTGATGCGATTGCTCATTGAAAAACCGCAGTAAGTGCAGTCATTAGCGCATAGATTAGACAGGTATAAGGGCACATAGAAGCTGACCACGTTACCAAAACGTTGGCGAGTCAGTTGCTGTGCACGTTGCGCCAAAGGTTCCAGATAGTGCGCCGCGGCAGGGGAGATCAATGCCATAAAGTCTTCACGCGTCAGCTTGTCCGCATTGAGTGCACGCTCCACATCCCGCGCCGTCTTACTGTTAATGCGCAGCGAGATGTCGTCCCAATCCAACTGCTGCCAGCGGCGGCTGAAATCATCGGCCATCACAACGTCTCCCCGGCCTGGCTGAGAAAAGCCGTCAGCGGGCTGGAAGCCGCCGCACTACGTTGGCTACTGCCCAAACCGGCCTGACACGCCAGTTCACCGGCTTCCAAGGCCAAACGGAAAGCATGCGCCATCTGTACGGGATCGCGTGCCACGGCGATAGCCGTATTCACCAGCACCGCATCGGCACCCAGTTCCATGGCTTCCAGTGCATGGCTCGGCGCACCGATACCGGCGTCCACCACCACCGGCACTTTGGCCTGTTCGATAATGATCTCCAGAAAGTCGCGGGTGCGCAGCCCCCGGTTGGAACCGATTGGCGATCCGAGTGGCATGACCGCCGCGCAGCCCACTTCTTCCAGCCGTTTGCATAGCACCGGGTCGGCACCGCAGTAAGGCAGCACCACAAAGCCTTCTTTTACCAAGGTTTCCGCCGCTATCAGGGTTTCTATGGGGTCCGGCAGCAGGTATTTCACATCAGGGTGAATTTCCAGTTTTACCCAGTGAGTGCCGAGTGCCTCACGCGCCAGCCGGGCGGCGAATATCGCTTCGGCAGCGGTTTTGGCCCCAGAGGTGTTGGGCAGCAGGCGTACGCCCAACTGTTGCAGCGGCGCCAGAATGGCATCATTGCCGCCGTGCAGATCGACGCGTTTCATCGCCATGGTGACCAGCTGCGAACCGGAGGCCTGCAGGGCTTCCAGCATCAGCGCTGGGGTGGCGAACTTGCCGGTGCCGGTAAACAGGCGTGAAGTAAAGGTGGTATCGGCGATTTGTAGCATGTCAGCCTCCGGCGATCGCTTGAAACAACAGGATGTCATCACCGTCCTGCACCTGGTGGTTAGCCCAGTCGGCGCGCGGGATGATGGTTTGGTTGATAGCCAGCGCGGTGCCCGGCTGGTGGCGTTGCAGTTGTTCCAGCAAAGCATCGACGCTCAGGGGCTGCGCCAGTTCCAACGGCTGGTCATTAAGCCGGATCTTCATGCTGCCCCTCCGCATACTGCACAGGTGCTGGCCTGGCTGAGTTGCAAGGTGCTCCAGCTTTGTTGTTTACCGTCGAACAACCGTAGTTTGCCGTTCAGTGGTGAAGGCATGCCTGCCAGCATCTTTATCGCTTCCAGGGCTTGCAGCGTACCGATGACGCCGACCACCGGGCCGAGCACGCCAGCGGTGCGGCAATTTCGCTGCGGTTCTGCCTGTTCCGGGTAAAGGCAAGCGTAACAGCCGTGGACATAAGGCGGTTCAATGACCAGCAACTGGCCGCTGAAACCCACCGCGCTGCCGCTGATAAGCGGCTTGTCGGCACTGATGCAGGCGGCGTTCACCGCATGGCGGGTTTCCATATTGTCGCTGCAGTCCAAAATGAGATCGGCGCGCTCCACGGCGTGATGCAAGGTTTCACCTTGCAGCCGTTGCTCAAGCGCAATGGACTCGACCATCGGGTTCAGTGCCTGTAACTGGCGCTGTGCCAGAGCGGCTTTGCTTTTTTCCACGTCGGGGCTGCGGTACAGGATCTGGCGCTGCAGGTTGGTGACGTGAAGCGTATCGTCATCGGCCAGCAACAGCGTACCGACACCGGCGGCGGCCAGATAGAGCGCTGCAGGGGAGCCTAAGCCACCAAGCCCGACGATCAACGCCGTCGAACGCTTCAGCTTCTCCTGACCTTCCGGGCCGATATCTTCCAGCAGCAGTTGGCGGCTGTAACGCAGGAACTCTTGATCGTTCAACATGGCGTTACTCCTTGCCTTCGATCAGCTGCAGCAGTTGAGCGGTAGCGGCGCGCCAGTCCGGCGCCTGAGTAATGGCGCTGACCACCGCCACGCTACCTACGCCACAGGCCAACACGTCGGCCACGCGATCGATACTGATCCCGCCGATCGCCACCGTCGGATAGTCACTCAACCCGAGGATATGGCGTTTCAGCTCTGCCAGGCCCTGGGGAGCGGAAGGCATGTCTTTGGTTTGCGTCGGGAAGATATGCCCCAGCGCAATATAAGAAGGCTTCACCGCAATGGCTCGCGCCAGCTCGGCGTCGTCATGGGTGGAAACGCCTAAACGCAATCCGGCGCGGTGGATGGCCGCCAAATCGGTAGTCTCCAGGTCTTCCTGGCCCAGGTGCACGCCATAGGCATCGTGTTTAATCGCCAATTGCCAATAGTCATTAATAAACAGCCGGGCGTTGTACCTTTTACCGAGCGCAATGGCGGCGGCAATATCCTCTTCGACCTGCTCATCCGGCAAATCCTTGATGCGCAGTTGGATGGTGGTAACACCCGCATCCAGCAGGCGAGCAATCCATTCGACACTGTCGACTACCGGGTATAACCCCAGCTTGTACGGGGTGGCGGGGAAAGGCGTGGTGATATCAGTCATTGCTCAGTTCCTCTTGCAGGTTGCCGGCGCTGTGGTAGAGCTCACTGCCGCGTGAACGGAACTCGGCCGACATTTTTTCCATGCCGGTGAGTTGTACTTCTATCGGTTTGGCGGCTTCCTGCGCAGCGGCATAGTTGCGTACTTCCTGCGAAATTTTCATCGAGCAGAATTTGGGGCCGCACATGGAACAGAAGTGGGCGATTTTGCCGGACTCTTGCGGCAGGGTTTCGTCGTGATAAGCGCGGGCGGTAGCCGGGTCGAGCGCCAGGTTGAACTGATCTTCCCAGCGGAATTCGAAACGCGCCTTGGACATGGCGTTATCGCGGATCTGGGCACCCGGGTGGCCTTTGGCCAAATCGGCGGCGTGGGCGGCAATTTTGTAGGTGATCAGCCCCTGTTTGACGTCTTCTTTGTTCGGCAGCCCGAGGTGCTCCTTCGGCGTGACGTAACACAGCATGGCGCAGCCGAACCAACCGATCATCGCGGCGCCGATGCCGGAGGTGAAGTGGTCATAGCCTGGAGCGATATCGGTGGTTAGCGGGCCAAGGGTGTAGAACGGCGCTTCGTGGCAATGCTCCAACTCTTCGGTCATGTTGCGACGGATCATTTGCATCGGTACATGACCCGGGCCTTCGATCATCACCTGCACGTCATATTCCCAGGCAATTTTAGTCAGTTCGCCCAGCGTGTGCAGTTCGGCGAACTGCGCTTCATCATTGGCGTCCTGAATTGAGCCGGGGCGCAGGCCATCTCCCAGGGACAGTGAGACGTCATAGGCGGCGCAAATTTCGCAGATTTCGCGGAAGTGCTGGTACAGGAAGTTTTCCTGATGGTGTGACAGACACCATTTAGCCATGATCGAACCGCCGCGCGAGACGATGCCGGTCAGGCGCTTGGCGGTCATCGGTACATAGCGCAACAGTACGCCGGCGTGGATGGTGAAGTAGTCAACGCCTTGCTCTGCCTGCTCAAGTAACGTATCGCGGAACATTTCCCAGGTCAGGTTTTCCGCCACGCCGTTCACTTTTTCCAGCGCCTGATAGATAGGCACCGTTCCGATCGGTACCGGGCTGTTACGCAGGATCCACTCGCGGGTTTCGTGGATATAGCGGCCGGTGGACAGGTCCATCACCGTATCCGCGCCCCAGCGGGTGGACCAGACCAGTTTTTCGACCTCCTCTTCGATGGATGAGGTCACCGCCGAGTTGCCGATGTTGGCGTTAACTTTCACCAGAAAATTGCGACCGATGATCATCGGCTCGGATTCGGGATGGTTGATATTAGCGGGGATGATGGCGCGTCCAGCGGCCACTTCCTGGCGAACGAATTCCGGCGTGATGTTCTCCGGCAGATTGGCGCCCCAACTTTGGCCTGGATGCTGCTGGCGCAGGACATCGCCACGGATACGCTCGCGGCCCATGTTTTCGCGGATGGCGATAAACTCCATCTCAGGGGTGATTACGCCAGCGCGGGCGTAGTGCAACTGGGTGACGCATTTGCCGGGTTGCGCCTTGCGCGGCCGCGGCAGATGTTCAAAACGCAGGTGATCCAGACCTTCATCCGCCAGGCGCTGCTGGGTAAAGCCGGAACTGACGCCATTGAGCAGTTCGGTATCACCGCGTTCAGCTATCCAGCCTGCACGCAGTTTTACCAGGCCGGTATGCACATTAAGTTCAGATTGCGGATCGCCATAAGGACCGGCAGTGTCGTATACCGGAATGGGTTCGTTGGGCTGGTACTGTGGGTTGTCTTTGTCGCCGCCAAGCAGTGTCGGGCTAAGCTGGATTTCACGCATCGGCACCTGCAGATCGTTGCGAGAGCCCTGCAGATAAATCCGGCGTGAATTGGGAAAGGACACGCCCTGAAGGGTATCGATAAACTGCTGGGCTTCTTCGCGTTGCTCTTTACGGGCACGGGGTTTTTTAACGTTAGACATAGCAAGTTCCTACCAGTGTGTTGGGTTGGGAATGTTGCTTGTCTGGAGCTCGGAGGGAGTAATGATGCTGGCCGACAGGGCGGGATTATCCCTGTTGGGATCACCTGCCTGTGGCGATAGATTACTCTTGTTCCCTTCGCGGGTATTAACCCGATCAGGTTCCGCGGATCCCGAATTAACGGTCTCAGCCTGGCCAATTTGATGAACAAATCAGGCGCTAGGCACTCCGACAAGATGCCCCCAGTATAGGAGGGTGAATAAAAAAAACTACAAAATTCTAACGTGCCTGATCCAGCGCTTTATCCGGCATCGTTTGTTGCCAGGCTTCGGTCGCCAGTTGGATCAGCTTATCTTCCAGGGTAAAACGTGCCGCCAGAGTTTCACCGATATCCGACAATGCCTGATGGAGTTCCAGGCACACATCCTGATCGATATCCACTTCGGTATAGCGATCGTGAAATGCCATAATCTGTTCGGTATTTGCCCACAGTTTGGGGTAGATGTTTACCGACAGCGTCATTTTCGGACTGGATGCGCCTTCCACTTGCTTGATAATTCTGTCATAGATATGAAAATGACCGGCGGAAAGGTAATCCACCAGATTATGGCAAAAGTTCTCCAGCGCTTTTTCATTCAGCGGCGTATGCTTTTCTTTATTCGGTTTGATACCCACGAGGGTGCAATAGGCGACCAGCAATTGCTTGCGAGCCTGAAGCCATTGATCAACTAATTCATTACTACCACCAACGCGCTGAGTCAGGCTTTCCAAACGGTTGAGCATGTTTGACTCCGTAAGTAATAAAACGTAACAGTAAGTTATTAAAATGTTACAAGGCCGATTTGTAGAGTGCCAGTGAAGCTGAGGTTGTGCAACAACGATATGGAACTTGCATTAACGGGTAATGAAAATGGCTGGTGGATTGTCAGCCATGAAAGCAAACTTTGGTTACCAAACGGTGAATTGCCGTGTGGTTTGGCGGCGTCATTCTCCCTGCAGGGGCGAATGGCCAGGGCTATTGGTGAATGGGAAGGGCTGCCGGTCTGGCTTGTCCGTCAGGCGATGCCGCAGGACATGGGCTCGGTACGCCAACTGCTTGAGCTCGATCGTGGACTGTTCCAGCTCGCCGGTAGGGGAGTGCAACTGGCCGACTTTTACCGTTCCCATCGCTACTGCGGTTACTGCGGCCATGAGATGCACCTCAGTCGCACGGAGAGTGCCTGTCTGTGCGGCAATTGCCGCGAGCGCTACTACCCGCAAATCGCCCCTTGCGTGATTGTTGCCATTCGACGTGACGACGAGATCCTGCTGGCCCAGCACGTGCGCCATCGCGGTGGAATTCATACTGTCCTGGCCGGTTTTGTTGAGGTCGGCGAAACGCTGGAGCAAGCGGCTGCGCGCGAGGTAATGGAGGAAAGTAATATTGAAATCAAAAACCTGCGCTACGTCACCTCGCAACCCTGGCCATTCCCGCATTCGCTGATGATGGCCTTTATGGCCGATTACCATCGGGGTGAGATCCGTCACGATCCGAAAGAGCTGCTTAACGCCGGCTGGTACCGCTACGATCGGTTGCCGCTTTTGCCGCCGCCCGGCACCGTGGCGCGCCGCCTGATAGAGGACACCGTAGCCTTATGCCGCGAGCAATAACTCGCTACAATAGCGGCAGATGAATAAGGGAGCCCCATAAATGAATGAGTTGAAGAACGATCGTTACCTGCGCGCGCTGCTGCGTCAGCCGGTGGATGTGACCCCCGTATGGATGATGCGTCAGGCCGGTCGTTATTTGCCGGAGTACAAAGCCACCCGTGCCCAGGCCGGTGATTTTATGTCGCTGTGCAAGAATGCGGAACTGGCTTGCGAGGTTACGCTGCAGCCGTTGCGCCGCTTCCCGCTGGATGCGGCCATTCTGTTCTCCGACATCCTCACCATTCCCGATGCCATGGGGCTGGGGCTGTATTTCGAAACCGGCGAAGGCCCGCGTTTCTCCTCGCCGATTACCTGTCGTGCCGACGTGGACAAGTTGCCGGCCTTCGATCCGGAAGTGGAGCTGGGCTATGTGATGAACGCGGTGCGTACTATCCGCCGCGAGCTCAAAGGCGAAGTGCCGCTGATCGGTTTCTCCGGCAGCCCGTGGACCCTGGCGACCTATATGGTGGAAGGTGGCAGCAGCAAGGCCTTCACCAAGCTGAAAAAAATGATGTATGCGGAGCCGGCTACGCTGCACCTGCTGCTGGATAAGCTGGCAGACAGCGTCATTTTGTATCTCAATGCCCAGATCAAAGCCGGCGCGCAGTCGGTGATGGTTTTCGATACCTGGGGCGGCGTGCTGACCGGCCGTGACTACCGCGAATTCTCTCTGCATTACATGCATAAGATTGTCGATGGGCTGCTGCGTGAAAACGATGGCCGCCGCGTGCCGGTCACGCTGTTCACCAAAGGCGGTGGCCAGTGGCTGGAGGCCATGGCGGCCACCGGCTGTGACGCGCTGGGCCTTGACTGGACGACCGACATCGCTGACGCGCGCCGTCGCGTAGGGGATAAAGTCGCGCTGCAGGGCAACATGGATCCTTCTATGCTGTATGCGTCACCTGAGCGTATTGCCCAGGAAGTGGAAACTATTCTGGCCGGTTTCGGTCACGGTGAAGGGCACGTATTTAACCTGGGTCACGGCATTCATTTGGATGTGCCACCAGAAAACGCCGGCGCCTTTGTCGAGGCGGTTCACGCTCAATCGGGCAAATACCATCGCTAAGGACCGGACGTGATAGATACTCAAGCCCTACGCGTGGAGCAATTGCAGCGCGCCTCGGAGGTGATTCGTTACGATGACTTCCAGACCGAGTCGCCGGCCTTTATTGCCGGTGCCGACGTGGGCTTTGAACAGGAAGGTGAGGTGACGCGTGCTGCCATTGCCATTCTGCGCTATCCATCGCTGGAGCTGGTGGAGTACCGGGTGGCTCGTGTCGCGACCACCCTGCCTTACATTCCCGGTTTTTTATCATTTCGTGAATACCCTGCGTTGCTCGCGGCTTGGGAGCAATTGCAGCAGAAGCCGGACCTGGTTTTTGTCGACGGCCATGGTATTTCACACCCGCGCCGTCTGGGCGTTGCCAGCCATTTCGGTCTGCTGGTCGACGTACCGACCATTGGCGTCGCCAAAAAGCGCCTGTGCGGTAAATTCGCCCCTTTGGACGCTGCCACAGGCGCGTTGGCGCCGCTGGAAGATAAAGGCGAGCAGCTTGGCTGGGTGTGGCGTAGCAAGGCGCGTTGTAACCCGTTGTTTATCTCTACCGGCCACCGCGTCGGGGCCGACAGTGCGTTGGCCTGGGTACAACGTTGTATGGCGGGCTACCGTTTGCCGGAACCTACGCGCTGGGCTGATGCCATCGCCTCGCGCCGGCCGGCCTTCCAGCGCTGGTTGCAGCAGCATCCAGAGGTGTCGCAATGACCGATTTCGGGTACACTGCGGCGCAGATAACGCGTAAGAGAGTGAATAATGCTACGTAACCCGATCCATTTACGTCTGGAAAAGCTTGAAAGCTGGCAACATTTGACCTTTATGGCCAGTTTGTGCGAGCGTATGTATCCGAATTACCAGATGTTCTGCCTGCAAACCGAGTTTGGCGATCCGGCGATTTACCGCCGCATTCTGGATTTGGTGTGGGAAACGCTGGTGGTCAAGGACGCCAAGGTCAACTTTGACAGCCAGCTGGAGAAGTTGGAAGAGGCGATACCTTCGGCAGAAGATTACGATCTTTACGGCGTTTACCCGGCTATTGACGCCTGTATCGCATTAGGGGAACTGATCCATTCGCGACTCAGCGGGGAGACGCTAGAGCACGCCATCGCCATTAGCGAAACGTCAATTCGCACCGTGGCGATGTTGGAAATGACTCAGGCCGGTAAAGAAATGACCGACGATGAGCTCAAGGTTTTGCCTGCGGTAGAGGAAGAATGGGACATCCAATGGGAAATTTTCCGCCTGTTGGCTGACTGCGAGGAACGTGATTTAGAGCTGATCAAAGGCTTGCGTTCTGACCTCCGCGAGGCCGCGGTGAGTAATATCGGGATAAATTTAACGCAATAAGGCAAGAAAACGTGATTTAACGCCTGATTTGTCATGCCTTAAGGCTTCACATCCGCACCCTGTCTGGTCTACATTTGGGGGGCGTAAAAAAAGTGGCTATCGGTGCGTGTATGCAGGGAGTGCTGTCAATCGGCATATCCGTCGCACTCGATGCTTTGCAAACGATAAACACACTGTAAGGATAACTTATGAACAAGACTCAACTGATTGATGTAATCGCGGACAAGGCTGACCTTTCCAAAGCACAAGCTAAACTGGCTCTGGAATCCACCCTGGCTGCTATTACTGAGTCTCTGAAAGAAGGTGATGCAGTACAATTGGTTGGTTTCGGTACTTTCAAGGTCAACCACCGCAACGAGCGCACTGGTCGCAACCCGCAGACTGGTAAAGAAATCAAAATCGCAGCTGCTAACGTGCCTGCGTTCGTTTCTGGTAAAGCACTGAAAGACGCGGTTAAGTAATACTGCGTGTTGGTGAAAAGATTAAACAGGGGGGCAATAGCGCCCCTTTTGTTTATCCGACAGGCGCTCATGGTCATCGGCCTTGCCGGTGTCCTGAGCGCCTGCAGCAGTCATTCAGATCCCCCTGCCTTTAGTGCCAGCGGCTTTGTGGCCGACCAGGGCGTTATTCGCCTGTGGCGCAAAGACGACGATCGGCATCGCCCACAGGTGCTGATGAGCGTCTACAGTCCTTATCGCGGTCCGGGCACCGTCACCACGCTGTACGAATACCAAAACGGCGAACTGCGCCAGATTAAACGCACCGATGCCGATGGCGATCGTGACTCTATCCAACTCCGCTTCACCGATGACGGCGAAGTAAGCTTTATGCAGCGTCAACTGGCCACGCGGCGTGAACAACTGACCGCCGATGAAATCGCGCTGTACCAATACCAGGCGCGTCGAGTGCTTGAAGTGAGTAATGCGCTGCGTGCCGGCAATGTGAAACTGCTGCAGGGGCGTTGGCAACAGGGCACGGTGCAAACCTGCGATGGCCAAACGTTGAAACCAGGGCTGGACGGCAGTGCCGAAGCCTGGATTGAGCGTCGCGCCCGCAACAGCAGCCAACCGGTGAATATTGCCTGGTTGGATGCGCCGGAAGGGCGTGAACTGCTGCTGGTGGCAAACGACGATTTTTGCCGCTGGGAACCGAAAGAAGATCAGCTATAAAAAAGGCCCCGCATGGCGGAGCCCTCAGAGATTTTAGCGTTCAGATCATTTGCCGCGTGCAATCGCACGATAGCCAATGTCCTTACGGCAGAAGCTGCCTGTCCACTGAATGCCATCCGCCAATTGGTAAGCGCGTTGTTGCGCCTGAGCCACCGTTTCACCCAGCGCGGTAACGCACAGCACGCGGCCACCGCTGGTCACCACGTCGTTACCCTGCATACGGGTGCCGGCATGGAATACCTTGCCGTCGGCGCTTTCTTGCTGCGGCAGACCCTGAATGACCTCACCGTTGTTATAGTCACCCGGATAACCGCCGGCTGCCAGTACCACGCCCAACGCAGGACGTTCATCCCATTCAGACGTTTTCTCATCCAGCTTACCTTCCGCACCGGCCAGGCACAGTTCAACCAGATCAGAGCGCAGACGCAGCATGATCGGCTGGGTTTCCGGATCGCCAAAGCGGCAGTTGAATTCAATGACTTTCGGTTGACCGTCCGCAGAGATCATCAGCCCGGCATAAAGGAAGCCGACATAGGTGTTACCTTCCGCCGCCATGCCGCGCACGGTTGGCCAGATAACCTGGTCCATCGCGCGCTGGTGGATTTCATCGGTCACCACTGGCGCCGGGGAATAAGCCCCCATACCGCCGGTGTTCGGGCCGGTGTCGCCATCGCCGACGCGTTTGTGATCCTGGCTGGTGGCCATCGGCACTACGTTTTCACCGTCGACCATGACGATAAAGCTGGCTTCTTCCCCATCCAGGAATTCTTCCACCACGATGCGGTGGCCTGCATCGCCGAAGGCGTTGCCTGCCAGCATGTCTTGCACGGCGTCTTCCGCTTCCTGCAGCGTCATGGCAACAATCACGCCTTTACCGGCCGCCAGGCCGTCGGCCTTGATGACGATCGGTGCACCTTTACTGCGAACATAGGCCAGCGCCGGTTCGACTTCGGTAAAGTTTTGGTACTCGGCGCTTGGAATATTATGGCGCGCCAGGAAATCTTTGGTGAAGGCTTTAGAGCCTTCTAACTGGGCTGCGGCCTGAGAGGGGCCAAAGATTTTCAGGCCGGCGGCCTGGAAGGCGTCAACCACGCCAATCACCAGCGGCGCTTCCGGCCCGACAATGGTGAGGCCGATATCGTTGCTCTGGGCAAAAGCGAGCAGGGCCGGAATATCGGTAGCGGAGATCTCGACGTTCGTAAGACCTGGTTCCAGCGCGGTACCGGCATTGCCCGGTGCTACGTAAACTTTGTCCGCCAGCGGTGATTGGGCTGCTTTCCAGGCCAGCGCGTGTTCGCGTCCGCCGTTGCCGATAATTAAAATGTTCATCAGGTGCTCCACGAAGGGCGTGCGCCGCAGCGCACGCAGCAAAAAGGATTAATGGCGGAAGTGACGCATATCGGTAAAGATCATCGCAATGCCGTGTTCGTTGGCGGCGGCAATCACTTCATCATCACGGATCGACCCGCCTGGCTGGATCACGCAGGTGATGCCAACGGCTGCCGCGGCATCGATGCCGTCACGGAACGGGAAGAAGGCGTCGGACGCCATGGCGGAGCCTTTGACTTCCAGACCTTCGTCGGCGGCTTTGATGCCGGCGATCTTGGCTGAGTAAACGCGGCTCATTTGCCCCGCACCTATGCCGATGGTCATGTTGTCGCGCGCATAAACAATGGCGTTGGACTTAACAAACTTGGCCACTTTCCAGCAGAACAGCGCATCACACAATTCCTGAGCGGTAGGTTGGCGTTCGGACACTACGCGCAGATCGCTTTCACTCACCATGCCCAGATCGCGATCCTGCACCAGCAAGCCGCCGTTGACGCGCTTGAAGTCCAGAGCGGCAACGCGTTGCTGCCATTGGCCGCAGGCCAGCACGCGGACGTTCTGTTTGGCGGCCAGCAGGGAGCGCGCTTCCTGGCTGATGCTAGGGGCGATAATCACTTCCACAAACTGACGACTGATAATGGCTTGCGCAGTGGCGGCGTCCAGTTCGCGGTTGAAGGCGATGATCCCGCCGAACGCGGAGGTAGGATCGGTTTGATAGGCACGCTCATAGGCTGCCAGAATATCGTCGCCTATCGCCACGCCACAGGGGTTGGCGTGCTTGACGATAACGCAGGCCGGTTCGGCGAACTCTTTCACGCACTCCAGTGCCGCATCGGTATCGGCGATGTTGTTGTACGACAACGCTTTGCCCTGTAGCTGATCGGCGGTGGCGACAGAAGCTTCCTGAACATTCTCTTCTATATAGAAGGCGGCCTGCTGGTGGCTGTTCTCACCGTAGCGCATATCCTGCTTCTTGATGTAGTTAAGGTTCAGCGTGCGAGGGAAGCGACCGGAAGGCTGCTCGGTTTCGCCATGGTAGGCCGGCACCAGCGCGCCGAAGTAGTTGGCGATCATGCTGTCGTAAGCGGCGGTGTGTTCAAACGCCTTGATAGCCAGATCGAAACGGGTGGCGTATTGCAGTGAGCCGTCGTTGTTATCCATCTCGGTAATGATAGCGGCGTAGTCACTGCTCTTTACCACGATGGCGACGTCTTTATGGTTCTTGGCCGCGGAGCGCACCATGGTCGGGCCGCCGATGTCGATATTCTCTACTGCATCTTCCAGCGAGCATTCCGGGCGCGCCACGGTTTGGGCGAACGGATACAGGTTTACCACTACCATGTCGATCGGCTTGATGTCATGTTGGCTCATGATGCCATCGTCCTGACCGCGACGGCCCAGAATGCCACCGTGCACTTTCGGGTGCAGCGTCTTTACTCGTCCATCCATCATTTCCGGGAAGCCGGTGTAGTCGGAAACTTCGGTAACAGGTAGACCGGCATCTGCCAGCAGGCGAGCGGTACCGCCGGTGGAGAGCAGTTCAACGCCACGGCTTGAAAGCGCTTCGGCGAATTCAACGATACCGGCTTTGTCAGAGACGCTGAGCAGGGCCCGGCGGATTGGACGAGGTTGTTGCATGGTTTTATCCCTTGGCTTTGGAGTCGCAATAAAAGAGCGTTACGTGAATTTCCACCTTCTACTCTCTATAAGGAAAGGTTTTTCTCTCTATAAAGGGGGTATCGGGCACAAATTCAGGTAACGCCCCCATAAAAAGGGGAGCGTTTCGTCGCGGGGAATTGTAGCGAAAACGTTTGCGTGGCGCTCGTAAATTTTCCGTGCAAATGGCTTCTGTGGATAAGTTTGTGCACAACAGGGTATAAGGCGGGCTTTTGCTGTGGAATGCAGCAAACGATCGTTTTTGTCGAAAATACCTGTTGCGGCCTGCGAGGAACTCCCTATAATGCGCCTCCATCGACACGGAACATGTGAACAACTTCACAGAGTCTCCGGGGTTCGAAGAGAAAAAATCCTGAAATTTAGGGGTTG
>NZ_JANUEI010000013.1:0-26199 GCF_024809915.1 Serratia sp. BIGb0234
ACGCTGCCGCGATGAGCGGGCCGACTCCCGGAATAGTTAACAAATGGCGATAGGCAGCTTGTTGTGAAGACAATGCAGCAATTTCCTTATCCAGTTCATTCAGCGCCTGCATGTCTTCCCGCAATGTAGAAAGTAAACGGCGGACAGTGAACGTTAACTCATTCGACGCGTCTTCCATCAGTTCAGGCAGGTGCTGCTGGAGGCACTGGATCCCGACAGGGATAATGAGACCATATTCAGCGAGCAGAGAACGAAGCTGGTTAGCCAGCGCCGTTCTTTGCTCAACCATGAGCTGACGGGTATTTCGCAGCGCTTTGATATCCTGCTGCTCAGCAGTTTTAACCGGAACAAGGTGGATGCCAGGGCGGAGTGCCGTTTCACAAATCGCCAGCGCATCATTAGCATCGTTTTTCTGGCTTCTGACAAAGGCTTTAACGTGCTGGGCAGGTATCAGTCTGACGTTGTATCCCATCGTTCTGAAGGTTCTGCCCCAGAAGTGCGAAGTAGAGCATGCCTCCATCGCGATAAGCGTTCCGGGCTCGAAGTGTCGAACGCAATCCAGCAATTTTGAACGGGAGATCTTCTTGTTATATGCAATTGAACCATCAACCATCCAGACGCATACCTGAAAAACAGATTTGGCAATGTCGATACCAACAACTCTGATTGTGTTCATGTGATATCACTCCTGAATTAATTGCAGTCAATAGAGTATGGCAGTGGCTACTTCAGGGAGGGGCGTCCATAACATCATTACAGTTTATCCTGTGAAACCGTTTAGCGGCCAGACGATAGTCAGTGGCTGTTCAGTCCAGGGGAATGACGCCAGCGTCATTGGCCACGGCCAGTCTCTGAGTAAGAAATCATAGGGTTCCGGCCACACACTGATTTGGGGGAATGCCCCGTCCGTGCTGATTTCACCGGCCCGCTGCAAGAACAATTGGCGAATATCTGTCAGGCTCAATTTTTGCCAAACGACAAGTTGTTGGCCGATAGCGGTCAGCCAGTCGTCAATCTGTTGCTGTTGCAGCACACTTAGTGAGGCGGGCGATGGTACGGAGGTTGAGATGGAAACCCCACATAACACCTCATTCAACGTAACCCGCTCATCCGTCGGGTTTGCCCCCCCCCATGCCAATCTGTCAAGACAGTACACAGCCTGCCATCGCGCAGCGTCGCTGATAAACTGCTCTTCCTCCCATAGGCCCAACTGAGAAAACAGCTGGGGCAAAAGCGGCCACAGCAGGAGCAAACCGGCGTTGCTGATCCCCTGACTCAACGAGCGGAGACCGCCTTTCCTCGGCTGCAACGTGAGTTGAGATGTTGTCGGCACCTCCTCGTTCTCCGGCACCTCCTCGTTTTCCGGCAACGTGGCGTTATCTGTCGATAGTTCTGCCTGCAAGGGATCGGTATGTATCCCTTTTTCCTCCCGCCTGGCATCATCATTCTGCCATTGTAAACAGCGACTTAGATAAGCATCAACCTGCTGCACACCTCGCCCGCCTTTCAGTCGCTGCATCGCCTGGCGCACAACGGGTTGTCGCCATAATGGCAACAACCAACGCATCACTAACAAAGGGAAATATGCACGTTGCTCGGGCAATGCACTGTTGGAAGGCCGATTGCCTGTCAGTAACTGCGCAAGCTGTTCAGGTGGAATTTCCCCCCGATCAAGGGCCTTTGCCCAGTCCGTCACTTGATCGGCGGTGATAGCGTGCTGACTCATCAGCCAATCATGCCCCTGTTGGCTTTTGAGTAAATACAATGCAGCGGCTATCGACAACCGACTGGCTGTCACCCGGCCATACCAAAATACCGGCAGCATTTTCGGGGATTGCCATGTTCCCTCAAGTAATAGCTTCAACAACCGCTGAAGCTGTTTCGCTGGGCTATCTTGTAACAATGTTTTAAATGCCGAAGGTGTCAAACAACAAAGTGCAAGCTGGAATAACCCTTCGTCATCAAGGTGAGGGCCGCTAAGTAATACGTTACGTTCAGTTTCATCGGATGGAGACATCTTCACCGCATGATGACCAGCGATTGACTTTTGCTCGTGGGCAAGGCGTTCTGCAAATGCCTGTGCCAGTCGAGGGATAAATAACGTGTCAACTAGCGCCGCAGGAATGGCATCTAATTTAAGTACCCACTTATCAAACTTTATTACATCCACAATACCGATTTCTTGCACAACCTGAGAGAGTGCTTTTTTGATAACTTCCGCACTCAGAACATGTGAACACAATAACTCCTCTCCGAGAATTCGGTTAGACGTTTTTATTTTACAATGCACGCGACCTACAATAAAATGCGTCATAGGTACATCCTATTAACGGGATAAAATGATGAGAGTAAGTGACCACACAAGCCAAAGGAGTGAGACCGAGCTAATCGCCAAACAGATAATAAAATGGTTCAACATTCTTATCTGTGGCGACAGCGACTCTGGGGGACTTCACCGGGATGCTAAATAAGCAAGTCCTGTTAATTCTTAGCTTCTGCCTACCTAGAAACTTGACCGTTCGCCTCAAACCAGTCATCAGTCAATTGCCTTTGTGGCATGGTCAAGGATAATCCCTCTGGCCGTGGCGCATCAGCAGGAATTCCATATAGCGAACCTCTCTTTTTTTGCCATAGCGGCAACACTCAGAGTTATCGTACTCCTCGATAGCTAATCATACCTAACTAACTCTTCCTAATGCCGCTACGCTTTAATCAGCCCATGTTTTCCATCGGAGAATGGGCTGACCGTTTCCATAAAGTGACAAACCTATATCAACAGTTGCCACATTGAGCGACACTGATGATTTCGGGTTATTGTCTCATGAAATACCTGCCACAACCGTTCGACATGATTGCCCCATGGTAAGTAAACCGGCTGATAAATCACACTGAACTTTGGGTTTTCTTTCAACCAGTGCAACGTTTAACGGCTTTTATGGATGATGTGGTTATCGACAATGAGCGTAATCGTTTTTGCCCACAGGCACGTCGCCTTCATATATCTTAATTTCTGTAACTAGATAGTTTTTCTTTCGGCGCAACCCCCAAATGTCATTATTTACACTCACAGTATAAAGGTGATAAAAACATGCATTTTCACCGAATTCATAGTACCACTGTCATCAAGAAACCTGGTTTTGTAACATCCAAAATAATAGCATATCGAGTCACTTTTCTAAAAACACATTTATTTCTTCATGATAAATGTCAGTGCATAATAAGGGGGGGTAGCACTAAATGTGTGTGAATGTGAGTTTGCTGTTAAAGTTGCGGAGTGTGCATGCCCCCGCCCACCTCCGGTAAATTCTGTTTTCCCATTAGACATACCATACACATAATTTGAGCTCCAATTGTTACCATCAAAATTTCTTGACAGATAACTCCTGTATGTGTAATCATGTCTATGCGCGGGAATTTGGTCTATAGTTAATATTGTCTCACCAACTGTCACAGTTCCTGTTACTGTTGCATTGCCAGTCGTTGTAGTCCCATCCCCCTTCCCTTTATATTTAGTCCCGGCCATAACAATAAATCGATCACGTAAATCTGGCGTCCCATTCTGCCCATCGCAAATCGCCCACCCATTCGGTATTTCAGCCGCGGTGCCAGCAAACATCATCACCATCCCTTTATGGAAGGTTTGCTCAGGCACTATCTTCAAACCATTTGTCTCATCAGCACTCAAACCACTATTGGTGGCAAGCTTGATACTCACACCTTGGTTATTAATTTGAATACCATCCCCGGCATCTACGGACAATCCATTTGGACTTAATGCTAACCCACCGGCATTACCTGTAGTAGCTCCATCCGTCCCTTGTCCCGCACCGCCATTTGTATAAGAGCCTTTCGCCAGTTTTACGCTCACGCCACCACTATTAACAGCAACACCACTCCCGACTTTAACACTGATGCCGGAACTACTAACTTGCACCCCTTTATTTGCATCGACTTTGATGGCAACGCCATTTCCATCAACTGTAAGCCCCTTGTTATCTACTTTGACCCAAATCCCTTGATTATTGTGTTCAAGCCCCAAATTGGGATAAAGTTTTACACCAATACCGGCGTTGCTTGCTTGCATTCCCTTACTTTCATCAACCATGACCGCCACACCATTGTTGTCGACGAAAATCCCTTTAGCCGCGTTAGGTTTTAACTCCAGACGCCCCATAGAAGAAAGAGTAAACCCATTTGCCGGCCCGGTTTGCCCCTCGCTCCCTCCCACCGCCTGGCGCCCCATATTGGCCAGATCAATCAAATCCGCAAAATCCGTCTGCAGCGGAATACTGCCCGCCTTAAAGCGCGCCTTCAGCGCTGCGACCTGGGGCAAGACTCTGCTCTTTGGCACACTGTCACGCGCCGTGTCCGTTGTTCCTGTTAAGGTTGTCGGGGTATTCACCGAGGTTTCCACCTCGTTCTTAGGGGTTTTATCCGTCATTTTGCTCTCCAGATTCGTCATGATGTTACAGGGTGGTTGGCACGTCTTGCGGCACGTAAAACAGCTCTTCTCGCAGGATGACATCTTCGTTCCACTGGCTGCCTTCACCGACAACCTCAATGCGCTGCGCCTCGGTAGCGATGCGCATCAGGCCGATGTCCAGTTGGGTAACAGGGAGATGCCCCAGGGTCAGTATCTGCATCAGCGCAAAGGCATCATCGCCCAGCGGCATGCCGCTGTTTTGCCAGCGCGCATAGGTCGCCCCAAAGTTGTTAAAGGTAGCGTCATCAAGCCAGTGATTAATCAGGGATACGTGGGCAGGGAACTCCGCCATAATGGTTTCCTGTACCCAGGTAACCAGCTGCTCAGGCACGATATTGGGGCTCTCTATCAGACGGTGATTGAGCACCGCGCTGACTACAAATGAGAACCGGTCTGTCGTCGCATAGTTCGCGTGGCTAAACGCCCACTGGTAACGATAACTGGCCTCCTCTGAGGGAAAATTTGTTTCACTATTGGCCGCTTTTTCGATAAGTAACGTGCCCGCTATCGGGTCGACTGCTTTCACGGTCGCTGCAAGCTGCCAGTCCGTATCCACAGTGGCAGTGCGGTAGGCTTTCGCCCCCGGCTGGGAAAACTGCAGGCCGGCAGGGCGTATGACAATGGCATCACCGACGCTGACCATGGCAGGGTACGGGCTTTGTGTGTTGCTCGCCAGTAAACGCAGCTGTTGATTGGACGGTTGCAGTTTAGCCTCAGCATAGTTCAGCCTGTAATCCATATCCTGCAGCCAGATATTGCTGTTCTGCCAGCGTAGGTTGTGACTCGCCCAGGCCGCCTGAAGCCGTGACAGAGTGTTGTGCAGTTGCTGACTGTTTTCCGTGCTGACGGTAAAACTGTCACCGTCGGTCGCGATAACCAGCAGCCGGCTGACATGCAGTCGACTGTTTCCTTCAATCCCAATCAAGTCGATAAGCTGCCCCTGGACCACCTTGCTGGCAATGCCTGCCTGAGTCAGAGTAACGTTAGATTCGTCTATGCCAAACCCCGTTGGGGTTTGTTCACTGTCAAAGGTACTGTCCGGGGTCTGGGGCAGTAACTGACGATGCTCAATCAGGTAAAACGGCAGTTGACTCAGGTCCGGTTTTTTAGCAAAGCAGATACTGCCAAGGCCGATGCGCGCCGCAATGCGCTTTTGCAGGGCGGAGACCCGGTCAATACGGATATTGATACGGTCATAGCCTAAGTCGGGTTGCTGCGCCAGATACGCCCGCTGCGTCGCCAGAAAATCCGGCAAATTCAGCGTCAACGGCAAGACTGCCCGCTGGGTGCCGAAATACCCCAACAGATACTGAAGAAAATCGAGTTCGCGGGCAAAATTGCCCGCATTAGGCTGATTACCCTGCGTGAAGATAGCAGCATCCTGCTGCGCACTCTCTTTCAGCGCTTTCGCGTAGGGCTGATGGATAGCCTGTTGTACCATTGTATTGGCATAGGGCCAGCGGGTCCCCCGAATGGTGTCGCCTCTGTCTTTAAATGCCAGTAATTTCGGCAGTAGCGCCAACTCTGCCGTGCCGTCGGCAAGCAGTTGATCGGCCGGCAGCAGAAACTGATGCACCGCGCGCGTCGGATCGTCAATCACGGCATCGGCCCGCTGCAAGTCATAGCATTCAGGCAGGCGCTGCCCGACGGGAATATAGGATGTCTGATCACGAAAGCGGCCGGCAGGTAACACCGTAGACGCCGTCTCAATCAGCACTTCCTGTGTCAGGTAGCTCGCTATCGCCTTACTGTTCAGTGGGTTGCGAATACCGCCTTTCGACACCAGGGTTAACGGACCGCCTGCCGTGGCCAGCAGGTCCAGCGGCGCAGCTTCCCACAGCAGAGGATAATAACCGTCAGCCACCTGCCAGCGCCAGTTGTCCTCTGCAACGGCCGTAATGTGCCCATCGCCGATATCGACCGATAAGGTGCTCAGGCTGGCCACGCCGGGGATAGCCAGCAACAGGTTCACCAGCGGGCCAAGGTTGAGGACATATCCACCTGATGAAATCTGCGAGGGCACTGTTTGCTGCCAGCCGTGTTGCAGTCTCGGCCCCTCAAAAATGGCGTCATCGGCGTCACCGAACGCACGCCGTTGTTCGGTGGTATAACGGGCGACCATTGGGCGCAAAAACGCGTCGGTGACCTGATAGATGTGTGCCGCCACCTGATTGATGTCGCTGATGTTATTGGCCAGTTCAATCGTCATCCGCGGGCTAAAGATCGCCGGTTGCAGCCAGGTAATGCGCGACACCGCCTCGCCGAGATTACGGTGTGCCGCGAGAAAGGCAGCCAGGTGTTTCTCCACCTCCTTCCGGTTGTCGGGCGACAGGGATTGGGTATAGCGGGTCGGAACCACCGACAGCCAGAGATTCCCTCGCAGAGTCAGTTTCGTCGTATCACTGGCATCTAAAGGCTTGCGGAAACTGTATTCGCGCTTCTCCGCGTTATACCACCAGTGGAAACGGCTCTCTTCAGGCTCTTTAATCAGGCTGACATCACTGAATAAAAAATCCTGCTCATCGGTGTCCAGTGTTTCAATATCGCTGCTGTGCAAGTCCAGTAAGGCTCGGCGGTAATCCTCTGCCGTCACCGTGTTGCAGGTGAGCACCTGTTCAGGACCAAACTCTTCCGGAAACAACGTGTTCTGGTCTTTATGGGTCAGCAGATCATTCAGAGACAGCGACGCGCGGTAACTGAGATCGGAACAATTCCAGCTCGCGGACTGTAACAGGGTGACGCCCGGATCGTGATCGCCGGTATCCGTCCAGATCTCGCCACTGAGCGCAGTGACTTTCTCGAGAGCCTGTTGCCACAGCGCATCAAACGCAATCGCGTCTTTCACCGCCGGGAACAGAGCATTTTCTTTAGACATGGGTCTCTCCTTCCGGGCACAAAATCAGAACCTCATCATCCCTGGCGGTGACGGTACTTTGTGTTTCCACCGATGTGGGTGTTCCCATTTTATCAATAACATCGTGAATAAGAACCAGCGCGTTCACGGACTGGACCAGCGGTGACTGTTGCAGCGTAGCCAGCAGTTGGTAGTAGTCCACCTGATTGCCCGGCGTTACCGCCTGGCGCCGATCGGTTGCCCAGGGCATATAGTCGAGTTGCAACTGTGCCGCGAGCTGACGATAACCATAATCAGGGCGAATACCCGCCACGAACGTCACCCGATAGCGGGCCGTCACATCGATATATTTCGGGTTCTTGAGCGTCGGCGCCGCCCACAGCGAGGTGTACTGCGTCAGCCATTGCGCCATCCGGCTCAACCTTCCGTCACTCAACGCCGGGCGCAGTGCGTCATCGTTATCGCCATAACGGCCGTCAGGGATAACCATCAGCGATTGCACCGCAAGCGCCGGCAGGCGACTCAGTTTGTCCACATCGGGAAAACGGACATCAAAAATCTCTGGGTAGTGTTCCATCAGCAGGCTGCGCATATTGCTCCAGGTGATTGCCCGTTGCCGGTGGGCTATCCGGGTCGCGGCGCGCTGCAACATCGCCGCCTCCATTTCCCGTGGCTGCCCGCCTACAGAAGGCAGGGGCTGGCGAATGTCATTGATGGCGGCAACCGGCGTCACAAGCTGGCTGACTGTGTTGGCCGGCAACGGCTGGGCAAAATGGCTATCATCAATCGCCTGCGCCATATTTAGGGTCGCGGTCATCGCACTGGCCAGCACAGCCTGCAGTTTCGGCATTGTCTCTGACGGCAGGACGCTTCCGTCGGCCAGCGTGCCTTTTATCCAGTAATACCCGGCCTCAAGCGGTTCGTCGCCCTGCGGCAGACTGCCCCCCGGCTGACTGTCCGCCGGCAGCCGCGCCTGCCACAGGTTGCTGACGGAGAAGCCCGCCGTATCGTCCTGCAGCTCGGCATCCAGCGAGGCCCATTTGCCTTTATCATTGTAATACCACCAGGTAACATCCAGCGCCGATGAGGCGCTCACAGACCAATAAACCGACAATGTGTCCTGCGCAGACGTCCCGCTGACCCCCAGATAAAGCACGAGGGCTTTTTCTTTGGTGTCCGTCCCAACCCCTGTTTCAGTAAAAAGACGCACCCCCTCAGCCGGTAGCGTAACGCCAGTTGCGCTGTCGATGGCGGTATACCGTTTCCACGTCTCGCGAACCGGAGCTGTCCAGCACAGCAGTTCCAGTTGCTGGCCGGTGATCAGCAGACTGTCGTCAGTCTGATAGGTGATGCTATTCCCGGCGCTGTCCTGACCGCCATCCAGCAGGCTGCCGGCGGGTAACTCATACGGGGCCGCATTTTTTTGCAGCGTAAAGCTCACCGCCACGCTGTCTGGCTGCGGGGCGCGGGGGGCAAAGCCCAATAAATCACGGTAGTAAAGTGAACGGTGCCGCGCCGGCAGCGTGTTCAGCAGGGCTCTGGGCGTTTCGAGCAGATGCAGCAACGCCAACAGAAACGCCTGCTGCACCGGCAGCTTTTTCTCTGCCAGGCCGGGGCGCTGATAGATGTCACTCAGCTCTTGCGGCGTGCGGCCGGCCATCCAGAAGCCTTTCCAGTCAGCGTCGGCATGGCCGGCAAACGGGACGACTTCGGTATATTTTGCCACCAAGTCGAGTCGGTCTTTTCCTGTCCGTGGATCCAGCAGGAAGGTCTGGTCTGTTAATCCGCTGCCCAATCTCTGTTTCAGTTGCTCCAAGTCAGACATGATGTTGTCCATTGGTTATGTGATGATAAAGAAGACACGCAGGGCCTGTTTTCGCCGCATCGGCGGCACGATGACTCACCCGGCTGTGACAAACGACTGGCTGTTGATAAATGTCCCAACCCCAGTGACCGGACTCAGATCCGTATCCGGTTTTCCTTGCGGATCCTGGGCCGGTGTTGTGGGCTGAAATTGCGTCGTAAACTGGCTGCCGACCACAATCATCGGCGCCGTCGCCGTCGCAAACTCAGCCCGCTGATCGGACGCCAACTGTTTGATGGTGAGCGTCCCTTTTCCAGGGGAGGCGACAAAGGGAGGCTTGATATAGTCAACGGTAAAGGAGACCTGCTTTTCATCCCCGACAATGCAGATCTTTTTCCCCTCGATGCTGGCCTCACCGTTGCCGCTGATCCGTGGCTGGGGCGGTGGCGTGATCATAAGAGCGCCAAACTGCGGGTTGAATGTCAGCGCGTCACCATCGATGACCACCAGGTTGCTCATAGTAACCTCAGCGTCTGGCCGTCATTGATGTTCAGCGTACCGTCCACCGTCTCGACTAAATCAGTGCCCGACAGATACACGGTGATCTGCACCCGAAGACGGCTCGCTTCCTGTTTGTCCGGCTGGATAATGACGTCCTTGAGTGCCGCCCGTGGCTCATGCCGCAGAATGCTTTCCTCGATACGGTTGTGAATGTTGGCCAGCAGTTCATCGGTGACATTCTCAAAGATAAAATCATGCATGCCCCCGCCCCAGCTCTCACGCATAATGCGTTCGCCAGGCTCAGTCATAAACAGCACGCGCAGGCTCTGCATCACCGCCTCAACGCCCGCCGTCAGGGACACGCCCGTGTCGGGGGCAAACCGGGGAGGAAATGACCAGCATTGCCCCAGGGTCGCTGTCAATATGTCGTTACTCATAACAACCTCACCGTAATAGGTTATTTTTTCATGTTAATTTTCGCGCTGGTGATCTCCACCTGCTGTTTACCGTTGATAGACAGGTTACTGTCAGCCTGCAGACCCAACGTATCGGCCTGCAGTTGCAGGACGTTCGGTGTACTCACGGCAATGTCCCCCTCGCCGGTTAAGGTGAGGGTATTGTCCCCCGCCATCAGCCTCAGCGTTTTCTCGTCGGTATCGATCATCAAGGCTTGCGTCTGGTCGGCTTTATTCACGATTAGCCCCTTACGATTGTTCTTTTCATCCGGTGGGAACGGTGCGGTATTTTTCGGGTTGTGCATCGCACCCAGAATTATCGGGTAACGCGGATCGCTGTCGATAAACCCCACCACCACTTCATCACCGGGTTCCGGGTAAAAACAAAAACCACTCGCGTGACTTGCCCAGGGCTTACTCAGGCGGGCAAAAATCAGCGAATCGGGCAGATTCAGGGCCGGTAAATGAAGGGCGATCCGATCCAGGTGTTGGGGATCGGCGGTAAAATCCGCTACCTTGCCAATGTGCAGCGAACGGACCGGTGGCGCGGGCTCTAGCATTGACGCCGGCATGCCAATCACCAGCTCACTGCGCCAGCCATCCTCGATATTAAACCGTTGATTCACCCCGCTCAGGATTACAGTACCATCCAACCCCGCGCCAAACCCGCTCAGTGTGATGCTTTCGCCCGGCGCGAAGTTCCGGGTCCCCGCCAGCTCAATATAGCCCTGCACACCGGTCATCTGTTGGTGATTCAGCCAGGAGTTAGACAGGGTTTTTAGCGTGGCTTCAGGCAGCATGCTGAACGCCAGCGCATAGTCTTGCTGCATGGCGGGGGATTGACCGGCCTTACCCTCAGGTTTCCAGGGACGAAACGCGCTGGCCGGGCTTTTCTGTGCCGGCGTGAGCCGTTGTGCGGCAATATCCCACCCCTGCAGTGACAAACTGTCCAGCGTAAAGCGGTTATCAAAACTCAGATTGACTTCATACAATGTGTAGTCACGACTTTTGCGAGTCAGCGTCCGGGGAGCGATGGCCGCGTCGGACAGCGGGCTAATCACCACTGCGTCACTGGTGGCATCGGGCAGCAGCCAGCAGTTTGTGGACAGCAGTCTGCTGCGGATAAACTGCCAATCGCTGAGACGAAACTGGATCAGTTGATCGTGCTTACTGCTCAGCTGCGCATAGGCTTTCTGGGTCAAGCTCACCCCCGCTGGCCGCAACAGCGCCTTCAGCAGGGTGTGGTCATCCTGTTGGCTAAACACCCGGCTACGGGGCAAAAACGTCAGTTTCTGCAACGCATGGCGGGCCTCCAGCCTCACGGACCAGTATTTCCCCTTCAGCTGTATCTTCTTTTGCACCAGATAACCGTTAAAAAGCGTTTTTTCATCCCGTGCAATCACCACGCGCGCGCCCAGAGTGAAACGACTGACTTCGCGTTGTACCTCGTTATCCGCCACGCCATGATTATCCGTGGGAATACGCAGCTCCAGCTGCGCGAGCGGGATCTCATTGATCAACTGCTGTACCCGCAGATGACGGATCCTCAATTTAATCCGCTGTCCCGCAATGTCTAGGGTGAGGTGTTTCATGCCTCCTCCCCTTTCGTCGCCCGCAGCAGGTCCCCGGACTGAAAATCATCCAGATTATCCAAATCGTTATCCCAGGCCACCGACAGAGGATCTACGCTGCTGGCCAGCGCCCCGCCGGCACTGAGCGCCAGCAGCGGTAACGAGGCCCGATCCGGTACGCTGACCAGTGCACGATCGGGGGCGTTTTGCGCCTTGAGGGATTGCTGGATCACAAAGCTCTCATCCGCCACCAGACTTAAACGCACGGTGGCTCGTAGCGGCGTGGCATCACGGTCAAACAGCGTGTAGGTGACCGACAAATCACGGGCGCGACCAGCAAACCACCCCCTATTCTCCCAGCGCATTTTTCCCCAGGTGATGCGCAAAAAGTAAGGTGAACCGGTGGCCGCATCCACGGCGCAGAGGGATTTCAGCATCGCCAGCTGCGTCTCTATCGGGGTGGTATTCCCGGGCATCTGACTGTCGAACAACAAAGTAAGATTGAGGCCGACCGGCTCGGAAATCACATAACGGTTGCTTTGCGACGTCGTATTGATGGTGTCTTCGGTGTCAAACCGCGTCTGATAATCCAGTTGAATATTCTCTGGGTTATACATCGCGCTCATGCTGCCCGCGGGAATTTTCCCTTCGCGATCTTTCCAGGCGTTGAGGGTCAGCTTCGACAACCCCCGTTCAAGTACGCTCACTGATGCCCCCTTTCAAGCAGCTGTTCCAGCACCTCTTGTTTAATCCTCTCCACCCACCGCTGATCGTCCCACTCACGGTGTTCCGCAAACGGCTTGGACGATGCAGAAGGCGCAGGCTCGGTGACCTCAACCTGTACGATCAACTCACGAATTTCGACGGTCATAGTTTTACCCCCAGCATGCGCATATCCTGATAGCGCAGCTCAAGTGTGTTGATGAGCACCGTGTTGCTGCTGGCATCCAAATCGCCCATCTGCCAGCGCACCGGCAGGGCATGACTCAGCGTCCAGGTGGTGACCGGTAATGAAAGTTCATTCAGCAACATAATCACCACGTTGGCCCACTGCGTGCTTTCCCGGCGCAAGACGCGGTCAAACTGCAGCGTCAGGGGGGAGGCGTTCATCACCCCCCGCTCCAGCACCAAACTGCCGTGGTTAACCTGCTCTGCCAGCCAGAGGTTGCGGGCATTTTCGCCCCCTTCCCGGTGCTGGCTAACCTCCAGTGTGCGCGACAGGCCGGAGACGCGCTGAAACGCGATATCAAACGGATTGGGAATGTTGTTAAATAAAAAATTGACGAGAAAACGATGGGATACCGCGGGAGTGCTCATCATGATTGACCTCCGGTTTGCGCGCTGACCGTGCCGTCACGCAGATCCAGCGTCAGGCTGATATCAATAAATTCCGCGGGGGCCAGCAGCGCCAGACGCACCTGCAGGATCATCTTTCCATGGCGAATATCGTCTTCAGTCATGGTTTCATCCAGCCCGATACTGAGCGAAAAGGCCTCATCCTCCACCGTGCCGAAAAAGGCCCCGGCCAGCCATTGCTGACGCAACCACGTCCAGACCTGGCCCTTAAATTTCATCCAGGTCGGGGCCGTATTCGGCTCAAACAGGTAAGCGCGCGCCAGTTTGCTCAGGTAGTGCTCCACGCTGCTGACTAGCAAACGGGTCTGAATATAACGCCAGGCCGTGTTCTCCGCATTGAGCAAGGTCCGGCATCCCCACAGGCGCACGCCTTTCCCGACAAAACTGCGGATCAGGTTGCAGGACACCCCCGGGTTATCCAGCAATGCCTGAGACGTCAGGATACTTTGGGTTGGGCGGCGGGTTTTGGCCAACGGGATGTTGGCCGGCGCCTTCCAGACCCCGTTATCATGGGCACTGCGCTGAATGGCCGCTGCGACGGCCGGCAGGGGCGATAACACCACGGGCGCCGACGCCTCATCTTCGTAACTGGTTTCCAGTCGTGGCCACCAGGCCGCCCCGCGTTGGCATAGGTCTGCCGAAAAAGACCGTTGGGTCAGCGTCACGGCGTGCACCGGATCGTCCGGTAACTCCAGCAGCGCAAAATGCTGCGGGGCCTGACGACACAACGTGAGTAACGCTTGCCAGCCCTGATACCACAGGGCATCGACGTCAACCGCGTCCGTCCCCTCGACAGAAAGGGATAGCGTACTCACCTCATTGAGCTCACTCAGCTCCGGCACCAGGACCAGACCGGTCTTATCATCCGCTAACAGCGTCTCCAGCATCGGCGACGTTTGTAATGCGGCAATCAGGTCTTGCAGACGCGCGGCCGGTTCTCCCTTCCCTGGCCCTAGGGACAGCACATAGCACTGCAGCCCGCCGTTTTCAAAGAAGTGGCGCAGAGAGTACGCCAGCGTCCCACTCTGTCCGAGACTGTTCGCCTGCGTCAGTGACCCCATGCTGACGGGCTGCATCGCCGGTATCGTCACATCAGGAAGGGTATAACCAATAAACAGGGGCATCGTCACCGGATTGTCGCTTGACGCTTGCGTTAACAGCGCTTCATCGTACGAAACCCCAGGAAGAACCATCGCCATCACAGTATCCTTATAAAGAGTCGGAAAAGGGGTTTTCCCCTTTACTGAGACATGTCCTGAGTAAATTTAAGGATGATGAATTCGGCCGGGCGCACGGCTGCCATCCCAACCTGAATGACCATTTTCCCCTGGTTAATCTCGTCTTGTGTCATGGTGATCCCTTTACCGACGCGCACAAAATACGCCTCTTCCGCCTTGTTGCCGGCCAGCCCGCCCTGTTGCCACAGGCGGTAAAGGTAGTTATCAATCGCCGTCTGCACCCGTTTCCAGGTCGGCTGGCTGTTGGGTTCAAACACCATCGGCTGCAGAGCCTTTTTGATGTCGCGCTCTGCCGCATCGAACAGGCGGCGTACCGGGATATACCGCCAGTCATCATCATCTTTCTGTGTGCGGCTGCCCCACACGACCAGCCCGCGCTCGCTGAAATGACGAATGACATTGATGCCTTTCGGGTTCAGCTCCGCCTGTTGCTCATTGGTGACCCGGACGCTGACATCGCTGACGCCATTGAGCACCACATTCGCAGGCGCTTTCCACACCCCCCGTTCACCGTCTGTCTTGCCGTACACCCCCGCCATCAATGCTGAAGGCGGAAGCGGCAGCGATGCACCTCGTTTATTGGCCAACGCTTTATCAATCTTGCCGGCAAAATCGGCGTTAGTGGCACGAAGGTCGGCCAGCGTGGCGATTGTCGTGTCGGGCCCGTCGGTGTAGCCAGTGATAGCGACCTGCGCATCATCAATTTTCTGGGTGTGCGGTACCATCACATTCGGGTAATACACCGCCACCTGGGCAGAACCACTGACCGCACTGGGCGCATCGCCATTGACGCTGTCGGCCAGCAGGAAGTACCCTTTGTGGAGGCCCAGTGAGGCAGCCAGAGCGCCATACACCGCCGTGCGGTAATCCTCCTTGGGATCCGGACAGGCCAGCAGCGTGATCTCCCCCACCTCGTCGATGAGACCCGGCAGCGCGGCCAATAGGCCGCTATCGTCTGACTTTTCCAACGGATAGAGGTAGCAAGGGCCGCCGCCGTTCTGGAAATAGAGCCGCAGGGCGATGGAGGCTGTATGGTCCACGATGTCAGCATCTATAATCTGGTAGGTATATACCGATTTAGACGGCACCATTTTCAGTGCGTCGGGTTCAGGAGGCGGTGCATCCTCCATTGACGTCACGGTGACATTGGCGGAAGAAGGCACGCTGCTCTCAAACAGGGTGGAATAGTCCAGCCAGCTGCCGATGCGGGTAATGACGCCCTCCAGCTCTGGCTTGCGAGGGGTAAAACGAGCAACAAATAACGGCACGGCGGTCGCCCCCGAGCTCACCGACATCGCCGGCGAAGCATCTTCTTCAATAAAGACACCCGGTACAGATGTAACTGTAGGCATGTACTTTTCCTTCAGTGAATTATTGCGCGATATCCTGGCTGAACTGCAGGATGATGAACTCTGCCGGGCGAACCGCGGCCAGGCCGATTTTGATGATCATCTTCCCCTGATTAATTTCTTCCTGGGTCATGGTGAGATCCTTCCCTACCTGTACAAACCAGGCTTCAGCGGGGGTATTACCGGCCAGCGCGCCCTGCTGCCACAGACCGTGCAGATAACTGTCTACTGCGGCCTTGACGCGCTGCCAGGTCGGCTGGCTGTTGGGTTCAAAGACCAGTTTATTCAGGGCCTTTTGCATATCCCGCTCAACCGCGTTGAACAGACGACGAACCGGGATATAGCGCCAGTTATCACTGTCCTCCAGCGTGCGGGCCCCCCATACCACGGTACTCTGGCCTGAGAACGAACGGATCATGTTCAGCGCCTTGCCCTTATTGAACTGTCCCTGGAGGTCATCGCTGACTGCGAACATGGGAGTGACGCCATTCACGGCCTGGTTGGCTGGCGCTTTCCATACGCCACGCGTACGATCTGTTTGGGCAATGGAGGCCGCGGCGATGGCACTCGGCGGCACCGCCGCACTCGATGCCAAGGTGCACCACGGGTAAAACACCGCGCCATACGGGGAAGTCGGATACTCCTTCATGACCTCATCCGGCTTCGCCGTGCCGGCAATTTTCGCTTTCGGGCCGTCAAACAGGCCAAAGATACGGTAGCCCTGACTCACCACCATGTTGAAAGCATCATAAATAGTGGTAGCCGTAGTGGTATCCGTCCCTGCGGCAACAATCAGCGTAATATCATCGTATTGCGCCACCGCGTTGGCGATATTGCCCTCATTAACCAAATAACATTTACCGCCACCGTGCATAAACCACAGGCTCAGGCTGGTATAAAAAGCGTATTCCTGCGGCGTTGGGTACACGGCGGTAAATTCCGCCCAGTTGCGGAAAACCTGAATAGATTCATTCGTGGTGACCCCACTTTGACTGTGGTACGCAAAAAGGGGCACAGCAGTTGCAGCACTGTTTACCGAAAAGCTCGACACGGCATCTTCACTGAGATAAACGCCGGGATAACTGGTTGTCACGGTCATGGCAACATGTCCTCTTTATTAGGCAGTCTGAATGGTCACACGATCAGCCATGAGTGTGACTTGCTGTACCGCGATTTCGTTACTGGTCGCATCAAATGAAGGGGAAGTCAGTGAAGTTGGGAAGGCGTTGGTGATATTCCAGCTGACCAGCACTTCCGTGCCGGCTTCATTGGTCAGGCTGACCATAATATCTTTCTTTTCAACTTGATTAAGTTGAATGGAGTTAATCCATTCATACATCGTATTTTTACCCGGAAACACCCCTTTACTCAGCGTAATAGTAGGGACCTGTCGTTGGCCGGGCATTTTGAACCAATTGCCGGTACCGTCCCGGTATTCAATGGTGTCGAAATTAATGTCCAAGCCCGAGGCGCTGGTAAATGGCACCTGTTCATCCCCCAGGGTTACAATAAAGCGATAGGTAGGAATGGGATACTGCATTGCAATGTCGTCTGCGGTAATAGCCATGGGTTCAATCCTTCTTTTTACAATGGATAATGAGCGCAAATAATTTCGTTTAAATTACTTGCACGAAGGGAAATTTAACTAACTCGGCATCCTCCTTGAAAAATCACGCTACCGCCCCTGACTTACGTCAGTTGTTTTATCATATTCATAAATCAAGGAACTCGTTTAATAGTGCAGTGTATTCTAGGAAGAGTGATATTTCGACTTCTCTTCAGAGTATCAGGCCGGCAGCGCTTTACACCACCAGTATGAATCCAACGCCCAAACTCTTGAGCCACGCAGTCATAATCACCGCATTCAGTTTTTTTCAGTAGCATTGAAGTACGAAAATTCCCAGCACCTAAATTAAAAACATAAGACATAAGGTCATCAAACTGATTTTACGTAAGCGGAACATTTTGTTCACTATCAGCCATATCCTGACGCAGGGAAAAAGGATTCATCTTCTGTTATGACATCATGAACGCTGACATTTGCGATATATTCACACCTGATATTATATAGAAAACAACTCTACGCACACTAAACAACAGGGCAAACATAAACCATTAAAACCTCGATTTCGTTCCCATTAACTTCAGACTCATCGATTCTCTTATTTAGGCCTGCCAGCGTCGCAGATACTCCCGCAGCGAACGATAGCCTAACGCACTGTGCGGATGCCATTCGTTGTAATGCTCGAACGCCATCGCCAAGTTTTGCACTGCCGTATGGGTATACGGATGCGGCATAACCCTGATGTAGTCGCGCTTCATCGTCTTCACGAAGCTTTCTGCGGTGCCATTACTCTCCGGACTACGTACTGCCGTTCTTTTTGGCTCCAGACCAAACAACCAGGCGAACCGCCAGGTTTCACGCGCTCTGCAGGCTGAGCCGTTGTCCGTCAGTCACTCGATGGGTGACGGCAGTTAGTGTCCGAAGCAACGTTCCACCGCACCCAGCATCACGCCCTGAACGGTGTCACTGTCGAAGGCCACCGGTACCGGTAGCCCAGTACAGTGCTTCACGGTCACAGCAGTCCAGGAAGAAGGTGACGCGCAGTTTTTCACCGTTATCACAGCGGAACTCAAAGCCGTCAGAACACCACCACCGGTTACTTTCACTTACGGCCACTTTACCGGTATGCGCTCGACTTACCGGCCCTCCTGGGCTTTCGTCCCAACAATAGCGCATTCTGGCACATGCTCCGGTACACCCGTTTGACATTTACGTACACCATCGCCTGCGTCTCCGATTGGAGACGCAGATGCCCAAACGCGACGGTAACCGTAAGTCTGCACCTCGATCAAAAGGTGGGTCGAAGTGTCTGGATATTTAGGGGCCAGTATAAATAATTCACACAGAGCGCAAAGACTTATCTATATAATTAACGTGTATAGTTATTTTTCTTCAATGAGTTGGACACACGCTTCCATAACTTATCCAGCAAATGACTATCAGACATCCCTAATAGAATAATTACATTTACCCCCCTTAAATTCAAACACCTAAAATACGAACGATAGTTATACTTTATACAGTAGTGTTTAATTAATAATCGTTAAAAGTTATACATTGGTTATGATCTTAGCTCATAAAAAAAAACTCGCAATATTTTGATTAAAAAAAACGCACTTTCTGGTGTAGTGGCTCACAAAAGGTTATGTCGCTTTAAGATTGCCACCGTCAACTACATGTTTTTAATGGAGTTTTCTTGTGCGAAAATCCATTTTAGTTCCACGAACCTTTTGAGATTTCTTGTTTTTCAGTCATCAGCCGGCGGGGTAATGGTCTAATCATTCCGGACTGAACCGCACGGGTTTTCTTGGAGATAGTTAAGTCGGTTTGATCTCCGCCCTGAAAACCTTGCCAGTCTAAACGTAAGCGCCATCCCAGCACCGTCTGGCGAATATCTGACACATTCGACAAAGTGGTTCCTACCAAATAGTAGTGGGAACCAAAATGTCACATCACCGTTGGTAACGCTATTTATTATGGCCGGGGATCAGTTTCAGACTGTATTCAACTTTCAAAAGCAATATTTTTAGCGACTAAAAAAACTGTGTATAAACACAATCTCATGGTACAAAGGCAGCAGAAAACCGGGAGGCCTTTTACGCTGCCGTACATCAATACTTCAGCATCCCATCGTTCGAGCCATTTCGAAATTACGGCCCCCTCTCGACAATCTGTTATCTCAGTCAGCGGTTTTCTTTGGATAAACGCCCTTAAAGATTAGTCTGCTTTTCTGGATTGTTTATTCGATTTATTACTACTTATCTTTGCGATAGAAACGTCTAGACTCATTTTTCTACTACTATCCAAGGAGTGTTTCATGGCAGACCATTCTATCAAAGGCAAAACCGTCCTCATTGCTGGCGGCGCCAAAAACCTCGGCGGTTTGATCGCCCGCGATTTGGCCGCACAAGGTGCGAAAGCCATTGCCATTCACTATAACAGCGCATCCTCAAAAGCGGATGCCGATAAAACCCTGGCCGCTATCGAAGCCGCTGGCGCGCAGGCTGTGGCATTGCAGGCCGATCTGACGACCGCGGATGCCGTCGAGAAACTCTTTGCCGATACCATTGCCGCCATTGGTAAACCGGATATCGCTATCAACACCGTCGGCAAAGTGCTCAAAAAGCCAATGGCGGAGATCAGCGAAACAGAATACGACGAGATGACATCGGTCAACTCAAAAACCGCTTTCTTTTTCCTCAAAGAGGCGGGTAAAAACCTCAACGACAACGGTAAAATCTGTACGGTAGTCACCTCGCTCCTTGGCGCTTATACCCCCTTCTACGCCGCCTACGCAGGCACCAAAGCCCCGGTAGAGCATTTCACCCGGGCGGCCTCCAAGGAGTTCGGCGAACGCGGTATTTCGGTGACCGCAGTGGGACCAGGTCCAATGGATACACCCTTCTTTTACCCTGCAGAAGGTGCCGACGCTGTGGCGTATCACAAAACCGCAGCAGCGCTTTCGCCTTTCAGCAAAACCGGCCTGACCGATATCGAAGACGTGGTGCCTTTCATTCGCCATCTGGTGAGCGACGGGTGGTGGATCACTGGTCAAACCATTCTCATCAACGGTGGTTACACGACTAAATAATCTGCCGATATTCAGCAGCTATACCGACGGTCGCCGCATTAACGTTGCGGATGACCGTTTATTGAGATAATGACCACCACCGCCGTTAAACCCACCCAGAGGGCTCAACATGTCGATATCCGATCTGAAAGTCGAAACCCGCTTGGGCAAGAAACACACACCGAGACGCATTCTTTCCATCGTCTCCAACACCGCTCAACTCAAAGGCTTCCCGGTCGGTTTCTTCGCTGAAGAGATGACCCGCGCCTTCCTTATGTTCATCGAAGCCGGCCATCGAGTGGATCTTGCCTCTCCAAAAGGCGGTGAGGTGATGTTCGATATACACAGCGACCCACGTACGCCAGACGGCGCTTATGCCAACGATCTCATCAGCCTGGGTTTCGTGCACCACGCCACGTTCGGGGCGATGCTGAAGAACACACTGCCCATCAGCACCGTGAACGTAGCCGATTACGATGCAGTCTGGGTCGCTGGCGGCGGCGGCCCGCTGCTGACGTTCAAGGATGACCAGGCGTTACACAAGCTGATCGCCGATTTCTACGAGAAGGGCAAGATCGTCACACTGATCTGCCACGGTTCTGCGCTACTGCTGTGGACACGTCTGTCAAATGGACGGCTGCTGGCCGAGGGCAAAAAGTGGACGGGTTTTACCAATGAGGAAGAAGAGCAAATCAACCGGACCTTCGGCATGACGCTCAACGAATATACGATCGAGAGCGAAGCCGCCGCGCTACCGAACACCCAATTCCTGTGCCGTGCGGCCAACGAACCCTTCGCTATTCGCGACGGCCGGCTAATCACAGGCCAGCAACAATACAGCAGCGCAATCACCGCCGAATGGGTACTGGAAGCACTCGACGAACGTTAAGCCATGAATAGGCACAACGATCGGTCCGTTGGGTTTGAACCCCGTCAATGGGAAAGGAGAAAATGGAATGCATGTACTCATGGTTATTGGTGGCGGCCTGCTTCTTTTAGGCATATTTGTCCTGTTCGGCTGGCTTTGGGGAGCCAGCGCCGCAGGTATGGCGCTGGCAGCCAAATGCTTCGTGCCAGCCTGGTTGGCAATATCGGTGATCAATATGTGGGTGGGGGTTGTGCACGCAGGCTACAGCCTGCGTGCGGAATTGCCCATCTTGTTGCTGGTTTTTGCCGTGCCCGCTATCGTGGCCGGTATTGCATTCTGGCAGTACTCCCGTGTCTGAAGCGTTAGCAAACGGCAGCGCCGGCGATCTGCTCAAGGTCGTAACATTGCTTGGTGCAGCCGTAGTGGCCGTACCCTTATTCAAACGTCTGGGCCTGGGTTCCGTGCTCGGCTACCTGGCTGCAGGCCTGGTTATCGGCCCCTTCGGGCTGGGCCTTTTTAATGATCCCCAAACGATCCTGCATACGGCTGAACTTGGCGTCGTGATGTTTCTATTTATCATTGGCCTGGAAATGCGTCCGTCCCATTTATGGAACATGCGGCGTGACATTTTTGGCCTGGGTAGCCTGCAAGTACTGATTTGCGGTCTGCTGCTTAGCGGCATAGGACTCATCTTCGGTTTTTCATTGGCCGTCTCCTTCATCTGCGGGATGGGCTTCGTCCTCACGTCTACCGCGATCGTTATGCAGCTTTTGGGGGAACGCGGTGATAGCGCCACGCCTCGCGGACAAAAAATTGTCGCTGTACTGCTGTTCGAGGACCTGCTGATCGTGCCCCTGCTGGCGTTGGTCGCATTCATCGCGCCGGCTGGCTCATCCTCATCGCCGCCCAACACAATCTGGATGAACATCGCTATCGCTGCAGGCGCGCTGGCCACTCTGTTCGCCGCCGGCATCTGGCTGTTGAATCCGCTGTTTCGTATATTGGCCAATGCCAAAGCACGGGAAGTGATGACTGCCGCCGCATTATTGGTTGTGCTCGGCGCGGCGCTGCTCATGCAGTTAGGCGGTTTGTCCATGGCCATGGGCGCATTTCTGGCCGGTGTACTGCTGTCTGAATCCACCTTTCGTCATCAGTTAGAGGCCGATATTGATCCCTTCCGGGGTCTGCTGTTGGGGCTGTTCTTCCTCGGTGTCGGGATGTCATTGGATCTGGCGGTCGTCGCGCGTAATTGGCCCCTCATTATCTCAGGCGTTCTGGCGATGATGTTGATTAAAGGTCTGTGCATTTATGGCGTGGCGCGACTGACGAAGAGTTCACATGCCGACGCGCTGGAGCGCGCCGTGCTGATGGCTCAGGGGGGAGAATTCGCCTTTGTGCTCTTCGCCGCTGCATTGGCCAACCGCGCATTACCCACAGAGGTCAATGCCAACATGACCGCCATCGTCGTACTGTCGATGGCCCTGACACCGCTGGCAGTACTTCTGCATCGACGTTGGCGCGCCGTTCCCGGCGACTCATTGGCAGGAGCCCAACGGCCGGAGTCATTATCCAACTCGGTCCTCATCATCGGGTTCGGCCGTTTTGGGCAGATCGTGAGCCAACATGTGCTGGCCATGGGTGCGGATATTGCCATCATTGATCGCCAACCGCAGGTCGCGCGCGACGCAGAGGAATTCGGTTTCAAAGTGTACTATGGTGATGGCGAGCGCGCGGATGTCCTGCATGCCGCCGGAGCCCATCACGCCCGGGCCATTCTGATATGCATCGACGATCCTCGGGCAACCACGATGATTGTCGAGCATGCCAAAACGCATTTCCCTCACGCCCGGGTACTGGCGCGCGCACATGATCGAGAACATGCGATTGAATTAATCAAGGCGAATGTGGATTACCAGGTCCGGGTTACTTTCGAATCCGCCATGGCTTTTGGGCACGAGGCTCTGCTGACACTGGGTTCTTCGCCTGAGGATGCAGCCGATTTGGTGGCTGAATTACGTCGCAAAGATACCGATCGCCTGGCCATGGAAATCTCTGGTGGCATTTATGCCGGTAAATCGATGATTCAGGGTAATGCGGTAATTAAAGCGAAGAAGGATTAGTCCCTATGCCGACAACGTTATGTCAGCACAACAATGTCCCCGCCAAAGTGGTACAACGAGCGAGTGATGTCGTGACGTTTTGGCGGCATGTCGGCCCCAGCCAGTGGTTCAGCAAAGACCCGGCTTTTGACGGAAATTTCCGCGAACGCTTTTGGGCCCTGCATTTGGCTGTGGCCAGACGTGAACATGACGATTGGATAAACACACCTGAAGGCGCGCTGGCACTGGTGATTTTACTCGATCAGTTTCCTCGAAATGCCTTTCGTAATACCAGCCACATGTATGCGACGGATGGACTGGCGCGGCATTTTGCACTCATAGCCATCAAGAAGGGATATATGAATACTGTCGAACCTGCTCTGCGCCTGTTCTTTTGTCTTCCGTTTGCCCACTCTGAAACGCTGGCTGATCAGGATCTTTCTGTCACACTAAACGCTCAATTGGGCGCAGTTGAGCGCTCGCATGCTGAAGGACACCGCGATATTATTCGACGTTTTGGGCGCTTTCCGCATCGTAATCGACTGCTGCTACGCGAAACTACAGCACAAGAGCAGGTCTTTCTCGATGCAGGCGGATTCGCAGGTTAGCAGCAACTGCGCTAGCT
The DNA here is from genome assembly GCF_024809915.1 of Serratia sp. BIGb0234. Classification (NCBI taxonomy): domain Bacteria; kingdom Pseudomonadati; phylum Pseudomonadota; class Gammaproteobacteria; order Enterobacterales; family Yersiniaceae; genus Serratia; species Serratia sp. BIGb0234. The sequence goes on from NZ_JANUEI010000013.1 coordinate 23,838, forward strand.
GCATTTCATACTGAAAAAAGGATGGGTTATATTCTGCAAATCCCGCCCCTCCCAGAGACTGATAGAAAATAGCGAATTTGCACTTTTCAAAAAATAACAACGAGATATAAAGATGGACAGGTTCAACCAATATCGCGTATTCGTGCAGGTAGCAGAAATGGGAAGCTTTGTCCGAGCCGCCAATGCACTCGATATACCGCGCGCTTCGGTTTCCGCCGCCATCCAGCAATTAGAATCGCAGCTGGGCGTAAGGCTACTACACCGTACAACTCGTCAGGTGCGACTGACGGCCGACGGCGAACAGTTGCTCGAACGCCTGCGCCCCTTGCTGGCCGAAGTGGAAGACATCGACCAGTCATTTCAGCTCAGTCAATGCCAGGTTTCCGGCAAGCTGACTATTGATGTCCCAAGCCGCATTGCTCGCCGATTGATTGCCCCGGCGCTGCCAGGATTATTGCGTCGCCACCCGCAATTACAGCTGGTTCTCGGATCGGCGGACAGGGCTATCGATTTGGTGCAGGAAGGTGTGGATTGCGCCATCCGTGTGGGCGCGTTGCACGACAGCAGTTTGGTCGTCCGCGCTCTCGGCCATATCGCTCTGATCAATTGCGCCAGCCCTGCTTATCTCAGTGAACACGGGCTACCATCCCAACCGAGCGATCTCACCCAAGGGCATTGGGCCATCGGTTACACCTCATCCAAAACAGGTAAAGAGTTACCCTGGGAATATGAGTCAAATAATGGCCATACACATAATCTCCATATACCCAGCCAGGTTGCAGTGAACAATGCTGAAAGTTATATCGCTTGCTGCCTGGCTGGCCTGGGGCTGATACAGATCCCCCGCTTCGATGTTCAGCACCTTCTGAGTTCAGGAGAACTGATTGAGGTCATGTCAGACTATCGCGCCGCCCCAATGCCGATATCGCTTATTTATCCGCACCGTCGCCAACGTTCCCGACGCATGGCTGTTTTTCATTCGTGGTTCGAAGCATTACTGCAACCACATTTGGATAGTTAACTTAACCAAGGATGATGCTTTATCAAAGCCATAGCTTACGCTTTCACTTACTCAAACGATTAATATCTCAATTCCAATCAAGTCATATTGTTTATATTTCCACAAAACCCACAAAATTAACTTTCACTATCGGAGACGTTATGCGTGTAAATTACCTTAGCCAAGATGAGATACATAAACTAAAAAGCATAGAATTAATAATAGGTCACTGCGTTGTCATTTTACTTGTAAAAAAAATGAGAATCAGCGCAGAAAACATTCTCTCTCAGATTGTAATCGAAATGGAAAGCACACCAGATGAAGACAAGTTCAAGCTTTATCGAGCCGCATTGGAGTTCCTGGGTACAAATTCAAAACTTCCTTCATAAAATACTTTTAATACTCCAGGGAAATGACTGATGGAATTTGTAAGCATCCCTGTAATCCGCGACATTCACTTTTAGAGATCTTCCGACATACTGATTATGTCACCTGTGGAGATCGCTATGCGTAAGATCCGATTCACCGAGCACCAGATCATCGCCGTTCTGAAGTCTGTCGAAGCCGGGCGCACCGTCAAAGATGTGTGCCGCGAGGCCGCTATTTCCGAAGCCAGCTACTACAACTGGAAGGCGAAATATGGCGGGATGGAAGCCGCTGATATCAAAAAAATCAAAGATCTTGAGGACGAGAATCGTCGTCTGAAGCAGATGTTTGCCGATCTGAGTCTGGAATGCCGGGCGCTGAAGGACGTTATCGAAAAAAAGCTTTAAAACCAGCGATAAAGCGGGAGCTTGTCAGCTATCTGACTGCACAATTTTCCATGAGCATCCGCCAGGCATGCAGGACAATATCGCTGAGCAGGACGGTGTATTTTTATCAGCCCGATACCCGGCGTGATGAACCGGTGATCCTGGCGTTGACTGAACTGGCAGAACGCTATCCGCGATACGGATTTAAGAAGCTTTTTCAGGTGCTGCGCAGGCAGGGTAACGCCTGGAATCATAAGCGTGTTCACCGGATTTACTGCGTGTTGAAACTCAATTTTCGCCGCAAGGAGAAACAACGTCTGCCGGTGCGCAATCCAGCTCCGCTGGCAACGCCGGCAGCACTTAACCAGAGCTGGTCGATTGATTTTATGCACGACGCGCTGACATGTGGCCGACGTTTTCGGACTTTCAACGTCGTGGATGATTTTAACCACGAGGCTCTGGCCATAGAAATTGACCTGAATATCCCGGCGCAGCGGGTTGTGCGGGTGCTGGACAGGATAGCGGTGCGTGTCAAGGTAGTTGTCGCCTCAGTTGATTCAAGCAGCCAGGGTTTCCCGCTCCCGATTCAACCATGTTTCATTCTGCCATT
>NZ_JANUEI010000014.1:0-25957 GCF_024809915.1 Serratia sp. BIGb0234
GGCGGCCGCACCTGTCGCTAAAATATAAAACGCCCGATGAGGTTCATCGGGCGTTATCCGGCTGAAAAGTGTCAACCTATATCAGGACTAGTCAGTATCTCAAGATTGCGAAACAACTTCCCGCGATTTAACGATGCCATTAACCGCCGTGACTGGGCTGCTGCTGCAGCAGAGTCTCACAGAACCGGCATCGGTGATAATCGAAACAATGCCACGCGGGATCAGCTGCTAAACGCCCGTTAACTGAAAGCTATCGCCCCCGGAAGCGGGGGCTTCATCATTACAGTGGCGTGTTTTCAGTGACGGGAATTACTGTCCAAACTTTACCTTTCATGTCGTTGATACGGTAGGTAGACAATGCCCTTAAAGTACCGCCGGTTACCCCAGAGCCCAAGGTGATGAATGTCAGTGACTGCCCCTGCGAATTTTTGAATGTCTGATATTGGCTGACGGTATAGGCAACCTGCTCCTTGTCCGAGACCATCCGGTCATCCTTCAACTTCAGACTGAGAGTCCATTCCTGCAGCGTTTTACCCCGTCCTTTGGTCTTGAGCGCCGTAGCCTCATCATCCGAGACTACCAGCGCAGTGCTGGCCGGAAAATGAGCCACCACTTGTTGAATACTCGGCACTGCAGGGCTAGTGATTGGTGCATATTGATGCTGTTTTACATAATTTTGAATGTTGCACTGGATCAGCGAGTCTTGTGCTTCGACATAATCGCGATCGGACAGTCCGGTAATAGAAGTGATTTGCTGCTTATTCTGTTGCAAAGAAAGGTAGTCGCCACACGTAGTCAGCGAATGGTTTTTTCCATCAGCCGTCACCACCTGCAGTGGCTTTCCCTGAATAGAGATGTCCTGCCCGTCAGCCAGAACCGACGCAGAAACCAGCAGGGCACAGCTTGCGCCCAATACTTTCATTTTGTTCACGATAACGCTCCCTAACATGACTGGTAAGATAGGACAACATTCAACGAGCTAAGAATATCACATTGCTGAAGGGGCTGTTGATGACACGGGGGAGAATGTTGGTTAGATATGTCGCATTTTTCAGCTTGGCCCCCATTGGGCCTTAAAGGAGAATAAACAGAGGTATGCCAACGGCGACCGCCGCCTGTTAGAGGGCGGAGCGACACCCTAATCAGGTCGTGGGCAGTAAAAATAGGTTGGTGTATTCGCCCGCCGATAGTGCTTGAAGGCATACCAGCCGCTGCCGAGGAAAGAAAACATCGATACTGTGACTTGCATAGCAGATGTCAACTCACGGTTGCTCAAGATGAATACCCGGATGCAGATCCAGGTAAACTAAAACCGATAGGCTCATCATTCCCAGTCCCGTCAAACCACAGAGTATCAATGCAGACCGCCAAAGCCCGACCAGAGCAATCGCGCTCGGCTTCTGGTAATTATGGTCATCGAGCGCCACTTTACGTACAAAACGCATTACTGTGTTTTTGAACATACAAACCTCATGTCATTGAAGTGCTATTTCAAATGCGGGATTCGACCATACAAATACCGGGCGAAGGCATTAGGTTTTGTGGCCGGTTCTGGCCAAGACGGTGGATCTTTAACTAACAGGCCCAACGTTGACATACCTTCATGTTGCTTGGCCTTGCGCTCAACATAATCGTCATCGGTGTAGCCCATTGTTTCAACCACAAGCTCCGTGGTTCTCATCCTCCCTGGGTGCGTTACGGTCAATATGAAGTCAGGGAGTACGAATCCTTCCTCCTGATCGAAGTTCACCTTGATATCGAAGAGAGGCTTATTCAGGGCTATTTCATAACCCGAACTCTGCAGCCATTTACCGGCTGTTATTACGGATGTGACCGTTGTCCGCTCAAGGTTGCTGTCGACCGGTACCGGGCAGGTATAGTCGAAGAGTGCATGCGCATACGCATCGCGGCATACCACGGTGCCAGCGTCATTACGCTGGTACATCAGGATCACCCAATATTTACCACGATGGCCATCGACCTCACCGTTGATGCTTACACGCTTTTCTGGCTGGAATACCGTGGGCCCATATTGATTTGAAAACACCACTTCATCCTGAGTCACATGCTCAGAGAAAAGGATTTGGTAAAACGTTCGTACGCGTCCTGCAGGCCAGGGTTTACCGTCGGTTTCCAACGCCTGCATACGTTCTTCAAGCCGGTTTTGTTTAACCCAAGGGTCAAAGAAGACAATTTCACTGAGTGGCCGCCCCTGGGCAAAGTGCTCAAGTTCTGTGACCAACTTCACCGCATTGAGCGACTGGGTCTTCGTTCTTGCCGGCTGAGGATAAACCAGAGTTATGCGGTTTAATTCGGCAGCGTCGATCAGGGTCAGCAACAGGCGTGCAAGCGCGGGCACTCGGCGCCGACTGATTTTGTCAGTACTGGGGTTATCCGTATTTGTCGGCGCCGAAATACGCGCACCATGATCGTCTCGCGGCAGGAAAGACCGAAAATCAATACGCATGACACCGGCGTTGCGTCGGCTGCCGCGAGGCCCTGTATTGTCATCGTCTCGTTTTGACCGATGCAATGGACAATCTGCGCGGTGTTCTCCGCTGAAATTCACGAGGAATATTGAGCCATCAAGATTCCTGGCCGTGTTAAGCGGACGATCTTCTAAGGTGGTTTTGCAATCGCATGCCAGCCACAAATCCTGATCACGCATGGATCTGAGTACCGTTTCGGCCATTTGTTTTTCAGCCAGCGAATGCACCTGCCCCAGGCCACAGACATTGCCTACGGCACGGGCTTCCTCTGCAGATAACTCACGGAATAACCGCCCACGAGGCGCTTTCTTCGTTACCAGTTTCACACGGACCTCCTTTTACGCTCTACTGGTCCTCATTACAGTTTCGCATGCGAAACTTTCAAATTGGCTTACCCTCGGTGGTGTAGCTGCAGAACCGCCGGTGTTAACCGATAGTACGGTATCGACCAGGGGCCGTTACGTAAACTCGAAAAAAACGGGTTTTCTGCTTTGGTATCCCAGTAAAGGATCTCAATGATGCCCTGCTCTTCAAGTCGTCGAGCGACAGCCGCGATATTGGTTTCTGCAATGCCGGTTCGCACCACAACTTCACGTTTCTCCAGTTCCGTCTTGCCCTGGTCATAAGCGTCGAGCAAACAGGCCAGTACGGCACCGGCATAAGTACGGCGTCCGGTTTTAGACAAGGCTTCTTCTATTTCTGTAAACGTCTTCATCGCCGATTTTTCCTGTCGTGGTTTCTCGCAGCATTTTCAGTGGCCGCGCAGATCCACCCTGCCGCGATATCCTTATCCATTCCTACCGGCAAAGCCTCCAGTGCCTGCTCGAGCATTTCGGCATTGAGCGTCATGACAAACAGCGCTGCAAATGCAGCCCACTCAGCGTGTGTCCCTGGACGCCATTCATCTGCGAGCAACAAGGCCATAGCGGTCTGCATAGCCCATCGTGGGGCGCTATTGTTCTTTCCCCAATCATTGAGTGTATTTCCAAGCAAAGGCCGTACACGGTCACGCAGGAAGCCATGTTGAATGGCTGTTGCTACAAGAACGGCTGCCGCTTCGGCAGACGTCAAGGTAGTACGCATAACCCATGTTTTAACAATGACAGATAAAAACTGATCGGCCTGGTTAGCAAACAGCGCTTTGCTCATTTATACCTCTTTGATGCCAAGGATTGAGATGTCGGTGGCATCAACACACATCTCGCCAATCGGCAATTCGACCCATAGCTGGCCAAACTCTTCAGGAACCTTATCCGTCAGCAAGTACCCTTCGCTCTCTTCGAACTTCACCAATACGCGCGTAACCTTCGCGGGGAAACTGACATTTTCGCCCTTTTCAATTGCCCGTTGCTGGCTATCTTCTGTCTGAGACTGCTGCAAATCCTGTGATGTTGGAGAGAGACCGATACCCCTTGTTGGTACTCCCGAAAGCTGCTCTGTCGTGTTCCCCGCTTTTCCTGTGCTTTCGTTACTCGATTTAGCCGGCAATTGAGTGCCTTTCTTCGGGCGGCCTTTGAGGACGTTCAGCTCTTTAATCGCGGTTTGACGCGTCAGCTTTCCATCACGCGCCAACTTGGCCAACTTTTCGACACTGTCCGGACTGAGGTCATTGATTTGGCATAACGTATAGACCAGATCGATATCCTTGGTGATGTTGTCTTTCAACAGAGAGACGATCACCGCTGGCGCAGCAACCAGCCTAAAGTACTTGCTGATGAGGGCTTTCGGTTTACCCAGTCTGCGGGCTATTGAATCCTGAGTTTCACCATGAACATCCCGCAACTCTTGTAACTGAATTGCCGTCGCCAGGGGTTTCAACCCTGATTGATGCAAGTTCTCGATCAGCTGGCCATAGATACGCTTGGCCTCGTTTTCTGGTGGTGAACCAACATAGATATCGATAAATGTGTCACCACGCGACTTGGCCGACCGCCAGCGAGTTTCCCCCATCCAGATACGATAACCACGCTTGTCTCGAGGGAAGCATCGAGGAGGTGTTAATATGCCCACCTCATTGTAGGTTTGCTTCATACCTTCAATGGTCTCTTCCTCAAAGTCTTCCTCCGGACGTACCTGCGCGAGCGCATAAACGTCGTCTATCGACACACGAATAATTTGCCCTGCTGGCTCTTGTTCCGACCTGTTGACCTTCAGCTCCTGCTGGTTGAGGTTTTCATGAGGCAGCTCCAATTCGCGCTCCGGTGTCGGAGCCTCAGCCTGTGTTTGCTGGGCTGAGTTTTCCCGTCTTTTCCGCATCGCATCTTTAAAGTTCTTGGCCATCGGATCAGCCTCCCGTCCGTGCAATGATGGTATCAACCAACGCGTCGTACCGCGTTACGAGTGGACTGCCTGGGGCGTATTCTTTCATGGTCAAATTAAGCTCAATGGCTTCGCGCACTTTGGTTTGAACATAAGGGATGATCTCCAAAAGATGTTCAGAACCGAAGCCATTTTCTTCCAGAATTTCCAATATCATCTTCAGGTTTTCGGTGTCGACGGTCGCATAGCGCCCTTCTAAAACGTCTTTTTTATAGTTGGCCACCGTTGCCTGAGTGACGACGATCCCCAGCAGTTTCAGGTCCGGATTATAGCGTTCTTTGATTTTTTTCAGGGTCCGCAGATGTTTTTCGGCACCTAATCTGGATGTTTTCTCAAGCAGTGTTGGAACCAGTAAATAGTCAGCGACAAGGTGGTTGGCCATCAGCAAGTTTGACCAGACTGGTGAGGAGTCGATGAGGATATAATCAAACTGTTCACGCAGCTCTGCGAAGCGGGACCGGAAGTCATAAATACAATCGGAGTTACGGTTGTTGATATCGTTAAGCTCCTCCGTCGCCCCCATAAAGCCACGCCCATCAGAAAGCCGTAGCGGCTCGAAGGGGTCTTCACCATAGATACGGTTAACGTGTGCCAGCCCTGGCGTTAGCTGCCGGCCCGTTGGGTTTGCATCGATTTCCAGCGGCAACCCGTCAGGAAATTGGCGGGACGTCAGCGCACTCATCCAGTCACCGTCAATGGCACAGGTACGATAGCTACGGCGCTGCAGTTCAGCGGCGATTTCTGTCGTGGCGAAGGTTTTGCCAATGCCCCCTTTCTGGGAACAAATCGTGATTACTTTTGCAGCCATCTTATGATTCCTATTCAAAGGTTTCGCATGCGAAACTGAGACAATTATTCGCTGCGGCCAGCGCGATTATTTTGTTGTTCTCTGCGCTGCTTACCTGCAGCAACGAATTCCACCAAGGTGGCCTGGAAACTATAACCGTGGTGGTTAACCCCATCGGTTTCATACATGGTGTTTGTGATCGTGAAGTCCACAGACACAGTATCCCCGACCAGGCAATTTTCGGTGATGTGCTTAGCGACATAATCAAAAGCGATGAATTCGAGTTTAGTCTGATTACCGCCGCGCTTTCTCAGCTCGGCAACCGCGAAGCGGCAATACTGGGTGTCGTCTTTAACGACCATGACGGGCTGTGTCATCAGTCGGCCAACAAGTGCATTGTGCTGCATGGCATTCTCCTGTGAGTATGGCATTTCGCCGAGGGTCAATAGCGGTCTTCCGCTATCAGTCCAATGATAATAACACCCACAAATTACAATATCAATAAAGATATTGATATTGATATTGATATTGATATTTATCAAATGATGGTTTATGCGTTATGTGGCAGGCGCGCCAAGGGAGAGTAAAAACAAGAATGTCAGTTTCGCATGCGAAACTTAATACGAACCACGGTATACCAACGGAATCTGTTCGTTGGTATGCCATGGTTAACAAGCGTAGCGCGTTAGTTCTTTGCGACCAGGGCACGGGCTGCGCGAACCATTTCAAGGGAGTCTTGAGCTGGCAGCGTAAATTGGACCTGGTGACTGGCGACCATATCGAGGGCAAAGACCTTGGTATAGACCTCTGTGCTTTCAGGCTTTTCGTGGCCTAACAGTGCCTGCAACACTTTCAACGGTGTTCCCTGATAAAGCATATGCATCGCGTAGCTGTGACGAAAAACATGTGGGGTCAACGGTAGGCTAAATCGCACACCATCTCGCCAGGCACGCTCCTGCGCCTTCGTAAGCCAGTTCCGCACAGTTCGATCACTCACTTGCCAAATAGGTAAGGGGGGCGTTCACCGCTCTCGGGATTGATCTCGAATTGTTATTTGGTGCTGGAAAACAGTCGACGTAGCTCGTCAACAAATAACGGGTCAGTAAGGGGTACGGTACAATGCGCCGACTTACCTTTCTTCGGCCGCTCAGGGCCAGCACGTCGCTGTTTAGCCGTGCGGTAGATAACATGGGGCATGGTCACATTAAGACGAAAATCTCTGCGACATACTGCCAATGATTCATTGATGCGCGGCCCGGTATTCCACAGCAAATTGATAAACGCATGCTGCGACCACTCCTCAACATAATGCAGCTGTGCGGCGACTTCCGGCGCCAACAGTTCTTTTGGAAGGTCATCATACGTCATAGCCATCTGACGCAATTCCAAGGCGCGCTGGTAGTCTTGAGGCGCTATCATCTGTGACGACGGAATGACGCTCCCAGCAGAAGGGTAATGGATCAGAAGTTTGCTCATATTACTTCAGATTTTGCCACGCCGCTGCGGTTTTAATTTTTGCGATTTCTTGCCGGCATAGCGACTCGAGCTCTTCATCCTGCTGCCATTCAGCAAAGTTCAGGACCGCGTGAACCAGATTGCTTTTAATCGTTAACTGATCAACCTTTTCATACCCCAGCAAGACCAATGATTCCTGTAACCGAGTCGTCATTGCAATACCTCCTCATAGTTTCGCATGCGAAACTCTGTCATTTCAGCAAACTCATCTAAATTGGCTATAGAGCGAAATTGCCAACCCCATGATTGAAATGGCACCTCCAAGTTTGTGCCAATCTATGTAAATAACGAGCATCCCAACACAAAACACACAAAATCCAATAACAGGCACTGACATAAGACCTCCTCGAGAGGTTTCGAGTATCAGGTTGGTTTCGCATGCGAAACTGCCATGCACCGGCTACCGGCTACCGGCTACCGTACATAGCAAATGTCATAAGCATCAGCATGGCAACTATCAACCCAAAAATAACTACTATTCCTGGAAAGCCTCTCTTGATTCCCCAGAACAAAGTAACCGCGAAAACAGCAAATTCACCGCTAAGAATTGCTATTAACATGAATCGTTTCCTGTTGTTATAGTCAACCTGCTATGTACGATCTGTCTACAGATATCCCTGAAAGTTTCGCATGCGAAACTTTCTATCAACCGTTATGTTCACGCGCATCACCACAAGGGAGGGTTAGTGGACAACACAGCAGCAAGCCCGGCTATAGAAAAAATAACGCGTGCCATAGCTGCCAGGGAAATGCCCCTCCGGAATAGCAGAAAAAGGGAGAGGACTAAACTGATCCCAAAAATTACAACAAATGCGATTGCCATCAAGCTTTTCTCCTTTAAGTATCATGGATCACGCTACGTAAAAACTGTCGACTGGACAACCCCTGAAAGTTTTCCAGATTTCACGTAGCGCAATTTCTCTCAAATCTGCTCAAAAATCCGTTTTTCCCAACGTCTCCGTTCTGCCCTAGGGTAAATTATCGCCGCCGGGCGGGCAGGGCGCACGGAAAATAATACGTGCCGGTGATCGGTCAACCTATTAAACAACCAAAGTCAGGCACGGTTTTGACAGAAAAACACAGAGCAGATACATAGAGGATCAGAGGCTGTCACGGCGCTAAAATTATTCAGCCTACCTGTCGTTGTCTGATACGAGTCAGGGATCAATGCACCGTCTCTCCCTTCTCTAAAATATTGCTGCACTGATTGGAGCCCTAGCGATTTTAGATGCTCCCACTCATGAGACAACTCACTTTGCCTATTTTGCTCTTGTTTAGCCGCACTGAGTTTGCGGGCCGGATGTGGGGATGAGTAATCCGGCCGCAAGTCAGCATTGTGTAGAAAAGTGATGCAGCCGTATGACCAGTCATCCTCTACAGACCGGCGCCAGTGGTAGCAAACCCTAACCGTCAAACGTTCACTAAAATGAAGTGGCCATAGAATTTGCTCGTCGATGCCAAAGAGCAGTGCGTCGACTTCTTCCACATCTACCCTCGATTTCATCTGACTTACTGCAAAGGATAAATTATCGCCAGCTTTACGGGCTGAGTACCCCGTTTCTTCGCGCTTTTTCGTGGATTTAGCCCTGCCATGAGCAGAGACAGCATTTTCAAAGTTTGATAATTCTCGGGCCACATACGAACCGCACCTGTAAAGCTGGAGGGTTTGAAGAGGGTAAGTCCTTTCCTCTCTCAGGCTTTGCCTTATTAGCTGATCCAGCAGCTCAATATCTATCGCTTTAAGGGCATTTTTCACGTCTCGTGGAGTATTTATCTCACTCATCAAATTAATTCCCTTCTTGCTAAGAAGAACCATTGGAGAACCTACTCCGCTGGTTTTTAGTTAGTAATGCAATCATGTTCCTTTCAGCATGGCAATGGCGTCAAGTTCCGGCATCGAGAATTGCACCCGATGCCGTGCCGCCACATCCAGCGCAAACACCTTCGTATACACCTCCGTCGAGCTGACCGACTTGTGACCCATTAGCGCCTGCAGTACCTTGAGCGGAATGCCTGCATAGAGCATATGCATCGCGTAGCTGTGGCGGAAGGTGTGCGGGGTGATAGGTACCGAGAACGTCACACCGTCGCGCGCTGCAGCCTCCACGGCCTCCGCCAGCCAGCTGCGTACCGTCCGATCGGTGATCGTCCACAGTCGCGCCTTCTCCATGCGACCCGTTTTGGGATTCCGACGTTCCAGCGGAATTTTCAGCGTGGCCACCATCGTCTGCAACTGCGCGACGTACTGCGGATCGGACAGCGGTACCAGGCGGTGTGCTGAGCTGCCCCCCGGAAGTCGGCCAGCAGTTCGGGCGGCTTTTTCCGTGCGTTGCTTGAGCGTGGCCAATTGCGCGAACGGGTAGGGGGCGCCAGTGAGAAGTTCTCGCGCGTCAGTGCCAGCGCCTCGTTGATCCTGGCTCCGGTATTCCACAGGGTGGCTATCAGCATTTTTCGGTACAAATCAGGCACATAATGGAGCAGGGCGCTGATCTCCGGCGCCAGCAGGTATTTGGGGTAGTCGTCGTGAACCTGCGCCATCTGCCGGAGCGCCAGTGCGGCCGGGTAATCGATAGCCACGGGCAACGGTGCCGGATTTACTGAATGCGAGCCAGGCAGGGCAGGGAGGGACGAGATACTCATGCCTTTTCCTCGATCGATAACGCCGCCAGCGACTGGGCCATCAGAACAGCCTGAACGCGGCGCCGTTTTCTTTCCTCCCGCCATTCTTTCCAGAGGACGTTCTGGGCCGACCAGGGGGTCGCATCAAGACGGGTATGCGGGAGGCCCGCTAACTGCCTCAGTCGCCGGGCCTGGATGATGGCCTTGAGTCCGAGACGGGTATACTGGTACTGCCGTGCCTCAAAAAATTCATCAAAGTCGGGGGGAATATGCTCTGCAGAATGAATAGTCCGATCAGCCTCCCCCTGAATCACCGGCAACTCCCTAATACGGTACATTAGCTTTGCGGGTAACACCCGCCAGTCCCCGGCAACAGCTGAATAGTCGAGGACAGGAACAGATATTGTCGGAACCGTGATAGCTTTGGAGTTCACGTCACCGTGATCGGTAGCAACTCCAGCACAGCCCTCTACAAATTGCTCAATCAGGAAGACCAGCTCAGTGGCGATAAAAAGCCGCTCACTGGCCTGCTTCGCCGCCACTGCTCTTTCCTCACGCCGGCGGGTAAAGTAGTGGGCCAGGTACACACCGCCCAGTGCCGCGCCGGCGGATGAAACCGCCGTGATGATCTGCGGCCACAGGCCGGCGCTGTCTTTGACGATCTTCACGCCCTCAGTGGCAATAAACCAGTCACCCATGAGTGTTCCTTATTGAGTACAAAATCCCGCCCACCATTATGATCACTTCTCTGCGGATAGGAAAAAGGGCTGCGAAAACATGGACCCCGTTTCTCCGATAAGGAGCCTGGTTAACACCAGATGTAAATCCACCTTCACAGCACCTTCCGGCAGCCCCCTAAAATCTCTGGCGCGCCAGGAGTCAATTCGCCAGCCATTTTCTGGTTGTTCATGGATGTTTAAGCGGCGGGCCAGTTCCTTCCCGTTCAGATCAACGATGAAATGAATATCAGGGGAGATCCCGTCCGGATTGGCAATACCAGGTTCGCAGAGATACCACACGAATCTGTAGCCGCTATCCTTCAGCTCACAAAAAAGTTCCTGCTCGTCCACTTATTCCCTCTTCAGTCCTTTCCACAAAATTATCAAATCCCGCAATCACCACAACCATCACCTCAGTGACGATGATCGCCCTCGCAGTTTCCCACTGTAAAAATCACCAACCTGATAATAAGCAACCATATAACCACAATGTTAAATTACCGGAAGCCTGTTTCCGGGTGATCCGACTTTCTGGCTTATGACAACTTTCCGGAAGTGTACCACGCACAAAGAAGAAGCAAATCCCTGCTTTCCGGTGCTGAGTGGGTGGTCCCGGGGTAGGGGGGGGGGGGGGGCACAACATATAGAAGAAAACTCAGTGAGTGAGTGGCACATGCTGTGTTTTTGTGCCACTGCGCGCCGGGCGGGGTGAAGAAGGTCCGGGACCCGGTTTTCGGATCTGACCGTGAAAAAGGACAACCTGTAGGGATGTACTGTATTGTATGTATTACTTGTATTTTGTGTATTTTTTACGCCAGGGGTACGATGACGGCATTCCCCGACAGACCGGAGCCTGACCATGACCCCACTCTCCCCGGACACTCTCCGCCGTATTGAAGACGCCGCCGCGGCCCTGATCGCCGCCGGCACCCCGAACCCGAGCAACGAGCAGGTGCGGGCGCACCTCGGCGGCGGCTCCCTGTCGCACATCTCCCCGGTGATGCGCGCGTTCCGCGCCCGCCTGCGCGAACAGCGTGCGGAGCAGGCGCCGGCGCTGCCGGCAGAGCTGATGCAGCTGCTGACCGGCCAACTGGGTCTGCTGTGGCAGGCGGCCGTGAAACAGGCCGACGCCGACACCCTAGCGGCGCGTGAGCAGGCCGACGCGGATATCGCCCAGGCTGACCAGGAGCGCGACGCCGCGCTGGCGACCGTGGCCCGGCTTGAGAGCGAGCTGGCGGTGCTGCGCGAGGTGGTGGCCGAGCGCGATCGCCTGCTGCAGGAGACCAAGGCCGAGCTGAAAGGCGTGCGCGAGGAAACTCGCACCCTGCAGACCGAACTGCTGACGCTGGCGCGCGGCGACGGGAAGGTGAAGCAATGAGAGCGGAAACCGAGGCCCGCGTGAAGGCTTTCCGCCGGGCGCTGAGGCTGGCCCGTGATACACCGGAAGAGTGCGGTAAACTGGCGCGATGGTACCCTGATGTCCAGGGATTTCCGGGGGGCTGCTGCGAGCTGGCCAGCCATTTTCTAGCGAAGTACCTGAAGGATCATGATGACACGCTGTGCCCGTACCTCCTACAGCTGGACGCTTCTGAAACCTTTCGAAAGGCAACGGGTTCTACTGTTCACGGCCACGTTATCGTCGCCCTGAACGGGGATTACATTGACCTGACGCTGGATCAGTTTGATGAATATGAAAACTACGTCACGGACGAACCAATAGGCTCCGACGCCCCGGTTGACCAACTGCTGGCCGGTATCAGACGATATGCGGAAGAAGAAGGCGCCATACGCACGCGCGACATTAACCTCTCCGGTGGCGAAGCCCTCTATGAATGGCTGCGTAACACAGCCAATCGCCGGGCACCGACGACGGCCTGCCCCTGCACCTCAGTGGCACTGTCTTCCAGTCGACCTTCAGCTGGCCGGTGTTCGCCGAGCTGCGCCGCCTGCTGCGCGCGTCAGGACGGCGATCGCACCCGCAGCTATCAGGGGCGGCATGTTTCGCCGCGCTGTACGGCGATCTGTGATCGCCGCAGTAACGCAATATTGTCAGATTTGCCCTATAGTTAGGGGCGATCGCCGAGGCGCGGTCTTGTAGCAACCGCTCATTTTTAACCAATGGATCATGACATGAGAAAATCTACGTTTGCCGCTCTGCTGTTACTGTGCCTGACGCCGGCGCTGGCGATCGGTGCCACACAGGCCCCCCACGCCATCATCAAAACCGCCCCTGTTTATCCTGAACAGGCCTTGTCGAAAAGCACCAGTGGCGTCGTCAAGGTGAAATACGATATCGAGCACGACGGCACGGTCAGCCATGTGCGTATTGTGCAGGCGAAGCCTGCCGGGGTCTTTGACGAGGCGGTGCTGACCGCCATGAAAAGCTGGCGCTTTGAACGCGATCAGCCGGTGAAGGATCGCGAATTTACCATTAACTTCACCACCAAGCCGACCAACTCGGTCTATGGCAACGGGGTTCCATTTCGCTGATCGCCCGCAAAGCCGGTACGATGGCAAGCGAGAAAGATGAAAAGGACCGGTGCCCAGGGAGGCGAGAATGACCAAAGCGTATTATTGGAAAAGTCAGGTGTGGGGCGTGACGTACTTTTTTATCGCGCTCTATTATATCCATATCTTCCAGCCCAGCGTGAATGTCCCACTCTCTCTGGTCGCCGCCATCCTGAGTCTGTTGCTGTATCCCTGCGCCAAAAAAGCCATTGAAACGGCCGCCCTGCAGTTCACCAGTGAAGCATTCTGGCACCGTGGGTTGTTCGCCGATACCATCGGCAAAAATGGGGTGCTGATCCTGTATTATGCCTTCTGTTTTGTCATGGCCCTGCCGCTGGGCGCCCTGTATCTGCTTGCCCTGTTCCTCCGAAATAAAAAGGCCGCGTAAGCGGCCTTGCTTTACGTTAAATACCGGCGGCTTTGTTGACCTTCTCCACAAGCTTTTCATTAACCATCACGCTGACCAAGGTCATGATGATGGCAAAGCCAAAAATGCCCAGCGGCGTACCCAGTATCACGCTGTAGGCAAACGCCGTCAGCGCCGTGGCGGCCATGCCCGCCCCGATGGTCTCAATCTTCACGAAAAGTGGTCTGAAGTTCTGCGTCCGGATCGCTTTAGGCAACTCGACAACGAAGACATCGTAGGCATCGATGACCTTGCCCGTGTAGTTGAACGCCTTGCTGAACTTGGCAAGGTTCTGGGCGATATGCTCTCGGCGCACCGACTCCAGCGCTTTGGCCACCGCTTCGCGATCGGCGACGCTGAATTTCTTGTTCAGCACGTCCTTGTACTTCTCAAACGCCTTCAGCGCCTCTTCCGCATTTTTGAGCGTTTTCCCCCTGGCCGCATCGGCCAGCTCTTTGGCCACCTTGGCGGACTGCTCGCCAAATTTCTCCGTCAGTTCCTTGTAAAAGTCCGCCGTCGTCTTGATGGCGTCTTTCATCGCCTCCTCTTCTTTCTTCCTGGCTTCTTCAGCCTCCCGCGCCTGCCGCTCTGCTCGCAGGGCGTTCAGCCGCTTTTCTGCCTCCAATTTTTCTCGCTGAGCCTGTTCAATACGTTGCTGTGCCAGGTTTGCTTCATTTCGCGCCGATACAATAGCAGCCTTGTGTGCATTGACTTTATTACCGGCATCCTCTGCATCGCCCCGAAGTATCGCTTGAGATGTCTTACCTCCTTTTTTCGATAACGCAATCAGCCTGTCCCATTCAGCCTCTAGCGCTGGAAGTTGCTTCTCAAGTTCAGTGGCGCGGCTCTCTGCAACTGACTTCTCTGTACTTGCCGTGTTAATTTGCTGCTGTACTTCATTAAGTTTACGCTGCTGCAATTGCTCATTATTCTGAGCACCCCATTCAACCTGCTTGCGTTTCGCCTCTTCGGCCGCCTTACGTCGGGCTTCTTCGTCCGCCTTACGTCGGGCTTCTTCGTCCGCCTTACGCTTGGCGGCGTCTTGCTGTTCTTTTTGCCACTGCTGATAGGCATTGGTCAGGCCAGGCACGGCCACATTGGATTTCCGATACCCGGTGCGATCACTCCCTTTGCCGCCGCCGTTGATCTCGTATTTTTGCGTGATCTCGGTCATGACCTTGTTGTTGTCAAGCCAGAAGCCCGGGGGGATTTGGCCGCGACGGACCGCCGTAAAGATAGCCAGCGGAAGGGTATAGTCTGCCGCCGGGTTTTTGCCGGCATAGCGCCCATCCGAAATGCTGGCGTTATTGCCAAAATTCTGGCCGGCCGGCGGTTTGGCAGCATTGATGATGGAATTCAGTACGCGGCTTGCACTGCCCGCACCATCATTCACTAACGATGAATTCTCATAGTTCATGACGACCCCGTTCATCGTTGCTTGGCCCTCGGCATTGATAATGACCTTGCCAAAGCGGGAGGTATTCACATCACCGGGCTTCATGATCACCATATTGATAGTGCCGGTATTGCCACCGCCGCTGTCGCCCCCGTTGCCTGTGGGGCCAGTAGGACCAGGTCGGCTGGGAGGATCGCCGGTCACCGTCATGCTGTCGCCATCATCCGGTGAATGATAAGTAAATTTGGTATTTGCATTAAAAAGCATGGGCTATCTCCGTTGATTAATACTGTACGAATGCACAGTTAAATCGACTGTATAGACCGTGTCTGTCGGGGACAACCCCATGGAGGTCACTCTCGTTTGTGTGCAGGCTGGTACAACATTCATTAAAGAGAATGCATGACCGAATACCCCCGAATCGGTCCCAGCGAGATCCGAGACTGCCAGAAAACGGATCTGGACGGGAAAGCGAAAGAAAATGGATAGGCTGTACATGTCCATATGCCACACATCTGCATGTACCAGAGATATACATATACCATACATCTGCATATGCCTGCACTATACATGCGCCCTGTGTCCGCCTATACTGAGCCTATGCTGATGGGCCATGAGGCCATAACACCAGGAGGACATCATGCGAACCGTATCGATATTTAAAAACGGCAATAACCGCGCCATCCGTCTGCCTCGCGATCTGGATTTTGAGGGAGTGAGCGAGCTGGAGATCGTCCGGGAAGGGGACAGACTCATCCTGCGTCCCGTCCGGCCGACCTGGGGCTCGTTCGCGCAGTTGGAAAAGGCCGATCCGGACTTTATGGCGGAGCGTGAGGACGTTGTCAGTGACGAGGGACGCGTTGACCTGTGAACAAGACCTATATGCTGGATACCAACATCTGTTCGTTCATCATGCGCGAGCAGCCGGAAGCCGTGATCAAACGTCTTGAGCAGGCGGTGCTGCGCAATCACCGCATCGTGGTGTCGGCGATCACCTATGCCGAAATGCGTTTTGGGGCTGTTGGCAAGAAGGCCTCACCGCGCCATGCGCAGCTGGTCGACGCGTTCTGCACCCGCCTCGATGCCGTGCTGGCCTGGGACCGGGCGGCGGTGGACGCCACCACCGAAATAAAGGCCATGCTGGCCACGGCCGGGACGCCAATCGGGCCGAACGACACGGCGATCGCCGGGCACGCCATCGCCGCCGGCGCCGTGCTGGTGACGAATAATACAAGAGAGTTTGCGCGGGTACCGGGGCTGAAACTGGAAGACTGGGTGAAATGATAGCAGGCATTAATGACGGAACAGTAAAAGAATGAGTGAACTGAAAATTGATAATCCAGCTCAGAGACTGCTGGATTTACTTGAGCAAGGAAATAAATATCAGAGGGCAGATAATTGTCGCGAAGTCTGGCAAAAAATATTACAGGTTGAGGGCAGGGAAGAGCAGCATCTCCTCACCCGGCTGGCACACGCTATGGCACTGCCCGGACGCATTATCCAGGTAAGGGAAGACAATTTTTCCACCCTTCGTGGCAACTCAAACCACTGGAAAAGCCACGTTGATAAAGCATTTTTCTCACAAAGCTTAAACGGCAGCTGGAGTTCATTCCTGGATAACATTGATGAGCGTACACTGACTGAACTTGGCATGCTGTCCGATCTGTTTGAAACGCGAGGCGCGCATGCGGGTATCGCGGCAGACGAAATTGCTGCCTTGCTGGAGCGGATAACGCAACTGCGTAGCGACATTCGAGAAAGTGGACTTTCTGCCATGATAAGAACCCTGCTGCTGAAACAACTTTCGCAGATCTAGGAAGCACTGGAAACCTATGATATTTCGGGTGTGGAGCCGGTGATGGATGCCGTCCAGTCCACACTGGGACTGGCCGTTTTACATCCTGAATACCGGAATGAAATCAGCAAGGGCGCTGACAGTCAGTTTGGGGAAAAAATTTCCGAGCTGCTGAGTGATGTGGCGAATGTGGTGACAGTCGCCGGGGCGCTGCCCGCATTAACCGCCGCAGTGAATATGGCTCTGACGTATTTATCCCAGTAACCTTCATCGGCATCTGTACGCGGGTGCCATTTCACTTTTCCGTGGCCATCTTCACACCATTTCCTCATCGGTCTGAATCATTTCCGAGTTTTACAGAAATCGGATCTCACCCGAAAATGAGACAAGGTGATCTAGGCTTTACCTATCCATATGCCTGACATCTGCATATGCGGGAATACTCCTTGGCACACTCAGCATATGAGGAAAAACCATGCGCACAATTTCTATTTTTAAAAACGGCAATAACCGCGCCATCCGTCTGCCCCGTGATCTGGATTTTGAGCGGGTGAGCTAACTGGAGATCGTCCGTGAAGGGGACAGCATCATTCTGCGCCCCGTCCGGCCTACCTGGGGCTCCTTTGCTCAGTTTGAAAAGTCGATGCAGATTTTATGTCGGAGCGTGAGGATGTTGTCAGCGACGAGGGACGACTTGACCTGTGAACAAGACCTATATGCTGGACACCAACATTTGCTCGTTCATCATGCGCGAACAGCCGGAAGCAGTGATTAAGCGGGGGCGGGCGAGCCGTTAAAGTCAATACAGGTAATGGACATAACGGCCTTTAAGACCGCCCACGTAACTGTAAATACACCAGAGGCATTAAGAAAAACCATATATCTACATTTCTTATTGTAGCATTTATGATCTTGCTCACCGGTCGCCAGTTTACCTGGGTTCAGGTGGCGGCTTACCGTGGCCGTACCCGGGCCTGTACTTCCTTGAATGTTGTTCACTTTAGCTGTACATTTAAATTGAACAATTAAAAGGGGAATTTATGAACAGTTATACATACAGCAATGCTCGAGAAAATCTGGCTGCAATTCTTGACATGGCGGCGACTGGCGAGCCCGTTGAAGTCACTCGGCGAAATGGTGAATCAGCAGTGGTTGTGAGCAAAACCGAGTTTGAGCGTTATCGCAAAGCAGCGCTCGATGCTGAATTTGCCGAGATCATGCAGACTCACGGCACGGCATACACGGAGCTTTCAAAACGATGAAATTAGTCAGTTCACAGGAAGTGATCGAGTTTCATGATCGTTTAATCTCCCGTGATGGTGGCGTTCCTGGCATGGCCGAACCTGGCCGTGCCGATGCCATCATTCACCGAGTGTTAAACATGCATCATTACGAAGGTGTAACGGACATTTACGATCTGGCCGCCGTGTATCTGGTCGCCATCGCACGTGGTCACATCTTCAACGACGCGAACAAACGAACGGCGCTGTTTGTCACTCAAGTTTTTTTGAAGCGCAATGATGTACAAATCATTAGTTCACGGATTTCGTTTGATGAAATGCAAATCATCGCAGTCAACGCTGCAACTGGTGAATATACCTGGAAGATGGTTTCCGACTACCTAAAGGCAATAGTCCTTTAAATTACCCGCCAAGATGAAGCGTTCCGCGACGAACTGTGCCGCAGTAATATGTATTTTATACCCTTTTTTAACCCCCACAACATATTAGACGTTCGAGTAATTCTGTCCTGTCGCCCAGGCCGACTCCTGTCCATCAGTCAAATCAGCATCAGCTATCGATCGGCGCTGACTGGCGCTCAGTATGTAGTGTGTCGGGCTGGTCGTTTTCTTCGCCCCTGTCCCATCCTATGAGGAGGTCACCCCGCGCACCTGGAAAAAAGACCCTATCGAAAAAATGTCCAACCAGGGCGACGGACAGATTGGAATTATTTATATATAGATGTTTCCTACTTACCGGTTTTCGGATCTCTCCCGAAAAGAGTGAAGCGGGTGTAGGCAAGGCATAACCCTATGTCAAGCATCCACGTATCCCAGTGCTATGTATAGGCATAGATTACACCTATGCTTAATCTACACAGATGGGCCATTAGACTATAAAACCAGGAGGACATCATGCGAACCGTATCCATTTTTAAAAACGGCCATAACTGCGCTATCCGTCTGCCGCGCGCTCTGGATTTTGAAGGGGTGAGTGAGCTGGAGATCGTACACTCCCAGCGGGTAGGTATGCCCGTTGGGAGTGCATGACGCATGGCATGAGCCGTAGTCTGCATTACAGAAGTGAGATACTTTCCGCTTGACGTGGTGAAATGGTCAAATGAAGCAAAGCCCCCTCTACGAAGGTGGCTTTTATACGATGATTACAAATAGGAAGGGTGAGATAAGCGGTAGTACTGGTGCTTTCTTGTGGAATTGTGTTTCCAACTTTTGGCCACATCATAGGCATCAGAAGGGTAATCATCCCATGGATCTGCGAGTCGCTTTCCGCGGGCCGCTCTCAGCTTCATTGGATATTCTTTATATTCAATAAGGTGGAGATAAAAAAAACTTTTCTCCTGCCGAGTGCTGAAACGCTTGTGTAGCCAGTTCTTGAGTAAAGGGTAATAAACCCCACTAAAACGACATCCAGGGTAGGTTATAGCGTACTTGTACTGCTGTTTCAGTTTTTTCATGATACTTCCAGGTGAGTTGACGATACCTAGAAGTGATCCTCTGCATAGTAGTTCATTCTGCCCCCTAATAAACCCAGCCTATAGTAGCCTGGAATTTACAGGTGAGGCTACTGTAAAAGCATGTATTCGGCTCAGTGTGCCAATTTCGCTTCTCTACGTTAGCATCGAATACGTTGTGGGCTTATCCGACACGCTCCGTCACCGAAAATGCCCGATGTGGGTCCCCGTGGAGGAATCTGGGGTCGGAAGAGCTACAAGCAAAAGTGAAGGAAGATCAAGCAGCATCCGTCTATCTCTATCTTCGTCACTCGCGGGGGCCTCGACGTGAAACACAACTTCTGGTGACTGCTGTTCTTCAAAAATAATGACGTCGAAGCCCTCTGACGCTACGCCGTCATTCATCTGCGGCGTGATACCCCGGCCCCTGCCGGGCTTCGGCCCGGGTACACGTCAGTACATTACATCGATGGGACAGGCTTTTACTCCTTACAGAGCATAGGCAGGAATGACTTACAGCACACTGCAGTACCCGCACCGTTGGCGACGGGGGATAATCATTTTTTAAGTGGGACCACGGTCCCACCTAACGAAATTTAACCGGCGTTGTGAAGACAGCAATGGGAAAGCTGACAGGTGGGACCGTGGTCCCACGTCAAGGATTAGCGGTTTGGCGATTTTGCATGCTCGGCGAGCAGCGTTTCAATACGTTCAATCAGAGAAGCAGGCGCATCCGTCAGACTAAAGGACACTGCATTTTCTGAGTATTTCGCCTCAATACCAATGGCAAACTTACGCACGGTGACATCTGGTTTCGTTCGAGTGACCGGCATCAGGCGTTTTAGCAGTTCTTCAGTACTGAATGTGACACCTTCAGATTGCTGTTCGCGTAACACTTGAGTCAGCAGTTTTAGCGCGGCAAAATCAGACTCATGAAACTTATAGAGTATTTCACCACTGCGGGCGCTCAGTTCATTGGGATTCGTAAACAACTGTAAGGTTTCAATTGGCAGTTCTGCGGTTTTTATACAGCGCTGAATAATCTTGCGTGAGATGTTCTCAGCCTCCGCGAGATGACTGACGTTCCCATTAAATTCAGAAAAGAGCCGACGGGCATAGCGTAACCCACGCTCATATGCACTGGTTGGCCGATAATCATTTCCGATTTGAGATAGCCAACGCATCTGTGCATCGTTCAATTCACCGACGAGAACTTTGTACTCACTGCCAGTCAGAATGGCGGCCTTACGGCGTCGACTGCCATCCGCAATTTCGACAAGGCCATTCTGACTACGTCCAAAAGCGGGGGACTGTTGACCTGACGTTAGAAACGAGGGCAACAAATCATCAAGGGAGGATTCGGTCAATAGGTCCTGAAGACGTTCGTTGCCGGCAAAGATGGTCGTTTTGACTTCTATTTGATCCGAAGCGATGGTTTTCAGAACAAAGGTCACATCCTCCCCACATACCGGCAGGATGATAGAGTTGCCTTTCATCGTGCTAACACGTGAAGAAAGCTGGCTTACTGCGGGTGCTGAAGGTGAGGGTTCACTCTCTTTTACCGGAACCGCATTAGCTTCATCAAAATTGATCGTCGGTGCATGACGTAATACAGGGGCTCTTTTCATTACACATTCTCCCAACGCGTTTTGATTAATCGATTATAGATCTCAGCACAAACCGGTTCCCAAATGGCCACAGCGTTACGCCAGGCAGCCGGCGTAGAACGCTGATTCGCCGCTTGCTCGAAAACGGTACGCATCCTCACCTGGCCTTTTCCGACTTCATCTGTCACACGCACCACTTCCTTCAGAACCATCCCGCCCCAGGCGTTACGGATTTGGTCATCCATCCATTGAGATTGGCTACCGACTGCATTGCTGAATTTCGTGATCAGGACGCGAACATCGGGTTCAAAACCGTTCAAGTCAATATTGAGCATCAGATCGCGCAACATGGTAAAAAACTGCAGGGTAGAGACATAGTCATAAAGCTCCGCCGGCGTAGGAACGACAATGACATCTGCGGCACAGGCGACATTAATTGTCCCTATCCCAAGATTGGGAGCACTGTCCAGCACGATCACATCATAGCTGTCCCAAACAGATTCAATGGCAGCCCGAAGAAGAAGGTGCGGTGCCACAGGGAGTTTCCCGGCATCATGCAACGGATAAATTTCGGATTCTATACGGTGTACAGCCAAGCAGGATGGAATGATGTCCAGATTTGGCCAGCACGTGGGTTTGATGGCATAAGCGGCATCGTCACGCTGACCCATATAATAAGGGAGAAGGGTATCTTCCGGATGAATATGCAAATCCGGAACATAGCCATGATAAAGCGACGCAGTTGCCTGAGGATCTGTGGCGTCAATTAATAAGACACGTAACCCTTGTAATGCCATCCATTGAGCAATATGTACCGATGTGGATGTTTTATAAGCCCCCCCTTTATGGGCAGCTACCGCAAGGACAACAGGATCCTGTCCGGCCGGCCTTGTTGGGCGAGTACCAAACACATCTCTCATTGCATTGATTTGCTGTATTGAGTATCCGGTGCGTTGCTCAACCCGTCCAATCATTGCAGTTTCCGGGGATGGCAACTTTCCTGACTCTTCATAGTTTCGGATCGTTTGCGCCGTGACACCCACAAGATCTGAAGTCTCAGTGATCCGCCAACGCCGGGTAATTGCTCGAGCTTCCGGGCTGTCGTTACCAAATTGCGCTTTAGCGATTTCCTGCGTCATAAATTGACCACGTTCTATACAACGATCCAGCGTTGACTTGAGATCCATGTTATCCCTTATTCAGTTTTTTGCATCTTTATAGTAAATCATCAACAAAAACGCAAAACAACAGTTATAACGCATAAGGAGACAAATAAGGTATAAACATGACGAATGTCAGTAGAAGACCGAGCTAACGCGATCATGAGGATGTATAAAGAAGGGATTAAATGAGCAAAGATCATAAACAAACATCCGAAGAATATTTGTTATTTTATTCTTTTTAACTTTCTCTTTATTAGCTAAATAATCAAATAATATCAACAACATAATTTCATATATGTGGAGTGTTTTTCTGTCTCCCGTGGATCTATTTCATGATCTACGTGGATCCTTTTCATGCCTTATGAAGAAGGAATTTCTGTTGATAAATTAAGATGTTGGATACTAAACGGCAATTTTATTGCTACAGGATCGGTCTGAATCATCATTATGTACCTTGCAGGGGTCAGACGCAAAGGTGGAGTAATTTTCTGTTCAGTCTCTCTTTACTGAACAACGGGTTACTCTCATCCGTGGAGATATTTCCTGTTGGTGCGTGAGTAAAGGTGGGGGTATTTCCTTTGAAGGTTAGTTACAGGTGGAAGGATTTTATGTCAAGGGTGATGAGTAACTGTGGAGACATTTCCTGTGGTTGGGCCCGAGTGCTGTTTGACCTGATGTGTGGGAGGGGCAAATAATGGTGGAAGGATTTTCTGTACCTATAGAGTGTATGTGGATGGATTTTCTGCATGAATTGACGGTATTGGGAGGAGGGCGGTCCTGTTCATGTAACAAACAAAGGTGGAGAGATTACCTGTAAGGTTGTCAGGAAGGGTGGACAAATTTCCTGTTAAAGGGTGCCGAAAAGGGTGGAATGATTTCATGTATATGTCATGCGGCGCATTGAGATCTTATTCTGTATACAGTTTCTTCTGATATCGGCTTTTATTCAGCGGCTTGCCTGGAGAAAGGGGAGGGAGAGTATTCAAAGCATTTCTATGAGTGGAGACATTTCCTGTTCGTGCGCAGTAAAGGTGGAGTTATTATCTGTGACGGCGCGATGTCATTGCAAGCCCTGATAGGGTCGTTGGGAAGACAGGTGGAATCATTTCCTGATGCGGGTAAATTTGTTGTGAGGAATATCATGGTTCAAGGTGGAGATTACGATTTACGTGCCCCTTCTTAATGTGGAATAATGTTGTGGTGTTTCCACATTATGGATAGAGCGAATGAATCATGACACATTGACTGTGGTGCAGGGGAACGATCTTCTTGAAGGTGCCTATGGTGTCACTCTAGACGAGATGCGCCTCCTGAACCTGGCCCTTGCGCAAATTGATAGCAGAAAGCCACAACCAGACATGTTGTACACGCTTTATCCTCGTGATTACCAGCGTATTTACGGTGTCAACCCGACCAGCAGTCACCGGCAACTACGTGATGCCGCTGATAGCCTTATGAAAAAACCAGTGACGATCTACAAGGAAGACCGAAATGGGAAAGTCAGAACGGTTCAGCTTTCCTGGTTTTCTCGTCTAGAGTATGTCAGCAATGACGACCACAGTGCGGTCGTGCTGCGTTTTGGCCAGGACGTTGCCCCTTATCTTTTTGAGCTGAAAGAAAGCTTTACCAAACTGGACTTTATAAACCTGGCCAGGCTGGATACCCCTTTCTCGATCCGTCTTTACAGCTGGCTGGTCAAAGCACGTAACCTGACCCGGTATCGGAACCACGGGACCATAGAAGTGACCCTCGAGATCGAATGGATGCGAGAGAAGGCTAACCTGCAGGGAAAATACCAGGATTACCGGGACTTCAGGCAAAAACTGCTGCAACCTTCTCTCGATCGCATCAATGCCTCGACCGATATTTCGGTGATTTGGGAGCCGGTGAAGATTGGCCGCTCTGTACACGCCATCAAATTTACCTACGTTGACGAGTCCGCTCCAGAAGCGGTGAAACCGATGCGTCCACGTCTGCCACGTCGCCCTCATGTGACGGCAGGATCCGCTGCTGAAGGGGAGTGGGCCAGAAAATGCATCGCACTGCTGACTCAGTATATGGCGCAGCTGGCTGCCTATGATCCTAACGAGAAGGTGACTGTGCCTGACTTACGAAAACTGGCCGGTTGGTACAAGAAAGTGGGACATCGTGACCAGGAAAGAGAAACACTGGACGCCATCAAACTTCGGGCTCAACGTCGAAAAACAGCCAAGTGATGCGCATTTTGGAAGAGGGCAGGGTGGTCGGTTGCTCGATGAATATAGATATTCACTGATCTTATTTCGTCAATCTGCCAGGTATACCGCAGACCGTCATATTTTACGCCGAGTCATGTGACCGACAGCATGACTGGTCCCGGCGGCATCAATATGCGTTATAAAAGTCATTCTTTTTGTTCCCTATCATACTGGGTCAACCTGTTGCATCCAGCACGAGTCGCACTTTACAACGTCAATGAAGGCCATTAACCGCAACAGAGCGTGCCAGATACATCGATAACGTAAAGTACTTGACGTTAACCGTGGATAAAAACGGGCTGCCGAGATTGAA
This sequence comes from Serratia sp. BIGb0234, assembly GCF_024809915.1. Classification (NCBI taxonomy): domain Bacteria; kingdom Pseudomonadati; phylum Pseudomonadota; class Gammaproteobacteria; order Enterobacterales; family Yersiniaceae; genus Serratia; species Serratia sp. BIGb0234. The sequence goes on from NZ_JANUEI010000014.1 coordinate 24,565, forward strand.
TGTTTACCGTTTGAGCGGCGTCTTGCCTGACGTATCGTCGCAGGCCCGCATCGATTCTCATCCACCACAATCAGGATTGCGGTGGGGGCGCTCGATCCGCATATCGAGCACGATTATGTGGGAAAGTCCAGCGCTTCGATATCCATAGATTGATGGAGAACTCGGGAAATCAGTACTTCATCGTCTTGTTTTATAATATATATCCCATGCTTCTTGTATTGAAAGCGTCGCATGTCCTGACAGATCCAGTGACATTCAGCACCTAACCCGGTATTCTGAGCCAGTAATTCAAAGACCTTTACAAGCTCTTCATGATAACGTTTAGCCTGAGTAAGGCCAAAATGCTGGAGTGTATAACGAACAATATGGTAGATATCTTCGTCAGCCAACACGGAGAGTTTATATATTGGCATCTTTCACTGCTGCTGAAAAAATGTCATCCATAGTGCGGTTGCTAACCGGGGCATTTACGCCAGCCAGAACCATTTCCCGTACGCTTTGAATACGTTGTTCACGCGCTTCCATCAGCCTTAACGCATCGCGAAGCACTTCAGATGTATTACCATAGCGGCCAGATTGGACCATTTCTCCCACAAAGCCCGTAAAATGTTCACCCAGTGTTACGCTGGTTACTCGTGCCATTTGAATTCTCCATTGTATTACTCAGTAATACAAATATACGTGAGTGGTACATTGAATTCAACGTTTCTTATATTGTCGTACAACACCTCTATCTGTCTGCCACGTCATTTTTTGCCATTGCGGAATACTTAACCGCCGGATCACAGACTGTCCAGGAGCGCCTTGCGGTTGAACGTACGTCCCCGCTAGAGATCCTGTTCAGACAAAGTCATCAGTGTAAGCAGCGCAATGCTCTCATCCCGACGAATGTAATCGTCATAGACTCAATCACATACGCAGGCTGGCCGTTTTGCGTCACGATCAGGGGGTCGCTGACATCGAGTGTGGCCGCATTTTGTTTCAGATAACGGAGCGTCACAATTCTCATCCTGTTTCCCTCGTTCGGCCTGCAGCAAAAGACTAACGCTAGAGCGTTAGTCGGCGGATGTACGCTGTCATCACTGCCATCCTGTGGTGAGTTCTAACACCATTCACTAACTAGTGACAACGTCACATAACGACTCCCTCAACAGTTACTCATGCAATCAAAGGTGGAGACATTATCTGTTCGGACTGAGCAGCTGCATAGCCTGTTCAGGGGTCATCTCAAATCGCACGCCCAGTTGCCCAGCAACGTCCAGCGCGAAGACCCGGGTGTAGATCTCGGTGCTTTTATAATCCCCCCATGTCAGGGTAGTTGTCGCCTCCAACTGAAAAATCATCAGGGGGTTGGAGACGATATTTATGAAGACCTATTCACCCGAGCGTAAAG
>NZ_JANUEI010000015.1:0-25264 GCF_024809915.1 Serratia sp. BIGb0234
CCACCGTCGGTTCTGCCGATGCCGGGGGATGTTGTTCCAACTGTTGGCAAAGATTGACCCCGCTTTGGTAGCCTGCCAGTGCAAAACTGCCTTTCAGCCGATGCAGCATCGCGGCGAATACGTCCGGCTGTGTGGTGGTAGCGAGCAGCTGTTGGCGGTCAGCGTCGCTGCTACGTTGCAATTCGTCAATCAAGGTGGTCATGACCTGCGGTTGCCCGGCGGTCATTAATTGGATTTCCCGCATATCCACACGAATGGCCAGCTGCTCCGACACTAAGGTGCGCAAATCCTGCTGGGTCAGCGGTTTGATCAGCACGGCGTCCATGCCCGCCGCCAGACAGCGATATTGCTCATCGTTAAACGCATTGGCGGTACAGCCGACGATCGGCAGATATCGACGGTAGCCTTGCTCTCGCTCTCTTTGCCATTGCGCCAGTTGATAACCGGTGAAAATTGGCATCTGACAATCGGTCAGCACCAAATCGAAGGAGGATTGTTCCAGCCATTGCAGCGCCTGGCGACCACTGTCACAGGTGGTGACCTGATGTCCGAGCTTTTCCAGTTGCAGTTTCATCACCGTCAGGTTTGCGGGCAAATCATCCACAACCAGCACCCGCAGCGAGTGTTCAACGAGGGGGATGGTGAGCGTCTCTTGCGCCTCATCGCCTGCGGTGGTGCGAGGTAGCGTTAGCGTGAAAGAGAACCGTGAACCCTGCTGCAGCGTGGAGTCAATCCGTAACTCGCTGCCCATCAGTTGTACCAACTGGGTACAAATCGCCAGCCCGAGCCCCGTACTGGCCGGCGCGTTGACATCAACTTGTACATAGGGTTGCAAAACCTTTTGCTGCAGATCCGGTGCGATACCGATGCCGCTGTCGCTGATACTGAACGTCAGTGTATCGTGATGGTGATCCTGGGACTGCACGCAGACCTGCAATGCCACAAAGCCCTGTTCAGTATATTTGATGGCGTTGCTGAGCAAATTATTGAGAATTTGCGCCAGTTTGGCGCCATCCAGCAGGTACTGATGCTGCCAGACGGCTTCGATATCGCTGTCCAGTCGCAGCGTTTTTTGCGCCGCCAGCGCGGCGTAGGTGTCCAGCGCTTGCGTCAGCAAGGGATGCAGATCTGTGGGGTGAGCCTGCAGGTGCATTTCACCGGCCTCAATCTTGGAAATATCCAATACATCCCCGACAATTTGCAGCAACTGACGTGAGGCCGCATAGGCTACCGGCAGTGATGTTCCGATGGCTTCCGGGCGCTGGGTTTCCAACTCAAGAATACCGAGGATAGCGTTCATCGGTGAGCGAATTTCATGACTCATGCGCGCCAGGAAATGACTTTTTTCGCGGCTGGCGTTGGTGGCCTGTTGCAAGGCATCGGCGAGATCGCGCTCCAGGCGTTTGCGCTCGCTGATGTCATACCAACCGAGCAGCAGCCCTTGTGGCGTCATACGGCTGTCACTGTAAGCCGCCAGCCATTGGGCGATCTCCCGTTGCGCTCCCTGTATCACCATGGCCCGGTCGGAAAATTGCGGCTGCATATTACCGATGGCCGCTATGCGCTCTTGTTGACTGATGGCGGGAATAATCGGATTTCGCGCGGTAAATTGCTCCAGTGAGTGTCCAATCACTTGCTGTTGCGTTAGCGTCAGTGACTTTAGCAAGGCCTGATTGCAATGGGTGATGTTACCGAGAGGATCACACACCAGCAGCGGCGTTGGGATACTATTGAGCAGCGTTTGCCAGTATTTCAGCGCATCGCGTAAACCGCGTTCGGCACGGAGGCGGCGGAAAATTTCAGTCAACAGAAAACCTGTCAGGAACAGCGACAGTGCGGCGCTGACTGCTGTCAGCGGCTTGAACCAGCGATCGCTGGCAGTGCCGCTCGGTTGTATCCCTCTTAGTGTTGCGTTCAACAGCCAGCGTTCATTGATCGACTGTGCAACGCCTGTCGGCAGGGCGTCGATGGCATGATTGATACGCTGCAGCAGCGCGTCCTGTTTTGGTCCCAGCCACAGTGACTGGTTGCTGACAATCGCCGGCAGTGGGTGTACGCTCAGCCTGCCGGGGTACAGATTGCTGGCTAACAACGCCGCTTGTGTGGCATCGCAGACGATGCCCTGCGCGGCGCCGGCATTAAGTAACCGGATTGCTTCACGTAAAGACTCCACCTCACCGAGTGCCACGCCGGGATAAGCGGTCAGTAACCCTGCCAGCGCCGGACTGTGGCGTAATATCAGCACCCGCTGATGACGCAGGTCTAGCGACACCTGTTGCAAAGGCAACCTATCCTGACGAGTCACCAGGGCCCAGTGTTGTTGTAACAGCGGATGTGAAACCAGTATCCCCGATGGTGGTGGCGCGCTCTGCGGGGGGGGTAAGGCTACCTGGATACTTTGTGCAATCAACATCTGGGCCAATTGACGGTGGCTGGATGCGGCCTGTGGGGTGAAGTGCAGCCCATTTTGTGCTGCAAGGGCGCTCAGCAAATCTGTCGCCGCACCCTGCAGTTGACGGTTCGCGTCAAAATCGCTGTAAGGCGGACGATCGTCGAGCAAACCGACGTGAATGTCCCCGGTTGCCCAGGCCCACGCAGGTAGTAGGGTGAGCAGCACCAGCCAAGGCCGTCTCATTTTCACAGCCCGGCTTCACGTAAATAGGCGAACAAATCAGCATCGGAGCTGACGCCAATTTTTACCATGGCGCTTTTCTTCTGGGCGCTGATGGTTTGTTTGGTTCGACTGAGCATGGCGGCGATATGATTAACGCTGTGGCCCTGAGCCAACAGGCGCACGACCTCCAACTCGCGTGGGCTCATCGCCACTGTGGAGGGCGATGATACGGAGTGACCTGGTGGCCAACGTCCCTGCTGTAACGCTTTCAAACACGCGGTCAGCTCAGTGGTCAAACTCTGTTTATTGATCACTGCAAACACGCCGGTAGCCAGTATGGAGTTGACCAGCCCGGGATTGCTCATCACGGTAATGACAATAATCGGCAACTGCGGGTATTTGCGCCGTAGCGTACTAATCAGCCGCAGTCCGTCGGACTGCTGTTCACCCGGCATATTGAAATCAGTGAGCAGCACATCCGGCAATTTTTCCGTCAGCAAGGTCAGCAGTTGATCCACCGTTTGCGCCTCGGCGCTGATCATAAAGTTTTCGCCAAAGGCTGTGGTCACCACCGTTCGCAGACCAATCAAAAATACGGGGTGATCATCGGCTATTATCACGGTTTTTTGCACAGATGACTCCTTGGAACAGGTTATGAAATCAGTATAGTGGATCCGCTTTCGCCAGTGCGAATACGCCGGCCACCCCTTGTTGTGGATGGCGCAATAAATGGCATTCAACATGATGATAATGTGCATCAGGCAGCAGCAGGCGTAATGAGCCATATTGAGGAGTAACCCGTGATTCGCTTGCGGTGCGTAGTAATGCTTTCAGCACCTCCCGATCGTCGGGGTGAACATGGGCCAGCAGCAGCGTCAGATTCGCTAACTGGCGCGGCGGCATGCCGAAAACTGTCCCTTGTGGCTGCCAATCCAATGGCCCGGCGTCTTCCGACAGATGAAAAAAGGTTGGGTGTTGTGTTTGCAGCAACGCGTTCAACAATAACTGCTGTTGCTGCATCTGTTGGCGCCGAGAGTGATGCTGCTGTTCCCGTGTTGCCACTAACAATCCCAGTGAGATAATCATCAGCAAGTAGAGCTGTGAGGCTTCGACCGCCTGCATGCCGGCCAACGCAGGGCGAAATGGACCATAATCGTAAATAGTAGCCAGGCTAACCAGCAGCGTGAGCAAAATAAAGTACAGCGCCAGCGGCAGCAGGGGCAACAAAGCGGACAGCAACAGCGATAGCGCCAGCACGGAATACAATAAAGCGTTATTCAACAACTCGTTGGTTAGCCAACTGGCCGGCAGGAAAAAAACGGCGATAGCCAACGGGAAAATCCACGCCGCAAGATGGACTTGTTGGCGAGTAGGCCATTGCCACCGACCACGATTCAAACGATGAATAATAAAGAGTGGCGCGATCGCCAGGCAGCCGGCGGCATTGGAAATTCCCCAACTGATAAAGTGCGAAATCCGCGTCGGATAACCAAGAGCTTTAAGGGTTAAATCATTAAGCAGGCCACCTATTGCGCTTGCAAGGTACACACTGGTAAGTAAAAGCAATATTTCCTCAGAGTGAGACAAACCGTTTGAATAACGGCGCAGACCGTTCCAGATTAACGCCAGCGGACAAATGATCACTAAATCGAGCAGGGCGAATGCCAGCGCAATATCCCAGGGGCGATCGTGCAGCAGGCTGACCGAAAAATGCAGTACACCTGCGCTGATCGCCCACATTGGCCACTGCACCAGAGGGTGGGTGCACAACACGCCCAGCAACAGGCCTGCCGGCAACCAAACGGTGCTTGACAGGCTCCAGGGATCGCGTGTTTCAAGACTGATGGTGGCGAGTAAGAAGTAAACTGCGATAAATATCAGCCAACGTAACAAGCCGTAATGACGTGAGATACGCCCAGGGTCCATGTTTATCTCCCTTGTCGTCTTTACGGTAAATATTAACAGTCACTCTTTAGGTTTAGCTACGAATTTCTTTTCTGACTAGTCAGATATGCATTGACTCCATGATGCTTTATATTTCCTAGGTATCAAGCGTTATAGGTGGGACATAACTGGTTAAATTTAAAAGGACCTCACCATGAAAAATATTTCCCTAGCACTTACTTTCCGTCTCCCTACGGGCTTAGTTACTACGGCCTCGGCGTCTGGCCCTTCAGCGGTCTGCGCAACTCCATTGACACCTCAGTCCATTGACAGAACAGGAAAATTCTACTCATGTTGCCTAAGCACCTCAGGCGTTGTCTATTGTCCTAATTATCCCGTGAGTTAATATTTAAGAGGCGCTAGTGTCCAGGTAAATCAGTCGTAACCTTCGCTGGGTATTAGCGCCAAAAGAGTATCTAAATATGGTTCTGTCGCGTAAGCAGCAGCTTAGCATAAGTAACACCGCCGTTTTTAGGCAGCTAGCCGATAAAAATATTTTACCGGTGACAACTCGTTGCCGGCCGGATGATGACGCTGTCTTTTGTATTTGTAATGGATCACTCATTCAGGACACCTCGAAATCCTGTTAATGTTAAAACAGTGAACATGAGGTGATGTATGATCAACACTCGTCGGGCTAAACGCACATTTCCCCCAAAGTTCAAACTCGAAGCTATCGAACAGGTTGTTAAATATCAGCGAAATGTACGGGAAGTCGCGCAAGCGCTCGAACTCAACCCTGACCATTTGCGTAAATGGATACGACTGTATAAGCAGGAACTTCAGGGTATTGAGCCCGTTGGCAATGCCATTACACCTGAACAACGTGAAATTCAGCAGCTTAAAGCGTAAATAAAGCTCATTGAGATGGAAAAAGAAATACTAAAGCAGGCTGCCGTGCTGATGAGTGAAATTCCCGGAAAGCTATCGCGCTAATCACACGGCTGATAACAAAGTGGTCTGTGCGGGTTCTTTGTCATAATCCGCTATATCACAGGATATTACAGCGCCATCCGGCCTCACTGGTACAATGGGTGGCTGGCGCCAAACGAATCTGAGCGGTTGTACTACTTACAGTCTAATCCGGTGGCCAGTATTAGTTTGACCACTACAATCCGGCAAAAAGAGGTTTCGCCTGCGCTGATCGAGCAGGAAATCGAGCAGAGCAACGTTGACTGGTATGAGCTGGTAAAAGAAGCCAGGGTCAGGAAGTTTGGTGGCGCTTTACCTACCGGTCCGATGGAAAAAATAGACAAATCAGACATCTTCAGTACAAGGGATATGCGATGGATACGATATTTGAAGCATCAAGTTAATCATTTTTGCAAATTTTGGCTTTGCTCTACGGGCGGAGCAAACGGAATGGTCATTAAATAGTTATAACTACTTATTTTAATATAAATTCTTGGCTTATTGCCAAAAATTTACGAATTCTTGTGGTCACCCCTGTAGTCTATATCCGCCTTTCAATTTTACAGCATGTATAAGAATTGTTTAATGATGGTCAGCGATACTTTACTACATAAGCTAGAACTTTGTCTAGGGATGGTTTGAGGTAACTGTTAGTTATAATGATCATTCTTAAAATTAATGGCCTAAAGTGACAAATCCATTAATAAATGGCAGGGAAATAATTAATCTTAAAGGTACCTGCTTTAAAATATATTGAGATTTCAAACTGTATGTTATCCTAAATTGCCAAGTATTTAATAGGAGAGGAAGTGATGTTTAGACGATGGGGGTTATTTATTATTATTGTTTCCCTACCGCTTGTAGGTAGTCTTGTTCTCCTCAGCAGCGCGCGTGTTCTATGTGGATATGAGTTCATAAAAATTGGTATTTTTAAAAATTTTCCGGAAGTAAACTATTTTGAAGTAAATCATTCAGCGCAGCAGGTGCCACTGTTGGTCTCCTTGGCATGGGAGCATTCTTCTATATAAGGTGAAAATAGTAAAAATTTCAAAACACAAGCTCTAACTAAAGGCGTTTCTTTATACTTCATTTTAGGTAAGGCAACGAGGCGACGTGTCAACTTCCACCACCACTTACTGCGATATATAATATATGGGGAAAACATTTTTTTTGTGCCATCTAATTAGTGTTTATTGCAATTATAGTGCTGTTTTGTTAGGCTATGCTAGCCATTCCGAACGTATTCCTGATCCGGGGACTGTGATGAAAAAGGTGCGATGTTATTTTCAATGTTTCCCGGAATACAATAAATTCGCCCACATTGACGATCAATGCCTACGTGACATAAAGTTATTTCAATAGGTTATAAATCAGTTAATGAATAGTATGGAAAAATTAGGGTTATATATTTTACTCGATAAATAAAGTTGCTTATGTATCATGAGATCTGAAATGCGTCATGAATGAAAAAGTATATTTTAAGTGGAAAAGATGGAGTGCTAGAAGAAACGTCTGGCTGAGTATGTTCGCCTTTCCCCTCCTATTCTGGTTGGTCGTTTTTGCTATCGCTGGATATGTCTTGTCTATTTAGTATTGATGAACCCAAAGGGCGACAAACGCAATCTACCGCCTCACACCCTACACATAAAAGGGTTGTGTCGCGTTAACGGCGGCAGGTCAGCAAACATGGTGTTGCCGTTTATTTAGGCAGCCAACAGATAAAACTGTTCCGCCGGTGATAAATGCCCCCCCCGCCAAGATGCTGAAGTTGTGCTTTGCGTATCATGTGCACTACCTCGATACCTGCCAATATCGTCTGCGATTTGAATCCCAACATCAGGCGTATTCGCCGTTTGATATTTCGGTGGTCCTGTTCAATCAGATTGTTCAGGTATTTACTCTGTCTGACGGTGATGGTTTCATCTTCTGCTTTATCGCCGTTAAGTATGGCCAGTGCCGCTGTGTTGGTACCACTTTTATCTATAGTGACCGCTTCGGGTTCGCCATGAAGACGAATAGCCTTGCGAAAGAAACGCAGGGCTGCGCCCGCATCCCGTTTGGCAGTCAATAGAAAGTCGATGGTCTGGCCGTTAGAGTCCACGGCCCGGTATAGGTATTTCCACCGGCCTCTTATTTTGATATAAGTCTCGCCCATGCGCCAGCGACGACCCACGGACCGTTTATGTCGGCGAAAGACCTTATCCAGTAGCGGAACCAGGCGGATGACCTAACGGTGAAGCGTGGAATGGTCAACGATAATACCGCGCTCTGCCATCATCTCCTCCAAATTGCGCAGGCTCAGAGCGTAAGCCAGAGACCAACGAACACATTGCGCGATGATATCGACGGGATAATGCAGGCGTTTAAAGGCTTTTCGGCTCAGAGACATGGTTAGGCAACATCGTAAAAAAACAGCCTGTTACCTGACGACGCCTTAATGCGACAGAACCCTTACCTGCGCTACTGCGACAGAACTCAGTAGTCCATATAATCCCCCCTTGCCTCTCATTATTGTAATAAAACGAATCAACAGTTCGATGTATGATGCAAAATTGATGTATAGATCATACTCTAGCATGTGAACCACACCGATTTGTTACGGGTGAGAGCTTTATAATATACGACTTTGCAGAGGGAGCTGCCGGGGGACATGAATACTCATGCTTACTCAAGGCTGCTTTTTGCATTTTTTTATTAATAGCTATTATTAAATAGGATTGTATTAACTTAAAATGAACAAGAGAAAACATCTGACAAATAATGAAATGGAGAAGCTCTTGGAGGCAAGTCTGCAGGGAGGGTATGGGGTTAGAGACTATTGCATGATATATATGTCTTTTACTCATGGGCTCAGAGTTAGTGAGCTTTGTTCTTTAAAATTATCAGATGTCGATCTGAAAGAAAAAACCATTTATATATATAGATTGAAAAATGGATTTTCTACAATACATCCATTGAGAGATAAAGAAATTGAAATGCTGAAAAGGTGGGTTGAATTAAGGCGTGAATTCAATGGGGCGAAAAGTGAGTGGCTATTTCTGTCCGAAAAAGGATTTAAAATATCCAGGAAAAGGGTCTATAGCTTGATTATCGCATTAGGTGAGCAAGCTAAAATACTGGTTAAGGTTCACCCTCATATGCTGAGACACTCCTGCGGGTTTGCTTTGGCTGATCAGGGTGTTGATACGCGATTAATCCAGGATTACCTGGGGCACCGCAACATCCAGCATACCGTGACATACACGGCCAGCAACTCCGCACGCTTTCTTAAGCTTTGGAAAGCATGATTTACACCACATAACTGTATAAAAATCATGGAGACATTTTGATACAAAATGTCCCGGGAGATCCAGTGTGAACAAAAAAACGCCTAAAAGTGCAAAAAACCAGCAGCCTCAGTTCTTTCAATCGGCCTACTCTCCACAAAGATAGTAGATGAATCTCAAAACCGACAATAAACAAATCCAAAACAACTAAACAATAATCCCTCCCGTTCCCTATTAAATAATATCTCCTTAACTATCAACACCATGCAAATCATGCTTGCACGAGACATTTTGTATCAAAATGTCTCGTGCGGTAGCCATGGCTGTTGCCGCTTTCTCTTGCATCCGGATAGGCCATTTCATGCGAAACAGAACATCTCAAACAAGGGTGTTGCATGAACATTTTTGCCCGGTACCTGAAGAAAAAAAACGTTGTGTCAGCAGTGTTTAAACTTTTCATTATGTTCCTTGTTTTTTTTAATGTTTTATTGTTCACCTTGGCGCTAGGGGCCGTTTTGTATCTTTGTTTGTTTATAGAAATCAGGTCATTCGTCACTCAGTGTCTTTTACCCATCCTGGAAAGGGCGGGGTGGGTCTCCTGATAACAGCATAACTAATCTCGGTAACCCTGCATCATCAGGCTCTGACAAATCGTTTTCGGCTATTCCCATGGCCGCGCTTTCACGGCGGTATGTGAGCAGGGCGGGGGGGAGCGATACATCCTCTCGATGCAGCCTGTTTTCCCTGTAATTTCTGGGAAACGTAAACACTCGCTGATTGTACTCATTCGACACCGGGCCTGTTTCGCAGATCCTGTCATTCTGCGTTCTGACTGCCGTTTATTCACACCAGAGTTTGGGAGTGGGTTGTGAAAATAAAAACATTTTTTGATAGTGCCTGGGGCTGCCGCCGAAGAACGGTCTGGCTGTGCGTATTTGGCTTCTGTCTCGTCTTTTGGCTGGTCGTGTTTTCTCTCGTCAGCTATGTCTTGTCCATTTAGTCATATTAATGCGCCCACCCGCTGATCGCATTCAATATGCCTCTATCCACCACGAATAATGAGGATGTCATGGAAATACAACGTCATCTGAACGTTTCTATTGTCGGGGATTCCCCCTTGGGTGTTCTCGGATTGAAAGTGATGCTTGACGCCATGGGGATCCCTGTTCGCACGGTAAAAGAACGACTGGGTGCCCTGTCCGAATGCGAAGCCGGGAAGGACGATGCGGTCCTGGTCGACATTTATCTTGCCCGCGAGACCATGGTGTGGCTGGCGGTGGAAAAATTGAAAAGCCGCCAGGGCGGCCGGTTTGTCATCTTCGGGGACGGCATGTGGACAAGCGGGGGCGGCATTACGTTTATTCGTCGAAGCGAGCAACCTGATGCCATGAAAAAGGCGTTGCTTCAGGGGATCATCGGCGGCCAAAGGGGGGATCCCAAAGTGCAGAGCGTGCTGCCGCCGTCCAGAGAAAATATCAGTGTGCTGGAAACCTTTGTCTTGAGCGAGTGGATGAACGGCCGGACGGTCACGGAAATTGCCAGACGCTGTAATCGCAGCGTCAAGACCATCAGTGCCCATAAGCGAAACGCCATGAAAAAGCTTCGGGTAAGGAGTGACTGTGAGTTGTATTGGCGATTGAAAAAGGAGCGGGTCTGAGGGTGGAATGCCCCTGAGTCCGTGCGCCACAGAGTAATGGATGGGGAGCAACGCACGCCATGTGGGTAGCAACAGTGAACCGCTGCACGAACATGTGCAGCACGTGAAGAGGCAGAGGAGCAAAAAATGTCATTTGACGCAAAAACAATGGGTAGTACTTATCCGATCCCGACCTACCGGTTCGAGGTGTCGATGGGCACAGAGCGGATGAGTTTCAGCAGTGTCTCGGGACTTGACCAATCCAACTGGTAAAATACCAGGACGGTGCGGGGCACCTGTTTCAGATGCCGGGGCAGATTGAACCGTTAACACCGGTGGCGGTGAATAAAACGCTGACGTCAGATGAGATCAAGGCCACAGGGCCAACGACATACAGTGCGCCATTAACTATCAAATAGAAAACACCTCCGGCATAGCTGGGGGGGCCGGTTTATCGAGCAGGAGCGTATGAAGATGAGCATGAGTGGTTGGGTATTGTCAGATTTCACGGCATATAAAGCGGCGTATGCACGGTATGGGGGAAGTGTCTGTTCACACCCGGATGTCATCACATTTCTTGGTCAACGCGCCCCTAGACCTGAGTTCTATATTTATGCCCTGCGGGGGGAAGTGATTTCTGCGACGTTTGCCTCTGATAAACGTATTTATATTGATGCAAAGTCTTACCCTGTTCTCTTTGATGATATTATTATACCGCACAATAAAAACAGAAAGAAAATAATCCTCCCGTTTCATACCAAGCAGCTTTCGCCTTATCACGCCGGGGATTTTTATAATTGTATTTATTGGCACGGACTGAAAAGAAAAACCTGCATTGTAAAGGATGATTTTTCAACGCTGACCCATAAAAAACGCCGTGCTGAGATGAGGCGATTTATTAAGCATCAGGGGGAGTGTCGTTCCGTTGACGATTTTTCTGATGAAGCCCTGTGCGACATTTATATTTCCCTGTTCAAGAAACGCTGGGGTGAATCAATCATATGCTACACCCGGGAGGCGCTGCTCGAGGTATTTGGTGAGCTTCGTCATTTGATTTTCGGGTATGTATTGCTGATTAACGGGCAGCCCTGCGCTTATGATCTGGTGTTCAAGGCCGAGTGTCCCGCCTGGATATTCTTCGATTGCATCAATGGAGGGTACGATCCTGATTACGCGGAGTTGAGTGTGGGCAGTGTGCTCATGTACATGAATATTCAACTGGCCCGGGACATGTGCCAGGATAAGCAGACCAAAATGGTGTTTTCTCTGGGGATGGATAACCCCAGATGGCACTATAAAAAACAGTGGTGCAATACCGTTACGCTGGGACGCAGCGTAACGCTTTAAATGCTGACCGGGGATGTTTAGGCCGGCAGAGTGATTTCCTTGTTGTTTTTTACGTTGTTTATTTAATTCCGATTGCGATATTTAACCCTGTTAACTTTCTCTTTGCTGTGAGTTGGATGCGCTATTTTTATCGGACGTGAATGTTTTGCGTCCGGTTGGAGCATGGCTGCTTGCCGGGTTTTTATTTTTCCCGAGATACGCAAAGGACAACTTCAGCGTCTTGGCGGGGGGCATTTATCACCGGCGGAACAGTTTTATCTGTTGGCTGCCTAAATAAACGGCAACACCATGTTTGCTGACCTGCCGCCGTTAACGTGACACAATCTATTATGATAACTAACCGCCTTGCAAATACGTTGTTTTTGTACTAAGACTTTAGTTGGTTGTACTTCAATAGATTAGCCTTGTAGAGATGGAAGTGAGAATTCAATGGGAAAGTCAATGATTTTTATTAATTTTTTGGAGTGCATTCATGTCAAATATTACTGGTTTTGAAAAAAATAGTTTGGATAATATCCCTCTTACTGGACTACAACATTATGAAAATGGTGAGTACCGGGGTGCCGACGGTACATCAGTTCAGGGATGGATAGTTGGACATGCCGTAGGTATTGTTGCACCAGCGAATCAGGCGATAAGTGAAGCAAATAACAATCCTTTAAGCAAAAGAAAGAATATTCAAACGGCTGTCAGACTTGTTTATAAGAAAGTGCGTGGCAATATCTGGCATGGTATGTCACTGAAGAAAGGACATAAGTATACTTTCAGCTGGTATGACTTAGCGGACCCCTATGTAGGAACAGATAATAAGATTTACTTTATTAATCAGGATTATACCGTTCATATCGATTTAAACAAACAAGACTCAGGCAACGGTGAACGGGGAAGCGAACCTGTAAGTGATAATGTCTCCGGCTATGGCCAGTCTCATCTCCAGAAAGCGTTGAACTTGTACTGGGATAAAAAAACAGTGATTTTTGAGCCAACTCAGGATGGCGTTTATTTTATATCGTTCCAGGGGCCTGCTAAAGTCGACTCTGCCAGGGACCGGGGTGCGATTATTAGCGCACTTAATGCCGAAGACGTAGATAACAAAGACGTCAGTAAGCTGCGTATCACCTGTGTTCCCTCCACGCTGAAATTAAATAATAACAGCGATAGTGAACATGTTGTTACAGATAAAGACTGGGTGTTCACGCTTTATTATTTGACTGACGGAAAATGGGTTGCGGATCAAAGCGAAACGGCGCTTTACTTTAAACTGGATGGCGGTGATGGTATTCAGTTTAACCCACCGATAGAGTACTGGAAAATCACCAAAAGTGAAGGTGAGTCGACGGTGATGATCCCGGCTGGTAGCATTGTTGCCCATAATCTCACTAATACTACACGCAATCTTCACGTATATATTAAAGGTGACAATGAAATTTATCAGAAAATCACCAATACTGGTTTCCTTGAGGGGGGTGATTTCAAAGCGCAGTCACCCTATAGCATTCATATTAAACAGGATGCTATAGGCGACGATCAATGGATGCTGACGGGTTCACTGCCAAACACACTGCTAAAAGCGCAAGATTTCGAGTTCACCCTATTGAAAAATGGCAAGCCGGCACCTAGTGAAAGTATCAGCGTGAATTTAAGTCCTGATACCAGTCTCACCGCGCTGCCATTGCAGGGTCAAACCAGTAATTCAGGTAAGTTTTCCCTGCATCTCACTCCCAAAACTGGCGTTAGCGGTACCACCAACGTTAAGTTGTTACATAAGCTCGGCACCAAGGATATCGAGGTTTATCAACACGACGTTAAAACCTCTGTGCAAACCTATCGCTACCATTTTGTTGTAGAGGACTACAATCAAAAAAAATTACCTGACGCCGTCATTCACTGGAAAGTAAATAAGCAAGAACTGCTGTATGTAAAACTGGTGGACTCGATTTCGATTGGACTAGTCATCAGTGGAATTGACATCAACATGGCTGTTTTTGGTTCAGGGCTGAAAGATCTGGATGCTAAAGATAAAACATTTAAATCGGCGTCTCCTTTCAAACTGGTTTATGTACAAACCGCAGAAAATGGCGGTCAGGGTACTATCACCCTGACTGCGGATGATGCTGAACAGAAAGTAATTAATGTATATTCAGACAATACCGGTCAGCGGAGGCTTATCGTGACGCCTGGGGAAATAAGTCTGGCTCCAGGAGCAAAATCAATAAAAGATGTGGAAATTACTTTTGAGCCAGATATCGAAAGCGGTTCAGCACCGATAGTGACGTTTGAAATCACCGGTAGCGTTGGTGATAAGTTAACTATCAGAGATATAAAGAATGAAAAGAGTTCCCATGGGAAATTATCGGCCACACGAAAGAACGGCACCTGGATTATACAACCGGAAATTGACGTCGACGCTGATGCTAACGGCGATGCAACCATCCGTTTCTATGTTGAAGGGGATGCAGGAGGCTATGCTCAGGCAACTCTTACGGTTCATGTAATTCTGGTAGACCATGTTGACTGGAGCACCACTTCCGATCCGGTAGAACTTACTGCCGGTGAGAACACGAATCTAAATATTTACGTCAGAGCATATGATAAAAACGGACAGCAGATACCTGACTTTATTCTTGAACTGCATATTGCTGATGCCAGAGATGATATTTCAGCATATTTCATTGACGGTAATAAAAAGGTCGTAACAGTTCATGGCGAAAATAGCAGGGCCAAAGTGCCTGAAATGACTATCACTAGCAATTCGCCCGGTACTTTTTATCTAAGGGCGATGTTACCTAACGGCAATAAATTTCTGGAGAAAACACTAACCTTTAACGTTAGAATCGCAGTTAAGCCTGATAATATTGAAATTTATCCTGCGAAAGTAGAACCTATTTCCAGTGGTGATAACCAGGAGGGTTGGCATAGTAACATCTACGCTCAGTATACCATTGGTAATGAGCATATCGTTAAATCCGGGAAAATCACCTTTACTTTGCAAGGCAGCGTTTCATTCAGCGACACGGACCCGAATGTCAAGACGAAGACGGTGGCAGTGAATAATACAACTGGCCATGCTAAATGTCCGGAAATTTATTTAAAAGGCGTTGGTAGATACAAATTTACTGTAGTTGCGTCGGGTAATGATGTGCATACCTCGCCTTCTGTAACCGTGTCGGTTGAATAAATATTCCTGACCAAAGATAGCTCTGCTAACAGGAGTAAAAATGGCCGTTACTAATCGGATCTCAATTGTCCAGGAAAAGGGCGTGGTGGTTAGCACCGATGGCAACTCCATCACTTTGACATCAGGTAAACCGGTATTGCAGGTGGGGGCGACCGATCAGCAGGGACACGCTCTCACCAACAGAAATATTGAAGTCAGGTTTCAGCATGAGAATGGTAAATTGGCAGATGAACCGGGTGCGCCCACAATTCTGCCGGAAAAAGCGGGTGATCCAGAAGAAAGCGATACGCTTCGTCCATTAGATAAAGACGGCTTCGCTGCTTTCCACCTTCATTTACCTGTGAAGCTAAAGCAGGATATCTACCTGTACGTTAAGCTGCGGGATGAGCCGCAGGAGGAGCGTGGTACCAATCTTTTTGTCATGCCGGTGAAGCTTAAAAGCTCAACGAATCCTGACGACGATAAAGTAACCGACCTGAAAATTATCAGCGGCGATAAGCAAGGCATTCTAATTAGCGGCGGTGATGATTTTGTCCCACTGGTGGTTCAGGCATTGAGTAACAACGTCCCGGTACCGGGCGTGGTGGTTAAGTTTGGCGTACCTGAGCCGGTAGAGGGTTTTAGTGCCACTGGATGTGAAATTATGCCGGTATACGAGGGAGTGACTTCTTCTCTCGAAGCGCATGCGGCAGCAGACGTGCGGCGCGGAACCCGGCCTGGCGTTTTTACGGTTACTGCAGCCTGTAATAATCATTCCGTTACGTTTCATCTGGCGCTGCTACCTGAAGTCGCAAAATTGAAATTAGTATCACTGCCGGTAGATACCTGGCCAGACGTGCCGGCAGAAAATCCTAAGTCTTGTAAAGCAAGGCTGGTCGCGGGCAGTAACCCTGACCAGGCATGGCCGTATGCGACAGTAATTATACAACAACCCTTCCTCAGCGGACCTGTTGAGATCCAGCCGATGACGTTTCCCTACAAAGGTAGTCTCAGTGAAAAAGGAGAATTGCCGCCTGTTGGCGTTCATTTCAAACGAAATGCGCTGTCTGATTCCTCTGGTACTTTGTCTTATTCCGTTACGGTAGCTGGCAGCGCAGAGAGATTTCAGGCTAGTTTTCCTTTAGCGATCAGTCATTGATTTAAACTTAAGAATAATCTTTTTAAGGATTAAATTATGACTGACTGGGTAAAGTTTTTGTCGCAATTCAGGAAAAAACAATATCGTTTATAACTAAGTAACTAACTAACTGTGAGGTTTATATGACGGACATAACTCAATCCATGAAAGCAGCACTTGTGCCAGCTTTATCGGCTTCTGAACCGCATAAGCAGTCTGCCCGCGCTGTCGCATCTGAATATAATGTCCTTAAAAAAGTAACTACCTTTTGGGTCGCCGACCATATGGGGGAGGATCTTGAGGCTACCGCAGGTCATGTATATTGCTACGAGATAAATGATGGAGACAATGTGGCAACATTAAAGACAACAATAGTGCTGCCAAAAATTAGCAAAGATAACTCATCATTAAATCCGGATACCGATATCCATGTTGACGTAGTCGCTCAGCCTAATTTTCTGCGCCTCAGCGGAAAATATGTATGGGTTCCAGATTATAATACCGGCGCTATTTATCGTTTTAAAAAAGAATCTCCGGATTCAAATGCTGAAATTGTGTTTTTTAAGCCAGCAAAAAATGATGGTAAAGAACAGTTTCATCAATGGTATGATATTGGTTTGCAACCTAAGAAGGACGCTAATAAAGCAAGAATTATAGTGGCGGATGGTTCCCGAAATACAGATAAACTGTCCCTCTACAGTATTGAAATGGATGATCTGGACGGAGCGTTGCCAACAAATGGAAGTACGCATAATACGATAAATTTTTTCTCCCAAACCCTTTCGTTAGACATGTTGGGGCATAAGCCTGAGCAATTTTGTGATATTGCGATTCTGGATAAAAAAATCTGGCTTTATCTTTATGATAGTAAACCAGACAATTGCCTGGTGTTGAATTTTAATATTGAAGATAATGGGGCGTTGGGCTTCGACCAAAAGTTCACTATCAATGGCGCAAACGGTATGACTGCTGACCCTACGAATAAATATATTATCGTCGGGAGTAAAATCGGGAAATTATATAAGTTGGATAATACCTCATTACCTGGTGCCGTAAAATCATTAACTGAAACTGAGGAGGGCACTATTTATCGAATTATTGTTGACAATGCTGGGTATGTATGGGCCGCCAATAAAAGTAATAAATTGTACTGCTACACGGCGTTAGGTAATCTGGTGAGAGATTATACTGTGAGCGCAGATGGCGGGCCGGATAGTGGAGCTATCTCTATTATAGGGATGGCTATGCTCAGTACGGGGAATAAGTTGGTGCTGGCAGATAACGGATATCCACAGGCTGTTATTCTTACCGTTGATGACGCGTTTAAAATTCAGGACATTGACCTAGAGTTCACTAAACTCAGTGGTGAATATGAAGCGGATGCCGATATAGACAGCGTGCCGTTGGTTACCTATAAGGCCGGGTCTAAAGACCGCTATGATAAAGCTACCGAAGCAAGGCTACAAACGGCCAATAAAACCGGCACGGCGACGGCCAAATTTGATAATAAAAATCGGGCACTGGTAACGGTTCCAGCTAACACCGGCGATACGAATACGAAAAGCGTTAAGTTTAAAGCCGGGCCGGATGAAGGTAGCGTTTTACTGCTGGCAGAGGCCAGAACGATAACAGGTAAAAAATCTGCATCTTATATTTTGAATATCATCGCAGGTGGTACTATTACTATTACGCCGCCAGATAAAATCATAATCCGTCAGGGTAAAAATATCACTCCGGCTACTATACTCACCTCCAGCAATAAAAAGTCGATTGAGATTGACGCTAAAAATGGCACCAGTAAAGTTACTTTGGCTGCGAAAATTGTCGACAGCGGCAAGCCGATACCGGTTGTCACAGCGGATAATAAAATAGGTACGGCGATTATTACTACCAAGTCTGGCAGTAAGCCGGGCCCTAATGTTGACGTTTTAATTGTCGCAATTCCTACTACAATTTTTCACCGCGCATTGGAAACTGGAGGGGATTCGGCTGCGAGTATCATCAAATCTGTCAATACAACTAAAATTACGGCCAGGGGGCGTGAAATCCTGGGAAACAATTCATCAACTGTTGTGCTGGCTGCTTATTCTTATATTAAACTCAAACTGGAACTATCAGAAAAAAATAAGGGCACTGTGCATTTTTTAGCTAAAACAGCTTCTTCAGACCCCCTTATTAAGGTTAGTGCCGATGGTTTAAGTGTCGTGGTAAAAGCTGATGGGCTAGGAATTGCCACTCTGGATAAATCAGGGGTAGCACTTGAGATAGTTCCAGGTAAAAAATTCACGCCAGAAGAGGGTACAAACCAAATTACCTTTGAAATCGATCAGTCCGATAACAATGATGCCACTAAATTTGTAAACCCAGCTGACGGCTTGCCATTGCAACTTATTAGTAGTCACTAACGGAGATGATAATAAATCACGATAAAACCGCTGTGCCAGAAGATTGGCGCAGCGTTATAGATTGATCTGCTGGTGTAGTGTGAAAAAGATCGTCTCTGAAAAATAATCCCGACGCGATATGGCTAAGCGTTTTCGTGTTTTAAAAATAAGGTCAGCAACAGGCAGTGGAGAATCAATCATGAATCGTTATCTATCGGTTTTTTTTTGCCTTGCCGCATTATTTACTGGGCTGTTTTCTGCCTTAAATGCGAGTGCCGCATTAAACGGTGAGGCGATAGCGACGGTTTTTCAAAACCAATATCGGAATACGACGACCGAATGCAGCGGTGCAAGCGCAGCACCATGGTGTTCAGGATTGGTCGCCATGGGCAACAGGAGCCTATACAGCCAGCAGGGCGTGCGGGCATTTTATTTTCGTCAGGATATCCCGAACCCACTGGACTTTCTTAGCCTCGGCGACGGCGGAGCGTTGGTTGTCGCACTGGAGAAAGAGGGGGCGACCTCGCCGGTAACACCGGTGTGTGCATTACCCGGGCAGGTTGACCTGAATGAACGCTCAGCATATGGCTGCAGACCGACAGGGCAGGATAGCCATCGGGATGACACTGACCCAAGTTCATGTGTAAGTACACAAACCGTGGATTCATGGCTGAGCCAGTGGAAGCAGAATCTCAACAGCGCCTGTAGTTTTAGCGCTTACCACAGCGCTTCTTTTAAACTGGCAATGGACGTTAATAAAAAAACCGGTGGGTTATTTTATCTCTTCCTGCGCCCGGTTAATAACAACGTTTTTTCTCAGGCCAGCAATATAGCGTTAGTTTATCCGGCAGGCGATAGCACAGCGCTAAGCCTGGTGCAGAAAGCGCGCGTCGGTTTATTCCGGCATTTCCATCTCACCGTGCCGATTCTGGCATTCGACCGTAATAAAAAAAGCTTTGTCTATCAGGTAAACGATAACCCACCAATTAAATTAAACATGCCTGAGGCTATCGTAAATAGCCTGAACGATCGTTTTCGCTCTCAGGTTGCAGCCTGTCCGGGTGATAAACCCGCGCTTTACTGTAGCGGGGTTATTATGCACGCCGCGAATGACGATAAATATTTTCCATGGGATTACCCTCCTCGACGTAACAGTGCTGGTATTTCATTCTTCTATTATCGCTCTGATGCCGTAGGAAATAATTTCCAGATTGGCTGGGCCGGCTACTGGGGGATGATATTTAAAACAGTTGAACAACAAAATATTGATCGGCAGAACGTAGACATTGCCTGTCTTTATCCCAGTGATGTTGATACCAATGCGGGAATTGGCGATCAAAACCCTCTATTTAACAAGGCGGCGGCACTGTGCCAGCCTAACCCTAATTATAATTCGGGTGTTGTTTCTGGCTTATATAAATCGCCGATGCCGCATGACAGCGATCCCAGTTCCTGCCGCTATTCCATCAGTATGAACAAGCGAGTTAATGACGTCCCTAAGGCTACTGCGGATGAGCTTTTTTCAGCCTGGCGTGATACGCAGCAGGGCATTGAGGGCCACTATCGCTGCTCATTCAGTACCAAAAATGCCAATGAGTTCTTTGCAGCGATAAGAGCCACTGCGCTGCATTATTTCCTGTACTGGAATGAACTCATGATCCGCTCTTATCCGAATAAAACGGCAGCTGACGTCGCCAAACTACCAATTGAAGCCTTCTTCTATCAGCGTGGACAATCCGCGGATCCGGCCATCAGATGGCAAAAGAAATATAGAGATATTACCGGGGTAGCTGATGAAGATCTGCCGCCGGTAGTGGAAGTGAATTTTGATAATAACTCTAACCATAATACGCCTTTCAAACTCCATCACCCATGACAGGGATGTTGTTTTTCGTACTTGTCAGATTGCTGGCATGCGACCAACAACCTTTACTAAGCGTCTCTGTAAAAGAAGGACATTAAAGAATGAACGTAATACCTGAAAAGAAACTAACCCGGCCGAATCTGTTAGCTATGATGGTCTCTATTGCCATCGGCGGCGCAGGCTTTTACAGTCTGTCTGCAGTTAGCGCAATACTGAGCGGCGATCAGGTGATTGACGGGAGTGTCGATCATTCACAAGATACCTATATAGGTTCTGGGATTCTACGGATAGACAATGGCGGTAAGTTTGGCCTGGCGCCAGATACTGATACATCTGTCGGGCTTACGGGCCAGGGGCAGGCGATTGTTAATGGCACCGTTGGCGCTATTTTCGATATGAAAGATAGCTCGCGCTTATCTGTCGGAACCGATCCGACACATCGCGCCAGTATGCAGTATCTTCTGCTGGAAGACACGAGCAATGCGGTTATTGATAATGCCACTATTTCTGCAGGCGCGGGAAATGGTGCCAGTGCGCTGGAGCTTCACGACAACAGTACTGCGACAGTCACTCAAAATGCGATTATCTCCGGCAAGGGGTTTAGCAATATTGGCCGGCTAAGCGGGGTTACGATTGATCAAACTTCTCATCTGGTGGTTAACGGTGCAACGATTGAAGGTTCTCGCGTTGGAGTTGTAACGGCGAGACAATCTCAACTGGACACGACAAATGCACGCATTCAGTCGGAATATATAGGTCTGTATGTTGCTGATGGTTCGCGAGCCAATGTTAACGGTGGTCAAATCGTCTCTACCGGAGAAGGGCAAAACGACCCGTTGGTTGATGACGTAACAAATGCAGCCTTGCAGGTTTCTACCAATGTCAATCACACTCCGGGTAGCCATCCGGTTGCAACGATTAATGGCGCGCAAATTAGCGCGCAGGGCAGTAACAGCGCAGCGGTGCTCGCAAGGGGAAATACTGATGTTAATCTCATTAATTCCAATATCTCAGGTGGGAAATACGGTATTTATGCTGCAACCGCCGATGGCGATAATTCGCTGGGAAATATCCTGTCGCTAACCAATAGCCAGATAAGTAGCACCGCCGAAGTAATACATGTCGCTGCAAACGGCAAAGCGGCCATTAAACTGTTAAATAGCCATGTTAGCAGCAGTAATGGCACTGCATTAGTGACCGATAACGGTAGCACAACCAGCGTTAATATTGATGGCAGCAATATCCGTGGCGACGTGATTAACAATGGCGGCAATACGCAGCTGGCGCTAAATAACGGTGCGGTCTGGAGTGGAGGCGCGCAAAATGTCAGTTCGGTTTCTCTGGCTTCCGGCACCAGCTGGAACTCAACCGGCTCATCGGTGGTGGCCGGCGATCTGAACAACGCCGGTACCGTGGTGCTTTCAGATGGTAATAACGCAACGCGCGGTACCTTAACGGTTAACAACTACACCGGCCAGGATGGCACCCTGGTGTTCAACAGCGTGCTGGCGGGCGATGACAGCCCGACGGATAAACTGATTATCCAGGGTAACAGCGCAGGTACCAGCAAGGTTTCTGTCAACGACCTGGGTGGTAAGGGCGCTCAGACGCAGAGCGGCATTCCGTTAATTCAGGTTAACGGTAGCGGTAACGGCAATTTCCAGCAGCAAGGACGTATCGCCGCCGGTGCTTATGATTACAATCTGCAGCACAGCGCGGATAACAAAGAGTGGTATCTGGCCAGTCAATTACAGTCGCCTAATTTCAGCAGTCCCATTGACAGCCCGATTTTGCTGTATCGCCCGGAAGCGGGTAGCTATATTGCCAACCAGGCGGCGGCTAACACCATGTTTATTACCCGCCTGCGCGATCGTATGGGCGAAAGCCGTTATACCAACCCCGTTACCGGACAGACAGAAGTGACCAGCCTGTGGCTGCGTCAGGTGGGAAGCCATAATACGTTCAACTCGGGGCCGGACACTCAGTTGAAAACCCAGAGCAATACCTACGTGGCGCAGTTGGGTGGCGAACTGGCTAGCGGCAGCACCGACGGTCGTGATAGCTGGCACCTGGGCGTGATGGGCGGATACGGCGAAAGCCACAACAATACCATCGCTAAAACCACGGGTTATAAAGCGAAGGGATCGGTAACTGGCTACAGCGTGGGCGCCTACGCGACCTGGCTGGCGAACGACATCGATCAGACCGGGCCTTATGTTGATACCTGGCTGCAGTACGGCTGGTTTAATAACCATGTCAACGGCGATCAGCTTTCCAGCGAAAGTTATAAATCCAGCGGCTTTACCGCCTCAATGGAAACCGGTTATACCTTCAATCTGGGCCATTCTGGTGGTGGAGATAACCCAACTTACTACTACATCGAACCTAATATTCAGGGCGTATGGATGGATGTAAGACGGGATGATCTTCAGGAGCATAACGGTACTCGTACACAAGGCGTCGATGAGGGTAATCTGCAGACTCGCGTCGGTACACGTTTCTTTATCAAAGGGCACAATAAAATCGACAATGGTAAGGACCGCAGTTTCCAGCCCTTTGTTGAAATGAATTGGCTTCATAATACCAAACAATTTTCCGTTAGTATGGATGGTGTTGATATTTCCCAGAACGGCGCGAAAGATATTGGCGAATTGAAGGTCGGGCTTGAAGGGCAGTTAAGCAAAACTGTACAGCTTTGGGGTAATGTTGGGCAGCAGATAGGTGATAAAGGTTATAGTAATACTACGGCGATGCTGGGGATTAAGTACAGTTTCCGCTAAGCTTTTGCATAAAGTTTATGTTAAAACTTAGTGCACTCAGGCCAACTATGCTACTAGTTTTCGCGGTATAGTTGGCCTTTAGTCTCGATGCTAACGCCAACTGTCAGTGTATGATGCAGTCTCCTCTTTCATCGCTTTCTACCCCTGAGTACCATGACTCCGGCAGAATTTATCCGGAGCTTGCATAAAGACGAAGAACTGTAGTTTTTGCTTGCATTGAATTTTGAACAATGTCATGTATTAAATTTATTATAAGATATTTTAAAACCGAACTTATGATCATTATAATAGATCTCTATCGAAATAGTGGTGATGCTTCACTCTTTTCTCTACCAATGTTTTTCAAAGCAAAATAGTAACTATGATATTACAACTGTCGTGTTATCAATTATCGTTGCAGGGTATTATTGGCTCAATAGTTAACGAATCAATCAGGATAAAAAATTAAACTAACACAATGCCATCCATTTTTTTCGATGGCTGTGGTTGCAATGAGATTACTTCCGTTGAAGGCACCGTCTGCAGAAAATCCTAGTTTTTTTGTAAAAAAAATCAAATAGAGTTGAAGGACTAATTTGTTCGAATGCTATGTTGTCACCACTCGTTAAGTCACTTAGCGATACTTACCAGAAGGCGTTAGTCGCTGCCAAACAGGGTTCACACGCCAATATACAAGCATCGCAAAAAATGGCTGCAAGCTCGTGCCAGGATCTGCATTGCTCCGCATAGTTGGCAGGAGTTATTTAATAAACCTGTCTCGGATAACCCGGCGCAGTGTTTGAAAGGTCTCTTTAGGTTACGGATTGACGAATTAAAAAACAAAAACTTGATATTCTTCCCGCTTATTGGCAGGCCCAGTCGAAAACTGCTTATTTTATCACTGGTGATATCCTATTCTCTAAAAAAATGTCATGCTTTCCGGTGTTAAATCCCTACGTTTAAGTCTTGTAAAGGCACTTGATCAAACTAAATCGATGGAGGTGCTTGTTTTGACAACGCAGATAAGTTGAATCTTTATAAAGTGGAGCGCGCGGGCGCCACACAATTGATAAATGGTAATTATCTTTGCGGCGAAAAAAAACCACCTTTATTGCAATCTCCATCAATAAGAATTATAATCAACTGTCTATGGCGGTGTTTGGCGGAGCAGATGAGCCTGTGTGGAAAAAGTCCTATATTGATAATACACAAACACTTTGTGGAGCATTTGGCTACTCGCAATAGCTGAGGGGAAATTTAGTCTCTCTCCTTATATGAACAGGAATGTTTTCGGGCGTTTACGCTGGACAATATATAAGCAACGCGAGGATATATTTATGTAGAAAAAAATCAGTGTTCCCGTGAGACTGAAAATAGTGGAGTACTGAATTTGGCTGCCTGAATAGAGGTAATATCATCGCCTCATAGTCAAAACAGGCGACACAAAGAGGAAAAATAGCTAGTTCCTCGTTAGTTAAAGAATTCAACTATCAAGTGTTTAAGCGTTAGGCTATGCCCTTTAATTGCATAACCCTTGGTAAAACGTTTGATGCAGTCCAGCTTCATCATTGTCAGATAGTTCCTTGTCGGTTTTTTCATAACAAGTGGTAATACGACAGTATCAGATGGTTGGATATTAAGGAGGGCACAGCCTAACTGTTGGTTGATGGACCTAAATCATTTTTTTCTTTTCCATCGATGATTTACCCCCCATTTATCTACGCTCGGCAATGCTGACGCAGCGTCACCACATTGTGTGGTTTCATTGGTCGGACTGCGTTTATGTCATTGAAAAAAATCTCTAATATTTTTTTGCTCAATAACGGCTTTTAAGGGATCAATTACAAGCATTATGTTTTGATCATCTTAGTGTTTGCCACGGTCATTCGGTTTATTTCCTTAACCAGTAGATATTTCTGGTGCGACGAAGCCTCAAGCGTACTAACTAGCCGCTTCGACGTGGATGATTTACTGTACCATGCTTCTTTCGACGTACATCCTCCGCTTTATTATTTATTGCTGCATGGTTGGATGGCGCTGTTTGGCGAGAGCATCATGGCGACCCGTTCGCTGAGCCTGATATTCGGCGTGATGACGGTGGCGGTGGCGATAGGTTTTATGCGTTGGTTGGCCAATGAGCGGGCGGCACTACTGGCGGGATGGTTGATGGCGATCATGCCCATAGCGGTACGCTACAGTCAGGAGGCGCGTATGTACGCGCTGATGGGCTTGTTGGTCATTGC
>NZ_JANUEI010000016.1:0-18762 GCF_024809915.1 Serratia sp. BIGb0234
CGGAGTGGCCTTGTAATAAAGTGGCGGATCTCCTGCCGTGGAATGTGGATCTTACCACTGAATAACCGTCAATACGGCGCTGCCTTTACGCTTACGATATTCCGATGGTCCTGCTCAATCAGGTTGTTCAGATATTTACTCTGCCTGATGGTGATGGTTTCTTCTTCAGGTTTACTGGCGTTGAGTGTGGCCAGCGCCGCCGTGTTGGCACCGCTTTTATCGATGGTCACGACCTCAGGCTCACCATGGAGGTGAATGGCCTTGCGAAAGAAGCGCAAGGCAGCCGCAGCGTCACGTCTGGCGGTCAACAGGAAGTCGACCGTCTGACCTGAAGTATCGACAGCACGGTACAGATATTTCCACTGGCCTTTGATTTTTATGTAGGTTTCATCCATTCGCCACCGGCGACCCAACTTGCGTTTATGTCGGCGAAAGGCCTTATCCAGGAGCGGTACCAGGCGGAGGACCCAGCGGTGAAGCGTCGAATGGTCAACGATAACCCCACGCTCAGCCATCATCTCTTCGATATTGCGCAGGCTCAGGGAATAAGCCAGATACCATCGGACACACTGAGCAATAACATCGACGGGATAATGCAGGCGTTTGAAGGCGTTTCGGATCAGAAGCATCGTCAGGCAACATCACAAAAAAACAGAATGTTACCTGACTCCGCCTTAATGCGACAGAACCCGATAATGCCCTTTTCTCTTTTTAACATTCACCAACGTGACATTTTAAAATTGGAAACCAGGATAACATTTCAACTTCACGTATACATTTTTAACTATTTCAATGTGACAGAGAAGGTGCCATGCCCCCTCCTTTAAATAGCGTGTAACTTTGCCTTAAATTTAATGACCTTATTAACCAGACGAAGTCTTTCGCTCCAGTCATTGGCGTAATACATCGGAGTATGCCTGACCCTAGACATTTTCATCGTCAACGCATTTACGGTATAGACCGAGGCCAGCAGTCCCAATAGTGCAAGCTGGATAAAACACATATCAGCAGCCAAAGGATCGATATTTGTACACCGGATTTAGTCTCCAGGGTCCCCGGGGCGGGTCGCTGCAGAAGCGCCCCCTTCTTCTGATAGGTGTCCGAATGATACCGAAGCTGTTCTGGCATAAGTTAGTTTAACTTGCTTCGCTGGCGTAAAGGTAAAAACAGACTGATTATTATTTTTAGTGGGGGTGAAATATTCGTTAAATAAATTTATTTTGCTTGCATCCATTTTATGTTTGTAATGGCTTTTAGAAACAAATTTGCCAATTTCATTATTGGTGCCTGCGCTATCTGTTCCATTCATTTTCATCAAAAAGTCAGAACCATTAACCTGATACAGATAAGTGCCATTTTCATCCACATGCACATAGACCACATGGTCATAAACCACAGTTCCATCCGATTGGCGTTCCCCAACATGCATAAAACCTGATTCGGTGATATTTGCGTCAGAAAAATTTGTCATCGGTAATTTATTTTGCAAATCAAAAGCTTTACGGTATTTATCAGAACCCATAATTTCACCATTTCCGTCTCGTCTGGCTACTTCGTCTATCAACCATTTGTGCTCCTGTGAGTTAATAACTCCGGCTTCTTTTGCATCATTGATGGCACCCCTGTAGCATACCTGACTGTAGCCAGAAGGGTCTATCTTACTGGCTCTGTTAATATTATCATCCAATTCATTAGCGCTTATTTTTTTAATCCATATGTATGACTCAGTTGAAACATTGTGGGTAACAGCATCTAGTTTCTGGTTACTTACCGTCGAAAACTCTACGTCCTCATCACTTTTTTCATACCCTCCATTTGCTTTATTTTTTATTTGTACTCTTTTTATCACAAAATTAGCCATATCGTTGTATTTACTAAACTCAACATAGCCATAATTAGGGTCAAAGAAACTGTATATATAATTACCCGAATCTCCTTTCCTTCTTGACAGCAATACAACGTGCTTGTTTATGCCGGAATCCCCATCTTTAAGCTCGAGGCGAACAGAGATGGCCTCATCTGTACTACCGGGGAAAAGCGTTCGCTCTGATGTTTCGAGTGCTGATAATCTCACTCCAGCCATGACCTCCCCTTTAATACCTGACTGGCCACGCAGTCTGCCTAAGCTCGCGCCTAAGGCATTGTCGGGTTCATCAAACAGACCCGTCAGGCTACGGGCAAGCTCATTTCCCCTGCCTTCTCTCTGAGCCCGGGCCATAAGAATGGTTGCAGGTTCACATTCTCCCTTGCTTTTACTTCTTAGATAAGCTCCCTGTGGAGAAACCTCTCCACCAGTAGCGTTATAGTTTTTCTTTGCACTGTTAACCCATTCTTGTCCCCTTATTACCTGTTTGCGCGCCTGATCCTCCCAGAACTGGTCGTGTGCCTTTTTCCATAGAGCCCCTTTTTGTCTGTGGGTCAACGTTTGACCTTCAAGTGTTCCCAATTTTAAGCCTTCGATTTTCTTACTCAGGTTGAGACTGTCAAACTGACTGAATTCATCATAATTATATTCACGTTCGCCGGCCTCAAAGTCGCGGCGGGACCCCTGCTGAGCAGCTGTTGCTGTTGAGTCTGGTTCCAGAGAGTATATCATGTACTTATTATCCTTTATTGATTTTAACTCCGGACCCTGACTACTTACACCATTATGGTTTCTATATGTTCTTCCGTTTAATTGAACACTCTTACTCCTCCCACCGGCGTTTTGTAACCTGTACGCTAATAAATGGAGTTTACTTCCCCTCTCCCAAGTGGCTCCGTTATCCCTTGATATTTCAATTTCCCCATTATTTACTCTACCGAGCATTTCTGTCTCACCTACTTTGAATGTCCGTGCTTGCATTGTCGAACTAACAGAAGGCTCTGGGGGACTATTGTGGATGGTTTCAAGCTGCTCCAGTGAGGCACTTTCTTCCATCGTTTTCCCGAGTTTTAACTCGGATGACATGTTCTTTGCCGTAACATATGCATTCTTAACGCTCATACCACTGGCCAACAATGCCTGATAAATGGCAAGTGGTTCACCCGTGTCTACGGCTGTCTTAATGCTTCTGCCCAAGTCAGCTAAATCAATTGTTTTTTCTCCTATTAGCATGAGGTATTTCACCCCTTTCTCTCCAACCTTGCTAAATTTTCCGACACGAACTGCAACTTTCCCACTGGGAAAGCAACTCATTAGCAGACCTGCCGTATCTAACGGGTCTGGAGTTTTACCTTCTACCAAATCGGCTCCGATAGTAGCTGCGGATTGTACTACATTGAGGACAGCACCGGCTGGGGTTAAGCTAACGATCGCTCCCGTGGTGACATCAAACCATGACCCAATGTTTTCTGCCTTCTCGACTTTTTCATTTGTCTCTCGTATGGAATCATTATTCATAGCGCTCACTATTATCTGCCCTTGTCCTCCCAATGTTGAAAACGGATGTGCAATAATTCTCAAATATTCTGAGAAAGATTTTCCTGCCCATGTGTAACGAAATCTATGTTCAGCTTCGGGTACACGAACAACCTTATTCGATAATTTAGAACCACGAATTGCTTTTTTAAGTACATGCCTATTGTGGTTTACATGCGGTTCGTTATTATATTTTTCTTTGGAGACTTCGTAAAGATGCTCGGAAAGATTGAAAATATTCATTGGTTTATTATTGCCATTGAATTTATTTTCAAGATTTGAGCCGGCGGATAATTCAACCGGAATGTCGCTTGGGTTGGCGGTGTAGGTATAAAAATTTTTATCGTCATTTAGATTAACGAGAATACCTTTTTTGGTGTCAGGCTTATCAGGAATAAAAAAAGTGTTGGCTAATTTCAAACCATCAATATAAACGGGGGTAACCGCGTCCTTTCCAATTCTCGCAAGATAAGCATTATGAAGAATATCGTTAGGAAAAGAATTACTCGCTATTATTTTTTCCAGCGAGTAATTGATGGCTTGCAGATAAGTGCATTTTTTTGCATCTTCGCTAAGTTTTTTGTACTGATCATCAGAATTCGCTTCATCTGATGTATCATAACGAGATAGGGTGATTGAG
Organism: Serratia sp. BIGb0234; assembly: GCF_024809915.1. Lineage (NCBI taxonomy): Bacteria > Pseudomonadati > Pseudomonadota > Gammaproteobacteria > Enterobacterales > Yersiniaceae > Serratia > Serratia sp. BIGb0234. Next base: position 4,041 of record NZ_JANUEI010000016.1, read on the forward strand.
TTATTACGGGCGCTGGTAATTTTATAGGTCACTTTTAATTGACTACCTGCTCTCACCCAGAGTCTATTCCTATATTTAGAGTTAAGTGGCTTAATGTCGTCCACATTCCTTTCCCCAGCCATAACATCCGGAATGCTTTCATTGATTTGATTACATATATCCTCTATGGCATCGGATGGAATTTGTTTTTTCGATGAAAAAGAATATTCTAGTTGTTTGTTATCGCTATTGGTAACGGTGATTTTCACTATTTTATTCATAAAACTGAAATCGTCATTTTCAAACGTTAACGCCTGGCTCGGTCCTGGAGAATTAAACCACTCGCTATCTTCTATTTCACAGCTTACACTTATTCCTTGGCGTTTACTTATCCAGAGTTCATTAAGATTATGCGAAGCGATGGGGGTGATTTCATCATCTTTTTCTTGCCCAGCTCGAACACCCGGAATGGTGTTGTTAATTTTCTTACATATATCTTCTATGGCACTGTACGGACTTTCTTTGTTCGATGTGAAATAATATTCACATTTATTACCACTATTATCAGTGACAGTAATTTTTACCGTTTTGTTAATAAAGCTGAATTTGGGCTCAAAATTCAGCGCCGAACGCAACTTTGTGGCATTCACCCATAGCCTACCATCATCATTAACCAACTGATTTAACTCCTGACCTTGACCAGGGCTTTTCCGCCATGGACTAAAATTCTGAGACTGGAAGCTATCCCCATAAAATGCCCTGTCAAGATGTTCATCAAATTCCTCTGCTCTTCGGTTACGCTTATTCCCCAGAGAAGCAGCGGTCTCTTCATTGTTCTTGTCGGTATCCGCCGTTTCGCCCGGGGTGGTACTCGCTCGAACCATTGCTTCTTCCTCGGCCCCCCCCGCGGCCTCCTCATTGGTGGCAGCAATATTTCCATTTTCCACCTCATCGACTGGGGAGGGGAGCGCCTCGTCGCTTTGCGTTATTCCCTCTTCCAATGTGGGGGTGGTACTCGCTCGAACCATTGCTTCTTCCTCAGCCCCCCCCGCGGCCTCCTCATTGGTGGCAGCAACATTTCCATTTTCCACCTCATCGACGGGGGAGGGGAGCGCCTCGTCGTTTTGCGTTATTACCTCTTCCGATGTGGGAGTGGTAATCTGCTCAGCGGTATTCCTCACAAGCTGATTGACGGCCACATCTACCACCGTAATCGGCGTACCGATCAACACCTCCTCACCCGCTTTTTTAAGCGTGTCGCCCAGCCCCTTATTATACAGCCCCCAGACATTTAATCCGGCCGCAAGTCCTGTTTTACCTGCCTGCGGCAGCGCAAATTTGAGGATACGTAGTCCCTGAGTCAAGGTACGCCGCAGCGCAAGCGTCCGGTAAACCTCCCATGGGAAAGGGTTGCCCGGATCAACGGATTCAGCCACACGTCGGTAATCCTTCCAGTACGTCACCGGGCTCGCTAGCACTTTCAGAATACTTAGATTGGGTATCCACATATTGCGAAAATCAGTGGTGGCTAACCGTCCCCAGTTCCCACTCACGCCAGAGTAAATCAGTCTCCCTGGCAAGGATTTTTGCCCACTTTTTGCCAGATATTCAGCCATGCCGGGAACATCCTGCAAAATATCAGCGGTGGATTCCCCCCGTAACATCGTCCCCTCTCGTGCTTCCCGGTAAGCCGCATTGGCTCGGATAACCATCTGGTCACCGGCTGGGGAACGTGCCTTGGTAAAGTGCTGCGCCACTTCCTGACGAATTAGCGCCTCGACGGTCTGGTCAAACGTTTTCGGAGATATTTCAGGGAATTGTTGAATAAACTGAGCCCGTTTTTCATTAAAAAAATTCCCTATATAGCGGGCAATACGCCAGTCGGTAGAGAATAAATTCAGGGATTTCCCGGTCTCCAGCACGATGACCTGCCCCAACTCTTTGCGAGCGTTCCTGGCCTCTTCCAATACCTGGGTCATATATCCCTGTATTTTTACTGAGATACCACCGGACAGGGGGGTGTTTTCCATCTGATTGTCCAGTTTTTTCGCCGCCGTCTTAAACGTCTTCAGCGCCGTCTTTATCTTTTGCTCAAAAGATTGTATCGATTTCGTTTCCTCATAAACGCGTGTTAATCTTTTTATCTCCGACTCAAATGCCTCCTCTCGCGCATCCAACCACTGACGGGCCTGACGCCAATCATTGAGTCGTGCTTGTCTAGCCTCTGCGTCTTCCGGGGACGTTATCATCACGGCACCGCATTTAGTCAGATAGTCTGAGATGGCCGGCAGTAAAAAACTGGCCGCTATTCTCATCTGTTCATAGAGCTTAATGTCACCATCAGAGAGGGATGAAATTCCCTTCGTCAGGCCGTAAATACCGGTTTGTGTCGTCCTTTTCACTCCCCCCCCCACACGCCTCGGCAGAGCGGCGACCGCTGGCAACACCTGATGACGTATTTTTTTAAAGTACGAGCCTGACGTCTGCTTAATTCCGCTCCAGGCCTCTTTCCACTGTTTCTCTGTGGAGGGAAGCTTCTGTGCCAAATTCGTCAGATTTTTTTCCGTCTTTTTAATAAAAGCTGGCGCGGGCAGTATCTGCTTCTTGAGAGATATCACCCGCAATTTCACTCGAAAAAGCAAGGGTGACAGGTCTTCGACGGCTGCCTTGAGAGCGCTGGGTTCGGGACGATCGACATCGACTAAATCCGGCAGCTGTTGTAGGAACTGTTCCGCCTCTTCCCAGGCTGTGGCTATAGCGCTGCCCGTGGCCTTGAGATTAGCCACCAGTTCAATTATCTCCCCCTCCGGTGGGGTATTTTCCCCGTCGGACTCCAGCGCGCCACGGGCCAGAGGCAGGTAAACCGTAGCCTGCACCATGGCGTCCGTCCCTAGCTTCGTCAGGGAGATGGCTTTACGCATCAGCAGTTTCTGTTTACCGGAATGCGCCTCCATGCTTTTCAGCGCGTCAATCACTTTCCGCAGGGCATTGGCAGTCCCGGTTACAGATGCCTCAGCATCCCCGACGATAGGGGTAAGCAAATTCTGGAGGGTATCCAGAGAGCCCATATCCACCAGTAACTCCTGGATGTTATGCCCTTTCAGCTTCCGGAATTCCTGTAGCATTGGCAACTGCGACTGATACGCACGAAAAAGGTCATGATAAACACCTTCCTCACCGCCAGCCAGCAGGAAATCATCATCCACATATGCAGTATCGGAATCCTCCACGTTAATCTGTTTATCGGCCTCGACATTGGAGGTTTTGCTTTGATTTTTATCGGAATAAGAGTGCATTGATATATTTCCTGGGAACTGTTGCTAAAACAGAATCGCTGGTTTGACCTACGGTATCCAACGCACGGTACAGGTATTTCCACTGCCCTTTGATTGTAATGTCGGTTTCGTCCATTCGCCACCGACGGCCCACGGTACGTTTATGTCGCGGTTCTGTCGCATTAACGGCAGCGGCTCGGCAGAGGGCTCTGTCGCATTAGCGTAGGCAAGTCAGCAAACATTGCGCTGCCGATATTTTAGGCAGCCAACAGATAAAATTGTTCCGCCGGTGATAAATGCTCTCCGCCGGGACGCTGATATTGCCCTTTACGTATCATATGCACTAACTCAATGCCCGCCAGTATCGTCTGCGCTCGCCGAAATGATTTGAACCCCAGCATCGGCCGTATTCGCCGTTTGATATTCCGATGGTCCTGCTCAATCGTAAGCGTCATCCCAGCACCGTCTGGCGAATATCTGACGCATTCGACAAAGTAGTTCCCACCAAATAGTAGTGTAGTAGTGGGAACCAAAATGTCATATATCCAGAAAAATGGTATTGCAGGCAGGCGAAAAGGCTGCCCCAACTATCCTCTTGAATTTAAACAACGGCTTGTTGCCGCCTCCTGTGAACCCGACGTCTCTATCTCAAAACTGGCTCTGGACAATGGTATCAATGCCAATCTGTTGTTTAAATGGCGTCAACACTGGCGACAAGGGAAACTTCAACTATCGTCATCGCCGGAAGTCAATATGCCCGAGTTACTCCCGATAACGCTTGATGCTGAAATCGAAAATACTCATAAACTCTCGCCACCCCCTGCGGAGTCAGAAACGCTCCCACTTTCCTGCGAGATAACGTTCCGGCACGGTACACTCCGCCTGAATGGCACCGTCAGCGAAAATCTGCTGGCCATGCTGATACAGGAGCTCAAACGATGATCTCGCTGCCGGCGGGCACAAAAATCTGGTTGGTGGCTGGCATTACCGACATGAGAAATGGCTTCAATGGTCTGGCTGCCAAGGTGCAAACCGCGTTGAAAGATGATCCGCTGTCTGGCCACGTCTTTATCTTCCGGGGGCGTAGCGGCAGCCAGGTCAAACTCCTCTGGTCCACCGGTGATGGACTGTGCCTACTGACAAAACGGTTGGAACGAGGTCGCTTCGCCTGGCCCTCCGCTCGCGATGGGAACGTGTTCCTGACGCCAGCGCAACTCGCAATGCTGATGGAAGGCATCGATTGGCGACATCCCAAACGTTTGCTTAACTCACTGACCATGTTGTAAAAAAGCATTATCCCGGTAACATGCCTGGGTATGGAAAATAGGCTTCCCGATGACATCGAACAGTTAAAGCGCCTTCTTGCCGAGCAGGAGGTGTTAAACCGCGCCTTGCAGGCAAAGCTTGAAGAACGTGAGCGGGAAATCGATCGGCTGCTGTCGCAGCTGGACAAGCTCCGGCGAATGAACTTCGGCAGCCAGTCCGAAAAAATAAGTCGTCGCATCGCGCAGACAGAAGCAGAACTGAAGGCACTCCAGCAGGACAATGACGCCATCACCGGTCGGGTGGATGATCCGGAAGTCCCTCGGCCGCTTCGTCAGACCCGCACGCGCAAACCGTTCCCTGAATCACTTCCTCGTGATGAAAAACGTCTGTTGCCAGCAGAAACCTGCTGCCCGGACTGTGGTGGCGTACTGTCATATCTGGGAGAGGATGCGGCTGAGCAACTGGAGCTGATGCGCAGTGCCTTCCGGGTGATCCGCACCGTGCGGGAAAAACATGCTTGCCGACGGTGCGATCGCATCGTCCAGGCCGCGGCGCCTTCACGTCCTATAGAGAACGTGATCGCCGACTGGCCGGTAAACAGAGTTGGCGAGCTCCTACCTTGGCGAGTAACCCTGCCAACAGAATAAGCTACCTGTCCGCTGTCAATACGGCCGTCGCTGTACGCTTACCAACGTCGTGCCTGCAGGCTCACAGGTTTATCCCTGTCGACCTGCCGCTATGAGGCTCAGCGCCCGGCTGCAGATGCGCATTTATCAGGGCGCATCACTGAGCTGGCACTGGAGCGCAGGCGTTTTGGCTACCGTCGCGCATCTGGCAGTTGCTGCGCCGTGAAGGGCTGCATGCTAATCATAAGCGCGTGTACAGGCTTTATCACCTCAGTAGCCTGGGCGTAAAACGCAGAAGACGTCGTAAAGGGCTGGCAACAGAACGTCTGCCGCTGCTCCGCCCGGCGGCGCCCAATCTGACCTGGTCGATGGATTTCGTCATGGACGCATTGGCCACCGGTCGCAGGATCAAGTGCCTTACCTGCGTAGACGACTTCACGAAGGAATGCCTGACGGTCACTGTTGCCTTTGGGATTTCAGGCGTGCAGGTCACGCATATTCTGGACAGCATTGCGCTGTTTCGCGGCTATCCGGCGACGATAAGAACTGATCAGGGCCCGGAATTTACCTGCCGCGCGCTCGATCAATGGGCCTTTGAGCATGGCGTGGAGCTGCGACTTATCCAGCCCGGCAAGCCGACACAGAACGGATTTATTGAGAGTTTTAACGGACGCTTTCGCGATGAATGCCTGAATGAACACTGGTTCAGTGACGTCAGTCATGCCAGGAAAACCATCAGTGAATGGCGTCAGGATTATAATGAGTGCCGCCCGCACTCCGCGCTGAATTATCAGACGCCGTCTGAATTTGCGGCGGCCTGGAGAAAGGGTAATTCTGATAGTGAAGGATGACCCTGACCCAAAATCCTGTTCCATTCAGAAACAGAATTCCGGCATGATAAACACTCCCCTGAACGGAGGTGGTGCCGATGAAAAAGTCACGATTCACCGAAGAGCAGATTGTCTTTGCCCTCAAGCAGGCCAAACTGGGTACATCCGTGCCGGACGTCTGTCGCAAGCTGGGCATTTCTGATGCCACGTTCTATACGTGGCGTAAAAAATACGGCGGCATTTCTCCTTCGGAGCTGAAGCATATGCGGCAACTGGAGGAGGAAAATCTGCGGCTGAAGAAGCTGGTTGCCGATCTGAGCCTTGACAAGGCGATGCTGCAGGACGTGCTGGCAAAAAAGAGCTGACGCTGGCACGCCTGCGCGAATGGGTCAGGGATTTGCAAGCCCGCTACGGTGCCAGTGAGAGACAGGTCTGTTTTGCGCTGCGGGTCAGCCGCAGCTCGTTTCGTTATCGTTCTGTGGCCGCCGACGACAGGGCACTGCGGCTGCGCATCCGTGAGATAACCGAAACCCGGGTGCATTACGGGTACCGCCGGGTACATGTGATGCTCAGGCGGGAAGGCTGGCGCGATAATCACAAAAGAATCTACCGACTCTACTGTGAGCAGGGTCTGTCGCTGCGCCTCAAACGGCCACGCCGTAATAAATCGGCACAACGCCGCCAGCCACAGCCTCAGGGTCTGTATTCGAATCACATCTGGGGCATGGATTTTGTCTCTGATGCGTTGTTTGACGGGCGACGGCTGCGCCTGCTGACGGTTATCGACCTGTACACCCGCGAATGCCTGGGGATCTGCGTGGGGCAGAATTTGCGTTCAACAGAAGTGGCAGAAATGCTGAACAGCATAGCGCTCAGACGTCCTTTACCTCAGTTGCTGAAAACCGATAATGGTTCTGAATTTGCAGGGAAAATGCTGGACAGATGGGTGTACGAAAGAGGCATCAGAATCGACTTCTCACGCCCGGGAACACCGACGGACAATGCGACGGTGGAGTCCTTCAACGGCAGGTTACGGCAGGAATGTCTGAACGAGAACTGGTTTATGTCTTTGGAGGATGCCCGGTGCAAAATCGAGGCCTGGCGCATACACTATAACCAGAGGCGTCCCCATTCTGCGCTGGGCTGGATGACCCCGTCAGAATTTGCTGAGAAGTCTGCCGGTTGCCAGAATACACAACCAACATGAAGCCGGTTATTCCTGATTATGACTGGATCATATTCGGGGTCAGGGTCACAGATCCGACATTACTAAGTGAGCGTTGTATCTAATCCTGGGGGCAGGTCACCATGATAAATCCCTGCCCATTGAGGGGGGCGTGGTCTTGGTCATCGCGTTGAGCTCAGAGGCGAATCAATGCGTAAACCGATCAGACGAGTTAAAAACTAAAGTAAGAAATAACCAGCGCGAGAAGAGTGATCGAAATCGCCAGAATCACCGATCGAAATCATCGGAATACGCATGACCAACAACAAAACAACTCCCGGTTGATGTGGGTCTTTCTGCTAAACTGTTAAAATCGCGTTCATCATTGAGCTAACCGCATGTTAACGGAGTCCTTGCGCGCCCCGCAACAATGTGACGCTCGTGATAAAGTATCCGTAATCAACCATGCATATTCCTTAATTCGAGGTTATTTAAGATGAGTAATGATTATACCGAGATCTCCTGGCATGACAGTACTGCGGGAACTTCAAAAATAAAAAGCACGCAGGACCTAGGCAATCAAACCGTTGAAGTGGAGGCATTACACCTTCCCATGGGGCGCTACCGTAAAATTGAAGTGCATATTCAGAATGAAGCTGAAAGGCGCACATCGGTGGAAACATCACTAACAATCAATAATATAAAGGCAAAAGACGATGTGCATCAAGTCTACACGCACCATGAGGACCTGTGGCATAGCGATTCAAAAATTTACAGCTACACAGTGAGTGAGGAAGATCGGCGGGTGCCAACCGACATTGTTCTCAAAGGTTATATATCATCAGCCAATCTGATCAAAGGCGGAGGGGCGACCATCATCCTTCGCGGCTATTTTTACACCTCGTGATGTCGTTACATTGACAATGTTTCAACACCTTCCGCCACCGGTGGCGTTTCTTTATTATTCTGGTTTCGGGCCAGGTGATATCTGGCGCATCTTCTGGGTTGATGCGACTTAGTAGCACTCAGTAGGTTTTCCAGGAGGTCAGCTGTGGGTTGTGTCGCATTAACGGCCATAGACCAGCAAAAGTTGCGCGGCCTGTTTTTCAGGCGGCCAACACGTAAAATTGCTCTGCCGGTGACAATCCCTCACTTTGCGGATGCTGAAACTGCCCTTTCCGTATCATGTGGATTAACTCAATGCCTGCCAGTATCGTTTGTGCTCGCCGGAATGATTTGAACCCCAGCATCGGTCGAGTTCGCCGTTTGATATTTCGATGATCCTGTTCCACCAGGTTGTTCAGGTATTTACTCTGCCTGATGGTGATCGTCTCTTCATCAGGTTTACCGGCGTTGAGTGTGGCCAGCGCCGCCGTGTTGGCACCGCTTTTATCGATGGTCTCGACCTCAGACTCACCGTGGTGGCGAATGGCTTTGCGAAAGAAGCGCAAGGCAGTCGCAGCGTCACGTCTGGCGGTCAACAGGAAGTCGATCGTCTGACCTGAAGTATCGACAGCACGGTACAGATATTTACACTGGCCTTTGATTTTTATGTAGGTTTCATCCATTCGCCACCGGCGACCCACTGTGCGTTTACGCCGACGAAAGGCTTTATCCAGTAACGGTACCAGGCGGATGACCCAGCGGTGCAGCGTCGAATGGTCAACGACAACCCCACGCTCAGCCATCATCTCTTCGATATTGCGCAGGCTCAGGGAATAAGCCAGATACCATCGGACACACTGAGCAATAACATCGACGGGATAATGCAAGCGTTTGAAGGCGTTTCGGATCAGAAGCATCGTCAGGCAACATCACAAAAAAACAGTATGTTACCTGACGCCGCCTTAATGCGACACAACCCCAGGGCGCAGAACGCCAGATGGCTGAGCGCTGAGGTAGTGTTCTCTGTGGTAACGGATTCGGTTTTATCTAACAATGGCTACCCTGCCCGTTGACGCAAAGGATTAGTGGCGGATCTGCGCGAGATCGTCAGCGGTCAGACCGGTCATCTTCATGACAGAATCGCGATCGAGGCCATTGGCCAGCATGGCACGGGCAATTTTCAGTGAGGCTTCACGCTCACCTTTTTCCATACCGCGCTGTTCACCTAATTGGATACCCTGCTCGATACCTTTCTGGATACCCTTCTCGATACCTTTTTGTTCAAGCTGTTGTGCGATGGTCATCAGTTCATCCTCATGTTGCGGTAAAGTGAGCGGCAAGGGACAGCAAGTGGGTGACGGCTAACCTAACGCCTCAAAAATCATATCCATCGTGAAGCCCTTATACTGAAGATGCCTGATTTGTTTGTTTTTTTCCTTTGGGTCCGCGGGTAACGCTTCACCGAATTTTTTGGTGCGTGTTTCTTTAGTTAATTGATACCAGTCAACCTCACTTTTATCAATTTCTTGTTCTATCAGTGCCGCTGGAAATCCTTTCTGGCGCATTTCTTGTTTTATTCGCGTGGGACCGTGCATTTTTTTAACGTGTTTATCAAAAATATAAGAGAGTAATTGGGCATCATTGAGCACGTGGTTATCGGTCAGGCGGTGTAAACCTGCCGAAAGCGTGATGGTGCACAGCGAACAGGGGAAGGACTGTCGACAAAAGAGATCTTACGGTGCCTCAAACGCTATATCGTCAGAGAGCTTTATCCGCTTATTTTAACTGATTTGGGGCGAACCCATCTGCGGCCGTTGACATAGGAGCGTCAATGCTGTGGCAGAATCGTTCTTCAGTTCGCTAAAAAAAGAACGTGTCAGAAAGCGAATATATAAAACCCGGGACATGGCCCGGGCGGATATCTTCGATTACATTGAAGTGTTCTACAACCGTACCCGGCACCACAGCCATCTCGGTGGCGTCAGTCCTGAGGCCTTCGAAAAGGCCTCGCCGTGAGGACAGAAAATGAGTAGCTCCAACATCCAATGAATTAGCAACAGTTATAAAGGCAGGGCCTTACGCGAGCGTAAATAATATGTCTGGCGTAAACATAAACAACAATACGAGTAAGCTCACTAAAAATAACGCTGGACCACAAGGGACAGGTAAATCGGCAACGGGAGTTTCGGATGCTAAACAAAATGAAAATGGCACACTGGTCAGAGACTCTGAGCATCGGGAGTTTTTAAATAAATATGACAAGGAATATACTAATGAAGAGATAAGAGATAAGAGATAAGAGATAAGGACATGATACGTAATAAAAATAATGTAAGACAGGTCTTTGAAGAGGCAAAAAAAACAAGGATACAAAACGTGCTGCAGACATGTTAGTTATTAACCCTAATGCGAACGTTAAGCTTTCCACTATACTAGATATGATGACGAAGAATCCCAAGTTTAATCAATATGATACGTTAGTTGTTGTCGCCTGCCGGGAAAAAATGAACACTTTTAGAACTGCTAAAACTCACCATTATAAAGGAACGGAAAATTCTAAAAATACGCAGGGTATAGAGAATCGCCCTACTCTTGACAATAAATTTATCATGGTGCGCATGGTGCTGATTAAAAATGCCATAACCAGAAGTTTTGAACTTAAAGAATATAAAGAACTTGATGAGGAAATTACGTTAGAGACAGGGCTTGACGAGAAGTCATCGGTAGAAACACAATTGGATTTTTGCACTGATGAAACCTCAAGAATGTTGAGAGAAATCACATCTAATAATGATAAAGAATTTTTTAGAAATGAAATGAGCTCCACCACCTCGGTTGGAGTAGGGGTTTTACACCTAGTGAAGGACCTTATGAATAAAAATGGGTATACTAATCTTAGGGAGCGTAGGATAGAGATTTCATACCAAGATGGAAGAAGTACGTATTATTATGCTGTTGTTGGTACAAAAAATGGCCAGGATTTCGTCTTTGACTTGCTGGCAGGACGAAGTAGTTACTATGGAATAGAGAATATGAATATAGCTTTGTTTTTACCTGAAAATAAATGGAAGGACAAATATGACGCTAAGTTTAAAGATAAATATAGTGATAAAACGTAAGTCTACAACAAGACACATTGGTACTGCTCAGTGCCTTGGAAAGCATTCATCTGTAATGCGGGTTCTGTTGCATTAGGGACCCTGTAAATAATTCTGTGTAACTACCACCGTATTAAAGGTGATCGCTCAGGCGGTCACCAAACTCGATAATAAAACGGCTTGAATCGCCACGGATAATCTAAATAGCTGTTCCTAATAGCGCTACACTTTAGCCGCCCCATGTTTTCCACCGGGGAATGGGCTGACGGTATCCATAAAGTGACGAACCTTTTTCAACAGTTGCCACATCGAGCGGCACTGGTGATTTCGGGTTATTATCTCATGAAGCGCCTGCCACAACCGTAAGCACGCGGTGAACTCACATTGTTAATCCTTGTGCGACTCGGCACGCTTGAACCTCATTGTTCACTACGCAGGTTCCCCCATGCCAAAATCTCGCCATACCATCCAACAACAGCAGCAACATGTCGCCGACTGGCAACTCAGCGGCCTGTCCCGCACTCAGTACAGCCTGCAACACCATCTCAATGTCAAAACCTTTTGCAACTGGGTCGGCAAGTGGACCAAAATCCCAACGTCACCGGCCGCCGAACCCCCTTTTATTCCGGCGACGGCTGCCCCTGAAGAGGCGCCGTTATCCCTCCCCAACATAGACCGGCATATGCCCGCCATTACCCTGAATTTAAAACGGTGCTCCATCACCTGCCAGCCCAGCCAGTTGCCAGCCATCATGGCGGAGCTCAACCTATGCTGATGCCTCATGCCATCTGGCTGGCCCGTGAGCCGACCGATATGCGCCGGGGTATTGATACCCTGACCCGGCTGACCGATGAGTACTTGCCTTCGCCCTTACTGGGGTTCCGCGCCTATTTCCTCCATAAGTTCCACCTTGAACATAAAAATCATTATTTATCATGTTGTTATTGAGTTTATTCGTGTTCAGTCTCTTCTTCATCGTTCAGCGGATCAACACCTTCCAGAAGACTATCCAGACTTGTGATTGCTGCTTTCTCTTCAAATGAATAATTTCCTCCCAAAAGAATGTGCCCCCACGCTACTGGAGATAAGTTAGCCAGAATTTCTATCGCCTTTTTATTGTTTTGTTTTTCAGATTTATCGACTAGCCCTGATAATATTACTGAATTATAGTAAATAACACAATTTGCTATCAGCCTTGCACAGTCATTCCATTGGTCTATCTGGTAGTCATCACCACCACGGAATTGATTGCCATTTACTGATGCTATTGCTCTTCTCAGTTGATGATAAGCTTCACCTCTGTTCAGAGCTTGCTGAACAAATTGCCTTAACGTTTTATTATCAGCGTAATTCAGAACATAGATACATTTGATAATCCTGTCATATTCTCTGAGTGCCGCCAATGTTTTGCTGCTACGTTTTGCATTAGATAACTTTTTAACCACTGTACTTTGCACTGTCGTCTTTCTGCTTAAATAACAAATAATATGCTGTATGTTTTCCCATTCCTGTACAATAAGCTTATTATTAAATTGTTTTTTAAGCCTGATAATCAATTGTTCATCTTCTAGAATAACTTCAAACAGCTCATTAAATACTTTCTTGAACTTTGCATAACGTGGTGAAAATTGATATCAAAAAAATATCCAGTATTGCAAAATTTACGTTATTGACACCATGATTATCTGTAGCCAGTGATTTTGGTTGTATTTCACTGGAATTATTGTACAGCAGATCAAATGCGAAATATCCTTCATACTCGTTGGGAGAAATGACTACGGTTGCCAATGGTACATGATTTGACACCAGCGTCATGGCCGAAACACCTTTTCCTTTCCTAAAATATTTGGCAGAAAATCTAGCTTTGAATGTATTTATTCTGCATGTGTGCTTTTGTCCATCAACACTTCCAAATGGTGATTCTTCGTTTATTGTCCAGTATTTAAATACCGAAAGGTTTGCGATTGCATCAGACACTACCGTATTTTCTATTTCTGTTGTGTCTGGGCGAATAAACTTATCATTTACGTCACGTAGCACACCAATACTTCTGTCTGATGCCGATGCCATTCGATGAACACCATAGTTTTCACCGTTACCAAATATACAGGCAAGAAGATCATTATTGTCAGCTTCCAGATTGTTTTTTCTGGATGATACTGCATTGAAAACAGATAAAAAACCGGTCTCGTTGTTTACATATTTCATTACATCAACTATTCCTGTGTTTTTTATTTGAGTGTAAATCGGATTATCAACGCTGGTCTTCCATTTTTTACTAGCTAGGCTCCACTGTAATCTGTTTGACTGTGGCTGCTTTTTTACAAATTCATTAGCATCTGAATTTATACTGATGCTTACACGCTCCAGTTTCTCGTTAAAATCTTTTTCTAAATTAGCCAGAGTCTGCTCTATTGGCGTAATCAGCCGCTCAAGGCCGGTTTTCTCTATCAAAATTGATTTATTCTCACCCCAGTCTTCGCGCTCTATAAGGTCATCTTCCAGTCGTTTGTTTTGCTCACTCTCCGAAGCATAAAATAGTCCATTTTCCAGATGGTTAGATATCCTGTTGTACATGTGAAACTCGAATCGTGAAGTGTTAACTTCTCCTTCTTTTACGATGTAACTTTTCTCTGCTGGACGGATTATTCTCTGATCTTTAGCTTCCAGCTTACCTTTTTCTTTGAGGTCATCCCTGGCTACTTCAATCTGATGTCCGATTACTGATTTTTCTTTGTCATATACAATGTCGATAGCGATAAAAAGCTTTCTGACTGAATTGGCGATCTTAAGGTGATTACTGTCAATATATTGCCATTGATATTCAATTACATCGATTTTATTTTTATCGAAGAACTTACTGAGAACGTAGCACGCCTGTGGCGTGAGCGGCGCTGCTGCGCAGCTTCGGGTGTTTGCATGACCGGAGCTCCGCTTTATACTCTGCTCCATGCATATCCCCCGTCCCGCTAAACTTCTTTTCACCGTCGATGACGGCTGGAACCGTTACCTCGAAAAACACGGCGACAGCATCAGCCAGTGGACCCGTCTCTGCGTTGAGCGCATGCTCGCCTGCGGGACCTGCGCTATGGGTGTTCGCCGCTACTGCTGCGCCTCGCCGGACTGCACACACTCCCGCTTCTTCTGCCAGAGCTGCAAGTCAAAGGCCTGCAGCGCCTGCGGCATGAAGTCCACCGAGCCGTGGATCGCGGAGCAACAGCACGTCCTGCCCGACTGTGAATGGCAGCATATCACCTTTACCATGCCCCACCTGCTGTGGCCCTTCTTCAACGACAACTGGTCCCTGCTCAACGACCTGTTCCGCTGCGCCACCCGGGCTATGCTGACGTGGGCACGCCGGCAGGGTATTGAGGTCGGTATCTTCTACGCCCTGCATACTTACGGCCGGCAGCTCAATCAGCACCCGCATATCCACGTTTCCATCACCCGCGGTGGACTTGACGTAAAGCACGGCGTCTGGCGCAGCCTTTTCTTCAAAAAGAAGGCCGTTGAGGAAATCTGGCGGGGAGCCGTTATCCGCCTGCTGCGCGGCAGCTATGAGCGGGTCAGCCCCGGCACCCTGCCGGGACTGAGACAC
>NZ_JANUEI010000017.1:0-17146 GCF_024809915.1 Serratia sp. BIGb0234
TGCTTCCATCGACGATGAGACCCGCCAGCCAACGATCGTGCCGGCGAACACATCGATGATGAACGCCACATACGCGAAGCCCTGCCAGGTGCTGACGTACGTAAAATCTGCACACCAAAGCTGATTGGGACGTTCTGCCACGAACTGACGGTTTACCAGATCCGCAGCGGTCGCTGTTTTGCGACCGACTGTGGTCTTGATGGCTTTGCCGCGGAGTACGCCCCTAAGACCGATTATTTTCATCAGACGTTCAACCGTACACCGGGCAACGCTAAAGCCCTCGCGAAGTAACTGACGCCAGACTTTTCGCGCTCCATAGACACTGTAATTTTCTTCGTAAACGCGTTTTATCTCCTGGCTGATTTGAGCATCATACTTTTCTCGTTGGCTGCATTTTTCAGGATGTAGCTGGCGTTGTTGATGCCAGTAGTATGTCGACGGGGCAATATCCAGCTCGCGACATACCGGCCCGACCCCGTGTGTACCACTCAGGCGTTGCATAAGTGGCATTATTTTTTCCAGTGGCGGTCGAGCTCCGCCTGCGCAAAATAAGCAGAGGCCTGGCGCAATATGTCATTGCTGCGGCGTAGCTCCCGATTCTCACGTTCCAGTTCTTTTAAACGCTGACGTTCATTGGTGCTCAGCTCGCCAACATCCGAGCTTACCGGGCTGGCACCACCACGGACATCATTTTTATGCTGACGCAACCAGGCGCGTAGCGTGTCGTAATGGCACCCGATTTTTGAGGATATGGCACGAATGGCATCTGGCTCAGAGTCATATTCATCACGGTGTTCCAACAACATTCTGACTGCGCGCTCACGCAGCTCAGGGGGATAGCGTTTGGCGGATTGTGTTTTCATTTTGGGTCTCCTTTCATTGAGAGTTTAGTCTCCAAGAAACCCGGTACGGTTCAGATGTTCTATTTCCCGCTCTTCGTTTTCTATCTTTTCTTCTGCACGGGCCAGCGCCGAGCGCAGGAGGAACTCAGTCTCATCCACGAGGCTGAGTTTGATATTTTTCTGTCGGAGCTCTTCTTCAAGTGCTGCGATGCGGGTGAGATAATCGTGTTCCATGACCACTGTTATAATGTGGTCATGGTGTTTTTACAACATTGTCAGTGAGTTAAGGCGTGATGTTTTCGGCTGCCGCCAGTCCAGTTTATCGAGGAGCATGGCAAGCTGTGAGCGGGTTATGGCGATTTTTCCATCACGAACGGCAGGCCAGACGAACTGACCTTCTTCGAGACGCTTGGTAAACAGGCACAGACCGTCCGCATCCGCCCAGAGGATTTTAACCATATCGCCACGGCGGCCACGGAAGATGAACAGATGGCCGGAGAAGGGATTTTCTTCGATAGCGTGCTGTATCAGCTCGCCCAGACCGTTGAACGACTTTCGCATATCCGTGACACCGGCAACCAGCCAGATACGGGTGCCTGACGGGATGCTTATCATTTCATCGTTCTCCCGGTCAGCTCGCGGATCAGCACTGCCAGCAGTTCTGGTGACGGGTTATCCAGCGTCATTTTGCCATGATTGAACTCCACATGGCAGGAGGTGGCGTTCAGCGAAGAGTGCTGACAGGTTGCGGCGCTTTTATCATCTAATTGTGCAGGGGCAGATATCACTTCAACAGGCAGTAGCGCCGGTGATGAAGCGTGTGCGATCGTTGCGGGGAGACGAAGTGATATGCGGCCTTCGTTCTGCCAGAGCCGTAACCATTTGAAGATGACATTGTCATTGATGCCGTATTCGCGGGCAATCTGAGCAACGCTGGCTCCGGGCTGAGAAGCCAGCTCGACCATGCGAAGTTTAAAGTCATTTGTATAATTTTTCCGTGGTTCAGTACGCCAGGGTTGAGATCCCATAGTGAGGTGCCCGTCTAATTTAGGTGGGCGTCTACGTTATCAGGACAGTCCAATTGACTACATACGGCACTGAGTTGACGCTTACGGAATATCAAACGGCGAATACGGCCGATGCTGGGGTTCAAATCATTCCGGCGAGCGCAGACGATACTGGCGGGCATTGAGTTAGTGCATATGATACGTAAAGGGCAATATCAGCATCCCGCCGGAGAGCATTTATCACCGGCGGAACAATTTTATCTGTTGGCTGCCTAAAATATCGGCAGCGCAATGTTTGCTGACTTGCCTACGCTAATGCGACAGAGCCGAACAACCTGGTGGAACAGGATCATCGAAATATCAAACGGCGAACTCGACCGATGCTGGGGTTCAAATCATTCCGGCGAGCACAAACGATACTGGCAGGCATTGAGTTAATCCACATGATACGGAAAGGGCAGTTTCAGCATCCGCAAAGTGATGGATTGTCACCGGCAGAGCAATTTTACGTGTTGGCCGCCTGAAAAACAGGCCGCGCAACTTTTGCTGGTCTATGGCCGTTAATGCGACACAACCCTCATATAAGTTAACGAAGTTTTTTTGTTTCAATCACTCCTCATAAAATACACCGGAAAGTAGAGCAAAGGGGTTTGGGGAGTAACGAAACCCAAATGACGGTTAAGAGGCTAATATTTGCGCCAAAGCAACCAAATGGTTATACTAACACCTCCAAATGGAGGTGTTATGAAAACATTTAGCTTATCCACAACTCAGGTCAGACCGCCCCGTTTATGGCAGGTGGCCGGGTTAAACAATTCAGATGGTGTGGCGCTGCTAGGGCAGATTAGTGAAGGTCTTGATGGCAAGGTTGCTAACCTGATCGTTGACTGGGCGAAGATAACACAAAACGATCTGCGCAAAATGTCCGGCATTCCATCAACGACGTTTAGTCGCAGCGTGAAAGCGCGATTCAGTGCCGAGCAAAGCGAACGACTGGTTCGCATTATCCGCGTTATTGATCGGGCGGTAGAGTTGTTTGAAGGTGACAAGCAAGAGGCTCAAAAATGGTTGAATGAGCCAAACAGGGCACTAAGTTGGAAAGCCCCGGCGGAACTGATGGCATCCGAAACTGGGGCTTACGAGGTCATTAAATTGATCACACGTCTGGAGCATGGGGTGTACTCTTGATCCTCTATCGGCTGACAAAGACAAAATATCTTTCTGCAGCCTGGACGGGATACGGAGCAAAGGAGGCTGGAGGTCGATGGAATAGTGTTGGCGTCCCGATGGTTTATGTATCAGAAACAGCATCGCTTACCATGCTGGAGACACTGGTTCATCTGCATGCGGCTCAGATCCTGGAGTATTTCACTTTATTGCGCATTGATGTACCAGATGACCAGATTCAGAGCGCTGATATGGATGAGCTGCCAAAAAACTGGGCCGATGAAGACGCGCCGCCAGAACTGGCCGTATACGGCGATGCCTGGTGCTTTTCCAAAGATTCGATAGCGCTGCGTGTACCCAGTGCTCTATCGCCAGTGGAGTATAACTACCTGTTAAATCCTGAACACTCGGATATTTACGGGATCATTCAGAAGGCTGAGGCTATTCCGTTCCAGTTTGATAGTCGGCTAAAACCAGATCGTAAATAACGGGCCCTGCGGCTGCGGGAAAACCTACATGGGATGCGCGCTGGGGCACAACGCCTGCCAACAGGGGTTCAGCGTCCGGTACCGGCGACTGAGCTGATGCAGAGCCGTGCGGACGGGAGCTACCGGGACAACACGCTGTCACCAGCTCTGCCGTGATGGGGCGTTCACCGGTGAGATAACCGGCTTCCAGTGCCAGGGTTATATGTTGTTGTACTTGTAGCGGCGTACGTAATTTCGTCGCCAGAAGGTCAATAGCATCCTCGGTCAGGATCGGCGGCACACCAGGCGGTCGGCCCCGTGAACTGGTGTACTCGTCTTCTAAAAATGACAAATCCTCTCAATGAGAAATTACGACGGTCATCACATAAAATAATAAGCTAACCCCATAACACAACCATTCATTGTCATGTGTAATAATACCGGCATCATCACACCCCTTGATATTATCCGCACTGAAATCAAGATGATTGAAACAAGGAAAAGGATGATTAATGATCTGATATCAGTGTATTGTGTATGCAACATAGCAAACAGGACAGAGGTAACCAACGATGCTATATAAATATTTCCTCTACTAAATGTGATAATTGCTGTAAGCAAACACCCTCTGAATACCAGTTCCTCATAAATCGGAACAATGAACACTAACAGGAAAAAATTCAGCCAAAACAATCCCCCTTTGACGGACTCTTGCTCCATCATCCAGTTTTCTGCTTTCCTGATATCCAGAATATAGGCTCCCGCGAGTTGAACAAGCAGGATCAGGAAAATAAATACAAAAAACTGGCGAAAACTAAAATGCCCCAACCCCATATCGTCTAGCTTTCTAAAGTAAATTACATACAGTGGCGTAATAATGAAAAACTCGAGGGTGTATAGGATAGGCAGTAAGAGTCCAGACTCTAAGAGTGCAACCTTATCCGGGATTATCATAGGGTAAAAAGTTAATCCAACCAACCAGACATTGGCTTCTTCGATACTGCTGATACTCTCGAGTCGCATCTCTTTGATTAATCGGTCCTGGAGTGTCAGGTTGGCACGCTCAACGCGGCCTTTGGCCTGCGAACTATTGGCACAGATGAGCTCGATGTTCAGGTCATGCAGAACGCGCCCAAACTGCGTGGTGCCGGTGCGGCGAGATTCAGCCTGGCTGACGCGAAAAACGGCATGCTTATCACTGTAGAACGCCACGGGTTTACCATGTTCATCAATATATTCCCGCGTTGCCAGCATGTAATCGAAAGCCGATTCTGTTTCACAGAACCGCAGGTGCATTAGCCGGCCGGTCGCATCATCGATATAAACCAACAGGCAGCATTTTGATGCACGGCCTTCAAACCAATCATGGTGAGAGCCGTCGATTTGAATGAGTTCGCCAAGACAGTCGCGGCGATACCGGGGCTGATAAACACGTGCTTTACGCCGAGCGTGTGGAACCCAGAGGCCATCAGCAATCATCCAGTGGCGCACGGTTTCAGTTGAGATCATTATCTGGTGGCGTTCGCTCAGCTTTTCTGTGGCCAATGTAGGTCCGAAGTCGCTGTATTTTTCACGTAGCAACGCCAGCACTTGCAGCTTGAGATCATCCGGAGCGCGGTTATTTGCCGGCATTCCGCGTTTACGCGAGGCGATGCCGGTTGCGCCGTACGACAAATACCTGACAAGAACTCGCTGGAGCTGACGAACGCTGAGGTTCAGCAGTTTTGCTGCAGCTGATTGTGTCAGGAGTTTGTCGCAGACTTGCTGCAGCACGGGAATACGGTTCAGTTCTTTCTGGCTCATGGTCACCAACATAGACGCTCCGGATTGTCTGCCTGTAAAAACAGACTAACCGAAAGGCGACATTTTAACTTTGGTAAAACACGACATTATCGCTTTGGACTGACAACCTTGGTGCGCATAATACTGATTATGTTAAATAAATCAATGATTTGGGTTTTGCGTTGATTTTGGGTTGTGTCGCATTAACGGCCATAGACCAGCAAAAGTTGCGCTGCCTGTTTTTCAGGCGGCCAACACGTAAAATTGCTCTGCCGGTAACAATCCCTCACTTTGCGGATGCTGAAACTGCCCTTTCCGTATCATGTGGATTAACTCAATGCCTGCCAGTATCGTTTGTGCACGCCGGAATGATTTTATGGCTTTGCGAAAGAAGCGCAAGGCAGCCGCAGCGTCACGTCTGGCGGTCAACAGGAAGTCGATCGTCTGACCTGAAGTATCGACAGCAAGTTACAGATATTTCCACTGGCCTTTGATTTTTATGTAGGTTTCATCCATTCGCCACCGGCGACCCACTGTGCGTTTACGCCGACGAAAGGCTTTATCCAGTAACGGTACCAGGCGGATGACCCAGCGGTGAAGCGTCGAATGGTCAACGACAACCCCACGCTCAGCCATCATCTCTTCGATATTGCGCAGGCTCAGGGAATAAGCCAGATACCATCGGACACACTGAGCAATAACATCGACGGGATAATGCAAGCGTTTGAAGGCGTTTCGGATCAGACGCATCGTCAGGCAACATCACAAAAAAACAGTATGTTACCTGACGCCGCCTTTATGCGACACAACCGTTTGCCAGCCGGGCCGTGTTTGCGGCCACGTTCGAGTAACCACTGGATGTCAATCGCGACGCTCCTGGAGAAGCGTTTTTGCTTTTGGGCGGTGGCCAGCCAGCGGATCAGAAACAGGTTTTCGGCATAGGGCGTGCCGGCGATACCGTCCTGGCGCGCCAGCCCCAGCGCCACCAGGGCGCAGAACGCCAGATGGCTGAGCGCAGAGGTGGTGTTCTCTGTGGTAACGGATTCGGTTATATCTGACAATGGCTACCCTGCCCGTCGAAGCGAAAGATTAGTGGCGGATCTGCGCCAGGTCGTCAGCGGTCAGACCGGTCATCTTCATGACCGAATCGCGATCGAGACCGCTGGCCAGCATAGTGCGGGCAACTTCGAGTTTGCCTTCGAGTTTGCCTTCATGGCGCCCTTTTTCAATACCGCGCTGTTCACCCAACTGGATACCCTTCTCGATACCTTTTTGTTCAAGCTGTTGTGCGATGGTCATCAGTTCATCCTCATGTTGCGGTACCCGCAGAGCCAGTTCGCGAACAAACGCTTGCGCATTCGCCGACTCCCCTGCCTGGAGCATATAGTGTATCAGCGAAATGACCTGTGGCGAAGACAGATAGCCGGCCAGCAGAATGGCGGACAGTCTGTCCGTGAGCTCTGCCAGGTCGCGCTGGCGAATATGTTTCTGCAGCAGGGTCAGTGCGGCCATGCTGCGGTGGCCCATAATCTCTTCGTCGGGAATGACGGTCACATCAACCAGCGGAAAAGCACTGCTGTAGAGTTTCCCTGCCAGCGCCGGGTCATCAAACTCCTGCAGCCAGTTGGTGGAATACGGATACGGACTGCGTTTGCCGGTATAGAAAAGTACCGGAATGACCAGCGGCAGCTTTTTGTGGCCTGCCTCGAGATGTCGCTGCATGGCGGCTATGGCATATCTGATGAGGCGAAACGCCATGTGCTTATCAGGACTCGATTGGTGTTCGATAAGTACCATCACGTAACCGTCAGCGCCGGTGGTGGTTTTCAGGCTGTAGAGCACGTCGCTGAAATACTGGCGCAGGTCATCTTCGACAAAGGAGCCGGACTCCAGCTTCAGCGTACTGAGGTCGCAGATGGCCCGCAGTTCGGCTGGCAGATGGATCTCCATGAAGTCACGCGCAATTTCGGGTTGCGTCAGAAATTGCCGGAAAGTTGCATCATGGGGCGTTGGATTTTTTTTCATGGGCTATCGTAACATGTTCGGGTCACCGGCTCACTATGGCTGAGCGAAGGCTTTACCCGCTCTCCGGGCAGAATAGCGTCGGGATGTTGCTGCCGCCAGGTTTTTAATATTCGGTAGACGCTGGCCCTGCCAATGCCCAGACGGTCAGCAACTGCTTCGCGGGTGAGTCCGGCCAGCGTCAATTCAATGACCTGCTGCGCTTTCGCCTGAGCGGTGGGTTTTCTTCTTTATATGCCCCCTTGGCTTTTGCCTGGGCAATGCCTTCCCGCTGGCGTTCCTGGCGCAGGCGTGTCTCGAACTCGGCAAAGACGCCCAACATATCGAGGAAAGCTTTGCCGGAAGCGGAAGAGGTATCGATGGCCTGCTCTGTCGCCCTGAGCTTGATGTTTTGCCCTTCAAGCTCATGAACCAGATTTTGTAAATCGCGCAGGCTGCGTGACAGACGGTCGATACGGGTGATCACCAACGTATCACCTTCCCGCAGGTAGTCGAGGCAGTCATCGAGTGCCTGGCGCCCTTCTTTCCTGGTTCCGGTCATTTTCTCTGAGAAAATTTTACGGCAGCCGGCTGAAGTTAACACCGCAATCTGGTTTGTCAGATCCTGGTCTGTCGTCGATACACGCGCGTAACCTACGAAAGCCATACGATTTAATCCCAATAGATATTAGATGATGAGATTTTTGCGTATCAAATTTACGAAATCAAGTTCTGTGATACTTGATTTGGGCAAATTATCCTAGATCTCACAAAGGTACACCCAGCGGTTGAAGGAGGCGGAGCTGTTGGCATCGACAGGCAGCACAGGCGACTCTTACGATAATGCCCTGGCCGAGAGTATCAATGGCCTTTACAAAGCGGAAGTCATACACCGTAAGAGCTGGAAAAACCACGCAGAAGTGGAGCTTGCGACACTGGCGTGGGTGGACTGGTTCAACAATCGAAGACTGTTGGAACGGCTAGGACACATACCACCGGTAGAAGCCGAAAAAGCCTATTATGCTTCCAGTACAAATAATGATCTGGCAGCCTGAGTTTCCGGACTAAAAACTCTCCAAGAAAACCGGGGCGGTTCACTTTATATAATTCGACTATTATAAACATAGTCGAATGGCAATGGGGAGTCGTATGATGGGCGTCTGCGACTCCCTGATTTTTTAAGCTATATAACAGTGTGCATCCGCCATAGTAGTTCTATGATTAATGGACAACTTTTTTGGTTATCATTTAATTAAATAGGCTAGGTATCTATGAGCAGAGAAAAACGAGCGAATCTCCTTGACATTAATGAAATAACTCAACGAATTAAGGTACAAAACCCCTACTTTGCTTTCCAACAACTCTGGCAAGAGGGAGAATCGTTGGTTGGTTCATTTACCTCTGAACAGCCACTCCTATACGAAGCGGGCTCTATTACAGCAGGAGAACTGGGGAGGCACCTGGCCATATTAGGAAGCTGTACTGCAGTCGCACTGCACAGCGGGCCAGAAAGCTACTATTTGGCAACAAAGGCGCATTTTATTCGCAAATCGGAAAAACATACCCTACGCCAGGAAATGTTATATGCGAGTGCTCAGGTCGTAGATATGGATAAGCGGACTCTGAAAATTTCCGCTCAGGCATGGGGGAATAGCCCCATAGCGGAATTACATTGCGAGTATGTCATTCTTTCACCTGCACTATTCCAACGTACTTTCAAACATTATGCCAGCGAGATATTGTCTACATCACCAGACTCACCTTATCGATATCCTGTTTCATTACATAGCCTAGAGTTCCATGAAAGAGGACTTGATGCAATTGCTGGCCCTTTATCACCTCAACAATGCACCGGTCATTTTGCCAACTATCCATGTTGGCCAGTAGCCATCATTTCACAAACGGCTTTTCAGGCCACGGGTGAGTTACTCAAGAACATTTATGGCCCCGGCATTCGATTTTACGTAAATGACACGCAATTATCAGCGGAAAAATTGATGAGTGCCGATACGGAATTAAAATTCAGTGTAATATTAAAGCAAACTCCCCCCCCCTTGATACAGTGTGACATTCTGGTTTATCGTGATAAAGAAGAGATAGCCACGCTAATAAACCAGCTCGAACTGATATTACCCACAGAACCATAGAGAGTTTCACTTTACGCAAGGGACTTACAGAGTGAGACAGCACTGCAGGCTCCTTGCTGCTATGACCCCTCACACCTCGCACCAGTAATTCATTTAATATCAATTGGATAAATGATACTCATCAAAATTTACTGTCTTCATTTCATTTCTGAACTCTCTTGGTGAAAAAGGATAAACCCGGGGCGAGTTATTCGCATCAAGATACCAGTTGGTGCACCCGCTGGCCCACAGAGTATAGGGTAGTGCAGCCTTTATTTTTTCATTGTATTTATTTTGCGCAACTTCTTTGGCGCAAATACTCCCCACCTTACCCGTTATAACTTCACCGATAAGCGCCAATAAATAATCCACTTGTATTTCTGCTATTTGTGTCACGGGCAGGTTGCCATAGGGGCTGTGGGGACCGGCTATCATAAAAAGGTTGGGATAACCTGCGATAGAAACAGAACGATGCGCAAAGGCCCCATTAGCCCATTTCTCATTTAAGGTTTCACCCTTTTGGTTTTCAATGACCATCCCCCTCAAATAGTCCATTGCATAAAACCCGGTAGCCATAATTAAAACATCGAGTTCATGAAACTGACCATCCTGAGTATAAATACCGTTTGAAGTCACTCTTTCTATTCCAGACGTGACTAATGTCGTCCTGGGTCGTTGTATTGCGTCATAAAAATTGTCAGAAACGATCAAGCGTTTACAGCCTATATTATAACTCGGTGTCAATCGTTGTTTGAGCGTCAAGTCGCTCACCTTGTCGAGGTTTTTTTTACATAACCATTCAATAATCTTCATGGGTATCTGTTGACCGGAAACAGCATTTAAAAATAACTTTTCCAATAGCTTCCTCTGCATCTTCCCACTCAGCTTCGCAATATAAATAAATTTTCTCTCTAAGTACCGAAGCCATTCTGGACGCACCAACTGAAAGCCTAGTGATATCCATGCAGGGGTTCGCTGAAATAATGCATAATGCGCGGTACTCCCCGCTAAATCACTGGTTATTTGTACTGCACTGGATCCAGTTCCTATGAGGCCAACGCGTTTATCGGTCATGCACACATCATGATCCCAGCGTGCACTATGAAAACAGGGTCCTGTAAATTCATTGATACCTGCTATATCAGGGGCTTTAGGATAAACCAAACTCCCACAACATAAAATAACGACATCAGCGAGGTATTGTGTGTTATCTTCAGCCGTGATTTTCCATCCATTTTCAACCTGGCTTAAATGACCCACCCTTTTTCCATAGTGAATATGAGAGGAAATGGCATATTTTTTAACACAGTGCTCTATATAGGCGTATATTTCCCCTCCTGTCGCATACAGCTTTTCCCATTTCCATGATGGTTCAAATTCATAGGAGTAAGCTTGTGCAGGCACGTCGCAGGTAAGCCCGGGATAAGTATTATCGCGCCAGGTACCCCCTATTTTGTCCGCCATTTCCAGTATCATAAAATCCGTGATCCCTTGCGAACGCAATTTTATTGCCGTTAACACCCCTGACATTCCAGCACCGATAATGATGACTTTTCTACGCTCGCCAATAGGTTCACTCATAAAACACCTCGCTGAATATCTATAACCATTATTTATGTTTTTTACTTTTCGCCTAAAACAACAACACCATCGCTGTTTGCAGATATCACCTGAAACCCCAGGGCTTGTTCATCATTATCTGATGTAAACACATTATTAAAGCCTGACTGTATTAAATGGGTCTTCCATTGTGTTGATGACAACCCCGGCCCGCCGATTGTGCGTGTCTGTTTATCTTCGGAGAGCCACCAACCATCCAGAAGTCCAAATGTTAAGTGAGCGAAAAGGCTGGTTTTTGCCAGTTCATTTAACAGTAACAATCCATTCTGTTTTAACAGAATCTTAATGTTATTGAGTGTCTGTTGAATATTTCGAGTGGCATGCACTACGTTGGATGCGATGACAATATCATACGCCCCTATATCGAAGTGTTGGGTGACTGGGCTTACTTCAATATTTAATCGTTTTGTTCTCAGTCCACTTACTGAATGCGTATATTTACTTTGGGCATTGAGAAGAAACGCCGTCGACAAATCAGTGAAGCAATACTCTTCTATATTATTATTGTATGGGGCTAGCCGGGCGAAGACCTCTTTGCTGGTCCCTCCAGTCCCTGCACCCACTTCGAGTATTTTAAACGTCGCATCAGGATCTTGTTTCAAGCGTGCATGAATATAATTTTCTACTTGCTCACCGAGTTGAGCGTTAAAGGCATCCACAATCACATTGCCATTATAGATGGGTTCAACCAATTCAAACCCACCGTTGGGGAAGATGACCTCCGTCGCGGGTACCTGTCCAAGCAATATTTCGGGCAGGCGCCTCAATGTACTTGTGAGTAATGTGAGCTGTGGATTTAAAACAGTATTGATCTCTGGCCGCTGACATATCCCTTGCCAACGTTGCCATTGTGTTTGCACCGATGGCGCCGTATCTTCAAACAAAATCCCGGAGAGTCGTAATAAACGTAAAGACTCATTTAACCATGCCCGATAGCACGCAGGAACGGATGGTGGCGCCGACATCCACGCCATCTCACTCAGTGTCGACCATAGTTGATATGCCAGCTCATCTTCGACGGCGTGTAAGTGCGCAACAATCGACTTGGGACAGGAGATTTTGGCAAGATGAGGGAGGTTGACAGGATGGGTGGCTGGAGTGATATGTACATGCTCTTGTGAGGTTACCGCGACCCCAGAGTGTTGTAACGTCACAGACAGTTTTGCGCACGCCATTTGTCCTATCGGAGAAACTGAAAAACGCTCAAGTTCCGGCATAGCCTCCTCATATTCAACGGAGCCAATGCCCTGTTTGGCCATACTGGCCCGATATTTCTCTGTTGCTACAATACCTACACTCCCCCAGTATCCCCAATTGATCACCTTTGTGGCATAGGGACGAGAACGTAACTCATGTGCAAAAGCATCCGTGAAATAGCACCCTGCCGAATAATTACTTTGACCTGGCCAAATGGCAAAGCTCTGGATTGATGAGAAAAAAATAAAAAAATCCAGCGTGGGCTGACCAAACACTGCCTCAAGATTTATCGTTGTTAAGGTTTTAGCCGTTAATGCTGTATCAAAGGTATCCTCATCCATGAGTGCCAAACTGCGGTCGGCCAAAACAATGGCCGAATGAACAATTCCATTAATCGTCCCATAGCGGGATATAATTTCGGCATAGGCATGTTCAAGTTGTTGCTTATCCGTTGCATCAGCCTGAAGATAAAGCGGCGCTGGTCCTAACCGCCCTAAATCATGGCAATATTGCGATATAGTCGCATCTTCTGCACGACGTCCCAACCAGATAACCTGAGTATTAGCACGCCTGATTAAATATTCGCTAAACGCTTTGCCAACCCCTCCCGCGCCCCCCAAGATCACAACGACACCATGTTGACGAAAGCCTGTTGCCGTTCCGGTTGAGGCCAATTTACAGGGTAACAGACTACGCTGATACCACTTCCCATGTCGCCAAAGCTGAGGCCATCCGCGAGGATCTGGGGGGATATTCTGCCACTCCGTGAACCATAATGATTGCCGTAAAGGGATATCCAGCAATCGGATATGCCAATGCGGGTACTCCTTGGATGCTGACCCCATGAGTCCAAAAAGTGTTGCTTGGTGTGGATCGGAACTTTCATGCTTCCCTAGCGCTTGTGCCTGTCGGGTTATGAGGGTTAATTTTAAGGATTTGCTCCCCCACCCGACGGCGAGTAGTGATTTTAAGAGACGAAAACCATAAATCGCATTTTTAGCGTTACCTGGAGAGACCTCCCAAATCAGATGCTCCAATTCTTGAGAGAGGAGAAAACGCTGACAAAGCCTATTTTCATCGTCATGTTCAAACTCATGACTTAGCCATAGCACCGAGGGACCACTATCAGGCCAGGGTGAATCAAGCAAGTTAGCAGAAAAAGTGCGCCAATACGGTACAGCGGATAACAACTCTGTTGCATTGTCTGAATGAGGTAAAATGGCATTCTGTTTTTGGCGCGCTGAATGCTCATCGCCAGAGGGTTCTGAAGGTCGGAATGTTACCCCGCTAAATTCAATCAGTACATTGCCGATATCATCCGCTATTTGGATATCCCAGGCCGGCATGATTTTATTACTCTCCCTTGCCGGTCGGCACCATACAACAACGTCCTCATCAGGAAGCGGCTGCCAGAAAGAAGCAGAACTCAGGGCCAAAAGCGCTTTATCTCCCCACCCTTTTTCCAGTAATCCAGCCAACATAAGACCGTTTTCCAGCCTGGCCAATAATCCCTCTAAATCATTATTTTTGGGTTTACTCAATCGGCCCAAGAGACAGTGCTCGCCAATTTCATAGGATCTAGTGACTTGCGCCTGCTGACTGTACACCATGCCGGTTTGCTGCAGTCGCCGATAATATTCATCGCCATGAACCACACTCAGGGCGTTACTGCTGCGTAATGTTGTAATAGAGAGGGGCTGCGGAGCCAATGCCGCTGGATTATTTTGATAGACTAATCCTCTTCCATGGATCGTTTGTTCGTCTTTTGTATTTTCGGTACGGATCTCGTAGCGGAAACGCCCCTCGCCTTCCGACTTGAAGTGAATGCGAATATTTTGTGGGGCAGTGGCCTTCAGCGGGGCCAGCCAAAGGACTTGCTCCAGAGTGACGGCGGTCTCTTTCTCCATCAAGACGCAGACCGCGGATCGTACCCATTCAAGTTGTACCGAGCAGGGCATTTGTGGGATGTCTTGTCGTCTCAAGAGACCTAGCCAAGACTCACCCCCTGTTATCTGAACAGTATAGCTGTAATCTTGTGAGCAGGTTTCACCTGGCTGCAGTTCTGCAGATTGAAAAGGAGATACTGCCGGGGTATTCGTTATTTTTGCAGGTATCCAATGAGATACTTTTGCAAAGGGATAAGTGGGTAAGCTAAGGCGCAGTGGTTTCTTTCCGGGATATAATGCAACCCAGTCGATCATTTCGCCCTGAACCCAGGATTGTGCCAGCCGTGATAACGCCGGGATATCAGACGGATACGCCGGGAGCACTTTCTCCTTTTCAGCATGGGGTGATAATGATTTTAACAGATTATAATAACCGTTATTTTCATCACGCCCGTTACTGACAAAGGATAACAGCTTTTGGATGGCCTCATTCTGTGAGTTGACCACAATAGCCAAGCGCGCCTTCATGGCATCACGCCCCACTTGCAGCGTATAAGCCAATGCCCTGAGATCAACCGTGCCTTCCCGCATGACCTGACATAATTGTTGCGCACGCAGACGAAGACCTTCTTCGTTCCGGGCAGAGAGCACTAACACCACGGGCTCCGCGCACTCAGACAGGCTTTTATTGTCCTGTTCTGAGACATATTCTTCTACTATTACATGGGCATTTACGCCGCCAAACCCAAAAGAATTGACACAGGCTCTGAGAGGCAGGCTGCGGCCATCCTGATCTTTCTGCGCTATCCAATCCTGTGTTTCCGTTACAACATAAAATGGGCTGTTCGCGAAATCTATCTTGGGGTTACAAGGTTGACTGTTTATGCTGGGTACGAGTTTACGATGTCGTAGCTGTAACAACACTTTTATAACCCCGGCAACGCCAGCAGCCACTTCAAGGTGCCCAATATTGCTTTTTATCGAGCCTAATCCACACCGATGAGACAGGTTGATTTTACCGTCATCAAGCGCGGTAAATGCATCTTTCAGCGCTTTACACTCGATAGGATCACCGACCGGTGTACCGGTCGCATGTGCCTCGATATAACTGATTGTGTCAGGCGTAATGCCTGAATGTCGTAACGTGCGTTCAATCAGGTCCGTTTGCGCTTTGGCATTAGGCGTCGTTAATGAACTTGAGCGCCCTCCATGATTTACACCACTTCCTTTTATCAGGCCGTATATATGGTCACCATCACGTTCAGCGGCAGCAAGGGGTTTTAAAAACAACATACCGGCGCCCTCAGAACGAACATAGCCATCCACATTGGCGGAGAAAGCCCGACATTTCCCCGTTGGACTCAGGAATCCTGCCAGCGTAAGACTTTCATGCATATCCATTGTGACCAAGGCATTTACCCCCCCTACCACGGCCTGATCGCATTCACCATTACGCAACAACTGTACTGCTCGGTGGATCCCCACCAACGAGCTGGAGCAGGCTGTTTCAATGGGTTCACTTGGGCCGTGCCAGTTTAGCCAATGGCTCATTCTGTTGGGGCCCATTGAGCTGACGATACTGGTAATGCTATAGCTTTCAACAGGCTCACCAGCCAGCGCTTGCAGTTGACGATAACCGCTACTGTAAGTAGCGACTAATAATGCCGTGTTAGAACCTGATAATGAGCCCACGGAATAACCGGCTTCCTCAATAACGTTATAGACTGTCTGCATTAATAACCGTTGATAAGGATCTAATGACTTGGCCTCACGCGGTGATATACCAAAGAACAAGGGGTCAAAAAACTCAAGTCCATCAATGACGCCGGCATGCTTAAGCGCTGGGGACGGATTTGCTCCCCATCGTTCTGGGGGAAGCTCCCGAATACAATCGCGCCCAGCGAGAAGATTTTCCCACAAAGCATCAATATCGTTGGAAAGAGGAAAACATCCACTCATTCCTATAATTGCAATGGGCTCATTATTTGGGTAAGAAGCTTGCGCTGAAGTGGGCCCGATGTGTGTGTCACCTTCCTTTGACACTGCCGGGGAGGGTAAACCCGATGCTGCGGACTCCGTCTCAGGGGGGGGGAGATCGCCCGTTGCAGCCAGCGATGCTATAAGCCCGGGCTGCTCCTGCTGCAGGTAGCCTGCCAGCGCGGCAATCGTGGGAGCCTCATACAGCACGGTGGCATTCAGGTTTAGTCCGTAACGTTGATTGAGAAGATGGCTGAATGACGTCATGGTGATGGAATCAAAACCAAACTCGCTCAGCGGCGTCTCATCATCCAGTTCATGCTCCGGCATTTTCAGGTGTTCAGCAATCAATCCACGCAGGGTCGCTTCAACCACCGTGCTCACCACCGGATTTCCTGCCGCTGCTGTGACGGGCCGCGCCGGCGCTGTAAGGTTTACCTGCGGTGTCGGTGATACTGACGCTGCCGGTGAGACAGGCAGTGGTCCCTCTGCTGCCAGGGAGGCCACAAACGCAGGCTGCTCCTGCTGCAGATAGCCTGCCAGCGCGGCAATCGTAGGAGCCTCATACAGCACGGTGGCGTTCAGGTTTAGTCCGTAGCGCTGATTGAGAAGATGGCTGAATGACGTCATGGTGATGGAATCAAAGCCAAACTCGCTCAGCGGCGTCTCATCATCCAGTTCATACTCCGGCATTTTCAGGTGCTCGGCAATCAATCCGCGCAGGGTCGCTTCAACCACCGTGCTCACCACCGGATTTCCTGCCGCTGCTGTCACGGGCCGCGCCGGCTCTGTAAGGTTTGCCTGCGGTGTCGGCAATGCTGACACTGACAGTGGGGTAGGCTGTGCTGCCGGTTGTGGTGCCTCTGCTGCCAGGGAGGCCACAAACGCAGGCTGCTCCTGCTGCAGGTAGCCTGCCAGCGCGGCAATCGTAGGAGCCTCATACAGCACGGTGGCGTTCAGGTTTAATCCATAACGCTGGTTGAGAAGATGGCTGAATGACGTCATGGTGATGGAATCAAAGCCAAACTCGCTCAGCGGCGTCTCATCATCCAGTTCATACTCCGGCATTTTCAG
>NZ_JANUEI010000018.1:0-14516 GCF_024809915.1 Serratia sp. BIGb0234
TACATCAGATGGCGAAAAAACGATGGCTGCGGATGCCTGAGCTGGATCGGTGCGCCTGAAAAACAGGTTTCAGGTTAAAAATACGGCGAAGATAGTATTTTCACATCAAAGCCCACGCAGATCAGCAGCAGCAATGGAGTAGGCGGTGCTACTTTTCATGGTCAGGCGCTCTCAAAAGAAGCGATTCAATCTCCTAACCATGAACCCATCTTAAGCGGCTTGCCACAGGACTATCCGCTTCTCAGAGTCAGAGAACATGCACGATAAGATCATCGGATGGGATCTCACAATCAACCCCTACCAACTAGCACAAAGCTTGCGTCACGACCGGATCAAAAGGTCTAAATTATCCGAGTCGATTCAAAATATTATGTCAGGTAACTTCATAAATACAGTGCGTTACCTGACAGTTTAAAATGAAACAATACTCAGTGCATCATACTTCAATTGCCTCAGGCAGTTTCTCGCCATAAGCTTTCAGCCACACTCGGTGCCCATTCAGGCACATAAGCAGTATGGGCTTGCAGGCAAATCCAGTTTTTCCCCTGGTAACTGACCTTTTTACCTGTTGGATAGTATGTGCCCAGCTTCCATTCCGTATACAGGCTACCACCGTTATCTTCACTCGCGGATGTTGTCACAGAAAGCACATTAGATGGAACTGAAAGTTGTCCCTGAGTATCAAAAGCGACAACGAAATAACGGTAAACCGTTTCAGCCTTTAAGGAAGAGTCATCATAGCTTAGTTGCGCAACACTCGTACGAGCGATTTCATTACCATCACGGTAAATGATATACCCGGCCAGCATACTATTGCTTGTAGCCCCCCCCCACATCAACTTCACAGTATCAACGGTAATCCCCATACTGTGCAAATGTGATGGTTGCGTTGGTGGCGTGCCAGGGATAATCACTTCGCTAGTCCTGACAGCAATCGCTTGACTCGGTGCGGATTCGGTCCCCTCATCATTAAGTGTGCTCACGGCATAACTGTAAGCGGTGTTTTCGCTCAAACCGCTGTCGGTGAAGGTTAGTTCTGTAACTTGACCAACGGGGTTGCCATCGCGGTATAGACGGTAGGCGAAAGCCTGAGTCACAGAAGCATTCCATGTCAGGGTGATACTACTGGCCGTAACGCTATTCGCTCGCAAACCATCCGGCGCAACTGGGTCAACGTCACTGCCGTTATTGTTATCGCTGAAATCCAGATCAATGACGTGGTAAAAAGCATTACCGGTATTCGCCACTTCCCAAACGGCCAGCAGAACGTGGTAACCTGAGCGCTGTGGCAACATCACATTATGTTCAGTAGGCTGTGGTGGAGTCAGCGTGGCACCATGACTCCAATATGGTTGCTCAGTCAACTCCACTTTATAAAATGGCTGATCCTCAAACTGCGCGCGACTCAGTGGCAGATTTGGATTCCAATCTTTTCGGGTGATAAAATAATTCCAGCGACGGGTTGAATGGGGAGCAGAATAATACCAGGAGATTTTTAACATCTCGGCAGACACCACGTTATGTTTTGGCCAATGTGTACCTGCATCATCCAGAAAATTACCGTTCCCCTGATTCGCACTAGCAATTTTACCATCTGGCGGCGGCAAAAAGTTTGTCACGTCGCTTAGAGCGACGATGTCTGTCAAGCCACTGTCCAGAGCAGGGAAAAACTTGCCGCATTCGCGTTGATTCAACATCCCTGTATCGATTTTACCTTCCTGCCATGCAATATAGGCGCGTGAAGCCGGAGAAAAAACATGGCCATGACGGAGCTGTGAGCCAGATTTTCGAGTACTGATTTTATCTGAAGAACATTTGTTCACGGTTATTTTTCCTTTACGGTTATTATCAATGACAGCTGAACGCCACAGAGAAGTAGCCACATTCGGTGCCCAGTAACTATTTGAGTCATGAACCATCAGACATCTCCACACCGCAGAGTCCCAGTGAACCATGTCGTCGTCATAATAACGCTTACCGGTGGTCCATTGAGGATACTCTGGCTCTGGTTCTGTACCGTCACCAGCAAGATATCCATAGCGGTTAATAAACTCCCAGGCATAAGTCTCGCCACTATTGCTGAAGCCAGCATCCCAGTTAATTGACCAGGTCATCAAGCCGAGAATATCCTGGCCCGCCGCTTTCAGTCTCTCCAATGCATTATAAACATTCTGCGGTTCAATAACGTACCCTGTAGCTGCTGCATCATTATTGGATGGTAGACCTATAATAAATTTATCATGCGGTATTTTTATAAACCCACGAGTACCAGTGACCAGACTCTCGGTCAGATAGTAAAGAAAATCTTCTTTCAATACATCATTATTCTGTTCAATCTTACCTATACCATCCACATGAACACTGGCACCATCCTGATTATAAAACTGAGGGGCGATATAATCGTAATAACCTTCCAGACTTTCAATGTAGGTATTATACTCACGCCCTCGCGCAAGATGATGAAACTCCGGCGCCATGCCAATAATAAAGTTTTTATTCAAACTTCGAAAATGGTCCTTAACTATTTTTAGTGCTGAAGGAATAACAGTTTGATTGTTAGCAGCAGTAATGGCAGCCTGCTCAAGGTCAATATCCAACCCATCAAAATCGTACTGCTCAGTCAACGCAATGATACGGTTTGCCAGCGAAATTTCATCCCCACTGCGTAGTTCAATATGAGCATCTGCGCCACCAAGGGAAATAAGCACTTTACGCCCCTGAAGATGAACCAGATCGACCTGGCGGCGGAATTCAGATGCAGTACCTTTATACGGTTTAAAATCAGGGATGTGGTCGTTGTTATCCAGTATTTTCATAAAAGCAACGACAATAACGTTATAATTCACGGGAACTTCTGATAAGCGCATTTCAGTAAAACGCCCTTGTTTATAACCCTGACCTGGCTCCGGCGACCAATTATGCCAGAAACCCATCACAATCTTACCTTTACCACTTAGTAATTCAGGTATTTTTATAGACATAACCGCTCCACTTTCGTTGTTAGATAATTGACCGACATTGATAACGTCTCCACTTTACAATCACACTTTCATACATAAGTGAAATATTTAGACCTAACGGAATAATTTATTAATACGCACAGGTTTAATGCTTAGCATCCTGAATGAAATTCAGTCATTCAAAGAAGGCACTCCGAATATTACATTTTTCAACCAGGAAGCCGCCCAATCTTACTCAGTTCACGGCGTAGCGCCCTTTGAATATGCTCAACAGTCACGCAAGGCGATTCAGCAGCCAACCACGAGGCCAACAAAGCAATGTTGCGAATATTGGCCCCTGTTAGCGCCGTTTGCGCAAGTTGTTCATAGTCGACATCGTCCGCGACTTGTATACCAGGCGGCCAAGCGCTCTGCCACATTCTTTTACGCAACGCGGTATCAGGGTAAGAGAACCGTACGATAAAGGTAAAGCGCCGGGAAAAGGCATCATCCAGATGCGAACGGTGGTTGGTTGCCAGCACTACCAGGCCTGGATGGCTTTCAAGCCTCTGTAATAAATAAGCGATTTCGATATTTGCATGACGATCTTTGGCATCTTTGGTTTCACTACGCTTACCAAACAACGCATCAGCCTCATCAAAAAACAACACGCCAGCATCCTGCGCGGCCAGATCAAAAATTTGGGCCAGGTTTTTCTCAGTTTCACCAATGTATTTATTGACTACCGTGGATAAATCCACACGGATAAGATCAACGCCTAACTGATTAGCCAGCACCTCTGCGAGCAGTGTTTTACCGGTTCCAGGATCGCCGTGAAAAAGTGCGCTAATCCCCGTTGCACGCCCCAGTTTACGAGAGAACCCTTGCTCCAAGATACGATCACGCTGACGAATAGCGCAGAGAATTTCATCCATCTGCTCCTGCAGCCCATCATCGATAATCACATCATTCATTGTCCGGGTCGGAGAGAAGCGCTGCGCCAGGTGTGTGAAGTTTTTCCTGGCCCGCCGTAATAGCGCCTGCTGCATATCGACCATTTCTATTTGCTGACTTCCGCGCTGACGTCGCAGTACCGACGCATCCAGCACCGCTGCGGATATTTCGACCTGTGATAATGCCACTCGTTGTACCAATGCCGGAAAATCCAGCCCCGCATGAGGATGAGACTGAAGCTCCCATTGCATTTGCGCCATCCGTTTATCGGCCGCTGGCAGTGTGACAGGCAGCACCCAACGGGAAAGAGATGGCAGTGGCGTTGCTGAACTTGACGAAGAAACCAGAACACATACAGGCAGTAGATAATCTTTCAACAAAGGGAGAAGACACTCCCAGGAAGATGGTGAGCGTTCTTCGCCACGATGGTCATCGATTTCCGGTAGCACCAGTAGTGCAGAATGGAGTTTTGCCGCACCGACAACCTGGCGGAGTAACAAGGTACGATCTTTGGTGACATTCAATACCGCAGGGTTCAGCAGCAGCGCCCGCATACTCATTTGCTGTGCGATGGTGGCTGCGGCCAGTTGACCGGACATTCCCGCAACGACACGTAGCTCAAGTAACGGAGGAAAATGTGCCCGCTCCCGATACCAGCAATCAATTAACGGCGTGGTATCCAACTCCAGTTCACCACGCGGTAACAACCACTCCAACTGGTCATGTAATGTTTCAGGTAACGTATCGGAACCCAACAAATAGTGATAGACCATATCGCTGGTTTGATAGGCCCGGTTTCCATTTCGTTCCGGAAACACCTCAAGTAAGCCATATCGTATTAATGGTGCAGTGGGCAGTAAACAAGCCCGATGAATATTACGTATCAGTTGCCCAGGGCAAAACAACCGCAGCGCAAAACTCAGTCCTGGCCGTTCATGTCGCCCTGATTGCAATAGGTTAAATACACTACCACAGCGGGGGGATAGACGGTATAAACATCCTAATATCAGTACGGCCAATTCAAAATATGATAAGTCAAACTGTCGCCAGAGATATGCAATACGACTATCTGGACTGAAGGTAAACTCGGGGATATTTGCAGTCCAGTTTGCATCATCTGGTTCCCATATGGTCGCCAGCGGGGTTTCCTCATTGGGCTCCGGCGTAAAAGAGCCCTCAAATTCACCAGTATCCTGAAAGCGATAACACGCCTGCTGCAATATATCCTCAACCTGCACTACCGCGGTGAGAAAGTCAGATAAAGATCCGTTATTGGTAATAGTGCTATCATCAGAGTCAGAGGCTATTTTCACCATTAAGAATTACTCCGTTTTTATACGTTCAATAAGGTTGTGACGCTATCATTCAGCCAGATTGTGCTGCATGGGTAAACGGACATCAGGAATGGTGTTAATGGTGTGGATCACCTGTTGTACAGTAATAGCACGCGAGCATTCAAACTGGCGGGATTGACCTGACAGGCGTAGGCACCACAAATAATTTGTATTATCAAATTCATAGCGGTTGTCATTCCAGCAGCGGTTACAGACGTGATAATTAATTACCCGATAAGAGGTATAAAACTCACTACCCAGATGACTAAAACCACTGATCATGACGACCGGTGTTCCACTGGTCCAGGAAAGCCAGGAAAGCACACTGGACAACCCGACAAAGAATTGCGCATGTTGCAGCCAGCGCATACGTTCGCTGAGTGGACGTTCTCCCGTCTGATCTTGGGCGCCATAGGGGATATAATGATTAATCACCCCGTCTCCCGCCACTTTGTCCCGATCGATGCAAATAACGCGATAACCCCAGGACTTGAGCCAAGCGACCAACTCCAGCCAGCCGGAGGGATTATTCCAGAATTTGCAATGCGCAGCGCTTTGTGCCCCGATGCAGAGATACGGCTCATTGATCGGGCGGCTGTTGTTTGATAACGCGTAGCGGGCTGGAACTTCGCTCGCTTCCAGGCCCAGCAACGCAGCAGCAAAATGGTGTAGCGCCACCTGTTGATAATCTACCGTGGCATAGTTCATCTCACCGTTACGGATAGCGGCATTGAGATAATAGGTTGCGTAATACACTTCCTCATCTTGTTCTTCAGAGGTAATAAAATATATTTGTAGGTAGCTGGAAGCGAACAGTTCGATAAATTGTGCCGGCATGCGACAGGTGATGTTACACCCATGGCGCTGTTGGAAACGCCCCACAGCGGGAAACCAGGCAAGGACCTCTCCTAATGCTCCCCCTGCAATTTTTACCAGTACGTTGCGCTGCGCCAGCACTAAACGGTGGCTGAATACTTCACGCCCCTGATGATAAAGATAAAAAGCATAGTGTACGTAGTACTTCTTGTTATTCTCGACCACGCCTTCGGCCATCGATGCTTCGCCAAAAATATGTCCGGTTACTTCCTCAACCACTTTAATCTGCCAGTCGCCAGGCGGTAAATGGATGCGACAACCGTGATTAAAATCGAACCAGCCCCCCTCAGGCCCGGCCTGCGTCGGTCTGTCGGGTGGCATGATGTAATGCGCCAAGGTTAGCTCAGATTGCACAATATCCGGGGCGGAAATATCATCGTTCTCTGCGAAATTAACACTTGTAGGTAGAGCCACCATCATGCGTTTAACCTCTGATTTATTTTGGTAACCTTGCTATTTTTCACAAGCGATGAGCAGCTATTTTGTACCGGGAGCAAGCAAAGAATGTGTGACCTGCATGACTTGATACACTTTGCCATTCAATGGAAATTTTTTACTCCTCCACCCGTCAACACAGTCTTCGATGGCATTTTTTGTCTCGCTGAACGTCACACCAACAACGGCCACGGTGACCTGTTCAGTCGATTCTTCCCCTTTGCCCAGTGTTGCACTTTGCCGAATATCAATGACGACCTTCTTCAGCGCCAAATTGGCTTGTTTACCCAGGCGCTGACGCAACTCATCAAACAAATACGCCTCCAACGCGGCCAAACCGTCCCCGCTAAACTGCACTAGCTGGTTTTCTATTGATTGCACCGCTGGGGCAGTAACCTCTTTTTCACCAGGATGCTGGATGTTCACCGGCAGCGTCACGGCAAAATTGATAATTGCGCGCGGTTTATTGCCTAACGCCTGCCAAAAATTACCCAGACTGTTCAGGGCTTCCGGCTCGATTACCCTGACCATATAATCTTTAAAGTCATGGTGGTTACGCATGCACAGCAATGCCTTGAGCATATCCGTCAAACGTAATACGGTCGGGCTGTTGGTCTGCGCCCCTGGAGCATCCGAACTACAGCTTGTCAGGCCATCCCAATAGGTGACCAGATACAGACAGCGAACATAAGCAGATTCGGCAGCAAAGCTCCCGCTAGCCGGATTATAATTACGCTGGGTACTATGGCGAATGCTTAAGTCCTCATGGATCAAATACATAAACAGATGTAGTGTGGGGGAGGTTGGCGGATGTTCCGGATCCGGTTCATCAAAACGCAGCTCAATATCAGTTATATGCTGTTTGACATGTGTTCTAATCCGTTCATTAAGTTTGGCGATATCCGATAACTCCTCAAACATACGGTTGTTTGCAGACATAACTCACCTTATTCAGCAGTTTAAAAACAGGATAGTCGGGTAGTTGCCACACGACTTCCAACGGTTCTGGCAACCAGGGGAATGTAAGCTGCTTCAACGGCCATGGTAGCCTAGATAGCATAATATCGCTGGCAATGTGCTTCGACGGTCAGGTACCAGCCCTTCCGACCTTCTTACATTACGTCTGGCCGTTGTAGAAAAAGCGCTCTCATCTCATCCGGCCCGCACTGCTGCAACCCGGGTATCTGCATGTTAAGATATTCAGCCAAGGAGTCAGGAACGGCTGCAGGGGAGCGTTCTCCGGGAATGAAACCTCCAATCGGGCGGGCTGCGGCCAGTTGCACAGCCATTTATTCACGATACATTTGCCAATGAACGGTTGGTACGCAGCTCGGTCAGAGAATGAGCCGAAGCGCCGCCATCTTCTTAACACTGACATATATCCTCCGGCAAGACTAAAGGGTTATAAAAAATACTCAGTGACAGGTAACGCTAAGACGATCGGCGTTAAGCGTTATTTGTTTCACCGCAGCCTCATTACTCGATGCATCCAGGTTTGACCCGGAACTCCCCCGTTGGGAATGCGTTAACCACATTCCAGGTGACATACAACACCTTGCAAGACTCGTCAGTTAAACTAATAAAAATATCTTTTTTACCTTCGGTCTTACCGAACTAGTTGTATAACCATTAATATAATTTACATTGCCCCATAAAAATGGCTTGTGACAAAGTTATTGATGGAGGGTGGCTGCGAGTAACAAAGTGGATAACCCCATACCATCGCGGTATTCACCGACTTCAACCCCCCTCCCCCACTGAACTGCAGAAAGTAATATCCCCACCGATATTCACAACAAATAAGAATACAGAAACAGGATAGTTAGATGCAATGAAACCTGCTTCATCTGACATAATAAACCTCATCATCGTTGATAAAAGCAACACGAACACGATGATGGCGTTTATTATTTTCCAATCCCAAACACAGATTGTACCCATTGATGAAGCAACCCATTAAAAAAAAACAAAAAAAAGCCTTATTCATCAACAAAAAACCCAAGTCACTCGGAAAACATCTTGTCTTTCATTATGTCTGAGCATTACCCTACTTACTCAAGTATGATATGACTTTTAGAATTTACAACGCTACCGCCCTCAGGAATAATATCTCCATAAATCACAATGAAATCATAACCATGGTTAGTTAAGTTCAATTTTCAGTATGCATAGTCAATCATGCGTTCCAATGCATTGGATATAACTAATAGTATACAAAGTTCACTAATACAAGGTGCCCACCAAGAAACATAGCAACGTGAACCGAACAGCCACCCTCACATAGTAAGCACGATAATAATACCAACCCAGAGGAACAACGATATTGCAAACTCTCGATAAAAAACTTGATCAGCGCACCTAGCAGTTCATCGCCATCAGACTGAAGCTCTTACAGTCATCATCTAAGGGTAGTAGTTATATATTCTTACGGAAGCCACTTTCTCCAGAAAAAATTTATCCGCCCATGCACCAACACCACGGAAAATGGATTTTTTGCATTTTCTATGCTACACATTTCATGAGCAATAAAACGGTTAAAATCTACGTACGCCATTCATAAATACGGAGCAAACCCTATGAGTATTGACAGTACCCCATCCCTTTTCAGTAATTATATTACTGGTGATAGTAATGATTTTCTTCACGGCGAAAAATGGAAACTATCCGAGGAAGAAAAAATGATAAAAATTAACGGTCTAGAAAAAAACAAAAACAAGGAATACATCAGTCAACATTTGGATGAGCTTGAAATATTAGCAATAAACTATAACCACAAAGGTAGAGAGATAGGTAATTTACTAAATAATTATTTTCTTTACCAGATTTTAGATAAAACAAATGAAATTAAATACGAGCTTAAAAACAAGGTTCATATAGGACTTGCCTTTCTTCCACGCTATCTCTATCTCCTAACAGAGATATTAAAAAAGATATCAGAATATGATAATAAAGAAAACACTGATTCTATAAAAAATAACTTCCTGGGCTTTGTAGAAGAGTATTTATTACAATGCGTTGAAAAACTTAGTTATTACCGGCGAAGTCTGATAGTGCGTCGCATGGCGGGCCCCCGACTAGAGTTCAGTTATATTTACGATGAATATTACGAGCGCTCACTGACCGAGTGGGTTGAGCTCACTGATGAGACAGCAGAACAGCTCTCTGCGGCGCAAGATTTATTGACAGGCGAAATTGTTAGCTCGTTCATTCTAACACTAGAGTTAGATAAACTGGAACAGCTTATCATTACAATAAAGGGGGATTGTCAGTGCAATGACAATATCTTATTGCAAAATGACAATCAACTCAATGATGATAAGAGAACACAATACTTAAAACGTGCGCATTCTATTATTTTGCCGGAAATAAGTGAGCACCACTGCAAATCTTTGATTGCACATATTAATGAGCGAGCATCCAAGATAAACGCTCCAGTCGGGGTTAAATATCACTCCCGTCAATTAGTTACAGACTTTTTAAAAATAAGGCTAGAGAAAAACCTTTCTCCAGTAATTAAAAAATTGTTAGGGCGTACGCTAATAGGGACTATCTCGCCATTTTTTATGATCATTTTCGATATTATTTTCCCTTCTAACTCCCCAGG
Organism: Serratia sp. BIGb0234; assembly: GCF_024809915.1. Classification (NCBI taxonomy): domain Bacteria; kingdom Pseudomonadati; phylum Pseudomonadota; class Gammaproteobacteria; order Enterobacterales; family Yersiniaceae; genus Serratia; species Serratia sp. BIGb0234. Next base: position 10,143 of record NZ_JANUEI010000018.1, read on the forward strand.
AATGGAAGAGATTAAAGCTGAAATTGATAAACGAATTTCTGCCGCATTGGATAAATATGAATTTGAGCAAATGAAGAAAAAGTTCGACGCGCTGCTTGATGCTTATTTATTTAGGATGGAAACGGTTAAAAACAACAATAAATCGGTTGCAGAGCAAGAACAATGGGACTTGGGTCGGCCTGAGGACTGGGAACCCATTATTTTTATGTGCATGGAAATAAAAAACTACTTTTACAACAACATAAAATTTAAAAACGACTATGAAGCAGCTCAGTTAATATCCGACTTTAATAGCATATATTTTTTGCTGCTTAATTTTAGGTTGCAATGTTTTAACGATGGTGATGATATCACAACGACCATTGAATATATGAAGGAAATGCTCAACGGTTGGTATAACCATCTACAAAACCTTATTTCAGTCGGTTTCTTTGATATACATGCCTCAAATGATATTTTATTACATAAAGTTAACCCTTTAACGGGGCAGTGGAATACTGTTGATGGCTATCAGGCTCCGGATACATTCACTCGCCAGCTCTCTGGTTACGACAGATGGGATCGAATTCGCTGGACACACGATATGATCAGAGAGCGTATTCGCCTTTATCTTTTGCTGAATACACAAGTTATAAATTTATGTGCAGAGCATCACTCACTGGTAACTAATTTCAATAAAATTTTCAATATGTCTCTGGTTTCAGCAGAAAACTTGGCGTTACCATTTATTGAAAGAAATTACGTGGATAAAATGCAAGAACATCTGAGTAAATCGCCTTATTCAGATGGTGGAGGCTGGTCTGGTCTTACGCTACCTGCATTCAGTACAAATTATAATTCCTCTCTTAAAAAACAATTTAGCACTGATGACTGTTTTGTTTGGATCTACACCCGCCAGGGAGAAAGAAAATTACTAAGTCTTGGGGATTATAACAACTTAAACGATTTTACCGATCCTCAAAACCCGCTTCCTATGGATATACACAAAATCTATGTTCCTCGGGGTTTTCGAGTGATTTTCTACTCAGAACCTAGCTTTGGTGAACGAGAGAAGTCTGAAGGTAAGGAGATTGAATACCATGGACGCTCTTGGTATTTACCCGAAACTCAGGGAGATAATACAAAGTTTTACTGGGAATACACCTCCCCTCAGCTAGTGCAAAGCATGAAGATTCGCCTCGACCCAAGAACTTGGTTTGCTGGAATTAAGAAACAGACGGTTGGCAGAATTTCTTACCTTACATGGTACGAACCAAAGCCTGGTTTTTGGACCACAGGTGATATTGAATTACCACCGAAACCATGATAGCTAACCAACCTGTTTTTCAGGGTTCATTTCATATTGGAGTGAGCCCTTTTTTGATATTCCTCCTCTCGACTTGGGTGGAGTTGAACTTGTTTCACTCCCCCGGTGCCTACATTGCTCAGATTGCCCGTGAAAACGGCGTCAACGACAATGTCATCGTCAAATGGCTACGACTCTGGCAGAACGGTAGCTCGCCTGCGGCGGGAGCTAAGACTCAGACAGAAAAGCGTTTTTTCAGCTGCCGTAGCCCGTTATAATTCCGTGCATGTATCTTCCAAGACCCGCAAAACGCCTCTTCCAAATTGAGGATGGCTGGGCCAGTTACTCGCCAAAAACGGCAATTCCATCCCTGAATGGACCCAGCTGATCATCGAGCGCATGCTCGCCTGCGGCACACCCGCCATGGGCTCCCGTCGATACTGCTGCGCCTCACCCCATTGCACCCACACAAAATACATTTGCCACAGTTGTAAAGGTAAGGGCTGCAGCGCCTGTGGTATGAAAGCCACCGAGCAGTGGATTGCCGAACAGCAGCACATTCTGCCCGACTGCGAATGGCAGCACGTTACCTTCACCATGCCTGACAAACTCTGGCCCCGCCTTCGCCAACAACTGGCCGCTGCTCAACCGGCTATTTTCCTGCGCGGCCAACACCCGCATATTCACCTGTCCGTGACCCATGTCGGATTGTGTCTTAAACACGGCACCTGGCGGCCGATTTACTTCAAAAAGAAGGTCGTTGAAGCTTACTGGCGCCAGGCCGTCATCAAACTGTTGCGGGAGAGCTACGCGGAGATGGACTTGTCCGCCGCCGGCTATGAGCATATTCGTGACTATCGGGAATGGTGCCAGTTTCTTGAGGTCCAGTTCCAGCGACGCTGGAAAATTCACTTTGCGAAAAAGACAAAACACACCAGGCAAAACGCCAACTATCTGGGCCGTTACCTGAAGCGCCCGCCGATGGCAGCCTCAGCGCTGCGGCATTACACCGGCGGCGCGGTTGTTCATCACTATTATGACCGCCGCATGCAGCGACACGGAAGGCAGGTGCTGAGCCAGGAAGAAATGTTGCTGCGCTACATCAGCCATATTCCCTCACGCTATTTTAAAATGGTCCGGTATTACGGCTTCCTGTCCAACCGTAAACGAGGCGATTTATTGCCAAAGATCTATGCGGCTCTGCAGATGCCGGTGAAGACAAAGCCGGCTAAACCGGGCTATGCCTCGTTAATGAAACAATTCACGAATGTGGATCCATACCAGTGCGTGCTGTGCGGTAGTCGGATGGTATTTTCGAGTGCAGAAGCGGGTGTTCGTGCAAAGGAATTACTGGCCCAACGCCATCATCGGCTGGAAAAAGAACAATGACTATTGGCAGCATAAGGAGAGGTCTGCCTGGGATTCGCATTTGCGACGAAAGATGACTATTTTCCAGTCAATGGTCAACCAATCAGTGTCTTTGTAAGTGAGCAAATATAATAATCAACCATATAATCAATATTTGAAAGTTAATAATTCCCGATTGAGATTCCTAACCATCAAGCCGGCCTAGATCGCTGTTTCTAGAGTCCATCCATAAAACAAACATTTCAAAATTTACTATTGAAATACGTTTAAATACTCCCGGTAATTGTGGCACATTTGCCGTATTGTCTGTAAAATTTACTGGGAATCTTCCGCTGTTATAAAAACTCCTTAACTCCACCTCACTGGCCGTGTTTTTGAAACTTAACAGGAAATCTTTTGCCTGTACCATTTCAGCTTTGCTAATGTGATTCCCTTTCCCGAAACAACTATCTTGAATAATATCATTTTGTTTTCCGTCAATATGAGACATGCTGTTAAGCGCACCATCTATGTGCATTATAGTATTAGCAAGAAAAGCTCTTGATTTATTAGCATAGGTATACGCCCCGTTTAAATAGTTTTCTAAGTTTTCACGCTGTATATCATATAGGTTGCGACGGAATGCCATTGGTTCAGTTGTCTTGGTTCCCATAAACAAAACAAACTGGTCAAATCTCTGTATTGCTATGCGGCGAAGTACCTTTGGTATACTTTCAGGTAGCGGCTCCTTAAGTTGCCCCTTACGATACAAATGTTGCAACTGCGCTGGAGTGGCATTATCCTTGTAACCAGATAAAAAATCTTTTATCTGGTTGAATTCTGCTTTAGTAATGTAATTACCTCTGCCGAAAAAGAACTCTTGAATTATTTCAAGGTCGTAATTCATATCCGGGTCATCAAACACTTCACCGACAGCCCCAGCGACGTCTGTGGTATCCTGAAGTAAAGTCTTGCATGCCTGTGCATCAACACTTACATCGTCCCCGGCCCCCTCAGGAGTTAATCCCGAGCCGGGAGAGGCTAGTGGTCCCAGAATACCCGCGGCAGCACTACCTGCGAAAACAAAGCTGGCTTGAAGGTTTTGTCTTACCAGTTCAATAATTGTCCTACCCATGGCATTTGCAGGAGGGAGTGTCTGCGTATGATCTTGATTTTTAAATTGCCTGGAGTATATCTGTGTGAAGTTAGTGGCCTGAACATCGTGTTTACCCACTACTTGCTGAACGATAGAGCTGCCATTTTTTTCAGGTAAAGGGTGTGGCAGAGCTCTCTGACCAGCATGGGGGCCGGGTGGTTTGGGACGAGGAGCAGATATTATTTTTTTATTTGCCAATCTTAAACTTCGATATTTTTTCACTGCGTCATTGAGTTTACCGATGACAACGCCATCTGAAATAACACCTCCCACGAGAAAGACAGTATCCCACATTGCTTCGCTTCGTAATTCTTCGCCTCTGCTTGGGATGTCTGACACCTCCGCCTGTACGACCTTGGCACCCACGTAGGCGATTTCAATACCCAGTGCAATCGCAAAGCCGAGTGGCCCACCAATAGTTGCACTCACAGCCTTCAGCGGGCCAACCACTATATTCGCCATCCGCATGATATTATCAAGTATTTTCTCTGTATCCCCCCATGTCAGGGTAGTTGTCGCCTCCAACTGAAAAATCATCAGGGGGTTGGAGACGATATTTATGAAGACCTATTCACCCGAGCGTAAA
>NZ_JANUEI010000019.1:0-12040 GCF_024809915.1 Serratia sp. BIGb0234
TACGCTCGGGTGAATAGGTCTTCATAAATATCGTCTCCAACCCCCTGATGATTTTTCAGTTGGAGGCGACAACTACCCTGACATGGGGGGATAGTGGCAAACCGTGGATATCCGCTGAAGATGCGGATGGATAACGGGCCGGAGCTGATATCACTGGCTTTGGCACAATGGGCTGAGGACCCTGGCGTGATGCTGGAATTTATCAAGCCAGGCAAACCGACGCAAAACGCGTTTATCGAACGGTTTAACCGAACGTACCGGACCGAAATACTGGATTTTTATCTGTTCAGAACACTGAATGAAGCACGGGAAATAACGGAACGCTGGCTGGCAGAATATAACAGCGAGCGGCCTCATGAATCCCTGAATAACCTGACGCCGGAAGAATACCGGTTGATGGCTGAGAAGACGGAAATCTCAAAAAGTGTGTGGAACTAAAATGGGTGTGCTTACAGGATCTCCACGACAAGAAGCTGTTTATCAAAGGGAAAGCGGACCAATACCCGGCGCTTCAGTCACTGATATCAACGACCCGCCTGAACCTGAAAGAGATCGAAATTCACTGGCGTGAAGTGCTACGTCTGGCGACCTCGATAAAGCAGGGAACAGTGTCGGCATCCCTGATGCTGAAAAAGCTTGCCAACTACCCCAAGCAAAACGGACTTGCCAAAGCATTGAGGGAAATTGGCCGTATTGAACGCACTCTATTTATGCTCGACTGGTTCCGCGATCCGGCACTTCGTCGGCGAGTACAGGCGGGACTGAATAAAGGAGAAGCCCGTAACGCGCTGGCGCGTGCGGTATTCCTGCACCGGCTGGGTGAAATCAGGGATAGAAAACCGGAAAATCAGAGCTATCGCGCCAGTGGACTGACGCTGCTGACGGCTGCTATCTCGCTGTGGAATACCGTCTATATGGAAAGAGCGGTCGATGCCCTGAAGCGTAAAGGGGTGAAGATCAATGAGCAACTGCTGTCGCATCTGTCCCCGCTTGGCTGGGAACACATCAATCTGACAGGCGATTATATCTGGAAAAGCAACCGGATACCGCCTTCCGGTAAGTTTCGTCGGCTGAGGCCAGCTAAAACCGAAAGATCAAAAAACCATCTTAACGTACAATAATTTTCGATATCCAAACTGACCCCTGTATTCCCGTGGGTTCGTCCTTTTCATTGAATGTCAGCAGGTAGGAACGCAATCGCTTTGGCAGCGTGGCATCCGGGCATTCGTCAAATGGCCATTGAGCCAAGCGCGGCTGTCGGGCGAACAGTTTTTTTGCCCAGGCAAGTGCCTCCAGCCATAGGCTGTCAGGAACAATACTGGCAAAGTTGAGCGTCACATAAAGGGGGCGCAGGTGGCGGCGGATGCGTTCGGCCAGTCCGTCAACCACCTGCCAGTGCAGCGCCAACTTGCTCACCGGCTTGATGCTCATGCGCTGCGCGGTGTTTTGCAGCACATCCCTGTCCATGATTTTCCAGGCACGCTGCCGTTTAACTTGCTCGTCGGCGAAGGACTGTTTTGCGCCAGCCCGGCTCTCATCCTCCAGTTGTTTCATATGGAAGGCCATCGCATCGACCAGGTTGTCGGTAAGCTGCCGGTAACGCCCCCAGGCGTAGCACAGCAGGTATAAGTAACTTTGTTGTTTGGGGCGGAGACGTCGCAGGTCGTAGACGGTGTAGAAGTTCGTCAGGCTGGCATAGTAGAGCAGATTTTGCTGTGAGACCCCCAGTTTGGGGAGCAACGTACTGGCTACCTGGTACAAGGGTTTAAGCGTTGCCCGCTTTTCTCTCTCCAGTTTCATCTGCCGCCAACGAAAGTCTTTGGCATCCTGTCTCAACCCTGCCAATTTGGATAATGTATCATCACGCACAAGAAGTTGAGCCAACGCGGCCCTGGCGCTATCGTCAAGTTCATCGAGAAGCAAGTTACTCAAACGCTGTCGCTCAGTAGACAGCACGTTGCTAATCAATTCTTGCAACGTGCTGTAACCGGGACGAACAATTTTTTGTTCGTTGAGCCAGACAATGAGTTCAGTGGCCACGAACCCGGGCGTAACATCGCGACGAACGATCTGTTCGGCCTGCTGCATGAGCTGGGGCAAATAGTGGGTTGCCCACAAGCGGTAGCTGAACAGGTGTGCTATCCGCTCACGCTGACTATAATACTCATGCTTGGTGATCGATTCAGGTTCGAACTGTTCGCCGTTGAAATAGCGGCTCAGCACAAAGGCACTATCATCTTCGACATCGCACCAGTCGAAGCGGAAGAAGGCGTGCTTGGCCTTGAAATAACCTATTTGCAAGGCACAGTAAATTTGTGCGTGAAGGCTGGGGCGACAACTAACCAACGCCAGTTCTGACTCTGACAACGACAGGAATTCCATCTGTTGTCTGTCATCAAAATCAGGCAGTCCATACAGGGCAAATTGCTCTGCATCCGATAGAACCGATAAACGCTCATTTTTACTCGACATAGCCACTACTGTCGATTGAGTAGCTTGGTTTTGGATAACAACCGGGCCACTGTAGAAGGGTGGACATCGAAAAGCCTGGCCGCATCAGCGGCAGTTCTTTGGCCTGAACTCACCAGTTGCACAATTTCTTGTTGTTGCAGGGTGGAAAGCTTCGGGCGGCGTCCGCCAATTCGACCTTCATTACGCGCCGCTAACAGACCATTGCGCGTACGCTCACGTAGCATGGCGCGCTCGAATTCAGCAAAGGAACCCACGATCTGCATCATCATACGGCCAGCAGGTGTCGTGGTGTCGATAGCTTCCGTAATACTCTGAAAACCTGCCCCAGCAAGCTGCACCTTTTCCAGAAGAGTCAGTAAGTCTTTAAGTGAACGCGAAAGCCGGTCAAGCTTCCATACCACCAACATGTCGCCAGGCCGTAGTTGGTCAATCAAACGGTGTAGCTCTGGGCGATCCCAGCGCCCAGCTGACGCTTTTTCTTCAAAAATTCGGGCACAGCCCATCTGCGTCAGTGCGGCAATCTGCGCGCTGTTATCCTGTTCTTGGGTGGAAACCCGGGCATAACCGAGATTCATCACTTCGCTCTCCTATCCAGCCATTCTGGCAAAAAACTATCGATCACGGAGGGAGACCCTGGCTAACTTATCAACGGTATCCATCACGGCTAATTGTTATTTGATCGTAGGTGTGTTGTTTTGCAAAAACCTATTGCCAATGAATTTAATTATGCAATACCTTTTTGCAATCGGCAAGTCCTCTAATTGATGGGTCGCGCAATATTGATGCACAAACGAACGTTTGTGCAACGCGGTTAAGGCACAAAAAGTCGATTAAGGGGCCTGAAGCCCAACCGTACGGAAACGTACGCTAAGTACATTTTTTGAGCAGGTCGGAGAGTGTTTTCTGAAAATAAGAAATAAAAATCCTCTGAGCAAAATTGCTAATATTTATACATGCAGATGCACCGAACTATTGCAAATTAACAGTCCCCCCGTATATCTCTAAGTGATTTCAGGTGAGAATACGGTAAAAGAATCAGCTTTTATTTTCCTGACAAAGACAATCCATTTACGAAGGCTCGTGTGATATTTTGTGGTCTCGTTATAGCCCCACCGACAACGATGCTGTGAGCACCATTGCGCAATGCACAGGCCGCCTGTTCCGGCGTATTTATTCCTCCTTCAGCCAATACAGGTAAAGTAACGGCATTACATAATGTTTTCAGATGTGCACAATCATCATCAATGAGATGCTTTCCTTTACTTTCTGGGGTGTGGCCATACATCGCGGTAGTGATGCCGTCATAACCTAGGTCTTGTGCCAGAAGAGCTTCCTCAAGAGTAGCCACTGCAGCCAAAAGTAATATGTTGGGGTAACAGGTACGGATTTCCTGAAGCACTTCCTCCAGTCGTTCACCACCAGGTCGAGGACGAAAACAGGTTTCGATGGAAATAAAATCCGGTTCTGCAACCATTAATCCGTGAATATCCTCAATAGTTGGCGTCAGGCACACCGTCGAGTCGCTATAATGGCGATTCAGCACACCAATTACAGGTAAGTCAACTTGTGCTTTGATTGCTGTTATGTCTTGCGCGCCGTTGGAAACTATCCCACCCGCTCCGCCAAGGTATGCTGCTATTGCCATTTTCGCCATCACCGAAGAACCATGGAGAGGTTCATCTGGTAATGCCTGACAGGAAACGATCAGCTTGCCATTCAATGAATTTAATAGACTCATAATATCTCCTGTTTAGGTACAACCAATTGGTTCAGGGGAAAGGGGACGCGTTTGTCTTCTTTAGTTTGCAGCCAAGCATCTATATCCAGTAGCCACCACTCCTTAATGAGGAGTTCGTAAAAACGCCGCAGACCATCACCATAAAACTCATGTAATGGTAACTGCCAGCGAGCACGCTCCAGCACATCAGGAAAATTAAGTCGATAATAATCCTGATGGATACCTTTACATTCACTCTGTGGTATTTCCCGCGCGATACCGGTAAATTGCGCACCATCCAGCCCTAAAGGCGACGTTTCTTGCATGTCATAGCGAAACAGTGACCCGCTGACTTCAGCACACAGGCTAATATTCTCGGAATGCTTGGCAGTCCTCATCGAATACCACACCAGCCGCAAAGGAGCGAACAACGGGACATAATTGACAGTAGAAGCCCAGGGAGTGCAGTCAGAGTTCTGGCTCGCTAGGGTGAAAAAGCGTGCGCTATTGAGTAAATAAAGGCTGCGTTGTGTCAGGCTCATGTTAGCTACTTGGGTTGATGACAAAAGGTGCATCGTTCAACAAACTCGAATCGAGAATATCCCACCACAATTCTTGTTCAGTACGGATCTGTTCCCATTCGGGTATTTTGCTGAGTGCTGATACGGCTTTACGGTACTGCCCCCAGGCTTCTTCATCGGCGAAGGTAACATAATGTTCCAGGCAATGGACGTTATTTCCGATAGTTCGAACATACCAGCGTCGCTCTCCTGCCATTTCCAGTGTGCTATAAAACCATTCCTCGCGTTTCTCGACCCAACGCCAAAATTCGGGCATATCCTTACGGGCTTTACTAGTCGGTTTCAATAAATACATCAGATGTAGCATAATATTTCCTTTAATTAAGTTGTATCCAGTGAGGGGACAGATGGCTACCATGCTGTTGCTGGTAGTCATGATAAAATAGACGGTTATAATTTTCACATTCGAAGGTTGATGGAATGGTCGTGTTTTCATTTTCGAATAACAGCAACGCGGCCAGTGGCTCTATTTCAGCACCACGCAATGACTTAGCCCGAAGCGAAGAAATAGAAAATCGATATTCACGTGTAGTGTTTTCCATCGCGTAATCTAAAGAGTGATAATAACTCAATACAAAATAACGGAAGTCATCATCATCAACCAAATAATCCGAGCCATAATATCGAAAATGTAACGTATCACCAAACCGATAGAATATAGTTATAGCCAGAATTGTATTGCCACGCATGGCTATAACAGCAATGGCGGTGTCAATAACCCCAGATTTTTTTTGTCCATCAAACATACGCCGCATCCAATCAATATTTTGATGGTTCCCGTATTTTGCTCTGTTGTTAGTTATTAGCTCTGCGGCGATTTCCAGCAGGTGATCATCCAATCGCCGCCATTCCACTCTGTTACCAAAGCGGGAAAAAGCAGCTAACTCCACTTTAGTTCTTCTTCTGCGTTGATAGTCCATTTGTTGTAATTGCGAAGCCAGTCCTCCCCTAGGGACGGTCATCGCCGCCTCCGCTGAGTGCATCAGAACGCGTGTATTAGGACAATAACGAGCAACTTCCAGTGCCTGACACAGTGGCATAAAAGGGACTATGGCTGCGTAACATTTTCTGGAACTGGCCAATTGTGCCAGCATGTTACCCATCGTGGACAAGGCTTCACCGCGTCTCAGTCCACGTACACAGGGGATTTCATTGTGTGTGGAGCGACGAGCGCCAACCCACAAAAAAGGCTGTTGCCACGGGCCTTTCAACCCGGGAAAGTAGTCTGGCAGGTAGAACAACCCCGGTTTATTTTCTCCCTCCCAAAGAGCGCAACCACCTAACAACCCACCATTACCACGCAGAGTAAAAATGTCCGCTTTACCCAAAGCGTGATCCAGTGCGGCTAACCAACCGTAGCTATGAAAAAAATCATGGTCAGTAATCAGCCCATCCCATTGATGCTGATCAATATGTTCAATACTGGACACGGAAGGAATAGCAGACCGGTTCAGAGGGGATAACATAATTATTCCTTGATGCATTCAATGATTGCAGCATGTGGGTATTGAAGGTAGAGGGAAAGTTCGAGTGATAGAGGTTTCGTGGGAACATTTAATGATTTCCAGCTTACTGTCTGAAAACCCGCCTGATATAGCATACTCTCCAATGTCTGACGTGACCAATAGTAGGCCTGTATATTGACATCGTAAGGAGGCTGACAGATATGAAGCCGAACTTGACTTCCATCTGCACGGGGTTGTTCTTCAATCAGGCGAAGGCCAATAGGCCTATAATACTCGGGATCTAAATTGAATTCAGGGTGCATAGGCAGTGTGATTAGCCGCCCTCCTGGTTTTAACATCTTGAACATCGCCTGGCTCATTGCCAGTAGATCTTCACTGTGAGCTATATAGGGCATAACATAAACCGCAAGGACAATATCGAAACTCCCCTCATGTTTTTCATTAACTTCAGAAAAATAATCAATGCCGAGCCGTTCTTTTTCCTCGCGTCGGCGAGCATAATTAAGCATTCCTTCAGAGATATCATAGCCGGAAATACATTCCCCTCCGAGACCATTCAACCAGCGAGAAATATTTCCTGGCCCGCAACCAAAATCCAGTATATTAAGGACAGAGAGATCACCCAGTAACTGTTTTAATGTAGGAAGCTCTAACTCCTTACGATAGGGCCAGGACAGCATTTCCTCATAGAGACCTGCGTATTCGTCAAAGGTTGCAGGATCAAACTTAGATGAATTAGTTTGGTTCCCATTTATCGAAGAAGTGTCTGAAGTTTGAGTAAGACGCATAACGAATACCCGCTTATTAGTAATGATATAACTAACAGATTTATTTTTACTGTCCACCTCTATTTTTACGTAAAACAGAGGCGGAAATAAAATAACAAACCATCACCAGTTTCCATGAAAAAAAGAACATAGAAACCAAATTGCTTCTCATGGTAGGCCAAAAATAACATTAGACGTTATGTAATAATCTAGTAGATGAGATGATTATTTTCAACACATCAGTAAAAAAAATTATACCGAGTTGTTAACAGCTTAACGTGATGAATTTATGTCAGTTTTAATTATACCCTAACCTGACGTCAGGTCAGATAATAAAAAACTGTCAGAATAAAGTCACTCCGCCTATTTATTGACACAAGTAATTAAAGGTCATAGATTCTTTCCTGACACATTCAGTACTGGAGGCGTATGAAAGGTCAACGTATTGGCTATATCAGGGTAAGTAGCTTTGACCAGAACCCAGAGCGTCAACTGGATCAGACTCAGGTGGATAAAGTCTTTGTCGATAAAGCATCGGGTAAAGATACTCAGCGGCCAGAGCTGGATTCACTGTTGTCATTCGTGCGTGATGGAGACATCGTGGTGGTTCATAGTATGGACCGGCTTGCTCGTAACCTGGATGATTTGCGCCGTCTGGTACAAAAGCTTACCCATAAGGGTGTGCGTATCGAATTTGTTAAAGAATGTCTGACATTCACTGGCGAAGATTCACCAATGGCAAACCTGATGATCTCAGTAATGGGGGCTTTTGCCGAGTTCGAGCGTTCTTTAATCCATGAACGTCAGCGTGAAGGCATAGCTTTGGCCAGGCTGCGTGGTGCATACCGTGGACGGAAAAAATCACTATCACCAGAACAACAAATTGAAGTACGACAGCGGGCAAACAATGGTGAGCAAAAAGCCCAACTTGCTCGTGAGTTCGGTATTAGTCGTGAAACGCTGTATCAATATCTGAAACAACCTGATTAATATCTCATTTTTATTCATTCGTATGTGATCCGTAGCCAGGGAGGCACTTTTGCCAGCAGATTTTTTAAACGCGGAACAGCGTGCCAGTTATGGTCAATTCTCTGGTGAGCCTAATGACATTCAGCTTGCTCGTTTCTTTCTGCTGGATGAAGTGGATATGGAGTTCATTAACAAACGGCGTGGAAGGGCAAACCGTCTGGCGGTGGCATTGCTGATTGGCAGCGTTCGATTTCTTGGCACATGGCCTCATGAACTGTCAGCGATCCCGGCCAACGTACTGTGGTTTGTTGCCCGACAGCTGGGAATATCCGACACGGGCGTTCTGTCCGACTACTCCAGAAGAGAAACCACGCTGCGTGAACATCAGGCTCTGATCCGTCGTCGGTATGGCTATCGTGATTTCTCGTGGCCATGGACGTTCAGGTTGAGCCGGTTACTGTTCACCCGCAGTTGGCTCAGCAACGAACGACCGGGACTGCTTTTCGATCTGGCTACCAGTTGGCTTCTACAAAATAAAATACTGTTGCCGGGCGTCACCACGCTGATCCGTCTGATATCCGAAATACGTGAAAAATCAGCAGACAGACTCTGGTCTCGACTGTCCGGACTGGCATCAGGCGAACAGTGTTCATTACTTGAAGAACTGTTACAGGTACCTGATGGAGTACGCACCTCACGTTTTGATCAGTTAAGAAAAGGTCCTGTTGCCCTCAGCGGCCCGGCATTTAATCAGGCCATTGCGCGCTACCTGAAACTGAAAGCATTTGGCATGCAGGATCTTGACTTCACCGGTATTCCTCCGGTGCGTTTCAATGCACTCGCCCGGTATGCAGATATGATTTCAGTGTACAAAATAGCCCGGATGCCGCCCGCAAGACGAACAGCGATGCTGGTTGCCTTTGTTCGTTCTTGCGAAATATCGGCACTGGATGACGCGCTGGACGTCCTGGATGGAGTTATTGCTGATATCGGCCGGGAGGCGAAAAAAATTGGGCAGAAAAAACGCCTGAGAACTTTGAAAGATCTTGATAAATCAGCATTAGAACTGGCAAATATCTGCTCGATGCTTCTGGATGAAAATGTCGACAGTGAGTTGCTCCGCTCGATAATATTTAAAAAATTCCCTCCGGCCAGGCTGGCCGACACCATCACATTTATAAACGCGATCGCCCGACCTCCTGACGCCAATTTTCACGATGAAATGGTGGAACAGTATGGAAGAGTCCGCCGTTTTCTTCCCTGTTTGCTGGAAAATATTGAGTTCGGAGCCGCTCCGGCAGGTGAAACAACGCTTGAGGCTATACGCTACCTTGCGGCGATCCGAACAACCCGGAGGCAGCATATTGATGATGCGCCAATGGCGATAATTACCGGCCCCTGGAAGCGACTCTGCTATGGCAAAGACGGTCATTTATCCCGACAGGGCTATACCCTCTGTGTTATGAATAAGTTACAAGACAGCCTGAGGCGACGGGATATTTACGTCGCACGGAGCGAACGCTGGGGAGATCCCCGGGCTAAACTTCTCCAGGGGCAGGACTGGCATACCAACAGAGTGCAGGTGTATCGCTCCCTCGGGCATCCCCTCAACGCCGGAGAGGCCGTCAATGCGCTGACCCGGCAGCTCGACACGGTGTACCGACAAGTCGCTAAAAATTTTGCTGATAATCAGGCCGTTTCGCTGGATTTCACCGGTAAACGCACGAAGCTGACCATTGCTCATCTGAACGGACTGGATGAGCCGCCGACGCTGAAGTTACTCTCAAAACGTATATCTGACCTGCTGCCGATTGTCGATCTGACCGAACTCCTTCTTGAAATTAACGCGCATACAGGGTTTGCAGATGAATTTACCCACGCAAGCGAAGCGGGCGCGCGTATGGATGACCTGACCGTCAGTATCTGTGCAGTATTGCTGGCTGAAGCCTGTAATATTGGTATGGAGCCCTTTATTCGACCCAATATTCCGGCGCTGACCCGCTATCGTCTGAGCTGGACCAAACAAAATTATCTCAGGGCAGAAACGCTGGTAAAAGCAAACGCCAGACTGGTTGATTATCAGTCTACCCTGCCTCTGGCTCAGAAATGGGGCGGTGGTGAGGTGGCCTCTGCGGACGGTATGCGATTTATAGCCCCGGTACGAACGGTCCATGCAGGCCCCAACCGAAAATATTTTGGTTCCAGCCGGGGGATCACCTGGTACAACTTCATTTCAGATCAGTACTCCGGATTTCATGGCGTTGTCGTTCCCGGCACGCTAAGGGATTCCATATTTGTACTGGAAGGCCTGCTGGAGCAGCAAACCGGACTCAACCCGACAGAGATAATGACAGATACGGCGGGTTCCAGTGACCTGATCTTCGGTCTTTTCTGGTTGCTGGGCTATCAGTTCTCTCCTCGTCTGGCTGATGCAGGAGCCTCTGTATTTTGGCGTGTGGATAAAGATGCAGATTATGGCGTGCTGAATGATATCGCCCGCAATGCTGCGAATGCCCGGAAGATAGAGCAACACTGGGATGACATGATGCGCATGGCCGGTTCCCTGACGCTGGGGAAAATTCGGGCGTCAGTTTTGATTCGTTCGTTGCTGAGCAGCGATCGCCCTTCAGGGTTAACACAAGCAATTATCGAAGCCGGAAAAATAAATAAGACACTGTATCTGCTGAATTATATTGATGATGAAGATTACCGACGTCGCATTCTGACCCAGCTTAACCGGGGAGAAAGCAGACATGCTGTCGCCAGAGCCATTTGTCACGGGCAGAAAGGCGAGATTAGAAAACGCTACCGGGACGGGCAGGAGGAGCAACTGGGCGCTCTGGGGCTGGTAACTAATGCCGTCGTACTCTGGAATACCATTTATTTGCAGGCGGCACTGGCACATTTACGTGATGAGGGTGAAGCCATTAATGAAGACGATGAGTCCCGGCTGTCACCACTGCGCCATGCGCATATTAATATGCTGGGTCACTACACATTCACGCTGGCAGAACAGGTAACAAAAGGACAGCTCAGGCCACTTAAGCAAGCGGAAGAGAGCGATGAATGGCCTTTATAATTATCTTTCGTCATGGCAGCGAAAGCACCGATTTGGTTAAAAAACATACTTAGCGTACGTTTTCGTACGGTTGGGCTTCAAACCCCTGATAGAGCCGGAGTTGGACTACCGCGATTGCCTCCTGCACCTGCGACAATAATGCGGGATTGACCGCCGGTCTCTGGCTGTTGTGTCCCTTTGCTCTGAATTCTTGCGCTTCTGACAAATGCTCGCGCGCGATAACTGAAAAGAAGGCGTCCACTGGCGGTGGAGGTACAACAGCAACCCCGCTCCCTTCGCCAGCATACGAGTCCTCCATCTCATCCTGGCGATAGCGCTCCTCGTCGTCACTCTCTACGTCTTCTTCTGGGGTGGCTAACAGCGCGCGTTTTTTCTGGTACTCATGATGAGACATGGCAATATCTCCGGCAAGCAGCGGGGGAGAAGTGAGTAAAGTATATGCAAGAAATCAGGCTCTGTCGCATTAAGGCGTCGTCAGATAACATGCTGTTTTTTTTTAATGATGTTACCTGTCCATGTCTTTGATCCGAAATGCCTTCCAGCGACTGCATTATCCCGTCGATATCATCGCCCAGTGTGTGCGCTGGTATCTGGCCTATGACCTTAGCCTGCGTAATCTGGAGGAAATGATGGCTGAACGTGGTATTTTTGTCGACCACTCTACGCTTCATCGCTGGGTCATCCGCCTGGTACCGTCACTGGATAAAGCCTTTCGACGGAGTAAACGCTCCGTGGGTCGCCGATGGCGAATGGATGAGACCTACATCAAAGTCAAAGGTCAGTGGAAATATCTCTACCGCGCGGTGGATACTTCGGGGCAGACCATCGACTTCATGCTGACCGCCAAACGGGACGCTGCGGCTGCATTACGCTTCTTTCGCAAAGCCATTAGACAGGCCGTTGAGGAAATCTGGCGGGGAGCCGTTATCCGCCTGCTGCGCGGCAGCTATGAGCGGGTCAGCCCCGGCACCCTGCCGGGACTGAGACAC
>NZ_JANUEI010000020.1:0-11529 GCF_024809915.1 Serratia sp. BIGb0234
CTGGGAGAAACGATGATGCTTAGCCGAACATCAGCACACTTTTCCTTGTTGAAAGGGACAATGAAGCTGCGGTATTCGGGCGAGCGGAAAGGCGACAGTGGTAGTGATGATTCGGAATTCAGAGGAGATGTTTATCAGGTGTTGAACGCCGATGAGTTTTTCTCGTTGAACAAAGGCAATAACGGTTTTTGTGACAAACCAGTCCGGTGGATTACCATCAAGTCCTTAAGCGATAGCATTGGCGAAAGAAGTATTCGCATTGGCATGTTGAACATCGACGACTGGCACAAATTTAATGCCAACTCACCAGATGCATGCAGCGCAGATACATTCACGTTGGAATAATCTCCGTTCAGTTAACGCGTGGATTAACGGATTGCAAGAGCGCGGACGAAATTTACGCTCCGCGTTCTTTTCTGGCTCATCCTATACATAACTATAAAGGTCTAATAAAATCGGATACTTTGTTAGAGATATAATGAGAAATACTGACGAAGTGAAAGTGCGAAAAAGAAACTATGCGACAAGATGAACATGAAGATGCGGATGAGAAAAAATGATGGACAGAGAGACCAAAAATAAAAAATAACGGCGAAAGTCATCCAGCCTTCAGTATAATAAGTAAGGAAAATAAACTACTCAACAGTCCCTCTTATTCCCCTCCCGAATCAAACGCGAAAAATCCTCATTTATCCCGGCATTGTCCGACCTTTTGATGAGGCATCGTTTTTTCAACCGTTCAAAAGACAGGCTATTATCCAATAAGCCAAGCTCATAGATATATTTATCGGCATAGCCACTGACCAAGACTTTCCAGCTATAGCGAATGTCGGCAGAAACCGCAGTAGCATGATGCAGAATATTACTCGTGCAATTATTAAATATCGTGTGATAAAACTCAGGTTGGTGGCTCAGTTGATCGATACGTTGCAGATAGCCCAGAAAAAGAGCCTGGGCCGTGTCTGACGAAATCTGAAGGGGATAAAGATAAACCCGCTCTTTGCGAACGTCGGTTCTGACGCCAATCAAGTCCCGTTCATCGGCAAGCACATAGGTCAACATGTAATGTTTAAAAAAGCCGCGCCAGGTCGAATATAGCTGGTCGCGGCTACGCCGCGT
This sequence comes from Serratia sp. BIGb0234, assembly GCF_024809915.1. Lineage (NCBI taxonomy): Bacteria > Pseudomonadati > Pseudomonadota > Gammaproteobacteria > Enterobacterales > Yersiniaceae > Serratia > Serratia sp. BIGb0234. Next base: position 1,120 of record NZ_JANUEI010000020.1, read on the forward strand.
TTCTATCGAGACCGCCAAATGGCGGCCGTCTTCGAAACCGAAGCTCAAAAACAGATGCGCAATAGCCTTGCCTGACCAGTAAGAGGAGACCACATCTACCGTTTTTAACTGGCTAATATCGATATCTGCATCGTACCAATCGGGCACATAGTCGTCGCGGGTAGGTTGATATCTGAAATTGCGAATATTACGCAGTACAATTTTACCCTGCTCCCCCCATTCCACCTGCGGTAACCGGGCGTATTCCAACACCCAGTCTTGCTCGTTGCTGGCTATTGGTGAGGTCAACCACGAAAACATGGCCATAATAGCTACTTGCCTTTATCATTTGAGATTTCACTGCTAGCACCTGACGCTATCGTGCCCTGCGCTTTTTCATCGCGCCATTGTTTGCGCAAAGAAAACATTTTCTTTAGGGCACGGCGTATGGTGGTTATCCAGCCGGCCGGCCGGGGATCCGCCAACATGCTTAATGCGCGTGCATAGTCGAGCGTCAGCCCTGGTGTCCAGGCCATCGTTTTTGCGCGTTTACGTATTTGTACCGCCACCCATAACTCCGGCGTCGTGAGAATTTTACTCAATACCCACCAGTGGCCACGCTGCCCCCATATCTTACCCACCACGCCTTCCAGTGCCGCTTCCAGCCCACGCGCCACACTGCTTGAGCAGTTGCGATGCGTAAGGTTATAGGTGTTGTCTGCCTGGTAGACCTCCCAGAACCGCTTCAAACGTTCAGCATCATAGTTCCTGATCCGCACCTGCATGGTTGAAGGGCACCATTTTTCGGATTCAGTCACATAATCCGGTTGAAACTGCCCTTCAACATTATTATCTGCCGTTGCACGCAGCAAGCGGGTAAATTGATCGGGCGACCGGTCAATATCGACTGCCGGATACAGGCTGATATAGACGCCCTCCGGAGATTCCAGCGCAGCATGGCCGGTGGAAATCACCCCATTTTTGTCCACCGCAGCAATATAACGATCAATGACAGGATGAGGTACTACCGCACTCTTCGAGGATCCTACAGGTGTCCAGACATGTATGGTCAGTGCCGGTTCATCGGCAGTCGGAGGGCCGTCCCATTCAGTGACCAACGGCGTCGTTTCTGCACTGCTGGCTTCCTCAGCGGCCGTATTGCCCAACACCGCGGGGTTGACCTCCAGCTTTTTGACACGCATCGCCAGCATAACCATATTCAACCCGCCGAATATCAACCCCAGACCTAAACAATAAGGGACGGTACCGACATAATGTGTTGGATAGGGTTGAAAGAAGAAAATGGCTAACATGACTTCTATGACACCGCCGGCCACCACAAATTTCCAGTTTTTATAGCGTACAACCCCAGCAGTGACGATTTGCAATAGCCCGTCGCTCAAAAACAAAATGCCAAAAATCATCGATAAAATAAAATGACCATGATGATGCCCGCTCAAAATCAATATCGCAGCCAGTGAAAATGCCCCTCCTTTTACGTAACGCAAGGTACGTTGCCCGCCGATGCCGGTATGCGCAACCATCAACGTTGCCAGGCCTTCGACCAACAACAGGAAAGCAAAGGGATGCAAGGGGAAGTAAATCGCGTTATCCAACGCATCGATGAAGATGATTACGCCAGCCAACACACCTAACCAACCGGCAATCATCAACCCACGCCAGCGGTTACGCAAATAATCAACCCCCAGTAAAATCATGACCAACTGAACCATGCCTTATAACCTCTTCTCATCGCTTTTAATTGTAAGACGGCTTAGCAGCCCCGCCTGGCATTCTTAAGGGTAAACAACATAAACAAACCGCAAAGCAACGCGGCCATCAACGGTAGGCCGTGGGTGTTCAACTCCATGGCTACCCCACCCATCATTGGGCCAACCAATGCGCCAACGCCCCAGGCAATCGACAATACAGCATACACCCCGACCAATTCACCGTTACTAAAGCGTTCGCCCACAAGAGTGACCACCACAGTATAAATACCGACAAATACCCCTCCCCACACAAAAAGTAATGTGTATGCCATCCAGGGATAATTAAGCGATATCGGCCATAACAATGCCCCACAGGCCGATAAACCCGCCATGATGACAATTAACCACTGACGATTGTATTTATCCGCTACCCAACCAATAGGCAGTTGTAACAATATTGCCCCAATCAATAAAACAGAAATCAATGACGTTGCTGATTGTTCGTCCCAACCCAAATTCATTGCATACACCGAAAGTAAGTTGAGACCTGCAGACTCCAGACCCGCATTCAGAACCGTTGCTGCTATAGCAATGGGTGCCAGACTAAGATACATCAGCACCGGTTTGGATTGGTGTTGTTCGTCTGCTGAGAATGGCCTTACTGCAGAGCGAGTGACTACGACAGCTGCCAACAATGCGATGGCCGCCCCCAGATAAAATGCCGTATTTCCGCTACTGCCAACTGACACTAAAATGAGTGGGCCAAGAGCAAAACCTGTGGACAGGCTGGCAGTATAAGCGGCAATGGTTCGTGCACGGCTTGCCTCTTCAGCCATAAAGTTCAACCAGGTTTCAGTAACAACCAACATAATTTCGCTCATGGCACCCAGCATAAGGCGCAACACAAACCAGGTTGCAAAAGACGTGAGGGGAAAGAGACACAATACGAGACATGAGATAAATAGTGAGAATACTATCAATGACTTAGCATTAAACCGCCGACACAGCACCGGTAAGCATGGGGCGACAATGAACACGCCGACGGCATGCATCGCCGCATTGATGCCCACAAAGATTTCACTATACCCTTCATTGACCAACCTAATGGCGATCAGCGGTGCACTAAGACCATAGGTTAAGCCAAAAATCATCACAGCGAGCAGGATACCAATCTTGTTAGAGAAGATTGACACTGTCATAGTCTCCTATTAGTTGGCAAAACATAGAGACTTCCCCCCTGTTAAAAATTATAGTTAAGGCCAATGACAAAGTTATACGTTCCATCGCGATCAACCATTGGGCTATGGCGCACGGTTTTCGATAAGAAGTTATAACGGGATTCAATATAACCATCCCAAAACTGGGTGAATTTGTATTCTGCTGCCAACATGATAAACGGCGTTAGGCTTTGATGTGGCCGATATTCATTAAGCCCACTGCGATCGGCCTCTTCTTGGGAGATCCCATAGTAATAACGCGTTTGTTGTGCATTCGACCAATCAGTACCGATTTCTCCATAAAGCATCACAGAATTGACATTGAGCTCGCCAATGTAGGCTACCGTTGCAACAACACCCTTGCTATTATTTAACGTATCCGCCGCGACCTGGGTAAATATCGCTCCCCACGGAGTGATCCTTTGGTAACTGATGCCCGACATGACAGTTGCACGCCGTTTGTTAAGCCTTTTCATCGCTTCACCGTGGCCATCTTCAGGACGGTAAGCATCTTCATAGTAATAGTAGGTCTTCAATTTCAGTTCATTTTCGGCATCTTTCAGTAGAAAAAAACCTGTTTCAATACCGTCGACATACCAAACATCATTGTCATAGCCCACATAGGGAATGGCATAAAAATGTGTACGTTTAGCTTTGTATGCCTGAGTTGCCAACTCTGTCTGCACGCCCAGGGAAAAACTGCTTGAAAAAGCACTTGTGGGTATAGTTATTGCCAATAACAAACAGAAAATTTTAAAATGACGCATCTAAACTCCGCACTCATCCGCGCCCACTCCCCTCAAAGACGAGGATAGATGGCTTTTGTCTATGTCCATGAAATGTAGCAGATGTTCTACGAATAATCTTATTTTCGTAAAGACTTCAGAAAAAACTGATAGAGGAAGAATATAATCAATTGAATTTAAAATTGAAAAAGATACAAAAGTGACAAAGGCAACGATTGCTTTCTTTTTCCTTAGTTAAACAGCCAGGAAAAACACCCAGATATAAAAGCGCTGCCAGATAGTATCAGGAAGTGCGCGGATAAAACAGGTCCGCTCCGTATGTTGGTTTATCACCTCAACCATCTGGGCCAGCATTATAACGTCAATACGCCCTGTTTTTGCCAGACTCCCTCTTGTCCAAGCAAAGTCACGTGCCTGTCTGGGGCTAACGACTGATACATGAGGACTTTCAGCCTGCAATCCATGGGCCTCAGCGATTTCGAGTCCGCCAGTAGCTTCCTTCAGAACCAAGGCTACCGGGTGTTCTTCAGCTCAGCAATAATTTAACACGCCCGTCCGTATCCATTAGTCGTGGTGCACAGCTCAATCTCACTGGAGGTTACAATATCTGTCGCCGTACGCTTATACGCAAAATGAACTGTGAAGGTAATAAAGGGGAGACATAACCTATTAATGCTCCTCCAGAATGGCTGTTCATCTTCACCGGAATATACAACAAGATCCTTGAATGTGGCATAATCCACAACGTCGACTAATAATTCAATTCTCTGGACTCCACCACGAACAAACGCGATTCGAACCCACCGCTTTTGAAATTGGCGGTATTAATCCACCCCGGTGGTAAACGGTCAAAGTCCTGGTTGAAATCCCCCCCACTGACTAACCAGACACGACGGTATACACTTGACAATGCACTCAGATTTTCCACGTAAGTCTGTGCAGCCCGGTCATAAAAAAATGTACCGAAGCCATAGGCATTTGGCTTACCGGAAATTCCGTTGGGCCTGGCCGGCGTATATAGCAAAGCTCGATAGCTTTCCTTGTTGTAATACACATAACTCAGGTAGTTGAACATGTTGCTAACCACCACCGCATCGTTGGGCTGATAGCTACTGTTGATGTAGTGCACCATAGCTTTGAAATCGTCTTTCTCGACCGGAAGATCATTACGCACGCCGCAGCCGAATAGCCCGCTGAAAAAAAACAATAGGAGAAGACCGTACGTTCTGTTTTTGATGCCGGTAATCAGCATCCCCAGCACCAACGGAATACCCAGAGCGGCAGAATATAAGTAGCGGTCGACAAACAATGGTGTACGCCAAGAAATTGTAAACACCAGGGTTACCGGGATCACGATACTGCCGATCAACAGTAGATTGAATTTTCGTGGTGTTTCGCGCCAGGTGAGCGGCATGCCACACAGTCCGACGAAAATCGCCGGCAGCAGCCAGAAAATAATCAGCGGATAATCGCTACCATCATGGCCGGTGAAAAAACGCCAGTACATGGCCGGTAAGTCACGCCACTCCACCCTAGGGATCCAACCAACGTCTCCGCCGACGCGCAACTCGGGGATGTGCATTAGCAGATTAATCAGCACCAGTAGCCACGGAATATAGGCCACCCCGATAGCCACATTAGCCAACCACCACACAGGTTGCCTGATATAACGTTCGCCTCCGCGTCGACACGACAACGCCAGCACAATCAGCCAGTGGGTGAATAACGCAAAAATAGCGAAGTAATGGGTGTAAAAAGTCAGCGTCATCAATACGGCATAGATGGCCAGATAATAGCGCTTTGCGGGGGTTTCCAACCACATTGCCAATGCCATGGCAGCAGCAATGACCAACAAGCCCATCAGCGCGTACATACGCGCCTCCTGACTGTAGCGTACCGCTATGGGCATGATCGCCATCAACCATCCCGCCAGTAGCGCAGCTCGCTCATTGGCAAACCAACGCGTAAAACCCATAGCCAACCCCACCGTCATCACGCCGAATATCAGACTCAGCGAACGGGTCGCCATGATGCTGTCGCCAAACAGCGCCATCCAGCCATGCAACAACAAATAATAAAGCGGAGGATGTACGTCGAAAGAAGCATGGTACAGCAAATCATCCACGTCGAAGCGGCTAGTTAGTACGCTTGAGGCTTCGTCGCACCAGAAATATCTAGTTGTTAAGGAAATAAACCGAATGACCGTGGCAAACACTAAGATGGTCAAAACATAATGTTTGTAATCGATACCTTTAAAACCGTTATTGAGCAAGGAAACTTTAGATATTTTTTTCAATGACATAAACGCAGCCAGAACAATGAAACCACACCATGTGGAGACGCTGCGTCATCATTGCCGAGCGTAGATAAATGGGGGGTAAATCATCGATAAAAAGAGAGAAATGATTTAGATTTATCAACCAACCGCTAAATAGCTGTTCGGAATAGTAGATCACCTGAAGGGAAATCAGTCCGGTTTATGCGATCTGATCAATCGCTGAATATCCCAAATCACCAGTCGGACTGAGCAATGCCGATCATAGCACCCATTCCCAGAACTGAACGACGCCAGATGCAGAAAGTGATCCATAAAACAAAGGACAAAAACTATGCCAGGCGACTTACAGCCATGCTGATGCTGCATCGGGGCGACGCCGTCAGCCATGTTGCCAGAACGCTCTGTTGTGCCCGCTCATCCATTGGTCGCTGGATTAACTGGTTTACATTATCGGGTGCTGAAGGCATGAAGTCTCTGCCTGCGGGATGTGGAAGGCGCTGGCCATTTGAACATATCTGTGCGTTGTTACGTGAGCTTGTTAACCATTCTCCCGGCGATTTTGGTTATCAGCGTTCCCGCTGGAGTACCGAGCTGCTGGCGATAAAAATCCGCGAGATAACCGGTTGTCCGTTACATGCTTCAACCGAACGGCGGTAGTTGCCTGCTGCCGGACTGGTATGGCGAAGAGCAGCACCGACACTGCGTATTCGTGACCCGCACAAAGAGGAAAAAATGGCTGCCATCCAGGAGGCGCTGGAGACATGCAGCATAGAAAATCCGGTGTTTTACGAGGATGAAACCGATATCCATCTCAATCCGAAAATCGGCGCAGCCTGGCAGGCTCGCGGTCAGCAAAAACGCGTGGTAACTCCCGGACAGAATGAAAAATGTTATCTGGCAGGCGCGCGGCACAGGTAAAGTCAGCTATGTGGGTGATAGCAGTAAAAGCTCAACCTTATTTATCAGTCTGTTAAAGTACCTGAAGTCGACTTACCGGCGGTCAAAAACCATCACGTTAATCGTGGATAACTACATTATTCACAAGAGCCGGGAAACCCAACGGTGACTGAAGCAAAACCCGAAGTTCAGAGTGATTTATCAGCCGGTGTACTCGCCATGGGTGAATCACGTTGAGCGGCTATAGCAGGCACTGCAACCCGTAATCATCAGTGCCGTTCAATGTGGCAACTATTGAAAAAGGTGCGTCACTTCATGGAAACAGTCAGCCCATTTCCCGGAGGAAAACATGGACTGGCAAAAAGTGTAGCGGTATTAGGAGCAGTTATTTAGCATATGCCTCGCCACCGAGTTGAAACACACGCATAGAGTAAGCACGTCTACGACGTGAGCTGGTTTACGCCAAGACCCTTTCCTGTTGCCCCATGTTTATTCCGTTCCCTGCCGCCGGGTCCTAGACAAATACTACGATCCTCTCAGCAACTGGGCCAAACTCGCCGTCGAACGTATGCTCACCTGCAGTATGGGCGTGCGCCGCTATTGTTGCGCCTCGCCGAACTTCACCCACGCTGGCTTCTTCTGTCAGAGCTGTAGGTCCAAAGGACTGCAGTTGCTGAGGCTCAGGTCACCGAGCGCCAGGAAATGTTATATGCAAGAACTCGGGGATGAGTAAGCGAACCCTGAAAATTCCGCACAGGTATGGGGTGATATCCTGAAAAAGGCAGCGCGGTACTTTGCAAGAGAGCCCGACTAAAGTACCGCTTCATCAACGGTCACCGTGATATCTGGTCGATCGCAGCCATGTGTCGGGTCTTGAAAGTTGCCCGTGCCGGATTTTACGTCTGGCTTCATTGTCCTGTCACTGCAGGAGAAAAGGATAACCAGCGATTATTGGAATTAATCCGCGACTCTTATGCACTGAGCGGTGGTGTTTACGGCTATCGCAGGGTTCACTGCGACCTCCGTGAAGTCGGTGAAGCATGCAGCAGAAACCGGGTAGCCAAGATCATGAAACAAAACAGGATACGCGCCGTACATGGTTACAAGATACCCCGTGGAACCAGAGGACGTCCGTCACTGATAGCACCTAACCGCCTGCAGCGGGAGTTCACTGTGGTGAAACCCAATCAGCTTTGGTGTGCAGATTTTACGTACGGTGTGCCCGGAGTTCAGGGCGAGCACGGATGCTCAAATGAACCACGAGTCTGTCTGGAATATTGAGCCGGTAACTCATGACGAGAAACCCAACAATCCCACCGGGTGTGACGGTGGAGAACCTGAGCGGCAGTGACCTGCGGCATGCCTGCAGGGTGATGTAACCCGCTGACAACGGGGATTGAGGCGAGATCACTAAGCCGAGATGATCCTCAAGGTTGAGTGCTGAAAGGCTGAAGAACATGAACCCGTTAATCCGCCTCTGTGGGTTGAAAACGTCACCACGGCCTACGTGATCTGACAGGCCGTGCAGAAGGAACTGGCAGCGATACGTACGCACTGCCGGTCGAAGGTGTTTTGACATGTATGCAAAATACCGGGACAGCAGCGTCCATCACGCTCGCGTTGCTGACTTCTGCCAACTTGCAGCATGCAAGGATAAAGAGTGCGACGGGCAGCCTCCTCAGTATGTCTGAGTCCAGGCAGGTAAACCGGGGAAGGTCAGCGACGGATGTTAAGGGGGCATGGCTCCGATGACGCGCTGGCTGGCGGAGCTTCCGTAGTAGTCCGGGATGGGGAAAGCCCATTACATGGCGAAGGGAAGCAGTTTGAATGTGTTTGCGACGTGAATTAACTGACCTAACGAGGTGAAGACCTTTGATAATCAGCGAAATGCAACGCAAGCTTGCCACATGGGCAGCCACCGATCCGTCCCGACGGATTGAACGGCTGCTGCGTCTGATAACACAACCAGAATGGCTAGCTGAAGCCGCGCGGATCACGCTTTCATCAAAGGGGGCGCATACCCCCGGCGTTGATGGTGTGAACAAAGCAAAGCTACAGGCCAGACTGGCTGCTGAGCTGCAAATCCTCAGGGATGAACTAGTCTCCGGTCACTACCAGCCCTTGCCCGCCAGACGGGTTTACATCCCTAAAAGCAACGGCAAACTGCGACCACTGGGTATCCCCGCGCTGCGTGATCGTATTGTTCAACGGGCAATGCTGATGGCGATGGAGCCAATATGGGAGAGTGATTTTCATACACTTTCGTATGGCTTCCGGCCTGAACGCAGTGTCCACCACGCGATCCGCACGGTGAAATTACAGCTCACCGACTGTGGGGAAACACGGGGACGCTGGGTGATTGAAGGCGATCTGTCCAGTTACTTCGACACCGTACATCATCGACTGCTGATGAAAGCCGTACGCCGGAGGATCAGCGACGCACGTTTCATGACTCTGCTATGGAAAACCATCAAGGCGGGACATATCGATGTCGGTCTCTTTCGGGCGGCCAGTGAAGGCGTGCCGCAGGGGGGCGTAATATCGCCGTTGCTGTCGAACATCATGCTGAATGAGTTCGATCAGTATCTGCATGAACGCTATCTGAGCGGGAAAGCCAGAAAGGACCGTTGGTACTGGAATAACAGTATCCAGCGAGGCCGAAGTACTGCGGTCAGAGAAAACTGGCAATGGAAACCTGCGGTGGCGTACTGCCGGTATGCCGATGACTTTGTGCTTATTGTCAAAGGCACCAAAGCACAGGCGGAAGCCATCAGGGAGGAGTGTCGGGGCGTGCTTGAAGACAGCCTGAAACTCAGGCTGAACATGGACAAGACCAGGATCACCCATGTCAATGACGGCTTTATCTTTCTGGGTCACCGGATCATCCGTAAACGCAGTCGTTACGGCAATATGCGGGTGGTATCGACTATCCCGAAGGACAAAGCCAGAAACTTCGCCGCATCGCTGACAGCACTGTTATCAGGCAACTACAGTGAAAGCAAAGTCGATATGGCTGAACAACTCAACCGAAAACTGAAAGGCTGGGCCGCGTTCTATCAGTTCGTTGATTTTAAGGCCAAAGTCTTCAGTTATATCGACCGTGTGGTGTTCTGGAAACTGGCTCACTGGCTGGCCCGTAAATACCGTACAGGTATTGCATCCCTGATGAGGTGGTGGTGCAAATCACCGAAACCGGGGCAGAGCAAAACGTGGGTTTTATTTGGTAAAACCGACCACGGTAAGCTCAGCGGTGAAATCCTGTACCGGCTGGTAGGGCAAGGCAAGAAGCTGTTCCGCTGGCGTCTTCCTGAAAGTAACCCCTATCTGAGGACGGAAGCGAGAAACACATACACATCGCGCTACACTGAAGTGGCAATGGCGTTCGCCAGCGTTTAAATGGAGAGCCGGATGCGCTGAAAGGTGCACGTCCGGTTCGGGGAGGAGAGGCAGAGAAATAGTCCGACTACGCCCTGCCTCTTACTCTACTCAGCACCTGGCAGGGCTTCGCGTATGTGGCGTTCATCATCGATGTGTTCGCCGGCACGATCGTTGGCTGGCGGGTCTCATCGTCGATGGAAGCA
>NZ_JANUEI010000021.1:0-10866 GCF_024809915.1 Serratia sp. BIGb0234
ACTGGAAATGGCAGAATGAAACATGGTTGAATCGGGAGCGGGAAACCCTGGCTGCTTGAATCAACTGAGGCGACAACTACCTTGACACGCACCGGTATTTGAGTAGATGTGAGTATCATAGTCTTTTTTTAGTTTATCTTTTATATCATTCATTATCCGTGCGGGCATATCTTTCCGATACGAACCTTTTTGGAATGACAAAAGGTGATTTTCCCCCTCTGCCGGAGGATTAATTCTGTAGTTAAATGGATTTTCCTGCGGGTATTTATTTTTTTCATACAGAGGAAGAGCCTTCAGCACCACTTTATCGAAGTCATCCCAGTGTGATGGTGACAACAAGCCATAAGCTGAAAATGAGTGACGCCATACAGAACCGAATCGACCGTAAACAGAGCGATTAGCAGGTTGCATTTCAAAAACAAAAGATTGCTCAGTATAAATGCTTAACGCAAGCGTTTTAGCACCAAGACCTTCACCTAGGGTAAATGAAAACATACCTGGAACTTTGACACCTGCAATATATACATCATTTGCAGGTATTTCCCCAGCGAAAAACTTATGCAACAGATGGTAAAACTCATTATCTTCACCATGTTTAATGGTGTATTCAAAAATCCTATTAAGCATTATATTTCTCATTAATCTAGAGAAATTATCGGCGTTTTTGACATCATTAAAATAAGCACTAACCTCATCCTCAAGTTCAGATTGCAACTTGGTGAGATTCACTGTATTTATAAAGCCAGTAACATGGTCACCGCCCTTTATTTCCACTCCATAATCATCCGGCCTGACTTTTTTCTCATTGGCAAACGAATATAAATACGCACCACTCACAATATCTTCTAATTTAAATGTCATTTCGTATGCTGGATCTATTTTTTTGAACGTTTTCTGGCCCAGGCCTGCGGATTCAGTACGCATCTTCTGCTCTGCTTTATTAGTAAAGTGAACAGTTACCAGTGTATATGGAGATAACGGTGATTCATTTCTATTCTCTGGTTTATTATTAAATTCATTGATGATTTCAGATGCGCGCTCATTAATTCTCACCTTGGGCCTGAGAATAGACTTATCAATCACTGTTAATTCATTATTACCTCTTGTAATGGATTGCCTGGCCTCGTCATAAGAGGAGGAGTCATCTTCCTGACTATTACTCCCATGCTGACTACCTTCTTGCAATTGGTTTTCATTTTTATTCCCTAGCAGGCCTGATGCAGGGCCATTTCCGGTGGTATTCTGAATATCACCGCCTGCTCCTGATGCACTGACTGTCCCTTTACTGCTTTGATCTTCCCTTTCGTCAACGAGTTTATAGTGATAGTCTACTATGTCAGAATTTTTCTCTTTCCAGAAAAAATTACTGTGGTGGCTATACGCCGGGATTATTTTCTCTGACGCTGCTTTCATCTCTCCAAGCTTTAAGCCTTCAATGTTATTATTGACCCACACACCCAGATCGTTTACTGCCTGGTAGGGGTTATCTTTACCCATCGTATATGTATATACATCAGTCTTACCCCCCGTGCGGGTAACCGTAAACCGTATCGTTCTGCCCAGAAAATCCGGATTTTTAGCAAGGTCACCGGCCGGATTATGCTCGAAGCTAAAGGCATGACCCTGTTCATATCGCAACTCAAATGCCCGCGCTACTAATCTGTGCCTTTTCGGCCTGCTTAATGGCCTGCCGGAGGGCGATGTTACCATCTCCCCGGCCAGGCTTTTTTCTTCGGCTCGGTCATCGCCATGCCCAACTGTGACCGCAAACTGCCTGGCGGCTAAAGGGGGCTGTCTGTGCGATTCCTGAAGTTGTTTTCTGAGTTCTTCTGCTTCTTCTTCCTCCTGGTATCTGACGTAGAGAGAAACCATGATACCCGGCAGGGTAAATCCCGCATTTACGGCGATGTCCCCAAGTCTGAATCCGGCAAGCAGATTTTTCTTCCGGTCATCACGGGATAACGTATACGCTGTCAGTATGACATCAGCCAGCAGCTTTACCAGCAACGGCGTCGCCGACTTACCCACACGAAAAGCGTATTTTTTCAGGATAAGGCTCAGGGCCTTCCACCGGGCATCTTTAGCGCCGGGCTGGCCGATTTGTGCTGATTTTGACAGTGCATGCAGCGTACCTGCTATCTCAAAAGGCAGAAACGCCGTCTTTAACGCCAGGCTGAACGGCAGTTTCAGCCACAGACTGCTCAGCCCCAAGCCCTGATTCACCCCCATGCCTAGGCCACCACGCATCAGTGAGTAGACGAGGCGCCGCTGTAACGACCGCACGCCCGTACGTGCAAGATGTTTTCTAAGGTTACCCACGCCTTCCAGCATGGCTTCCTGGCTCCGCGGAGCCGGTGCAACCCTCCCTTCTTTCGCATCCTCATAGGCCTGACGTATCTGGAGGTGCACGCTCCCGTCACTGGCGGTGTCGCCGTTGGTGGACTGCTTCGATGGAAAAGTGGTGAGCTGGTCGCTCAGCACACGCCCTGATGCTGAGCTGGTTAATAGTATGTTGGATAATACCATCGGGACGTTAAGTGCCGGCGAATGTCCTGTCATACACAGTGACAGAGGTAGTCATTATCGCTGGCCTGGCTGGCTGGAACGGGTTAATGCAGCAGGTCTTATCCGCTCAATGTCCCGTAAAGGATGTTCACCAGATAATGCGGCATGCGAAGGGTTCTTCGGCCGGTTAAAAACTGAAATGTATCATGGTCGTGAATGGTCGGGTATAACACCTGAACACTTCATGCAACATGTAGATGCTTACATCAGGTGGTATAACGAACAACGTATTAAATTATCTCTGGGTGCAGTCAGCCCGGAAATGTACCGCCGGCAACTAGGCATCTCACAATAAAATCGTCCGCACCTCCTTTTTTAACCAAAGTTAAAATGTCGTCTTTCGGTTAGTCTGTTTTCACAGGCAGACAATCCGGAGCGTCTATGTTGGTGACCATGAGCCAGAAAGAACTGAACCGTATTCCCGTGCTGCAGCAAGTCTGCGACAAACTCCTGACACAAGCTACTGCATCAAACCTAACTGCTTGAAGATCGTTGCTAGCCCGGCCTCATTCTGTCCAGCTCTGCCTGAATTACAGCAGGTAAGGGGAATTGCAGCCTTACCCTGTCCATGCACTAACGTCCTATGCCTGTCTCTTTTCCTGGGATACCTCAGAATTCCGACGTCATAACGTCAGTTAGCGACTCGTCAGAAAGTATATTCTTACTTAGGAATTCCATATTTTCATTTGATTCGAATGAATCTGAAGCAATATCAACTTCATTCAGATACGCAACAAACGCGTAATATTGAAGTGGCGATATTAGGTTGAGCGCTTTTGGTATCATTTTTCGATAGCTATTTGGTATTAGCCCCGTTTCATGAAGTTCTTCCCAGTCTACTTGAGATGCTTTTTTTCTGAAGTAGAGCAGGAATACTTTAATCTCCATTATCACTTGACTATTAACACGCTTACCTTTACCGAAGAAGCTATCCTGTACCTTCTCCATTCTTTGCTGTATTTTTGGACTATTGTAATTAAGTTTCGCATTTATGTAACCAGTGCGATCTATTAAGTAGTCAATTGATTCCCTTGAGCTTGAACAAGAATCTAAATTAGGGCCTTGGTATTGCGAATGTTGTGCTCCTTCCTGCATTTTCCCAGCTTGCGTTTTATTCCCTTGTTTTACCAGCTCTTTCCCTTCTCTTTTTAAACGAAAGCGTTCAGTCATCTCTTCCACCTGTCTTTTTAATTCGGATTTATTCCGAGAATTTTTAAAACTGTTGATGAGTGCCTCGCCCAGCCCACTGATTGGTTGAGGAAGAGTGTTTCCATAGTTTTGAACTAAATTAGTACTCTGAGGTAATATATTCGAGATAACGTTGGGCGATTTTGTAGCTGCTAAACTGTTTGTAAGCTGAGCACGTAATAGACCCCATCGGGTATCACGACAAGCCAGGATATGGAGTTCAACTGGTTCGATCACACTCCCCCCCAGTTGATCAGCAGTCTTTGATAGATTTACGGGACGCTGCGCAGAAGCCGATATCGTTATAACCCCCGTCTCCGCTTTTTTATTTAAAGCCATCGTATCAAGCGTTCCTAGGGGGGTGTCATTCTCATAATAGCTTAATTTCATCTCTTTATATTGTCCAGGCTGGTCAGTGCCGGTAAATTTTTTTATTTCCGACACATTAGCAGGACGCCACCCCATACCATCTGGCACCTCTGTCATATTGTGACTTACCCTGGCTACAGGATTGTTATTTTTGCTTGTTAATCCATAGTCAGTTAGAGATTTACCGTGAGCTGAATAAAAATACAATGTTTGCCCCTCAGGAACAGAAACTGTTTTTCCTGTCGAGAAGCCGTGAGATGATAGCATGAATTTTTTTGGCATCTCTGTTTTACCATCAGGCAACCAGATTTTAAAAGAATCATTGTAATTACGAACATGATATGTATTTTTGTTGTACGGCGACGTTACCTGCTCCGGCTCAAAATTATCTTTGGTGTTTTGTTTCCCAGGACGATGTTTTTCTTTCTTATTGAATATCTTTGAAGGAGTTGTCCCTTTTTTGTGAAGCAGGGTGTTTTTTGTACTTTTTACTGCCATATCTTGTAGCTTTGCCATATCTTGTAGCTTTCGATACTTTCGCAAAGCAACATCGATTGAATCCACAGCGGCACCCACACTGAAAAAAATCGCATCAAGTATTGCATCGTTCTTTATTTCTTTGCTTTTTTGTGGGTTATCCTCCATTTCAGCCTGCATGAACTCGGCCAGAATGTACACACCTTCGATCCCCATTAATATAAGTGGTGCGATACCACCAGTACCAGCAGCTGCGCCAGCCCCTGCAGCAAAAAAAAACGTGTCGAGAAACGTACCCAGCACATGCATGGTATAATCAACCCTCTCCTCATCATTAGTGTAGATATAGGTGTCATAGTCTTTACGTATTTTTTTCTTTATGTCTTCATATATTTTTTTCGACATTTCACTTCTGGGTAAAGAAGCATGACCAAATTTTATTGGTTTTGTCTCCCAGTGATTGTGTACATCTTTAAATGTATCTGTTTTAACCACATATCTAAGGCGCTCATACAATGGCATCGCCTTCATCACCAGTTTATTGAAATCATCCCAATCCGAATCCAATGGCAGTGATGTAATGGTAGTGTTATATGGCACCCGCCCTCTTATTGGCAGATGAACCGTATGTATAGCCTTGGTATGATCAAAAACAAAACTCTTATTATTATAAACATTTAACACTAGCGTTTTATCTATCCCTAGGCCTTCGTCTCTTACTGTGAATGAAAATAAGCCAGGAACTCTAAACCCATTAATAGTTACATCCTCATAAGGTTTTTTTCCTTCATAAAAACGACTCAGAACATCTGAGAACAAGCTTTGTTCACCAACCTTATCAAGATACTCAATAACCCTAAAGTCAATTACCCTATTCATAACGTCTTCGATTTCAGCCGTTTTCTGGGGGTTATTGTAGAAAGCATCAAGTTCTGCTTGCAGGTCGGCTTGCAGTTTATTACGATCAATCGCATCGATATACTTCGTAATTTCCTCTTCCTCCCTACGTTGATTAACATAATAGAAAGTTATTTCGTACTCATTTGTTTTATTCTTGGTTTTTTGATCAACGTAACGTTTGTATGCACCGCTAACGACATCTTTTAAAAAAAGACATTCAGGTGTGAAGGCCGGTTTGACATTTTGCGCCGTTTTGTCAAAAAATCCTTTCCCCTGTTCAAAGATGTCTCTCTTCGATGTTATTGTTACTTTTATTTTTGACTTTGGTGTTAACCGCTTGTTTTTTTGTATATTTTTGTTGATTTTTCTTATTTCTTCAGAAACACGACTATCAATGCTTGCTTTGGGGTTTAAAATGGGTTGGCTGAGCACATCTTGGAGTTTTTTGCACTGTTTGATAAATTCATCAAGATTACCATCCAAGCCAGCCCCATCCTGAGACCCAGGTTGCATAATTAGCTCTGGTTTCTTGACATCGTCAGGTCCAGCCCCCCGCTTATTCCGAAGCAGAGTCGCCTCCACGTTTAAGGATGCCGCCTCTTCAATTAGTCTGTAGGGCCTGAATCTTTGCGATAACAGTTCCTTCCGGTCACCTCGACTAAATAAATACATCGTCTGCCCCACAGGAAGAAACACATTCAAAGCACCGAACGGAAGAAAGGATTTGGCTGCCCTGAACAGAAACTGCCTGAACAACCGGTCTGTCACCACCCAGCGAGCCGCGGTAGTCACGTCTGCAGGTTCCCATGGCTTACTGGCTCGCTCTAGCGCGTTATCCACCCTGTATAATGAGTATGCCAACATCACCGTTTTCAGTGCGATAATA
Source organism: Serratia sp. BIGb0234 (assembly GCF_024809915.1). NCBI lineage: Bacteria > Pseudomonadati > Pseudomonadota > Gammaproteobacteria > Enterobacterales > Yersiniaceae > Serratia > Serratia sp. BIGb0234. The sequence goes on from NZ_JANUEI010000021.1 coordinate 6,386, forward strand.
GAAACCGTTTTAGCACCCGAAAACGCAAACACCATATTTAGCGAACCCGACAAGGCCGCTTTCCCCACCCGCCGACCCAGTGATAACGGGCCCGAGCTTGCCAGTTTTGTCCAAAATCCCTCCACCCCATTCACCACCTCCTCCGCTGTGGGGAGACGCAGTTGCATGTTGTTGCCAGCATCGGTATAGGCATCCCGTATCAGTTGTGCCATATCACCGTCTCTCGCAGGGGCGAGTTCTGCTTCATGTTGTTGAAGCAATGCGTTCACTTTTTTATCAAATCCGGCACCTTCTTGTGGATGTTTCGTAAGGTGCTTCGCTTTCTCCGCGGCCAAAAACTCACCCAGATGACGCACCCTTTTACTTTCATCAGAGTAAATACTCTGAGGCGCACCCACTCTTAACTCGGCGGCTTTTTTTATTGCACTTTTGATATCCTCAATTTTCCGGATAACCTCACCCATCTTGTGAATGGACTGATTCTGCCTGGCCACTTTCCAGTCGAGGGACAGGGTGTAAAAAACAGCAAGCCGCGGGATAACCTCAGCCATAAATTCCTGTACGACCGTTGCCGTCCCCACGTCGAGTGACTGCTCACCCAACGCAGGTAGCGTCGACACAAATACCGTGATTTTTTCCTGAATCCACGGAAAAGCCTTCCCCATCTTTACTGATGCCTGCTGGTAACGCTCGCGGCTTGTGGCATCATAGAGCGCATCTTTACGCCGCCCCGTGGACCCATACTGCAGCTTGAACTTCAGCGACTCTTGCACTAAATAAGCGGCCATCTTGAGTATTGTGAGTGCCTCTACTACCTGATAGATGCCCGCTCTCAGGTGACGCTGAATGTCCGCGGCGACAGGTTTGGCGTGTGAGCGCGCCCCGGGCAACAACGTAGCGGCTTTCCATTTATCATGTTTCAATTGTGTATGAGACACGGTCGATACGACTTTATTAACGGCATGACGGACCACTCGCCCCGTATGTTGAAATCCACGGGTCACTTTCTGGCGGTATGTTTCTGACGAAAGGTGACTTCGGGCCGTCTTCAATTCCCCCGCGGCAGCCGCAAAATTGTTACACATCAACAGGGGCAGGTCTGTCCCCTTTTCCCGGTTCGCTCTGCTTATCATTAGCGCCGCGGCTTGTTTCGCACCCTTTTTAGCGTTACGTTCCGCGTACGCCAGCATTTTGGCTGTCACCGGCATCGCATTGTCGTCTTCGCGAGACACAGCAGACATCATATCCCTGGCACTCAGGACACCGTTCGCGGTCTTACCCAGCGTATTGGACAGAGTGATAACATCCGCATCATTACCACGGTCTCCTTCTCCTTCGAGCGACAAGAGCGCCCAGGCAACCTGTATCAGGCCATAAACGCCCCATTCTCCTGATGTTTCCGGGTCGACTTTCGCCGTTGACGACAACGTTTCGAGCAGCATTTCGCGTAGCGTTTCCAGTGACACCCGACGTTGCTCACGCTCATCAAATGCAATTTGTTGGGTCACCTTAACGTTTATCGATAACAGATTGCCTCTCAGCGTGGGGAGTAAGTCCCGGGCTTTAAAAAGTGGCGCGTTTTTTAACGACCCCGCCTTCCCACACTCAAAGAGGAATCGATAGGCTGTGTCAATGTCCTCGATAACGTCCGTCAGCGCTTGCTTAATGACTGGCACGGGTGCAGTTTTCTCCGTACCCTTGATGTCCGACTCGACGATACCCATCGCTGGGTCCCACAAGATAAACTCGACATCCAAAACCAACGTTGCCAGCATGTTTATGGCCTGCAACTCCTGGGGATTTTTGGCTCGCGTGTCAAGAATCTGGCCGACGAGTGTTGACAACGAGCGATACCCTTTTGGCATTGGCTTCTTGCCACTTGCCAGTTCATCGCGTAGCCGTACAACTGCAGACAAGCGATTCTCAACGGTCTCAGGGCGGGGAAACGACTTTCCTTTCAGCTCATCTCGCATGCCTGTCCAGGTGTTGCGTTGTGCTGTTGTCGAGTACGTATTCTGGTCGCCTATCAACCGACCTTCCAACGCCAGCAGCGCTGTGCCAAGTTGCTTCGCTGTGTCGAGCATGGGAAGAAGCTGGGGTCTTTCTCCACTCTTCAGCGAGGTTCGATGAAATTCACTCGTTTTTTTGAACGCATGACCCAGCTCGTGTACCTCCTCCTGTACTGCGTTTACTTTTTCAACTGACCAGTATACCTCTTGCGGGGAGGAGGCGGGGGGGAGTAAGTCGCTCTCTCGGGAAACCTGCATCGTTGCGATAAGTCCCTCTGGCATTCGCGTGACAAGATGAGCGATATCACGTTGCGCATCGCGCTGCTTGACCGTTGGGTTTTTATCGCTGGAATGGAAGTTTGCCAATTGGGCAATAAGCTGCTCAAGAAAAGTGACGATATGCTTGATTTCCTTCATGTGTAGGGGGGGGGATGCTTCGTCCTTGAGCATGTCCTGCAACGTGGTCATGACAGGCTGCGCCGGAAGCAGGGTATACCCTTGCGTAACCCGTATCATCTCCGCCAGAAGATGGGTTTCCAACTCGGCTTCCCACGCGTTATTGTGCGCTGGAGAGGAAGGCAAGGAAGGCGAGGAAAAAGCGTGAGAGACCAACAGCCCGGATGGGCAGGATAGATCCTCCTGCTCAAGTTCTTCCGCTTCCGTTGAGGCTGTTGATAACGAGGTCGCCATCGGCGACTTGGCATATTTAGAAAAAACCATGTACATTCCTCCAGGTATTCGTTATCGGACACCGTTAACGTATTTATTCGGTTGGCTGGCACTGAGCCCATATTCCAGGCGCCGTCGGCCGTTGTTCATGGATAAATATTACACGTGCTTCCCAAAACACGCGGACATCTCAAACTGTTAGGTAATTTGTGTAGGCACATTATTGTGTATGGTATTCATATTCATTCGGTGCTATCTTCCCTCGTCGATAACAACGCCGTTTCAGATGATAAAAACTGTCGATATCATCGACAGATAATCGTCAATGACCACAAGAGGCTAAATGCCCGTAAAGTATATTTTCAACTTCACAGATTGTGAGATAACGACAACCACTTCCTCTTCATAGAAATAACCCTATATCTTTATTACAAGATTATTGGCCGCGCGGCGTACGCTGCAAAACCCTCCACCCCCTTTTCTTTAAAAAGGTTGCCATATACGACTCTATAATATTCTTGGGGTGGACCTTTTTATGTTTTAAGAGCTCTGGTGAACGCCTCGCTGAATTCAATACCCGGGGATTACTTCTCCCGTTCATGAACTTTCCTATATCGTCCGTATTGGTCAAATCTGTTAGTACCGATGTAAGAATGGGTCTTCCGCAACTTGCGGTGGAGGTATATTGATGAAGCTTTTTAGTTAACAATGATCTAATCTGTTTTAAGTTATGGACAACGCTATGCCCTCATTTGAGACGCTTTTTCAGCTTCCCTGCGGATGGATATTAACCCAACAATCCGTTGACCCTGTTGGAGTGACTATCAATCTACGCTCCTCCCGGAAGACAGCTCATTGTCCTGAATGCCTTAAACGCAGCAGTTCCGTTCACAGCTGCCGACAGCGTCGGATACAGCATTTACCCTGTTCAGGTCAGACGCTTTGGCTGGTATTTGCCATCCGCCACTGGTACTGCCGTAATGCATCCTGTTCACGCAAAATTTTTGTCGAGTCGCTGGCTCCCTTCGCAGGTTCACGGCAGCAGGCGTTGCAAGATTTGCAGCGTCAGTTGGGATTAATCGCCGGGGTGAGGCTGGAAGACGGACTGCAACGGCTGCGGGTCTCCGGACCAGCGCAGATACTTTTCTTCGCAGGGTGAGAATACCCCGGAGACGAAACCTTCGGGCACGCCTCATGTCAGTATCGACGAGTGAGCTTGGCATCGGGGCCACTGTCATGGCACGTTAATAGTCAATCTTGATACTCACCGTCCCCTCGTTCTGCTTCCCGGTCGCGATCAGCGTACGCTGGCCGCTTGGTTCAGAAAATATCCGGAAATACAGGTTGTCTCGCGCGATCGCGGCGGTATCTACCAGCAGATGGAGTAACGGTGTAGTTGAAGGGCATGTAAATCGCCTGAAAATGCTGAAGCGGCAGATGTACGGACGTGCCGGGTTCGAGTTACTGAGACGACGGGTGATGAGCCCTCTGCCGTGAAGGACTCCACCCAAGTTGCGGAAGACCCACAATTCAATCGGTATTGACATTTATCTGTGTCTGTTTCAGTATACCCGCCAGATAATAGTACTGTAATAGCAGATCGATACGTTCCAGCTCGCTAAACAATAGCGATAACTGGCAACCACCCTGCGGAATAAACGCGGGCTGAAAGGCTGAAGAAAGCGTCATGTTGTTACCCGATAAGAAAAGTTGACCATATATGGACGCCCCGGGTGTTACAAGTACTGGTTCGATACGGTTTGCGACCATATATCCGGCGTCGTTAGTGGGTTAATTTACCCG
>NZ_JANUEI010000022.1:0-10149 GCF_024809915.1 Serratia sp. BIGb0234
AACTGGAAATGGCAGAATGAAACATGGTTGAATCGGGAGCGGGAAACCCTGGCTGCTTGAATCAACTGAGGCGACAACTACCTTGACACGCACCGAGTGTACCGCGACTGAGTACCACACCCTGTCGGTTGTATATCTCCGACTGGCGGTACAGCGGCGTGTGCTCTGCGAACTTTGCCGTGACGATCCGCGCCAGCAGACCAGGTCCGGCATAACTGCGTTCGATGGGTTTTGACGGCATGGGATACTGGACTATGCAGTCACACTGGCCGCAGGCCTGCTTGGGGCGTTGGGTTTCGATAACTTTAAAGGCGCTGCTGATGATCTCTAGTTGTTCCGAGATATCACAACCCAGTGCATGCAGTTTCCCACCGCATTCAGGACAGCTTTTTTCTGCCGGTAGGATGGTTTGTATTTCGCGGGGCAGAGTGGCAGGTAAGGGTTTTCGTGACGATGACTGCCGCAGCGCCGAAGGAAGTGCCGGGTCAGGTTGTCCACCCAGAATGTCGGCCATTTCTTCCTGCAGATGACTGATACACTCCTGCGCTTCATGTATCTGCCGTTCGGCCTTCTGCCGCATTTTTTCTGAGCGCTGGCCGAACTGCATACGTTGCAGTTTCACCACCAGTGCTTTCAGCCGGTTAATTTCGGTGGCGTAAGATGCCACCCGCTGAGACAGCAGGAGATTGTTTTCTGCCAGTATCCTATTAGCCGCCATCTGCTCGCGCAGTAGCGCTTTCAACCGGGCGATATCATCAGGGAATGATGTATCCATTCCCTCACTTTACAGCAGGTTATATCCGTATACCAGGTCGTTCCATCCGCTGTGGATGTTTCCAGTTTATGCCCTCAAGCAGCATGGACAACTGAGCAGGTGTCAGGTGGACTTTACCCTCACGGGTCACCGGCCATACGAAGCCCCCACGCTCAAGCCGTTTGGTGAACAGGCACAGGCCATCGGCATCAGCCCACAGCACCTTGAGCATATCACCCCGACGACCGCGGAAGATGAAGACCTGCCCGGAGAACGGATTATCGTTCAGTGCATTCTGCACCTTTGAGGCCAAACCGTTGAACCCGTTGCGCATGTCGGTGATCCCGGCCACGATCCAGATGCGTGTCCCTGCCGGCAACATGCTCATTGTGCACCCGCCTTCATTTCGCCGATAAGTATTCGCAGAAGTTCGGGAGTCAACTCACCCCGGATGCGAAGTATTCCGCAGGGAAGCTCCAGTGCAAAATCAGTGAACTCACGTGCTGCCTTGATTTGTAGTGCAGACAGGTGAGATAGATCGACAATATTCAAGTTTTTCTCATCCATGACCCTTTAACTCCCTTTAACTCCCTTTAAACAGTGGCGTTCGATGGTTTGACTCGTTCACCTGGTCATATTGCGTCAGGATTTTGATGTCTATACCCTATTGCTATAGATAAGCCTGTTTTTTGAACAGGCTTACCGTACAATAATTCACTATATCCAAACTGGCCCCTATCTGCGTAACGTCAAAGGCTTCCGGTTCAACCATAAAAGGGTATACCGAATTTACTGCGAGCTGTCGCTGAACAAGCGAATAAAGCCGAAAAAACGACTGAAACGGGATAAACCTGAACCGCTGACGGTGCCTGAAAGCAGCAACGAATGCTGGTCAATGGACTTCATGCATGATCAATTATCAGATGGTCGTTCAATCCGTTTACTGAATGTCATCGATGACTTTAATCGTGAGGCACTGGCCATTGATGTGGATTTTTCCCTGCCGGCAAGTCGTGTCGTCAGAACCCTGGGCAACTCATTGAATGGAAGGGGAAACCTGTCGCCATTCGGTGTGACAATGGTCCAGAATATACAGAAAAGATACTGACATCATGGGCAGCGAGGCAGAATATAACCCTCCATTTTATTCAGCCAGGCAAACCTCAGCAGAATGCTTATATTGAGCGCTATAACCGGACGGTGCGTTATGACTGGCTGGGTCAGTACCTGTTTTCATCCTTGATCGAATTGCAGGACTATGCCACGCGATGGCAATGATTTTATAATCACGAACGACCGAATATGGCGTTAAATGGCTTCACGCCAATGCAGCATAGTCAACGCATGGTCTGATTCTACTTATCACCTCCGTTAAAAATGGGGGGATTACCCCAGTACCGCCACCTTTCCACTTTCGGTGCATAACACTGTACCCCAGGGTAAATAGTGGAATGGTCACCCCTGATACCACATTCTGCCAACATCTCATGCAGCTCGCGGTAGCTGATGCCGCATTTGCAGCACCAGCGTTCCACCCACAGGATGATTTCTCTCTGAAAATGTCAGCCTTTGAATGGATCCATAGACTGCTCTCAGTAAAAAGTAGCTGTAAGTTTACCACCCTCAGCTAGTTGCAACAGTGCTTCGAATCTTATTTGGAAGGTGTATTTAAAATACTTTTTACTTCTCTGTATTTTATCTTGAATCCCGCCAGGTCAACCATAGTCCGATAAGCTTTCCCCTCTTTCACATACAGTATGATGGCGGTACTCGACACGTTGAATTTATCGAGCAGGTGAATATCCCCCTTGTCTGACTTCACTATCCCAAAAGGTATTTCGGCCAAATGTGACTTTGAGTCACACCGGGTAAATTTAATTGGGATGGCACCGTCATTGTCCATTTTCATATTCAAAAAATCACCGTTCTTTGCCGTATCGGTAAATGCAATAAACAAACCACTATCACACTGTGAATCGGGATCTACCGAGATAGTAATTAACTGAAGGGGAGCGTCACCTCGTTTAAGTTTCATCCCCATCCAGATGTATTCATTGGGATTATCCTGGTCGGCCTTGGCACCCTGCTCCCCCCTCAATATCGTCGCATCCATCACACATCTATCTTGATGGCAAGTCGCCTCCCAGGGATGCAGAATGAAAAGCTCGTTTTCACCTGACTCTTTCGAGTAGGATGTAAATGAAATGGCGATAAGAAACACTGAGATAAAACACTTCTGAATATAGTTTAAATCTAACTTAATCATAATAACACCTCACCATAAATAATAATAACACAATGGGCTATTCACTCTAAAACCTTACTCCCCCCCTCTCATCAACCAGGATTACAACGGTACATAACTAGAGCAACATTGATTAATACGATACCTTTATTATTTTTTTGTACGTACCATCAAAGGTTGCGGAGTTTCCGCAGAAGGCTCTACACTCCCCAACCGAAGAGACGTCAATTTGAGAGCCTGTGACATTCATGTTTACCGTACATTTCTCATCCCCCCCGGTCTCTTCAGCAGTAAACGTATGTTGAACGGACGCCCCTTTCAGTGGTGCAACAAAAGTGACCGAGCAAGAATTATAAGAGGGTTCACCAACACTAGTGTCTATGTTAACGGCCAGTTTTCCGGCGGGAAATAACACGCTCTCGATAATCCCGAAATTATTAGAGAAGGTCCCCGTCACATGTTGGTAATCATAACTGGCACTGAGCTCGATATAGCGGGCCCGATAGCTACCGAGGAGACAATTCGCCACTTTAATGTCTGAACCTTTGCATTTATTTCGTTTTGCAAGCCAGGCCTGCTGACTCGTTTTCAATGCAACGACATCGACACCGGGTGATTGACTGAGGGCCTTATAAAGGTTGGCCATGGTGTTATCTAAATCCCCCATTCCGGAGTTACCGCCAGAACAAAGCACCTTTTCGACATGCGTCCTTGCTTTTGCACAGTCAAAACTGGGCTCCTCCTGCGCGAAGGCAAAAGAAGAAACAGACAGTGTTAACAGTGCCAGACCAAAACCCAAGGGATAATTCATGGTATACATTTCCTTTTTACCGTCTCCTTTTCGGCGAGCCCGAAAAGGAGTGATAATTAAGATAAGGCATCATCGTTATTGATGATGCCTTGAGAACCGTCCACTTCACCTCGCTTGCCCTTCACCACACTAACCCTTAAGGAAATCTGGCGACGATAAAAGCCGTTTCATATTGGTGGTTCGGGTATTGCGCGTTGATACGCTGAGAAAACTCCTCTTTTGTTACCCTGTGCCGATAAGTGTCATGCAATAAAACAAGGAATTCGTTTGATTGCGCCGTCGTGTCAATGGGGATCCGTTTGTACGTTGGGTCTTTTTCTATCTGACTGACGAGCTTATTGAACCAGCTATAAAAGGGTTTATCTTCAACGGCAGCAGCAACACGTGGATCCTGATTAACACACCCCTGAAGCACCAGAATGCTAAATAAAAAGATAACCAAAGCAACCACACTGTGTCGTTTGCATTCACTTTTCATATTTTCCTCACGGTTTTTAATAGCCACTTTTCATCACAAAGCAGCGTCGTCATAAAGTTAAATGTCTTATCGCCAGAACCTGATGCCCACGGGCATAATACTCCGCACGCAGTATGCGTCCCCTGCCATCACAAACAGATCCTGTCGCATGGCTGTTTTACTCCGGCAGCGCATCAGGGAATAACCGCCATCAGAATCGCCACTGAATCCCCGCCGTAACTCCGTTGTCCTGGTAGTTTTCTGATAACAGGCCGGTATAGCTTAGCGATACATCGATAGTTTCCCCCACATTGACTTGCGCGCCTGCCTTCATCACCATCCCATCCCTGGAGGCCGCGACGGTGGCCGTGTTGAAGGTCGCGTCACTGCCGGCAAAACGCAAACCCACCTCGCGTTCAGGGTGATTATATTGATGTTGCCAGCCCATCTCCCCCCGCAGCGTCACAGCATGCTCTTTACCCATGCTCCAGCGTTTGTCCGCGCGTAACCCAAGCGTAGACAGCGTCGCACTCGTGCTTTGGCTCTCCCCACTCAACGCACTGGCTCCGCCGTGTTCATTAAAGCCATTGCTTTTATAATTCACCCAAGCCAGGTTGGCAAAAGGCTCCATGTTGACCCAGGCAGAGTTCAGACGGTATCCCGCTTCAGCAAATACTTGTCCGGTGCCAGCGCCATAATGTGCTTTATCGCTGCTTGATTGCCCGTAATACCCCACGCTGCGCGACGTTTCAATCCGATGCCATGTATATGCCGTACCGGCGCGCAGGTTCAGATTGTCATAGGATTTTCCGGTATAGAACGCCAGGTGGTAGTTGTCACTGTCCGCCGATGCGCTGTTACCGTGCAATGAGGTGCGGGTATAGCCCGTGGCCAGACCCAGTCGCCATTTATTGGCCAGTTCGCTGTCAGCACCGAGCAAGACCCCGAAAGTTGAGTCATGAAAACCCGCCGCATTGTCATTACCGCTGGCATGAGCCCAGTTGCCCAGTAAGCTGACCCAGGCTCCCTGTTCGTCCTGTTTTATTTCACCACTGTCCGTTGCCCCCTGAGCCTGTCGCAGCCGGCCATTCAGCGTATCGCGTACGTAGCGGCTGTTATTCACCGAGGCGGAGGCGATATCCGCATGCACTTGTCCCGAGAGCTGGCGGTAAGCCTGACGCGCTTGTTCAACAGAAGGGGCAACCAACAAGCTCTGATAAACCGAATGGTTAACCGGGAGGTGCTCAATCGCGGTAGCGAGGTTACGTTGATTTGGTGTATTTGCCACCTCCGCAAAACGAGTGGTGTTGCGTTGCAAACCCAGAGTGACGCTATTTGGCTGATAAAGTACATCAGGAGTTAAAAACAATCCGGCACGCGCAGAGCCAAATTGCCCGGTGACACCTTGACCGGCGTTGAGCACGGTGTAGCGCTGGGCAAGAATATTGCTGGTAACATCAGTCGTCGCTAACAGGTTACGCCCCGCCCCCGGCACAACGCTAATCTCCCCCCCGTTCAGCGTCGCCTGGCCATTTACCTGCAGCAAATCGCTACGCCCGGCCTCCACCTCAGCCAGATAACGGGAACCCGTTTCCAGTGTCAGATTATTGTCTATCGTCAGCGTGCCAATGGAGTTTCCTGGCGAAACCGTCCCCCCATTGTGGGCTGCCAACGCACCAATTCTCCCGTTACCGCCAACCAGTCCTCCGTCACCCACCGCGACCGCCCCGGTAGCCTTACCGTCAGCGATGAATGCCCCATCGGCCACAACATCACTCACCAGTGAGCCGGTGCCCGCCAAATGCAATGCGGCTCCCCTGGCAATCATCGTCTGCCCGGTATAGTCACTGTCACCACTGAGCGTCTGACTGCCGCCGGAAATGGTCACACCGCCCTTATAGTGTGTCCCGACGTTATCCCCGAGCACCACGTCAGTGATACGCCCCGAGAAATTATCCCGAGCCTGGCTCAAAATCAGCGTTCTGTTACCCAGCGTAACCACACCGTTGCCGCTTAAGCTGCGGATAGTGGCATCATTCATGCCATCCGGCACTTGCCACTCAGAATAGTAACTGCCATGTTCAGCAATATCGAACCACCCGTTGTTCTCCACCCGGGATGAGCGGGCAATATTCCCAGGCCCAGTGAGGTACAATACGGCGCCTTTATTGATATGAGTCGCCCCGGTATAGGTATTTACGCCGGTCATATTAACCACCACATCCGACATCAGCGTCAGGGGACCGTTGCCTGAGATAGTCCCCGCCAGTCCCAGAAAACCTTTTTTGCCGCTGGCATCGACGGAAGGGTCCCCCGCAAGGGCAGGCATTAAGTTACCCATTTGCTTTGTTATCCGATTAAGTTGCACCTCGCGACCATCGGCATCAGTGGAAAAGTTATCCGCACTGATAAAAAAGGGACTAAAGGCCGTGAGCTGGTTTTGCAAATCATACATCACTGCATATTTACGGAAAAAACCAATCCCCAGAGTCATGTTCCAGGTTTTTTTATCACTGCCATCTTTATCGATGACCAATCGGTCCTTATCACTATTCTCTGTCAGAAGGAGTCCGCTTCCCACTTTTTGGCCATTGACGTCAACCGGCTGGAGTGTCAAGTTCACAATCCTGGCTGTTTTGGCCTCGTCTCCGCTAAACTTCACCCCCTTTTTCTCTAAAATATCCCCGAGTTTTTGGCTGTCTATAGTGATATGCGAGGGATTGCCCGTGTCGAACAAGATGGCGCCACTCAATGTGTCACCGGGAAGCTCAATCGTGCTTTCTTTCCCATTAATATTTAGCGTGAAGGCATATTTAAACCGCCCTTCATGCTGTGATGACGCAGGCGCGCCTGAATTGGGAAATTGGGTAATATCGCCTTCGTCACGCGTCGGTGCCCAGGGGACCAGGGTGTCGAACTGCGCCCGCAGACTGGGGGTTAAATGAAGGATGCTACAAGGCGCGCAACCTGGCGAAAGCGTTTTGCCATTTTCGCCCGAATTGTCATTACCCGCGACAATAAAACCTGTTGAAGTAACAGTGGCAAAGGGGCTGCCACCATTAGGATTGTCTTTTGCATCCTTAAAAAGAAAATCCCCAACGCCAAAGGTGCCGTAAAAGTAATCCTCTTCGATAGGCCTTCCTGCGTTGAGGGCTTTCTCCGCGGCCAAATCTATATAGTAGAACTTATCGCCCAATTTTTTAAAGGGGAGTTGTTCCTTTGGAACGGGTTTGTCGCTTAAAAAATGCTCTACCTGGCCAATCACATACCCCTTATTATTGCTATCAGGTGTGACGACCGGCGTTGGGTTATCGTCTGACGTGTAATAGGTCAGGCTTGTTACCTGCTTGCGTTGTAACCAGTAGCCCCCCCAACTATCGTTACCATAGAGATAATCGTATGCCTGATTCATGTTCGGTAAACGAGAAGTATCCTGTTGACCCAGCGCGGCGTTGAACTGATCTGACCCTGTATCAAAAACGTATTTTTGTGCCGGGCCGCCATTGACCCCCACATTGATGGTCAGGCGGTCTCGAAGGTGACCAAGGGGGATACTTATCGGGCTTTGCGCAGCGAAGGAATAGATATTAGCCTGAAATAGTGCAATGCTTGTATAAATTGCTAACGAACTGATTTTATTTACCATATCCTTGCCCCAAACAGTTATTGACCTATGGATGATTGCTGTAAAAGATAATCAATTAAATCTGTTTTTATAATTTCCATTTGTTCATTCGGAACTGTAGCCAATGAATGGTAAATGTCCATAACTTAAATAAAAAATAAAATATTTCATTATTAATCAGTACTCAAAACTTGATGCAGCACTGTTATCCGTGAACCGCCCTGCCTCCGTAGACATTCCCCTCACGACGAGGCAAGTCAGAAGATCTCGACCGAAATCACTGTGCCGACAGTCCGATGGCAGAAGACTCCAATACAATCAAAAACATTCGCACGAACCATTCCCCGGTTTTATAAACTTTCCCTGATGCATTATTCTTTTGAGAAAACCGAAATTAGGTGATGTATTCACCTGAACCTCAGCCTGGCGAAGAGTATTTTTACTGCTGGAGGTCACGCCCTTCTGTTCATTATTGATAGCATATAGCGGCTTATGTCACTTTTCTCTTTCTTCACGTTCAGAGCAGTTCGAGCTCACCAGACTTCGCGCCCCCCCATCAATAGCCATTAAAAACCAACCACCGACAGGCTTTTAAAACGTAAAAACACGCATCCTACCGAAATCAGAGTGATATTATAAATGGGGAAGCCGCATGCGATTTAAATCATATTCGCCCATTAAGGAAATACTCTTTCGCAAGAAAGATAGCTATTATTGTTAATAAAAAGGGGAAATATCAACCCAGCTTAAGAGAAAAAACTGTCTACTTTCTTGTATTTCATGCTGTTTAGTAATTTATCATCGACCTGACTCAATAAGCCTTTGGCATGTTGGTATTGAACGTCAAGTTGGCGGTTTTGCTGCATGCTCGCATTCAGGGAAAACAACACCGTCCCCTCTTTCACCACGAACTCCGGTTCGACAACACGGGCTTTATTGCCAACAGAGCTCAAAAAGAAAAAAAGTACCATGGCTATTGCAAATACCAATACGATGCTACCGAACAATTGTATATTTTTCATGGTTGATAAAACCTCAAAAGTGATCAACGGATATTCATGATTCGGCGCTATGCCTCAACTTGACATGAAGTATATATGCCCGTTTAAACGACCGATATCTGACTAGTCAGAAAAGAAAGTCATAGCTAAACCTAAAGAGTGACTGTTAAGATTTACCGTAAAGGCAACAAGGGAGATAGACATGGATACTAGGCTGTGTCCCTTAATTGCATAACCTTCTGTAAAACAGGCGGATGCAGCCCAGTTTCACCATTGCCAGATAATTCCTCGCTGTTTTGTCGTAACGCGTAGCGATGCGACGGTATTCCTTCAGACGCCCAAAACACCGCTCAACGACGTTCCGATTGCGGTACGCAGTACGATCAAGCTTTGAACGTCCATCCGATGCCATTTTCTCATTTGATTTTCGGGGGATGACTGCTTTTATGCCGTTATTTTTCAGCTCGTTGCGCAATACGTGTCCGGAGTACGCTTTGTCGGCCAGTACCGCATGCCCACGGCGTTTCATGCTGCCGTTATTACGCTGAACCCCAATGCCGTCCAGGAGTCGTTGCGCGAACTGGCTTTCATGGGCCTGTCCGGGACTCAGCACGATATTTAACGGGAGGCCGCTTCCGTCCGTTGCCAGATGGATCTTGGTGCCAAAACCACCGCGAGAGCGACCCAGCCCATTATCTCCGGCGATATTGGGATGTTTTTTTGAGCCCCGGCGGCACATTTCAGCGCCCGGATATTACTGCCATCCAGCGCTGTGGCAGACCAGTCAACGAGGCCATTCGCATCAAGTAGTGAGAGTAACCTGTTGAAAATGATGTTAATCAGTCCAGACTTTGACCATCTGTTAAAGCGGTTGTAAACGGTCTTCCATGGGCCGTATCGCTCAGGTAAATCACGCCATGGTGCACCTGAGCACAGGACCCAGAACATGCCATTGATGATCATACGATGTTCTGCCCATGGGCGTCCGGCCCGTGGAGATGCAGGCACTGCAGGGAGTAAGGGCTGGATGATAGCCCATGCTTCATCAGGAATGTCGTAGCGAGCCATAGTTCAATATGCTGTGGAAACAGGCAGTTATTATAGCTCAGATGATTAAGGGACTCAGCCTAGGCGTATTTCACGTCATTACGGCTTGTTACATTGGCTGATATTTATCGCAGTTTACTTCTTACTCGCCACCATCAGTCTTGAAACACGCGATCCCTGGAGCCTGTCAAGCACCGTTTGGTTGCCGG
>NZ_JANUEI010000023.1:0-9328 GCF_024809915.1 Serratia sp. BIGb0234
GAGAATAATCGCGTTGTGTGCGTTTAACATACTGGTTCATCACATTTTCCTCTGTGCGTGAGTAAAATGTGTCAACGCTATTCAGGACGGGTCATACCCATGTTATAAGCCATGTCATGCAAGGCCACTTTGGTGTTTTCAGGAAAACTGTCAAAGCCAGCATAAAGTCCCCGCAAACTAGTCCGGTCACTGTTAATGTGTTTAACCGCCAGCGAGCCGATTTCAGCGTCAGACAGTACCATCGCACTCCCGGACCATTGTGCTGTCTTCTGGCGTTGGGTTAGTGATTTGTTATTAAATACATCCTTTACTCCCTGGTAAGCAGAACGAATATCAGAGTCAGAGGCATTCACATAACCTACCATTTCGTCACCGTGGCCACGCGTGACGCGACGGTTTTTAAACCCCAACCGAGTTGCTGATTCTGGTGTCGACAACAGCGAACCGATCCCGACGGTCACGTTCCCCAACGTATCAGCATACATATTGTGAGATAATCCTTCCCAACGCACCGTATTGTTAAAAATCGCTGTTAGCTCTGAGGTGCTAAGACTGGGAGCATCCGAGGATAGAGAGCCCATATTAAAGCGACCGGAATAAGCTCCTGTACCGGATTGATTCCCACCATTACTGCCACCATTGCCCCCGCCTGAACCGCCGTTGCCGCCAAATTCATTGGGATTATAATTACGCACATCGCCATAGGGCGTATGGCTCACACCCCAGCCAGAACCGCTGTTTGGATCACTCATGATAGTTCCTTATTAAATAGGTTAACGAGGTAATGTTTTAATCCGGAACGCCAAATTCAAAACAAGGTGGTAACCGGATAGAAATGAGTGTATTCCTGTGATTTATATAAAGCGCCGCAGAGAGGATGTGGAGAACACCACACAACAACGGGACTTTCTTTGGATCCTTTTTAGCATCTGCTAGGTTTGTATTGTCCGGGATGAGGCTTAAATAAATGTCGCACTTTGCAGCTTCGCTCCCACTGGGCCTTTAACGGCCTGCAGCCCGATGACATCTTGCCATACCCCGGCTTGGGCGGGGCGACGGAAGTCCCGTCTTCAAGCGGCTTTCGCGGCATATCCTTGCCGCATGCGGCTGCGGTATTCCACGTCCGCTTGACCCGCAGCGGTGCCTGGCCGCGCTGACATCGGGCCGCAGGGAACGGGTGCCGTACTGGCACCCTCCTGCCGTCCCTTGCCAGACGAGGAACGTGTATGTCCCGCTATGTCCTGGGTGACTCCGTACAGGTCATGTCCACTTTTCCTTCCGCCAGTATCGATTTCATTTTGACCGATCCGCCGTACCTGGTCGGTTTTACCGACCGCTCCGGGCGCTCTATCGCCAACGACACGAATCACGACTGGGTATTGCCGGCGAGCCGCGAAATGTTCCGCGTGCTCAAACCCAATAGCCTGATGGTCAGCTTCTACGGGTGGAACCGTGTTGATACTTTTGTTAGTGCCTGGAAACAAGCCGGTTTTCGCATCGTTGGTCATCTGGTCTTTGCCAAACAGTACGCATCCAAATCTGCCTTCGTCGGCTACCAACATGAGAATGCCTACATCCTGGCTAAAGGCCGCCCGCCATTGCCGGCAGACCCCCTTGGCGATGTGCAGTCATGGCAGTACACCGGCAACCGGCACCACCCGACAGAAAAGCCGGTAGCCAGTCTGCAACCGTTGATTGAGTCGTTTACTCAGCCCGGCGCCATTGTACTGGACCCGTTCAGTGGTTCGGGTTCGATCTGTGTTGCGGCGGCTCAGGCCGGGCGTCGTTATATCGGTATCGAGCTGCTACCGGATTACCACGCGGTAGGTTGCCGTCGCTTGGCGGCGTTACGCGGCCGCCATGCGGCATAAAGGGGAGGGCAGAGCGATGAACTATCAGGGTAATGGAAAGTTGCGTATCGACATCGCAGCACTGGCGAACGACATGTGCGAGATGCATATCAGGCTGCACGAGCTGTCTCGCGCCTACTTCTGGAATAGTGACGTGCTGGTCGAACGCCTGGTCGGCCAAATATTACGGGATGCGCATGATCTCTACGTTGAGAGCTACAAAGCCATCAACGAGCTGGACCAACACTTCAAAGACTAAGTGACCAGGTACACGCGGGCAGGGAAATCTGCCCGTGTTGCCAGGTGTTTGCCTCCGGTCGCGGCGGCGCGTCGAACGCCGCCCACCCGTCATACCGCCACGCGGCCCTTGCCGGCGATGCCGGCGCCGCAAAGGGCGCAGGCTGGGCCTGCCCACACCTTTCTAAATCTTTTTCTTCTGCGGCGTCTGCGTGATGACGGCCTGTGCCGTCCCCAAACGCTAGTCCGGCGCGGTTGTGTCGCAAAGGAAGATGAACCGCCGCCGGCACACGTTCGCACCCGTTACGGGCGTTCAGCCCGCAACGGCCTTGCGCTGCGTCTTTGGCGTCGCCTTTGCGCCCCGCCCTCAGGGCCAGACTTTCGAATGGGTACGGCACCGGCCGGTGTCGCTAACCCTGAAACTGTGGAGGTAGTCCCATGCAACATGCTCACTCTGTCGCGCTGCACGTGTGTGAATCCGATCGTTTGTCATTCCTGCCGTACTTGTTTGCCGATGACTTCCTGCGGGCCGAAATGCAGGTCTATGCCACGGCTGATCGCTATCTGCCCGAGTACAACGGCGGTTTCTGGCATTTCATCCGGTTGCCTGAGGGCGGCGGTTACATGGCACCCGACATCGATCAGGTGCAACTGATCAATGCCGACAACTGGTTTGATAAAACCCTCAGCGGCGACGCGGCCGGCATCGTGTTGACGTCATTGGTTATCAACCGCCGCTGCTGGTTACACCATGACAAGGGCAACGCCGGGATGGTGAACCTGTATATGCAGCGGGAAGAGGAACTATGGGCCTACATCGAGACACACCCCGAGTGTGCCGATATTCGCCGCGCTCTGGACTGACTGAAATTCAAATGCGGGCGGCGATGCCGCCCCTTATTAACGGTTTGAGGACTTATCATGAACGAGATGACCATTGCTGCCTTTATCAAACGTTTACAATGTTATGCCCCGGAAACCCTATGCTGCGGCACCTTTTGGTTGCCAGATGATTTTTTGTCGTTAAATAGCACGTTGACGCCAGAGGAAACCGAGGCAGCGATGCAGTTGGCCACCGATCGGCACGATGCGGGCATTGGGTATAACTGGGACTACCTCACCGCGATTGTTGAGGATATTGTCAGCGAGCGTTGATGGACTATGGCCAACGGGTTGGAAATCGGCCCGTTTGGTGGCAAAGATAAAAGTTAGCCGGCAGCGGCGTTTTCATCCGCGCGCAAACCCCTTGTCACCTGCAATACCCTGGCTGATAGAGGGAAAGTGAGTATGGGGGAACTCTCATTGCAGGGTAGTGAGTCGAGTCGGATCAGTTCCCGCGGAGCGAACCAGTAACCAAACTTGGAGCCGTCCATCAGGTTCGCCGTGTGAGAGCAGATCTATTCCGAACGGCTGGATGATGGCGAAGACACCAGGCGCAATATTGTGGCACTCGTTAATTTTGGGCCTGTTGCCTATCGTTTCGCGCAGAAGGTCCAGCAAGTGCTGACGATCCCAACTCACCGGGATCTGTGGGCGATAGGGAAGCGTCCGGAGATGGGCTAGCGCTGCGTCTATGTCCGTTTCACTGACAACCAGTTCTTGCTGGCGAGAGCCTAACATATCTAAGTATCTCCTTCGGTGGTGAATACGGGGATAGAGCGGTTAACTATCGTAAATGAACTGGCCTGGAATGGGAATTACCGAGGTAAACCAACCCGTTTTTATAGCTTATCTTAAACGCCCTCTTATCTGAAAATAGCAATGTGTCGAGGTTTGCCGGTATAGCAGATAGATCACGATAAAACGATACGTCCGGGGCGGTGGCCGACCGCAAGCGCCCGACCATCAGTCTACTCGGCTAGCCATCCGCTTTCGCGGCTGACAAGTCTCGCCGAACCCCTACGGGTTTCGGGCCCTTCGGCTCAGGGCTGCAAGCCAACGTCCAGGGCAGGCGCTTTCAGCAGGCTATCGCCTGCAACGCTTTCACTGTTCGTCGCCCTGGCGACGATCGCTAAGGACACCCCAGCGTTCGCTGTGTCGGGTTGATCCTTATTCAACCTGCCAGGGTGCTTTAGCCGCAGTAAGTCTTCCCGCCGCAACTGATAACAGCACAACGCCTCGCTTAAACGGCAAGGGGTGTAATGAACTCCACCAAAAACTTTTTTCTCCCTACGGTCATAAAAACTTTTTGTCTCCGCCCCTTACTGCCGCTCATCGCTATGCTGAATCAGTTTTCTTGCGACGGCGAATACTCACAGCGGCATCAGTTATCACCCCACGGAGGATTTCAACATGGCTCAACAAAACGTCAAAGGCGCGACAACGAAGCCTACAGCAGCATCAGCACTGAACAACGGTGGTCTGTCTGACGCGCAGGTGTATGACCTTGTTCGTCATGTGCAGTTGGCCTGTGGGGGCCGCACTACCGGCACGATGGCACCGCCGTCTGTTCCGGCACTTGCTGAGTATTTCGTTCTGGCAGAAGGGGATTTTGATTCGCTGGCCGTCTGGGTCGTTGATGGCTGGCCTGTTGCCGCCAGTGACGAAGCCAACTGGACGCACTGGCAGATCGTCGAAGTGAAGTAAAAAAGCAGGGTTTCCCCTGCTCCATACCGCCGGATTTGACGCCCGTCTTACCGGCTTGACCGTAATAACTTTTGGAGAGAAATCACATGTCTAACATCGATACTAAAGCACCAACCAAAGCAAAATCAACCCCGAAAAAATCCACGACTAAAGCAGCGGCGTCAAATGACTCAACTCAGTTTGTTGAGGAGACGTTGGCAAATGCCCCGGTTGAAGTTGTCATGCTCAAGCAATTGGCGAAAACCAGCCTGAACGCCCGTAAAACTCCGGCAACGGCCGCAGACATTGAGGGACGGGCGACCAGCATTGAAGGGGTAGGCGTACTGCAAAACCTCGTCGTATTCCGCATGGTTGATGGCCAGTTTGGTGTCGCCGCTGGCGAAACCCGCCGTTTGGCGCTCAACCTGCTCATGGAACAAGGTCGGTCAGCGGCGGGAGTGCTGGTTTCGCCAGAATTTCCGGTTGTGGTCAAAGTGGTCGATGAAGACAAAGCCCGTGCGATTTCTTATGCCGAGAACGGACAGCGCTCAAACCTGACGCCCGCCGACCAACTGGCGAACTTCCGTGATATGGCGGAAGATGGGACGCCGGTTGAGCAGATCGCGGCAATTCTTGGATACCGTACTGCGCATGTCAGAAAATGCCTCAAGCTGACAACGGTGGCACCGCAGCTACAAGAGCTGCTGAAAACCGACCAAATTACGTTCGACCAGTTGGGCGCGTTAGCCGCGACGGATGACCATCAGCGTCAGTGTCAGGTGTGGAATAATGCCCGTCATCATGAATCCCGTCAGACGTTTAAAGCGTTGCGCGAGAGTGTGCTGAACGACGAAGTGGCGGCGGCTGATAGCCATTTGGTGGCGTTCGTGGGTCTGGAGGCTTACAAGGCGGCAGGGGGTGAAACTCGCGAAGATCTGTTTGCCGAGAGCGTCATTCTGACCAACCCGATCCAGTTGGAAACGCTGGCGATCGCAAAATTGCAGGATGCGGCAGACACGGCGGCTAACAACGAAGGCTGGGCGTGGGCGCTGGGCCGTTATAACGAAGTAAAATATTGGGGGGAAGATGAAAAAACATTTTCTATCATCCGCTTATATCCAAAACTCACCGACGAACAGCGTGAAGAAATTAAACAACTCGAGGTTGAGCAAGAGTCGCTGGAAGAACTGCTCGAAGGGGCTGACGATGAAGTACACCCGACAGGCACGCATCGATGACACCATCAGGATACACAAACGGCGGCGTCAACGACACGCGCGGTCTGCGTAGTACCTACCAACCGGGGATGGTGTTGGAGCGGCTGCAGCCCGGCAATGTCATCGAGCAGTTGACTATCGTCGGCGTGGGCAAAGAAAACCACCGCCTGACAGTGGCAGATGCTCAAGGCCAACGACAGGGGCTAGACATCGGCGCCATCGACAGCCGCTATCGACTGTACCAGCCCAAAACGTTGGAGGTGCGGGAAGGAGAGCAATTGAAGGCCACCGGGGCGTTGCACAGCCGAAGCAAAAACGGCGAGTCCCTGAAGGTGGTCGGGATGAAGACCGGTAATTGGTTGTTCAAAGAGAGGCTGGTACTGGAAAAAGCCAACGGCGACCAATTGAAGGTCGGTACTGATGCCCCCCTTAAACTTGATTATGGCTATGTCGAGGCATTGGGGGCGAGCAGGCACAGTCGCGGTGCGGTGGTGGCGGTGCTCAGCGGCAAGGAAGTCAGCGATGCCACCGTCAACCAGCTGCGTCGCAGCGGTGACAATATCGTCGCCTTTACTCCACTGGATGAAGCCGCCATTACTGCCCGACTGGACAAGGAACGTCCTGGCGTCTCCATCACCCGGGGACTTCGCAGCCTCACTGGTCAAGATGACCTGACCCATGCGTTGCGCGATCTGCAGCAATCACGACTGGCACCACAGACACGTGCGATGCACCTGGCCATCGATAAGGTCACGGGCACGGGCGTCACCTTCTCAACGTTCAGGGCGGTGGAGAACGCGATGTCTGTTGACCGCAACCTCACCCCACAAGGGGCAATGGCTGAACTGGGAAGGTTGGAGCGGCGGGGCGATATCATCGCACTGGACGGTACTCAGGGTGCCGCCGGAGATTATGTGTCGCGTGCGAACTGGCAGAACGAGCTGACCATCCTGCGCCATATCGCCGAGGGGAAACACAGCGTCACGCCACTGATGCCAGGCGCCCGTGACCAACTGCAGACTGAGATGGCCGGTTTGACTGAAGGGCAAAAGCAGGCCGGTGGCCTGATCCTCGAGTCATCCGATCGCTTTATCCCTATACAAGGTTATGCCGGCGTGGGGAAAACCACGCAGTTCAGCGTGGTGGCCAGCGCCCTGCAGCAGTTAGACAGCCCACCGCAGGTGGTGGGGTTGGCACCCACCCACCGGGCGGTGTCGGAGCTCCAGTCGGCGGGGATTGATGCGCAAACCATTGCCAGCTTCCTTGGTGAACAGGAACGGTATCAGGCGCGGGGAGAAACGCCGGATTTCAGCAACACTGTCTTTGTCATCGACGAAAACTCCATGAATGGCAACGCGCAGATGGCGGCCCTGGTGGACATCGTCGCGCGTGGTAACGGGCGGGCGGTGCTAAGCGGCGACAAAGATCAGCTGAAATCGCTGGAGTCGGGTGCCCCCTTTGCGTTGATTTTAGAGCGCAGCGCTGCGGATGTGGCGGTGATGCAGGAAATCGTGCGCCAGACGCCGGCATTACGGCCGGCTATCGAGGCGATGATCGCCGGCAATGTGCGTGAGGCGGTAACGGTCGCTGGCCAGGTGGGACCAGAAACGGTTGCCCGTAATGGCGAGGCCTTTATCCCGGCCAGCAGCATCGTCGATTTGTCTGCGATGACAGAGATGGAGCGGGAACAGTCGGTGCCACTCGCAGGTGGAGAAA
This sequence comes from Serratia sp. BIGb0234, assembly GCF_024809915.1. Taxonomy (NCBI): domain Bacteria; kingdom Pseudomonadati; phylum Pseudomonadota; class Gammaproteobacteria; order Enterobacterales; family Yersiniaceae; genus Serratia; species Serratia sp. BIGb0234. The sequence goes on from NZ_JANUEI010000023.1 coordinate 7,586, forward strand.
CAATCCACGCGATGATCGCCGATGACTACGTGGGGCGCACCGCTGCGGCACGAGAACAAACACTGATTGTTGCCGAGCTGAACGTTGACCGGCGAGCCATCAACCGAGAGGTGCATGCGCGACTGCAGGAACAGCACGCTCTTGGTGACAGTGTCACTGTTCCCCAGTTGGTCAGGGTCAGCAATAGCACGGCAGACCTGGGAAGCATGACCTTCTGGCAGGAAAACACCGGCAATACCGTGCGTATGGGAGAACAGTATCTGACCGTGGGTGAGGCAGATGCGAAAAGCGGCGTTGTGGCGTTGAAGGGTGATAACGGCACGGAACAGTGGCTGTCGCCACTGACATTACGCACGCAGAACGTGGCGGTGTTTGAAACACAGTCCATTGAGCTCAGCGTGGGGGAGCGGCTCATTTTGACAGCGACCGATCGGGACCGGGTGCTGCGTACTAATGATCCGGCGACAGTGTCGGCAGTCACATCGGAGGGCAAAATCACGCTGACCCTGGGGGGGCGGGATATCACCCTGGATCCGATTAATCAGCCGGCCGACCAGCATTTCGATCATGGGTATGCCATTACCACCACCGGTTCACAGGGGGCCTCTATCAACAATGTTATTGGCCTGGTCGGGACCGAAGGGGCGCGCAACATGATGGCGGCGCTGGACAGCGCCTATGTCGGGTTCTCACGCGCCAAAGCGCATGTGCAGCTGTACGTCGACGATCTGGAAAGCTGGCAGGGTGCCGTAGAACGAAATAGTGGTCAACGTGAAACGGTGCATGACGTGCTGTTGCGCGCCGACGATGTACGGGCGGAGCAGGCCGATCGCGACTGGAGTCGTAGCAAGCCAGTAGAGGAAACCCGTTTGGCCGAAAAACTCGACGACGGTGTTGGTGATGCAGCCCGTTTTATGGGCGGCAAGTCGCCAGAACTGCTGTATGCGGTGCTTAACGAACAGGGGCGGCAACGAGGTAACTGGCATGTCCCGGTTTCGCCGACCACCGGTACGCTGAATATTGACCAGGCGCACTATGAAGGGGCGGAAGACGGACTTCGGATCGTGCTGCAGCAGGGCGACAGTGATGCGCCAGTCATGCAGGTCAGCACTTTGAAAGACGCTGTGGAGGCGATGGAGGCCCATCCGGGCAGTGCCGTGGTGCTGGAAAGAGAAGCGCCGATCGGCTCGACGGCCGTCACCAGCGACAGCGAGTCGGCTGTCACTGCGGCGGAAATCACCGCCCTGAGCCTAGAGAGCGAGCTGGAACAAGGCTTCCGGGACCCTGCCGACCCGCTTGAGCCGACGGAACAACCGGCCCGAGAGGTCGATGAGGAAAATGCACCGGTAGAGGTGAAAGACACCGAGGAAGCAATGTGGGCTGCGCTCGATGATGCGCTGTATGACCTGCAGGATGGCGCCGAGTATGACGGCTGGGGAGCCGGCGAGCAACCGCCGCCGATGATGAACGAGGAAGTGAATATTCTGCGTCATGAAGAACCGGCGCAGGACCTGTCCCACAACACCCAAAAAACCCTGGAGTAAGGCATATGTTTGTGACACTGGTCATGACCGTTACGGTCGTTGTTTTTTTGTTTGTGATCCTGTCTTGGCTGCCGATGATGCAGCCGGCCAATGCCGCATTACAGCCCCCCATGTCAGGGTAGTTGTCGCCTCCAACTGAAAAATCATCAGGGGGTTGGAGACGATATTTATGAAGACCTATTCACCCGAGCGTAAAGCG
>NZ_JANUEI010000024.1:0-7730 GCF_024809915.1 Serratia sp. BIGb0234
AGGTAGCCTGCCAGCGCGGCAATCGTAGGAGCCTCATACAGCACGGTGGCGTTCAGGTTTAATCCATAACGCTGGTTGAGAAGATGGCTGAATGAGGTCATGGTGATGGAATCAAAGCCAAACTCGCTCAGCGGCGTCTCATCATCCAGTTCATGCTCCGGCATTTTCAGGTGCTCGGCAATCAACCCACTTAAGGTTCTTTTTATAATGCTTAATGCAGTGAGTGAATGAGTATGATCTGAATTCATGGCTTGAACTCCCGAATTTAACGCCGAGGTGGGGTAGACAATGGGATCAGAAATCGCTTTTTTCTTCCCAAACCGGGTACTGAAACCTAATATCCTTACCGCGATACGCCCACTTTCATCCATCACGGTAATATCTAATTTTCTAACCGCCGGCGTATCATCGCTAGAAGGAACGGCAGAAACCCATCCGGATAAAGGAATAGGCTCCCAGACTTGCATGTCTTTTAGGGAGAAAGGCATTGGCACTGAGTTTTTATCACTATCAAGGAAAACCAATCCCACTTGCAATGCACCATCAATGATATTCAGCGGCCAAATGAAATTTTTTGTTGTTACAGGATCGGATAATTTACCTAATGCAATGTTGCTACCGGCATAGGCCTCTTCCAACACGGTAAACCCAGCCCCATAATTTAATCCCATGCTGTCAAATTTTTCATAGAATTCGCGTTTGGGTATACGCCGTTGACACAGGTCCCGAAGGTTGGCCAGATCACCCCGGGACGGCGCGACAGTATTCTGAGGAGAAATATAGCCGCCGCTGTAAACCAGACGTTCAGTACCGACAAAACTGTATAATTCATAGCGTGTGACTTCATCAGACTCACTGATGAAATCAACATGTATCTCAATAGGGGAATCGGCGACAATGGGCCTTAGCCATATAATATTAGAGAAATGAAATGTTTTAACGGCGCCCCAATAATCATTGGCCACGGTTCTTATCATCGCAAGTTGAGCGGCACCCGGCATAATCCGTGAATCGTTTATCACATGCTCGTTTAAAAACCACTCATCACCGATAAATACCCTGCTGGTATGAACATTTTTTTTCGAGTTTGAAATCGGCGTTATAAAAAAGGTGTAAATATCCCCATTACTCTGTTTTTCTTCCTGAGCCGAGTTTAAGAACCAATGCCGGTCTGAAGAAAAAGGATAAGTAGGCAAGGATAACCGATGCGGTATTTCGCTCCGATAAAGCGCGTCCCAATTGACTTCCGCACCACACACCCATTCGCTGATAACCTGATTAACATCATCATGGGTTAATGTGCTATCAAAATCTAAATTTTCAACGCTATCAGAGCCTCCCCCCTTACACTCAGAAGAAGGTTTGGCACTACCACAATAAAAACGCCCTTCTTTATGACTATTAACCAGGCCTACTGTCAAAATCTCCTGCAAGTGTTCTTTTACCTCCTCGATCGTGCATGCGGAGAACCCACACCTGAACTTCATCTCATCACGCCCTTGTTGCAAGGTATATGCAAGGTCATGAATATCCGGTTGGTGAGTATGCAAGTAATTCAGGAGTTGGGTACATCTTTCCAATAATCTGTCCGGTTTTTTGGCTGATAATATGATTGCCACCGGGGCCTTTTTCTTATTGATGATTTCCCCTGCCGTTTCTGCCTGATACTCTTCAACGATCACATGCGAATTAGTCCCACTGAAACCAAATGAGCTGACACCAGCACGTTTTTTTCCCTCTGGCCAGGGTTGATTTTTATCAACAACACGTAGCGGCAGTCGGGACCAGGGGATACGATGGTTCGGTGTGGAGAAATTGCGTTGGGAAGGCAGCACGCCATGCTGCATAGCGAGTACGGTTTTCAATAACCCCACAGCACCAGCGGCAGCCTCTTGATGACCAAAAAGGCTTTTATTCGAGCCCAGCAATAAGGGGGCGTCCTTCCTCCTTTGTTTACAAAGAGCTTCTGCTGCAGCCATGACCTCTATTGGGTCACCCAACGACGTGCCCGTACCATGCGCCTCCAGATACCTTATGCTTTCAGGAGGCAGACCCGCTTGTTCAAGTGCTGCCGAGATCAGGGCCTGCTGCGCTATGGCATTCGGCGCGGTTAGCCCCTGACCACGTCCATCTTGATTAATGGCGCTGCCACGTATCACAGCCTGGATCGGATCGCCGTCAATCAGCGCATCTTGCAAGCGTTTCAGTACAAAAACCGCGCCCCCTTCGCTCCGAACGTATCCATCAGCCGTGTCATCAAACGTTTTACATCTGTGCGTCGGAGATAACATGCCGGCATGACGGTAAGCGATAAACCGTTTGTCATCCAATAAAAGGTGAATACCGCCTGCCACAGCCAGGTTACATTCATGATGCAACAAACTGCGACAAGCCATATGGATAGCGACCAGTGAAGAACTGCATGCCGTATCAATACTTAGTGCGGGCCCCCGCCAATCATAAAAATACGCCAGTCGCCCCGCGGCCATCGCATTGACATTCCCTGTACCAAAGTAGGCATCAACACTCTCGGGGGAGTAATTTTTTACTAAATCGGCATACTCACTATTTGTAATCCCAATAAAAACCCCATTAACCTTACCACTCTCTTTCTTGGGTGATATACCTGCAGACTCCAAAGCAGACCAGCTGATCTCCAGCATTAAACGTTGTTGCGGCTCTAGCCATTGCGCTTCTCTTGGCGAAAGTTGGAAAAAAGCCGCATCAAAACAATCAATATCATTGATACAACCGGCTTCGCCGAGAAAACGGGAGGACAACGGCGGACATAATTTCTGCCGTTCACTTGATATAGGATGGATAAGACTATGGTTATCAACAAGCGCACGCCAGCATTGCTCCGGCGTTTTAATATCCCCGGGAAGTCGGCAGGCCATACCAACGATAGCGATGGCATTATTGCCGTAACTTTCAATATCTGTAGGCGTTAAATTTTCAACGGAAGTCAGAGGCAATTCACCAGCGTCCGACAAACCAGTGATATTATTGCGTCTCGTGAATTCATCTTTCATGTTCTTTCCTCATTGAAAAAAAACATCTGGCTATCACATCCCCTACGATGAAAAATCACTGCCTAACTGTTTTGCTTAACCGCTTCATGGAGCAAGAAAAAGGCCATCTCATCCACATGCCTGGACTCCCAACGTGCAAATTGCGTATCTTTAACCAACGCATTAAATGCACCTAACGCTGGCCCGGTATGGATTTGATAATCACGGATATTATCCATGGAATTGCTAAACGTCTGTAGCATTGAGAAATGAAAGTACCAACGAAACATTCTTGCCATTTTAATTTTAGGGTTCCCTTCGGCTTTTCTTAAGGCATCATATTGCTCTGTTCGCTGTAAATAACGCTGTATCTCGTCCCAAACACTGGCAGCGTCTTTTTTGAAAATATTCTTTTCTAAATCACGCTGTTCATTGTAAGGTAACGCTTCCAGACTCGGATAAAGCGTGTACAGTGAATATAACTTACTGGCTCGCATTGGAAACAGTATTCCCTTTTTAAGAACCTGAACTTTAGCCCCGGTTTCAAACATATCCCCAGCAGGTGCATAGGCGGTATCATGGATCCCAACGTCTTGCAGTAAGGTTTTTACCGTCTCTGTCGCACCGGCCTCGACTGAGCATTGATTTATTGATCCCGTTAAAATAAAGTCGGCGCCCAATGAAAATACAGATGCAACAGCCAGGGGTGTTCCTATACCTCCCGCAAGGCCAACGCAAATATTTTCGGCGTACCCCATTTTTTGACTAAGATGATTTCGCAGTTGTTGCATAGCGGGAAGAAGAACCAGGGGGTTTCCGCCATCGGTGTGCCCGCCGGAATCGGCTTCGACACAAATATCATGGCTAACAGGCACTAAGGCCGCAAGCTCGCTTTGCTCCCTGCTTATAGCACCTTCCTGCAGCAATAAAGCCACAATTCCCTCAGGAACCGGGGCCATAAAAGCTTCCGCAACCTCCAGGCGAGAGACTTTGGCGAGTATGCGATTATGACAGCGAATTTTCCCACTTACATCCCGTTTGAGGCCTTTTATACGGAACAAGGCCAGCGCCGGGGTTATAGACATAAACGCCGCAGCTTCAATAATGCTGACCTGATACTTCATGTAAAGCTCGATATTGTCACGTTCATGCTCAGGATGTGCATAATCAGCAAGGAGACTCACCCCATAGGCGGTAGTGGAGGATAACGCCCTCTTAATATGTTGTAACCCACGCTCGATATCGATGAGACTTAAACCACCCGCCCCCAAAATCCCGAGCAGACCGGCGTTACCTAATCTGATGACCATCTCTGGGGACGAAACCCCCCGATACATCGCTCCCGCAACATAAGCATATTTTAAGTGGTAACGCTCACGAAAATGAATACTGCCGAGCTGTTGTGACGGCGAGAGTAAAACCTCCGGCATTAAATGTAGGGATTGCACCAACTCAGGCGAGTTATTTTCATGCCATCCCTTTGTCGTTTGTGCATCATCAATGGAAATGTCATCAACTAATTTGGTTAATATTGCTCTATTTTTATTATCATCATCAATCCCCATTTCGACAAACTGTACTTCCCTATGACTCATCACTAAACGAACGGATTCTTCCCACCGTACCGGTGCCGTTATTTGCTCGCCCAGCAATGACGCTACATCACCGTCTTTATAGGGTTTTGCCGTAACATTAGATATCACCGTGAATTGAGGTGATTGAAGATAAAACTGGCGTAAATATTGGGAAAAGGCACGCTTTGCTTGCATCATATGGCGAGAGTGGAAAGCGGCACTTACCCTAAGCCTGACATAACGTATTTGATTGTGTTTAAAATATTCCTCAATCGCTACCAGATCGTCGATTTTTCCAGAAATAACCGTTTGCAAAGGACTGTTGTAATTAGCCACATCAATCGCTGAAAATGCTTTATTTTGAAGTATCACTTTTAATTCCGCTATCGGCAGTCCGATAACCGCTGTCATTGCCCCATCAGCAGCAGCCTCGGACATCAACCTTCCGCGTTTCTGGACCAAATACAAGCCTGTTTCAAAGTCAAAACAGCCAGCAGAAAATAACGCTGCATATTCACCCACACTGTGTCCGATAGCCGCGTAAGGCACGCTATCGTGCTGACTTTTCCAGCGAAGATAATAAAGCACCTGCAATACATACAATGCAGGTTGAGTATAACGCGTATTTTTTAATAGTAGATCGCTATCATTAACGCATAAATCCACGATTGAATAACCCAGAATATCAGACGCTGCGGTTGTTATATCTGGAAACTTCCTCCATATTTCTTTCCCCATGCCTTTGTATTGAGATCCTTGACCAGGGAACAAAAGCACTGTTGACGAACCGTCACTTGAAACGTTCATTCAGGCTCCTTTGGGAGGAAGTTAAAAATACCTTTAAAAACAACCGTATTAATGACTTTAAAACACATATCAAACGCAAAATTAAGCGTAGTACCTTTTGTTTGATTTTCCAAGACGCATTATCAATAAGTGACGCGCCCAACGGCATCCAGAAAAAAACAAAGTAACAGCAGATATCAATTTCATGCTATGGGCTTGAAAAATAAAAGAGATTGTTGAAACAGAAATTACACCCTTACACCCCCCTCTTTCACAGCCCCACATCCACGAACGCTTACCGACGACGCGTTTAATGGTAGCCACGCGATACCTGCACGAGATGAAGAAAAAATGAAAGTAAGATTAAAATCCCTGAGTCATTAACATACTCATTCAGAGAACCCATTATCCATTTAGTTTATATGGATTAAGCATTGGCCCCACATACCCGCCGCCTCCCCCTACAGTAAATCGGGGATCTGATGCGCTTATTTTAATCATCTGATGTGACAAAACGACGAGCGCTGACTATGATTGTTATCACCCGTGAAAGTAATGCGTTTTTACATTCGAGGAAATAGCATGGCCTCACAGTCCCCAACACTGTTTCCACATGACCAAATGTCTCTTCCGGCTGATATTTCATATCAGCAAGTGTCAAAAAATAAAAAAGAGCTGCATGAAAAAAACATTATGTTAACCGGGGTCTTGGGGTATGTGGGAATTCATTTACTTGTTGAGTTATTAACTATTGATGGTGCCATTATTTATTGCCCAATACGTAATAAAGACGGAAAAAACTATAACGAAAGATTTGTCGAGACCTTGAACAAATTTTCTATTAACCTTAGCTCTACTGAATTATCTCGAGTCCATCTTTTTCAGGCTGATTTGTCTCACGCTTTATTTGGGCTTTCATCTGATAACTATGACCTGATTGCTGAACGTATAGATATCATTTATCACGCCGCAAGTTCGGTTAATTTCATCCACCCCTATAATTTAATTAGCAATGATAACATTCAAGGGCTGTTGGAAGTATTACGATTTGCAAGTCATAAACAGACAAAAACGTTAATTTTATTATCCAGTATATCAGTGTACAGCTGGGGGAAAATTTTTACGCATAGGGAATATGCTAAAGAAGATGATGATATCAATGATAACATTCATGCAATCACGTCTGACATTGGATATGTTCAAAGCAAATGGGTGATGGAAAAGTTAACCGAACAGGCCGCTCAGCGTGGGTTACCCCTTATCGTCCTGCGCCTGGGCTATGCGATGTATCACAGCAAGACTGGCGCTTGCTCGGATACACAAGCCTGGGGAAGCATTGTAAAAACATGCCTATCCACCCGTTCAGTCCCCTTGCTGGAAGACTTTCGAGCCGGGCTGACAAGTGTCGATTTTATCGCCAAAGCCATTGTTAAAATAGCGACCCACGGGGATGCGATGGGGAAAAAATACAACATAGTTCCCGCCACCGCCAATAAAATCACGTTAACTTACTTCTTTAAACAACTCGAATATTTATTCGGTTATAAATTTAATTATGTACCTTATAAAAACTGGGTCAATCTTTGGTGTAAAGACCTCACATCCCCGCTATACCCATTACATGATTTATTTACCTCTAATGTTTGTGGCGGGCGTTCGCTTATTGAGCTTTACCAACACGCTTACCTCTTGGATAACACCAATTTCACACTACATTTTCCTGACAATGAAAAGATAGCCCCCACACTTTCCAAAGATGAGCTGTCTAATTATGTAAACTTCCTGAGCCGTTAACTTATCATCAATAAATAAAGACGTTAACTCCCGTACATACCAAAACAGTGAATAGACCCTAGTTTCCTAGACTGTTCCGTGCCTCATGAACCAGGCACTTTCATAAACTGCAGGGGGTTGATCCTCACAGGCACTGTGGCGGCGTTTAGCATTATAAAACATCTCGACATAATCGAAGATATCAGCCTTCGCTTCTTCCCTATTTTTATAGATCCGTTTCTTTATGCGTTCCCGTTTTAGCAACTGGAAAAAGCTTTCTGCCACTGCGTTGTCATGGCAATTACCCCGACGACTCATGCTGCTTTTTAAATTGTGAGCTGTCATAAAATGCTGACATCTTTCGCTCGTATATTGAGAGCCCTGATCTGAATGGATTAATACTTCTGCCGTTGGTTTACGTCGCCATACCGCCATCAATAATGCATCCATTACTAACTCAGCGGTCATTCGTCCGCCCATGCTCCAGCCGACGGTGCGTGTCAAGGTAGTTGTCGCCTCAGTTGATTCAAGCAGCCAGGGTTTCCCGCTCCCGATTCAACCATGTTTCATTCTGCCATTTCCAGTT
>NZ_JANUEI010000025.1:0-4112 GCF_024809915.1 Serratia sp. BIGb0234
AAGCCGAAAAAGCTTATTATGCTTCCAGTGCAAATAATGATCTGGCAGCCTGAGCTTCCGGACTTAAAACTCTCCAAGAAAACCGGGGCGGTTCAATCTGCGCGCGCAACTGGAAAAGCTGCGCCGGATGCTGTTCGGTACCCGCTCTGAAAAACTTCGCCGACAGGTGGAAGAGGCTGAAGCACTGCTGAAACTGCACGAGCAGGCGGGTGACCGTCACAGCGGTCGGGAAAACGATCAGCAGGTCCCACGCCAGCTTCGCCAGTCCCGGCATCGACGGCCACTTCCCGAACACCTTCCGCGTGAGATAAACCGCCTTGAGCCAGTGGAACCCGGCTGTCCAGAGTGCGGAAGTGACTTTAAATATCTCAGCGAAGTCAGTGCGGAACAGCTGGAACTGGTCGCCTGCGCACTGAAAGTTATCCGCACCGTCAGGGTGAAAAAGGCGTGTGTAAAGTGTGACTGCATTGTTGAAGCACCAGCCCCCTCACGTCCCATCGACCGCGGCATCGCCGGACCGGGCCTGTTGGCCCGGGTACTGACGTCAAAATACTGCGAGCACACGCCCCTGTACCGTCAAACTGAAATCCTGTCCCGTCAGGGCGTGGACCTGAGCCGGGCACTGCTCTCCAACTGGGTGGATGCCTGCTGCCGGTTAATGGCCCCGCTGAACGAAGCGCTGTGCCGCTACGTCATGGATACCCGCAAACTACATACCGACGATACCCCGGTGCCGGTGCTGTCACCGGGCAGGAAAAAGACGAAAACCGGGCGTATCTGGACGTATGTCCGCGATGACCGCAACGCGGGTTCATCAGACCCACCGGCAGCCTGGTTCGCCTACTCGCCGGACCGGCAGGGTAAACATGCGCAGCAGCATCTTCGCCAATATAATGGCGTGTTGCAGGCTGATGCATATGGCGGTTATGACCGGCTGTTCAGTGCAGAACGTGAAGGTGGTGCGCTGATCGAAGCCGCATGTTGGGCGCACGCCCGTAGAAAAATCCATGACGTGTACATCAGTACCCAGACGGCCACGGCAGAGGAAGCCCTGGAGCGCATCGGTGAACTCTACGCTATAGAGGAAGAAATACGTGGTTGGCCGGAAGCAGAACGGCTAGCAGTCAGGCAGGTTCGCAGTAAAACGTTGCTCAACTCACTCCATGAGTGGATGGTGGAAAAAAGTGCGATGCTATCAAAAAAATCCCGGCTGGGTGAGGCGTTCGCTTATGTGCTGAACCAGTGGGATGCGTTGTGTTATTACAGCAGTGACGGGCTTGTTGAGCCGGATAATAACACCGCAGAGCGTGCACTACGGGCAATCTGCCTGGGGAAAAAGAACTACATCTTCTTCGGTAGCGATCACGGTGGTGAGCGGGGCGCACTGCTGTACGGCCTGATCGGTACGTGCAAACTCAATGGTATCGACCCGGAGGCTTACCTGCGTCATATCCTGAGCGTACTGCCGGAGTGGCCTTGTAATAAAGTGGCGGATCTCCTGCCGTGGAATGTGGATCTTACCACTGAATAACCGTCAATACGGCGCTGCCTTTACGCTTACACATAATGTAATTCTGGCGTGGTTATCTGTCTCAGTTAATGTGGTTTGAAAAGGGCATTTATTGCGCGTGAGCGCGATCTTTATTGTGCGTCACTACAGCTACCGATGATCCCCTGAAGCAACTGCTTTTTTATAGTATCGGCTTGGCTACATCGATGAATAAAGGTCATGCCGTCACAACTGCTCCACCCAATTTCACTGAAAATGATAAACTGTCCCCCACACTGGATTTTTCTTTTTGTTGCCTCCAGTAACACCTGTGTTGCATTGACGAAATAAATGTCGATGAGGATCGCATCGTCCTCCCCGGGTTCGCATTCGGTCAAGGCCATCAGACGGTCCTTCGCCGTGCGCACGCTGATGTCCATTGAGTTAAGCATTGTTTTTAATCCGAGCACCCCAAAGGGGGAATCTCCGATAATAGATACGCTCAATTGCCGTTTCGTCTCCATGATATCCTTTTATGTATAGGGTGTGAGGCGGCAGATTGCGTTTTGGCGCCCTTTTGATTCATCAATACTAAATAGACAAGACATATCCAGCAGTAGTTATAACTATTTAATGACCATTCCATTTGCTCCGCCCGTAGAGCGAAGGCAAAATTTGCAAAAATGATTAACTAAATGCTTAAAATATCGTATCCATCGCATATCCCTTGTACTGAATATGTCTGATTTGTCTATTTTTTCCTTCGGATCGGTAGGTAAAGCGTCACCAAACTTCCTGACCCTGGATTCTTTTGTCAGCTCATACCAGTCAACGTTGCTCTGCTCGATTTCCAGCTCTATCAGCGCAGGCGAACCCCCTTTCTGTCGGATTGTAGTGGATCACAAAATCAGGACACCGGAATAACCTGCTTCCACCTTTCTTCATGCAAGCAAGGCACTAATCCACCATTGTTCGTATGAGGGCGGTGCACATTGTAATAACCATTTCTTCACTGGTTTATTTCGCGTACTGCGCAGCTAAAATCACCATAACCACCTTTCGGAAACCATTCACTTTTAAAGCGACGGAAGGTCGAGTCCGTCGAGGGGGTGTAAATTCAGTTACGGCTTTTCGGTCCGGTAATGGGCCTGTTATGCGCTGACTGGCAGCGCGTCGATTACTTCGGTTTCAGCGGTCTGTTCTATCTCCGCCATGCTGTGCTGCGGCAGGTAGCGGTTCTGCAGCAGCCATTCTTCGTTCTGCTCCGTCTTGACCACTCCCAGTAGCCGCATGATGCTATCTTCATTGGGGAAGATACCCACTACGTCGGCACGCCGCTTCACCTCTTTATTCAGGCGCTCCAGCGTGTTGGTCGAGTGGAATTTCACCCGGTGCGCTTCCGGGAAACCGAAGTACGCCAGCACGTCTGCTTCCGCGTCGTCCATCATCTCCGTGACCGCCGGGAAGCTCTTCTCCATCTGGGCCGCAACCTCGCGCCAGGTGGCATGAGCGCTTTTCTCGTCGGTCTGAACGAACACCTGCTGTAGCGCGGTACGAACCACCGACGGACTGGCGCTGCTGACGCGCCCCAGCATGTTGCGCATGAAGTGGACCCGGCAGCGCTCCAGCTGGTACAGAACACTTGCCGTATCGCCGCCTTCAGGCCGCTGTGCGAGTCGGAGATGACCAGTTTCACGCCTTCCAGACCCCGCTCCTTCAGGCTCAGCAGGAAGGCCAGCCTGAACGCTTTAGCTTCTGACTCACCGATGCACATCCCGATAATGTCCCGGCGTCCGTCCGAGTTGACCGCGCAGGCGATTATTACCGCCACGCTGACCACCCGGCCGTTTTTGCGCACATTCACGTAGGTCGCATCCAGCCGCAGGTAGGGCCATTTCCCTTCCTGTGGTCGCTGCAGGAACGCCTGCACACGCTCATCGATACCGCGACAGATGGACGACACCTGGCTCGGGAGATGCCGGTCATCCCCATCGACTGGACTAGCGCGTCGACCTTGCGGGTGGAGACGCCATTTATCCATGCCTCCTGGATAACCGCGTTCAGCGCCTTCTCCGACAGCCGTCGGGCCTCGCGGAAGGACGGGAAGTACGAGCCTTCCCGCAACTTGGGGATACGCAGGTCCAGCGTGCCGAGACGGGTGTTGTACTGATGGTCACGGTACCCGATAGCGGTGCTTAACGGGCTTACGTTTGTCAGTCTGCATTCCTGCATCAGCCACCGGCCTGCATCAACGCCACTCTGGCGCAGCATCTGGCTGATTGTTCGACTCCCTGCCGCACCACGACTCAGAGCATGAAATGCTCTCACTCGGCTTCTCAATTCAATTCTCTGCACATCAACGGGATGCTTCACCTGCGCGTAATAACGCTACGGTGAACCCCGAATAAATGACAAAGAACCCGCACAGACCACTTTGTTTTCAGCCGTGTGATTAGCGCGAAAGTTTTCCGGGAATTTCGCTCATCAGCACGGCAGCCTGCTTAAGTATTTCTTTTTCCATCTCAAGGCCCCCCCATGTCAGGGTAGTTGTCGCCTCCAACTGAAAAATCATCAGGGGGTTGGAGACGATATTTATGAAGACCTATTCACCCGAGCGTAAAGC
>NZ_JANUEI010000026.1:0-4087 GCF_024809915.1 Serratia sp. BIGb0234
GCCCACGCAGATCAGCAGCAGCAATGGAGTAGGCGGTGCTACTTTTCATGGTCAGGCGCTCTCAAAAGAAGCGATTCAATCTCCTAACCATGAACGCGTGGCACAGTTCGGTCTGTTTGATGATGCGCCGCCGCGCAAAAACAGCGATCGGCTGATGCAGCTGCTCGACAGCCTCAATCAGGATGGCCGGGCGCCGGTGTGGTTTGCGGGTCAGGGTATTCCCGATCGTGCCGACGGCTGGAAGATGAAACGACAGCGACTGTCGCCGGCCTGGACCACACGGTTGCAGGATGTCCCAGTTGTGCGTCTGAAGTGAATGCGCGTCAGCGCATGCAGGCGACAACAGTCCTGTAAGAGAACACCCTAAGGTTAGGGTCGCCGGTAGCGCGGCATAGCCGCCCTGCTTTGATAGATTTCACCTACCCAGCCCCTCGCCCTGATAAGCCAACTCCACTTACAGCGTCGGGTAGCTATTTGTGCGCGGTCGGAGTGGACACGGCAAGGCGTAGCCGCAGCTGTGGCGTATCTCCGCGTTAGCGGGCCGTAAGGGCCGCTTACGAGCGTGTTAATCGATACTCCAGCGATATTTCTGCCAGCGGTTGAACGGTAAGTTACAGCATTCATCTTAAAGCCACTCGGTTCCGGGCCTTTGGCCCGGAGGGGGCGGCTTTGCGGTGGTGAGTTGGCATCTGATGTTCCCGACTGATGCTGTTGTTGACGATGCTGAAGCGCAATCTTTGCTGAATTTAGGTAATGAGGAAGCGACCATGCCTGGCGAAGCCAGGAGGTGCTTTGTCGGCGTAGCCGGCGGGTGTTATGTTTAAGATCTGCTGGTTCCTCGATCTCCTAGTTTTCACAGTATTTGCCCGAGCAAAGCGAGGGAGGTGCCATCGAGCGCTATGGCGCGATGACATCCCCTTTTTTAAAGGGCTTATTTTGTAATGGATTAACGTTCGGAATTAATGATATCAATGGGTTACTCTTCGAAACTAACGCTACCCTTCGAAACTACTTTATGTCAGTTCGAAACTAATGCTCTTCGGAATGCATAACCGGTTAAAATGTGGCCACTGTGTAGGACGTCGTGAATTTTATTGGTCGCCGGCAGCGGTAGTTGCGGCGAAAAGAAGAGTATTTCAGAACGCCAGGCAGCAGAAACCCCGCGTCTGGCAAGACACGGTATCGTGGGGAAGGTTTAGGGACGGATCAGAGCTGGCCGGCTCGCTCAAGCAACTGCCGGTAGTAACTTTCCGGATCTCGCTGCAGTAAACCTGGTTGGTCTTTTTTCAGCGCAGCCTCCAGTTGCACAACCTGGTGCGGCATAGCTTTACCGGACCAGCTGACAAATGCCTGATAGAACGGATTGGCTTTTCTCTTTCCCTTCGCGGAGGCGTTGATCCTCCCCTGCAAGCCGTCCAGGACAGTATCAAGACGCTCAGAGTTCTCGATAGTATCCAGTGCGTCTTCCAGTTGGCCAACGGCACGTTCTTTTTCGCGTGCAAGATCCGGACTGACAACCCACCGCTTGATTTGTTTTAGCCGGTTGCGCAGCGAATGCCTGTTTTTGAGGTCAATGCCGATGTGCTCAATGCGTAGGAGGTGTCGTTCGTATTTGGTACGCAGCGTTTCTGTCAGGCCATTTTTGATGGCCCAGGTGCGGAACTGACCGAGCCACTGGCGAATTTCGTCGACGGCGATCCCGCGCGACGTGAAGAATTTTTCGCTGAGCCAGATGCGTAGTGGTTTGTTCTGTCCAGAATCGGTGTCTTTATCATGCAGCACAATGGCGTACTGCAACTGCTCCATGACCGACAGCGCGTTCAGCGCGACGTCGTAGGCTTTTCGTCCATTATTGTACACATGCAACACGCCCATATAGTGAGCGAGTTGCTCCATTGGCGCCATGATCTCGAACGGGTAGTCACTGTCCGGGTTATAGTCACAATTAGCGGCCATAACTTGGCTTAACGCGGTTAAAGCTTCACAGGCTTCTGAACGAGCGTGTACGCGCATCGGTTTGGGTACGTAATGGCGATCATTGCGTTTGGTATAGGGAACATAGCCACTACGACGCAGCTCGACTAAATCAGGATTGCGGTGCCAGTTATGGCTGCTGACGCGCGCGACAACTTTCGATGCCATTCCACGAGGGACGGCACAGCTTAAACCTGGTTGATAACGACGGTGAACCTTCGCCAGTCCTTTGCGAAGAGCATTAGCCTCTCCGCGACGTGTTTGGCGTGGTTTAATGAGTGTTGAGCTTTCAACAGTGATTAAATTGGCGCTAGTCAAAGCACCCTGTGCTTATGTTGCACAGAAGGAGTTGAATTTTTTTTGGCACAATTCTATACTCCCTGCATAGAGCAACGCTTCTATACAGTTTTGAGTGAGCCCCGGTAGTCTTTCCCTCCGCCAAGATGAGAAGATTATCGGGGTTTTTGCTTTTCAGTGTTCCGGTAACAATTTCCAGAACCACTTCCCTGCCACCTTACGGCGTGGCTAACCAAGAATTCTGTCAGACGATCAGTAATCTAGCACTCAGCACTAAAACAGGCAAAAAAGTAAAGACTTTACTCTAAAAGTCCTCGTTGATTGAGATCTTGCTCTATCAAACTTTCAATATATTGTGCCTGACTCATCTCCCCTTCAGAACAGATTTGAACCATCATGTCTTTTAAAGGGTTACGAACAAAAACCTTTACTTCTTTATGAGTTACACGCTTTCTGGCCACCGCTGCCAACTGTTTTTCGGTAGCGGCATTGGATTGCCTTTACGGTAAAGTCGTTTAGGTTTCGCTGAGGAAGATTCTGCAGTAACTGTGTGCGACATCTCGCCCCCTCAAGGATCTTAAAGGATCAATTTGTCTGAGATTACTACAAAAACTCAGGCTTGGCAGCCTGATTACGATCTTTTTGTTTATGGAACATAATGAATTGGCGGAAAAACATTCCATAAATCCGGTTAAAATGTCAGTAACGCGCAGTAACAGCTTCTCCCTCCTCCCACAGTCGTTCGAACTCACGCTGATAGGCTTGGCTGACGGCCGGTTCGTTTCGGATCACCAACACATTCTCTGCGTTTTCACCAATCAGGGCGGCCTTGGTGTAATTCAATGAGCCGGTCTGAACTATCTCGTTGTTGATAATGGTGAATTTGTTATGCTGGATTTTATACCTGCTGTTGATACGAACCGGCACGCCGAGGTTGGCCAACGTGGCCACCGCACTCTTATGCTCGCGTGCGAATCGCGCATCAGCCAGCACCCGCACCTTGACGCCGCGCCGCCAGGCGCCATAGATGGCATTAGCCACCGGCGTGCTGGTAAAGGCATAGGCCGCCAGATCCAAAGACTGGCTCGCCTCATTGAGCGTCTGCAGCACCAGTGGCTCCGCCGTGCCGACGGTCGAGAATCCAACCTGAATGTGTGCCAAAACGGGGGGAATGCTCGCAACAAAAAGTGCAAGCGCCAAAACGGTTCGTTTCATTAAAGATCCCTAACAATGAAGGAGTGGGAACCGCTTGCCACACGATGGCGTAGCAAGCGGTGACAGGGGTATCATCCGCATCAGGGTTCGGATAGATGTTGAAGGTTGTGCGGCAACAGCATATTGAGCGTACCCAACTCACTCAGCGCGGCCTTCACCAGACTCCAGCACAGGATGAATGCCGCAATATTCAGCAGCGGAAATAACATCAGGACGGGATGATTGACCGCGTACCCGACCGTTAACGGAAACACCAGTGCAATCACGACGATGCTCTGCATCAACGCCTTCAACTGCCACCCTTTGACGAAACTGTCCTGTTCAAAACGGACCAAGGTTGGCTTCAGGCACAGCGTCAGCGGAAACATCCGGGGCCGACGGGTCAGCGCCACGACGGCATGACTCTGCCCCACCGACAGCCGGTGATGTCGGCAGAATGCCTGGACAATGTCTTTCGCGGCCTCCACCAGGTAGGGTCCATCAGCCTCCCCTCGCGTCCAACGCTGTCGGTGCGTGTCAAGGTAGTTGTCGCCTCAGTTGATTCAAGCAGCCAGGGTTTCCCGCTCCCGATTCAACCATGTTTCATTCTGCCATTTCCAGT
>NZ_JANUEI010000027.1:0-3584 GCF_024809915.1 Serratia sp. BIGb0234
CCGCCACAGTGCCTGTGAGGATCAACCCCCTGCAGTTTATGAAAGTGCCTGGTTCATGAGGCACGGAACAGTCTAGGAAACTAGGGTCTATTCACAATCCGAAACTGCCAGCCGAAGGCGCAAGGGATAAGGTATGGTCAGCACAAGCAAATCCCGGTAAACATCGTAATATGTAAGAAGCCAAAACGGTTGTCAGGCTTCGCTGCTTATTCCGGTTATTTCGATCAGTGATTCCGGCGATTCCGATCGTTCTTCTCTCGCTGTTTATTTCTACTCTTAGTTTTTAACCGGTCTGATCGGTTTGCGCCAGTTGGCCAGCCAGTGCCGGATCGCTGAAGTTCTGCAGCCAGCTCATCGGGTACGGTGTTACCTGGCCATGATAGAACAGGATCGGGATCACCTGCGGCAGCTGCGTGTGACCGGCGGCCAGATGGCGCTGCATGCCCCCCATGTCAGCTACCGTGTTGAGTCAAGAAAAATATCGCTTTAGAGTTAGAGACGATTCCCTATGCTGCGGATCAGCTCTGAAACCACGCGCTGCAGTGAAACCGGATTCTCATCCTCCGGGTGTCCGTTGGAGTGCAGGTGTAGCGCACAGATCTCTTCCCTGAAAGGCTTTTTATAGGGGCTAGCCCCCTCCTTTATTGTCCGTGACACAGCCTGTAATGAAACACATTCACTAAGTCGCGGACATATTCACTGCATCCGCCAAGCTTTGAAGCTCAATAAACAGGTCTACCGTACAATATTGTTCGGATCCCAAACGCACCCCGTATTTGTTGTTCCATATTTGCGTGCTATAGTTATGCATATAAATCATGTGCAGGAGGTTGTAATGAGAACGAATGTAGCTGAGAAAAAACGTAGTACAAACGTATACTTAAATGCTGGTTTGCTTGAAGAAGCCAAAGAGCTGGACTTGAATGTTTCCGCGATATCTAACCAGGCGCTGGAAGTGGCCGTTAAGGAACGCAAGCGTGAGCGCTGGATCGCGGAAAATCGGGCTGGTATCGAGGCCTTAAATAGCTTTGTGGAAGAGGCCGGGCTTTTTTCAGATGATGAAAATTTTAGGGTGATTTAGTGAAACAGTTTACAGTTTACAAAAATAGATCTCGAAATAAACAGGCATATCCGTATTTTATAGATGTGCAGGCAGATATGCTTGCACATCTGAACACTCGCCTGGTTATGCCTTTAACACAAAAAGCTAACTCTAATTCTCAGGTAAAGGTGTTAACGCCAGTAATAACTATTGAGCAGGTAGATTATGTTGTTCTGGCTACCATGATAACGACAACGGATGTAAAAAATCTGAAAGATGAAGATGCGATAATGGATGCTTCACACTTACGTGATCAACTGGTTTCTGCAATCGATATGATGATTTTAGGTATTTAAAATTTTCTGGTTTGGGATAAATTTCATTAGCCGTGGGCGTGTGTTTGTTCTACCTTACCCGCAATTACTCAATGAGGACGTTATGGCCAAGATGAGATTTGAAAGTTCACAGGATAAAATGATTTTTTAAATTCGTGGTCATGAATCATTTTCTGAAATGGAAACCACATGACTTGAACATTGCGATGAAACTATGGGGGAAAACTCTCCCGATAGAGTGGTTGAATATCCTGTATATTTTTTTCTCTATATTCATCGGTTCGATGTACATTTTTTATCGCGGCCACGGTAACCTTTTGTGTTTCCATCATGGTCAGTGGGTGTATTTTAGGATGATGAATGATGAATGATGGATGCCTTAAATATAAGCCCGGTGTGGGAATGGCTACATCCTATAAAAGAAAACGGTAGAAGGAAACACGTGTTAAAATAAAAGAGGTTAACGAAGAGGAAGCATTTGAATCTGCCCAGCATGAATACTGGCGGCAATGGAAAAAACTCTATAAGAGTGAGTTAAGTTACGAAGAATGGAAGCAAAAAGTGCTTAATTCGACGCGATAAAGAATATGATACGGCTGTGTTTACGGCTTTGCTTGCAGGCCAAAATGGACTCCCTGTGCCGAGCGTGTTCTCGCCAGCGCATAAAACCTGGTGGGGTGCGTAAGCGGACTCAGGCGCGTTCCCCCTGCTCACTCTGGCAGTGATCGAGGTTTCCGCTTTTGTATTTCCGGTAAGGCCCCGCCCTGCCTCATAAACGCAAGATGCAGTGGTTGTAGGTCAGTAACAGCCCCTGCATGTTGTGTTTAAGCCCCGCCCCCTGCCCCGCGTTACGGGCCGGTGTCGATTATTTGCTTCCGAGCTCGGGGATAATTCCAGAAGCCGGAAACGAAACGGAGTGGCTGACCGATCACCGTCCTTGCCGTTCTTGATCGCCCGTATATACCCACCATTCTCATCCAGCTCTCCATCATTCGGCTTTATGCGAGGAAAGCCGACTTGTACAGAAGTTATCCCCCGTTTCTGTGGATAACCTATATATGGTATATTGGGTGCGGTTTTTAACACTGCATAGGGTGTTTTTAACCTCTGGCGGCGGTTTGACGGGCGTCAGCCGCCGCCAGTATTTGGATCCCCACCCCTCGGTATTTATCCGTTATACTCCAGTTTTACCGATTTGCAGATCCGCGGCAGCAGATTTATTGCGAACGATCACCGTGGCGTTATCAGGCACAATAGGGGCTGAGTTTTCTGCCAGTACCCGCCCTCCTCCGCCGAAAATGGGTGAATCTTCAGCTGATTGCGCTACGTAAAAAATAAATTTTTATCAGGGCCATAGTACTGCAGATTTTACGTAGCGCGATCGGGAGAGATCCCTGATTCTCCGCTTGCCCGAGGACCGGTTGGTAGAGAAAGGTGGAGGAATTTTCTGATAGGGCCATTCTGAATTTACGAGGTGAACTGTGTCACTGATAGCCTATGAATCTGCCGCCTCCGGTACGGAAGCGCTCCCCAGCCCCTACTTTGATTTTGCTCAGGCCGTGGCCATGCGTCGAATGGCGCTGAATCTGTCGGATCAACCGGCCTATCTGCTGGCACCGGAGATCATCTTATTGCTCGACAACATTGCCGATCTGCGCCGGCGAATGCTGTTTGATTTTTTATGGAACACCGGCGCGCGCATCAACGAAGCCCTGGCCGTCACACCGAAAGACATTGTGCTCGATGCCGTCAAACCCTTTGTCGTGCTGCGAACCTTAAAACAGCGCAACCAAACAGCAGGCCGTCGCGGCCGCCCCGGGAAAGAGTCGCCGGTGAAACGCACCGTGCCGCTGCTTGACCCCGGTTTTGCGCGCCGGCTGCGCGATCATCTGGCCACCTTTACCCGCTTTATCACCAAACCGGTCTGGGAGATCTCCGATGATACCGCCCGCAATTGGTTGAAGGATGCCCTGGGTAATGCGCAACGAAACGGAATGCACTTCTCCATTGAAAGCATCACCCCTCATACGTTTCGGCACAGTTTTGCCATGCATCTGCTCTATAACCGGGTACACCCGAAGATCCTGCAATCGTTCATGGGACACCGGGATTACGGTGCGTGTCAAGGTAGTTGTCGCCTCAGTTGATTCAAGCAGCCAGGGTTTCCCGCTCCCGATTCAACCATGTTTCATTCTGCCATTTCCAGT
>NZ_JANUEI010000028.1:0-2926 GCF_024809915.1 Serratia sp. BIGb0234
TTTACGCTCGGGTGAATAGGTCTTCATAAATATCGTCTCCAACCCCCTGATGATTTTTCAGTTGGAGGCGACAACTACCCTGACATGGGGGGATTCCGTGGCTACTGGTGCTGATTAATCTGCTAATGCATATCCCCGAGTTGCGCGTCGGCGGAGACGTTGGTTGGATCCCTAGGGTGGAGTGGCGTGACTTACCGGCCATGTACTGGCGTTTTTTCACCGGTCATGATGGTAGCGATTATCCGCTGATTATTTTCTGGCTGCTGCCGGCGATTTTCGTCGGACTATGTGGCATGCCGCTCACCTGGCGCGAAACACCAAGAAAATTCAATCTACTGTTGATCGGCAGTATCGTGATCCCGGTACTATGAGACGGCTCACCGTAAGCAGCTTATCAAGGACATCCGCGGTGCTATCCACGAAGGCCGGTTAATTGCCGTTTGTGGCGAGGTTGGCAGCGGCAAGACAGTCACGCTACGGCGTTTGCAGCAGCGCCTCAGGGAGGTAAATAAAATTACCGTAGCCCGCTCCCAGTCGATTGAAAAGCACAGCATTAAACTGGCCACGCTAATCAACGCGCTCTTTTACGATTTAATTCGGGATAAACAGGTCCAGATCCCCAAACAGGGCGAACGACGCGAGCGTGAGTTACAGGAACTTGTCAAAAAAGGAAAACGGCCAGTGGCATTGTTCGTCGATGAAGCGCATGACCTGAACGGGCATACACTGTTCGGACTCAAAAGGCTGATGGAGGTTGTGGAAGACGGTGGCGGCCGGCTGTCGGTTGTTCTGGCCGGTCACCCCAAACTGCGCAATGATCTGCGGCGCCCGACCATTGAGGAGATCGGCTATCGTACGGATATCTTTACGCTGGATGGGATCGCCGGTAGCCAACGGGAATATATTCAGTGGCTACTGAAAACCAGTATGGGGAAAGGCAAGCCGGAAGACATTCTGACCGCCGACGCCATCGACCTGCAGGCAATGAAACTGCGTACGCCACTTCAGGTTCAACTGCATCTGACGCTGGCCCTGGAGGCAGGTTATCAGACAGGAGAAAAACCGATAACTGCCGCCCTGGTTGAATCGGTACTTTCCCGCCAACTTGACGATTTAGAGCCGACATTAACGCGTCATGGTTATCGACTGAAAGACATGGTGGAACAGTTTGATGCCAAACCGGCAGAGATCAGGGCCATGTTCAACCATCAGCTCGACCCGGCCAGAACGGCAGAACTGCGGGGCAGGATGCTGGCAGTGGGGCTGCCAATATGATGAAAGCACTGAAACGATATGACCTCTGGGTGTTACTTCTGGTTCTGGTGATTGGCTGGAATGTCCGGGGAACCAAACTGGCAGAAGCTGCCCAGTCCTTACCGGTTTTGCGGGTTCAGGTTGTTCTGTCGCCAGCAGCCAGGAAAAACCTGATGCAGGGGCGTGAAAGTATCACGGTATCTGCCAGCTGGTATGGGTGGCCCGTGCCTCAGAAGCAGACTTCTGCGGATGAGGTCGGTCAAATCAATCTGGGGCGGGCAGAAATCAATCTTCCGGCAGAAGGCGGCATGGCCCACTTTACATCACAAATGATGAAGACCGGTCGACTCGGGTGGCTCAACGACGGTGTGTACGTGAATGTCAACGTCTACTCGGCACGTCGTCACTGGCCTGACAATATTCTCGCCTGTGATTTTATCGATGGTGTGCTGACGGACGTGGGTCGCAATCCCGTCACACTGCACTGTTCACTTATCAGTGAACAGGTACCAACCCGGGCGGTGGAGCGCTAACCAGAGGCTGCCTGTCGCGGTATCGATAGCGCTAAAGTGGGCGGGCAGGATTTCATTATCATTTATCGTGAGCACATGATAATGGATTGCAAGCCAGAAAAGATGATTGCGAGCTCATTGTCACTTAATGTGAGCCGAAAATTGCGTTGATTGCGATCTCGAGGGATTTCGATTATGAGCCGTTACACATAGCCACCATCATCAAAACCATGGAGGATAAGCTGAAATGAGTTTATGAGCTTACATGTTTATTGGTGATGCATCCAATTGGTGGAATGGGATGCATAATACGTTCTTTGAGGTTTGCTTATGGCCAGCGTTAATGTTCATCTGCATGGCCAGAATCAGAAAGGTTCGGACAGGTTTCGCTGTCGTGATTGCCATCGGGTATTTCAGCTATCCTACATCTATGAAGCCCGTAAACCTGGAGTGAAAGAGAAGATTGCAGATTGTTGAAATGGCTTTCAACGGCTCCGGGAGCCGGCATACTTCCAGAGTGCTGAAGATCGGCATCAACACCGTCATCCGTCTTTAAAAAACTCACACCCTCAGGATAACGTCGCCTCCTGTCGCTCATGCTGATATGGCGACTCGATGAGAAATGGGGTTTCATCGGCAGCAAGACTCAACTGCACTGCTTATGGTACGCATATAACACAAAAAAAGGCGGCGGTCTGGCTCACACTTTCGGTCCCCGAACCGATGAGACCTGTCGGGAATTACTCGCACTGTTGACCCCGTTCAGTATCGGCATGATAACCAGTGATAACTGGGGGGGGGGGGAGCTATGCCAGATAAGTGCCGCAGGATAAGCATCTGACTGGAAAAATCTTCACTCCGCGCCTTGAGCGTAACAACCTGACCCATGCGTACATGAATCAAAAGACTCACTCGCAAAACCATCAGCTTCTCACGCTCTGTTGAGTTACATGAAAAAGTCATCGTGGCCTTCATTGAAAAGTACATGTTCTACTAATTGGAGGCGTCACCTTCTCATTATATCTCTAACAAAGTGTCCGGGTTTATTAGATCTTTATTGTTATATATAGGATGAGCCAGAAAAGAACGCGGAGCGTAAATTTCGTCCGCGCTCTTGCAATCCGTTAATCCACGCGTTAACTGAACGGAGATTATTCCAA
>NZ_JANUEI010000029.1:0-2449 GCF_024809915.1 Serratia sp. BIGb0234
TGTGAGTTCGATGAGTAGGGCGGGACACGTGACATCCTGTCTGAATATGGGGGGACCATCCTCCAAGGCTAAATACTCCTGACTGACCGATAGTGAACCAGTACCGTGAGGGAAAGGCGAAAAGAACCCCGGCGAGGGGAGTGAAATAGAACCTGAAACCGTGTACGTACAAGCAGTGGGAGCACCTTCGTGGTGTGACTGCGTACCTTTTGTATAATGGGTCAGCGACTTATATTTTGTAGCAAGGTTAACCGTATAGGGGAGCCGTAGGGAAACCGAGTCTTAACTGGGCGAATAGTTGCAAGGTATAGACCCGAAACCCGGTGATCTAGCCATGGGCAGGTTGAAGGTTGGGTAACACTAACTGGAGGACCGAACCGACTAATGTTGAAAAATTAGCGGATGACTTGTGGCTGGGGGTGAAAGGCCAATCAAACCGGGAGATAGCTGGTTCTCCCCGAAAGCTATTTAGGTAGCGCCTCGTGAACTCATCTTCGGGGGTAGAGCACTGTTTCGGCTAGGGGGCCATCCCGGCTTACCAAACCGATGCAAACTCCGAATACCGAAGAATGTTATCACGGGAGACACACGGCGGGTGCTAACGTCCGTCGTGAAGAGGGAAACAACCCAGACCGCCAGCTAAGGTCCCAAAGTCATGGTTAAGTGGGAAACGATGTGGGAAGGCATAGACAGCCAGGATGTTGGCTTAGAAGCAGCCATCATTTAAAGAAAGCGTAATAGCTCACTGGTCGAGTCGGCCTGCGCGGAAGATGTAACGGGGCTAAACCATGCACCGAAGCTGCGGCAGCGACGCTTAGGCGTTGTTGGGTAGGGGAGCGTTCTGTAAGCCGTTGAAGGTGGCCTGTGAGGGTTGCTGGAGGTATCAGAAGTGCGAATGCTGACATAAGTAACGATAAAGCGGGTGAAAAGCCCGCTCGCCGGAAGACCAAGGGTTCCTGTCCAACGTTAATCGGGGCAGGGTGAGTCGACCCCTAAGGCGAGGCCGAAAGGCGTAGTCGATGGGAAACAGGTTAATATTCCTGTACTCGGTGTTACTGCGAAGGGGGGACGGAGAAGGCTAGGCTAGCCGGGCGACGGTTGTCCCGGTTTAAGCGTGTAGGGGGAGTGACCTGGTAAATCCGGTTACTTACTAACCCTGAGGCGTGATGACGATGCACTACGGTGCAGAAGTAGTTGATGCCAAGCTTCCAGGAAAAGCCTCTAAGCATCAGGTAACACAGAATCGTACCCCAAACCGACACAGGTGGTCAGGTAGAGAATACCAAGGCGCTTGAGAGAACTCGGGTGAAGGAACTAGGCAAAATGGTGCCGTAACTTCGGGAGAAGGCACGCTGGCGCGTAGGTGAAGAGACTTGCTCTCGGAGCTGAAGCCAGTCGCAGATACCAGCTGGCTGCAACTGTTTAATAAAAACACAGCACTGTGCAAACACGAAAGTGGACGTATACGGTGTGACGCCTGCCCGGTGCTGGAAGGTTAATTGATGGGGTCAGCCGCAAGGCGAAGCTCTTGATCGAAGCCCCAGTAAACGGCGGCCGTAACTATAACGGTCCTAAGGTAGCGAAATTCCTTGTCGGGTAAGTTCCGACCTGCACGAATGGCGTAATGATGGCCAGGCTGTCTCCACCCGAGACTCAGTGAAATTGAACTCGCTGTGAAGATGCAGTGTACCCGCGGCAAGACGGAAAGACCCCGTGAACCTTTACTATAGCTTGACACTGAACATTGAGCCTTGATGTGTAGGATAGGTGGGAGGCTTTGAAGCGTGGACGCCAGTCTGCGTGGAGCCAACCTTGAAATACCACCCTTTAATGTTTGATGTTCTAACTCGGCCCCATAATCTGGGGTGAGGACAGTGTCTGGTGGGTAGTTTGACTGGGGCGGTCTCCTCCCAAAGAGTAACGGAGGAGCACGAAGGTTAGCTAATCACGGTCGGACATCGTGAGGTTAGTGCAAAGGCATAAGCTAGCTTGACTGCGAGAGTGACGGCTCGAGCAGGTACGAAAGTAGGTCTTAGTGATCCGGTGGTTCTGAATGGAAGGGCCATCGCTCAACGGATAAAAGGTACTCCGGGGATAACAGGCTGATACCGCCCAAGAGTTCATATCGACGGCGGTGTTTGGCACCTCGATGTCGGCTCATCACATCCTGGGGCTGAAGTAGGTCCCAAGGGTATGGCTGTTCGCCATTTAAAGTGGTACGCGAGCTGGGTTTAGAACGTCGTGAGACAGTTCGGTCCCTATCTGCCGTGGGCGTTGGAAGATTGAGAGGGGTTGCTCCTAGTACGAGAGGACCGGAGTGAACGCACCACTGGTGTTCGGGTTGTCATGCCAATGGCACTGCCCGGTAGCTAAGTGCGGAAAAGATAAGCGCTGAAAGCATCTAAGCGCGAAACTTGCCTCGAGATGAGTCTTCCCTGGGCCTTTAAGG
>NZ_JANUEI010000030.1:0-2189 GCF_024809915.1 Serratia sp. BIGb0234
GCTTTACGCTCGGGTGAATAGGTCTTCATAAATATCGTCTCCAACCCCCTGATGATTTTTCAGTTGGAGGCGACAACTACCCTGACATGGGGGGCACTGGGTCGCTGGTCCGGGGCGGTGAGCGAACCTCTGTACGATGCGTTACGGCAGTATGTTCTGATGCCGGGTAAGGTGCATGGTGATGATATCCCGGTACCGGTGCAAGAGCCGGGCAGCGGTAAAACCCGGACCGGACGCCTGTGGGTGTACGTTCGCGATGACAGAAATGCAGGTTCGTTAATGCCCCGGCAGTCTGGTTCGCGTACTCAGCGGATCGTAAAGGGCTTCATCCACAGCAGCATCTGGCAGGTTACAGCGGCGTTCTCCAGGCAGATGCCTACGGTGGATACAGGGCGTTGTATGAGACAGGCAGCATCACCGAAGCCGCCTGCATGGCCCATGCCCGGCGCAAAATCCATGACGTTCACGTTCGTTCCCCAACAGCCGTCACGACGGAAGCCCTGAAACGCATAGGTGAGTTATATGCCATAGAAGCGGAGATCCGGGGTAGCCCGGCAGAAGAACGACTGGCGTTAAGAAAAGAACGTAGTGCACCGCTGATGCAGTCACTGTACGACTGGATACAGCAACAGATGTCAACGTTGTCGCGGCACTCAGGTACGGCGAAGGCGTTCGCCTACATGCTGAAGTTATGGGACAGTCTGAACGAGTACTGCCGTAACGGCTGGGTGGAGATCGACAATAATATCGCGGAAAACGCACTGCGTTGTGTCGCTGTTGGGCGGAAAAACTGGCTGTTCGCGGGCTCTGACAGCGGTGGCGAGCGGGCAGCGCTCCTGTACTCATTAATCGGCACCTATCCGGACCATTAATATGAATTGGCATTCATTGTCTCCAAGTTTCCCGAATGTTTAACGCTGCATTGATTTGGGATATGTGTTTGGCGGTAACAAGCCGTTGGTTAAATTCAGGAGAATAATTAGGATGGCGTTTTTTCCTCTGTCGGCGATAATATTTTCTGAGTATCTGACTTTTGGTTACCACTACCGATTTAGTGGAAACCCCTTTGTCAAATGTATAAGAAAATCACCAGAAGATACTAAGTGTACGCTTATCTTTAATTACATCGTGACCAGAGTTTTTATCGCATTAGAGTGCAGTAGCAAAACTAGTCATTTTGCTGAGCCTAATATAAAGGCGTTCCGTCCGTCACCTGGACCTGATAATCTTATGCGGCGTCTTAATTTTCCAGCGAGGGCTGCACCCACTCAGTACTTCTACTGCTCTGTCAAGTTTATTGCAGGCAGGTCGTGATATTGTTTTGCTTTCCCAATTGGGAATGTTGCGTGAGAATTTTCAATCTAACATTAAGCATTATTGCATGTACAGGCGAGAGCCCAGCCCAAGATTGTCAGTAGAATTTCAGGTGTTTCTTCGCTTCTGATATTCGAGTATCTCCTTTGCCAGTTCATCTTCCACTGCATAAAAGTAGGCAGAAGGTACATCTAGGATATCTGCAATTCGTACCATCAGAGAAAAATCAGGCAAGTGAACGCCCTTCTCATATTGATTCATGCGTGCGCTGGCTGTAGCCTCATCAATGCCAGCAAGGACCCCGAGTTTTTGCTGTGATAATCCTGCAGCAAGTCGAGCTGCCTTTAATCGCTTTGGTAACATGAACAATTATCGCCAGTTGCATTCGTCTGGCAAATTTTCTCGTTTGTAGCTTGCAATTGTACTAAGTATTGCTTAGTGTTGTTTGCGAGTACGCAGTACCGCCACAAGAGGCACCAGGGGGAAAAAACAATAAAGATAAACAAAACCAGCTCCCCTGCGGAAATCCGCAGGGGCTTTTTCGAAAATCCCTTTATTCTCTACGCCACTACAGATACCTAGCCTAGTTTTGCACAAAGCCTGACCATACACCGACGTGAAGTATCTGACTCATACTCTTTGTTCAAGGTTGTGCTTGTCAGGGCTCAACCAGCCTGTTTGTTTAACATTAGTAGTGAGGAAGACTCCAGTTATCGATATCACCTTATGCGTTAAATGGGTGGCGTATTGTAATGGTCAACTAAAATAGGACACTGATTTAGTTGACCATATATGGACGCCCCGGGTGTTACAAGTACTGGTTCGATACGGTTTGCGACCATATATCCGGCGTCGTTAGTGGGTTAATTTACCCG
>NZ_JANUEI010000031.1:0-1599 GCF_024809915.1 Serratia sp. BIGb0234
CGGTGCGTGTCAAGGTAGTTGTCGCCTCAGTTGATTCAAGCAGCCAGGGTTTCCCGCTCCCGATTCAACCATGTTTCATTCTGCCATTTCCAGTTACGCGTCTTCCCTGACCAGCGATGCGGATTCAGCATTTTTGCTGCCTCATACACCGATTCCCTTGTCGCCAGTAACGTCACGTCTTCACCGCGATGACGTTGGCCCGGCGTCACATAACGAATGCCGCTGTGACGGTGCTCTTCGTTGTACCAGCCAACAAAGGTTTCTACCCAGGCCCGCGCCTCTTCCAGCGACGCGAAGCCCTTCTCTGGCCACGAGGGTACATATTTCAACGTCCTGAACAACGACTCCACGTGGGCGTTGTCGTTGCTTACCCGCGGCCGGCTGTGCGACGGCGTTATCTTTAGCTCCGCAAGCTTAACCTGCAGCACCTGTGACTTCATCGGGGCGCCGTTATCCGCATGCAGTACCAGTGGCTCCTGCCAGCAGCGCTCGCTCAGCACAGTCCGCTTCAGCAGCTCTGCCGCATTCTCACCACTTTCGACCAGGTGTACCTCGTAACCCACGATTTTGCGACTGAACACGTCTTCTATCAGATACAGATAGAACCAATGGCCCGCTGTCAGCGACTTCAACCACGTGATATCCCATGACCACACCTGGTTGCCCGCTGTCGCCTTCCAGGTCGCCAACGGTTTACTTTGCGGCGCCTGTTGGCGGCCCCGGTGCGTGACTTCGCCGGCGCGGCGCAGCACCCGGTAAAACGTCGACTCACTGGCGATATAACGGTTTTCATCGGCCAGTATGGGCACGATTTGCGCCGGCGGCAGGCTGGCGAACCGCGGCTCATGGCAGATGGCCAGCACCTGCAGTTCCTCTTCAACGCTCAACGTGTTTTTCGGCACGGGGCGTGGGGATGTGGCCCGCCGGTCGTCTGGCTTCGTTCTCCAGCGCTGCAGTGTCCGCAGACTCAGACCTATGCGCTTGCAGGCCTGTGCTAATCGGACACCGCCATCGACCGCTTCCTGAACCAGTGTCATCACCTTCTGGCGGTCGCCGCTTCGCGTCATTCGACCTCGCCTTCCTCGCCGAACAACGCCTTGAACTTTTTTTCCAGTATCAACAGTGCCGCGGCTTCCGCCAGCGCCTTGTCTTTGCGGGCAATCTCACGGGTAAGTTGTTGGTTTTCTTTTTTTAACCGTTTGTTTTCTGCTTTTTCTTCGCGTTGAGTGGGCTGCATAAAACTGTCCTTCCATTGCTGAAGTTGCTCGGGGTAGAGGCCTTTACGGCGGCAGTATTCAGCAACAGCATGGGCAGAAAGGGGCGCAGTTTCAATCAACGCAGCAAAGCGGGCCTCTTGCGGCCATGCCAGCGGAGGTTTGGGTTGACCCCCGACAACGCCGCTCTGAGAACGCCAGGTATAAAGCGTATTGATAGGTATCCCTTCAGCTCGGGCAATGTGAACGACAGATTGGTTGTGCGGTGGCAGCATTCTGGCGATCACAGCCGCTTTACGCTCGGGTGAATAGGTCTTCATAAATATCGTCTCCAACCCCCTGATGATTTTTCAGTTGGAGGCGACAACTACCCTGACATGGGGGG